>CAVZCE010000006.1:0-225328 GCA_963773695.1 uncultured Chloroflexia bacterium | reverse complement strand
TGTGTGAAAGGGGTGGTATTTCAGCGGCCCTAGGATCGCGCTGACAACTTCCCTGAAGGCTGTCTCGGCCGTCTTCCCGGTTCCGCGCCTGCCTTTTCCCTGCGTCCCCGAAAGGTGTGGACATCTGCGTGATGTGCGAGGACACGTTCTACAGGCGGATGGGACTTTGTGGATCAGCCGGCGCGGGCGCCCCGAGTCTGGCCAGCGCCCTACGCCCGCCATTGACCGCCGCGGCGGGGGGCGGCGGCGGCGGATGGTCCTTTCGGTGGGTGGCTGAGGTGACGCGAGGTTGTCACGATCACCTACGATCCTTCCCGTACGCAGGAGAGGGCACCGAGTGCGTCACCGTGTTGCGCGTCCCGCGCAACCTTTCCTCTGATGGGCGAGCTCTCTCGCTCGGCCTGTATTCGGCCGCAGACGCGAGCCGCTACATGCGCCTGCCCGCCAGCACCGTGCGCTGGTGGCTGAGGCGAGGGGGACGGATCAAGCGCACGGGGGCGTCACTCGTCACCTTCGACGAGCTGATCTCGCTTCTGTTCGTGGGCGAGCTCCGACGGCGGAACGTCAGCCATCGGGACATCCTCCGCGCCGAGGTTGATCTTCGCCAACGAACCGGCCATCACCTGCCGTTCATCCATCAGGAGCTCTGGGTCGCAGGAAAGGACGTCCTGGTCCCTGCCGAACCCGATGCTTCGCAGTTCATCGCCGCCAACCGGGGTGGGCAATCGACCTTCAAGCATTGGGCTGAGGCCGAGCGGGTGCGTCTGTCCGATCTTGTCGAGAGAGCCAGGGGCCAGCTCCAGTACGACAACAAGCGGGCAATCGCTTGGATGCCTAGGCCGGACATCGCTCTTCGCCCAGGTGTCCAGTTCGGGCACACCTGTGTCGCGGGCACGAGGATCCCGACGAACGTGTTGGCGGGGGCAGTCGGGGCGGGCGAGCCACCTGAGGAGGTTGCGGAGCTGTACCTCATCACGCCGGAACAAGTACATGAGGCGGTGGCTTGGGAGCGCGGATTGGCAGCGTAACCGACGCACTCGCCGGCGCCCCACCGGGTTTCCTTCTCGACGAGAACATGCCGCCCGGGTTCGCTGTTGCCTTGCGCGCTGTCGGCTATGCCGCCATCTCCGTGCACGAGGTGCTGCCGGGGGCCGACGACGAGGACGTCCTTCGCTATTGCGCCGACCACGACCTCGCCTGGGTCACGCAGGACGCCGGTCACGAGTAAAGGCGAGCTACCTCGACCTCATCCAGAAGTACGGCGTCAACATCATCTTCCTGCGTCCACCCAAGAGACATGGCTGGGACCCCAAGGCGATGTTCAGCGTCCTGGTGCGCGACCTGCCGGAGATCGAACAAGCGGTGGCGGGCAATCGGCCCGGCGACTGGGTCTGCAAGGAACGCCAGCGCGCGAAGCGCCTGAAGACAGTCACCGAGAGGTTCTAGCCATGTGCGTTAGCGCCCATGTTCCTGACAACCAGTCCGGTTGTCGTGAACCCTTGACCATTACGCTGTTCTCGACATTGTGTGGGTCCGGTGACCGTACGAGAACAGGAACGTGGTAGTGGGGAACGATGCGAAACAGCCAGTGAGCCTCAAGGCGCCCACCGAGGCTGCTACCGGGACGGCCGCGACGAAAGGCTCAAGGCCCAGTGAGGCTCCGTTGCCGTTTGAGGCGGACCTCTGGAACTCCGCGGACAAGATGCGAGGCCAGGTCGAGGAGTCTGAGTGCAAGCACGTCGTGCTCGGGCTGATCTTCCTAAGACGAAAACTGGCCCGGTAGATCAGGCTGACCGATCATGACTGGCATGACAGACACCTACTTGGGGTGGGAGGAGCGCCTGCGGCATGCGAGGGGCACGGAGTTCGACCTGCCTGCAGAGACCGAGTGCGTGTGGCTCGATAAGCGCGCCAGGCCCACGCAGGTGCGGCTCGTGCTGCCCGCAGGCACGCGGGTTCGGTACGCCGAAACCACCTACGACTCGATGCGGCTCGACGACGCGCTCCACGTGGTGAAGGTGGTGTCGGGTCCCCTGACAGGATCGTGGGCCGGCATCCGCGACTTGGTCGGCCCGGGACCGCTGCCCTGGGAGCCGCGGTCGGTCTCTTGAGGCCGGCGCGCCACAGCCGGCCAAGCAGGTAGCGCCACTGGAAGCCCGTGCGGGCGAGGACGAGGAGCGCATTCACGATCTCGCGCCGGTCATACCGGGCGGGGCGTCCGCAGCCGCCCGGCGGGTCGAAGATGTGCTCGACGAGCGCCCAGTGCGCGTTCGTCACTCCATTGGAGCGAAAGTGGGAGCGATCTCAGGGCCTGTGACGAACTCGACTCCGTGCCCTTGCGCCACGTGGATCCGTCGCGGACGATAGGCGCGTGAGCATGAGTGCGACGAGGCCCGCCGTCGGGTCCATCTGCCGGGCCGTGGCGGACCACAACCTCCGGCTCCCGGGCGTCGGCTCGCCAGTGGTGATGATCCCGCGAGGCACGCGGCTACGGATCGCCCGGATCCATGAGCGGTGGGACAACTCGCACGCGCTCATCATGAGGTTCGTCGAGGCGATGGCGAGCCTGCGGGTACTCGACGGTCCCGGGGAGGGGGAGGAGGTGGCAGTCGCCATCACCGGGGAGGCCGTGCCGGGGCCGGACGGCGGGGAGTCCGAGGTGTGGCACCTGCCGGACTGGCTGGTGCTGGTCGATGCCGGCCCGACCGGCGGTCGCTAACGATGAAGTTCCCGACGGAACTGCGACGCTGGGGCCCGCACCCCGAGGGGGGATGGGGGCCGTGCGAGGCATGCCAGCACATCATGGCCGAGGTCGATCTGCCGCCCCGCCACCTGTGGGGCGGCAGCTGGGGGCCGGTACCCACCGAGCACTTCCTGATCGAGTTTCTGGAAGAGCCGTGTTCCTGCGGCTTCTACCTCAGCGAGGGCAGGCCACCAGCTCATCCCGAAGACGTTGACCGCGCGCGACGGAGTTTGCCCATTGGCAAGGAGACGCCAGCCGAGTGGCTGGCGCATACCAAGGTCCGCGCATGGCCCTACGCTACTCACCGCTATGACGAGGTGGATCCGGAAGTCGAGGGCTGGGTCGCCGAGGCGACCAGGCAGTTGTTCGGGGAGTTGCCCCCGAGTCTTCCGAAGAGCCCGGAGCGCGACCATGAAGCCCGACGCGGCTGACGACCCGAAGCCACCAAGAACAACCCTTCCTGCCGCACAGGCAGCCAGCCAGAACCGGCGCACAGTTCTGGAGGAAGGAGGGCTGTGGAGTCATCTGGCGCGCTCGTGCAGCCCCAGTAGTCGCCGCATCTGCACCCCGCCTCTTGCGAGACGCTCGCCCTCGGAACTGACTCCATTTTCCCTCAGCGTCATGACCGTCGCAACGCCCGAGGCAGGCATGCGATTCGGGCCAGAATCTGTCTCGCCTGTGGCTTCGTGGCAGCTAAGGCGACGGCTGAAATCACACCCCTTTCACACAGGGCGGCAGGATACCCCGCCGCAGCACTACCGATGGAGGGCAATAGCCGACGCCGGCCCTTGCGATGACTGGTCCACCGCGCCCTTGCGGCGCCGCTTACCGGGCACCCCCGTCGGGGCGCGTCGGCCATGCCGGCACGACTTGCGGTGCCACGCGGCGTCCATCATGCTTGCCGACGGCCCGAGCCTCCTCGAGTCCCCGTGGAGCCGGTCCCGAAGCTCCTCGGGATCGGTCAGGAGGGCAGCCAGCTCACGGCGTGCGAAGATGTGATTCGGGGCGACGTGCCCGAGTGGTCCAGGGAGCGGTCTGCAAAACCGCGTACGCGGGTTCAATTCCCGCCGTCGCCTCCACAATCCGAGCACGAATCGGACGGTCTGAGTCCGGCTGACGGCCGCTGCCGGCCGGGGGAGCCAAAGGAGGCATTCCGGGCAGTGGCCGAGTTCCACGCACAGGAGATCTCCGGTCACGGCCTGGAGCGGGCCGCTGGCGAGGTGTCCGCGCGGTCAGTCAGACCGTCGTCTCGAACTCAGCGCTGACCCGGCGGAGCCGCCCAGCCCCAGAGGAAGACTCCCACCCCGCGCACGTCCGCCTGCCATCCCAAACCGCGCAGACGATCTGCGAGCTCCTCCGGGCGCCACAGGACCTTGACCGCCCGGTAGTGCGACCCGTCGTCGAGCTGTCGGCGGACCAGGCCGGACGACCGGTCGAGCCAGTCCTCACCGCCCAGCCCGGGTGCCGCCTCATCCACGAAGACTGCTCGACCGTCTGGCGCGAGGAGGCCCGCGACGAGCTCCCAGAACGCGTCGAAGCGGCCCGGCGGGACATGCGAGAGCCAGGCCCCGAAGAAGACGACGTCGCAGGCCGCATCGGGCCGGAGGGCGAAGATGTCGGACACGAGGTAGTGGATGCGCGGGTCCTCGAGCCTGGCTGCGTTCAGCCGCAGCATCTCGGGAGATGCGTCGACAGCGGTCAGCGCCGACGCGTGCTCGGCGAGCAACGCCGTCCACAGCCCGGTGCCGGCGGCCAGCTCCAGCACGCTGCCCCGTATGTCGAGGTGGCGGACGGCGGAGCGGACATGCTCCAGATCTGAGGCGATGGGGCTGTCGAGCGACGGCGAGGACGTGTCGTACTCCGGTGCCCGCGCGCGGTAGTAGCGGATCTGCTCGGCGAGGAGCCCTGCGTCGTCGTTCTCTGTGCCGCTCATTGGTCGCGGAAGGATAGCCCGAGGTTGCCCGGGTGAGCCGTTCGGCGCGATCTGCCTCACGCCGTCGCCTCCGAGCACGAATCAGACGGTCTGAGTTCGCTGCCGGCCGCTGCCTGCCGTGGGAGCCAAACCTCGGTGCCCTTCCGCTACGTCTGACCCCAGGAGCTGGACCTGATGGCCGAGCAGGCCGGGATGCGCCTCCACGGGCGGTGGGAGTGGTGGCGCCGGAAGCCGTTCACCAGCGAGAGCCGCCAGCATGTCTCGGTCTGGCAGAAGCCGGCGTGAGATGGGCGGCGCTCGCCGGCCGGGTTGGACGCGGCGCTCCTCGAGTCCAGGTAGCCGGCGTGGCACGCGTAAGATGTTTGGCGATGGACCGCGACGACCTGGTGCGCCTTCGGCGCGCCCGGGACCAGATGGACCGGGAATGCGCGCGACCCCCGCGGGGAGGCGCTGGCTCGCACGGCCTGCATCTCCTCCGACCACCCCACCCGCAGCTTTCGCGCCGCGAAGGCATGGCGCCGTGACCAGGGCGGCCGAGGACCTCAACCGCCGCCTGCTGCGAGCGCGCGACGCCATGGACCGCGCTTACCCGGAGCCGCTCGATGTTCGGGCCATCGCCGCCGTGGCGCACGTCTCCGAGGCACACTTCATCCGCAGCTTTCGCGCCGTGTTCGGGGAGACGCCGCACCGCTATCTGCAGCGCCGGCGCGTGGAGCGCTCGATGTTCCTCCTGCGTGAGACCGACCACAGCGTGACGGACATCTGCTTCGACGTCGGGTTCGGCAGCCTCGGCACCTTCTGCCGCACGTTCCGCGAGATCATCGGCGAGACACCATCGGCCTACCGCGCCGCCAACGGACCGATGGTGGCGCCCAACTGCGTCCAGATGTGGGCAATGCGGCCGCGAACGGCTCCGGGCAGCGCGAGGCAATCGAGCAGTTCTGGAGAAGCGGCCATGCGCGCGGCTCCCTAGCCTGACCCTGGTCCACCTCGACACGTGCAACGGAGCAGACACCCGATGATCACCAGGTTGAACGTCGCATCCATCTACGTCCTCGACAAGGAGGAGGCGCTCGACTTCTACGTCAACAAGCTGGGGCTCGAGAAGGGCGCGGACTTCACGCAGGGGGACTATCGCTGGCTCACGGTCCGCGTCGCGGGCCAGCCCGACGTGGAGATCTCGCTGGAGCAGCCCGGGCCGCCCCTCCATGACGAGGCGACAGCCGACCAGCTGCGCGAGCTGGTCACCAAGGGCGCGCTCAGCGGCCTCGTCTTCCACACAGACGACGTTCGTGGCCTCTACGAGACGCTCGTGGAGCGCGGCGTGACCGACTTCACCCAGGAGCCGATGGACCACTTCTACGGCACGGACATGGGCCTTCGCGATCCGTTCGGCAACGCCATTCGGATCCTGGAGCGTGCGAGCGTCGACCGCGAGGCGACCGCCTGACCATGGAAGGTGGCGGACGCCGCTCGACGGCGGGACCGGTTGCCGACAGCCATGACCTGATCCGGGTGATCGGCGCGCGGGAGAACAACCTCAAGAACATCAGCGTCGAGATTCCCAAGCGGCGGCTGACCGTCTTCACCGGCATCTCCGGCTCCGGGAAGAGCTCGCTGGTCTTCTCGACCATCGCGGCCGAGTCCCAGCGGCTGATCAACGAGACCTACAGCGCCTTCGTGCAGGGCTTCATGCCCACGCTGTCGCGGCCGGACGTCGACCTGCTCGAAGGGCTGACGACGGCCATGGTGGTGGACCAGGAACGGATGGGCGGGAACCCGCGCTCCACGGTTGGCACCGCCACGGATGCGAACGCGCTGCTGCGGATCCTCTTCAGCCGGCTCGGAGAGCCGCATATCGGCTCGGCGCGGGCCTTCGCGTTCAACATCCCGTCCGTCCACGCCAGCGGTGAGATCACCGTGGAGCGTGGCGGTGCGGGGAAGACGGTGAGCCGCACCTTCAGCATCGCCGGCGGCATGTGCCCGCGCTGCGAGGGCATGGGATCGGTCACCGATGTCGACCTGTCCGCGCTCTTCGACGAATCGAAGTCCCTCGCCGAAGGGGCACTGACCATCCCGGGCTACACGCTGGGCGGCTGGAACTACCGCCTCTACGCGTCCTCCGGCTTCGTGGATCCCGCGAAGCCGATCCGGGAGTACACCGAGCAGGAGCGCCACGACCTCGTCCACCGGGAGCCGACCCGGATGAAGATCGAGGGGATCAACATGACCTACGAGGGCCTGGTGCCGCGCATCCAGCGCTCGATGCTCTCGAAGGACCAGGAGTCGCTCCAGCCCCACATCCGCGCCTTCGTGGAGCGGGCCGCAACCTTCAGCGCCTGCCCGGAGTGCGGCGGCACCCGGCTGAGCGCGGCGGCGCGATCGTCGAAGGTCGCCGGCGTCAGCATCGCGGACGCCTGCGCCATGCAGGTCAGCGATCTGGCCGATTGGGTCCGCGGACTCGGCCAGCCCTCGGTCGCGCCGCTGCTGGGCACGCTGCAGCACACGCTCGACTCCTTCGTGGATATCGGTCTCGGCTACCTCTCGCTCGACCGGGCGTCCGGCACCCTGTCAGGCGGCGAGGCGCAGCGGGTGAAGATGATCCGCCACATCGGCTCGGCGCTCACGGATGTCACCTATATCTTCGACGAGCCGACGACCGGGCTGCATCCGCACGACGTCCAGCGCATGAACCGGCTGCTGCTCGGCCTGCGCGACAAGGGCAACACCGTGCTGGTGATCGAGCACGAGCCGGAGGTGATCGAGATCGCGGACCACGTGGTCGACCTGGGGCCCGGCGCCGGCTCCGGCGGGGGAGAGGTCTGCTTCGAGGGCACGGTCGAGGACCTGCGTGCCAGCGACACCCTCACCGGCCGCCACCTCGGCTATCGCGCCGGGCTCAAGCCGGCGGTCCGTCCGCCGAGCGGCCGCCTCGAGATCCGCGATGCGTCGCTGCACAACCTGCGGGACGTGAGCGTGGACCTTCCCCTTGGCGTCCTCGTGGTGGTGACCGGCGTCGCCGGGTCCGGCAAGAGCTCGCTGATCCACGGCTCGATGCCCCGCGACGCGGCCGTGGTGTCCATCGACCAGGCGCCCATCAAGGGCTCGCGGCGGAGCAACCCCGCCACGTACACCGGGCTGCTGGATCCGATCCGCAGCGCCTTCGCGAAGGCCAACGGCGTGAAGCCCGCGCTGTTCAGCGCGAACTCCGATGGCGCCTGCCCGACCTGCAACGGCAACGGGGTGATCTACACCGAGCTGGGATTCATGGACACCGTCGAGACCGTCTGCGAGGACTGCGAGGGCAAGCGGTTCCAGCCTGCCGTGCTCGAGTACAAGCTCGCCGGGCGGGACATCAGCGAGGTGCTGGCCATGTCCGTTGACGAGGCGCTGGAGCTCTTCAGCGCCGGCGAGGCACGGATCCCCGCCGCGAAGCGCATCCTGGCCCGGCTTTCCGACGTGGGCCTCGGGTACCTGCGGCTGGGCCAGCCGCTCACGACGCTCTCCGGCGGCGAGCGCCAGCGCCTCAAGCTTGCCATCCAGATGGCAGCCGATGGCGGCATCTACGTGCTCGACGAGCCGACATCGGGCCTGCACCTGGCGGACGTGGAGCACCTGCTCGGCCTGCTCGACCGCCTGGTGGACGCGGGGAAGTCCGTGATCGTCATCGAGCACAGCCTGGCGGTGATGGCCCATGCCGACTGGATCATCGACCTCGGACCGGGTGCCGGCCACGACGGGGGCCGGGTCATGTTCGAGGGTCGCCCGGAGGACCTGGTCGCCACCCGCGGCACCCTCACCGGCGAGGCCCTGGCCGACTACGTCGGCTGACATGCCGGCATCGGTCGGGAATCGAGAAGCCGTTGGCGGTGACCGCGGAGGCCTGTCTCGCAACGGTCGGTGCCGACTGCCGCCCGCGCGTCCACCCCGTCGGCCCGCTCCTGCGCGGGGTAGCCGGCGGTTCGTCACCGATGGCTCGGCAATGCGCACCCCGCTCACGTACGCTTCCAGCATGGATCGCCGCCTGCGCGCCCTGCTCCGTCGTTTCGGCATCGCCGAGCGCCGCTGGATCCCGCCGGAGCCGGAGCGCAGCGACCACCGGGCGCTCGTGCGCAGCCGCCTTCCCGGCGTGCCGGACCCGATCGACATCGCGGATGCAGCGGACACCGCCGGCGCCGCCGAGGTCCAGGAGGCCGACGTCGAGGCCCGGGAGCCGGGCGCTCGCCCGGAGTGAGCGCCGTCGGCGAGGGCCGAGACCTGCCGCGGGCGGGGAAGGGGCCGCGAGGGACCCCTGTGCTACGCTTCCGCGTCCCTGGTCCCGCCCGGGCCGGAGTGGCGAAACGGCAGACGCGGCCGGCTTAAACCCGGCGGCCCCGTGAGGGGCGTGGGGGTTCGAATCCCTCCTCCGGCACCACGACGACACGACCGCGTCCCGGGCCGGGCGTTCCGATTCGCGTCCTGATGATCGCGCGCTGAACCGACCCCGCGAAGTCGCCCTAGCGCCGTCCGAAGAGGAAGCCGCGGCGTTGCGTCGTCTCCTGGTCCGGCGAGGCGTGCGAACTGATCCCCATGATGTTCTGGGCCACGGCGCGCAGGGCGACGGCGGCCGGTGATGCGGGCCGGCTGGTGACGAGCGGGACGCCCTCGTTGACGGCGCGAATCATCTCCACCTCCGTGTACGGCACCTCCGCGGCCGGACGTGCGCGCAGCAGGTTCTCGATGTCCCGCGTCTTGAGCAGCTCCTTGGGGAAGATGTGGTTGACGACGAATTCCGTGCGGGCCCGCAGCGTGGCCGTCTCGGCGAGATACCCGAGCATCATGCTCGTCGCGCGCAGCGCGGCGATCTCCGGGAAGATGACGAACAGGTGGGTGTCCGCCTGCTCCAGGACCCACAGGATCCGGGGGTCGAGCTGGCTGCCGCAGTCCACGACGACCACGTCGAAGCGGGGCCGGAGCAGATCGAAGATGCGCGCGAGCTCGTCGACTCCGATGCGCGCCTCCGCGTCGGGGATGGAGGGTGCGGCCAGCACGGAGACTCCGGAGCCGTGGGCGGTGAGATAGGACGCCGCGACCTCGGGGTCGCCCAGCGCCTGCTCGTCGGTTGCCAGGCCGCCGATGTCGAACCGCGGATTCAGGTTGAGGTGCGTCGCGACCTGGCCGAACTGCAGGTCGAGGTCCACGAGCAGGACCCGCTGGGTCGCGAATCCGTGGCCGGCCCGGTCGCCGCCCGCGAGGAGCACCGCGGTGTTGACCGCGAGGGTGGTGGTTCCCACGCCGCCCTTGGGCGAGAAGAAGGTCACGAGATGGCCGGCCGCGGCAGACCGCTCGGTGTCGGGCCGAACCCGTCCGGACCGGATGAGCAGCGCCTCGACGCGGGCCTCGAGCTCACGCGGCGCCCAGGCCGCGGCGAGAACGTCGTCGGCGCCCGCCTCGAGGAAGGCGATCCTCGCCTCCACGTCGCCGGCGGGAGCCACGACCAGGCACGGGGTGGGGATCGTCGATGCGTTGCGAATGGAGCCGATGGCGCCGGTCACCGACAGTCCATCGGCGACCACGAGGTCGAAGCTTGCATCGCGGAGCGCGGCGACCGCATCGGCCGGCGTGCGGACCGTGCTCACCGGGAAGCCGGATGCCGTCAGCTCCTTCTCGAGGCGTGCGCGCAGCTCGCCATCGGGAGCACACAGGAGGATCGGGTTGCCTGCCATACCGTCCTTCGTCGTTGGGCAGCGTGCGGGTGGAAGGAGTATAGGGCCACCATCCGAGGGCGTTGCCGCCACCGCTGGAGAGCGACTATACTTGCCCGGCGCCTCCGCGGACGGAGGCTGTTGTGTTGATTGGCTCCTTTCTGCCGCATCGGCCGCGCTCGTGGCCGAATGTCGCAGTCCCAGAGAGAGGAGGAGTTCGGCCCATGCGCCGATACGAGCTCATGCTCCTGCTGCGCCCGGACCTGGAGGACGACAAGCTCCAGGCCGCGGTGGAGAAGGTCACCCGCGCCATCGTGAACGCCGGCGGCAGCCTGACCAAGGTCTCGCCGTGGGGCAAGCGCCGCCTGGCCTACCCCATCCAGCACCTTCGCGACGCGAGCTACTTCCTGATTCATTTCGACATCGAGCCGGGCGCCATCCGCGAGATCGAGCGCGGGATGCTCATCAGCGAGGAGATCCTCCGCCACCTCGTGACCGTCATCGAGGACCGCGGCCCCGCACCGGAGGAGATCGAGCCGGCCGTGGAGCCGCGCGCCGAGCGCGAGGCCCGCGAGGACTCGGAGGACGACGAGGGCGCCGCCGGGACGCCGGAGGCGAGCGCCGAGCCGGCGCAGGCCGCTGGCGAAGAGGCAGCGGAGACCGCTGCCGAGACGCCTGCTGACGAGAACCCCGCCGCGGAGGAGCCTGCCGCGGAGGAGCCTGCCGCCGAGCAGGCGGCGGAGGAGAAGCCCGCCGCGGAGGAGCCCGGCACCGAGCAGGCGGCGGAGGAGAAGCCCGCCGCGGAGGAGCCCGGCACCGAGCAGGCCGGCGAGGAAGAGGCAACCCCCGCGGAGGCGAAGGGGTGAACCGGCCACCGACGATGGCCGGAGGAGGTCCTGAGCGATGACCCTGAACAAGATGATGATCATCGGCAACCTCGGTGCGGATCCGGAGCTGCGGTATACGCCGAGCGGGAAGGCCGTGACCAACCTGCGCGTGGCGGTCAACAGCAACCGGCGCGGGCCCGATGGCGAATGGGTCGAGGAGACGCTCTGGCTGCGGGTCGAGGTCTGGGATCAGGCCGCCGAGCGCGTGGCGGAGCAGCTGCGCAAGGGCAACAAGGTCTACGCGGAGGGCGAGCTTCGCGCCCGGGAGTACGACGGCAACGACGGCCAGAAGCGGACGAGCCTCGAGCTGCGTTTCGCTCGCGTCGTCAACCTCGAGCGCCGCAGCCGCGAGGAGGGGGAGGCGTCCTTCTCGGAGCCTTCGGCCGGCGCGCCGTCGGGTAGCCAGCCTCCCGCGGCGCGACCGCGGGGATCCGCGCCACGCGGCGGCGGCGACGAGCCGTTCGTCGACGTCGACGACATCCCGTTCTGACCGTTTCGCACCCAGCAGCTTCGATCATTGAGGAAGACGCACAACCATGGCAAGTCCACGTTCCCGTCGCGAGACGGCCGACTACTACCGCGACCGGCGCCGGCGCAAGGTCTGCAACTTCTGCGTCGACAAGGCCGAGAGCATCGACTACAAGGAGGTGAATCGCCTCCGCCGATATCTCTCGGAACGCGCGAAGATCGAGCCTCGGCGCAAGACCGGCACCTGCGCCCGGCACCAGCGGATGCTGACCGTGGCCCTCAAGCGGGCCCGCCACGTCGCCCTGCTGCCGTACGCACCCCAGCACCTGCGCCCCTAGCCGGCGCCCAGCCTGATCGGCCCTCCCCTCGCGGGAGGGCCGACATGCATCTGCATCGGCCACGCTGACGTCATGGACCTCGCACTGCTCATCGGCTCGCTCGCCCTGATCCTGATCGGGGCGGAGCTGTTCACGAACGGGATCGAATGGTTCGGCCACAAGCTGAACCTGGCCGAGGGAGCGGTGGGCAGCGTGCTGGCCGCGGTGGCGACCGCCATGCCGGAGACGCTCATTCCGCTCATCGCCATCGTGGGGCCTCTCGTTTTTGGCGGGGGAGCGGTTCACTCCGAGGAGGTGGGCGTGGGCGCGATCCTCGGGGCGCCCTTCATGCTCGCGACGCTGGCCATGTTCGTGACCGGCACGGGCGTCGCGCTCTTCTCGCGGGGCGGCCGGCGCTCCACGGACCTGCGGGTGAACGTCCCGGTCCTCGGCCGTGACGTCGGGTTCTTCATGGTCGCCTACGCGTTCGCCATCGGCGCGGCATTCCTCCCGGCGCCGATCCACCAGCTGAAATGGCTCATCGCCGTCGGCCTCCTCGTCCTGTATGGCGTGTACGTGCGGGCCCACTTCGCGGACGAGGCCGGAGAGTCCGACGCCGCCGACCTGGCGCCGCTGCACATGACCCGCCTTCCCCTCATGAGCGGCCGCCACACCCTCGACCTCGACCTCGTCCCCGGCGAGGTGGACGATTGGGAGGCGGGGTCCCCGACGCCGCGGCTGCGGATCGTGATCACCCAGGTCGTGGTGGCGCTCGCGGCGATCGTCGTCGGGGCGCAGGGCTTCGTCGGCGCCGTGACCCACCTGTCGACGGTCGTGGGCCTGGACCCGCGCATCCTGGCTCTCGTCATCGCCCCCATCGCCACCGAGCTGCCGGAGAAGGCGAACTCGATCCTCTGGGTGCGGACCGGCAAGGACACCCTGGCGATGGGCAACATCACCGGCGCCATGGTCTTCCAGAGCTGCATCCCCACGGTCCTGGGGATCGTCTTCACCGACTGGGTCTTCAGCGCCCAGAGCGCCCTCTCCTTTGCTTCGGCGGGGGCAGCGTTCCTGGCCACGGCCCTCATTTTCGGCGGGATGCGCCGCGCCAGGCGCCTCAGCGCCTGGATCCTGCTCCTCGGAGGCCCCATCTACGTGGTCTACATCGTTGCTGCCCTGACCCTCCCGGTCCCGGTGCCCGCGGTCCACTGATTCCGCCATCGGCCTCCGGGAAGCTCGAGGTGGCCGGGATCCCCGGCTATACTGGAATGGCCGCAAGCTGGCGCGCGCGCTCGACCTGCGCCCGGCCCATGAGGAGAGCGAGTTGCTGAAGGAAGCCACACCCACGCCCGCCGCATCCATGGAGAAGACGTCCGACCTGTGGGCCTTCTTCCGCGGCGGATTCGTCCCGCTCCGCGACGCGAACGTCAGCGTCATGACGCATGCGCTGAACTACGGCACAGCCGTTTTCGAGGGGATTCGCGCCTATTGGAACGCGGACGAGGGGCAGCTTTACGCCCTCGACATCCTCGCCCACTACCAGCGCATCATCCGCTCCGCACGGCTGCTGCTGATGAGCGTGCCCTACACGGCGGAGCAGATGGCGGACGCCACCATCGAGCTCCTCCGGCGCGACGGGCTCCAGGAGGATGTGTACGTGCGTCCCCTGATCTTCAAGTCGAGCGAGCTCATCGGCGTCAGGCTGCACAACCTCGACGCCGACTTCACGATCTTCGCCATCCCGTTCGGGAAGTACATCGACACCGAATCCGGGGTGCGCGCGCAGGTGAGCAGCTGGCGCCGGACGGATGACAACGCCATCCCCGCCCGCGCGAAGATCACCGGCGCCTACGTGAACTCCGCCCTGGCCAAGAGCGAGGCCCAGCTCAACGGGTTCGACGAGGCGATCGTCCTGACCCAGGACGGGCACGTCAGCGAGGGGAGCGCGGAGAACCTCTTCATCGTCCGCGGCGGGGTCCTCATCACTCCGCCGGTCACGGACAACGTGCTGGAGGGAATCACCCGCCGCCGGCTGATGTCCGTCGCCAACGACATGGGCATCCCGGTCGTGGAGCGCTCGATCGACCGGACCGAGCTGTACAGCGCCGACGAGATCTTCCTGTGCGGCACCGGGGCCCAGGTGTCGCCGGTCGTGGAGGTGGATCGCCGCGCCATCGGCGACGCCCGTCCGGGACCCATCACCAGCCGCATCTCCCGCACCTACTTCGACGCGGTGCGTGGACGGCTGGAGACGTACCGATCCTGGCTGACCCCGGTCTACTAGGGGCCGGAGCGACCGTCCGGCCGGGCGGGCGCCCGGCCGGAGTGCACTGAATGGCCCAGGACGCGCAGGCAGCCGACCGCTATCGATGGCTCCAGCGCCTGCTGGAGATCGTCCCCGGCCTGATCAGCTGGGCGATCATCCTGGGCCCCATCTGGCTGAGCTTCAGCTACCCGTGGCTCGTTGCCTACTTCGTCCTGACCTTCGACTTCTACATGCTGTGCCGCTCGCTCTGGCTGGCGGTCACGGTGGTCATCGGGCATCGCCGCGTTCAGCGGGTGCAGGCGACCGACTGGATGCAGCGCCTGCGCGCTGGCGACTTCGCCGGCGCTCCGGAGGCGGAGGCGGCGGCCGCCGCCGGCGAGGCAGCCCGACCGCCTGACTGGCGCGAGTACACCCAGCTCGCGCTGATTCCCACCTATACCGAGTCCCTCGCCACGCTGCGGGAGACCGTTCGCGCCCTCGCCGTGGCCGAGTGGCCCAGGGAGCGGAAGATCTGCGCCATCATCACCCGGGAGACGGACGAGCAGGGCATCGCGAACGTCCGCACTCTCCGGGACGAGTTCGGCGACCGGTTCGGCGAGTTCATCCACGTCCTGGACCCGCTGGAACCGGGAATCGTGGTGGGGAAGAGCAGCGCAATGGCCTGGGGCGGCCGCTACCTGTACCGGCTCCTCGTCCGCGAGCGCGGCATGGATCCCAGCCGCATCCTCATCACGGATCTCGACGCGGACTTCCGCGTCCACCCGAGGTACTTCACGTACCTCGCCTGGATGCACCTTGCGGACCCGAACCGCGAGACGCAGCTCTACCAGCCGGTGCCCTTCTTCCACAACAACATCTGGCAGGCCCCGATCCTCCTGCGCCTCTTCGCCGGGGTCCTCACCCAGCTCCAGCTGTGGCGCAGCGTCATGCCGGAGAAGCTGGTGAGCTTCTCGAGCTACTCGACGACGCTGAAGGTGGTCCACGAGGTGGGCTACTGGGCAACCGATGCCATCCCGGAGGACAGCCGGTTCTACTGGAAGAGCTACTTCCGCTACGGCGACCGCTTCCGGGCGGTGCCGCTCTTCATCCCGATCTACGGTGACGCGGTCCGCGCCCGGAGCTACTGGCGCTCGATGATGGTCCAGTACACCCAGGCGAGGCGCTGGGCGTGGGGCGTGACCGACATCCCGTTCGTGGTCCAGAACGCCTTCCGACACCCGGAGATCTCGCGCTTCAGCCGCTTCTGGCGGATCCTGAACCTGTTCTGGGAGCACATCAGCTGGGCGATCGGCCCGTTCGTCATCACCTTCGGAGCCCTCATCCCGCTCGTCCTCAATCCCGCCTTCGGCCAGACCATCCTCGGGCAGAACCTCCCGCTCTTCACGAGCACGATGCTCAGCGCCGCCTTCGTCGCCCTGGTGGTCATGATCTACGTGGAGAACGCCATCGTCCCGCCGCGTCCGGCGGAGTGGAACCTCCTGACGCGCGGGATCAGCTACCTGCAGTGGATCGGGCTGCCGATCATCGGGATCCTCTTCAGCAACCTGCCGGCACTCGACGCCCAGACGCGCCTGCTCACGGGCCGCTACCTCGAGTACCGCGTCACCGAGAAGGTCTAGACCGATGCCGGAGGAGCCGATGGCGATCGCGCGGATCGGTCTGGCCCGGAGCCTGCCGCGCGTCCTGGCGCTGCCCGGCGCTCTCCTCGCGACCGCAGCGGCGGCCGCCATCGCCGGGCTGCTCGTGCCCGAGGCGGTCGCGATCGGACTGTGGGTCGTGGCAGCCCTGCTGGTCGTGGCGGCTGCCGGGCTCGCGGTCGTGCCGCTCACGTTGCGGCTGGAGATCGAGGTCGGAGGTCTGCGCCTCCGCTGGCTCTTCGGCGCCCGCCGCTTCCGGCTGGTGCCCGGAGCAGTCACGCGGGCCTCGATGGGTGGCGGGAACGGGGCGATCCGTTCACGCCTGAACGTCCTGGGCTGGGCCTACGGCCGGGCGGTCCTTCGCGGCGAGGAGCGGATCGTCATGGTGCGCCTGGCGCCGACCCCGACGATGATCCTGGTGCCCACCGAGACCGGGCGCCTGGCCATCGCGGCGCGCTCCGAGCCGGAGCTCCTGGAGGGTCTCGCTGCGGCGGCGCGCGTGCAGCAGCGGCTCGACGAGGTGAGCGGCCGGGTCCTCGCCGCCCTTCCCGCCCCGGAGCCTGCGGCCGAGGCGGCGGCGGCGCCCGCGGAGGTCGAGCCGGCACCACGGGTCCTCACCGGGATCGAGCGCACCCGGCTCGAGGCGGAGCTCGCGGCGGCTCGCCAGGCGGCGCTGGAGGCTGCCGAGGCGGAACGGCGCGCCATCACGGAGGCGCGAGCCGCCGGCGAGCCGCAGGCAACCGGTGGGGTGCCCATGGCGGCCCCCGTGGTGCCACCCGACGACCTCCTGGCGGACGCGCCAGCGACGAGGCCAAATGCGGCACGACGGCGCGCGCGGGGCCGCTGGGAGCGACCGGCGTGGGCGCTGCCGGGACGCATCCACATGCTCGCCACGGTCGCCTGGGGACTGGTGCCGATCGTCGCATCGCTCGTCGCGTACCTCACCATCGGCGGCACGGTGCTCGCCGGGCAGGACCCGACGAGCCGGCTGGAGGTCCTGGCGCTCGTCGCGTGCGGTCCGCTGACGGCGGTGGGGGTACTGGCCGCCCGGACGTGGTGGCCGCGACTCGCCGGACTGGTGACGGTCAGCGCGCTCATGGCGCTCGTCCTGCTGGTGCGCGCAACGAGCGGCTGACCGCCGGATTGACAGCGGCGCGACGCGCTGCGACGATCCGCCGACAGATCGACATGACGGCGACGACGGAGCCAGGGCTCCCGTCGAGACGAGCCAGGAGCGAGCCCGGACGGTGCGAGCGGGCGGCCACGTGACGGCGAGTCATCCCTCCCGAGCCGGAGGCGCCAAGCGGCGGCACGGGGTGCGGCCGTGGGTAACGCCTCCCGGGTGCGCCACCCGATAGCGTGGCGGCGTCATCGGCCGGCAGCGGCGTGCCGGGCCCGTGGCGGATGAGTGGATCGGGACCGGCCATGCGCCGGCATCGGTCAAGCGCGGGTGGTACCGCGGGAGTCGCGAGGCATCAGCTCCCGTCCCGGCAACGGGACGGGCTTTTTCATGGGTCGCAGCGGGCAGGAGAGTAGAAGCGTGGAGTTCAGGCCGGTTTCCGCCAAGCTGGACGTTCCCGCCCTCGAGCGGGAGGTGATCGCGCGCTGGGAGGCGCGCGACACGATGGCGCGCTACCTCGCCCGCAATGCCGCATCGGACCGGCGCTACAGCTTCCTTGACGGGCCGATCACGGCCAACAACCCGATGGGCGTCCACCACGCCTGGGGGCGCACCTACAAGGACCTCTACCAGCGCTACCACACCATGCTCGGCGAGCGGCAGCGCTACCAGAACGGGTTCGACTGCCAGGGACTGTGGATCGAGGTCGAGGTCGAGCGCCAGCTCGGCTTCAACAACAAGCGCCAGATCGAGGCCTACGGGATCGACCGCTTCGTGGAGCTGTGCAAGGCGCGGGTCGATCGCTTCGCCGCCATCCAGACCGAGCAGAGCCGGCGTCTCGGGATGTGGATGGACTGGGACCACAGCTACTTCACCAACTCCGACGAGAACAACTACACGATCTGGGCCTTCCTGGCCGAATGCCACCGCCGCGGGCTCGTCTACAAGGGCCACGACGTCATGCCGTGGTGCCCGCGCTGCGGGACCGGGCTGTCGAACATGGAGATCGCGACCGAGGGGTACCAGGAGATCAGCCACCTCTCGCTGACGATCCGGCTGCCCATCACCACCCCCGGCCACGAGGGTGAGGACCTCCTCGTCTGGACGACCACGCCATGGACCCTCTCCTCGAACGTCGCCGCGGCCGTCCACCCGGACCTGACCTACCAGCTCGTCGAGGGCCGCGACGGCCGCCGCTGGTGGGTCTCGTCGGGGTCCAGGCGGCGGGTTGCCGGGGACGCCGAGGTCGTGCGCGAGGTCGACGGCGCGCAGCTCGTGGGGCTGGCCTACCGCGGACCGTTCGACGAGCTGCCGGCGCAGTCGGGGGTCGAGCACCGGGTGATCGACTGGAACGAGGTCTCCGACGAGGAGGGGACCGGCATCGTCCACATCGCGCCCGGATGCGGCCAGGAGGACTTCGCCCTGGCCAGGGCCTTCGACCTTGCCGTCCTGGACCCGATCGACGAGTTCGGCGTCTTCCGCGATGGCTACGGGTGGCAGACGGGCCGCTACGCGGGGGCCGTGGAGGATCCCGCGCAGGACGTGGCCGGCGACGTCGCGGCGGACCTGGAGCACAAGGGCCTCCTCGTGGCGAGGGAGAGCTACCGCCACAGCTACCCGGTCTGCTGGCGCTGCGGCACCCAGCTCGTCTTCCGCCTCGTGGACGAGTGGTTCATCCGCATGGACCCGCTGCGCGAGCCGATCTCCGCGGTCACGCGCCGCATCACCTGGCTCCCCGAGGGCGTGGGCCTGGAGGAGCGCGAGCTCGACTGGCTGCGAAACATGGGCGACTGGATGATCAGCAAGAAGCGCTACTACGGGCTGGCGCTGCCGATCTGGGTCTGCACCGAGTGCGAGGCCTGGGAGGTCATTGCCGGGAAGGAGGAGCTGCGTGAGCGCGCGGTCGCCGGCTGGGAGGCCTTCGAGGGACACTCGCCGCACCGGCCGTGGGTCGACGCGGTGGAGGTCGCCTGCAGCTCGTGCGGCGGACGGGCGCGACGCATCACCGACGTCGGCAACCCCTGGCTCGACGCGGGGATCGTGGGCTTCTCGACGCTGCGCTGGAACACGGATCGCGACTACTGGCGGGCCTGGTTCCCCGCCGACTTCATCACCGAATCCTTCCCCGGCCAGTTCCGCAACTGGTTCTACGCCCTGCTGACGATGTCGACCGTGCTGGCCGACGAGCCCATGACCCGGACCCTGTTCGGCTACGCGCTCATGCGCGACGAGCACGGGGAGGAGATGCACAAGAGCAAGGGGAACGCCATCCCCTTCGACGAGGCCGCCGAGCGCATCGGGACCGATGTCATGCGCTGGATGTTCATGGCCACCAACCCGGCCACGAACCTGAACTTCGGCTACGGCCCCGGGCACGAGGTGGTACGGGGCTTCTTCCTGCCCCTCTGGAACACCTACGCCTTCCTCGTCACCTACGCCCGTCTCGACGGCTGGACGCCATCGGCTGCGGAGGATCCGGAGGCGGAGCGGGCCCGGAGCCTGCTCGACCGCTGGATCCTGTCGCGTCTCGACGGCCTGATCGCCGAGGTCAGATCCGCGCTGGACGGCTACGACGCCCAGCGTGGCACGCGCGCGATCGAGGGCTTCGTCGAGGACCTGTCGAACTGGTACGTCCGGCGGAACCGGCGTCGCTTCTGGAAGGGCGCCCTCGACGCCGACAAGCGGGCCGCATACGACACGCTTCACACCGTGCTCGTCGCGCTGACCGGGCTCACCGCGCCGTTCATCCCGCACCTCGCCGACGCGATGTGGGAGAACCTCGTCGCGGGCGTCGACGCGGCGGCGCCCGATTCCGTCCACCTCGCCGACTTCCCGGCCACCGTCGCGGGGCGGCGCGACGCCGCGCTCGAAGAGGCGGTGGCCCGCGCCCGCAGGATCGTGGCCCTTGGCCACTCGGCACGGGCGGCGTCGGGCGTTCGCGTCCGGCAGCCGCTCGGCGTGCTGCGTCTGCGGCGCGCGGGCGGCGGTTCGCTGGCGAACGATCCCGAGATCGATGCGGAGCTCACCGCCCAGGTCCTCGACGAGCTGAACGTGAAGACGATCGAGCTCATCCCCGACGCCTCGGCGCTCGTCGAGCGGACGCTGCGCCCGCTCCTCCCGGTGATCGGGCCGCGACGGGGGAGCGCCGTCGGCGCGATCATGGGCGCCGCGCGGGCCGGGGACTGGGAGCTGCTCCCGGACGGGCGCATCCTCGCCGGCGGCGTCACCCTCGAACTTGACGAGTTCGAGCTGGTGGCGCGGGCCAGGCCGGGCCACGCCGTGGCGGAGGAGGGGGACCTGCTCGTCGCGCTCGACACCACCCTGACGCCCCAGCTCGAGGCGGAGGGGATGGCGCGCGAGCTCGCCCACCGGCTGCAGGGGCTGCGCAAGGCGGCCGGATACGAGATCAGTGACCGCGTGGAGGTCGCCGTCGGCGCGGATGCCGGCACCGTCGCGCGGCTGGCACCGTACCGTGAGTGGCTCGCCGCCGAGCTTCTCGCCACCCGACTGGAGATGGGGCCCGGCCTCGCCGTGACCACGCCCGATCGTGCGGAGCGCGCGGAGCTCGATGGGGAGACATTCGAGCTCTCCCTCCGCCGGTCGGTGTAGGCTGGAGGAGCCATGTCCACGCCTCCTGCCACCCGGAGCCGGCCGGGAGAGATCGCCGCGCTGCTCGGGGTCGCCGGGGTCATCGTCGTCGCCGACCAGCTGACCAAGGCGGCTGTCGCGGCGGCCCTGCCGCTCGGCGGGAGCCGCAACGTCATCGGCGAGGTCGTGCAGATCTGGCACGCCGAGAACAGTGGCGCCGCCTTCAGCCTCCTCCAGAACGGCCTCCCGCTCTTCCTCGTGGTCACCGTCGTGGCGCTGGGCCTGGTCGCGTACTACGCGCGCAGCCTGCACGGGCGGAGCTGGTGGTACTTCCTGGCGCTGGGGCTCCTCCTGGGCGGGACGCTGGGCAACCTGGTCGATCGGGTCACGCGGGGCGGGCGGGTGATCGACTTCGTGTCCGTCGGCTTCGGTGACACCCGGTTCCCGACCTTCAACGTGGCGGACAGCGCGCTCACCGTGGGCGTGATCCTGCTCATCGCGATCCTGTGGCTCTTCGACGACACGGAGCGGATGGAGGCGAGCCGAGACCGCGGTGCCGGGAGTGGCGTCGCGCTGCCCTCGCCGCCGTCCCCTCCCGGGGGCGAGGACCCGCGGGGCGGGGGAGCGGGGTGACCGAGCTCGAGGCGACGACGCGCGACGCAACGGGGGATCGAACGATGAGCGGTCCGGCGATGCCGGGCCGCTTTGATCTGTCAGTGGCTCGTGTCGCCGGCATCAGCCGCGCGCACGCCCAGCGTCTCATCGGCGACGGACGGGCGCTCGTGGGAGGGCGCCGCGCGCGAGCCAGCGACCGCCTGGGCGGCGGGGAGCCGATCACCGTGCAGCTGAGCGCCCCACCCGATCCGACGCTCGTCCCGGAGACGATCCCGATCGCGGTCGCGTACGAGGACCCGACGATGCTCATCGTCGACAAGCCGGCGGGGATGGTCGTCCACCCCAGCGCCGGCCACGCGGCGGGGACGCTGGTGCACGCACTGCTTGGACGGGCCCGCAGCCGAGGCGAGCCCCTGGGCTCGATCGCCGGCGTGGAGCGCCCGGGCATCGTCCATCGGCTCGACAAGGAGACGTCCGGCCTCCTCCTGGTCGCCAAGACGGACGCCGCGCAGGCGAGCCTCATGCGCCAGTTCGGCGATCGATCCATCGTGAAGGAGTACCTGGCGCTCGTCCGCGGCCCCGTTCCGGCCCGGCGCGGCCGGATCGAGGCGCCGGTCGGGCGCGATCCGCGCGATCGCCAGCGGATGGCCGTCGTTGCCGGGGGCCGGGAGGCGATCACCGAGTACGAGGAGCTCGCCGCCGCGCCGGGGTACACGCTCCTGGCGCTCCGGCCGCGCACCGGGCGGACGCACCAGATCCGGGCGCACCTGGCGTACCTCCGGCTCCCGATCGCGGGCGACATGCGCTATGGGGGCGGCATCGGTCCGGGCGGGTTGCGCCGGCAGTTCCTGCATGCCGCCCGGCTCACGCTGCAGCGTCCGCTCGACGGCCGCGTCCTGCACGCGTGGAGCGAGCTGCCCCCGGACCTGAGCGGCTCGCTCGAGGCAGCGGGCATCGTGGTCACGGGGCTGCCGACGGGAATCGGCGCGGCGGTCGAGCCCGAGGCGGCATCATGAGCGAGACCGAGCGGGAGACAGGGGCACCATGAGCAGCGTCGACGAACCGGTGGCGGAGATGGGGGTGGAGGAGCCCGCCGAGAAGCGGATGACCTTCCCCAATCCGCTGCTCGTCGTCGTCTCCGGCCCGTCCGGCGTCGGCAAGAGCACCATCGTGGCCGAGCTGGCACGCGAGCATCCCCAGGTCGTGCCCATCGTCACCGCGACGACGCGGGAGCGGCGCCCCGGCGAGATCGACAACGTCCACTACCACTTCCTCGGCGTCGAGGCATTCGAGGAGCTTCGGAGCGGAGACGGCCTCCTCGAGTCGGCGAACGTCCACGGCTACTGGTACGGGACCCCGATCCAGCAGGTGCGCGGCATCCTCGCCGCCGGCCGCGACGCCATCCTGACGATCGACCCGCAGGGCGCCCGCTCGGTCCGGCAGCTCGTCCCCGACGCACTCCTCATCTTCGTCATGCCCCCCTCGCTCGAGGACCTCGACGCCCGCCTGGTGGCGCGGGGATCCGAGTCGGTGGAGTCGCTCGCCATTCGCCGCCGTAACGCGGAGCTCGAGATGGCCTCGTCCGGCGACTACGACTACGTCATCGTCAACGAGACCGGGCGCCCCGCCGAGGCGGCCGAGCAGATCTGGGAGATCATCCAGGCCGAGGCGCGTCGTGAGCCACCGCGCCGCCCCGAGGTCTGAGCCGGGCGACCGCGTCGTCCGGGTCGCCGTCGACGCGATCGCCGATCGGCCCGAGCGCACCTTCAGCTACCGTCTCCGTGCCGAACACGGGTCCGCCCGGGCGGGGTCTCTCGTCCTCGTCCCCTACGGCCGTCGCCGGGCCCTCGGCTACCTCATGGACGAGGATGCGACGCCGAACGGGGAAGAGGCGACCGCGCTGCGCGACGTCGAGGACGTGGTCTCCGAGCCGATGCTCACCGTGGAGCTGCTCGAGCTCGCACGGCGCATCGCCGAGTACTACCGCGCGCCGATCGGGACGACCCTCGCGGCGATGCTGCCTCCCGGCCTCGAGTCGCGGCTGGAGCGACGATGGCGGGTCCTCGACCCCGGGCTGCTGCCACCCGGCGTCACCGCCACCGCCGAGCTCGACGCCGACGGGCTCCTGGCGGAGGGAGAGCTCCTCCGGTTCGCACCCCTCCGCGGCGCGGCGGGATGGATCGAGGGTCTTCGACGCCGCGGCGTCCTCGCCGCGGACTGGTCCCTCCGGGCGCCCTCCCAGCGTCCACGGCGGGCGCGGACCATCCGGCGACGGCCGGACGCCCCGGATCCCCCCCGTCGCGCCCCCCTCCAGCGCGCCATCCTGGCCGAGTTGAGCGCCGAACCCCAGGACCTGGCGACCGTCGCGGAGCGGATCGATGCACCGGCGGCCTCGCTCCTGGCACCTGCCCGCCGGCTCGAGGCGACGGGCCACGTGGAGCTCGCCTGGCGACAGGTCGTCCGCGACCCGCTCGGGCACCGGGCCGCCGGGCCGCCGGTGGCGGCGGTGCTGGCTCCCGAGCAGCACGACGCGCTCGCGGCCCTGCGAGCCCTGCCTCCCGGGGGCGAGCTCCTGCTCGAGGGCGTGGCCGCATCCGGAAAGACCGATGTGTACCTCGCGGCGATCGAAGAGACTCTCGCCGGGGGCCGGAGCGCGATCGTCCTGGTCCCGGAGGTCTCGCTGATCCCGCAGATCGGCGACCGGCTCACCGCGCTCGTCGGCGGCGGGCTGGTGGTGATGCACTCGGGTCTCTCGGCGGGGGAGCGGCACGACTCGTGGTGGCGGATCGTTCGCGGCGAGGCGCGCGTGGTCCTGGGCACCCGCAACGCGATCTTCGCGCCGCTGCCGGACGCGGGGCTCATCGTGGTCGACGAGGTGCACGACGGCGGCTACAAGGCCGATCGCACCCCGCGCTACGACGCGCGCTGGGTCGCCCGGAGGCGGGCCGAGCTGGCGGGCGCGCGGCTCGTCACCGGGAGCGCCACGCCGGATCTCATCACGCTCTCGCTGGTGCGCGGAGGCCACGTGGAGCGGGCGCGGCTCGTCGAGCGCCGGGTGGGCCATGCCCCTGCAGTCGAGATCGTCGACATGCGCGCGGAGCTGGCCGGCGGGAACCGCTCCGTGCTCTCCCACACGCTGGCGGAAGCGCTCACCGGTCTCGGGGATGGCCGGGGACAGGCGATCCTCCTCATCAACCGGCGCGGGGCGGCCACCTTCGTCCTGTGCCGCGATTGCGGCGAGAGCCTGCGCTGCCCGAACTGCGAGCTGCCGTACGTCTTCCACCTGGCGGGCGGGCAGCTGCGCTGCCACCACTGCGGCCGCAGCGCGCCCGTGCCGGATCGCTGCCCGAGCTGTGGCTCCTCGCGCATCCGGTACTTCGGGGCCGGCACCCAGCGGGTGGAGGCGGAGCTGCTGGCGCGCTTCCCCCGGCTGCGCGTCGGCCGCCTGGACAGCGACGCGCTCGCGGCGCGCCGTGCCTTCGAGTCGGTGTATGACGACTTCCGTGCCGGTCGCACGGACGTCCTGGTCGGGACCCAGCTTGCAGCGAAGGGGCTCGACCTGCCCGATGTCGTCGTGGCCGCGGTGGTCGGCGCGGACGTGACCCTGAACCTTCCCGACTACCGCGCCGCGGAGCGGACCTTCCAGCTCCTGGCCCAGGTCGCCGGGCGCGCCGGCCGGGGACCGCGGATGGGGCAGGTGATCATCCAGACCTACGCCCCCGACCACTTCGCGGTTCGGGCCGCCGCGCGGCTGGACGTTGACGGCTTCGCGGCGGAGGAGCTGGCGCGCCGCCGCCTGCTCGGGTATCCGCCGGCCGGCCACCTGGCACGCCTCCTCGTCTCGGATGCCGACCGCGCCCGCGCCGAAGCCCGTGGTCGCGCGGCGGCCGAGGCCGTCCTCCTGCCCGGGGTGGAGGTGCTCGGCCCGCTGCCGTCCTACGTGCCGCGCCGCGCGGGACGCTGGCGGATGCAGGTCATCGTGCGCACCGCCACCGAGCGGGAGCGGGCGGCGGCGCTGGAGCAGGTCCCCGGTGGCGTGGCGATCGACGTGGATCCCGAGTCGCTCCTGTAGGGCGGGGTCGGTCGCTCGACGGCCGCCATCGGTACAATGTGGCCATGGTGATTCGCCGCATCCTGACCGCGGAGGAGCCGATCCTCCACGAGAAGACGAAGAAGGTTTCGAGCTTCGATGCATCGCTGCATCGCCTCCTCGACGATCTGCTCGAGACGATGCGTGACGCCCCGGGCATCGGCCTGGCGGCGAACCAGGTCGGGGTGCCGCTGCGTGTCGCGGTTATCGAGCTCGAGGACAAGGTGACCGAGCTGGTCAATCCGCAGATCGTCAAGTCCTCCGGCGAGATCGTGGACTGGGAGGGGTGCCTCTCCATCCCGGGCTTCGTCGCGGAGGTGGCGCGCGCCGAGAAGGTGACCGTCAAGGCGCAGGATCGCCACGGCAAGGAGTTCCGCGTGAAGGGCGAGGAGCTGTTCGCACGCGCGCTCCAGCACGAGATCGATCACCTCAACGGGATCCTCTACATCGATCACCTCGAGTCGCTCGAGGAGCTGGTCCGCGTCGGCGAGCACCCGAGCGACGTGGAGGAAGGCCAGACCGCGGGCATCTAGTGGCCGCCGGCATCGGCCGCGTCGCATTCCTGGGGACCGGCGCCTTCGCCGTCCCGCTGCTCGCCCGCCTTCCCGAGCTGGCGGATGACCTGCTCGTCGTCTCCGCGCCCGACCGTCCCGCCGGCCGCCACCTCCGGCTGCGCTCCTCGCCCGTCGCGGCCGCCGCCCGCGAGCTGGGCCTGCGGCTGGAGACCCCCCGGCGCCTGCGGTCCGACGAGGGCCGCGCGATCCTCGATGGATTCGCCCCCGACGGCCTGCTCCTCGCCGCCTACGGCCAGCTGGTGCCCGCAGACCTCCTCGCGCTGGGCGGCCGCCCCCCGCTGAACGTCCACCCCTCGCTGCTCCCGCGCCATCGCGGTGCCGCGCCGGTGGCGGGAGCGATCCTGGCGGGCGACCGGGAGACCGGCGTCTCGCTCATGGTGATGATCGCCGAGCTCGACGCGGGCCCCATCGTGGCGCAGTGGCGCGTTGCGCTCGACGGTCGCGAGGAGACACCCGAGCTCGAGGAGCGTCTCGCCGCCCTCGCCGCCCGGGAGGTGCCCGCGCTGCTGGGGCGCTGGGCCGATGGCGACCTGAAGACCGTCCCGCAGGACCCGGCACTGGCGACCGAGGTGCACGCCTTCCGCCGCGACGACGGACGCATCGACTGGTCGCGTGACAGCGAGGCGATCGACCGGCAGGTCCGCGCCCTCCAGCCGTGGCCGGGTGCCTGGACGACGCTTGGCGGGCGCCGGATCCACGTGCGGCGGGCTCACCCTCTGCCGGAGATCGCGGGCGGGCCGCCGGGGACGCTGCACGGGGGCAGTGCGCCGGTGGTCGGCTGCGGCTCTGGCTCGCTTGCCCTCGAGCTGGTGCAGCCCGAGGGACGGCCTCCGATGCCCGCCGATGCCTGGCTCCGTGGCCTTCGCGGGGAGCGGGTGCAGTTCGAGAGCCTGCCCCCGCGTCCGGGCGCCTGACGAGCCGAAGAGGGTCGGCTGCGAGGAGAGCGGCCGGCTCGGAGCCGGTTCCGCCGCCGAATGGGCAGTGGGGCTACCCACCGTGATGTGCGTGTGAACGATTGCGGATCATGGGACCCGGCCGGCCCGATCCGTCACTCGGTGGCCCTTCATCCAACCGCAAGGAACTCCCGGTATACTCGCGGCACTTCCCTCGAGGAGGTGGAAGGACCGAGATGTTCTTTGGCGGCAACTTTCTGACCTACATCCTGCTCGTCCTGCTTCCGAGCCTCGCGCTCACGGGATGGGCGGCGTATCGCGTCCGAACGACCTACGCGAAGTGGGCGAAGGTCGACTCGGGCATTTCCATGGAACCGTTCGATTTCGCCCGCCGGCTGCTTGACCGGCAGGGGCTCACCGACGTTCGCATCGAGCCGGTGCAGGGCCAGCTGACCGACCACTACGACCCGCGCGGCAAGGTGCTGCGCGTCTCGCAGGCGGTGGCCGGCACGGCGCAGCTCGGCGTATCCGCCGGCCGCCGTCCGGCGCTGCCCGTCCCGGCGCAGCAGCTGCCGCGCCTGTCGGTGGCCTCGGCGGCGGTGATCGCCCACGAGGTGGGCCACGCCCTCCAGGATCGCGAGGGAGACGCGTGGATGACGGTCCGCCAGGCGATCGTGCCGGCCGTGCAGTTCGGCTCGGGGGTCGCCCCGTGGCTGATCATCGGCGGCCTGTGGATGAACCTGATGGGCCTGGCCTGGGTCGGTCTCATCGCGTTCGGCGCGGCCGTCGTGTTCACCTTCGTGACACTGCCGGTCGAGATCGGCGCGTCGGGCAAGGCCCTTGCCTTCGTCTCGAGCCTCGGGATGGTGGGAGAGCGGGAGAACGGCGCCCGCGACGTCCTGAAGGCAGCGGCCTGGACGTACGTCGCGGCGGCGCTGACGGCGCTCCTCACGTTCCTCTACTACCTGATGCTGATCATGGGGCGCCGTGACTGACCTGCCCGTCGTCGGGCCGCGCCCGACGATCAGCGACGTCGCGCTGCCGCAGCTCGCCGCGTGGCTCGCCGCCCGCGGCGAGCCCGCGTATCGGGCCCGGCAGATCCTCGGGGGGATCCACCGTCCCGAGGTGGTCGGCTTCGCCGATCTCACGGATCTTCCCGCGTCGCTGCGGGAGGCGCTGGCGGACGACTTCCGGTTCTCCTCGATCCAGGCGACGCACGTCATCGGCGGGGATGCCGGACTCACGGCCAAGGCGATCCACGAGCTGCACGACGGCCAGCGGGTGGAGTCGGTCCTGATGCGCACGCCCGCGCACGGGCGCAGCGCGGAGCGCACCACCATCTGCATCTCCAGCCAGGCCGGATGTGCGGTCGGCTGCCCGTTCTGCGCCACCGGCCAGGCCGGGTTCGGCCGGCAGCTGACGCCGGGGGAGATCGTCGACCAGGTGCTGCACTGGCACCGCGAGCCGTGGTACGCCCTCGGACGCGAATGGCGCCAGGGCGACCGGACCGGCCATTACAACGTCGTCTTCATGGGGATGGGCGAGCCGCTCGCGAACGCGAACCGCGTCTTCGAGGCGGTGCGGCTCCTGAACGATCCCGGACGGCTCGGGATCGGCGCCCGGCACATCACCGTCTCGACGTCGGGTGTCCTCCCGGGCATCGAGCGCATGATCGGCGAGCTGCCGCAGGTGAACCTGGCGATCAGCCTGCACGCGCCGGTGGACGAGCTGCGCGACGAGCTCGTGCCGCTCAACCACAAGTGGAAGGTCGGCGAGCTGATCGCCGCCGGCCGGCGCTTCGCCGAGCGGACCGGGCGACGCGTGAGCCTCGAGTACGTCATGATCGACGGCCTCAACGACACGCCGGAGCTCGCTGCCGTGCTCGCAGACCTCGCCGCCGGATGGCTCAGCCACGTGAACCTCATTCCGCTCAATCCCACCCCCGGGTCTCCGTGGAGCGGCTCGTCGCGCCGCAGGGTCGACGCCTTCGCGGAGGTGATCCGCCGCCGCGGCGTGCCGATCACGATCCGCGACACCCGCGGGCGCGAGATCGAGGCCGCCTGCGGCCAGCTGCATGCCCAGCTCGCGGGCCGGGACCTGCCCAGGCCGGAGGTGCCGATGTTCGCCGGTGTCCCCATGCCCGCATCCGGTTCGACCAGGGCCTCATGAACGGGCTCACGAACGGACCGATGGCGCGGCCGCCACAGATCAGCGCGAGCATCCTCAACGCGGACTTCGCCGCCCTCGGCGAGGAGGTGGAGCGCGCGGCGCGCGGCGGCGTCGACTCGATCCATCTCGACGTCATGGACGGACATTTCGTCCCGAACATCACCCTGGGACCGGTGGTGGTCGAGGCGCTGCGCCCCCGGACGCCGCTCCCGTTCCACAGCCACCTGATGATCAGCGAGCCCGAGCGCTACGTGGAGGCCTTCGCCAACGCGGGGAGCGACCTCATCGTCTTCCACGTGGAGGCGCAGGACGATCCGCACAGCGTGATCGACCGCATCCATGCCACCGGACGCGGCGCCGGGCTGGCCCTCAACCCCGAGACGCCCGCGGAGGCGGCTCACCCGTATCTCGAGGAGATCGACCTGCTGCTCGTCATGACCGTGCATCCCGGATTCGGGGGACAGGCGTTCATCGCCGAAGTCCTCCCCAAGCTCACAGCGCTCCGCGCCGAAGCGGAGCGTCGATCCCTGGATCTGCCGATCGGCGTGGACGGCGGGGTCAACGACGAGACCGTCGCCTCCGCCTACCGTGCCGGCGGCGACGTGCTCATCGTCGGGTCCGGCCTCTACCGCCAGAGCGGCGAGCTGCGCGAGGTCGTTGACGACCTGAAGCGGCTCGCGCGCCGGGTCGACACGGCAACCGGATCGGGGGCACCGGCATGAGCCGACGCGTCGTCGCCGTCCTCTCGCTCGTCGCCGTGGTGCTCGCCGCATGCGGCAGCAGCGTGCTGCCGTTCGGCGGCTCGCCCACGCCCGAGCAGCCTCGCCAGGTCACCGTGCGCGCGGTCACGCCGGCCGGGAGCCCCGTGGCGAGCGCCCGCGTCACCGATGGCGCCGCCTCGGCGACCACCGACCAGAACGGCCAGGCCACGCTGATGGTCATGCGCGGCACGAAGGTGAACGTCAAGGCCGAAGGGCACGACGACGGCAGCGGGACGGTCCCCAACGACGGCGACCTCACCGTCACGCTGCGCCCGAACGTGGTGACCGGCACCATCACCGACGCGCAGGGCAAGCCGGTGAGCGGGGTGAAGGTCTTCGTGGACGGCCAGCAGACGCTCGCCTTGAGCGACGCGAGCGGCCACTACAGCCTCCCCGGCGTCCCCACCAGCGGGACGATCGTCTACAAGCGTGCGGGGTACCGCCTCACCGAGCTGCCCGTCGACGCGTCCATGCAGCGCGACGTCGCGCTGGAGCCGTTCACCGTCCGGGCGCTGTATGCGCCGGCATCGGTCTTCGAGCGGCGCGGCGGCCTAGCCGCCATGCTCAAGACCATCGCCGACACGAACATCAACGCCATGGTCATCGACGTGAAGGAGGGGACCGGCAACCTCTACTACGCCACCGACCTGCCGGAGGCGAAGGCCGCCGGCGCGGTGATGAAGGAGCCGCTCCTGGACCTCAAGACGCTGCTGCCCATGCTGAAGTCGAAGGGGATCTACACGATCGCGCGCGTGGTCTCCATGAAGGACAGCACGCTGGGCAAGGCTGAGCCGCAGCTCGCGGTGCAGAACAAGGTCACCGGGAAGCCGTGGACGGACTATCACGGCAGCATCTGGCTCGACCCGAACCGGCCGGAGGTGGCCGACTACCTGGCGGCCATCGCCAAGGACCTCTCCGACAAGGGCTTCGACGAGGTCCAGCTCGACTACGTCCGCTTCTTCTCCGATGGCGACTACGGCACCGCCGAGACGATCCTGCCGAACACCCAGTCGTTCCGGCTGCCAGCCATCCGCAGGCTCTTCCGCATCGTCTCCGGGGCGCTGGCCCCCACGAGGACCTTCCTGGGGGCGGACGTCTTCCCGATCAGCTTCATCGCCGCCGACGACCAGGGGATCGGGCAGCGTCCGGAGGTGATCATGCCGTACGTCGACTACTTCGACCCCATGGTCTACCCGAGCCACTACGCCCCCTACACGTGGGGCTTCGCGAACCCGAACGAGCATCCCTACGAGATCATCTCGAAGTCCCTGGAGAAGATGATCCCCGAGGCCAAGGGCCTGCCGATGGTGATCCGCCCCTGGATCCAGGACTTTGGCTACGGCCAGTACCGCGCCTACACCGTCTCGGACATCCACAAGGAGATGCAGGCACTCGCGGACAACGGCGCGAGCGGCTTCATGGTCTGGAACGCGGCCGCCCGCTTCACGGTCGCCGCACTGGGTCCGCCGCAGGCCGACGAGGCGGCGGGACCGGTGACCAGCGCGGCGCCGGCGACCGGGGCCAGCGCCCCCGCCTCGGCTGCACCCACGGCCACGCCGGCCGCGAGCGCGAGCGGCGGATCCTGAGCTCCCCATGCGGCTCGTCGTCCAGCGCGTGAGCCGGGCGGCGGTCCGCGTCGCCGGATCCACGGTGGGGGAGATCGGGGCAGGTGCGCTCGTCCTGGCCGGCATCGGCGAGGGCGACACCCCGGAGATCGCCGCGGCCATGGCCGACAAGCTTGCCGGCCTGCGGTACTTCGAGGACGACGAGGGACGGACGAACCGCGACCTGTCGGCGGCCGGTGCCGCGCTCCTCGTCGTGAGCCAGTTCACCCTCTACGCGGACGTACGCCGGGGCCGCCGTCCGGGGTTCAGCCACGCCGCCGAGCCGGCGGCCGCCGAGCCGCTGGTGGAGGCCTTCGTGGCACGCCTGCGGGAGCGGGGCGCGCGCGTCGAGACGGGGCGCTTCCGCGCCGAGATGGCGGTCGAGCTGGTGAACGACGGTCCGTTCACCCTGCTCCTCGATTCCGAGCGCGACCTCGCCAGCTGACCCGGGCGGCGAGCAGCCGGACGCCGCTCCGGGGATCGGATCAGGGGTACGTCAGCGGGGGACGAGCACGCTTGCGCCGGGGCCGGACCTTTCGGTCAGGCCTTCTGGGCAGTGCGCCGGCAGCGCGAGCAGGCGCGGATGCGCAGCTGGCGCCCGTCGCGCTCGATCGTCATCGGCTGCAGGTTCGGCAGCCAGCGGCGCAGCGCGCGCTTGCGGTTCATTCCGACCGATTGCGGGTTCCAGCCGGTGATCGGCTTCTTCCCGCAGATGTCGCACTCTCGTGCCATGAGCGATGGGGACTCCATGCATGAATGAACCGGCCCGCTCAGTCGGCGGCGCCGGAACGGTCGGATCGTAGCACGCTAGGATCGGGCCATGCAACGCGCCGGCGGCGCGGCACCGCCCCCCAGTTCCGTTCCGGAGGTCGATCCCCTCGACCTGCCGCTGCGGCGGGCCGTCCCGGAGCTCGGGCGGGGAGCGGCCGCCCTGGCGCAGCTCGGGATCGTGACCCCTCGCCAGGCACTCTTCTACCTGCCGTTCCGGTACGACGACTTCAGCGAGCTGCGGCCGCTGGGCGAGCTCGTGCCGGACGAGAAGCAGTCGGCCCGGGCGCGCGTCACCGAGCTGCACATCGAGCCGGGCTTCGGGCGACGACCGCAGCGGGTCGTCGCCGAGCTGGCCGACGACACGGGCAGCGCGGAAGCGGTCTGGTTCGGCCGGCGGTTCGTGGAGCGCCGCCTGCACCGGGGCGACGAGATCGTGGTGAGCGGCAAGGTGGGAATGCGCGGCTGGCGGCCCCAGTTCACCTCGCCGGACTTCAGCCCGGCCGGCAGCGCGTCGCTTCACACCGGTCGGGTGGTACCGGTCTACCGCCTGACCGCCGGGCTCACCCAGCATCGCGTCCGGGAGCTCCTGGCACGGGTGCTCGAGCGGTCGCTGCGCGACGTCCACGATCCGCTTCGACCGCGGGAGCGCGGGGACCTGCCCCCGCTCGGACGTGCGCTGCGCATGGCCCACTTCCCCGCCGAGCCGGCCGACCTGGCGCCGGCCCTGGATCGGCTCGCTCACGACGAGCTGCTCGCCCTGCAGCTGGTCCTTGCCCAGGCGCGCGACGCCCGGGCCGGGCTCGTCGCGCCGCGGATCGAGGTGGACGTCACCGAGCTGGCCACGCTCGTCGCGGCGCTCCCGTTCACCCTCACCACCGACCAGCGACAGGCCGTCGACGAGGTCATCGCCGATCTCGGCTCCGCGGTTCCCATGCGCCGGCTCCTGCAGGGCGACGTCGGGAGCGGCAAGACGGCCGTCGCGGCGGTGGCGCTCGCGGCCGCGTGCCGCTCGGGCTGGCAGGGGGCGCTGATGGCCCCCACGGAGATCCTGGCCCGCCAGCACTTCGTGAGCATCTCGCCGCTCCTGGGCGCGCTCGGTGTCCGTGCGGAGTTCCTGTCCGGCAGCCTCTCGCCGGCCCGGAAGCGGCAGATCCACGCCGCGATCGAGGCGGGCGAGATCGAGGTCCTGATCGGCACCCATGCGGTCATCAGCCAGGCCGTCGTCTTCCGCCGCCTGGCGCTGGCCGTGGTCGACGAGCAGCACCGCTTCGGCGTGGAGCAGCGAGCGGCCCTGCAGGCCAAGGGCGAGGCGGGGGAGCCGCACCTCCTGGCGCTGACGGCCACCCCCATCCCGCGCACCCTGGCCCTCACCTTCTACGCGGACCTCGCGATCAGCACCCTCCGTCAGCTGCCGCCGGGCCGGCAGCCGATCCGCACCGAGATCCGGGACCGCGCCGGGCTGCCGAGGATCGAGTCATTCATCGCGGCCGAGGCCGCGGCCGGGCGGCAGACGTTCGTCGTGGTCCCGCTCGTGGTGGAGAGCGAGGCGCTCACCGCCGCGTCGGCGGAGGCGGAGGCGGAACGGCTGCGGGCGGGCCTCCCCGGGCTGCGGATCGGCCTCGTGCACGGGCAGCAGAAGGCCGATCTCCGCGACGCGACGATGGCGCGCTTCGCGGCACGGGAGATCGACGTCCTGGTGGCGACGACCGTCGTCGAGGTCGGGATCGATATCCCGAACGCCTCGGTGATGCTCATCGAGGATGCCGAGCGATTCGGCCTTGCCCAGCTTCACCAGCTGCGCGGGCGCGTCGGTCGCGGGCCCCACCGCTCGTACTGCATCCTCCTCTCCGACGCCGCGGACCCGGTCGCCCGCGAGCGCCTCGACGTGGTGCGCGCTTCGACCGACGGCTTCGAGATCGCCGAGGCGGACCTGAGGCTGCGCGGCGCGGGCAACCTGCTCGGCACGCGCCAGAGCGGTCTGCCGCCGCTTCGCGTCGCATCCCTCTTCGAGCCGCGGCACATGAAGCTCGCCGAGCGCGCCCGATCGCTCGCCGAGGCGCTCGTCGCGAAGGACCCGAGCCTCGCGTCGCGACCGGACCTGATCCGGCTCCGCGACGACTTCGCGCCGCGCGACGAGGAGACCGATGGCGGCTGAGCCATGCGAGTGATCGCGGGCACGGCCCGGGGACGTGCGCTGCTGGCGCCGCGGTCGCGGACGACCCGTCCCATCACCGACCGCGTCAAGGAGTCGCTCTTCGGGATCCTGGGCGAGCGGGTTCCCGAGGCACGCGTGCTCGATCTCTACGCGGGGAGCGGGGCGGTCGGGATCGAAGCGCTCTCGCGCGGCGCCACGTCCTGCCTGTTCATCGAGCGCGGACCCGAAGCGCTCGCGGTGCTGCGCCGGAACCTCGAAGCGACCGGTCTCGCGGACAAGGGCCGGGTCAGCAGGGAGGCGGTGGAGCACTTTCTCGCCGCGCCCCACGGAGAGCGCTACGACATCGTCATGGTCGATCCGCCGTTCGCCGAGCATGCTATCCTCGCGCCGCTCCAGGCGCTCCGACCGTTCCTCGCGCCGAGGGCGACGGTGGTCGTGCGGACCTTCTGGCGCACACCGGTGCCGGCCCCGGACGGGCTGGCGATCACCCGTCAGCGCCGCTTCGGCGAGACGATGCTCACCTTCCTGGAGCCGGATCGCGAGGAGCTCGAGGAAGGGACAGGAGGCGACCGATGACCCGGATCGCGGTCTTTCCCGGTTCGTTCGACCCCATCACCAACGCGCATCTGGACGTGCTCCGCCGCGCCGCGGGGCTCTTCGACCGGCTGGTCATCGGCGTGCTTCAGAACCCGGCGAAGCGCTCGCTCTTCAGCGCCCCGGAGCGGGTCACGCTCATTCGCACCTGCGTGGCGGACCTCGGCGAGGCGGTGAGCGTGGAGGAGTTCGACGGATTGACGGTCGAGTTCGCGCGCCGGCATGGTGCCGGCTTCGTCGTGCGCGGCCTGCGGGCGGTGAGCGACTTCGAGTTCGAGCTTCAGCTGGCGCACACGAACCGCCGGCTGGCCCCCGAGGTCGACACCGCGTTCCTCATGACGGCGCTGGAGTACGGCTACATCTCCTCCTCGCTCGCCAAGGAGGTCGCGCGCTTCGGCGGCGACGTGTCGGGCATGGTTCCGCCGCCGGTGGCGGCCGCACTCGGCGCACGGGCGAAGGGGGGATGAACCCCCGGCTATAATCGGCGGCAACCCGACCGGGCTCTGCTCCCGGTCGCAGGGAGGGCGTTGCCACGGACATCCTGTTCCTCGTCGAGCGCCTCGAGTCTCTCGTGGCTGCCGGCAAGAAACTCCCGCTCACCAACAACGTCGTGCTCGACCAGGGCGCCGTGCTGGAGCTGATCGATCAGCTCCGTGTCGCCGTGCCCGACGAGGTTCGGCAGGCGAGGCGGATCACCGAGGATGCCGGCCGCATCACGGAGCGGTCGCGCGAGGAGGCGGACCAGGTGATCGCCCGCGCGCAGGAGCAGGCGGCCCAGATGCTGGAGGAGCGGGAGCTGGTGAAGCTCGCCCAGCAGCGAGCGGGCGAGCTGATCGACCAGGCGAATGCCGAGGCGGTCGAGATCCGGCGTGGCGCCGACGAGTACGCCGCCGGGGTCCTCATCCGGCTCGAGGGAGAGTGCATCAAGGCGCTGACGAGCATCAAGCGCGGCATCGACATGCTCGACGAGCGGCACCGCACCAGCCAGCCGCCGGCCGGCCCCGACGTCCAGGCGGTGGAGGTTTCCGAGGAGCACGCCGGCGCCCCCGCGCGCCCATGACCTCCGTCAACGTCGCGGGGCTTCTCCACGAGGCGCCCGGCGCCAGCCGTGACCTGCGACTGCGCGACCACTACGTGTCTCTGGGTCCCGACCTGGAGCTCGCCGGTCCCCTGAACGGCGACCTGCGCCTCCAGCGGACGAACCGCGGCGTCTTCGTGCGGGGCCGCGTCGGCACGTCGCTGCGCCGGACGTGCGCGCGCTGCCTGGAGCCGTACGTCGAGGAGGTCGACGTGCCGATCGAGGAGGAATACCTGCCGACCCTCGACCCGGAGAGCGGCGCCGTGCTGACGGTCGAGGATGACCCTGAGACGCCCCGCATCGACGAGCACAACGAGATCGACCTGGCCCCGGTCCTTCGCGACGAGCTCAGCCTCACCGAACCGATGCATCCGTTGTGCCGCCCCGATTGCCCGGGCCTCTGCTCGGTCTGCGGCGAGAGCCTGGCGTCCGGGCCGCATCAGCACGAGACCGACGAGATCGATCCACGGCTTGCCGGTCTCGCGGAGCTGCTCCGCGGCGAGCGCCACACGGACGACGGCCAGGATACCGACGACGCCGACTGACGCCGAGGCCGCCGTCGGGCGCTGAGAACCCTCGCTCGTCACGGACGCGGATGGCGGGTATACTGCGGCGTCCCCGCCGTTGTTCGATTGCACAGGAGTTGGCCGCGTGGGCGTTCCCAAGCGAAAGGTTTCCAAGGCCCGCCAGGGCGAGCGTCGCGCCCACCTGGCCCTCAGCGCACCGCCGCTCGTGGAGTGCGATCACTGTCACGAGCTGAAGCGGGCTCATCACGTCTGCCCGACCTGCGGCTACTACGACGGCCGTGAGGCGATATCGGTCGAGACGGTGACTCCGGCCGAGGGGTCGCGCTGATCCCGCCCGCCGCGACGCGGTAGCGTCCGTGCGCATCGCCCTGGACGCGATGGGCGGCGACTTTGCCCCGCGGGAAACCGTCCGGGGAGCGATTGACTACGTTCGGACCCGCGCAGACGAGGTGATCCTCGTCGGCGACGTGCCACGTATCGAGCGCGAGATCGCGGAGTACGGCAAGGGCCATCCCACCGGCATCTCGCTCGTCGATGGCCCCGACCTGATCAGCATGGGCGACCATCCGGCAGCCGCGCTGCGCTCGAAGAAGCGGGCCTCCGTGGTCGTCGCCACCGAGCTGGTGCGTGACGGCCATGCCGATGCCGTCGTCTCCGCGGGATCGACCGGCGCGACCATGGCCGCCGCGGTCTTCCGCCTGGGGCGCATCGAGGGGATCGACCGTCCCGCGCTGGGAGCCCATCTCGTCACGGCCGAGGGCCCGATCATGCTCCTCGACGTGGGGGCCAACGTCGACTGCGACGTCGACAACCTGCTCCAGTTCGGGGTGATGGGCTCGATCTACGCGGAGCACGTGCTCCACGTCCCGCAGCCGCGGGTGGGGCTCCTCAACATCGGCGAGGAGATCGAGAAGGGCAACCGGCTCGCCCAGGAGGCGAACAGCCGGTTCCGCCACGCCAGCCTGAACTTCGTGGGCAACATCGAGGGAAACGACCTGATCGCGCACCATGCCGACGTCGTCGTCTGTGACGGCTTCATCGGCAACGTCATCCTCAAGTTCTTCGAAGGGCTGACCGCGTACATCTTCCGCTCGGTTCGGGAGGACCTGCAGCAGGGGCCGATCGCCCCCCTGGCCCTGCTCGCGCTGCGCCCCGGCTTTGGACGTATCCGGCGGCGCTTCGACTACGAGCGGTTCGGCGGAACGCCCCTGCTCGGCGTGCGCGGCGTGAGCATCGTGACCCACGGACGCGCCCGCGCTCGCATGATCCGCTTCGCGCTGGAGGCGGCGTCGGACGCGGCCGCCGCGCGCATCCCGGAGCTCATCGCCGAATGGATGAAGGCTCACCCCGCGCGACTGCGCGGCGAGCTTCGGGCCCGCCTCGCTGCCAGGCTTGGCCGTGTCGAGCGGGACTGAGACGGTGGCGCGACCGAACGAGCCGCGCAGCCCGGGGGGCCGCCGGCGACCGCGGCAGCGTCCCGGTCGCGTCGCCCGGCGGCTGGCCCTGCTGGCGCTCTTCGAGGAGGAGTTCCGGCCACGGCAGGCAGTCGAGGCGCTGGACCGGCTCGCCGAGGAGCGGAGCGTGACGGCGAGCGTGCGCGAGCATGCCCGCGGCCTCGTCGTCGGGGTGCTCGATCATCGCGCGGAGCTCGACGAGCGGATTGCCGGCCTGGCCCCCGCCATCCCCGTCTCCGAGCTCGGGCGGGTCGAGCGTACGATCCTCAGGAGCGCCCTGTATGAGGTGCTATACTCCGCCGCGACCCCGAGCGGGGAGACGATCGAGGACGCCGTTTCTCTCGCCCGGATCTACGCTGGAGACGCGGCCCGTCGCCTGGTCAACGGGGTGCTCGGGAGCGTCGCGCGATCATCGGGTGGAGGAGGATAAGCACCTGTGGCCGAAGGCACTACGTTCGAGCGGCTCAAGAAGCTCATCGTCGAGCAGCTCGGTGTCGACGAGGACGAGGTCACTCCCCAGGCCTCGTTCGTCGAGGATCTCAACGCGGACTCGCTGGACCTCGTCGAGCTGATCATGAGCCTCGAGGAGGAGTTCGGTATGGAGATCTCGGACGAGGATGCCGAGAAGATCCAGAAGGTGCAGGACGCCGTCGACTACATCGAGGAGCACCAGCAGTAGCAGTCAGCGTCGATGGCCGATCCATCTCTCGACGAGCTGGGCGAGCGGCTCGGCATCGTCCTGCGAGATCCGGAGGCCATCGGGCAGGCGTTCGTCCACAGCTCGTACTACAACGAGAATCCCGAAGCCGCGGACGGACACAACGAGCGGCTCGAGTTCCTCGGTGACGCCGTCATCGGCCTCATCGTCAGCCGCCTCCTCTACGAGCGCTTCCCCGACGAAGACGAAGGGTTCCTGACCGCGCGGCGTGCCGCCCTCGTGAACCGCAACGCGCTCGCCGCGCTGGCCGTGGAGCTGGAGCTGGACCGCTACCTGCAGCTCGGCCGCGGTGAGGCGGAGGCGGGCGGCGCCGCGCGGCCCTCGCTCCTGGCGGCCACCATGGAGGCATTCGCCGGGGCGCTCTTTCTCAGCGAGGGAATCGAGACGACACGCGGCCTGCTGCGCGAGCTCTTCTCCGCGCGCCTCAGCACGGGTGAGGGCTCCGGGCCTCCGAAGTCGGCGAAGAGCCGGCTCCAGGAGTGGACCCAGCGGGTGCGCCACATGAAGCCCTTCTACGCCCTGCTGAGCACCATCGGTCCGCCGCACGACCAGGTCTTCACGGTGGCCGCCATCCTCGACGGGAAGAAGCTCGCCGTCGGGGAGGGCTCGAGCCGTCAGCGCGCGGAGGAGCAGGCGGCGGAGGCGGCGCTCCGCATCCTGGTCGCCGCCGAGGCCGCGCAGCCGGCCCCCGATGGCACCCCACCGACCGACAGCGCATGAGCCGCCTCCGCGAGCTTCGCGTCCACGGCTTCAAGACGTTCGCCGACTCGACGCGCTTCGTCTTCCAGCCCGGGGTGAACGCGGTCATCGGCCCCAACGGAAGCGGCAAGTCGAACATGGCCGATGCGGTCCGCTGGGTGCTCGGCGAGCAGTCGAATCGGTCTCTGCGCACCCGGCGCGCCGACGACGTGATCTTCGCCGGGAGCCAGCAGCGCAAGCCGACCGGGATGGCGGAGGTGACGCTCACCCTGGACAACGCCGATGGATGGCTGCCGATCGACTTCGGCGAGGTGACGATCGGACGGCGGTCGTACCGCTCCGGGGAGAACGAGTACCTGATCAACGGTGCGCGGGCGCGGCTGCGTGACGTGGTCGAGCTCCTCTCCGCCGGGCAGCTCGGTGCGAACTCGCTCGTGGTGGTGGGGCAGGGAACCGTGGACGCCGCCCTCTCCCTGCGCCCGGAGGAGCGCCGGCAGCTCTTCGAGGAGGCCGCGGGGGTCAAGAACCTCCAGGTGCGCAAGAACGAGGCGCTCGCCCGGCTCGGCCGCGCGGAGGAGAACCTCACGCGGGTCGACGACGTCCTCGGTGAGCTTCGTCCCCAGGTGCGGCGCCTCGCGCTGCAGGCGAAGCACCAGCAGGAGCACGACGCCCTTCGCGAGCGCGGGAGGATCCTGGTGCTCGCCTCGCACCGCCGTCGCGAGCGAGCGCTGCGCGATGCGCTCGGGGAGGCGCGCCGGCAGGCGGCCGCCGCGGAGGCCGCTGCAGCGGCATTCCGCGCCGAGCAGACGGCCGGACGCGAAGCGCTTGAGGCGACGGAGGCACGGTTCTGGGAGGCGGACGCCACGGCTCGCGCCGCCGCGGAGGCGCGTGACGCGACGCGCGAGGCGCGCATCCGCGTGGAGAGCCGCATCGAGATGGCCCAGGCACGCCGGGCGGAGCTGGAGACGACCCTCGAACGGCTGCGCGCAGAGCTCGCAGAGACCGAACGGGGGCTGGCGCAGCCGTCGATGGCCGCCGACGACGAGGTGGAGCGCCTCCTCGCCGCGGTCGCGGACGCGGAGCGTGCCTGGCAGGAGGCGCTCTCCGTCCTCTCGGCGGCCGACCGCGATCTGATGGAGGCCGAGGAGCAGCTCGCCGACGCCCGACGCCGCGACGCCGTGCTGATCGCGGAGGCGGCAGGGAAAGGGGAGCGCCTGGCGGCGATGACCGCGCGCGTGGATCGGCTCGAGGCCGAGCTGGCCGGCGCGCGACGCGAGGCGGGGACGTTGCGCGCGGAGATCGCACCGCTGCGGGAGATCGCGGCCGCCCGCGAGGCCGCGGCAAACGACGCCGTGGCCGCGCTCGAGACGGCGCGCCACACGATGGACGAGAGCCGGGGGGTCGCGGAGGCGGCCCGGCGCGATGCGACGGCCGCCGCCGAGCGCGCAGCGGCGGCCCTGGCGGAGCTGGATGCGCTCACCGAACGCGCGACGCTGGGAGGCCGCCTCGGCAGCCGGCTGGCGACGGCGGGCTGGCGGTCCCTGATCGACGCCATGATCGCCCCGGAGGAGGCATGGCCCGCCATCGAGGCGGTCGTCGGCGGCGAGGTCGGGGAGGCCCTCCTGTGGCGGGACGAGAGCCCTGCCGCGGCCGCGCAGGAGGCGCGCGGCACGGCGCGTCTGCTCGACGGCCGCCAGGCCCCGGACGCACGTGAGCGCGCGACGGCGCTGGCCGCGGTGGGCGCCGCGCGCACGCTTGCCGACTGGATCGGATTGCCGGGAATCCCGGGGGTCTTCGAGCGGGTCGCCGTGGTCCCGGACCTCGGGGCGCTCCTGGCGGGGTGGCGATCCCTCCCGCCGGGCTGGTGCGCGGTGACGGAGGCCGGCGATCTCGCGGACGGTCGCGGCATCCTCGCCGTGCGGGGACGCGCCGATCCGCCGGGTGGCGAGGCGGCGCGCCAGCAGGCCCGGAGACGGGACCTTGCCGCCCAGCTCGCCGAGCTCGAGGCTCGTCACGAGCGGTTGGCGGGGACCGCGGCGCATGCGGTCGCCGGCGCCGCCGCGGACCAGCGCCGCCACGCCGACCTGCGCGATGCGGCCGATGCTGCGGAGGCTGACGCGCGGCGGGCGACGAACGATCTGCGCGATGCCGAGTCGCGCCTGGCCCGCAGCGACCGGGCCGTTGCCGAGCTCGAGCCCGCCCTCGCCGCGGCCCGCGCGGCGGTCGAGGAGCAGGCGGGGCCTTCCCCGGAGCCGTCGGCGACGGATCACGCCGCGCTCGAGGCCCACGCCGTGGAGGCGCGGCGTCGCCGGGCGGCCGCCGCCGAGGCGCGCGACCTGGCGCGGGAGGCATGGCAGATGGTGCGGCAGCGCGCCGAGGTCGTCGAGCGGCAGATGGTCGGTGCCCGCCGCCGCGGGGCGGAGCTGCAGGCACGCCAGGCTCAGCTGAAGACCGCGAGCGAGACGGCCGCCGCAGGGCTCGAGGAGCTGCGGCGGGAGATCGTCGAGGCGGGTCCGTCCGTGGAGGCCGCCCGGCGCGCGGACGAGGAGGCCGCCGCGGCCCGCCGGCGCGCGGACGAGGCGCGCGACACGGAGCGCGCGCGCCTCCTGGAGCTGGAACGCGAACGCTCCGGGGCCGGCAGCCGGCTCGCGGAGCTGGATCGCGCCGCCCAGCTCGCCGCGGTCGAGGCGTCGCGCAGGGAAGAGATGCTGGCGGCGCTTGCCCGCGAGCGGGAGGTCGCCCTGGAGGCGTTCATGAGCGATGCAACCGACCGGGGCGGGGAGGGCGGCGAGATCGGTGAGCGTGGCGCGCGCACCCCGGGACACGACGCGGCCTCACCCCTCTCCGAGGAGGTCGAGGCGCTCGACGACGAGGCGCTCGAGACGGAGCTGCGCCGGGTGCGCCGGACCCTGGCCCAGATCGGCTCGGTGAACCCGTTCGCCGTGGAGGAGCACGCGGAGCTGTCGGCGCGGCTCGACGGCCTCGCCACCCAGGAGGCCGACCTTCGCGGCGCCGTAACCTCGACCACCGAGCTCATCGCCCGACTCGACACGGAGATCGCGCAGCGCTTCGGTGCCGCGTTCGAGGCGATCGGGCAGAAGTTCGACGAGTTCGTGCGACTGCTCTTTGCCGGCGGCTCGGCGGCCCTCCAGCTCGGCGACGGCGACGAGCCGGGCGAGGCGGCAGGCGGGATCGAGATCGTCGTGCGACCGCCCGGAAAGCGGCTTCAGCGCCTGGCGATGCTCTCCGGCGGCGAGCGCGCGCTGACCGGGGTCGCGCTCCTGTTCGCCATGCTCAGCGTCAACCCGGTGCCGTTCTGCATCCTCGACGAGGTGGATGCCGCGCTCGACGAGGCGAATATCGGTCGCTTTGCGGAGGCCCTTCGCAAGCTGTCGGAGCAGATCGACTTCGTGGTCATCACCCACAACCGGGCAACGATCGAGGTTGCCGATACGATCTACGGCGTGACCATGACCGATGCCGCGGTTTCCCGCGTCCTCTCGCTGCGGCTCTCTGACCTCCCGGTCGAGGTGGGCGCCTGATGTTCTGGCGGCGCGGCGACCGGGAGCGGCGTCCCGAGGAGCCGGGATCCGAGCAGCCGGGACCCGAGCAGCCGGTGGGGGAGGCCGCGGAGCCGTCTGAACCGGCTCTCCCGCCAACGACGATGGCGCGTCCTGGTCGCGCCCCATCGGGCCTGGCCGGGCTCGGCCTGCGATCGCGGCCGTCCGGCATCGGGGCGCGGCTGCGCTCGATCCTCGGGGGCGGCGCAGCGACCGAGGCGACCTGGGAGGAGATCGAGGAGGCGCTCATCGCCGGCGACGTCGGTGCGGAGACGACCATGGCGCTCGTCGACGCCGCGCGGGAGCGCTACCGGCGTGGTGGCGGCCACTCCGGAGAGGACGCCCGCAGCGCCCTGGCGGGCGAGATCGCGGAACGGCTCGAACGGGCCGGATCGGGCTCGTTCGAGCTGGGCCCGCCGCCATCGGTCATTCTCTTCGTCGGGGTCAACGGAACCGGGAAGACGACGACGATCGCGAAGCTCGCCGCGCGCCTGAAGGGCGAAGGGCGCACGGTCGCGCTCGCGGCGGCCGACACCTTCCGCGCGGCGGCCATCGAGCAGCTTCGAATCTGGGGCGAGCAGCTCGGCGTGCCCGTGGTCGCGCAGCGGGCCGGCGCCGATCCGGGGGCGGTGGCCTTCGACGCCATGGCCGCGGCGGAGTCCCGCGGCCTCGACGCGGTGCTCGTCGACACGGCCGGGCGGCTGCAGAACAAGACCCAGCTGATGGCGGAGCTGACGAAGATCCGGCGGGTCATCGAGCGCCGGCTGCCCGACCAGCCTCGGCACGTCCTCCTCGTCCTCGATGCCACCACGGGGCAGAACGGCCTCCTGCAGGCGGAAGCGTTCAGCCGCGAGGCGGGAGTGACGGGCATCGTCCTCACCAAGCTCGACGGAACGGCCAAGGGCGGCATCGCCGTGGCCGTCGCCGACCGCCTCGGCGTGCCGATCCAGTTCGCCGGCGTGGGCGAGGAGGTGACGGACCTGGCGCCGTTCGACGCGGCCGGGTACGTGGAGTGGCTGCTGGCCGGCTGAAGGCCGGCGCCGCGGCCGGCAGGCCGACGCCGGTGGGCGCGTTGCCGGGGATCCCGGGCGGGTAGTAGCATGGGCAGCCGTTGCGCGCCGGCGCCTGCGAGGCTGCCGGCGCGCGTGGCGCCACCCGTCGGCGCCCCAGGATTCCAGTGAGCGAGCACCATGTTCGAATCCCTCTCCAATCGTCTGCAGGGCGTCGCGGAGCGCCTTCGCGGCAAGGCCCGAATCACCGAGGCCGACCTCGACGTCGCGCTGCGGGAGATCCGCCTTGCCCTCCTCGAGGCGGACGTCAACTTCCGGGTCGTCAAGGAGTTCGTGGCCCACGTCCGCGAGCGCGCGGCGGGGACGGAGCTCGTGGGCGGCCTCCATCCGGGTCAGCAGGTCGTCAAGATCGTCCATGACGAGCTCGTCGCCACGCTCGGAGGCGAGCGGCACCAGCTGGCCCTCGAGCGGCGTCCCGCGGTGGTCATGCTGGTGGGCCTCCAGGGATCCGGGAAGACGACGACCGCCGCGAAGCTCGCCGTGCGCCTCCGGAAGGAGGGTCATCGGCCGCTGCTGGTAGCCGCGGATGTCTACCGGCCCGCCGCCGTGGATCAGCTCGTCCAGCTTGGCGACCAGATCGGCGCGGAGGTCCATTCGCGTCCGGTCGGCACCCCGGCGCTCGAGGTCGCGCGCTCCGGCCTGGAGGTCGCGCGGCAGCGCGGCCTGGATGTCGTGCTCCTCGACACCGCGGGGCGCCTGCACGTCGACGAGGCGATGATGGACGAGCTCGTCCGCATCGCGGGCGCGGTCACGCCGGCGGAGACGCTCCTGATCGTGGATGCCATGACGGGCCAGGAGGCAGTCAGGGTCGCGGAGGCCTTCCACGCCCGGCTCCCGGTCAGCGCCCTGGTCCTCACCAAGATGGACGGCGACGCCCGCGGGGGCGCGGCGCTGTCGATCCGCAGCGTTACGGGCCTGCCCATCGCCTACATGGGCACCGGCGAGCGGCCGGACGGCCTGGAGCCGTTCCATCCCGACCGTCTCGCGCAGCGCATCCTGGGGATGGGCGACGTGCTCTCGCTCGTCGAGCGGGTGCAGGAATCGGTCGACCGCGAGGAGGCCGAGCGGGTTGCGGAGCGCATGATGGCGAACCGCTTCAGCCTCGAGGACTTCCGCAGCCAGCTCCAGCAGATCAAGAAGATGGGGCCCATCGGCCAGATCCTGCAGATGATCCCGGGGGCCGGGCAGATGGCGGGGGCGGCGCAGCAGGCCGTGGACGCCGGGGAGCTCAAGCGGGTCGAGGCGATCATCGACTCCATGACGCCGCACGAGCGCCGGCATCCCGAGGTGATCAAGGGCAGCCGTCGGCGGCGGATCGCCACGGGCTCCGGCACGTCGACCGCGGAGGTCAATCGCCTCCTCAAGCAGTTCGGCGAGATGCAGCGGCTCATGCGCTCTCTCGGCAGCGGCCGGCTTCCGGGCGGGTCGTTCCGGGGCATCCTGGGCGGCCGCTGAGAGACCATGCACCGGCTGGTCATCGCCCTGACCACGCTCCTGGCGCTCATCGGTGCTGCGGTCGTTGCGGGGTACCTCTTCATTTTCGGCCCGACCGTGGATCGGGCCGCCACGATGGCGCCGGCGACGAGCCTCGCCTACGTGAGCGTGTACCTGAGCCCATCGACCGGACAGGAGATGAACCTGGCGGATCTCCTGACCCGGCTCCCCGGCTTCTCGGACCGCGCCACCCTGGCCGACAAGCTCGACGAGATCGTCCAGCGGGCGCTGACCGGCGCCGGCGTCGACTACCACGAGAACGTCAAGCCGTGGCTGGGCGACCAGCTGGCGCTGGCGGTCGTCCCCGCGCCCGCCCAGGCCGGTGGCGGCCTGCCTGCCGCGCCCGTCGTCATTGCCGCCGTCCGCGACGAGGCCGCCGCGAAGGCGGCCATGGGACGCATCGCCGCAGCCAACGGGTCGACCCTGCGCACCGCGTCGTACGGCGGTGTGACGATCGATCTGCTCGGTGGCAGCGACGTGCTCACCGGTGAGGTCGCGATCGTCGACCACATGCTCATCGCCACCTCGGACGCGACCGTGATGCACGCCGTCATCGACACCGCGACCGGAAACGGGTCGCGGCTCTCGGACGCCGGGGCGTTCCGGGACGCCATGGCCACGCTCCCCGCCGATCGGCTGGCGACGGTCTACGTCGACGTCACCGCTGCGGGCGTGCTGGGTGGAGGCGCGATCGGCACGAGCGGTTACAGCACGGCCGCCGTCGCGGTCCTGGCGCGCTCCGACGGCATCCGCATCGTCGGCAGCGCGCCGTTCACGGCGAACCGGGCGGATGCCTCGAACCGGTCGACCTTCGCTCTCGGCAGTGAGCCGTCGAGCCTTTCCGACTGGATGCCCCCGGCCACGGAGGCGGAAGCCGTCGTGTTCGGTGCCCGCGGCCTCTTCGAGTCGATCACCTCCGAGCTCGGAGCCATGCCCGGCGGCCAGGACGCGGCGCAGGCCCTGACCGAGCTGCGCGCGCTGGCCGCGCTGGGGCTCGGGATCGACATCGACACGGACCTGCTGCCCCTGTTCGACCGGGAGGCAGCGGTGGCGGTCCAGGGCATCAGCCAGGGGACGCCGAGCGGCCAGCTGCTGCTGCGCCCGAGCGATCCGGCGTCGGCAGCCACGGCGCTCGGGCGGATCGCCGACGGCCTCCGCAGCCGGGGCGCCGACGTTCGCCAGCAGGAGGCGGCCGGGACGAGCATCACCGTCATCGCGATTCCGCAGGTGGGACAGATGGCGTACGCGGTCAGCGGCGGCATCATCGTGGCCGGCCTGAGCGCGGACGACGTGGCCGCCGCCCTCGAGGCCCACGCCTCGGGCGAGACGCTGGGCGCCGCGACGGGGTATCGTGCGGCATTCGATGTCGCGGGCGGACGCGGCGGGAACGAGCTGTACCTGGAGGGAGCCCGGGGCGTGGACCTCATCCTGGGCCTCCTCGGGCAGTCGACGGACTCCCTGCCGGCCGACGTACGCGATATCCTCAGCCAGGTCGGCGCGGTGGCGCTCAGCACCCCCGCCGAGCAGAACAGGATTGAGATCCACGCGACGGTGACGGTCAAGTAGGCCGCACCGCGAGGGAGACCACGAGGAAGGTAGGACGCACTCTTGGCAGTTCGCATCAGGCTGGCCCGCGTGGGCGCGACGAAGCGCCCGTCGTACAGGGTCATCGCCATCGACAGCAGGAAGCCACGCGACGGGCGGGCCCTGGAGATCCTCGGCTTCTACGATCCGCTGACCGATCCCGCGACGGTGAAGCTCGAGGGCGAGCGGATTCGCGACTGGATCGGGCGCGGCGCAAAGCCGTCGGAGACGGTCGTCAAGCTCCTGCGCCAGGCCGGCCTGGACGCCAGGGGCGCGGAGGCCGGCGCTGCGGCCGCCGCTGAAACGGCCAAGCCACGCGCCCGCAGGGCGACCGCGAAGAGCGGCGCCAAGGCGTCGGCGTGAAGGAGCTCCTCGAGTACATCGCGCGCTCCCTCGTCGACAACCCCGATGCGGTGAGCGTCGAGGTCGAAGAGCGCGGCGACGAGATGGAGCTCACGCTCGTGGTTGACGAGGCCGACATGGGTCGCGTGATCGGCCGGGACGGCCGCATTGCCAACGCGATCCGGAGCCTGCTGCGTGTGATGGCCACTCGCGCGGGCGTCCATGTCGAGCTGGAGATCGTCGCAAACGACTGAACGCCTGGCCGTCGCGCGCATCCTCGGCGCCAAGGGGCTGGCCGGCGCGGTGAGGATCGAGCCGCTCACCGACTGGCCGGAGCACCTCGACGTCGGTGCCGTTGTCTACCTCGAGGGAGATCCGGCGCCCCGCCATATCACCGCGACCGAACCCGGCGGCCGCGTCCCGGTCCTCGTGCTCGAGGGCATCGACTCGCGCGAAGCGGCGGAACGGCTGGTCGGGCGCTACCTGGAGGCAGACCCGGCCTCGCTGCCCGCGGGCGAGTACTTCTGGCACCAGCTCGAAGGGCTGCAGGTCGAGGACGAGGCGGGACGCCCGCTGGGCGTGGTCCGCGAGGTCTTCCGGGCCGGCGGGGCCGAGGTCTACGTCGTGGCGGCGCCCGATGGCGGCGAGCTCCTCGTCCCGGGCGTCCGTGACGTCGTTCGTGCCATCGACCTCGATGCCGGGCGGATGGTCGTCCGCTACGAGTCCGAGGAGGTCCGCTGAGCCGATGCGGATCGACGTGGTGACCCTCTTCCCGGAGCTCTTCGACGCCCCGCTCCGCACGAGCGTCCTCGGGCGGGCCGTCGATCGGGGGCTCCTGCGCGTGGAGCTCCACGACCTGCGGGAGCACGGTCTCGGACGCCATCGGTCGGTCGACGACTATCCCTACGGCGGGGGAGCGGGGATGGTCATCCGGCCGGAGCCGCTCTATGCGGCGGTGGAGCCGCTGCGCGAGGCGGGCGCGCTCGTCGTGCTGCTCGACCCTGCCGGCGAGCGCCTCACCGACCCGCTCGCACGAGAGCTCGCCGCCCTGCCGCATCTGGCGCTGGTCTGCGGCCGCTACGAGGGGATCGACGAGCGGGCGCGACGGCTGGCGGACCGGGAGGTCAGCATCGGCGACTACGTCCTCACCGGCGGTGAGCTGCCGGCCCTCGTGCTGATGGACGTCGTGGCGCGCCTGGTCCCGGGGGTGATCGACGCGGCGTCGCAGGCCGACGACTCGTTCGCGGCGGGTCTGCTCGAGTATCCGCAGTACACGCGACCCGAGGAGTTCCGCGGCATGCGCGTGCCCGGGATCCTCCTCTCGGGAGACCACGGGGCAGTGGACCGCTGGCGGCGTTCCGAGGCGCTCCGCCGGACCCGCGATCGGCGGCCCGACCTGCTGGAGGCCGCGGACCTGACCGACGCCGAGCGCAGCGCCCTGGACGACGAGCCCGAATCGGAAGCGTGACGCCCCGGCTCCCTTGCTGGGGTCCGTCGCTCGCTGCTATACTCCGCCCGTCGCGGCCGCAGCAGCGGTCGCGTTCGTGTGTCGCACCGCACGCGCCGCGCTGTGATAAGCCGTGGCGCAGCCGCCAGTAACGAGGGTTCCCGACAATGAACGCCATCGCTGAGCTCGAGCGCGAGCAGCTCCGGACCGACCTGCCGACCATCGCCCCTGGCGATACGGTCCGGGTCTCGGTCAAGGTGGTGGAGGGCAATCGCGAGCGGGTCCAGGTCTTCGAGGGAACGGTCATCCGGATGCGCGGCGGCAGCGGCCTGAACCGGTCGATCACCGTCCGGCGCATCGCGAGCGGCGTCGGGGTCGAGCGCACCTTCATGGTGAACGCCCCGCGCGTCGAGAAGATCGAGGTGGTGCGTCACGGCGTCGCGCGACGAAAGCAGCTCACCTTCCTGCGCCACCGGATCGGCAAGGCCGCGACCCTCCGGGAGCGCCGCACCAGCTGATCGTCCTGCCTCCCGCAGCGGACCGGATCGGATGTCGCATCCCGGCTCGTCGGCCCGTCGCGGAGCAGGTCGTCCGCGCGACGCGCACATGCGTCATGAGCGGCAGCTCCGCCTCGCGGGCTTCCACCGGATCGCCGGCCTCGACGAGGTCGGACGCGGTTCACTGGCCGGTCCCGTGGTCGCCGCGGCCGTCATCCTCCCCGAACGGCATCGGATCAAGGGTCTCCGCGACTCCAAGGTCCTGACCCGGCTTCGCCGCGAAGCCCTCTACGAGCAGATCCTCGACCGCGCGGAAGCGGTGAGCGTCGGCCTGATGGACGTCGAGGTGATCGACCGGGTGAACATCCTGCAGGCCACCAAGCTGGCGATGGGCGAGGCGATCGCCCGGCTGGCGGAGCCACCCGACCATCTCGTCATCGACGCGCTGAGCCTGCCCTACGTCGACCTCCCGCAGCGGGCGATCATCGACGGCGACGCCATCAGCGCCTCGATTGCCGCCGCGAGCATCGTCGCGAAGGTGACGCGCGACCGCATCTGCCGGGAGATGGACCGGCGTTACCCGGCCTACGGGTTCGCCGTGAACAAGGGGTACGGGACCCGCCGGCACTACGAGGCGCTGAGCGCCGAAGGACCGTGTGCGTGGCACCGGCGCTCCTTCGCTCCCATCCGCATGCTGCTGGCGGGCACGCAGCTGCCGCTCGACCTGGTCTTCGACGAGGCGCCGCTCTTCCTCGATGAGGAGCTGGAGCCGCCGGAGGAGCTGGAGCTGTCGGACGTTCTCATGGAGACCCTGGCCGAGGAGATGACCCCGGTCGATTGAGGGGCCGGCTCGCCGCCGGCTCGCATGGTCCGAACAGCGCTCGCCTCCGATGGGAGGTGCTGCATGGCCGATCCGCGCCATCGGCTCGGGATGGAGGCGGAGGCCCGGGTGGCCGATGCGCTGCGGGCGGCGGGATGGCGTGTCCTCGCCAGGCGCTGGCGGGTCCGGGAGGGTGAGATCGACCTGGTCTGCCTGGATCCGGGAGGAGAGCTCGTCGCGGTCGAGGTCCGTGCCCGCGGCTCCGCGCGGAGTGGCGCGGCCCGCGAGAGCGTCGACAGCCGCCGCCTCGGCCGCCTGCGCGCAGCCCTGCGCCGTTTCGCGTCGAGCGGTGAGGTCGGCTACCGCGGACTGCGCATCGACCTCGTCACCGTCGAGCGTCGCGCGGGCCGCTGGCGCGCGACCCGTCTGCCGCGGATCGACGCGTGGTGAGGAAGGGTCACCCGCCGAGGCGGGCGGCGAGCGCCAGGATCGACGCGATATAGGGCCGGCTCGTGGCGTAGATGCCGTGGCGGTCCACGCTGCGCTGGCCCTGGTAGTAGGCCGCGAGGGCGCGGGCGCGATCGTCGTGGTAGCGGTGCAGGTAGTGGGCGAGGAGCGTCACGCCGGCGCGCACGTTCTGGCGGGTGTCGTGGAGGTTCAGCGGGGTGCCCAGCATGGTTGCCGACACCCAGTCGCCGGTGGCGGGCGTGACCTGCATCACCCCGATGGCGCCGACGCTGCTGACGACGTTCTGCTGCCAGCCCGACTCCTGCCAGGCGACGCCAAGGGCGAGCCCTGCCGGGACGTGCGCACGCCGTGCCTCCGAGACGATGAGGTCCCGAACGCCCGCGCGTGCCCGCATGCGCCTGGCGACGTCGGGCGGGAACCCTGCGCCGGCCACCGTCGAGGCCGAGGTGACGCTGGCGGCTGGCGCGGAGGAGGCGGATGCCGGCACGATCAGCCGCTGTCCCGCGAAGATGCGGTTCGGGTCGACGATGTGGTTGAGGCGGACGAGCTCGGCCACGGTCGTGCCGAAGCGCTGCGCGATTCCGGTCAGGTGCTCCCCGAACTGCACGAGGTGGGTGCGAGCGGGGAGGAGGCGGCGGTGCTGGCGACCGGCGTCTGCGGGCCTGACACGACGAGCCGCTGCCCGGCGTAGATGCGGTTCGGATCTGCGATGTGGTTGAGGGCGACGAGGCGAGCCACCGTGGTGTGGTGCCTCAGCGCGATGCCGCTCAGGGTGTCGCCGGGGCCCACGGTGACCGTCGGGTTGCCCGCCAGGGCGTGCGACGCAGCGCCGCTCGCGCCGATGGCGGTCACGGCCAGGACGAGGGCCAGGAGGGTGGCGGAGGCTGGCGTTCGGTTGGTGCGGTGCATCGATCCTCCGGTGGGCGATCGGGTGCAGGGATCGTCGGCGAGGCGTCCGGCAGGGTCAAAGGTACGAAGGGGGGACGTCCCGGTACCTTCGTACGGGTCCGGTGCGGCAGGGTGGGGTTCGGGACCCTCGAGCGGGACCAAGGGGGCCACGGCCGGGAGATCCTGCTCCCCGTGCTATACTCCCGCCGGCTCTGCGGCGTCCTCGTGACGCGCTGCGCGGGGCCGGACCATCCCATCACACACGCTCGTTGATTCGCAGGATGCTCGGTGCCCGTCGCTGGCCGCGTCGGGTCGCTCCGGCGGAGCCGACGCGGGCGGAGGAACAACCGGAGGCACCTGCATGACGGCCACCAGCATGAAGCAGCTGCTGGAGGCGGGCGTCCACTTCGGACACCAGACCCGCCGGTGGAACCCGAAGATGCGCGAGTTCATCTTCGCCGAGCGCAACGGGATCCACATCATCGACCTTGCCCAGACCGTGAGCCGGCTGGACGCCGCGCTCGAATTCGTGCGCGACACCATTCGGCACGGGGACAGCGTCCTCTTCGTCGGGACGAAGAAGCAGGCCCAGGAGGCGGTCGCCTCGGAGGCCGAGCGCTCCGGGCAGCATTTCGTCAACAGCCGCTGGCTGGGCGGGATGCTCACGAACTTCACGACGATCAAGCGCCGCATCCAGCGCCTCGAGGCCCTGGAGGCGCGTCGCGACACCGGGGAGTTCGAACGCCTCACGAAGAAGGAGGCTTCGAAGCTCGGCGAGGAGATCATCCGGCTGAACGCCACGCTGGGCGGGATTCGCCGCATGCGGAGACTCCCCGGAGCGGTGTTCATCGTGGACCCGCACCGCGAGACGATCGCCGTCGCGGAGGCACGCCGGCTCGAGATCCCCATCGTGGCCATGACCGACACGAACTGCGACCCGGATCTCATCGACTGGGTGATCCCGGCCAACGACGACGCCATTCGCTCGATCAAGCTCGTCACCAGCAAGGTGGCCGATGCCGTGCTCGAAGCACAGAGCGAGCGGCAGGCGCGCCTGGACGAGGAGTTCGAGCAGGCCGAGGCCCTGCCGCCGGTCGACGAGACCGCGCTGGGCGACGAGACGACCTACAGTGCCGCGCTGGCCGCCGGGGAGGCCCTCGTCTTCGAGCCCGAGCCGGAGGAGGACGAGGACGAGGAGCGTCGGGCGCGTGCTCGGCGGACCGCCGAGTTCCGCGGCGAGGACGGGCGCGAGGAGCCCACGCAGGATGAGTGAATGGCCGATGGCGAGCGCGCCATCGGTGAACCCAGGAAGGATCAGATGACAACCACCGGCATCACCGCGGAGGACGTGAAGCAGCTCCGCGAGCAGACGGGCGCGGGCATCATGGACTGCAAGCGCGCCCTCGAGGAGTCCCACGGCAACGTGGAGGAGGCCGTCCTGTGGCTGCGCGAGAAGGGCCTCTCGACGGCCGCCAAGAAGGCGGATCGGGTCGCCCGCGAGGGCCTCGTGACGAGCTACATCCACCACGGCAGCCGCCTTGGAGTCCTGCTCGAGCTCAACTGCGAGACCGATTTCGTGGCACGCACCGACGACTTCCAGCAGCTCGCACGCGACCTGGCACTGGCGGTCGCGGGGCACAACCCCTCGTACGTCTCCCGTGACGACGTCCCGGCCGACGTGCTCGCCGAGCTGCGCACCCAGTTCGCCGAGGAGGCTGCCGCCGACGGGAAGTCTGCGGGGATCGTCCCGAACATCGTCGAGGGCAAGCTGAACAAGTGGTACGAGACCGCGTGCCTGGTGGAGCTGCCCTACCGCGACACGGATCGCAAGATCGGCGAGCTCATCACCGAGAAGATCGCCCTGCTCGGCGAGAACATCAAGGTGGCGCGCTTCGCCCGCATGGCGGTCGGCGAGACCGCTGAATGACGGCGGGACGAGCCACCAGATGACCGAGTCGGCGCCGACGAACGTTCCTTACCATCGCGTCCTCCTCAAGCTGTCCGGGGAGGCGCTGATGGGGGACCGCGCGTACGGCGTCGATCCGGAGGTGACGCGCGGCATCGCCCTGCAGGCCGCGGAGGCCCGAGCAGGCGGCGCCGAGCTCGCGATCGTCGTGGGCGGCGGCAACATCTTCCGCGGGCTGGCGGCCGCCGCGCGCGGGATGGACCGCGCCACGGGCGACTACATGGGGATGCTGGCGACCGTCATGAACGGGCTCGCGCTCCAGGACGCGCTGGAGCAGGCCGGCTGCCCGACGCGCGTGATGAGCGCGATCGCGATGAACGAGATCGCCGAGCCGTACATCCGGCGACGCGCCATCCGACACCTGGAGAAGGGGCGCGTGATCCTGCTGGTGGCCGGCACCGGCAACCCGTACTTCACGACCGACACCGCCGCCACGCTGCGCGCCGTGGAGATCGGCGCGGACGTCATCCTCAAGGCGACCCGCGTGGACGGGGTGTACGATGCCGACCCCGAGCTGCACCCGGAGGCCACGCGCTACAGCCAGATCGGCTACACGGAACTGCTCGCCAACCGGCTCGGTGCCCTCGACGCGACGGCCGTGAGCCTGGCGATGGACAACGAGATGCCGATCGTCGTCTTCGACATGACCAGGGGCGGCAACATCGTGCGGGCGATCCGGGGGGAGCAGATCGGCACGCTCATCACTGGGGAGGTGACCCGATGACCCATGAAGCGGTCCTCGCAGTCGAACCGAAGATGCAGCGGTCCGTCGAGGCCATGGAGCGCGATCACGCCGGGATCCGCACCGGGAGGGCCTCGACCGCGCTCGTCGAGCGGATCAGCGTCGACTACTACGGGGCGCCGACGCCGCTCAACCAGCTCGCCGGCATCAGCGTCCCGGATCCACACCTCATCGTGATCCAGCCCTGGGATCGCTCCGTCCTGTCGGCCATCGACAAGGCGATCACCAAGAGCGACATCGGCCTCGTGCCCAACGTGGACGGGACCGTGGTGCGGCTCAACGTTCCGCCGCTTACCGAGGAGCGCCGTCGCGACATGGTCAAGCAGGTCCGCAAGCGGGCCGAGGAGGCCCGGGTCGAGATCCGTCACCATCGGCGTGAGGCGGCGGACCAGCTGAAGAAGGCGCTCCGGGACGGGGAGATCTCCGAGGACGAGGAGCGCCGCGAGATCGACGGCCTCCAGCGCGTCCACGATCGGTTCATCGAGATGATCGATGCCCGGAGTGAGCGCAAGGAAGCCGACGTGATGGAGGTCTGACGCGCTGGACGTCCGTGACCAGCCGCGACATGTCGCGATCATCATGGACGGCAACCGTCGATGGGCGGCGGCCCACGGGCTGCCGAGCATCGCCGGTCACATGCAGGGCGTGGAGGCGATCAAGCCCGTCGTGCGCATCGCCCCGGACCGCGGAATCGAGGTCCTCAGCCTCTACGTCTTCAGCCAGGAGAACTGGCGCCGCAGCGAGGAAGAGGTCGGGGGCCTCTTCGCGCTCATCGACGGGGCCGTGCGCCAGAACACCGACGAGCTCATCGCGGAGGGAGTGCGCGTCCACGTCATCGGTCGCCTGCACGAGGCGCCGGCCGAGGTCCAGGCCTCGATCCGCGAGGCGGAGCAGCGGACGCAGGGCGGGAGCCGCATGGAGCTGAACATCGCGTTCAACTACTCCGGACGCTCGGAGCTGGTTGACGCCGTGCGCGCCCTCAGCGGGCGCACCGCGGCCGCGATCGACGAGAATCTGGTGGCGGAGCACCTCTACACCGCCGGCCAGCCCGACGTGGACCTCCTGATCCGGACCGGCGGAGACCAGCGGACGAGCAACTTCCTCCTGTGGCAGAGTGCGTACGCAGAGCTCGTCTTCACCCCGGTCCTCTGGCCGGATTTCACCGAGGCGGACCTGGACGCTGCGCTCGCGGAGTTCGCGAGCCGGCATCGGCGCTTCGGCTCGTAGCGGCACGGAGTCGCCATGCTTCGCACCCGCCTGCTGACGACCGCGATCCTCGCGCCCGTCATCCTGGCCGTGATCCTGCTCGGGGAGCCCTGGGTGACGATCGTCGTCGCCGTCCTGATCTTCCTGGGGCTGGCGGAGCTGATCAGCCTCCTCGATGCGGCCGGGTACGAACCGCCGCAGGTCCTTGCCCTGATCGGCGGGGTCGCGCTGGGGGGTGCCGGGCTCATTGCCGCGAACACTCACAACGTCTCCGGCCTGCCCGCGGACATGCTGCGGCTCACCGAGCCGGTCGGCCTGGTCGCAGCCGTCTTCATCGCCGTGGTGCTCGTGCTCGGATTCGCCGGATTCACGCGCGCCGATCCGAGGAAGGGCTTCGCGAGCTGGGCGGTCACCGTCTTCGGGATCTCCTACGTGGCGATCCTGGCTCCGATGGTGGCGCTGGTGATGCACCTTTCCCCTGCGGGCGGCTCGGCCGCAACCCCCATCGGTGCTCTCTCCCTCGCCAGCGGGACCGCGTGGGGCCTCATGCTGGTGCTGATCGTGTGGGGGTACGACAGCGGGGCGTACCTGACCGGGCGCTGGCTGGGGCGAACGCGGCTCATCGACCACATCAGCCCGTCGAAGACGGTCGAGGGGCTGGCCGGCGGTCTCGTCGTCGCAACCGTCGCCGCCGGGATCGGCGCCTGGATCGTCGGCCTGCCCCCCTGGCAGCCGCTGGTCCTCGGGCCGCTCGTCGGCCTCTCGGCCCAGGCCGGCGACCTCGCCGAGTCCATGCTGAAGCGCGCCGCCGACCGCAAGGAGTCCGGGTTCCTGGTTCCCGGCCACGGCGGCATCCTGGACCGCATCGACTCGTTCCTCTTCGCGGCACCCGTCCTTGCCGGCTGGGCGCTCCTCGTTGCCGGGTTCATCGTGTGATCGCGCCACGCGGTGTCGCGGTGCTCGGCTCGACGGGATCGATCGGGCGGCAGACGCTGGAGGTCGTGCGCGGCCACCCGGAGCGCTTCCGGGTGCTGGGCCTGGCCGCGGGGCACGGCAGCGGCGAGATCGAGCGGCAGGCGGCGGAGTGGCCGGAGGCGGCTGTCTACAGCCCGGAGGGCCGTCCGTCCTGGCTGGATGCGGGACGCTGGGCCGACGGCGGGCTGGAGGCGCTGGCGCTGGCCGACGGGGTGGACTTCGTGGTCGTCGCCACCACCGGCATGACGGCGCTCCCCGCGGTCCTCGCCGCCCTCGGGGCGGGCCGGCTGGTTGCGCTGGCGAACAAGGAGACCCTCGTCACCGGGGGCCACCTGGTCACGGCGGCGCTCGACACGCTGGGTGGCGATCCGCTCGAACGGCTCCGACCGATCGACAGCGAGCATTCCGCGATCTGGCAGTGCCTGCGCGGGGAGCGCCTGGAGGACGTCGCGCGGCTGATCCTGACCGCGTCGGGCGGCCCGTTTCGCGACCGCGACGCGGCCAGCGTGGCGCAGGTGTCCGCGGCAGAGGCCCTCGCACACCCGACGTGGCGGATGGGGCCGAAGATCAGCATCGACTCGGCGACGCTGGTCAACAAGGCGTTCGAGGCCATCGAGGCCAGATGGCTCTATCGCCTGCCGTACTCTAGAATCGACGCCGTGATCCACCCCAGGAGCGTGGTCCACTCGCTCGTCGAGTTCGTGGACGGCTCCTTCAAGGCCCAGCTCGGGCTGCCCGACATGCGCCTTCCCATCCAGTACGCGCTCACAGAGCCGCAGCGGGCCACCTCCCCTGCCCGCGTCGCGCCGCCGACGGAGTGGGGGAGCCTCGAGTTCCTGCCACTCGACGAGCACCGTTTCCCGGCCTACCGCATCGTCCGCGAGGCGGCCGCGGCCGGGGGCAACCGCGGCGCCGTGCTCAATGCCGCCGACGAGGTGGCGGTCGCCGCGTTCCTCGATGGACGCATCGGGTTCGGACGCATCGCGGCGACCATCGAGGCAGCCGTGGACCGATGGGGCAACGACCGCGAGCCGGACCTGGAGACGATCGTGGCCCTCGACGCCGAGGTCCGGGCCTCCCTGGCGGACATGCTGACGTGAGGCACCCGGTCCGATGAGCGTGGTCACGACGATCGTCGCCTTCATCATCGTCATCTTCATCCTGGTGCTGGTCCACGAGGCGGGGCACTACGTGGTGGCGAAGCTGGCGGGCATCACCGTCGAGGAGGCCGGCATCGGGTTCCCACCCCGCATCGCCTCGGTGATGTGGCGGGGCACTCGCTACGCGCTGAACGTCATCCCGCTCGGCGGGTACGTGCGGATGCTCGGCGAGGACGGGGAGATCGAGGCTCAGCGCATGCGCGAGCGCGGGATGACCGAGCCGGAGATCGATCACGCGATGGCCGGCGCCTTCAACCGCAAGCCGGTCTGGATCCGCATCGTCGTCCTCGCCGCGGGCGTGGTCATGAACTTCGTGCTGGCCATCGCCCTCTTCGCAGTGGTCTTCGCCCTCCCCACACCGGCACGCATCGGACCGCTGACGGTGACCGCCATCCAGGCCGGCTCACCGGCAGCCGCCACCCTCCGGGTGGGCGACCGCATCGTGGGCGCGGACTCACGGACCTTCGCCAACGGCGACTTCCACTACTCCACCGACCTGACGAGCTACGTGACCTCGCACGCCGGGAGCGCCGTGACGCTGATCGTGATGCGCGGCAGCAGCACCCTGCATGAGACGGTCACGCCCCGCGTCCTCACCGACCAGCAGCGCCAGGCCGGCGAAGGCGCGGTCGGGTTCGAGTGGCAGGCACAGGAGACGGGAACCGCCCCCGCACTGGCCGGCAACCCCATCGAGGCGATCGGGCTGGGTGCGCAGCAGACCTACGATCTCGCCATCCAGATCCCGGGGGCGCTCGCGGGCACCGTTGCCGGGCTCATCGGCCTCGCTCCACGGACGGGGCAGGCCGCCGGCCCCATCGGAATCGCGGAGATGACCGGCCAGGTGATCCAGCAGCCGATCGTGAGCCAGCTCGCCTTCCTGGGGCTGCTCTCCGTGAACCTGGGGGTGCTCAACGTGCTGCCCTTCCCGCCGCTCGACGGCGGTCGGATCCTCGTCGTGCTCATCGAGGCCGTCCGTCGACGGCGCCTGCCGGCGGAGCGCGAGGCCCTGATCTACCTGACAGGGTTCCTCGTGCTCATCGCGCTCGTCATCCTGATCTCGATCCAGGACATCGCCCGTCTCCCGGGCACCTGACCGCGCCTGAGCGGATGCTCCCGGCGGCCCCTCCGGTGGCGGAGAAGGGTGTTCGCTGATATACTCGCGAGCGGTTTCGCCGGCCGTTTGAAGCGGACCGAATTGATATCGAGCTGACGAGGACGTGGGTCGGTTCACCATCCCACGTCCTGTTTTTGTCCCGGAGGCAAGGAGCGCCGTGAACCGAGACTTCATCGGAGCGCTGCTCCAATTGAACGCCGAGAAGGGCGTTCCGAAAGAGGTCCTGCTCGAGACACTCGAGCAGGCGATCGAGTCTGCCTATCGGCGGAACGCGGACGCACCCGAGAACGTGGTCGTGAAGGTCGACCCGGACAACGGGCAGATCAGCGTCTACCGCGAGTTCGACGTCGTGGCCACCCCAGAGGAGGTCGAGGATCCGAACCTGCAGATGCTGGTCGCGGAGGCGCAGAAGATCGACGCCACGACCGGGGTTGGCGGCAAGGTGCGCATCGCGGAGAACGTGACGCAGGCCCAGCTGGGCCGCATCGCCGCCCAGACCGCCGGCCAGGTCTACCGCCAGCGGCTGCGCGAGGCGGAGCGCGACGTCGTCTTCCAGCAGTACGCGAGCCGCGAGGGCGAGATCATGACCGGGGTGGTCCACCGGACCACCGAGTCCGCCGTGATCCTCGACATGGGCAAGGGCGTGGAGGCGGTCCTGGCCGTCACCGAGCAGCTGCCCGGCGAGCACTACCGCATCGGCCAGCACCTGAAGGCGTACGTCCTGGAGGTGCGGCGCACGACCCGCGGCCCGGTGATCGTCGCCAGCCGGACCCATCGCGGCTTCCTCCGCCGCCTCATGGAGATGGAGATCCCGGAGATCTACAACGGAACCGTCGTCATTCGCGGGATCGCGCGCGAGGCCGGCAGCCGCTCGAAGGTCGCGGTCGAGTCGCGGCAGCAGGGCGTCGACGCCAAGGGCGCAGCCGTGGGCCAGCGGGGCTCTCGGATCCAGGCCATCGTCGCCGAGCTGAACGGCGAGAAGGTGGACGTCGTCCTGTGGCACGAGGATGCGGGCCAGTACGTCGCGGAGGCGCTCTCGCCGGCAGAGGTGCTCAACGTCCGCATCGACGAGGAGCACAAGATCGCGAACGTCGTCGTTCCCGAGCGGCAGCTCAGCCTCGCCATCGGCAAGGAGGGCCAGAACGCCCGCCTGGCCGCGAAGCTCACCGGATGGCGGATCGACATCCGCTCTGACGCCGGAGTGGCCGCCGCCGCTGGCGGTGAGGGGAGCGAGCCGGAGGCGGAGGAGGCACCCGAGGCGCCAGCCGATGCCGAAGCGACGACCTGACCATGTCCCCATGCGAACCTGTGCGGTCTGCCGCTCGGTTCGCCCCAAGCGATCGATGACCCGGGTGGTGCGCCACCCGGACGGGTCGGTCGCCTCCGACCCGAGCGGACGCGCCGCCGGTCGGGGAACATACGTCTGCGAAGACCCCGCCTGCCGGGAGCCGACCCGGCTGACGGAGGCGATCAATCGGGCGCTCGCGGTGCAGATTGCGCCCGGAGCGCTCCAGCTCGAGGAGAAGCATGCCGCCACGTAGATACCGTCCACGCCGCGGGCCGCGCCCGCAGCGACGCCGCGGACCGGCGCCGGGCTCGGCGAGCGCCGAGACGACGGCCGTCGCCGCGCGCCCGACCGGCCCGGTCGAGCTCCCGTCGTCGATCACCGTCAAGGACCTCGCCGACAAGCTCGCGGTCAGCCACGCCGACATCATCAAGGAGCTGATCCGCAACGGGATCTTCGCGACGATCAACCAGGCGATCGACTTCGACACGGCCTCGCTTGTGGCGGGCGAGCTGGGGTACGAGGCGGTCGAGCTTGGAGCGGCGGAGCGCGCGGCGGCGGAGGCGGCCGGTCCGGTGGAGCTCGTGGCGCCCGGGTCCGAGGAGGAGGGCTCCGGCAAGCCGGTCCTGTGGTCGGTGGACGATCCCGCCGACCTGGTGACGCGCGCCCCGATCGTGACGATCATGGGCCACGTCGATCACGGGAAGACGAGCCTTCTCGACGCGGTGCGCAGCACGAAGGTCGCGGCCGGCGAGGCCGGTGGCATCACCCAGCACATCGGCGCGAGCGAGGTGGAGCACAACGGCCGGCGGATCGTCTTCCTGGACACGCCCGGCCACGAGGCCTTCACCGCCATGCGCGCACGGGGCGCGCAGGTGACCGACATCGTGATCATCGTGGTGGCCGCCGACGACGGAGTCATGCCCCAGACGCGCGAGGCGATCGACCACGTGCGCGCCGCCCGGGTCCCGATGATCGTGGCGATCAACAAGATCGACAAGGCGGATGCGAATCCGGACCGGGTGAAGCAGGAGCTCGCCGACATCGGCGTCCTCATCGAGGAGTACGGCGGCGACGTCATTGCACGCCCGGTCAGCGCGAAGCAGCGGAAGGGGATCGACGAGCTGATGGAGATGGTCCTCCTCGTCGCCGACCTGCAGGACCTCAAGGCCAACCCCAAGCGGGCGGCGGTCGGGACCATCGTCGAGTCCAAGGTCGAGAAGGGCCGTGGCAACGTGGCGACCGTCCTCGTCCAGAACGGGACGCTGCGGGTGGGAGACATCGTCACCGTTGGCCGCACCTCGGGGCGAGCGCGCGCGCTGCAGAACGCGGCGGGCAAGCGGGTGCGCCAGGCGGAGCCGGCCACGGCGGTCGAGATCATCGGCCTCCAGGACCTGCCGGAGGCCGGTGACATCCTGCGCGTCGTCGCGGACGAGAAGGCGGCACGCGACGCTGCCGAGGCCACCGCAGCAGCCGCTGGCGGCGAGGGCCGCGGGGCCTTCACCCTGGAGGACATCAGCGCGCAGATCCAGGCATCGGAGATCAAGGAGCTGCGCGTCGTCCTCAAGACCGATGTCCAGGGCTCCCTGGGCGCCATCCGCAGCGCGCTCGAGAAGCTGAACACGAGCGAGGTCCGGATCAACGTCATCCGCGAGTCGGCGGGCGACATCAACGAGAGCGACATCAACCTCGCGTCCGCATCGGATGCGGTCGTCATCGGCTTCAACACCCGCCTCGATCCCGGCGCGCAGCGTTCCGTGGACGCCACGGGGGTCGACGTGCGGCTCTACGACGTGATCTACAAGCTGACCGATGACATCGGCGCGGCGCTGCAGGGCATGCTGACGCCCAAGCTCGTGGAGCAGGTCGAGGGGCACGCCGAGGTGCGGATGGTGATCAAGGCCGGCAGGGCGGGAAACGTCGCCGGATCCTACGTGACCGACGGGCGGATCATCCGCGCCGGCTCCTACCGCCTGCTGCGTGGCGGCCAGGTGATGGCGGAAGGCCGGATCGAGTCGCTCAAGCGCTTCAAGGACGACGTCCGTGAAGTGGCGATGGGCTTCGAGTGCGGCATCGGCCTGTCCGGCTCGCCGGAGATCGCCGAGGGCGACGTCGTCGAGTGCTTCCAGATGGTCTCCGAGCAGCCGGGCTGACGAGGAGCCGATGGCGCCTGACGACCGGGCCAAGCGCACCGATCGGCTCGACAGCCAGATCCAGCAGGAGCTCATGGAGCTCCTGCAGCGCGAGATGAAGGACCCGCGCCTCGGGTTCGCGACCGTGACGCACGTCGAGACGGCTCGCGACCTGGGGCACGTGACGGCGTGGGTCTCCGTGCTCGGCGACGACGAGCAGCAGACGTCCACGATGGCGGCGCTCGAGGATGCGACCCCGTGGCTCCGGCGACGGCTGGGGGAGCGGATCCGCCTGCGCCACGTGCCGGTGCTCCACATCCGGCGCGACGACTCCATCGAGGCGGGAGATCGGGTGCTCCGCCTTCTCAACGAGCTCGACGAGGAGCGCAAGCCATGACCGGCAGCCTCGACGAGGTCGTCCGCGTTCTCGGCGCCGCAGCGCGGGTCACCACGATCTGCCACGAGAACCCCGACGGCGACACGCTGGGCGCCGCGCTGGCGGTGGCCCGTGCCGCGGAGCGGCTCGGCAAGCAGGCGGAGGTCGTGTCCGGCGACCCCGTGCCGCCCTTCCTGGCGTTCCTTCCGGGCGTAGATCGGGTGCGGCGCGCTCCGGAGCTGGAACCCGATGTGGCGGTGATCCTCGACGCCGGCGACCTCGCCCGCACGGGCAGCGTGGCTCGTGACCATGCCGACTGGCTGGGACGGGCCCGCATCGTCAACATCGACCATCACGTCAGCAACCCCGGCTTCGGCGACGCCGTGCTGGTCGACCCGGAGGCGGCGGCGACCTGCGAGATCGTTGCGGAGCTCATCCCGCGCCTGGGCGTACCGCTCGACCTGGAGCTGGCAACCGTCCTGATGGCTGGCATCGTGCAGGACACTCACACCTTCGCCCATCCCAACGCGACGCCGCGCACGCTGCGCGTGGCGGCGGCACTGGTGGAAGCGGGAGCGCCGCTCTCGGCCATCAACCGCGCCGTGTACGCCGACAAGCCGTTCGCGATCCTCCGGCTGTGGGGCCTCATGCTCGCCGGGATCGCCGAGCGGCACGACGGCCGCATCGTCCACGCTGCCATGACTCGCGGCATGCTGGATGAGACCGGCTGCGAGCCGAGCGCCTCGGAAGGGTTCGTGGACCTGCTCGGGACCACCCGGGACGCGGCCGTCAACGTGCTCTTCAAGGAGGCGGATCCGGGTCGGATCCGGGTCAGCGTGCGCACCACCGCGGCCGCCGACGCGGTGGCCATCACCCGCCAGTTCGGCGGCGGCGGTCATGCCCGGGCGGCCGGCTGCACGCTCGACGGTCCGCTCGAGGAGGCTCGGGAGCGCGTCCTCGCCGCATGCGAGCGGGAGCTGGCGGGAGGCGCCGGCGATGATGGGGGTCGTTAACCTCGACAAGCCGGTGGGCCCGACCTCGCACGACATGGTCGGCCTGCTGCGGCGGCTGACCGGCATGCGACGCATCGGTCACGCCGGGACACTCGATCCGCTCGCGTCCGGCGTGCTGCCCGTGCTGGTCGGCGCTGCGACCCGATTCAGCGAGGAGCTGACCGGGGGCCGCAAGCGGTACGAGGCGACCATCCGCCTCGGCTGGCGCTCCGCAACGGACGACGGAGAGGGGCCGCTCGAGCGCGGAAGTGGATCGCTGCCGGATCGTGGCGCCGTCGAGGAGGCGCTCGTCTCCTTCCTGGGCGCCCAGGACCAGCGGCCGCCGGCGTTCTCGGCACGGAAGCTGGCGGGACGCACGGCCCACCGCGCGGCGCGTGCCGGAGAGGCACTCGAGCTGCCGCCTCGCCGCGTCACGATCGAACAGATCGACCTGCGCGGCTGGGAGCCGGCGGAGAACGGCGTGGACGTCATGATCGACCTGCGCTGCGGCCCGGGCACCTACGTGCGGTCCCTCGCCCGCGACCTCGGGGAGCGGCTCGGCTGCGGCGGCTACCTCGCCGCGCTGCGTCGGACGGAGGCGGCCGGCCTGGATGTCGGCGCAGCGCTGACTCCCGATCAGCTGACGGCGCTGGCCGGCGAGGGCGCCCTCGAGCGGGCGCTCATCCCGGTGGCGGCGCTGCTGCGCCTGCCGCCTGCCCGGCTCTCCGGCGAGGAGGCGATGCGCTTCCTCCACGGGTCGACGGTGCGACCGGCCGATGCCGCACAGTCGAGTGGACGGCACGCGGTCTTCTCGGGCGACGACCTGCTCGGGATCGGCACCGTCGAGGACGGCGTCCTGCAGCCCGAGAAGGTCGTGGCGGCGCTGCAGTGAGCGGCGCGCCCGTGATCCACGCCATCGACGAGCTGCCGGCGCTGGGGCCGGCAGCGCTCTGCATGGGAGTGTTCGACGGGGTGCACCGCGGCCATGTGGCCCTGGCCGGTACGACGGTGGCCGCCGCGCGCCGCCTGGGCATCGCCAGCGCGGCGATCGTCTTCGAGCCGCACCCCGACGAGGTCGTTCACCCCGGGAGCGTGGTGCCGCGCCTGGCGCCGCTCGACGAGAACCTGCGTCGTCTCGAGCTGGCGGGGATCGAGCATCCGCTCGTCGTCCGCTTCGACCCGGCCCTGCGCGCCCGTGGCCCGGAGGAGTTCCTGGGGGCCATGGCGCCCGCTGTCGAGCTCCGGGTCCTCGTCATGACGCCGGAGTCGGCATTCGGGCGCAACCGGGCCGGTACCCCGCAGGCCATGCGCGCCCTGGGCGCGGAGCGGGGCTTCGAGCTGGTCGTGGCCGACGACGTGGTGCGCGACGGCGGCGCCCCGGTCTCGTCGGCCCGGGTCCGCGCCCTCCTGGCCGAGGGCGACCTGGCGACGGCGGCCCGGCTGCTCGGTCACCCGCTCGTGCTTCGCGCGACGCTCGAGGAGCCCGTTGGCAACCACCGCCGCCTGGACTTCGCCTATCCACCGGCGCTTCCCGCCGCCGGCCGCTATCCGGCTCGGGTCCGCGGCGGTGACGACGCCATCCGGGGCCACGGCCTGACCCTGGTCGTCGCCGCGGACCGGACGGCAAGCCTCGAGGGTGCGACGGATGCCGGGGAGGGCCCCGTGACGATCGAGCTGGGAGACCCTGGCTGAGCGTCGGCATCGGCCTGTTGTACGCAAAGCGTTCAGGCGACGAAATCGGTCGGAATCTGGTACGATTGGCGCGATTAGTGGAATGTGATTGTGGAGGAATCTGTGCCGCTCGCCAAAGACGCGAAGAGTGCGATCGTCGAGGACTACGCCACCCACGAGGGTGATACCGGATCCCCCGAGGTGCAGATCGCGCTTCTCACCGAGCGGATCAAGTCGCTGACCGACCATCTGCGAACATTCCCCAACGACAATCACTCGCGGCGCGGCCTGCTCAAGCTGGTCGGCCAGCGGCGACGTCTCCTGGCCTACCTGGTCCGGAACGACGTCGATCGCTACCGCGACGTGATTGGCCGGCTGGGGCTTCGTCGCTAGACCAGCAACCCGCGATCGACCCAGGCGCCGCACCGGCCCTGGGTCTCGCGCATCAGGCGCAATGGCGCGCCGGCGGTCGAGCCGCTTCGCGCTCGAACCACCCGCAACCGTTGTCTCCCAGCCAAGACGCCGCCCCCGCTGAGCCGATGTCCGGCTCGCGGGGCTGCGAAGGGGACGCACGGAACATGAACAGACCATCGGAGGATTCAGTGGCAATCAAGGTTGAGGCCGAAATCGGCGGCCAGAGCTTCTCGCTCGAAGCCGGCAAGCTTGCCGAGCAGGCCAGCGGCGCCGTCATCGTGCGCTACGGCGACACCGTGGTCCTTGCGACCGCCGTCGCCAGCAAGGCGCCCCGCGAGGGCGTCGACTTCTTCCCGCTCACCGTGGACTACGAGGAGCGGATGTACGCCGCGGGCAAGATCCCCGGCGGGTTCATCAAGCGCGAGTCGCGCCCGTCGGAGGCAGCCATCCTGGCCATGCGCCTCACCGACCGGCCGCTCCGCCCCCTCTTCCCCAAGGGATTCCGCAACGACGTCCAGGTGGTCCTCACGGTTCTCTCCGCCGACCAGGAGAACGATCCGGACATCCTGGCCATCAACGGCGCATCGGCGGCGCTGTCGATCAGCTCCATCCCGTTCATGGGCCCCATCGGCGCCGTGCGCGTGGGCCGCATCGACGGCCAGTTCGTCACCAACCCGACGAACAGCCAGCTCGACGAGAGCGAGCTGGACCTCGTGGTCGCCGGCACGCGCGACGCGGTGATGATGGTTGAGGCCGGCGCGAAGATCCTGCCGGAGTCGGTGATGGCCGATGCCATCGAGTACGGCCAGTCCGAGCTCCAGAAGAGCATCGACCTCCAGGAGAAGCTGGTTGCCACCGCCGGCAGCCAGAAGAAGATGCCGTTCGTCGGTCCCAAGGCCGACTCGGTGGTCAAGCTGGGCGCAGCGCTGGCCCACGGCGACGCGGAGTTCGTCGTGTTCGACATCGAGACGACGGCCATGAAGCCGGAGAACGGCTACATCGTGGATCTCGCCGCGCTGCGGGTGCGGAACGGCGAGGTCGTCGACCGCTTCGAGTCGCTCGTGAACCCCGGGCGTGCCATCGTCGGCCACCAGGTCCACGGCCTCTCCGATGCCGACGTGGCCTCCGCCCCCACCGCGGCCGACATCCTGCCGCGCTTCGCCGAGTGGGTGGGTGACGCGCCGGTGGTGGCGCACAACGTCAGCTTCGACCTGCCCTTCATGCTGCGCCACCTTCCCAACGACGTGAAGTGGGAGCCCGCAGCGGTCTACGACACGCTCGAGCTCGCGTACCAGGTCTACCCCGACGCCGGGAGCTGGAAGCTCGGCGACCTCGTCCGGTTCGTCTTCGGGCGCGAGCACGTCTCCGCCCATCGCGCCATGCCCGATGCCGAGGCGACCGCGGAGCTCTTCATCCAGATGACGAACGGCCTGGCCGATCGGCTCGACGCGGTTCGCGCGGACATCGCCGACGAGATCCGCCGCGGCCGCGAGAACTACAGCCGCAGCGAGCAGGGCGATCGCCTGGAGGACATCCGTCGCCGGCACGGCATCGGCTCCGGTCTGATGGACGTCCTGACCAAGGCGACCTCGCGCGAGCTCGTGCTCAGCGAGAACATCCGGATCGACGGGCGCGACGCCAAGACGATCCGCCCGATCAGCGTCGAGGTCGGCGTCCTGCCGCGCACCCACGGCTCGGGCCTCTTCACCCGCGGCCAGACCCAGGCACTGTCGATCGCGACGCTGGGTCCGTCGAGCGACGTGCAGCGGCTGGACACCATCTCGCCGGAGACGGAGAAGCGGTACCTGCACCACTACAACATGCCGCCCTACTCGGTCGGCGAGACCCGCCCGATGCGGGGTCCGGGCCGTCGCGAGATCGGCCACGGCGCGCTTGCCGAGCGGGCGCTCGTCCCGGTCCTCCCGCCGGTCGAGGACTTCCCCTACGCGATCCGCGTGGTCAGCGAGGTGGTGAGCTCGAACGGCTCGACGTCCATGGCGTCCACCTGCGGCAGCACGCTGGCCCTCATGGACGCCGGGGTGCCGATCTCCGCGCCGGTCGGCGGGGTGGCGATGGGTCTCATCACCGACGCGGGCACCGGACGCTACGCGGTCCTCACCGATATCAACGGCAAGGAGGACGCGTACGGTGACATGGACTTCAAGGTGACCGGCACCGCCGACGGCGTCACCGCGCTCCAGATGGACATCAAGGTCGGCGGCATCACGCCGGAGATCATGCGCGATGCGCTGGAGCAGGCGCGCATCGGCCGGCTGTTCATCCTGGACAAGATGACCGCGGTGATCAGCGCCAGCCGCAGCGAGCTGTCGCCGTACGCGCCGCGGATCCACACCCTGAAGATCCCCGTCGACAAGATCCGCGACGTGATCGGCGCCGGCGGCAAGGTGATCCGGCAGATCACCGCCGAGACCGGGACCCAGATCAACGTCGAGGACGACGGCACGATCCAGATCGCGGCGGTCTCGGGCGAGTCGGCCGAGAAGGCGATCAAGTGGATCGAGGGCCTGACCCGGGACGTGGAGGTCGGCAAGGAGTACCTGGGCAAGGTGACCCGCATCATGAACTTCGGGGCCTTCGTCGAGATCCTGCCCGGCAAGGAGGGCCTGGTGCACATCAGCCAGCTCGCCGACTACCGGGTGCCGCGCGTCGAGGACGTCGTCTCGATCGGCGATGAGCTGATGGTCATCGTCACCGAGATCGACCGCATGGGCCGCATCAACCTGAGCCGCCGGGCGGCGATGGAGCGGCACATGGCGCGCAGCGAAGCCGGCTCGGACGGGGGGAGCTAGCGTCGCGTCGGGCGACCCCGCCGCCGGCGGGGCAGCCGGCCCGGCTGCGCAGGAGCGGCCGGGCCACAGGACGGGAGGAGCATCGGGGCAGCGAATGGGCACCGAGTCGCTGCTGGGCGAGATCGCGGCCGAGGTTCGCGACTGCACCCGCTGCCCGCTCTCCCGCGGCCGGAGCCTTGCGGTTCCCGGCGAGGGGAATCCCCTCACCGACGTGCTGCTGGTGGGGGAGGGGCCCGGAGGCCGGGAGGACGCCACCGGCCGGCCGTTCGTGGGTCCTGCCGGGCAGCTGCTCACGGAGCTGCTGCGCTCCATCGGCTGGGAACGCGGAGATGTCTTCATCACGAATGTCGTCAAGTGCCGGCCACCGGCGAACCGCGACCCACAGCCGGACGAGATCGGTGCGTGCGGCGACTACCTGGGCCGCCAGGAGCGCGCACTCGATCCTGCCGTCATCGTGACCCTCGGGCGCTACTCGCTGCAGCGCTACCTGCCGGGGGCTCGCATCGGCGAGGCGCATGGACGGCTGCGCCGGAGCGGCGGCCGGTTCGTCTTCCCGATGTACCATCCAGCAGCAGCGCTGCATCAGTCTTCGCTGCGCGAAACGCTGTTCCGGGATATCCGCGGGCTACCGGCGGCACTGCTGGCGGCTCGCCAGGCGATCGAGGAGGACCGCGTGGCATCGCCGCCGGGAGCGGCGACCACCGGAGCGGCACCAGGCGGGGGAGGACCGGCGGGGGAACCGCCGGAGGCAGGCGCCGGCACGGACAACGACGAGCAGCTGAGCCTCTTCTAACGGGAACGACATGACAGACACCCTGCGCATCATTCCGCTCGGCGGGGTGGGCGAGGTCGGCAAGAACATCACCGTGGTCGAGGCGGCGGGGGAGATCCTCATCGTCGACTGCGGGCTCGCCTTTCCCGAGCCGGAGATGCTCGGGATCGATCTCGTCATCCCGGACACCACGTACCTGGCCGAGAACCGGGACCGGGTCAAGGCGATTCTCATCACCCACGGGCACGAAGACCACACCGGCGCCCTGCCGTACGTGCTCCCCCTGCTGCCCAAGGTGCCGATCTACGCCACCCGTCTCACGGTGGGCCTGATCACCGGCAAGCTCAAGGAGCACAAGCTCCTCGACAGGACGCCGATCCGCACCATCGAGCCGGGAATGGAGTTCCACGTCGGCGCCTCCGCCATCACCGGCTTCCGCGTGAACCACTCGATTCCGGACGGCATCGGCTACATCATTCGCACGCCGGCGGGGACCGTGGTGCACACCGGCGACTTCAAGATCGACCTCACGCCCCCGGACGGGCGACGGGCGGACCTGGGGCTGCTGGCGGATGCGGGATCGCGCGGCGTGGACTTCCTCCTCTCGGACTCGACGCGTGCCGAGAAGGAGGGGTACACGCTCTCCGAGCGCACCGTCGGAGAGTCGCTGGCGCAGCTCATCGGCGATGCTCCGGGCCGCGTCATCGTCGCCACCTTCGCCAGCAACATCGGCCGCGTCCAGCAGGTCCTCGATGCCGCCGCCGCCTTCGGGCGCCGGATGGTGGTCCTGGGTCGGAGCATGGAGCAGAACAGCGCGATCGCACTGGAGCTCGGCTACCTGACCGATCCGGCCGGCACCCTCGCCCGCAAGGACCAGCTCGGCAAGCTGCCGCCGGAGCAGCTGGTGGTCATGACGACTGGATCGCAGGGCGAGCCGATGTCGGGGCTGACCCGCATGAGCAACCGCGATCACCGCTCCATCAAGATCGAGCCGGGCGACACGGTCATCATCTCCGCCTCGCCCATCCCGGGGAACGAGGAGGCGGTGGCGAAGACCATCGACAACCTCTTCAAGGAAGGGGCGATGGTCCACTACGAGCCCCTCAAGCACTGCCACGTCTCGGGCCACGGCTCACGCGAGGAGCTCAAGCTCATGCTCTCGCTGGTGAAGCCGCGCAACTTCATCCCGATCCACGGCGAGTACCGCATGCTCGTGCAGCACGGGCTGCTCGCGGAGGACGTCGGCGTGAGCTCGGACAGCATCTTCGTGCTCGAGAACGGGCAGGTGGTCGAGTTCGACGGAACGCGAGCGCGCCTCGCCGGCAGCGTCGCCGCGGGTGCGGTGCTCGTGGACGGGATTGCCGCCATCGACGGCGTGGACGGCGTGGTCCTGCGCGATCGCCGGGCGCTGGCGGCCGACGGGGTGGTCATGGTCGCCCTCACCGTGGAGGAGGCGACCGGCCGGCCCATCAGCGGACCAGACCTGGTCGGTCGCGGATTCCTCTCCGATCCGGACGATCCGGTGATGGAGCAGGCGCGCATCTACCTGGCGGAGGCGCTGGCACAGCCGCGCGGCGAGGAGCACACCGCCGAAACGGGATACCTCAAGACGAAGATCCGGGACACGCTCTCGCGGTTCTTCTACGAGCGGACGAAACGACGGCCGATGATCCTCCCGGTCGTCATGGAGGTGTGAGGCCCGCGTGAGCACCCGCCGCACCACCCACCGCCGGCGCAGCACGCGGCGCCGGCGGGCGACGACCACGTTCCGCATCAGCAGCCGCGTGGGACGGGAGCTGCTGGCGCTCGTCCTCGTCGTGTTCGCCATCATCAGCACGATCGCGCTCTTCGCGCCCAATGCGGGAGCCATCGTGCGGCCCTGGCATGACCTGATCGGGTACCTGCTGGGGTGGGGGATCGCGTTCGCGCCGCCCCTTCTGGCGGGATTCGCCCTCATGCTGTGGATGAAGACGATGCCGGTCGAGCGCTGGATGGCAGCCACCGGCGCGGTGCTCGTGGCCCTTGCGCTGCTCGGGGCATTCCAGCTCACGGCGGGAGGCGGGATCGAGACGGCCAACCGGTACGAGGGCGGGGGAGTCATCGGCTACGGGGTGGCCACCGCGCTGAGCGCCGCGCTCGGGGCTGCCGGTGCCTGGGCCATCCTGGCGCTGCTGCTGGTGGTGGGTCTTCTCCTCTACTTCAACATGACGGTGGGTGACCTGCTCGCCGCCTATCTCCAGGAGCGCGAGGAGCGCCGGTCGGAGCTCGCCACCGCCGCACGACGCGCGGCGCCGGCCACGGCGCGGCATTCCGAGCCGGAGCCTCGACCGGCCCCGGAGCCGGAGCGTCCGGGGATCCTCGGGCGGGTCCGCGAGGCGATCATGGGGCCGACCGAGGACGACGAGCCCCCGCTCATCGTCCGGCGCCAGCGCGCGCCGGAGGTGACCGAGACTTCTGCGGCGCGCCCGGAGCGTGCTCAGCCGGCGAGCGCCGCGGCTACCTCGATCTCCCCCGCGGCCCCGTCGGCCGGCGGGCCGGGCACGGACTCCGCCGCCGGGGAGGCGGAGGAAGGGGAAGAGGTGCTCGGGGAGCTGGTCGCGGCGGGCGAGGTCGGCATCGACGCCGCGCTGGAGCGCCCGGAGCGCAGCTGGGAGCTGCCGCCCCTCTCGCTCCTCAGCGAGGCACCTCCCTCGAGCGCGGCGCAGATGGACCTGACCGCCAAGGGACAGCGCATCCGCGAGACGCTGGCGCACTTCGGGATCGGGGTGAAGGTGGCGCGCATCCAGGAGGGACCCGTCGTCACGCAGTACGCGCTCGACGTCGACCCCGGCATCAAGCTCTCGCGCATCGAAGGCCTCGCCGACAACCTGGCTCTCGCGCTGTCGGCGCGCTCCATCCGCATCGAGGCACCGATCCCCGGCGAGCCGTACGTCGGCGTGGAGATCCCGAACGCGGCGTTCGACCTCGTCACCCTCAAGGAGGTCCTGGCCTCCCCGAACTTCGAGGAGCTCGGGTCGCGCAGCAAGCTGGCCTTCGCCCTCGGCCAGGACGTGGCCGGGCAGCCGTTCAGCGCGGACCTCGCGAAGATGCCGCACGTCCTGATCGCCGGTGCCACCGGCTCCGGGAAGAGCGTCTGCGTCAACTCCATCATCTGCTCCCTCCTCATGCGTGCTCACCCCGCGGACGTGAAGCTGATCCTGATCGATCCCAAGCGCGTGGAGATGGCGCAGTACAAGGGCCTGCCGCACCTGCTCTGCGAGGTGATCGTGGAGCCGGACAAGGCGGTCAACGCCCTGAAGTGGACCGTGGGCACCATGGAGTCGCGCTACCACGAGTTCGCACAGCGCGGGGTGCGGAACATCGCCGGCTACAACGAGGCGCTGCGTCCGGGCGAGCCGCGGATGCCGTACATCGTCCTCGTCGTCGACGAGCTCGCCGACCTGATGATGGTGAGTGCCTACGAGGTGGAGGCGACCGTCACGCGCATCGCCCAGCTGGCCCGCGCCACCGGGATCCACCTCGTGGTCGCCACCCAGCGTCCATCGGTGCAGGTCATCACCGGCCTCATCAAGGCGAACATCCCGAGCCGCATCGCCTTCGCCATGACCTCCGGCGTGGACAGCCGCACGATCCTCGACACGACCGGGGCGGAGGATCTGCTGGGACGCGGCGACATGCTCTACCAGCCCATCGACGCTCCCCGCGCCGTCCGCCTCCAGGGCGTCCTGGTCACCGACGAGGAGATCGACCTCCTCGCCCGCCACTGGCGTGCCCAGGGCGGGCCCCGCTACCGTCCGGAGATCACGGCGCCGAAGCGCGACGGCAAGGGCGGCGGCCATCCGGGGGACGAAGATGCCGATGACGGCGCGGATCCGCTGCTGCACCAGGCGGTCGACATCGTCCGTCGCTCCGACAAGGCCTCCGCCTCCCTGCTCCAGCGACGCCTGCGCATCGGGTACGCGCGCGCCGCGAGGATCCTCGACCAGATGGAGGACCGTGGGATCGTCGGCGCGGCGGACGGCAGCCGGTTCCGCGAGGTGCTGGTGACGACCGACGGGTGGGGAGGCGAGGTGGAGCCGGACGAGGAGGAGCGGTGAGCGAGCCGCTCCACAAGCTCGGCGACGTCCTGCGATCGGCGCGCGAGGCGAAGGGGATCGACCTGGCCAGGGTCGAGCGCGAGACGAAGATCCGGACGCGCTACCTTTCCGCGCTGGAACACGGGGAGTACGGCGAGCTGCCGGGAGCGGTGTACACCAAGGGCTTCCTCCGCAACTACGGCACGTTCCTCGGCCTCGACCCCGAATACCTCGTCGACCTCTATCACCTCGAGACCGATGGTGTCGCCCTCCAGCGTCCGCCGGCGACGCCGCCGCGCCCGCTCGCGGTTCGCCCGGCACGCGCGTTCGTCCTGACCACGGGCACGATCGCCGCGGCGCTGCTGACCGTGGCGGTCGTCGCATTCGTGGGCTACCTCGTCTACGAGTTCGTGACGTTCGCGCGCACGCCGGACCTGCAGATCACCGATCCGGCCGGGGACGTGGCCAACTACCGGCAGCTGGAGTACACGATCACGGGGACGACCGTTGCGAACGCGACGGTGACCATCGACGGTCCGCGGCGCGAGCAGACCGCCACGGCGGATGCACAGGGCGCCTTCAGCGTCAAGGTCACGCTCGTGCCCGGAGCGAACCTCTTCACCATCGTCGCCACCGACCCCGTGACGCAGCGCGCCTCTCGCGTCGCGGACGCGCACCATCGATGTCAACCTGTCGAACCCCTCCCCGTCGCCCGGTGCGCAGGTCGCGATCACCTCACCCGCGTCCGGGGCCAGCGTCAGCGGATCGGTGACGGTGAAGGGGACGGCGCCGGCCGGGAGCGCGGTGAGCGTATCCGCCCGCCTTGTCAGGGCCGCGGCCCCCGGATTCATGGTCAAGACCGCGGCCGGCGTCGCGGTCGCGGTGCCGTCGCTCGCCGCTGGCACCGTGGTCGCCGCGACCGCGACTGCCGGCAGCGACGGAACCTTCAGTGCCGCGCTGGTGCTGGCGCCCGGGTCGTGGGAGATCGGGGCGAGGCCTGCTCCCGCTGCGGCCTCCAGTCCCGCGGCGAGCCCGGCCGCGTCTGCCTTGCCGTCCGCCGCCGAAACCACCGGACCGGCCGGGCCGTCGGTGACCGTGACGGTGACGCCGCCTGCCGGCCTGACCGGCATGCTGAGCGTCGCGGGCGGTCCGTCGTACCTGCTCGTGCTGCAGGACGACGTTCCGCTCAGCGGGGTCTCCGGCCACACGTTCGCCGCGGGCAAGACCGTCCCATTGAGCGCGAAGCGCACGCTCGTCGTCCGCGCCGGCAACGCGGGTGCGGTGACCATGACGATCAACGGCGTGGTGATCGGCAAGATGGGCACCGCCGGCCAGGTCGTCGAGTGGCACATCGTCGCCGGCGGCTGAGCCGGTGAGGTCGTTTGGCACGCGACAGCGGCGACGCCCATGCTGGAAGATAGAGGGGAGGGAACGCGACAGCGAGGAGCAGATGGCAGGCGATTCCACCTTCGACGTCGTCAGTGACTTCGACCGGCAGGAGCTGGTCAACGCGCTGGACCAGGTCCGGCGCGAGATCGGCACCCGGTACGACTTCAAGGGAAGCAAGGTCTCCCTGGAGCTGGGACGGGACAGCATCACCCTGCTCGCCGACGACGAGTTCCGCGCCAAGGCGGTCCGGGACCTCATCGAGTCGAAGGCGGTCCGTCGCGACCTGAGCCTGAAGATCTTCGACTGGGGGAAGCTGGAGCCGGCGTCGGGCGGGACCGTGCGGCAGCAGATCGGTCTCAAGCGTGGCCTCTCCACGGAGCAGGCCAAGGAGATCGCGAAGCTCATCCGGGAGCGTTTCCCCAAGGTGAAGCCGGCAATCCAGGGCGACGCGGTTCGCGTCGCCGGGAAGAGCCGGGACGAGCTGCAGGCGGTCATCACTCACCTGCGAGGGCTGGACTATCCGATGGCGCTGCAGTTCACGAACTACCGCTGAGGAGACGATCGATGTCGGTCATGAGAGCTCCGGACGACGCCGCACTCGAAGGGCTCGCCGCGCGGCTCGGGGAGGCCATCCGGCCGAAGGGCTGGCGGGTCGCGACGGCGGAGTCGTCGACCGGCGGGCTGATCGGCCACGCGATCACCATGATCCCCGGTTCGAGCAGCTACTACGTCGGCGGCGTCATCTGCTACTCCAACCTGGCCAAGGAGCGTGAGCTCCACGTGGAGCCCACCCTCATCGAGAACTGCGGCGCGGTCAGCTCGGAGGTGGCCGCCGCCATGGCGGAGGGTGCCTGGCACCGGTTCGGGGTGGAGATGGGCATCGCCGTCACCGGGATCGCCGGTCCGGAGGGCGCCACCCCCGGCAAGCCGATCGGCCTCCACTTCATCTCCGTGGCACGCGTGGGTCATCCGCCCGTCGTGGAGCGCCACGAGTTCGGGTTCGCGCGGGATGGCAACCGGGCCGCGGCGGCCGCGGCGGCGCTGGACCTTGCGATCAGGGAGGCGGCGGCCTAGGGCCATGGTTCGAGCCGGCGAGCGGATCCACGTCATCGGCATCGCCGGCTCCGGAGCCGCGGGGGTCGCCGTCCTTGCGCAGCGTGCGGGTGCGCTCGTCGACGGCTGCGATGCGGACGCTCCCTCCCCGTACACCCCGCCGCTCGACGCGGCCGGGATCGCCTGCGCCGTCGGCCACGATCCAGCGCATCTCGCACGCGTCGATCGGGTGGCGATCAGTCCTGCCGTCCGTGCCGTTCCGGGCAACGCCGAGCTTGCCGCCGCAGAGGCTGCCGGGCTGCCGGTCGTCACCTGGCAGGAGCTGCTCGGCGAGCTGATGGAGGCGCCGCGGCGCATCGGCCTTGCGGTCTCCGGGACGCACGGCAAGTCGACCACCACGGCGCTGCTCGGGCATCTGCTCATCACCGCGGGCCTCGACCCCACCGTGGAGGTCGGGGCCTTCATGGCCGGGTGGGGCGGCAGCACCCGGCCCGGGGACGGAGCGCCGTTCGTCGTCGAGGCGGACGAGTTCGGCGACAACTTCCTGCACTACCACCCGGCAGGCGCCGTCGTGACCAACATCGAGATGGACCATCCCGACTACTTCGCGAACCGGGCCGCCGTGATGGACTCGTTCGAGCGCTTCGTGCGGGGAATGCGGGGGAACGAGCGCCTCGGAGGATGCCTGCTGCTCGTGACGGAGGAGGATCCCGGGACGCGCGAGCTGCGCCAGCGCCTGGCTGACTGGCCCGGGCGCATCGTCGGCTACGGGCCGGGGGGGACCGTGGAGGCCACGGAGGTGCTGCTGGGGCCGGAGGCGACGAGCTTCCGCCTCTTCGGCACCCGCTTCGAGTGCTCCCTGGCCGGCCGCCACAACGTGCTCAACGCGACGGCTGCGCTGGCGCTGGCGCGCGAGGTCGGGGCCTCCGTCGAGGCCCTCGTCGAGGGCCTGCGGACCTTTCCCGGGGCCGGGCGCCGGATGGAGCTCATCGCCGATACTGCCGGGGTGCTGGTCTTCGACGACTACGGGCACCATCCCACCGAGGTCCGGGCGGCGCTGGAAGCCATGCGCCAGAAGGTCGGGGACCGCCGCCTGTGGGCCGTCTTCGAACCGCACATGTACTCGCGGACGGCCCTCCTCCTCGACGAATTCGGCACCGCCTTCACCGATGCCGACGAGGTCGTCGTCGCGGACATCTTCGCGAGCCGCGACAGCGCCGAGGCGATGCGCGCCGTCTCTGCCGCCGACCTGGCCGATGCCGTCGAACGGGCCTCCGTGGTCCCGGCCATCGCCACGGGCGACGTCGAGGCCACGGCCGCCTACGTTGCCGAGCATCTGCGGGAGGGGGATGCGGTGCTGGTGATGGGTGCCGGCAAGTCGTACCGCATCGCCCGCCGCGTGGCCGATGAGCTGGCGCGCGGGGTCCTGGTCCGACCGCGGCCGTTCGGGGCCGGTGGGGAGGAGACGGCGTGACGGCCCGGGCCGGGGTCATGGGCGCCGTCCTGGCATTGGCGGTGGCGATCTGCGAGCAGGGCCTCGTCCACCTGGTGGACGCATCCGGCGCCAAGGAGCAGCCCGCGCTCGTGCTCGTCCTGCTGCTCGCCGCGTTCCTCGGGGTGCTGACCGCGGTCATCACCCGGATGCTGCGGCTGCCGGGGGCCACGGCGCCCACCGCGCTGGTGCTGGGCTGGATCCTGGTGCCGCCGGTCCTGGCCGCCATCCCCAGCGCCGCGACGGACCTCTTCGCGGGCAGCGCGGCGCTCGATGTCGACCAGGCGCTGGCGCTGGTCGTGGCGACCATCGCTGCCGCCGTGACGCTGGGAGTCCCGGCCGAGCGATGATCCTGTGGCATGGCGCGCTGCGTCGCCTCCGGAGCGACGCGGCCCGCCGGTGGCTGCTCGTCCCGGCCGTCGTCCTGGCGGCATCCATCGTGACCTGGGTCGCCCCGCAGCGTGACGGACCCTTGGCTGCCTTCGAGGTCCTGGTGCCTGTGATCTATGGGCTCACCGCGCTGCTCGTGCTCGTCGCGGCCGCGCGGCGCTCGCTGGCGCTCCTGCTCGCGGTCCTCATCACCCTGGGAGTGGGGATGGTGGGCTACCGGACGCCTCCGGCGACGGCATCGGTCCCGACGGGAACGACGCTGACGGTCATGACCTGGAACGTGCACGGCGACGACCTCGGCGAGATGGGCTTCGCGGAGGTGACGGCCCGCGTGCGTCCCGACGTGGTCCTCCTCGAGGAGGCACGCCTGCGCCGGGGAGACGCCGGCCTGGTGGCGGCGTGGCCGTACCGGCTCACCTATCCGCGGGCCGCGACCCCGCCGGGCATGGTGATCCTCAGCCGGCTACCGATAGAGGCGGACGGCATCCTCGACCGGCCACCGGGTGCCTGGGACAAGCCACGGGCACCGTGGATTCGCGTCAGCCTCGATGGCATGCCGCTCACCATCGTGGGAGTCCATCTGACCTTCCCGTTCTCGAGCCTGCCCTGTCCGTACTGCCCGGATGCGCGCGACACCGAGGTCCGGGCGCTGGCGAGCTTCGCGGCGAGCCGGGGGTCGGGCGCGCTGGTGGTGGCGGGCGACTTCAACATGACCGAGCGCGAGCCGGCCCACGCCGACATGGCGCGGGTCCTGACCGAGGTCGTGCCCGAGGGTGGCGCGACCTGGAAGCCGCTGGCGCGGTCCTGGTTTCCCCCGATCCTGCGCCTCGACTTCGTGTTCGTGAGCGCGGACATCGCGGCGACGGCCCGCGTGGAGTGTGCCGGGTCGCGCAGCGACCACTGTCCGGTCGCCGCGACGCTCGGCATCCGCGCCGGGGGGAGCGGCTAGGCGATCCGAAGGTCGGCGGTGAGCCGTTGCCAGCCGGGCTCGTCGGCCGGATCGCCGTAGGGGCGGTAGAGCGAGACGCGGTCCAGGAGCCCCGCATACCGGTCGCGCAGGCGTCCGCCGAGCTCGTCCCATTCGCCGGCGACGGCAAAGGCGTCCACCATCTCGGGCGTGACCAGCGACGCCATCTCCGGCCACCGTCCGTGCCGCGCGAGCTCGCTCAGACGTGCGCCCAGATCCGACCAGCCGTGGAGGGCGAGGACGCCGCGGTACGCCGGGGTGGATGCGTAGAAGGCGATCTGCTCACGCACCGCGGCCACCCCCTCGGCTCCGATGCCGACGAGCACGCTCGCCGAGAGGGAGACCGCCGACGGGTCCCGCCCCGCCCGGGCCGCTCCCTCCGCGACGGCCGGCAGGATGACCTCGGCCAGATAGCGCGGCGAGTGGAGCGGATGGACGACCAGGCCGTCGCCGACCTCCCCGGCCAGGGCGCACATCCCCGGCCCGACGCCGGCAAGGTAGACGGGGATGTGCGGATGGGGGATCGGTCCGGGATCGAAGAAGGGGGTCATGAGGGACAGTCGGTAGAAGGCCCCGCGGTGGCGCAGTGGCTCTCCGCTCTGCCACGCGTGCCAGAGCGCCCGCAGCGCGGACACGTAGTCCCGCAGCTGCGCCACCGGTTGTCCGGACCAGGTCATCCCGAAGCGGCGCTCCACGTGCGCGCGCACCTGCGTCCCGAGCCCGAGGATGAAACGGCCGCCGGATCGTGCGGCGAGGTCCCACGCGGTCTGCGCCACCACAGTGGGGCTGCGCGCGAAGGCGACGGCGACGGCGGTGCCCAGCCGCATCCGATGGGTGTGCTCTGCCGCCAGTGCGAGCGGCAGGAATGGGTCGTGCCGGGTCTCGGCCGTCCACGCGGCGGCGAACCCCAGCGCCTCGGCACGGGCCGCGAGGGCCGGAACCTGCGCGAGGTCGGCGTCGAAGCCGAGGAGCGCGTCGAGCTCCATCGGTCCATTGTCCGCCGTTCCGGCTGATCCGCGCGGCCGTTATGGCAGGGCGCGCGCCGGGCTGTTCCCCGTCAGCCGGGCAGCTCGCCGAGGGTCACCTGCACCCGGGTCTTCCGGCCGCTCGAGGCCTGGACCACGGTGACGCTGACGGTCTCGCCCGGCTTGTCCTGCGCGAGCACCTGGGCGAGCGCCGCGTAGTCGGGTGTCGCCGTCCCGCCGATGGCCACGATCACGTCGCCCTTGCCGATGCCTGCGATGGCCGCCGGGCCGCCGCGGATCGCCTGGACGACGTAGACGCCCTGCCCACCGTAGGTATCGGCCGTCTGGACCCCCAGGTAGGCGCGATGCGAGTTGACGACGTGGCCGTGCTGGATCAGCTGCTGGGCGATGTCCCTGGCGGTGCTGCTGGGAATGGCGAAGCCGATCCCCGGGGCCGTTCCGCCGATCTGGGGGTCGGTGGCGGCGAGGGTCGGGATCCCGATCACCTCGCCGGAGAGGTTCACGAGGGCGCCGCCGCTGTTGCCCGGGTTGATGGCCGCGCTGGTCTGGATCACGCCGGGCAGCGTCACGCCGCCGGGCTCGCTCACCGTGCGGTTCAGCGCGCTGACGATGCCGTCCGTCACGCTCGACTGCAGGCCCAGCGGGTTGCCGATGGCCATGACGATGTCGCCCACCTGGAGGGTGCTCGAGTCCGCGAACGTGGCCGGGTGAAGGCCGCTCGCCGAGCTCATCTTCAAGACCGCGAGATCGTCCTGGGTGAAGCTGCCGACGAGGGATGCGCTCTGCTGGCGGCCGTCGGCCAGGGTGATCCTGAACGAGGTGGCCCCATCGGTCACGTGGGCGTTCGTGACCACGTCACCCTTCGTGTCGAAGATGATGCCCGAACCGAGGCCCTGGTTCGTTTCGATCACCACGACGGATGGCGAGACCTTCTTCACCACGGAGACGAAGTCCTGCTGAAGCGCCACGGTGCCCTGACCGGCCGTGGCCATCGCGGGAGAGGCGGCAGCGATCGGGCTGGGGCCAGCAGCGAACGTGGAGGCCGGGGCGGTCGAGGAGCTCCGCTGGGACGTCTGCGAGCACGCCGCGAGCGTCACTGCCAGGATCACAGCCGGTGCGCCGAGGAGCATCCGCCGTCGTGTCATGTCGTCTGAGAACCTCCTGCGGGGCGTACGTGGTGACGCGAGTCTCGTCGACCGACCTCCGCTCCGGCCCCCCGGGCGCATGCCGGGTGCCGCTGCTTCACTGGTAGCGAGATCCGTGCCGGATGCGCTGCCGGGCTGTGCGCGCCACCCGACGGAGACGGCGCCGGATGATTGCAACCGCAAGTATCGGTGTATGATTCGCGCATGCCTGCCGTGACCGTCGAGGACATCACCCGCCTCCCGCGCATCCCGCGCCCCGACCCGACCGCCGCCCGCCAGCGCCCCGTGAAGGGCGTCACCGAGGCGCCGCGCGGGTACGAAGGGGAGGGATTCCCGGTGCGCCGAGCCTTCGCCGGCGTGCAGCTGAGCGAGCTTGACCCGTTCGTCCATATGGACCAGATGGGGGAGGTGGAGTACGCACCGGGCGAGGCCAGGGGAACGCCCTGGCACCCGCATCGCGGCTTCGAGACGGTGACGTACATGATGGACGGCGTCTTCGAGCACAGCGACTCGAACGGCGGTGGGGGAGTGATCACGAACGGCGACACCCAGTGGATGACCGCCGGCGCGGGAATCCTGCACATCGAGAAGCCGCCGGAGGCGCTCGTGGTGAGCGGCGGGCTCTTCCACGGCATCCAGCTCTGGGTGAACCTGCCGCGTGCCCGGAAGTGGTCGCCTCCGCGCTACCAGGACCTGCGCGCCGACCAGGTGGCCCTGCTGGCATCGGCCGATGGCGGCGCCCTCCTGCGCGTCATCGCCGGCGAGGTGGGGGAGCACGTTGGACCGGGGTCGACCTATACGCCCATGACCTTCGTGCATGCCACCATCAGCCCCGACGCGCGCATGGAGCTGCCGTGGCGTCCGGACTACAACGCGCTGGTCTACGTCATGTCCGGGCATGGAACGGTTGGGACCGAGGGCTGGCCGATCCAGGCCGGGCAGCTGGCCGTCCTGGGCGCCGGTGATGCGCTGACCCTCACCGGGGCACGCTCGCAGGAGAGCCGCAGCCCGGCGCTCGACGTGCTGATCCTGGGCGGACGTCCCATCCACGAACCGGTCGCCTGGCTGGGACCGTTCGTCATGAACACCCGCGAGGAGGTCGTCCAGGCCTTCAACGACTACCAGGCGGGCCGCCTGGGCCAGGTACCGGCCGTGCACAACGCGCCGACCACCGTGGTCGAGTCGTGAGGGCGCAGAACCTGCCATCATCCCCGGGTGGCACGCCCTGAGACGGAGCCGGGATTGACCCGGCCGGACGACCACTGGGTGCGCTGGCACGCCGCGTACGACGACCCGGCATCGTCCCAGAGCCGGCGCCTGCGAGCCGTCCAGGACCAGATCCGCCGCGTGCTCGACGCCGCCCCCGCCGGACCGCTCCGCGTGCTCAGCCTGTGCGCCGGCAGCGGGCGCGACCTGCTCGAGGTCCTGCGCGACCATCCGCGCCGGGGCTCTGTCCGCGCCCGCCTGATCGAGCTCGATCCGCGACTGGCCGCCGTTGCACGGGCGACGGCGGCGGGCATCGATGCGGGGCCGGTGGAGATCGTGGAAGGAGACGCCGGCCTCACCGATGCGTTCGTGGGCGCCGTCCCGGCCGACCTGCTGCTGCTGGCCGGGATCTTCGGGAACGTGCCCGACGCCGACATTCAGCAGATGGCGGCGGCCACGCCCATGCTCTCCACCAGCGGCGGAAGCGTGATCTGGACCCGGCACCGCCGACCGCCGGACCTGACCCCGGCCATCCGGGGCTGGTATGCCGCCGCCGGGGTCGAGGAGCTGGCCTTCGTGGCGCCGGAAGACGAGCTCTTCTCGGTCTACCTCGGTCGATTCGCCGGCGCACCTGCACCGCTGAAGGCGGGGCTGCGTCTGTTCGCGTTCACCTGAGCCGCCCGCCTGCGCGAAGATAGTCGCGGACCGCGGCGCTGCAGTTGCTGAAAGGATGCGGCGATGACGACGCCGGACACATACCTCGACACCTCGGATTGGCCGGATCGCCTCGGTGGCGGCGCGCGGATGATCCCCATCAGCACCCCGAGGGGCGACTTCCGCGTGTGGGCCAAGCGCGTCGGGAACAATCCGCAGATCAAGCTCCTGCTGCTGCACGGCGGGCCCGGGGCGACGCACGAGTGCTTCGAGGTGTTCGACAGCTACCTGCCGGCGGCGGGGATCGAGTACTACTACTACGACCAGCTCGGATCGGCGTACAGCGACCAGCCCGACGATCCGGAGCTCTGGGAGATCGACCGCTTCGTCGACGAGGTCGAACAGGTGCGTGTTGCGCTCGGTCTCGACTCCACCAACTTCTTCCTCCTGGGACAATCCTGGGGAGGCCTCCTGGCCATCGAGTACGCGCTGCGGCACCAGGAGCACCTGAAGGGGCTGGTCATCTCCAACATGATGTCGAGCGCTGCGGCCTACAACGCCTACGCGCGCGACGTCCTGATGCCGGCCATGGACCAGGCGGCGCTCGCCGAGATCCGGGACCTTGAGGCCCGTGGTGACACGGCGAACCCGCGCTTCATGGAGCTCCTCACGGAACACCACTACCGCGAGCACGTCCTCCGCATGCCACCCGTCGAGTGGCCGGAGCCGGTGAACCGCTGCTTCGCGCACATCAACGAATCGGTCTACGTCCGTATGCAGGGTCCGAGCGAACTCGGGCTGAGCGGCAGCCTCCTGACCTGGGACCGCAGCGGGGACCTGGGACGCATCACCGTCCCGACGCTCGTCGTCGGGGCGCGGTACGACACCATGGATCCGGCGCACATGGAGTGGATGGCCGGTGAGCTGCCACGCGGCCGGTACCTGTTCTGCCCGCAGGGCAGCCACCTGGCGCAGTACGACGACCCCGGGACGTACTTCACGGGCCTGCTCGACTTCCTCCAGTGCTACGCTGGCGATCCTCTGGCATGACCGATTTCAACCACTCGCTTCAGGTGCCGGTGCTCACATGCGGATGACAGACCTCCAACGCGGCTGGGACGTGGTCAGCAACGACGACCACCGGATCGGGCAGATCCGGGACGTCCGGCAGCACTTCATCAAGGTGTCGCCCGGATTCCTCTCGGCGCCGATCTACGTGCCTGCCTCGGCCATCGCGAACGTCGAGCACGGCACCGTGCACCTGAACCTCGCCTATGCCGAGGTGGGCTCCATGGGCTGGCAGGAGCCGCCGCGATCGCCCGATGAGCTCCAGACCACGCCGGAGCGTGACGTCGACCGGGACGTCTGAGCGCCGCCCAAAGGCGGCCAGCGCGGGAATCGGGCGATGCCTGGTGCCGGACCAACGCTCCCGAGCTCTGGCATCCCACGTGCCCTGATGGCAGCCCGTGACCGTTACAGCCCTCCCGCGAGCGGCAGTCCGCGGATCGACCCGGGTCGGCCGCGACATCTGGGTCAGCCTGCTGCTCTTCTCCGAGGACCAGGGGCTTTCGTGGGCGGCCGCCATCGGGCTGTACCTCTTCGTCTCGGTGCCGCCCCTGGTCGTGGCCGGGGTCTACCTGGGCGGACTGGTGGTGCCTCCGTCGCAGGCCGAGCAGTTCGTGATCGAGCAGGTCGCCAAGTACCTGCCCGCCCAGCAGGATCTCCTGAAGGGCATCGTCACCAGCAGGCCGGCCGACGTCGTGGGCGGGAGCGTGTCGCTTCTCCTGCTCCTGGTCAGCGGCAGCCGCGCCTTCGCCGCCCTGACTGAAGTGATCAACGTTGCCTGGCACGATGTCAACCGCCTCACCTTCTGGCGCCGCCAGATGCTGCGAGTCGCGATGCTCGTCCTCTCGCTGGGCCTGCTCCTCCTGGCCGCCCTCGCCGAGGCCGGCATCGGTGCCCTGGCCGATGGCGGTGCCGACCACTCCCAGCTCTGGCTGGCCAGCTGGCAGGTTCTCCCCACGGTCCTGCTCGGACTGTTCCTCCTCGTCGCCTACAAGTTCCTGCCGCGCGCGCCCGTTGCCTGGAGCCACGCCGCGGTTGGTGCCGTGATCGCCACGGTGGGCATCCGCATCGCGCAGGCCGCGACCGGCTACCTGGCGGCCGCCGGAACGTTCCGGACGTCGTACGGCGACCTTGCCGGGGTGGCCGTCCTGGCGACCTGGGCGCTCGTGGTTGGTGTCATCGTGGTGTACGGAGCCGTGGTTGCCGCCATGCTGAGCGGCAAGGGCCTGAAGGGCGGAGCGCGGAGGCTTCCATGAAGCCGCGTGACTCCTTCTGAGGGGTTCCCTCGGCCCCCGGGACCGATGACGAACCGTCATGACACGACGGTGCACCGGACGCATGCTTCTCACTGGTTCACTGGCGAAATCCTCGTCGAGGGGCGCCCGAACCCATGCCCAGGGCCCCGATGCTGCTCATCGGGAACGCGGAGGAACGTGCACACACTGAAGCCAAGCGCAAGATTGCCCCTGTGGGCCGGCATCGCGGCCACCTTGGTAATGGGCATCTTCGTTCTCGCGGATACGGCCTTTGCCGCCGGTCCCGCACCAGTCGACCTCGGCACCGCCGCGCCGTTCGCGGTCCTGGCCGGCACTCCGACGGTGACGAATACCGGACCGACCACCATCACCGGAAGCGTGGGGATCTCCCCGGGGGCAGCCGTGACCGGGTTCCCGCCCGGCATCGTGAACGGCACGATTCACAAGGCCGACGCCGTTGCGCTGCAGGCCAAGGCCGATTTGACGGCAGCCTATACCGATGCCGCCGGACGGCCGGTCACCGCCACCCACGGGACCCTGGGCGGGTTGACTCTCGCGTCCGGCGTCTACACGGCAGGGGGCGTCGTGCTGGATCTGACCGGCACCCTGACGCTGGATGGCAAGGGCGATTCGAGTTCGGTGTGGGTCTTCCAGGCCACCTCGTCGCTCGTCACTGCGTCGTCCAGTGCCGTGACGCTCATCAACGGCGCGAGCCCGTGCAACGTCTTCTGGCAGGTCACCAGCTCGGCGACACTCGGATCGGGCTCTTCGTTCGCGGGCACCATCATGGCCCTGACGTCGATCACGATGGCCGACGGAGTGACGGTGAATGGACGCGCTGTGGCCCGGAACGGCGACGTGACCCTGACCAACGACACCATCACCACCAGCTGCTCGACTGCGACCGGCGGATCGGTCACCCCTGACGCAAGCACCGCGAGCAGTGGTGTGCCAAACACGGCGGTGCAGGAAGACGGGGCTGTTGCCTCGTGGCCTGCCTTCGCGGCCATCCTCCTGTCCGTGCTCCTGCTCGCCCTCACGGTCGTCAGAACCACCCTGGCGGCCGAACGAAGAGAGAAGGACTGACTCAGATGGGCTGGATCGCCTGGATCGTGGTCGAGAGCGAGGATCGCAGACGACTGCGGAATCCGACTAGGGAGGTCATGAGATGACGAACCAGAACGAGCCGAGAAGCCAGGTGAACGTGAACACCGGGGGAACGGTGTCCAGCGCGCCCGGCCCACTCTCCTACGCGCGCCGCATCGTGGGGCTGCTCTTCGGCATCCTGATCATCCTGATCGGGCTGCGGTTCCTGCTCCTCGCGCTGGGTGCAAACGCCGGGAACGCCCTGGTCGACTTCATCTACAACGTCAGCGAGCCCTTCGTGGCCGTCTTCAGGGGGGTCTTCAGCCTCGAGCACTTCTCCCCGGTGGGGCGGAGCGAGATCGACGTCGCTGCTCTCGTGGCCATCGTGGCGTACGCGCTGCTTGCCATCCTGATCATCGCCGTCCTGCGGCTTGGGGACCGCGAGCGCACTGCGAATCCCGCATGACTCCCTCTTAGGGATTCTCGGGTCGTCAAGGAGGCGATCCGGTTCGGCCTCCCGATGACGAGCCGTCATGACCTGACGGCGCATGGGACCCATGCTTCTCGCCGGGTCCGGCGACGTCCGACCCTATGCTGAGAGCCCTGACTGCGCGTCGGGGCGCGGAGGACATGTGCATACAACGAAGACAAGCGCCAGGTTGCGGCTTTGTGCCGGCATCGGCGTCACGCTCGCGATGGGCATATTTCTCGTCGCAGGTACAGCGTTTGCCGCAGGTCCGGCGGCGCCGGACCTGGGAACGGCAGGATCGTTCGCGGTCCTCGCTGGCGCCGGGATCACCAACACCGGCCCGACGACGATCAAGGGCGACGTCGGCACGTACCCCACCACCACGGAGACCGGTTTCGGCTCGGTCACCCTCAACGGTACCGATCACGCAGGTGACGCGGTCACGCAGGGAGCCAAGACCGATCTGACGACCGCCTACACCACCGCGGCGGGAGCCGGGCCGACCATCCCGGTTGTCGGCGACCTCGGCGGGCAGACCCTCACACCGGGTGTGTACAACACCGCGACCTCGCTCGCCCTCACGGGCACGTTGACGCTCTCCGGTACGTCGAGCGATGTCTGGATCTTCCAGGCCGGCTCAACGCTCACCACCGCGAGCGGAAGTAGCGTGGTCTTCAGCGGCGGCGCGACCCCCTGCAACGTGTTCTGGCAGATCGGCAGCAGCGCGACCATCGGGACGGGCTCCGCGTTCAAGGGCACGATCATGGCCCTGACGTCGATCACCCTGACGACCGGAGCGACCATTGACGGCCGAGCGCTGGCACGCAATGGTGCGGTCACGCTCGACACCAACACGATCACCAACTCGTGCTCGGCTGCCAGCGCAGCGTCTGCCACTCCCGCTGCCACTCCCGCTGCCAGCGCAGCGTCTGCCACTCCCGCTGCCAGCGCAGCGTCTGCCACTCCCGCTGCCAGCGCCGTGCCAAACACGGCATTCCAGGGCGACGGAACTGTTGCCTCATGGCCTGCATTCGCGGCCATCCTCCTGTCCGCACTCCTGCTCGGCCTCGTGGTCTTCAGAACCACCCTGGCGGCTGAACGAAGAAAGAAGGACTGATCCAAGAGGGGCTGGATCGCCTCGATTCTGCCGGAAAGGGGCATCCACGGTACAGCGTGCGCGTCGGGTCATCTCGGCGCGCACGCCGCTCGCCCTCCGCGCTCTCCGGCACCCAGACCGGCTCGCCGCCCCAAGCGGCCGAGCCGGTCCTGAAGTCGCCGGAATGCAACAGCCAGCGCGACGCCGAGACGATGTGCCGCAACTTCGTGGACGGATACCTTCCGGGGAGCTTGGACCAACCGCGTCTGAACTGGATCGCCGGTTTCATCTGGAACATCGCCGACGACGTCCTGCGTGACCTGTACGTCCGTGGCAAGTACCGCGACAGCTGACCGAGTGAGGAGCCCGTTCGCACCTGTGGCTTGGCCGCTTCTATTTCCATGCGATTTCACAGCCGTACCGCAGGTGCTTAGCCAGCAACGCAACATAACTTCCATTTGCGGAAGTGCTAGGAAGCCTTGAGTACTGTCGTGGCGGCGGGACGAACGGGCGATGTCGGCGCGGCGGTCGGCTCCGTAGGCTGGACGACATGCAGAAAGACCAGTGGCTGCGGCGGTTCGGCCTGGTTGGCCTGGTGGTTGGCGTGGCGGCGCTCGTCGTCGGCCCGTTCGTCGGTGAGCTCGGCGGCATGGTCGCCGGCTATGGCGGGCTCGTGGTGGTCAGCGCGGCCTACCTCCTGGCCGGCCTGGCGATCCGTGAACGTCTCCACCGCCGGACGCGTGCCAGGCGACCGGTTCCCGTCTACAGCGAGCGCTAGTCCGTTGCCGCCGGCTGCGCGGCTGTTCCCGGCGCAGCGCCGGCCACGCGGCGCTGCCTGAGCGCCTCGAAGCCGATCAGGGCCGCAGACACCGCCGCACCCAGGGCGTGCGCCCCGCGCCGCCCGTACGGGATGCGCAGCCGCAGGTCGGCCTGATCCACGAACGAGCGGGTCACGCCCCGCCGTTCGCCGCCCACCAGCAGGAACGTGCCACGCACCAGGTCCGCGTCGTGGATCCAGGTGCCATCCGGGCGGGTCGTTGCACACGCAACCTGCAGGCCCGCCGCCCGGCAGATGCTCGCCGCCTCCTCGTCACCCCCCACGGTGGCGGTGGGCAGGAGCTCGGAGGCTCCGGCGGAGGCCCGGGCCACGATGCCCGCCGCGGATTCCCAGGATCTCGGCCGCAGGATGAGGCCGTCGGCACCGCAGGCGTACAGGGAGCGCACGGCCTGGCCGAAGTTGTAGGGGTCCTCCACCCCGTCGAGCATGACGACGAACGGATCCGGACCGATGGTGGCCAGGAGGTCGGGGAGCGCGAGGTAGCTTCGCTCCCCCGCCAGGGCCACCACCCCGCCGTGCGTCTGCCCGGTGACCAGGCCGCGGATGACCGCGGGACCCACCTTGCGGATGGGGATCTCGTGATCCGCTGCGATGCGGCGCAGGAAGGCGAGCCGCCGGTCGCCGGGGGCGACGGCCAGGATCTCGTGCACCCGGCGCACTCCCCCGCTGATGGCGGCCTCGATGGAGACCCGACCCTCCAGGACGACGGGCGCGTCGGCCGGGCCCGTCGACGCCGGTGCGGTGAGGGCCTCGTCGGTCTGCTGCTCGCTCACCGTCGGGACCGCCGCCGCGGAGAGGCAGTCTCGCGCTCCTGGGCGGCCGTCACCTCGGCCGCCACCGCCTCCGGCAGGTGCCCGCTGATGCGCACGCCCCCCTCCGTGTAGGCCTCGGAGACCTCACCGCTGCTCCGGGCCCGCGAGACGAGCTCACCGCGTGCATAGGGCACGACCGCGTCGACGGGCACCATCTGGGCGCGCAGGGCATCGACCACGAGGTCGAGGAGTCCCTCGATCCCCTCCCCCGTCGCCGCCGAGACGAAGACCGCGTCCGTGGAGATCGGTGCGGCGCTGCTGCGCAGGTCGGCGTCGAGCAGGTCGATCTTGTTGAAGACCGTGATGCGGGGCTTGGTTCCGGCGCCGAGCTCGGAGAGGACCGACTGGACCGCGGCCTGCTGCGCCATGAAGTCTCCATCCGTGGCGTCCACCACCTCGAGGAGGAGATCGGCGCGGAGCACCTCCTCGAGGGTGGCACGGAAGGCATCCACCAGGTCGTGCGGCAGCTTGTTGATGAAGCCGACGGTATCGGTCACCACCACCCGCTTGCCGGACGGCAGGGTGACGTGGCGGGAGGTCGGGTCCAGGGTGGCGAACAGCATGTCGGCGGCGTACACGTCGGCATCGGCCAGGCGGTTGAGGAGCGTGCTCTTGCCCGCGTTCGTGTATCCCACCAGTGCCAGGGTGGCCACCTCGCTGCGCTCGCGCTGTCGGGCGGCGGTCGAGCGCTGGCGCTTCACCTCGTCGAGCTCCCCGCGCAGCTTCTTGATCTTCTCGCGAATCACGCGCCGGTCCGTCTCCAGCTGGGTCTCGCCGGGGCCCCGGGTGCCGATGCCGCCGCCGGTGCGCGACAGGTGCGTCCACATCCGGGTCAGGCGCGGGAGGTGATACTCGAGCTGCGCCAGCTCCACCTGCAGGCGACCCTCGTGGCTGCGCGCGTGACGGGCGAAGATGTCGATGATCAGGGCGGACCGGTCGAGCACCTTGCAGTCCAGCAGCTTCTCCAGCGAGCGCTGCTGGGTCGGGGTGATCTCGTCGTCCACGATGAGGAGATTGAAGTCGTTCGCGGCCTTCTCCTCGACGAGCTCCGCAGCGCGCCCCTTGCCGAAGTACCACAGCGGGTCCGGTGCCGATCGCCGCTGGAAGGCGCTGCCCACCACGACCGCGCCGGCGGTCTCGGTGAGTGCGGCCAGCTCCGCGAGCGAGCGCGACAGCGGCCAGCCGTCGTTGTTGTCGAGGCCGATCAGGAAGGCGCGCTCATCGGGGGCGGTGAGATCGATCAGGCGGGAGCGGTTGGTCATGATGCTCCGCTGATGGTAGCCGATGGCGGCTGCCGGACGGCCGTGGTGCCCAGGGCCGGCCACCGTCCCCCCGGCCGGCAACGCCCGCACGGCACCTCACCGGTACTTTCCGGCTAGTGCGCATTGGCACCGCACTGTGCGATACCTGTCCGCACCGACCAGGGGGATAGCTGGAGGTGCCCATGCCGGACGAGACGCGGCCGGATGCGGCGGCGGCCGGACGCGAATCGAGCCTGCACCGGGAGCTGACCGGTCGGCTGGGCGTCGCGCTCGTCGCCGGTGTCCTGATGGGCCTTGTCGCCTACGCCTTCCTGGCCATGGTGCTGCCCGACATGGCGCTCCGCGTCATCTGCTCCACCTTCGTGGCGATGGGGATGGCGGGTTCCATCCTGCACCTCATGGTGGTGCGGCCGCTGGTCGAAGATCGCGCGGAGCTCCACGGCCGCTACGAGGCGGCCCTCGCCGACGCGCTCACCGATCCGCTCACCGGCCTCGGCAACCACCGCGCCTTCCAGGAGGAGCTCGAGCGCCAGGTCGAGCAGGCGTACCGCTACGGCGTTCCGGTCTCGCTCATGCTCATCGACATCGACGAGTTCAAGGCGATCAACGACGAGCGCGGGCACGCGGCCGGCGATCGCGCCCTCTCGGACTTCGGGCGTCTGCTGCTCTCCGCCCTGCGGCGCGTGGACCGGCCCTTCCGGATCGGTGGCGACGAGTTCGCGATCCTCCTGCCACATACCGATGCCGACGGTGCCTGGGTCGTTGGGCGACGCCTCCTGGCGACTGCGCTGCAGCCGCCCCTGCGAGACCAGGCCGGCGCGACCCTGTCGTTCTCGGCCGGCGTCTCCGCCGTTCCCGGGCTGGCGACCACGCGGGAGCAGCTCTACTCGCAGGCCGACGCCGCCCTGTATGCCGCGAAACGGGCCGGTCGCACGGACGTCGTCCTCTTCGACGAGCGTGCGCCGGTCGCAGCTCCCGCGGGCGGAACCGGGGCGGCGATCGCCGAGGTCATCGCGCGCGGCCAGCTGCGCGGCGTCTACCAGCCGATCGTGTCGCTCGCGTCGATGAAGGTCCTCGGCCACGAGGGTCTCATCCGTCCCGTGGAGCCGGCCCCCTTCGCAGATCCCGTGAGCCTCTTCGCGGCGGCCGCGTCGAGCGGACACCTGGCCGCGCTGGACATGACCTGCATCGACACCCTGGTGGCCGGCGCCGCCGGTCTGCCGCCGGACCAGTTCCTCAGCGTCAACATCTCCCCGCGGACGATCGAGGCACCGGAGTTCAGCAGTGCGTCACTGCTCGGGATCCTTGCCCGGCACGGTTTCCGTCCGGATCGGCTCGTCCTGGAGGTGACCGAACACGAGGCGCTGAGCGACGTCGAGCGCGTGCGGACGAAGCTGGAGCCCTGCCGCCGTGCCGGCATCCGCCTTGCCGCAGACGACCTGGGTGCCGGCAACGCCGGCCTGCGCCTCCTCGCCGAGCTGCGCTTCGACATCCTCAAGGTGGACCTGAGCCTCGTCCAGCGCGCGGCACCCGACGCGCCCTCGGCGGCGGTGGTCGGCTCGGTCGTCGCCTTTGCGGGGCGCACCGGCGCGCTCGTCATCGGCGAGGGGATCGAGCAGGCAGAGGAGGTCGCCCAGCTCGCGGCCCTGGACGTGGGCGCCGGCCAGGGCTACTTCTTCGGCCGACCGGCGCCGCTGCCGCAGCGCACGACCGCCCCCCCGCCGATCGAGCGCGTGCCGGAGGTGGCCGCGCCCATGGCTGCGTGGCGCCAGTCGATCGGCCTGCCGACCCCCGTCGCCGGCGGCTGACTCCTCAGCCGAGCAACCGCCGCAGCAGATCCAGCGCCCGATCGACGAGCGCTCCGTCGTTCGCCGGCGCGTCGCCGGCCGCCAGCCAGACGATGCGGGTCTCGCGCCGGAACCAGCTGAGCTGCCGTTTGGCGTACTGGCGCGTGCGCCGGGCCGTTGCCGTCACGGCCTCTTCTTCGGACCACTCCCCCGCCGCGACGCGGGCTGCCTCCCGGTAGCCGATCCCGCTCAGCGGCGCCAGGTCGGGCGAGTAGCCCGCGTCGAGCAGGCCGCGCATCTCCATGACGAGGCCGGCGGCGAAGATGGCCGCAGCGCGCTCGTCGATGCGTCGATACAGGACGTCGCGAGGGCGGCTGATGCCGAGCAGCGCGACGCGGCCGGGGTAGGGTGACGCCGCCGGCCGCTCCCCGGCCCCGCCGGCAAGCGCGCGCTCGAGCGCCCGGACCACCCGTCGCGGGTTTCGCAGGTCGGTCCCTGACGCAGCGTGCGGGTCGCGGGCCGTGAGCTCCGCGGCGAGCGGCGCCAGCCCCCCGGTCCGCAGGCGCGCGACGAGCTCGTCGCGGATCGCCGGCGAGAAGGCCTGCGTTGCGAAGTCGTAGCCGTCGACGAGCGCACTGACGTACAGGCCCGTGCCGCCCACGACGAGGGGCAGGGTGCCGTGGGCGGCCACCTCGACGAGCACCGCACGGGCGTGCGCGACCCAGTCCGCGACCGTGAAGGGCTCGTCGGGGGTCGCGAGGTCGAGGAGGTGGTGGGGCACCGCAGCGCGCTCCGCGGCAGAGGGCTTGGCCGTGCCGATCTCCATGCCGCGGTACACCTGGCGCGAGTCCGCGACGAGGATCTCCGCGGGAAACCGCGATGCGAGGGCCATGGCGAGGTCGGACTTGCCCGAGCCGGTCGGTCCGACGACGGCCGCGAGCGGCGGGGACGGTGGCGCAGGCCGGCCGGGGGCCGGCGGCATTGGTCTAGCCGACCTCGATGGTGCGCTGGACCTGGGTGATCGCGGTCGCCCGCCCTGTCGTGCGATCCGCTTCGACGACGACGGCGTTGAGGCTGACCGGGCCATCCCCCACCTCGAAGCGCGTCGGGAGGTGGCGAAGGAACCGAGGCAGGACGCTCTCGATCTTGAAGCCGATGATCGAGTCGCGGGGGCCGGTCATGCCGATGTCGCTGATGTACGCCGTGCCCCGCGGGAGGATGCGGGCATCGGCGGTCGGCACGTGGGTGTGGGTGCCGACCACGGCGCTCACCCGCCCGTCCAGGTGCCAGCCCATGGCGTTCTTCTCGCTGGTGATCTCGCAGTGGAAGTCCACCAGGCGGACGGGCGGAAGCGGTTCGGCGGCGCTGTCGAGGAGGTCGTCCATGGCGCTGAACGGCGAGTCGAGCTGGTTCATGTAGACCTGCCCCATGACGTTGACGACCGCGACCGCGTCGCCATCGGGCAGGTGGTGGATGAGCCAGCCGCGACCGGGAACCTCGTGCGGGTAGTTCAGCGGGCGCAGGACCGGGCGATCCGTGTCGAGGTACGGGTACACCTCGCGCTTGTCCCAGATGTGGTTGCCCGAGGTGATGACGTCGATCCCGGTCTCGAACAGCTCCTCGGCCAGGGACGGCGTCAGGCCCATCCCCGCCGCGACGTTCTCTCCGTTCGCCACCACGAGGTCGACGTCGAGCTCGGTGCGCAGGTCGCCGAGAGCGTGACGAACCGCGACCCGTCCCGGCTTCCCGATGATGTCGCCGATGAGCAGGGCCCGCACCAGTCCGGCGCGGTCGCTCATCGCGCGTAGTCGACCGCCCGCGTCTCGCGGATCACGGTCACCTTGATCTGCCCGGGGTACTGGAGCTGCTCCTCGATCCGCTTGACCACGTCACGGGCCAGGCGGCCGGAGGCGACGTCGTCGATCTCCTCGGGTCGCACGATGATCCGGATCTCGCGTCCCGCCTGGATGGCGAAGCTGCGCTCGACGCCGGGGAAGCTCTCCGCGATCTGCTGGAGGTCGTCGAGCCGCTTCACGTAGTTGTCGAGGGTCTCTCCCCGCGCGCCCGGCCGCGATGCGCTGATGGCATCGGCGATCTGGACCACGACCGCCTCGATGCTGCCCTGCTCCACCTCCTGGTGATGGGCGGCGATGGCGTTGCAGACGACCGGATTGATGCCGTAGCGCGCGGCGATCTCCCCGCCGATCAGCGCGTGCGGTCCCTCCACCTCGTGGTCGACCGCCTTGCCGATGTCGTGCAGCAGGCCGCCCTTCTTCGCCTCGGCGAGGTTCGCGCCGACCTCGGCGGCCAGCATGCCGGCCAGCCTCGCGGTCTCGACGCAGTGGTTGAGCACGTTCTGGCCGTAGCTCGTGCGGTACTTCAGGCGGCCGATGAGCTTGATGAGCTCCGGGTGGAGGCCCGCAACGCCGGCGTCGTATGCGGCCTGCTCACCGGCCTGGCGCATGATCACCTCGATCTCCGTGCGGCACTTGGCGACCGTCTCCTCGATGCGACCGGGATGGATCCGCCCGTCGCTGATGAGCTTGGTGAGCGCCATGCGCGCCACCTCCCGCCGCACCGGGTCGAAGCCGGAGAGGACGACCGCCTCGGGGGTGTCGTCGATGATCAGGTCGACGCCGGTCGCCTGCTCCAGCGCCCGGATGTTCCGGCCCTCGCGACCGATGATCCGCCCCTTCATCTCCTCGGAGGGGAGGCTGACGACGGTGACCGTCGCCTCCTGGGTGTGCTCGGCGGCCATGCGCTGCATGACGGTGGTGAGGATTCGGCGCGACCGCTCCTCTCCCTCCTCGGTCGCGCGGCGCTCGATCTCCCGGACCCGCTGCTGCGCCTCCGCCTCCGCCTCGTCGACGATCTGCTGGATCAGCGCCTGGCGCGCTTCGGCGGTCGAGAGGCCGCTCACGCGCTCGAGCGCGACGAGCTGCTGCTGACGGAGCTCGGCCAGCTGCGCACGCTCGGCCTCGAGGTCGGCAACGCGCTGCTCGGCGCTCGCCTCGCGGCGTTCGATCGTCTCCATCTTGCGATCGATGCTCTCGGACCGGTCCAGGAGCAGCCGCTCCTGGCGCTGCAGGTCCGTTCGCTTCTCGCGCGCCTCGTCCTCCGCCGCGCGCTGGAGCTTGAGCGCCTCGTCCTTCCCCTCCAGGACGAGCTCCTTCTGCTTGGCGCGCGCCTCCGCCACGATCCGCTCCGCGTAGGAATCGGCATGGCGGACCTTGCTGGCGGCAAGCAGACGGCGCGCGGCGTAGCCCAGCACGCCACCGATGACGAGGGCAGCTGCCGCCGTCACCAGTACGAGGATCGTCTCCGACATCCTGGCTCCCTCCGTCGATGGAGCCCCAGATTGGGCACTCTCCGCACCCGCCGGTCGCGGGCGTCCACGCTTTCTCGGTCGGTGTCCGCCAGCCTGGAACTCGGTGGTTGACGGCCGTTCAGTTCGGGGCGAGTGTACCGCAACTCTCGCCGGCGTCTCCGTGGGCCATCCCACGGTCCGTCGCCGCCGCCCGCCGCGGAACGTCAGGTACCGACGATGCGCCCGATGAGCGACACCATCTCGAGGTCGCGGGGCAGGAAATCCTGGAGCATGATCCGCTGGACTCCCGCCGCCTCCAGGGCCCGGATGCGCTCCCATGCCTGCTCCGGCGTGCCCATGATCCAGCGCCCGCGTCGCTCGGCGAGCCAGGCGTCGGCGTCGGCGCCCGCCCCGGTGAAGGCAAGGAGGGCCTGCACCCGCGCGGTCAGCTCGGCCTCGGTCTCGGCCACCAGCACGCCGACCATCGCCGAGTAGACGACCGAATCCGGATCGCGACCGATGGTGCGGCACGCCTCGCGCACGTTGGCGTACGCGCTTGCCACCCGCTCCGGCGTCGCCGACTGCCGGTTGTACTCGTCGGCGTAGGTGGCGACGAGGCGCGAGAGGCGCGGTCCGCCGTCGCCGCCCAGGATGAGATGGGGATGCCGCCCTCCGCCGAACGTCGGTCGCGGCCGGAAACGGGCCTCTCGCACCTGCCAGTGCGCCCCGTCGTAGCTCCAGCCGTCGGCCTCCGTCCACAGCCCGTGGACGATCGCCAGCGACTCCTCGAGGCGGTCATAGCGCTCGCGAAGCGACGGGAAGCCGATGCCGAGCTCCAGGTGCTCCTGCTCGTTCCAGCCGGCGCCCATGCCGACCTCCACGCGACCGCCGCTCATCTCGTCCACGGTGGCGACGACCTTCGCGAAGCTGCCGGGGATCCGGAAGGTGACCGGCGAGACGAGTGTCCCGAGATGGATACGGCGGGTCTCGCGGGCCAGGCCGGCGAGCGTTGCCCACGCGTCGGTGGTGGGCAGGCCCGCCTCGCCGGGGAACGAGGTGTAGTGGTCGGAGCGGAAGAACGCCTCGAGCCCCGCGGCTTCCGCGGCACGGGCGACGGCGAGGATCTCGGTGTACGCGAGCCCCTGCTGGGGCTCGGTCATGAGGGCAAAGCGCATGGAACGCATGGTAGCCCGGTTCGCGACGAGGACTTCAGGCTGACGAATCGTCCAGCTCGGCCTCGTCTGCAGCCGATGCGGCGCGGATCACGGCACGGACGGTCTCCGGGTCGAAGCCGCGCCGCACCAGGAACATGCCGAGGCGCTGGCGGGCCCGTGGCTCGTCGGGGACGGGACGACCCCGCAGGTGCGCGGCGAGCGCCGTGCCGGCCCGTTCCTCCTCCGTCCGCGGCAGCTCGTCGCCGGCCTCGTCGGAACCCTCGTCGGGCGTGCCCATCTCGGCGCGCTCCTCCCGGAGCGCCTCGATGGTCGCCCGCCCGACCCCGTGCTGCCGCAGCTCTGCCTCGATCATCCGCCGGCCCCGAGGGGCGTGGCGGTCGCGCTGCTCGAGCCACCAGCGGGCGAAGGCCAGGTCGTCGACGAGCCCCAGCTCCTCCAGGCGTGCGAGCGTCGCGTCGATCACGCCCGGATCCGCGCCGGCGCGGCCGAGGCGCCGTTCCACCTCCCAGCGGCTGCGCGGCCGCGTGCCGAGATAGTGGGCCGCGAGCTCCAGGGCCGCCTCGGGCCCGGGGGGCTCGCGGACGTCGCGCGGGCGGCGGGGACGACCGCGCCGGGCCACCGGCTACTTCGCCTCGCTGATCCCCTCGACGCCGACCTCGATGGAGGACACCTTGCCGCGGATCTCGTCGTCGATCTTCCCGGCGATCTCCGGGTTCGACTTGAGGAAGTCGCGCGCGTTCTCGCGGCCCTGGCCCAGGCGGGTATCGCCGTAGTTGAACCAGGCGCCGGTCTTGGAGAGGATCCCCGCGGCGATTCCGACGTCGAGGAGGCCGCCCTCGCGGCTGATGCCCTCGTTGTACATGATGTCGAACTCCGCGACGCGGAACGGGGAGGCCACCTTGTTCTTGACGACCTTCACCCGGGTCCGCGAGCCGACGGCATCGGTTCCGGTCTTCAGGGTCTCGATGCGGCGGATGTCCAGCCGGACGCTGGAGTAGAACTTCAGGGCGCGGCCGCCCGGGGTGGTCTCGGGGTTTCCGAACATGACCCCGATCTTCTCGCGCAGCTGGTTGGTGAAGACGAGCGCCGTGTTGCTGCGGTTGATGGCGCCGGTCAGCTTCCGCAGGGCCTGGCTCATGAGGCGCGCCTGGAGGCCGACGAAGCTGTCCCCCATCTCGCCCTCGATCTCGGCGCGCGGCACCAGGGCCGCGACCGAGTCGACGACCACGACGTCGACGCCGTTGCTGCGGATCAGGGTCTCGGCGATCTCGAGGGCCTGCTCACCGGTGTCCGGCTGGCTGACGAGCAGGTCGTCGACGTTCACGCCGACGTTCTTGGCGTAGCCCGGGTCGAGCGCGTGCTCCGCGTCGATGAACGCCGCAACGCCCCCGTTGCGCTGCGCGTTGCCCATGATGTGGTAGGAGAGCGTCGTCTTCCCGCTCGATTCGGGGCCGAAGATCTCGGTGATCCGGCCGCGCGGCACGCCGCCCACTCCCAGCGCGAGATCCAGGGCGACCGATCCGGTCGGGATCACCTCCACGGGCACCACGCCGCGGTCGCCGAGACGCATGATGGCGCCGCGGCCGAACTGCTTCTCGATCTGCAGGATGGCGGCGTCGACCGCGCGACCGCGCTCGCCGTTCCGCTCGGAGTTCCGCTGTACCACCGGGGCATCCATCGTCGTCTGGGGCTCCTTCCCTCTCATGGGCTCCCGGCGGGCGTTGGAGGTCACTCGCTCTGCTCGGGCTCGCTGCGCGGCTTGCGCTTCTTCTTCACTTCCTCAACGGACATCGGCGGAGGCTCGAAGGCCATGGACGGCAGGCCCTTGGGCGCCTTCTCCTTCGGCTTGCGCTTCTGCTGATGGCGCGGTCGATCTCGGCCCTTGGCCATTGGTCCCGAACCTCCGATCCGATGCCGGTCGAGTCGCGATCAGCGTCGCCGATCGCCCCTTACCGGGCCCTTATCGGCGGCTTTGCGACCCGTCCGGCGGTTCCGTATCGCGCCTCGACGGCGTCCCGCAGCGATGCGAACGAGCCGTCCGCCAGGGCGGAGCGGATCTGCTGCATCAGGGTCAGAGTATAGGTGACGTTGTGGAGCGTCGCGAGGCGATAGGCGAGCAGTTCCTCCGCCCGGAACAGGTGCGCCAGGTAGGCCCGCGAGTGGGTGCGGCAGGTCTCGCACGAGCAGGCGGCGTCGACCGGCGCGCCGTCGTCGAGGAAGCGCGCGTTTCGCAGGTTCAGCTTCCCCGCCGAGGTCCACAGCTGCCCGGTGCGCGCGACCCGCGTGGGAAGGACGCAGTCGAACAGGTCGATCCCGCGCTCCACGCCCGCGAAGAAGTCGAGCGGCGAACCGACGCCCATGAGGTAGCGCGGGCGCGGGTCCTCGCCGAGCGCCGCGGCCACGACGTCCAGGGTCGCGGCCATCTCGGCCTTCGACTCCCCCACCGAGAGGCCCCCGATGGCGATGCCGTCGAAGCCCAGGCCCGCGATCGCCGCCACGGACCGCCGTCGCAGCCCCGGGTCGATGCCTCCCTGGACGATGCCGAAGACCGCCTGGCCCGGCCTGGCCCGGGCGGCGAGCGACCGCTCCGCCCAGCGGTGGGTGCGCTCCATGGCGTCGCGCACCTCGGCGGCTGGCCGCGTCGGGTCGACGAGCTGGTCGAAGGCCATGGCGATGTCGCTGCCCAGGAGGCCCTGGATCTCCATCGACCGCTCGGGAGTGAGGCGCTGCGGGGAGCCGTCGAGATGGCTGGCGAAGGTGATCCCGTCCTCGTCGAGGCGGGCCAGGTGCCCAAGGCTGTAGACCTGGAACCCTCCCGAGTCGGTCAGGATGGGCCCGTCCCAGGCCATGAAGGCGTGCAGCCCTCCCAGGCGGGCGATGCGCTCCGCGCCGGGCCGCAGGCTCAAGTGGTAGGTGTTGCCCAGGATCACCTGCACGCCGGCGGATCGCAGGTCGCCGGGCGAGAGGCTCTTCACCGTTGCCTGCGTTCCGACCGGCATGAACTGCGGCGTGTCGACGACGCCATGCGGTGTCGAGAGCCGGCCGAGCCGGGCCTGACCCGTGCCGGAGGGCCGCTGGGTGAAGGTGATCGCAGGCGCCATCGGTTCGTGAGCATAGAGCGCCGGCGCCAGGCAGGGTGACGAGCGGTCGCGGGTCCGTGGCCGATCCGCTACCGTTGCGGTGGAGGTGACGCGTGCGCCTGTCCGAATGGCCGCGAATGCCGTTCCTCAACGAGGAGCTCTGCGGCTGGATCAACGAGCACCTCGCCACGCTCGGCACCCAGGAGCTGGCGGTCTACGCCATCGAGGATGGCCCGGACGATGACGGGCGCCGGGTGCTGGTCGCCACCGAGATCGGCCTCCTCGACTACCACTACGGTCCCCGCGCCTCGACCGCCCGGTTCGCGATCGGCGGCCGGATGCTGCCGTGGCAGGCCGTGCGCGGCGTCGACCTGCGGGTCGAGACGTTCCGCCTCTGGGCGCTGGAGCACCGCACCCGCTGGTCGCTCACCGTTGCGCGGCCGCGCTTCCGGGTGGGGACGGAGGACCCGCAGCTGGGACGGGCCCTCGCCGACTTCGCGAAGGTCGCGGTGATCATGGCCGAGCCGTCCGGCTGGCCGCCGCCCGACGAAGACGGCGAGGGCGGAGCCTCCCCCGGGACTGACGCGCGCCGGCTCGCGACCATCCCGGCGGCTGACGCGAGCCCGGGGACGGCGCGTGCGCGCCCCGGGCCCTTCCCGGGGAGCCGTTCGCGGGAAGGCTGACGCTTCCGATCGTGCCGACGGCCTTCGCCGTGCGGCAGGCTGGCGGGACCGGGACGCGGCACGCTCCGCTCAGAGGAGGAGCATCGCGTCGCCGAAGCTGAAGAACCGGTAGTCGGCGAGCAGCGCCGCGCGATAGGCATCGAGCAGCACGTCGCGCGCGGCGAAGGGATCCACCGCGGGGGCCATCCCGCCCTGCACGAAAGCCGTGACCAGGAGCAGCAGCGAGCTCCGCGGCAGATGGAAGTTCGTGATGAGCGCATCCACCGCCGAGAAGCGGTGCGGGGGCGTGATGTACAGGTCCGTCCAGCCCGATGCCGCGGCGTCGCGGCGCGCCGCCGTCTCCAGGACGCGGACGCTGGTGGTGCCCACGGCGACGACCCGCCCGCCCGCCCGGCGGGCGTCGGCGATCGCGGTCGAGGCGGCGGGCGGGATCTCGTACCACTCGGTGTGGATGCGGTGCTCGTCGACGTACTCACCCTCCAGCGGGCGGAACGTGTCGAGGCCCACGTGGAGCGTGACGCTGGTCCTTCGCACGCCGCTCCGTTCCAGCTCGTCGAGGAGCTCCGGGGTGAAGTGGAGTCCGGCGGTCGGGGCCGCCGTGGAGCCCGGCGGCCGGGCGTAGACGGTCTGGTAGCGCTCCGCGGGACTCGAGCGGTCGTGGATGTAGGGTGGGAGCGGCGTCTCGCCGGCATCGGCCATCACCGCGGCCGGATTTCGATCGAAGCGGACCGCCCGGGTCCCCTCGCCGACCGGCTCCCCCACCTCGACCTCGTCATCCGTCGACAGGCGGATGCGCGCCCCGGGGCGGAGTTTGCGTGATGGTCGGACGAGCGCCTCCCAGCGGCGCTCGCCCAGGTCCCGAAGGAGGAGGATCTCCGCCGCGCTCCCGCCGAAGCGCGTCCCTCGCAGCCGCGCGGGGATCACGCGCGAGTCGTTCACGACCAGGAGATCCCCCGGACGAAGCCACTCCCCGATCTCGCGGAAGATGGCGTGGCTCAGCGCCGGCGCGCCGGGGCGCGAGGCGGCGCGGTCCAGGACGAGGAGGCGCGACTCGTCTCGTGGCTCCGCCGGAACCTGGGCGATCGCCTCCTCGGACAGCTCGTAGTCGAAATCGCCGACGCGCAGGCGCGGCGAGGGATCAGGGGATCGCGCGGGCATCGCGTACAAGACTAGCGCCCGGCCAGGGTTCCCGGCCGGGCGCCAGCGGTCCGAAGGGACGCTACTTCGCCGCGATCAGCATGTTGATCCAGTCCTGCGCGAAGTAGATCGCGAAGGCGGCGGTGACGAGCCACATCAGCCAGTGGATCTCGCTCAGCTTGCCGCGGACGACCTTGATGACCACCCAGCTGATGAACCCGGCACCGATGCCGACCGTGATGTCGTAGGTCAGCGGCATGAGGATCATGGTCAGCAGGGCGGGAAGCCCGTCCTCGACGTCACCGACGGGGATGTCCTTGACGATGGTGAACATCAGGAAGCCCACCAGGACCAGGGCCGGTGCCGTCGCCACACCCGGCACGATGCCGGCGATGGGCGAGAGGAAGACCGCCAGCAGGAAGAGGACGCCGGTCACCACCGAGGCGAACCCGGTCCGTGCGCCGTCGGCCACGCCGGCCGCACTCTCGATGTAGGTCGTGTTGGAGCTGACGCCCGACGCGCCGCCCGCCACCGCCGCGAGGCTGTCGACGAAGAGGACCCGACCGACGCCGGGGACCGTCCCGTCCTCGCGTGCCAGGCCTGCCTCAGCCGCGACGCCGGTCACCGTGCCCATGGTGTCGAAGAAGTCGGTGAGCATGATGGCGAAGATCGTCAGCAGCGCGGTGATCATCGGCAGCGTGGTGAAGACCTGGCCCAGGTCGAAGTGGCCGAGGGTGCCGAAGTTCGGCGTGACGGTCAGGCCACCGGCCGGGATCTTGGACACGCCCACGACGAGGGCGATCACCGTGGTGAGCAGGATGCTGATCACCAGCGCCCCCTTCACGCGCATCACCCACAGCACGATGGTGATCACCAGGCCGGCCAGGAAGACCCACTGGCGCGGGTCGGTCGGGAACTGGAAGAAGACCGCCGGAACTTCGCCGTACGTCGACGCCTGCCCTGCGATGAGTCCCCCGTTGGCGAAGCCGATGAACAGGATGAAGAGGCCGATGCCGACGCCGATCGCCCGCTTCAGCGCGATCGGCACCGCGTTCATGATCGCCTCCCGCAGGCCCACGACCACGAGGAGCGTGACCGCGAGCCCTTCGAGCACGATCACCCCCATCGCGCCGGCCGGACTCAGTCCCTTGCCGGTCAGGGTGAAGGCCACGATGGCGTTGATCCCCAGGCCGGCGGCAACGGCAAACGGGTAGTTGCCGATCAGGCCCATGGCGATGGTCATGATCCCGGCCACGAGCGCCGTGCCGGCCGCCAGGGCCACGGGTGTGAACACGCCGGCGGAGTCGCCGAATCCCGCGCTCAGGATGCTGGGATTCACGAAGATGATGTAGGCCATGACCATGAACGTGGTCAGGCCCGCGCGCATCTCGGTTCCCCAGCTCGAGCCCCGCTCGCTGATCTTGAAGAACCTGTCGAGGGCGCTCAAGCCCCCGGACGTGGTCGGCGCCTGCGGCGGCACCTCGGTCGCCTGTGCTTCCACTGCGATCACCCTCCGTCGCGGTCATGCGTGGCCCGGCTTCGCGCCAGGCATCGCTGCCGATGCGGAGCCTACTCCGAGCCCATGCCACGAGGCCCCGATTTTTCGCGCGCTCCCCATCTCCGAAGATCGGGGTGCCGGACTACGGCTGCCCACCCCATGGGTGAGCGGTGCCGGAACGCCCGCCCGGGGCAGGTCCGCCGCCCGGATACCCATGGGGAGGGTGGGGGGTGCGCGGAAAGCCCCCACGGGGTTCGCGCTCACCCATCCCCTGGGTGAACCGCTCTCGAAGGCCCCGGACCGAGGAGTTCCGTCGCCGGTCACCCAGCGGGTGGGTACGCGGGCCGGGGGCGAGCGGGACGCCCGAGGTAACCGCAGGCCGCGGGCAGCCGCGGGCCGTCGGGGAAAGCAGCGCTCTCCGTCCCCTATCGCCGCGTGAACAGGTTCCAGAGCACGGTGAGAACGATCGACGCCAGGATCATGGTCGTGATCGGGAAGTAGAAGCCGCCGTTCTTCCCGGTGATGGCGATGTCACCCGGCAGCCGCCCGATCGGGATGCGGACCCCGAACATGGCGAGGCCACCGATCACCACGAGCACGAGCCCGACGATGAGGACGAAACGGCCGAGCTCGGGAGGCATCGGTCTAGAGCTCCCGGTCGAAGAGACCCGGCTGCTGCGCCTGGACCGATGGCGTCCTCGCCGATGCGGGAGGGACGAGCCCGAGATGCTCCCAGGCCCCGGCGGTGAGCTGGCGCCCGCGCGGCGTGCGGGCCAGCAGGCCGACCTGCATGAGGTACGGCTCGATGACGTCCTCGAGGGTCTCGACCGGCTCGCTGATGGTGGCGGCCATGGTCGCCAGGCCCACCGGGCCGCCGGCGTGATGCTCGGCGATGGCGCGCAGAAGCTGGCGGTCCATGGCGTCGAGCCCGCGATGATCGATCTCGAGCAGGTCGAGCGCGGCGGTTGCGAGCTCGGCGGTCACCCGCTCATCCCCGCCTCCGCGGACCTGCGCGAAGTCGCGCACCCGCTTGAGGAGCCGGTTCGCGATGCGCGGCGTGCCGCGGCTGCGTTCCGCGACGATGACCGCCGCGTCGGGTGACAGCTCGATTCCCAGGATGCCCGCGCTGCGGCGCAGGATCTGCTCCAGCTCGCCCTGGGCGTAGTAGTCGAGCCGGTAGGTGGCGCCGAAGCGCTCGCGGAGGGGCCCGGTGATGCTGCCGACCCGCGTGGTGGCACCGATCACGGTCAGGTGCTCGATCTGCAGCCGGACCGTCTGGGCGCCGGGGCCCTTGCCGAGCACCACGTCGAGGACGAAGTCCTCCATGGCCGGGTAGAGGATCTCCTCCACGGCGTGGCTGAGCCGGTGGATCTCGTCGATGAACAGGACGTCGCCGCGTCCGAGGCTGGTGAGGATCGCGGCGAGGTCGCCGGCGCGCTCGATCGCGGGGCCGGAGGTGGTCCGGATCTGGGCGCCGAGCTCCGCGGCGACGATGTTGGCCAGGGTCGTCTTTCCCAGGCCCGGCGGGCCGTAGAGCAGGATGTGGTCGACCGGCTCGGACCGATGGCGGGCGGCGTCGATGAGGATGGCCAGGTTCTCCTTGACGCGCTCCTGGCCGGCGAACTCGTCGAGCCGCCGGGGCCGGACCGTCGTCTCGAGCGCCAGCTCCTCCGGGGCCACCTCCGCGGCCGTGACGCGCTCGATGGTCATGCCGCTCCCCCGCCGTGGCGTCCGGTCACCGCCGAATCGAACATGTGACCGATTCTACCCGTCCCGCTGCGCGGCCAGCGCCTCGCGGGCCCACGCCTCGACGCGCGCGTGATGCGGCCCCCACGCATCCCAGGTCGCCTGTGCCCAGCGGTGGACGAGGGCCAGGTGCTCGTCGGCCGAGCGCGCGGCGAGGACGTCGGCGACGGTCGTGGGGTATCCGTCCGGCGGGGACAGCTCCGGCCACTCGCGATGCTCGGCTGCGAGCCGCTGCGTGACCGCATTGAGGGATCGCGCGTCAACGCCGTCGAGGGCGTGGCGCAGGGCGATGAGGTGGAGCGCGACCGACTGCCGCTGGCGAGGGTCGTCGCCGCCCGGATGCTGCGCGGCGTAGGTGTCGACGGTGAGCCGGTGCAGGGCGAACCAGTCCGGGCTGCCGAACTCGCGGGCGAGGACCTCGCCAAAGGCCGTCCAGCAGCCGCTGGAGCTGGTCATGTACGGGTGACGCGGCCCCCGCGGGTCGTCGGGCAGCTCCGCGCCGCAGCCCGGGCAGCGATCAGGCATGGACTGACCCGCCAGCGCGGCGAGGTCCGCGGGACGGTCCAGGTCGGGCGCGTGCGCGACCACCGGGACCCGGCGAACGAGCTCGGTGTGGGTGGAGATGAGGTCGCGCAGGCCGACATCGCCCTCCAGGCCCTCCGCGAGCGCGAAGGCCGGTCGCTCGAGGAGGACGGGCGGGGCCGCGTGCCCTGCCGCGAATGCGGCGACGACGGGTCGTTCGCCGCGGGCCGCCACGACTGCCCGGATCGCCGCGGGATCCAGCGTGGGCTGGTCGCCGAGGAGGACGACGACGGCCGAGGCGGTTCCCGGCAGTGCCGCGAGGCCGAGACGCAGCGAATGGCTCAGGCCGCGGTCCGGCTCACCGTTCGTCACCCACGTGATCGTCGTGGCGGGCTTGGGCAGCTCGAGCCAGGGCGGGACGACAGCGAGGATCGGATCCAGTCCCGCCTCGGCCGCCCGATGCAGGACATGCTCGAGGAGCGTGCGGCCGTCCAGCAGCGCCAGCTGCTTGGCGCTGCCGAACCGGCGAGAGCGGCCGGCAGCGAGAACCAGCCCGGCGACCGTGTCGGGAGTGCGCAGATCGGGCGACATCGGTCCATATACTGGCGCAAACCGCCCACAGAGGGACGCTGGCATGGCCGATGGAATGACCGATGGAGACGTCTACGACGCCCTCCCCAAGGTCGAGCTCCACTGCCATGTCGAGGGCACGGTGCGTCCCGCGACCGTCCTCGACCTGGCACGCAAGAACGGCCGGCAGCTGCCGACCGACGATCCCACCGAGCTGTACCGATACACCTCCCTGAACACGTTCCTGGAGATCTTCTGGCTCGTCCAGGAGCTGCTCGCCGACCGGGACGACTGGGCGCGCGCCGCCTACGAGTCGGTGGTGGACGGTGCCGCGCACGGTCTCCGCTACCGTGAGATGTTCTTCACCCCGGCCCGCCACCTCGCCGCGGGCCAGGACCTCGGGGAGATCGTGGCGGGCCTCTCCGAGGGGATCGAGCGGGCGGAGGCGGAGAGCGCCGCCCGCTGCATGCTCATCTGCGACATCGACCGGGCCTATGGCGGGGCCGCGGGGCTCGAGCTCATCGAGCGCCTGGCGGAGCTGAAGCGGTCCGGACGGGCGGAGCGCGTCATCGGGATGGGGATGGACTCCACGGAACGCGGCGTCGATCCGCGGGACTTCGCGCCGGCCTTCGGCGTCGGGCGCTCCGTCGGTCTGCACCTGGCCGCCCACGCCGGGGAGGACACCGGGCCGGAGAACATCGTCACCGCGCTCGACGCGCTGGGGATCGAGCGGATCGATCACGGGCTGGCGATTCTGGGCGACGAGGCGCTCACCAGGCGGGTGGCGGAGGCGCGCATCCCGCTGACGGTCTGCCCGAACTCGAACATCGTGATCGCGAACCGCTACGAGCGTCTGGAGGAGCATCCATTCCGGCGCATGCGCCGGGCGGGGCTGCTGGCCACGCTGAACACCGACGATCCGGCGATGACCGACCTGGACCTCGGCAAGGAGTACCGCAGCGTGGCCCATGCGCTGGGCATGCCGTGGTCGGAGGTCGAGGCGGTGGCCCTCGACGGGGTCGAGGCGACCTGGCTGGATGCGGACGACAGGGCGCGGCTGCGCCGGCAGTTCGAGCGGGAGCTCTCCGAGCTGCGCCCGGCGGATCCGGCAGCCGTCGTCTAGACGCCGGTCGTGAGCACACCGCCCATCCCCGCAGGACCGCCCTTCACGCTGCGCAGCGCCCTTCTCACCCCGCTCGCGGCCGGTGGGCACCGCTGGGAGGCGGACGCGCGGATCGCGGTGGACGCCGGGGGACGGATCTCCACCGTGGCGCCCTGGACCGATGGCGACCGGACCGATGCCGGCTCGTCCGACGGGGAGACCATCGACCTGCGGCCGTGGGTCGTCCTGCCCGGGATGGTCGACCTCCACGCGCACCTGCCGCAGCTGCCCAGCGCGGGCCTGGGGGCGGGGCTGGATCTGCTGACCTGGCTCGATCGCTACATCTTCCCGCTCGAGCGCGACTTCGACCGCAGCGCCGCCGAGCGCATCGCGCCGGCCGCCTGCCGGGCATTCGCCGCCGCCGGCACCACGACCGCGGTGATGTACGGCGCCGTCTACGAGGAGAGCATGGACGCGGCCTTCGAGGCGGTCGAGGCGCACGGGCTGCGCGCCGTGATGGGCAAGGTAATGATGGACCGCCTCCGGTACGACCCCATCCTCGCCGAGTCCGCGGTCCTCGAGACGAGCCTGCGCCAGAGCGCGGACCTCATCGCCCGTTGGGACGGCCGCGACGGCGGCCGCCTTCGCTACGCGGTCACGCCGCGGTTTGCCGTGAGCTGCTCCGGACCCATGCTCCGAGAGTCGGCGGCCCTCGCGCGCGACACCGGGACCTACTGGCAGACCCACCTCGCCGAGGACGCCCACGAGTGCAGGGAGGTCTACCGCCTCTTCCCCGAGGCCGCCGACTACACCGACGTCTACGACCGGGCCGGCGGCCTCGGGGAGCGCAGCATCATGGCCCACGCGATCCACCTCTCCGACCGGGAGATCGAGCGCCTCGTGGAGACCGGGACGCGGATCGCCCACTGCCCCGCCTCCAACCTGTTCCTGGCCAGCGGGACGATGCGGCTCGGCCGCTACCTGGACGCCGGCCTGGTGGTCGGCCTCGGCAGCGACGTGTCCGCCGGCCCGGGCCTCTCCCTGTTCGACGCGATGCGTGCCGGCGCCTACACCCAGAACGGGCTGCGAGCGATGCTCGGCGACGCCCACCCGCCCCGTTCACCGGTCGACTGGCTGCGGCTCGGCTCCCTCGAGGGAGCGCGGGCCCTGGGCCTGGACGAGGTGACCGGCTCGGTGGAGGCGGGGAAGGAGGCCGACCTCATCGCGGTGGACCCCTCGCTCACCCGGCCGCTCCCCCACCTCGCCGCGGACGAGGAGGTCGACCTCGCGAGCCGGCTGATCTTCCGCTCCCATCCGGCCATGGTTCGCGCCGCCTGGGTCCGGGGACGCCGGCTGGACGGTCCTCCCGCTGCCTGATGGGCGATGCGGCCCTGCTGATTCACGGTGGCACCGTCGTCGACGGCAGCGGGAGCCCGCGCTTCCGGGCCGACGTGGCGGTCACCGACGACGGGCGGCTGCGGGTCCTGCGCGACGGGGCGTCATCGGTCACTGCCGCGCGCTCGATCGACGCGTCGGGACGCATCGTGGCACCCGGCTTCATCGACCTCCACAGCCACTCCGGCCTGTGGATCCTGGCCGAGCCCCGGCATGAGCCGAAGGTCCGGCAGGGGGTCACCACCGAGGTCGTGGGCGTGGACGGCAACGCCTACGCGCCGTTCCGCTCACGTGCCGACCTGGAGGCCTTCGCCCGTCTGAACGGAGGCCTCGACGGCCGCCCCGATGTCGCCCTGGACTGGGCGACCGTTGCGGAGTACCTCGATCGTTTCGACCGCGGCGTCGCGGTGAACGTCGCGTTCCTGGTCGGCAACAGCGCCCTGCGTATCGATGCCCTCGGATGGGACGAGACCCCGGCGGACGAGCGTGCCACGGACCGCATGCGCGGAACCCTGCGCGAAGCGATGGAGGACGGCGCCTACGGCCTCTCGAGCGGGCTCGACTACCCGCCGGGCGCTTACGCGACCACCGCGGAGCTGGCATCCCTCACCGCTGAGGCGGCACGCCAGGGCGGCTTCTACCACACCCACGTCCGCTATCCGCTGGGCGATCGATTCCTGGACCCGTTCCGCGAAGCGATCGAGATCGGCCGGCGCGCGGACGCTCCCGTGCACATCACGCACCTGTATCACCGTCCGACGTATCCCGGCGGACCCGCAGAGCTGCTCCACCTCGTGGATGCCGCCCGCGCGGAAGGGCTCGACGTCACCTTCGACATGTATCCCTCCGAGTGGGCTGCCACCCGCCTGCTGATCCAGGTCCCGCAGTGGGCGCAGGCCGGCGGTCCCGGGCGGACGCTGGAGCGCCTGGCCGATGCGGGGGTCCGCGCCCGACTGCGCGCGGAGCTCGCCGCGCGCGGCGCGGCGTACACGAGCGCGGCCGGCTGGAGCGACCTCCGCCTCGGCTACTTCGCCCGTCCGGAGAACCTGCGCTGGGAGGGGCAGACCCTGGCCGACGTCATGCGCGACACGGGGCAGGACCCGGTCGACGCCATCTGCGACCTGCTCCTTTCGGAGGATCTGCGGCCCTCGCAGGTCACCTCCGGGCCGGAGACGGCGACCCTCTCGCAGTACTTCGCCCATCCGGCGGCCATGATCGGGACCGACTCCACCTTCCTGGGCGCGCGCCCGTCCCCGCGAACGTACGGTTCGTTCCCGCGGGTCCTGGGCGAGTTCGTCCGCGATCGCGCCACCATCGGCCTGGAGGAGGCGGTTCGGAAGATCACCGGCTCCCCGGCCGCGCGTCTTGGGCTGCGCGAGCGTGGCCTGCTGCGGGATGGCATGGTGGCGGACATCGTCGTCTTCGACCCCGACACGGTTGCCTCGCGCGCGACCATGGAGGAGCCGCGTCGCTTCCCCGTCGGGATCGACCAGGTCGTCGTGAACGGTGTCCCGGTGGTGATGGACGGGGTGCACACCGGCGCCCTGCCGGGGCGCGCCCTGCGGAGAGGAGTGGACTGAGGATGGCTGACGGGTTTCCGGCCGCCGGGATGGCGGTGACCGTGCTGCGGGTGGTCGCCGATCTCGAGCGTTCCGTGCGGTTCTATCGTGACGTGCTGGGCGCCACCCCGTACCGGCAGTACGGTGGTTCCTCCGCGGTCTTCTCCTTCGCCGGCAGCTGGATCCTGCTCGTCACCGGCGGCGAACCCACCGTGGACAAGCCGCACGTCGTCTTCGCACCGCCGGACGATCCGGACCGGGTGTCGACCGAGCTGACGATCCGGGTCCCCGACTGCGCAGCCGCCTACGCGATCCTGCGCGAGCGGGGCGCCGAGTTCCTCACCCCGCCCCACGACTGGGGCGCGGAGGTCCGCTGCTTCTTCCGGGATCCGGACGGGCATCTGCTCGAGATCAGCGAGGCCCGCTGACCGCGCAGTGTCGTCGGTGATGCTATCGTCCGGTCGGAGGAGGTGTGACGCAGCGATGACGACTCGTACCATGCCGCCGGGGGGGCGCACGGCCGCGCCAACCCCCGTCGTGGTCCCGCCGGGACAGCAGGCGCCCGGCCGCGCGGAGCGCGCTGCACCGCTGCGCCGCGAGGGGCCGGAGAAGCTGACCGGGCTGGCAAAGTACGCGGACGACCTCGTCTTCCCCGGCGCCTGGTACGGCGCCACCGTCCGCTCCACCCAACCGCACGCCCGGCTGGTGGGCATCGACCTCGACCCGGGCTTCGACTGGAGCGGCGTCGTGGTCGTCACCGCGGACGACATCCCCGGCACGAACGTCGTGAGCCTGATGCAGGACGACCAGCCGGTCCTCGTGCCGGTCGGGGGCGAGATCCGGCATCACGCCGAGCCTGTCTGCCTCCTCGCCGCCGCGGACCGGGACCTGCTGCGCACGGCCCGCCAGCACGTGACCCTGCGCACGGAGCCGCTCCCCCCCGTCTTCGACCCCGTCGCCTCCGACACGTCCTTCGCGACCTACCGCATCGCACGCGGGGACGCCGAGGCGGCGATGGCACGCGCCGACATGGTGATCGAGGGCACGTACCGGGTCGGCCACCAGGAGCAGCTCTATATCGAGGGGCAGGCCATGATCGCCGTCCCCCGGCCGGACGGCGGGGTGACGATCCACGGCTCGTGCCAGTGCCCGTACTACATCCACGCCGCGATGACCCGGGCGCTCGACATGAGTGCCGAGAAGGTCGTGGTCGTCCAGTCCGAGACCGGGGGCGGCTTCGGCGGCAAGGAGGAGTACCCCTCCATGATCGCCCTGCACGCCGCGCTGCTGGCCCTCAGGGCCGGCCGCCCGGTGCGCATGATCTACGACCGGCACGAGGACATCAGCGCCACGACCAAGCGCCACCCCGCGGTCGTCCACCATCGCACGGGGATCACCAGTGACGGCGACCTCGTGGCACAGGTGGTGGAGGTGGTCATGGACGCCGGCGCCTACTGCACCCTCTCCCCGGTCGTGCTCTCGCGAGGCGTCCTGCACGCCGGGGGGCCGTACGAGTGTCCGAACGTGCTCATCACCGGACGGGCCGCGCAGACCAACACGCCGCCGAATGGCGCCTTCCGCGGTTTCGGAGCGCCCCAGGTCCAGTTCGCCTCGGAGATGCAGGCGAACCGCGTGGCGGATGCGCTGGGTGTCTCGCCTCTCGACCTTCGCCGGCGGTGGGCGTACCGGGAGGGAGGCGTGACACCTACCGGCCAGGTGCTCCGCGAGAGCGTGGGTGCCCACGAGGTGCTCGAGGCCGCGGCGGAGGCGTCCGGCTACGAACGCCACCGTCAGCAGACCGCCCAGGCCCGCGACCGGCGCACCGGCGCCGCCCGGGTGGCATCCGGCATCGGCCTGGCAATGGCCTGGCACGGTGCGGGCTTCACCGGCGCCGGCGAGGTGCACCTGGCGAGCGTTGCCTCCGTGGAGCTGACCGATGCCGGCCGCATCCGGGTCCTCACCGCCTCCACGGAGATGGGCCAGGGCACCAAGACGATCTTCCCGCAGCTCGTTGCCGAGGCGCTCGGCGTCGATCCCGACGAGGTCGACCTTGCGCCCACCGACACCTCGATCGTGCCGGACTCCGGCCCCACCGTCGCCTCCCGTACCGCCATGATCGTGGGCGGCCTGCTGATCAAGGCGGCTCGCCGGCTGCGCCGCCGCGTGGAGGAATCCACCGGGCGCTGGTTCGCGGATGCCTATGCCGACTACGTCCACGAGCAGGGCGGCCTGCGTATTGACGAGCAGTTCACGCCCTTTGCGGGGGAGCCCTTCGACGAGGAGACGTACACCGGCGACGCGTATCCGTGCTTCGGCTGGGCGGCGTGCGTGGCGGAGGTGGACGTGGACCTCGACACCGGCGAGGTGACGGTCAAGTCGGTGACCGCCGCGGACGACGTGGGTCGCGTCATCCACCCGGTTCTCTGCGAGGGCCAGGTCGAGGGCGGCACCCTGCAGGCGGTGGGCTACGCGACCATCGAGGAGATCAAGCTGACCGATGGCGCCTACGTCAACGATCGCCTGGCGACCTACCTGATCCCCACCGCGCTCGACGCGCCCCGCATCCACACCGTGCTGGTCGAGAAGCCGTTCTCCGGCTCCCCGCACGGGGCCAAGGGCGTCGGCGAGCTGCCGATGGACCTGGGCGCGCCGGCGGTGCTCGACGCCATCCACGACGCGACCGGCGCCTGGATCACCGAGCTGCCCGCGACGCCGGAACGGATCCTGGCGGCCCTGGCCGGGATCGAGCCGCCCCCGCTGCCCGGGGTGAGCAGCGTCTCGAAGGGAGCCCCGTCGTGACGTACCGGATGACGGTCAACGGCGCGCCGGTGGAGGTGGAGGCGCCGGGGATGCGTCGCCTGCTCGACGTGCTTCGCGAGGACCTGGGCCTGACCGGCACCAAGGAGGGATGCGGCGAGGGGGAGTGCGGCGCCTGCTCGGTGCTCGTGGACGGAGTGGTGGTGGACTCCTGCCTCGTCCCGCTCTGCCAGGCCGACGGCACCACGGTGGAGACGGTCGAGGGGCTGGCGAGCGGCGAGGCGCTCGACATCCTGCAGGCGGCCTTCCTCGAGACCGGCGGCGCCCAGTGCGGGATCTGCACCCCCGGCATGCTGATGGCCGGCCACGCCTATCTCGACGCGCTCGGCCCCGGAGAGGACGCGGACGAGGCGGCGATCCGGACCGCGATCGCCGGGAACCTGTGCCGCTGCACGGGCTACACGAAGATCGTAGAGGCGATCGCGCTTGCCGCTGAGCGCGGCGCGGGACGACGGCCCGCGGCGGGAGGCTAGCCGTGCCCCGCCCGTACGAGCCCGCGGTCGACTCGCCCCGAACCCTTGCCGAAGCCTATGCCCTGCTGGAGGGGGCCGCGGACGGACGCGTTCGTCCTCTCGCCGGTGGCACCGACCTGATGGTGCAGATCACCGGCGAGCTCGGCGAACCGCCGGAGCGCGTCGTGGACCTCTGGGCGCTGGACGAGCTGCGCGGCGTACGGGTCGAGGACGGGGCGCTCGTCATCGGAGCCCTCACCACCTACACCGATCTGCGCAGCTCCCCGCTCGTGGCGCATCACCTCGCGGTGCTTGCCGATGTCGCAGCCACCATCGGCGCGGCGCAGATCCAGAACCGCGGCACCATCGGGGGCAACATCGCCAACGCCTCCCCTGCCGGCGACACCCTGCCGCTCCTGCTGGCGACCGATGCCGAGATCGTGCTTGGTTCGGCGGCCGGTGAGCGCGGCGTCCCGGCCGCGGAGTTCTTCCCCTCGTACCGCCGGACGGCGCGGCGGAGCGACGAGCTCGTGGTGCGCGTCCGGATCCCCATCGACGCGGAGCGGGAGGTCCGGTTTCGCAAGGTCGGGACCCGCCGCGCGCAGGCGATCAGCAAGGTGGTGATGGCGCTCGCCTGGCGCCCCGACGGTGCGGGTCGCCACGCTCCATGGCGCGAGGTTCGTCTCGCGCTCGGCTCGGTGGCGCCCACGCCCCTGCGGGCGAGCGCCACCGAACGTGCCCTGGAGGGCGCTGAACCGACCCAGGAGACCGCCAAGCGGGCCGCGGCCGTCCTCGAGGCCGAGATCCACCCCATCGACGACGTCCGCTCCACGGCGGCCTATCGCCGCGCCGCCGCCACCCGGGTTCTCCATCGGCTCATTCGCGACGAGGGAGGCTGGTGAGGCGCCCGACTCGCGAGGAGGTGGCCGTCTTCCCCGATGCTTCGGCGTTCCGGGCCTGGCTCCAGGAGTACCACGCCGACAGCAGCGAGCTGTGGGTCGGCTACTACCGCAAGGGAGTGCCGAAGGTGAGCATCCGCTATCCGGAGGCGGTCGAGGAGGCGCTCTGCTTCGGCTGGATCGACGGCATCGGCTACCGCGTCGACGACGAGGTGAGGACCAACCGGTTCACCCCGCGCAGGAGGCTCAGCACCTGGAGCGATGCCAACGTGCGCCGGGTCGCCGAGCTGCGCCAGGCCGGCCGCATGCACCCTGCGGGGATCGCCGCCTTCGAGGCGCGTCGCGAGGATCGCACCGGGCTCTACTCGTACGAGAATCGTCCGGCGGACCTGCCCCCAGGGTTCCGCGAGCGTCTGGAGGCGACCCCGGACGCCCTCCGATGGTGGCAGGCGCAGACTCCGGGCTACCGACGGATGGCGACCTGGTGGGTCGCCAGCGCCAAGCGTGAGGCGACGCGCGAGAAGCGCCTCGCCACGCTCATCGCGGATTCCGCGGATGGCCGCATGGTGAAGCCATTCCTCTACGGGAGAGACCGCGTGGGGGAGGATCGGGCGTGAACCACGAGGTGGAGGCCCGGGTCCCCGCGCGGATCAGCGCGGCGCAGGCACCGATCGTGCAGCGCCTTCGGGAACTCGCGCACGCGGACGCGTTGCGCGACTTCGTTTACCAGGGCCGTGAAGCTCGAGCATGGGAGGTGACCGGATGAGCGATCTGCCGGGCGGCGTGGAGCTGACCCGCACCGGGGTCCCGCACCTCGACGAGGTCCTGACGCCGGAGGCGCTCGCCTTCGTGGCGGATCTGCACCGGCGGTTCGACCCGGCCCGCCGGCGCCTGCTCGCCGCCCGGCCGGAACGCCAGGCCCGCTTCGACGCCGGCGAGCTGCCCGGCTTCCTGCCCGAGACCGCGCAGATCCGTGCGGACCCGGGCTGGGGCGTGGCGCCGGCTCCTGCGGACCTCGACGATCGCCGCGTGGAGATCACCGGTCCCGCCGAGCCGAAGATGATGATCAACGCCCTCAACTCGGGGGCGAAGGTCTTCATGGCCGACTTCGAGGACGCCCTCTCCCCCACCTGGGAGAACGTGGTGACCGGCCAGTGGGCGATCCGCGAGGCGGTGCGCCATCGGCTCACATTCGACGCACCCGAGAAGCAGTACCGCCTCGACGACACGCTGGCCACGCTCCTCGTGCGTCCGCGGGGCTGGCACCTCGACGAGGCCCACGTCCTGGTGGACGGCTCCCCCGTCTCGGCGAGCCTCTTCGACTTCGGCCTGGCCCTCTTCCACAACGCCCGGGAGCAGCTCGAGCGCGGCAGCGGGCCGTACTTCTACCTTCCCAAGCTCGAGTCGCACCTCGAGGCCCGACTCTGGAACGAGGTCTTCGTCGCGGCGCAGGAGGCCGCCGGTGTGCCGCACGGTTCCATCCGGGCCACCGTGCTCATCGAGACCATCCTGGCCGCCTTCGAGATGGAGGAGATCCTCTACGAGCTGCGCGACCACGCCGCCGGTCTCAACGCCGGCCGCTGGGACTACATCTTCAGCTTCATCAAGAAGTTCCACACCCGCGCGGACAAGGTCCTGCCGGACCGCGGCCGCGTCACCATGGCCGTCCCCTTCATGCGCGCCTACCAGCAGCTTCTGGTGAAGACCTGCCACGCCCGCGGCGCGCATGCCATCGGCGGCATGAGCGCCTTCATCCCCAACCGTCGCGAGCCGGAGGTGACTGAGCGTGCCCTGGCGGCCGTGCGCGAGGACAAGGAGCGCGAGGCCGGCGACGGGTCGGACGGGACCTGGGTCGCGCACCCGGACCTGGTCCCCGTGGCACAGGAGGTCTTCGACCGGCTGATGGGTTCGGCGCCGAACCAGAAGGGAAAGCGCCCGCAGCTGGTGGTGACCGCCGACGACCTCCTCGACGTGCGGATCCCCGACGCCGGCGTCACCGAGCGCGGTGTCCGGACCAACGTCAGCGTGGGCCTTGCCTACCTCGCGTCGTGGCTGGCCGGGAACGGCGCCGCGGCAATCCGCAACCTCATGGAGGACGCGGCCACGGCGGAGATCAGCCGCTCGCAGCTGTGGCAGTGGCGCACCCACGGGGTGCGCCTGGACGACGGCAGACCGATGTCGGCCGACCTGTACACCACCGTCCGCGACGAGGAGCTCGTCAAGCTTCGGCCCCTCGCCCCCGGTGCGCCGTGGACGGAGGCGGCCGCCCTCCTCGACGAGCTCGTCCTTTCCGACGAGTTCATCGAGTTCCTGACGCTGATCGCCTACCCGCGTCTCGGCTGACGGTCAGCCGCGAGGGAGCTGCCGAAGCAGGTCGCGGACTGCCAGGACCGTGCGCCAGTTCCGCGCCGTGGCCGGCGTACCCAGGTTGACGGTGAGCTTCGAGCGTCCCATCCCGTTGGGGAAGTGAACGTAGACCTCCCGCCCGTCCACCACGGCCTCGTCCGGCGCGAAACGCTCCGGATGCCAGGCCGCGACGCGTGCCGGGTCGGGGTCGCCGGCCAGGAGGAAGACGTGGAGCCTGACAGGATCGTCCTGGCGATCACCGAACGGGTGCCGTGATGCGATGCGCTCCATCTCCTCGGCGGAACGCAGCACCACCGGGATCTCGAAGCCGAAGCGCGCCGCCAGCGCCGCCTCGAGCGTCGCCGTGACGGCCTCCGGGTCGCCGTCCGCCGTGAAGACGAGGTTGCCGCTCTGGACGTAGGTTCCGACTGCGCCGAAGCCGAGCTCCTGAGCCAGCGCGCGCAGCTCCGCCATGGGCACGCGGTGCTGTCCACCCAGGTTGATGCCGCGCAGGAGCGCTGCCCAGGCCGTCATGGCTGCAATGTGACCACGCGCCACCTCCTCACTCCAGGATCTCGACCGCGTCGCCGTCGAGCACTTCGTGCCCGCGGCCGACACGCTGCCCGTCGAAGCGCGCCGACGGTCCCCAGACCCGCGCCCCGCTGAATCGCTCGGCGAGGTCGTGGTGGATGGCATCGGCCACGTCGGTGACGGTGGCGCCCGGCTCCAGGGCCAGCGGCTCGGGTTCGGGGCCGCCATCGGTCCGGAGGTGGACGCGGATGAGCCCCGTCAGCCGCCAGACCGCCGCGCGGAAGGCATCGAGCGACGCGTCGTCGAGCACCGAGACGACCACCGTCTCGAGTCCGGCGAAGGCCGCGCTGAGACGCCGGACCGCTCCGGGGTCCGCCTCGTCGGCGCGGGTGACGGCCAGGATGGCGGGCAGGTCGATGCCAGCCTCGTTGACCTCCGACCGGACGAGCGCGAGCTCGGACGGATCGCCGTCGGCTCGCTGGCAGTAGACGATCGCGTCCGCGCTGCGGAGCACGCCCAGCAGCGCCCGCCCGCCTCCTCGGTCGTCGGCGGCTCCCTCGATCAGGCCGGGGATCTCCACCAGCTGGACGAGCACCCCGCCGATGCGGGCCAGCGCGGGCACCGGACGGAGCGTGGTGAACGGGTAGTCGCCCGTCCTGATCTGGATCGCGGAGAGTGCCTGGAGCAGGCTCGACTTGCCCACGTTCGGCGGTCCGACCAGGGCGATCTGCGCGGCTCCCTCCCGGCGCACGGCGATGGAGTCGCGGTGCACCGCGCGAGCGCGCACCCGGGTCTCGGTGATCTCCGCCTGCAGCCACTTGCGCAGGTCGGCGTACGGGCCGTTGCGGTAGTCCGGCAGCTCCGCCATGAGCGCCCGGACCTCACGGACGCGCTCGCGTCCTTCCTTGCCGATGAGCCTGCGCTTCGCCATTGCGGCGAAGGTGCGATGCGGCATGGGCATCGCCGATCCTCCTTGTCTCGAGCTCGCGGGGCGACGCGGGGCGGGCAGCCGACGACTGCCGCAGACCGTGCGTCCGCCCCGCCCCTTCCGTTGACGCTGTCCTGGTCGGAAGGGGCGGTTCAGCCGTTGCGGTTCGAGATGAGGGTTCGCCAGGCGTCCTCCGGGCGCCGGCCGCTGGGCGTGGTCATGGCCCGGGCAGCGTACCGGATGCGCCCGAGCCGTGCGAGCCGAGCCCGTCCTCGGCCACCCGGCGTTCGGCGCGGTCGAGGGCGTCCTCCATGCTGGACCGATACGGCCCTTCGGGCAGCTCCTCGGCGGCGCGGCGGCCCGCGGCATACGCCGCGCGCGCCTCGCCGGTCCGCCCGAGATCCTCGAGGGAGCGACCGAGGTTGAGCTGCAGGGAGGCCAGGAAGCCGGCCACCCGCTCATCCCCCACCACGAGTGCCTTCTCCAGCGCGATGGCGTTCCAGCGGTGGCGCTCCTCGGGCGTGGGCTGGATGCGGGCGACGTAGTGGGCCGCCATGCAGCGCTCGTAGTCGTCGCCGGCCAGCTCCCACGCCCGCAGATACGCCTCCGCGGCCCTCTCCGGGTCTGCGGCTTCGCTCGCTGCCGCCTCGCCGAGGAGGCGGACGATTGGGTTCTCCGGATCGATGGCCATGGGGTCAGGCCTTGCGCTGCACTATCGACAGGACGTTGCGGTGGGGATCGAGGAACCAGGCCGCCCATACCCAGCCCATGTCGGCCACTCCGTCAGAGGTGACCGGGTCCGGAGCGGTGTACTCCTCGACGCGGACACCGCGCGAGCGCAGGTCGGCAAGGGCGTCCCGGATGTCCGGGACCCGCCAGGCCGCCTGGGTCTGGGTGTCGGAGGTGCCGGTCGTGCTGCGGCTCAGCGCGAGGGTCGTGTCCCCGCCGCACCTGAAGACGATCCGGTCCTCGTCCTCGTGGAGGATCGGCAGGCCCAGGGTGTCGTGGTAGAACCGTCGGCTCTCGGCCAGGTCGGTGGAGAGAAGGATCGGGAAGACCGGGGACTCGGCAAGCATCGGTCCGACCTCGTGTGAGTGCATTCCTGGCAGTCCTCCTCAGGTCGCCGCCTTCCTGATCAGATCGCCGATCCGTTGCCGGTCGGCATCGGTCAGGTCCGTCAGTGCGTACGAGGTCGGCCACATGGTCCCCTCGTCAAGGTGCGCGGCCTGCTCGAAGCCGAAGGTCGCGTACCGCTCCTTGAACTTCGAGGCGGGCTTGAAGAAGCAGACGACCTTGCCGTTCCTCGCATAGGCAGGCATCCCGTAGTAGGTCCTGGGCACCAGGTCCGGCGCGGTTGCCCTGACCACGGCGTGGAGCCGCTCGGCCATGGTGCGATCCGCTGCGGGCATCTCGGCGATCTTGGCGAGCACCTCGCGCTCCCCGGCGGCGGCATCGTCCTTCGCGCGCGCGGCCGCCCTGGATTCGCGGACGTGCTCCCTCATGGCGGCCCGCTCCTCGGTCGTGAATGTCTCGGTGGCCTTCTTCTCGGCCATGTGTCGTCTCCTCTCGTGGTTCGATGGGGCGTTCGCAATGCTAGGCGTCCCCGGTCTCCGCGGCTTCTCCGGAACTGCCCAGATGGCGACTGCATGGGCGAGACACGGGCCTCGACGAGCCCGAACCTGACTACCATCTTGGAATGGTGACCGCGCGCGGAATCGTTGGCGAGTCCGGGGCGCCTCGGCGGACGTTGGGCCGTCGCCGGCGTCTCTCATGAGGCCCGTCCGCCCCGAGACCGCGTTCGCGAGGCATGGCGACTGGAACGTCGCCTACCAGGTCTTCGGGAACGGCCCACTCAACATCCTCGTCTCCACGAGCTGGCTGAGCAACGTCGAGGTCCTCTGGGAGGATCCGCTGCGGGCGGGCTTCCTCGAGCGCCTCGCCACCTTCGGCCGCGTCGTGTGCTTCGACCGGCGCGGATCCGGCGTCTCGGACCCCGTGCCGCTTGCCGCCCTCCCGACCATCGACGACTGGATGGACGATGCGCGCTTCGTCCTCGACGCCTGCGGGATGGAGCGGGCTGCGGTGATCGCCGATGGAGAAGGCGGTCCCATGGCAATCATGCTTGCAGCGACGCACCCCGAGCGGGTGAGCGCGCTGATCCTGCGCAACACCTTCGCACGCATCGAGCGCGACGCGACGTATCGGATTGGCGTCCCCCCGCCCGTCCTCGATCGCCTGGTGGCCGGCTATGCAGCCGCCTGGGGCAACGGCGGGATGGTGGAGCTCACCGCGCCGAGCGTGGCGACCGACGAGCCGTTTCGGCAGCGGCTCGCGCGCTATGAGCGGCTTGCCATGCCGCCCCGAGCCGCCGCGCTGCAGTTCGCCTGGGTCGTCCGCCTCGACGTGCGTTCCGCGCTCGCCAGCGTGCAGGCTCCGACTCTCGTCCTGCAGGCTCGCGACGGCCGATACCATCGGCTCGCCTACGCGCGCTACCTCGCGGAGCACATTCCCGGCGCCGCGCTCGTCGCCACCCCCGGAGCGGACACGTACCCGTTCTGGGCCGGCGACGTGGAGCCCGTTCTCCACGAGATGCATGCATTCCTCACCGGGGTGCGCGAGGTGCCGTGGCACGAACGCGTGCTCGCGACGGTGCTCTTCACCGACATCGTGGACTCGACGCGGCGGGCCAGCGAGCTCGGCGATGCGCGCTGGCTCGATCTGCGGGAGCGGCACCACGCCATCGTCCGCGCGGCGATCGCGCGGAACGCCGGCCACGAGATCGAAACGGCCGGAGATTCGTTCCTCGCCACGTTCGACGGCCCCGCGCGCGCGATCCGGTGTGCCGTCGAGGCGGCCGCGGAGATAAGGGGCGTGGGTCTCGAGATCCGGGCCGGACTCCATACCGGCGAGATCGAGCGACGGTCCGATGGCATCGGCGGGGTTGCCGTCCATCTCGCAGCCCGGGTCATGGCCCTGGCGGGGCCGGGCCAGGTGTGGGTATCGGGCACGGTTCGCGACCTCGTCGTCGGCGCGGGGATCGGCTTTCGGCCGGAAGGTACCCATGCCCTGAAGGGGGTACCGGAGGAACGGCCGCTCTACTCGGTCGATGCCACTCCCTGGCCGGTGTAGGCGGGACCTGCGGCCAGCCCAACGCTCAACCCCGGCCCGCGGGCGGTCGAATGACCGCCAGCGAAGAACTCGATGGGCTGCATGAGGCCGCGAGGGCTGATGGGTAGTTCTGGGCCCCGACATGGACTTGCCACAGGATGAGACTGGCGCTATAGTTAACCAGTATGTTAAGTGTGATGCCGGGGCGGACCACCAGGGACCTCGACCTGCTCTTCGGTGCGCTCGCGGATGCCACTCGGCGGGGCATCGTCGAGCGCCTCGCCCGCGGCGAGGCGACCGTCACCGAGCTCGCCGCTCCCTTCTCCATCAGCCTGCCGGCCATCTCCCGGCACCTCAAGGTGCTCGAGCGCGCCTCGCTCATCACGCGAAGCCAGCAGGGCAGGTGGCGCAGCGCGCGTCTCTCCCCGACCTCGCTTGCCAGCGCGGCGACGTGGCTCCTGGCACAGGAGCAGGTGTGGGCCGAGAGATTCGACCGGCTCGACGACCACCTCGCGGGACTCACCGCAGAGCAGCCAAGCCCCCTGACCGACACGGAGACAACGAGAGGAAAGCCATGACCGCGACGACCGCCCCACAGCTGACTCTTACGCGCATCGTCAACGCACCGCGCGCGCTCGTCTACCGGGCGTTCACGGACCCCGATCAGTTCGCGGCGTGGTGGGGCCCGATCGGGAACTCGCTGCCTCGCGACGGGGTCGAGTTCGACGTGCGCCCCGGCGGCCACCTGCAATGGAACGAGGTCTTTCCCGCCGACCCCGCCACGTGGACTCGGGGCCGCATCGACCTCACCGACGTCGTCGACGACGAGCTGCTCGATGGCATCATGCATATCACTGGCCAGCTCCCTGGCGGCTTCGAGCCGTTCGAGACGAGGATGCGAATCGAGTTCCACGACGAAGCCGACGGACGGACGCGACTGGAGATCCGCCAGTGGCTGCCCGACCACCTGGTGCCCCCGACCGAGAACGGCTGGTCCGAGGCGTTCACCAAGCTCGAGATCGTGCTCGCTGCTTGAGCGCGATCTGAGGCGAGGATCCGCGCTGCGCCAGCCCCTGTGGCCCGAGTGGGAACCTGGTGCGCGCGGAGTCCTCTGCCCGCTAGCCCACGCCCAGTGCTTCGTATGCCGCGATGAGCTCGTTCCAGCGGGTCTCGGCATCGCGGAGCTGGCGACCGCTGATGTAGTCGGAGAGATGCTCGACGTGAATCTGGATCCCCGCTCCGTAGGCAGGGAGCAGGTTGACGGGCATGCCCCGCACTTCCCAGACGAGCCTCGTCCGGGCGCCCTCGGCAATCAGCCGGGCCTCGTTCACGGTCTGCTCCGGCTGGCCGGGCTTCGGATCGGGATCGCGCATCGTCAACAGCAGGCGCTGCGGAGGCTCGCACGCCTCTATCCGCCCTGTGCGCTCTCCCGAAAGGGCGATGCGCACGCGGAACTCGCCTCCCGGAGAAAGCTCGCCCTCCACCTCGCCGTACCAGTGTGCGAGGCGATCGGGATCGGTGAGTGCTCCCCAGAGGTCATCGATCCCAGCGTCGAGGCGATCTTCCATCCGCACGACACCCTCGCCATCGACTGCATGGAGACTCCCCAGAACCGATGCGTCGCCAGTCATGCAGATCCTCCTCTTCTATTGGCGCCTTCCCTGGGCCTCGATAAGGCCAAAGCTTCGGCTGGTGCGCCCACCGTCAAAAGCTAGGACGGCAGAGTGGCCACGAAGTCATCGGACATCGAGCATGCCCAGGTGTACGAGGCTCCTGTTACTGGAGCGTGCGTTCCAGGAAGCGGCCACTGCCGCGGCGGCCGACGAAGATGCCGTCCCGCACCACGGGCGTGCCGCGGAGCAGCACCGTCCGGACGGCGCCGGAGACCCGCAGGCCCTCGAAGGGCGTGAAGTCCGAGCTGTGATGCAGATCCGCCTGGCGGATCGTGCGTGATGTGGCCGGGTCGAAGAGGACCAGGTCCGCGTCGAGACCCGCCTCGACGGCCCCCTTGGAGGGCATCCCGAACAGGCGGGCGGGGGTCGTGGAGAGCAGGTCGACCATCCGCTCCAGCGTGATCCGCCCGGCGGCCACGCCCTCCGAGTACACCGTGGCCAGGAGTGTCTCGATCCCCGGCGCCCCGTTGCTGATCTCCGGAAAGGGGGGCGCCGGGAGGCGCTTGTCGGTGTCGAGGCGGTCCGGGACGTGGTCGGTCGCCACCAGGTCCAGGCCGCCGACCCGCAGGCCGAGCCACAGGGCGGAGCGGTCCGCCGCCGAGCGCAACGGTGGCGAGATGATCGAGCGGATCACCTCCGCTTCATCGGATGCTGCGTACTTCTGGTCGGTGTAGACCAGGTATGGCGGCGTGGTCTCCGCGTTGACCCGCCAGCCCCGCGCCTTGGCCGCGGCCACCTCGGCCAGCGCGTCGGCACACGAGAGGTGGACGATGTAGACCGATGCCCCCGCCGCATGCGCCATCGCGATCGCCCGGTGCGTCGCCTCCGCCTCGACGTAGGGAGGCCGGGTCTCGGCGTGGTAGCGGCACGCGACGTGGCCGGCCTCCACGGCATCGGCCACCAGGGCGTCCACGATGGTGGCGTTCTCGCAGTGGACCTCCAGCATCCCGGCGTGACGGCCCGCGACCCGCAGGAGCTCGAAGAGACGCTCGTCGCTGAGGCGGAAGTCGTAGACCATGAACGCCTTGAAGGTCGGCACTCCGGATGCGATGAGCGCGGGCAGCTCGCCCATGGGGTCAGGCTGCTGCGGGGTGATCACCGACGAGAGGCCGTAGTCGACCGCCGACTCACCCAGCGTCCGCGATCGGAACTCCTCGAGGCCGCGCAGGAGCGAGCTGGCGCCCCCCTCGCTGATCCCCGTGCCGGGATTGTTGAAGGCGAGGAAGGTCGTGGTCCCGCCGAACGCGGCAGCAACGGAATCCTCGTAGAAGCGGTCCGGCCGCTCGTCGCTGGGCAGCCGGGTGTGGGTATGGACGTCAACGGCCCCCGGGAGCACGAGCAGACCGCGGGCATCGAGCGCGGGGACCTCGCGATGCCGCGTCGCAAGGCCGGGGGCGACGGCCTCGATACGGCCCTCGGCGATGGCGACATCGGCCGCGAACGAGCGGGCGGCGGTGACCACCGTCCCGCCGCTCACGACGAGATCGGTCACGCGCGGATGCCGGGAACGGCTATCGGCGGGCGAGCCATTCGTTCACCCGGTCGCGCACCATGAAGAAGCCGATGACGATCAGCGCAATGGCCAGCAGTCCGAAGACGAGCTGGATGATCTTGATGATCATCAGCACCATGAAGAGTGCGACGAGGATGAGCGCGAGCCAGACCAGCATTCAGGGCGCCTCCGTAATCTCGATCTCCTGGGCTCCCTCCCACAGCGTGCGCTTTCCGACCTCGCGGAGGCGCTCGCGCCAGCCCTTGTCCGGCTCCAGCGTCGCAAAGTGGTTGCCAGCCAGCTGTCCGAGCTTGGAGGAGAAGGCGCAGGCGCCGTACGGGAAGAGGATCTCGCACTCCGACAGCTCGCCGGTGTAGATGAGCAGCTCACCGGGCGCCGGGTGCGAGGTGTGGTGCTCGTAGCCGACCCCGAGCGCGAGATCACCGAACGGAATCCAGGTCGACTCGCCGCTCCAGCGGCAGTGGATGAGCCGGCTGCGGATGGGCAGCAGGCGACGAATCGCCTCCGCCGTTCGTGGTGCGTCCTGCTCCCAACCGGCGCTAAAGTGGAGATCGCCGACCCTGATCTGCAACACTCCCATCCGCGGAGGATAGCGTGGCAAACGACCGTCCGACCATCTCGACCCACATCCTCGACCTCGAGACGGGCGAACCCGCCGCCGGCTTCCCGGTGGCGCTCTTCCGCCTCGACGCCCACGGCCAGCCGGAGCTGCTCGCCGAGACCCGGACCGATGGCGACGGTCGCGTCCGCTCCCTCCTGGAGACGGTGCTGACGCCCGGCTCCTACCAGCTCGTCTTCGACGTCGCCGCATACCTCGACGACGATGACCGCGAGGGATTCTTCGAGAACATGGCGGTCGGCTTCGCGGTGGACGACGCCGAGCGGAGCTACCACGTTCCGCTGCTGCTGACCCCCTACGGCCTCTCCGTCTACCGCGGGAGCTGACGGAAAGCCAATGGAGGCGCTCGTCCTGCGCGGCGTCGCCGTTCGCGACCTCGAACCACGCGACCACGCCTGGGCCGGCCGACTGCTCGCGGCGCATGGCGGCGGGGTCCACGGCGTGGCGCGCCTCGGCGAGCTGATCGATCCGTTCAGCCTGCCGGGGCTGGTGGCGGAACGTGACGGCGTGCCGATCGGGCTGGCGACGGTGCACGAGACGAAGGCGGACGGCCTGGAGGTCGTGACGCTCCACGCCGAGCCGCGCGGCGCGGGGGCCGGAACCGCCCTTCTCGAGGTCGCGCGGCAGGTCGCCCTGGCCAGCGGCCACCATCGGCTCTGGCTGGTGACGACGAACGACAACCTCGACGCTCTCCGGTTCTACCTGCGGCGCGGGCTTCACGTGACCCGCGTGCACGCGGACGCCGTGGCCCGCGACCGGGCCCTCAAGCCGGAGATCCCGCAGGTCAACCCGGAGAACGGGCTGCCGATCCGTGACCTCGTGGAGCTGGAGCTCGACCCGCAGCGACCGGTCACCGCCTCGGTCGCCTTCCCGGAAATCGCCGACCTGGACCGTCTGCCCCCGGAGGCGGCGGCCGCCGAGCTGGCGCCGCTTTTCGAAGGAGCGCCGCGCTACCTCGACCGGCTGGTGGCGGTGCGTCCCTTCGAGGACGACGCCGGCCTGGCCGCATCCGCGCTCGAGGTTGCGCGCGGCCTCCCCCCGGACGAGGCGATCGAGCTCGTCAATGCCCATCCACGCATCGGCGCCGACCCCGCCGCGGTCTCCACCATGAGCCGGGAGGAGCAGGGATACGGCCCGCAGGGCCGGGCCGCCGGCGAGGAGACGCCGGCGTGGGTCGGCGAAGAGCTGGCCATGCTGAACGAGGTCTACGAGACCCGCTTCGGGTTCCGGTACGCGGTCTTCGTCGCCGGGCGCCCGCGGGAGGCGATCATCCCCCTCATCGAGGCAGCGCTCCACAACGAGCGTGACGCCGAGCTCCGCCGCGCCGTCGACGACTGCGTGCGGATTGCCACGGACCGCCTGCTCACGTTGCGCGGCGGTCCCCCACCCGAGCCGGAGGAATGGGCATGAGGCACGAGATCCGATACGGCAAGGCGCAGGTGCGCGTGTACCGCACCCACGGGCAGCCCCTGAAGGGCGTGACCTCGATCCCCGAGTCGGCCTTCACCGGGCGCCAGAACCGGCTGATGGCGGCCGAGATCGAGGTGGTCGTGCACGGCGACGCCTTCTGGGCCGCCTACACGGAGGGCGACAACCGCATGGTCGTGGCGACCGACACCATGAAGAACTTCATCCAGTCCGTGTCGCTCACCACCCGGGCCGCCACGCTCGAGGCCTGGTTGCACGATGTCGGCCGCTCGTTCCTGGCGACGTATCCACAGATGGAATCCGTCACCGTGCTCGGGCGCGAGCTTCCCTTCCCGGCCGCCGTGGTGCCGGGCGACGAGCCCGGCTCGTTCGCCCTCTCCGAGGTGCTCTTCAGCCGCGAGCGCTGCGACTACTCGACCGCACGCCTGCACCTGGAGCGGACCGATGGCGGCAGCACCGCGATCACCGAGCACGCCTCCGGGCGCGCCGAGCTGCAGCTGATCAAGACCACCGGCTCCTCGTTCGCATCGTTTGCCCGCGACGAGTACACGACCCTGCCGGAGCGCGGCGACCGCCCGCTCTACATCTGGTGCGACATCGGCTGGACCTACGCGGACGCCGCGGACGCGCTCGGCGCCGATGCGGCGCGCTACGTCGCCGGGGAGCAGGTCGCCGATCTGGCGGCATCGGTCTTCCACCAGTTCGTCAGCCTGTCGATCCAGCACCTCGTCCACGAGATCGGGCGGCGCATGCTCGCGAGCTGGCCGCAGCTGGCGAGCGTCAGCTTCGAGGGGCAGAACCGCCTGTGGGACCTGGGCGCCGAATCGAAAGAGGACGAGCGCGTGCGGGTCTATGCCGACCCGCGCCCGCCGTTCGGGCGCATCGGACTGGTGCTCCGGCGCGACTGAGCGGGCTCCAGCGCCAGGCGCATGCGCGGGAGCGTCCGCCCCGCCTCCGCAGCGGACGGCGTGCGGCCGATCTCCACGCCTCCCATCGCCTCGTAGAAGCCCTGCGCGTACGGCTCCGCGTCCCACTCGATGCGCTGTGCGCCGGCGCCCCTGGCGATGCCCACGGCGTGCTCGAAGAGCGTTCGTCCGTGACCCTGACCGATGAAGCCCGGCTCGAGCCACAGGTCCTCCAGCTCCGCCCGTGGACCGTGGAACGTGACGCGATGCCAGCCCATGACTGCTCCGTCGTCCTCGAGGACGTACACGGCATGGTCGGCGACGTCGCGCGGCTGAAGGACCAGGAGCGGACGAACCGCCTCGAGGAAGGTCGCGCTGTACGGCCAATGGGCCTTGGAGCGATGAGCGAGCGCGCGGAGCGGACCGGCCTCGTCGGGCCGGGCGCGGCGGATGGTGGGACCGCTACGGAACCTGTTCGTTGCGGCGGACGCGCTCCGCGAGCGCCTGCAGAACGGCGGTCTGCACCGCCGGGAAGTCGGCCATCAGCTGGTGGAACTCGCGGTGGCCAACCACCAGCAGGCGCGTGTCGCCGCTCACCCGCGTCGTCGCCGAGCGCGGTCTCCCGTCGATGAGGGCGATCTCGCCCAGGAAGTCGCCGGGGCCGAGCTCGGCGACCTGGCTGCCCCGGATCTCCACGGAGACCCGTCCTTCGAGGACGATGAAGAACTCGTGCCCGGATTCCCCCTCCGTGGTCAGGGCGCGGCCGTCGGCCACATCGACCTCATCCGCCAGCGTTGCGAGCTCGGCCAGCTCCCGCTTGCCGAGGCCCGCGAAGAGCGGCACGCGCGTGAGCTGCTCGGTCTTGGAGTCTGCCATCCGCGGAAGCATAGCAGCGCCGGGAAGCCTCCCCGGACCGGCGGGTGAGCCCGTGGACGCGAGCCTCGGAGTGCGCGCAGGCATCGTTCCACGTCGCGGACGCTCGCCCGACGGGCCCTGGGACCGAGGAAGGCGGCCTCGGCGGTCAGGGGGTCAGGCACCGGTTACCGCGCGACCGAGGAGCGCCCGGATCTCGGTCATGAGGTGAGGTTGCTGAGCGCTCGGCCGAGTGGGTGCCGCCGCACACCGCCCCCACTCAGTCCTCGGTGCCGAGCGGGGGCTCCAGGCGGGGCAGCTCGATGGCCGGGCAGCGATCCATGACCACGAGCAGGCCGGCATCGGCGGCGCGTGCAGCAGCCGCCTCGTCGATGACGCCGAGCTGCATCCAGACCGCGCGGGCACCGATCGCGATGGCCTCATCCGCGTGGACGCCGGCGAGGTCCGCGCGGCGGAAGATGTCGACCACCTCGATCCGCCGGCCCTGCGCCTCCGCGTCGGCCGCCGCCGACGCGAGGTCCGGGAAGGCGCGCTGCCCGTGTACCTGCTTCTCGGCGGGGTTCACCGGGATCACCCCGAATCCGTAGCGCATGAGGGTCAGCGACACCCCGTGGCTGGGTCGTGCGGGGTTTGCCGAGCACCCGACCACCGCCCAGGTGTGCGTGGTGCGCAGGACGCGATCGATGGTCTCCGGATCGCCGAAGCGCTCGCTCATCGGGAGCGTGCCAGCTCCTGGAGGGCCGCCTTGATCCGGGTGTCGAGGCCACCATCTCCGCCGGCCACGGCGCCGGCCGCCCGCCGCGCTTCCGCAGCCGTGTAGCCGAGTGACTCGAGGGCGGCCGCGACGTCCGAGTCGGGGCTGGGACCCACGCCCGCCGCGATGCCGGCAGCGTGGACCTTCTCCTTGAGCTCCAGGATGATCCGTTGGGCGGTCTTGCGTCCGACGCCGGAGACGGCCGTGAAGACATCGGTGTCGTCGTTGAGGATGGCGAGCTGAAGCTTGGTCACCGCGTGGGCGGAGACGATGGCCAGGGCCAGCCTGGGGCCCACCCCGGAGACCGTCATGAGCAGCTCGAAGAAGGCGAGCTCCTCGAGGCTGGCGAAACCGAAGAGCGCCTGCTGGTCCTCTCGCACGAGGTGATGGACGAAGACGGAGCCCTCCGAGCCGGGCTGCAGCCGTGCGAGCAGGGAGGGCCCGGCCACGACGCGATAGCCGATGCCGCCCACCTCGACCAGCGCGAAGTCGAGCCCCAGGTGGGTGACGCGCCCGCGGAGCGAGCCGATCATCGCGCGGCCGCCAGCCGCGGTGCCGCGGCGGCGCGGTAGCACGAACCGATGGCGGCGGCCAGGGCGTCCGTCGCGTCGTCCGCGGCGCCCGCGAGGCTGATCCCCAGGAGCCGCTCCACCATGGCCGCCACCTGGCGCTTGTCCGCGGCGCCGTTGCCGCACACCGCCTGCTTGATCTCGTTCGGGGTCGGCTCGTCGATCGGCAGGGCCGCATGGCCTGCCACGAGCAGCGCCACTCCGCGGGCCTGGCCCACCGCCATGGCCGTCTGGACGTTGCGCTGGAAGAAGAGCCGTTCGATCGCCACGCGCTCCGGCCGGTGCTGGCCGACCAGGGACCGGAGGGCGGCCTCGATCTCCGTGAGGCGGTCGGCATCGGTCTGGGTGGGCTGCGTTCGGATGACGCCCGCGTCCACGAAGCGCAGCCGGTTCGCCTCGAACGCGACGACGCCAAAGCCGAGGCTGGCGGTTCCCGGGTCGAGACCGAGGACGATCACGCCCCGCATGGTACGCGACGCGGGGCAGGCAGGACCGCGCGGGAGCGTGCGCAGCCTCAGGCCACGGAGGCTTCGACCTGCTCCATGACCTCGGTCGGGATGTCGAAGTTGGCGTAGACGTTCTGCACGTCGTCGAGATCCTCGAGGCGCTCCACGAAGCCGAGGACCTGCCTGGCCGTCTTCTCGTCGGCGATCTCGACCCAGGTCGTGGGCTCCATCGACAGCTCGGCCGACTCCGCCTCGTACCCGGCGGTCGCCAGGGCGCTGCGGACCTGCTCCAGCTCGGTTGGCTCGGTGCTGACTACGATGGCACCGCCATCCGGCGTGCCGACGTCCGCCGCGCCGGCGTCGATGGCCGCGAGGGTCAGCTCGTCGGGATCGCGACCGTTGAGCGGAACGGAGATGATCCCCTTCTGCTCGAACTGCCAGGCCACAGGGCTCAGGGAGCCTCCGATCTTGTTGAAGATCGAGCGGATCTCCGAAGCGGTGCGGTTCCGGTTGTCGGTCATGGCCGCCACGATCACCGCGACGTTCGCCGGCCCGAAGCCCTCGTAGGTGATCTCCTCGTACTGCTCCGCATCCGCCCCGCCGCCGCTCGCACGCTCGAGGGCGCGCTTGATGTTGTCCGCGGGCATGGACTCCCGGCGCGCCTTGTCGACCGCCATGCGCAGACGATAGTTCGCGTCGACGTCTCCCCCGCCCTGGCGGGCGGCGGTGATGATCTCGCGGGTCAGCTTCGTGAAGAGCGCGCCGCGCTTGGCGTCATTGGCGCCCTTCTGTCGCTTGATCTGCGACCACTTGCTGTGGCCCGACATCGGTCCTCCTTCGTGTGCCATCCATGGACCGATGCGACCGATGGCGCATCCGGACCGGGTTCACGCAACGTTGTGGAGCCCCGATTCTACCAATCGAACGAGCCACGCCCCAGAGTGGACCGATGACGACCCGGGACTACGCGCTCGTGCCTGCGCTATCTGTTTCTCATCCCTCGGCCTGCAGGCGCCGTGCCGCACCGGGTCGGCACTAGAATGAATCCCGACCTGGCCTAAGATCGCCCGAGGCGACGCTCCCTTCGCGGGCCAGCCTCGGCCCGGCTGCGCATGAACGAGGAGCTTTGATGAAGCCCACCACGCCCGACAAGATCCGGAACGTCGCCCTCATCTCCCACGGCGGCGCCGGCAAGACGAGCCTCGCGGAGGCGATGCTGTTCGACGCCGGCGCCATCCAGCGGCTGGGGAGCGTGGACGCGGGGACCGCGACGTTGGACTGGGACCCCGACGAGCAGAAGCGTCAGCAGAGCATCAACCTGGCGATCGGCTCGCTCGAGCACGATGGCGTCCGGGTGACCGTGGTCGACACGCCCGGCTATGCCGACTTCCAGGCCGATGTCGTGGAGGCGCTTGCCGCGGTGGATGCGGCGATCGTGGTGGTCGACGCGAGCGCCGGTGTGGAGGTCGGGACCGAGCAGGTCTGGAAGCTCGCCGACCGGCGCGCCCTCCCCCGCTTCGTGTTCATCAACAAGATGGACCGCGAGAACGCCAACTACGACGCCGTCCTCGACCAGCTGAAGGCCCGGTTCGGCCCCAAGATCGCGCCGGTCTACCTGCCGATCGGCTCGGCGGACGGATTCCGCGGGTACATCGACGTCGTCGAGGAGCACGCCAACGTCTACGAGGGCGGCAAGCCGAAGGAGGTGCCGATCCCCGCCGAGATGGAGGGAGCGGAGCACTCGCGGCGCGACGCGCTGGTGGAGGCGGCAGCCGAGGCCAGCGACGAGCTCATGATGAAGTACCTCGAGGGCGAGCAGATCAGCGACGCGGAGGTCGGCGCTGCCCTCCACAAGGGAACCCGCGAAGGCAGCGTGGTCCCGGTCTTCGTGGGTTCGGCCACGAAGAACATCGGCGTGCGAGAGCTGCTCGAGATGATCGTCAAGCACGTGCCCTCCCCCGCCGAGGCGGGCGCGCGGACCACGGCCGACGGCAGGGCGATCGCGCCGGAGCCGAAGGGCCCCTTCGTGGCCCAGGTCTTCAAGACCACCTCCGATCCGTTCGTGGGCCGGCTCACCTACTTCCGCGTGATCTCCGGCACGCTCAGCTCCCAGGGGCACCTGTACAACGCCACCCGGAAAGAGGAGGAGCGGATCGGCAACCTGCTGGCGATCCTCGGCAAGGAGCAGGAGAACGTGTCCCAGGTGGGGCCCGGCGACATCGCGGCCGTGGCCAAGCTGACGAGCACCCAGGCCGGCGACACGCTCGTGGCCGATCGCTCGCAGGCGGTGGAGCTGCCGCCCTTCGAGTTCCCGGCTCCGAGCCTGCAGGTGAGCATCGAGCCGGAGTCGAAGGCGGACCTGGACAAGCTCGGCCAGGCGCTCTCGCGCATGCTGGAGGAGGAGCCGTCGGTGCGGGTCCACCGCCAGGAGGGGACCGGCGAGACGGTCCTCACCGCCATGGGCGACGCGCACGTGGACGTCATCGTGGAGCGGCTCAAGCGCAAGTTCGGCGCTTCGGTGAAGACCGGCACGCCCGTCGTGCCCTACCGCGAGACGATCCGCCGGGGGGCGAAGATCGACAACAAGTTCAAGCGGCAGACCGGCGGCCACGGTCAGTACGGGCACGTCGTCATCGAGTTCGAGCCGCTCGAGACGGGCCACGGATTCGAGTTCGGCGACCGGATCGTGGGCGGGGCGGTCCCCAAGCAGTACATCCCCGCGGTGGAGAAGGGCCTGCGCGAGGCGCTCGACGAGGGTGCGCTCGCCGGATTCCCCATCGTGGATCTGCGGGCGACCCTCGTGGACGGCTCGTTCCACACCGTCGACAGCTCCGAGATGGCGTTCAAGATCGCCGCGTCGCAGGCGCTCAAGCGCGCGTTCACGGAGGCGGATCCCGCTCTCCTTGAGCCGGTGCTGGAGGTCGAGGTCGTCGTCCCGGACGAGTACATGGGCGACGTCATGGGCCAGATCACCGCGAAGCGCGGCCACGTCCTGGGGATGGACTCCTCCGACGGGATGCAGCGCCTGCGGGCCCAGGTTCCGCAGGCGGAGATGTTCCACTACGCCACCGAGCTGCGGAGCATCACCCAGGGTCGAGGCCAGTTCACCTGGCACCTCGACCACTACGCGGAGGTTCCACACAACATCGCGGAGAAGGTCGTCGCGGATCACCAGGCGAAGGTGGCAGCCGGCGAGAAGCACTAGGGAGGACGCGATGAGCGGGCGCCCGTCGTTTCGCATCGGGGCCGCCGGCGGCCGGTTCGCGCCGGATCCGGCGGGCCTCATGGAGCGCATCGTGGAGCATGCGCACACGAGCGAGGCGATCCGCGCCCTGCTCCTGCTCGGTTCGCGCGCGCGCGTCGACCACTCCGCCGACGAGTGGTCAGATACAGATCTGATCGTCGTCGTGGACGATCCCGATGCATTCCTCGCCGACGCGGGCTGGCCGGCGCACTTCGGTGCGGTGGCCATCACCTTCGTCGAGTCGACGGGTCACGGGCGTCGCGAACGGCGCGTGCTGTACGTGGACGGGACCGATCTCGACCTGATCCCGGTCCCCACCGACGAGGTGCGTGGCGGCCCGGCGCGCCTGGGCGGACTTGCCGTCATGGCCCGCGGCTTTCGCGTCCTCCACGACCCGGAGGGGATGCTCGCCGACCTTTCCCGCTGGGTCGACGAGCGGGCTCCCGAGCCGTGGGAGGAGTGGCCTCCCCAGCTCGTCGAGTTCGAGAACCTCGTCTCCGACTTCTGGTACCACGCGGTCTGGACCGCGCGGAAGCTGCGCCGCGGCGAGCTGTGGGTCGCGCTCGACTGCCTGGACGGGTACATGAAGCGGCGGCTGCTGACGGTCGTCGAGTGGCAGGCGCGGGCCCGTGACGGGGGAAACGGAGATCCCTGGTTCGCCGGGAGGTTCCTGGAACGCTGGGCGGATCCGGAGACGATCGGTGCCCTCGGAGAGGCGTTTGCCCGCTACGACGGGCAGGACATCGCGCGCGCCCTGCGGGCCACGATGGACCTCTTCCGCCGCCAGGCGACCGACCTCGCCATCCGTCTCGAGCTCCCCTACCCCGCCCGCGGCGACGAGGTCGCGACGGCGCTGGTGGACGAGCTGCTGCCGGCGCAGCGTCGTGAGCAGCGGTCCCGGGCCGAGTAGGGGGTCAGCGCGCCTTGAGACCGGCAGTTCGTGTTGGTTAGTCGTGGCAGAAGCACCTGTGTGTTTCCTCCGTTTGGAGGATGACAGGTGGCACGAGGAGGACCATGATGCCGGCATGGGGGAGAACGATGGTGCGCATCGGAGCACTGACGGCTCGCTCGACCTGTCGGAGCTGAGTCCGCGCGAGCGCGAGGTGCTCGACGCGGCAGTCGAGGGCCTCTCCGCCCGTGCCATCGCTGGCCGCCTCTCCATCTCGGAAGCCACGGTCCGCTCTCACCTGGCCACGATCTACGCGAAGCTCGGTGTGTCGGGCCGGGTCGCACTCCTCGCGCGCCTTCACCAGCCTCCGGCTCCGGCGCCGGCGCCTCCCGCTGTGGCCTCCGCGCCCATCCGAGAGCGGGTTCGCCTGACGCTCGTGCGGCGGCGATGGTGGCTGATGCTTGCAGCGGCGCTGGTCGTGGTCCTGGCCGCGTTCCTGATGGTGCGCCCGGACCTGCCTCCGCGCACCGACCTCAGCATCGTGGTGCGGCTGCTCGACGAGGGCAAGCTGCGCACCCTCAACCTCCGGGGCGACACGCTCACCGTGGTCGAAGCGAACGGTGACCAGCTGCGGGTGGAGGGCGTGTCCGCCGCCGATTTCGGGCCAATCTCCGACCGAGCCTTCGCGCATGGCGTAACGGGAGTGACCGCAGGCGGCGACGGCAACTCCTTCGGTCAACTGGTGACCGCCCTCGGTGTGATGATCCTGCCGCCGGTTGCGCTCCTGCTCTTCGTGATCCTCATCGTCCGGCTCGTGCGACGGCCTCCGCCACACGCCTCTTCCTCGTAGCTGCGGCTCACCGCGGACGTTCCGACTGATCGGCGTGGTGTGTCCCGCGAGTCAGCGGCCGGGTGCTGCCCGCCGCCACGCGGCGAGGGCAATCAGCACGCCCACCAGAGCGACACCCGCGCTGACCGCCAGGAACGGCCCAACGTCGGTTGCCACGCAGGTGACAGCCGGGTCGCTCGGCGACTGGCAGGCGAGCTGGGCGCGGAGGGTGAGGGCCACCCAGAGCCCGCCGAGGCCGATGAAGCCGCCGGACAGGAAGGCGTAGCTGCCCCTGGCCATGAAGCCGAGAGCGAGGACCACGACAGCAAGGAGGAGGAGCAATGCGCCGCCAAGCGCCGCGGCGAACCCGGTAACGATGCCGACCCCAAAACCGAACAGCCAGCCCCGCCAACCGTCGCTCCGCACCTGACTGTCCTCTCACAGCATCGCAACGCCACTACCGTACCAACACCAACTGCCGGTCTCAGCGCGCCTCGACGCCGGCGAGCGCCCGCTTCCCGCGCCGCAGCACCAGCCAGCGCCCGTGGAGGAGGCTGTCGGCCTGCACCCCGGCGCCATCGGTCACCCGGTCGTTGTTGACGTACACGCCGCCCTCGGCGAGGGCCCGCTTGGCGGCGCCGCGGCTCTCGCACAGCCCGGTGGCGACCAGCAGGTCCACCACCCCGGGGAGGTTCGTGCGCTCCACTTCGGTCCGGGGCAGCTCGGCCAGCGCCGATGCCAGCGATCGCTCGTCGAGCGCCGACAGGTCGCCCTGGCCGAAGAGCGCGCGGGAGGCGGCGACCGCCCGATCCGTCTCCTCCGGGCCGTGGACGAGGGTCGTGAGCTCCTCGGCGAGCGCGCGCTGGGCGGTCCGCGCCTCGGGGTGCTCGATCGTCAGGCGCTCGAGCCCGGCGATCTCGTCCCGGGAGCGGAAGCTGAAGGTGCGCAGGAGCGCGCCGACATCGGCGTCATCCTGGTTGAGGAAGTACTGGTAGAAGGCAAACGGGCTCGTCATCTCCGGGTCCAGCCAGAGGGAGCCCCCCGCGGTCTTCCCGTACTTGGTGCCGTCCGCCTTGGTGATCAACGGCGTTGCGAGCGCGTGCACCGTGTCACCCTCGACGCGCCGGATCAGGTCGACGCCGGCCGTCAGGTTGCCCCACTGGTCGCTGCCTCCGGTCTGGAGGACGGCGCCGTAGCGCCGATGCAGCTCGAGGTAGTCGTTGGCCTGGAGGATCTGGTAGCTGAACTCCGTGTAGCTGATCCCGTCCTGCAGGCGGGCGCTGACGACCTCCTTGTCGAGCATGCGGTTCACGCTGACGTGCTTGCCGATGTCGCGAAGGAAACCGATGGCGCTCAGGCCGACGGTCCACTCCAGGTTGTTGACCACCCGCGCGGCATTCGCCCCCTCGAACGAGAGCGAATGCTCGACCTGGGCCCGGATCCGCTCCACCCACGCCGCCACGACGTCCTCCGCGTTGAGGGCCCGCTCCGCGTTGCGCCCGCTCGGATCGCCGATGAGGCCGGTCGCGCCGCCCACCACCGCAATGGGATGGTGCCCGGCGAGCTGCAGGCGCCGCATCGTGACCAGCTGGACGAGGTTCCCGAAGTGCAGGCTCGGGGCGGTGGGGTCGAAGCCGCAGTAGAACGCCATGGGCTCACCGTCCAGCAACGCGCGGAGCGCATCCGGATCGGTGCTGTGCGCGATGAGCCCGCGCCAGGTGAGGTCCTCGAAGACGGAGCCGGTCATGGGTGCCCGAGTATAGCCGTCGCGGACCGTGCTACCCTGCCCAGCCGATGACCCGTCGCATGCCGCCGCGCTCCCAGCGGGGCGCTGTTCCGCACCGGCCCTCCCGCGGAGGCGCTGCCGGCTCGCCTGCGGTCGTCCCGGTCGCGATCCTGGGTGTCTTCGCGGTGATCGCCGCCGCGCTCTTCCTGGGCATCATGGGGGTCTACGCGTCCTACACCAGCGGCCTGCCCGACGTGGGCAAGGTCGAGGACTTCCAGCTCGCCGAAGGCTCCCGGGTCGTCTCCGCGGACGGCGTGGAGCTGGCGACCTTCGCCGCGGAGGAGCGCCACTCGATCAGCTTCGACCAGATCCCCCAGGTCATGGTCGACGCCCAGGTCGCGGCGGAGGACGGGACCTTCTGGACGAATCCCTGTGTCGACTTCCGCGGCATCGTCCGCGCCTTCTACCAGAACGTGAGTTCCGGTCAGCAGGTCTCGGGCGCATCGACGATCTGCCAGCAGCTGGTCCGCATGCGGCTGTTCAGCGCCGACCTGCTCGCGGATCCCGGCCGGCAGGTGGAGCGCAAGCTGAAGGAGGCCATCCTGGCGTCCCGCCTGGGGCAGCGCTACAGCGGCGAGGCGGGCAAGCAGAAGATCCTCGAGATGTACATGAACCAGATCTACTACGGCGACAACGCCTACGGGATCTGGGCCGCGGCCAGGGCCTACTTCGGCAAGGACATCACCCGGACCGATGCGGCGAACAGCCTGACGCTGGGTGAAGCCGCCATGCTCGCCGGGCTCGTTCGCGCCCCCTCGGCGCTCGACCCCACGAAGGCCGCCGTCGAGCACAAGAACGCGGACGGTACGACCGAGCTCATCGTTCCCGACACCGCGGAGGCACACCGCGTCGAGGGCTTCGTCCTGAACAACATGCTCTCCTATGGGCTGATCACCCGCGCCCAGCGCGACGCTGCGCTCGAGGAGACGATCGTCCTGGCGCCGCCCAAGGCGGACCGCTTCAAGGCCCCGCACTTCGTCTACGCCGTGCGTGCGGCCGCCAACCAGCTGCTGGGTGGCGAGGAGCTGCTGGACTCCGGCGGCCTCACGATCACGACGACGCTCGACTACAGCGGGTACCAGGTGTTCGCCGAGAAGTGGGCGGCCATCGCCTACGACATGAACCACATGACGAAGGCCCAGCTCCAGGCGAAGTACGGCAAGGCGGCGATGACCTGGATCAACAAGCTCATCAACGGCACCAAGCCCACCCGCAACATCAACAACGACGCCCTGGTCTCGGTCAACTACCGGACCGGCGCGGTCGTCGCCTACGTGGGCAGCGCCAACTACTACGGCGAGGCGAGCCCCGCCTTCCAGCCGAACTACGACGTGGTCGGCACCGCGTACCGCCAGGCGGGATCGGCCTTCAAGCCGATCACCTACTCCACCGGCTTCGAGCTCAACAAGATCACCCCGGCCACCATGTTCATGGACGTTCGCGGCGACATCGTGAACGGGTACTCCGTCCCTGACGCGGATAACAGGGAGCGCGGCCCCGTCCGCATCCGCGATGCCCTGAAGTACTCCCTCAACATCCCGGCGGTGAAATCCCAGCAGGTGATCGGCACGGACAACGTCGTGGCGGAGGCCGTGAAGATGGGCATCAACTGGGACCCGCGCCAGGCGAAAGCGGTGGCAGTTCCGTCGCTCACGCTGGGCGTCATCGGCGTCCACATGATCGACCTCGCCGGTGCCTACGGCGCCATCGCGAATGGTGGCGAGCTCGCCACGCCGTACCTGATCGAGAAGATCACCGACCGCAACGGGACCGTCATCTACGACCACGCCAGCGACGGCGCCAAGCCGAAGCGCGTCCTCTCGGCGCAGGCGGCATACCTGACCACGGACATCCTCGCCGACAACACCGATCCCAAGGCGAACCCGTGGTGGGGTCCCAGCTTCCAGCTTCCGGGCACCAACGGCGGCCGCCGACCGGCGACGCTGAAGACCGGCACCACGAACGACTTCCGCGACCTGCAGGCCTTCGGCTACCTGGCGCCTGCCAAGGACGCGAACGACCCGACCGGCGCGATCGTGACCGGAGTGTGGATGGGCAACAGCGACTTCTCGCCGATCAAGGGCGTCTTCGCGGCCGACGGGCCGACCTTCGTCTGGCATGACTACATGGCCGAGGTCGCGGCCCACAACAAGCTTCCGGTCAACGACTTCATCAAGCCCGACGGGATCGTCACCAGGACGGTCGACGCCATCAGCGGCATGCTGCCCGGCCCGAACACGACGAAGACCTTCAGCGAGGTCTTCAAGGCGAACGACGTCCCGACCGCGCAGGACACCACGCACGTCACGCTCACGATCGAGGCGGCGACGGGCAAGGTCTGGCAGCCCGGTTGCGGCGATCCCGCCGGCGCCACGCCCGCCCCGGGTGCGTCGGCCTCCGCCTCGGCCTCGGCGAGCGCCGGGCCGGCGACCGCCGGCAGCGGCCCGTACCTCGACCTGTCGAAGTGGAACGCCGACCACCCGACCTGGGTCAGCGCCAACGTGAAGTGGATCGATCGCTGGCGTGGCAAGGAGTCGAGCGTCCCTCGCTTCCCGCTGCCGACGCTCGACGCGCCGCTGGCGCCGACCCAGCAGTGCACCCCGGGAGAGGTTCCGACCTCGTCGCCCACGCCGTCGCCCACGCCGTCGCCCACGCCGTCGCCTGAAGGGACGCCGACGCCCGGACCGTCTGCGACCCCCACGCCCAAGCCGACCCCCAGGCAGGGAACGCCCACGCCCTCCCCGACCTCCTCGTCCAGCCCCACCCCGACGCCGGCCCCGCCCGGCCCCTAGAGCTCGACGATCGTCGCTCCGTCGCCGCCCTCCTCGCGGCGACCGGGGCGGATGCCGCGCACGCGCGGGTGCTGGGCGAGATGCTCGCGGACCGCGCGGCGCAGGGCGCCGGTCCCGGCGCCATGGATGATGGCCACGCTGTCGAGGCCGGCGAGGAGCGCGTCGTTGAGGTAGTCGTCGAGGCGCTCCAGGGCTGCCTGGACGCGTTCCCCGTGCAGGTCGATGCTGGGCCCCACGCGAGCGGCGGCACGCCGTCGGAGCTCGTCCGCGGCGGCGTCACGCGGCGCGGGACCGCTCACCGGCTCGGGCACCACGTCCACGTCGTCGGCCGGCACCACCAGGCGCGCCCCGGCCGTCTCCAGCGTGAGGCGTCCCGTCCGCCCGGACCGCTCCACGATCCGGCCGACCTGGCCCAGGGTCCGGCTCCGCCCCCACAGGCCGACCCGCGGCTGCGGAACCTCGCCGACACCCTCCGATGCGGCGGGTTCAGGCGCCTCCTCGTCTTCCTCCGCCTGGGCTCGGACCCCGAGGGGAGCCGCGGCGGCATCCCGGGTGGCCTCGCGGGCGGCGGACGCGCGGCGGGCGAGCTCGTCGAGTCCGGACTGGGCCGGTCCGCTCCCACGAGCCCGGCCCCGGGCCAGGTTCTCGAGCCGGTGCATCTCGCGCCGTAGCTCGAGCGCCTCGCGCTCCGCGCGGGCCAGCAGCTCGTCGGCTGCGTGGCGGGCGTCGGCGAGCGCGGCTGCCGCCTCGCGTCGCGCCCGCGCCACGCCGGCCTTCGCCTTCTCGCGGTCGGTCCTGGCCTTCGCCCGCTCCTCTCGCGCCTCGGCCAGCTCCTCGGCCCGCGCGACCTCCGCGCGCTGGATGGCCGCGAGCGTCTCCTCCATGGAAACGTGCTCCGCGGAGAGCCTGATGCGCGCATCGGCCAGCACCTCGCCGGGCAGGCCGAGCCGTTCGGCGATGGCGAAGGCCTGGCTCTTGCCGGGAAGCCCGATCGTCAGGCGGTACGTGGGCCGCAGGGTCGTGACGTCGAACTCGACGGAGGCGTTGGTGACGTTGGGGTGGTCGCTGGCGAACGTCTTGAGCTCCGCGTAGTGGGTCGTGGCCGCGACCGTGGCGCCCGCCGCCAGCAGCCGTTCGACGATCGCCATGGCGAGGGCGGAGCCCTCCGTGGGGTCGGTCCCCGCACCGATCTCGTCGAGGAGGACGAGGGTGCCGCTGCCCGCCGCCCCCACGAACCGGACGACGTTGCGCAGGTGGCTCGAGAAGGTCGAGAGCGACTGGGCGATGCTCTGCTCGTCGCCGATGTCGGCCATCACCTGGGTGAAGACCGGCAGGCGGGCACCCTCCGCGGCGGGAATGCGGAGCCCGGCCTGGTGCATGAGCACGAGCAGGCCCAGGGTCTTGAGCGAGACCGTCTTGCCGCCGGTGTTCGGCCCGGTGACGACCATGGCCCGGTAGCCGAATCGTTCGCCGATCCGCAGGTCGATGGGCACCGCCCCCTCCCCCAGCAGCGGGTGCCGCGCGGAGAGGAGCTCGATGGCGTCGGAGACGACTGCCGGACGGACCGCGTCCATCTCGGCGCCCAGGCGAGCGCGGGCCATCCACAGATCGGCGCGGGCCAGGGCGTCCAGCGACACGCGGAGACCCTCCGCGCGCGCCTCGACGTCGCGTGATACCTCGTCGAGGATCCGCTCGATCTCGCGCTCCTCGTCGAGGATGGCCTGCGTCCAGGTGTTGTTCAGCTCGACCACGGAGAGCGGCTCGACGAAGAGGGTGGCGCCCGAGGCGCTCTGGTCGTGCACGATCCCCTTGACGCGGCCCTTCGCCTCGGCGCGAACCGGGATGACGTAGCGTCCGGCGCGCACGGTGACGATGGCCTCTCCGATCAGCCCGGCCATCTCGGTCGAGCGGAGCATGGCGTTCAGGCGCTCGCGAACGCGGTCCTGCGCGGTTCGCATCCGCCTGCGGATGGCGGCGAGGTCGCTCGACGCGGAGTCGAGCACCTCTCCCGCATCGTCGATCGTGCGCTCGATCCGCTCACGCAGCGCCGGCGCATCGTCGAACAGGTCGCGCAGTTCGCCGAGGTGGCGGCCGCGCCAGGCCGCCAGGCGCCCGGCGAAGAGGGCCGTCGCCCGCAGGGTGTCCGCGATCTCGAGGAGCTCTTCCGGCGGTCAGGCGCCCGCCGCGCCGGGCCCGCTCCAGCGCTCCGCGGATGTCGCGGACACCGCCCAGCGAGGCCTGCGCCTGCTCCCCCAGGAGGCGCGCGGCCTCGTCCGTCTGCTCCTGCAGCAGCTCGACGTGGCGGGCGTTGACCACGGGGAGAAGCGCATCGGCGAGCTCGCGCGACGGCGCGAACGCGGTCCGGGCGGCGAGGCGCTCGACGATCGCAGCGAACTCGAGTGCCCGGAGCGTGCCCGGGCCGGCGGCGGCGCCGGGGGCGGGGTCGGCGCCCCGATCAGGGACGGGATCGGTGGGGATCATCGGCCAGCAGGAAGCGGTACGGGAGCGACGCCCACGGTCCGGCGTAGTCGACCCCGATCCGCGGGCGCTCCACGACCCGCCGGGCAGCGGGTCCGTCCAGGATACGCACCGGCCCGGTGACGAGGTCTTCGCCGTCGTGACGCCGGTCGATGCCGAAGGCGCGGGCGACGTTTCCCGGGCCCGCGGCGAGGCGAAGCGCGGGAATCCGCTCTCCCCGGCGTCGCCTGGCGAGCGCCTCTCCCTCCTCCACGGCCGCCGCGCGAATGAGCACCGCCTCGGGCTTGTGGCCCGGCCCGCACACGACGTTGCAGCAGTGGTGGATCCCGTAGATGAGGTAGACGTAGAGATGGCCGGGCGGGCCGAACATCACCCGGTTGCGCGGCGTGCGACCACGGGCCGAGTGGGCCGCCAGGTCCTCCGGACCGGCGTACGCCTCGGTCTCGACGATGCGGCCGACGACGAGGCCGCCATCGGTCTCGCTGACGAGACGCTTGCCGAGCAGGGCCGGCGCGACCTCCAGCGCCGGGCGGTCGTACCAGTCGCGGTTCAGGACGGGCATGCCATCCGGCGCCGGCGGGCGAGCCGCACCCTCCGTCCCGGCGGCGGGCATGCTCACAGGTGCAGGAAGGCGGCGATCTCGCTGGGGACGAAGGGTCGGGCCAGCGTCCCGGCGATGGGAATCACGGACTTGTTGAAGACACCAACCAGCACGGAGTCGTTCATCCCGTTGTAGAAGTCGCGCAGGAAGCCGGTCTCGCCTGCTGCCAGTCCCGGGGCGCCGGGCAGCGTTGCCGCGCCCTGGAAGAGCGAGTCGAAGACCACGAGCAGGAACACGATGAAGGTGGCCGCGAAGGTGATGCCCAGCAGGGCGCCGCCGACCTCGTCGAGCTGGCGGACGATCGGCAGGCGAGTCGTCCGGTAGAAGACGCGGACGATGAACCAGCCGGCCACGGAGAACCCGACGAAGAGGACGATGAAGATCCAGAACTCCTTCACCGGTGGGCTGAAGGCGTCCCAGAAGTCGAGCGCGCTGGCGACCGGACCCTTGAGCTGTGCGGCGAGAATGAACGCCACCACCAGCGAGACCCAGCTGAGGACGTAGCGGATGAGGCCCTGCTGGAAACCGGCGAATGCGCCGCCCGCCAGGATGACGATCAGCGCGAAGTCGATCCAGTTGAGGTTAGAGAAGAAGTCGAGCACTGCGAGCCCCTCGTGATTGACGGCCCGCGCGGGGCAACCTCCGCTCGGGGCGCGCGAAGCGTAGCAGGCCCCCGGAGGCAGCGACAAGGCCGCTCGGACCTGATCTGCGGGGCCGTCGTGGCCGATCCGCTCAGCGGATCTCCGCACCGAGGTGGTGGCGCACCGAGCCGCGGATCTTGTTCATCACCTTCTCGATCCCCTTCTCTTCTCCCGCCGTCTCAGGCTGGAAGCGGAGGGCGACCGCGTACGAGACACGCCCCGCGCCGATCTGCTCGCCGCGGTACGCGTCGAAGAGGCGAGCGTCCACGAGCATCGGTCCCGCGCTCATGCGGATGATGCGGAGCAGCTCGCCGACGGGCGTCGCCATCGTCCAGGACGACCGCGAGGTCGCGATCGGCGGGCTGCGCGGCCGGGACCGGTGCCGCTCTCAGGACCTCGGGCACGAGCGCCACGAGACGCGGCAGGTTGATGGCGGCCAGCACCGGCCGGCCGGGGATGCCCCACGCCTCGGCGATCTGCGGGTGCACCTCGCCGATGCTGCCGTACGGCCGTCCGCCGGCGTCCACGATGCGGCCGGCGCGGCCGGGATGGAGGTGCGGATGCCGCTGCGCGGCGTCCTCCGGCACGTAGGCGGGCCGCGGCGCGCCAAGCGCCGCGTGCAGCGCCTCCACGACGCCCTTCAGATCCGCCACGTCCGCGTCACGTGCCGCCTCGCCGATGCTCCTCGGAGCCCGCGGCCCCAGCAGGGCGATGCCCACGTGCCAGATCTCGTAGCGTCCCTTCCCGGCGCTCTCCGCGCCGCGTGGCGCCCGCCCGCCCGGATCGTCGTGGTACGTCTTGCCGATCTCGAAGATCCAGGGATCGCTCCGCCGTTGTCGGACGTTCTCCGCCAGCGAGGCGAGGAGCGAGGGGTAGAGCACCGGGCGCAGGATCGCGTGCTCCTCGGAGATCGGGTTCGCCACCCGCACGAGCCCTTCCTCGACAGGATCGTATCCGGTGCGCCGCATGGCGTCGGGGCCGATGAGGGCGTGCGTGATGGTCTCGTCCAGGCCCAGCCCCGCCAGGATCCGCCGGATGGTGTGCCGTGGCTCGGAGGGATCGTCACGGAAGGCAGGCAGGGCAGCCGTCGGCAGCCGGCCCGGGATCCGGTCGTAGCCGTGGGCCCGTGCGATCTCCTCCGCGACGTCGGCGGGTACCACGACGTCCAGGCGGTGCGGCGGCACGGTCACGGCGACCCGCTGCCCGGCGAGCGGAACGACGCGGAAGCCGAGCGGGGCGAGCAGCTCCGCCACCCGGTCACCGTCCAGCGTGATGCCGAGCAGGCGCGCGGCGCGCGCCAGGTCGACCTCCACCGTGCGCAACGCCTGGGGCTCCGGGTCGTTGTCGACGATCCCCCGGCCCACGGTGGCGCCGGTGATCTCGGCGATCAGCTGGGCCGCCCGGTCGGCCGCATGGCGCGGCAGGTCCCAGCCGATCCCCTTCTCGTGGCGCATGCTCGCCTCCGAGCGCAGGGCGAGCCGCCGGGCCGTGTTGCGAATCGTCGGACCATGGAAGCAGGCGGATTCCAGGATGACGCTGGTCGTCGAGGCGGTGACCTCCGTGTCGGCGCCGCCCATGATCCCGGCCAGGCCGATCGCCCGCTCCTCGTCGGCGATGACGAGCATCCGCTCGTCCAGGATCCGTTCCTCGTGGTCGATCGTCAGCAGGCGCTCCCCGTCGCGGGCGCGACGGACGACGATGCGGCCTTCCGGGAGGGTGGCCGCGTCGTAGGCGTGCATCGGCTGTCCCAGCTCATGCATGACGTAGTTCGTGACGTCCACGACGGCGCTCACCGGGCGCATGCCGGCGGCAAGCAGCCGTCGCTGCATCCACTCCGGCGACTCCCCGTTGCGAAGGTCGGTGAACCAGCGTGCCGTGAAGCGCGGGCAGAGCTCGGCATCCTCGATCCGAACGCTCACGTGGTCCGCCGTGGGCTCTCCGGCCTCGGATACGGAGACCGATGGCGTCCGCAGCTCGCCCCCCGTGAAGGCCGCGATCTCGCGCGCCAGGCCGACCATCGACAGCGCGTCGCCGCGGTTCGGCTTCACGTCGACGTCGAGGACCACCTCGCCGAAGATCGTCCGCAGGTCCGTTCCCAGGGCATACTCGTCACCGGTGCCCAGGATGTGGATGCCGTCGGCATCGGTCCCCAGCTCGAGCTCGCGGGCGGAGCACAGCATCCCGTTGCTGACCACGCCCCGGATCTTGCTGCGCTCGATCCGCCGCTCGCCGGGGAGGACGGCACCGGGCAGTGCCACCGGGACCAGCTGCCCGACGGCGAGGTTCTGGGCGCCGCACACGATCTCCGTGGGCTCGGCCCCTGCCTCGGTCACGACCCGGGTCAGCCACAGGGTGTCCGCGTTGGGGTGGCGCCGGACATCGGTGAGGCGGCCGACGACGACATCGGTCCATTCCGCGCCGGTGATCTCGATGCTGCTGACCTCCATCCCGCGCAGCGTCAGCCGGTCGGCGAGCTCCCGCGGCGAGAGGTGGATGTCGACGTAGTCGCGCAACCAGGAGAGAGGGACGCGCATGGCTAGCGGCCCTCCGGAAACTGCTCGAGGAAGCGCAGGTCGCCGCTCATCAGCAGTCGCAGGTCCGGGATCCCGTAGCGCAGGAGCGTCATCCGGTCGATGCCCATCCCGAACGCATAGCCCTGGAACTCGTCCGGGTCCAGTCCGCCGGACCGCAGCACCACCGGGTGGATCATCCCGGCGCCCAGGATCGTGATCCAGCCCGTCCGTCCACATGCGGGGCATCCCGGCCCGCCGCAGACCAGGCACGCGACGTCAAAGGCGACCGACGGCTCGGTGAAGGGGTAGTAGCCCGGGCGGAAGCGCGTGGCGGTGCCCTCGCCGTAGATGGCGCGGGCATACTCCTCGAGCATCCCCTTGAGATCCGCGAGCGAGGTGTCGCGGTCCACGACCAGCCCCTCCACCTGGAAGAACTCGAAGTTGTGGCTCGCGTCGACCGCCTCGTACCGGAAGCAGCGTCCGGGCATGATCGCGCGGATCGGCGGTTCCAGGGCCTGCATGACGCGGATCTGGACCGGGCTGGTGTGGGTGCGCAGGATGCTGCCGTCCTCCGCGGGACGCGGGTCCCCCGCCGCCCAGCTGCCGCGCTCGGCGACGTAGAGCGTGTCCCACAGGTCGCGCGACGGATGATCCGGCGGAATGTTCAGTGCCTCGAAATTCCACCAGTCGTCCTCGATTTCGGGGCCTTCGAAGACCTCGAAGCCGAAGGCGTGGAAGATCTCGCGCAGGTCGCGTTCCACGGTCATGGTGGGGTGCAGGTGGCCCATCCGGATGGGCCGGCCCGGCGCCGTCATATCGATCCGCTCGGCCTCCAGGCGTCCGGCCAGGTTGTCGCGCCGCAGGGCCTCCAGGCGCTGACCGATGGCGGCCTCCACCTCGCCCCGCACCTCGTTCGCCAGGGCGCCGAGGGCAGGGCGCTCCGCGGCCTCCACCGCGCCGAGCTGCCTGAGGAGGGCGGTCAGCCGCCCCGAGCGGCCCAGCAGCTCCGCACGGAGGGCTTCGACGGACGGCTCGTCGACGGCAGCCACGAGGCGCGCTGGCGCGCCCGCACGGACCTCCTCGAGGCCGCGCCGCAGCTCGCTCGCATCCATGCGTCCGTCTCCCATTCGCGTTCTTCGTGGCCCTCCCCGCCGGCCCTCCACGGTGGCCCCCCGATTGTCGCCCCAAAACAAACGACCCCGCTCCGCGAACGGAGCAGGGCCGTGCCGGCGTCGTCGACGCCGGCTAGGCGGTAAAGGACGCCTTGGCGGTTTCGACGATCTTTGCGAAGGCGGCCTCGTCGCGCACGGCGAGATCCGCGAGGATCTTGCGGTCCACCTCGACGCCGGCAGCCTTCAGGCCCGCGATGAAGCGGCCGTAGGGCAGGCCGTGGCTGCGGGAGGCGGCGTTGATCCGCTCGATCCACAGGCGACGCATGTCGCGCTTCCGAGCCCGACGGTCCCGATAGGCGTAGACGAGCGCGTGGAAGAGCGCCTCGCGCGCGGGGCGGACGAGGGTAGATCGCGTGCCCCGCCGGCCGGAGGCCTGGGCAAGGAGACGCTTGTGGCGCTTGTGGGCGGCGACGCCGCGCTTGACTCGTGCCATCTGTCCCTACTCGTACGGCATGAGGCGCTTCAGCTGGTGAGCGTGCGCCTTGCTTACTACCGCCTTGCCCGCATAGCGGCGGGTCCGGCGGCTGGACTTGATCTCCAGGTGGTGGCCGCGCCAGGCCTTCGGCCGGACCCACTTGCCGGAGCCGGTCTTCTTGAAGTGCTTGGCCGTTCCCTTGTGGGTCTTCATCTTCGGCACGGTCGTCTATTGCTCCTGCTGCGGCGGGGGCGGAGTCTCGGTCGCGGCCCGGGGGGCTGCTCCCTTGGCTGCGACCGCATCGCCGATCGTCTGCCCGCCCGCGGGCTCCGATGTCTGCGACGCGTCCGTTTCGCCCTTGTCGCTCTTCTTCTCGGGCCGCTTCTCGAGCGGCGCCATCACGATCGACATGCTCCGCCCTTCGAGGAGGGGCGGCCGCTCCACGGTTCCGCTCTCGGCGAGCATCTCCGCCGCCCGCGTCAGGAGGTCACGGCCAAGGTTGGCGTGCGTCATCTCCCGCCCACGGAACTGGACCGTCACCTTCACCCGGTCCCCGTCACCCAGGAACTCGGCTGCCCTGCGCGTCTTCGTGCGCAGGTCGTTGGTGTCGATCTTGACCCGGAGCCTGATCTCCTTGAAGGTCTGGGACTTCTGCTTTCTCTTTGCCTCGCGGTCGCGCTTCTGCAGCTCGTACTTGTACTGGCCGTAGTCGAGGATCCGGCAGACCGGCGGGACCGCGGTCGGCGCGACCTCCACGAGGTCGAGCCCTTTCTCCTGGGCCAGCGCGTACGCCCGCGATGTCGGCATGACGCCCAGCTGCTGCCCTTCATCGTCGATGACCCGCACCTCTCGGATCCGGATCATCTCGTTGATTCGGAGGTCCCTTGCGATCTTGCCCAGCTCCTTCAACAAACAGGCCACCGGCCGGTATGGTCGGAGGCCCTCTTCCAACGCGAAAACGCCGCGGCAGTGTACCGCGAACGGGCGTTCACAGTCAACGCACGCAGCGTCCCCGCCGAGCGCCCGTCACGGGCGCTGTCCGCGGGGGCTGACCCCGGCGGTGCCCGGCCCCGGCCGGCACCCACCCATCGGGCGGGTCGGGGGGGAGCGAAGCGGCCTGCCGAGCCCTTTCGCGGCCTGTCTGCCCATCCGGTGGGTGAGGACGAAGCCGAACATGGTCTTCGATCGGTTCCTCATCCACCGGGTGCATGTTTCGCTCCCGAGCGGCCCGATGACTGCAGCTCCTCCATTCCTCACCCATGGAGCGGCTAACCGGGCCGATAAGGCGGCAGTACGGCGCCCTTTGCCACCATCGGTCGATGCCGTCATCGGAACGCCTCGTGGACCGCGCCGCGCGCAGAGCCCGGCGCTTCCTGCTGGAGCTGGGCGAGGAGATACGTCGAGGACGGATGCGCCTGGGCCTGTCACAGAGATCCCTGGGCTCCATGGCGGGCATGAGCCAGAGCCAGGTGGCCCGCATCGAGGCGGGCCACCTGGAGGGCCTGGGCTTCGTGATGGCAGCGCGACTGCTGGCGCTCGTCGGTCGCGACCTCGTGCCGCGCGTCTATCCCGGTCCGGCACACGTGCACGATGCCCCTCAGCTCGCCCTCGCAGAGCGGCTGCATGCCCGCATCCCCGGAGGGTATCGATGGCGCACGGAGGTGGAGCTCGGCCTGCCGGGCGACCAGAGGGCCTGGGACGTGGTGACGGACCGCGTCGACGTCGTCGTCGCCTGGGAGCTCGTCACCCGCCTCGATGACGTCCAGGCGACGGGGAGGGCCATCCATCTCAAGCAGCGCGACGGTCACGTGCGCAGCGTGGTCCTGGTGCTCAAGGAGAGTGCGCACAACCGCAGGGTCCTCGCGGCGTCGCCCGAGCTCCGTCGGGCCTTCCCACTGGGCGCGCGCGCCGTGTTCTCGGCCCTCCGGCGCGGGCACCCTCCGGCGGGCAACGGCCTGGTCCTCCTCTAGCCGGGATCCCGCGCGTAGCCGGGAGCCCGCGCGCGTGACCCACCCCGTGGGTGCGCGGTGGCCGAACGGTGGGGTGAGACGACTCCGATGGCGGTTCATGCACCGGGCGGGTCGGCACGAGCATGAGGCGGGCCCTGATACGCCTGCTCACCCATCGTGTGCATGGATTCGTGGTGGGGGGCCTGCCGCCCCCTCTTCAGTCGCGGCCCACCCACAGGGCGGGTAGCGCGCGCTCTCACCCCTGCCCCGCGAGCAGCCACCGGCCGCAGGAACGGCCGGCGGAATGGTCAGGCCGGCCAGTCGTAGAAGACGGCCACCTGCCGGCCGTCTGGATCCGCGACCCGGAAGGATCGTGACCCTTCCCATCGGTCCCCCGAGGGCGGTGCGACCAGCGCGAACCCGCGCCGTGCGAGCTCCTGGGCCCAGGCGTCCACCTCCGCGGCGGTGTCGACCCTGAAGCCGATCTGGATGCCGTCCCGGGTCGCCTTCTCGCCGCGGCGGAAGGAGAGCTCGAACCCACCCAGCTCGAGGTCGGCGCCACCCTCGTCCGTTGCGCGGACACGGAACCCGAAGGCGTGCTCGTAGAACTCGGCGCATCGCGCGGGATCGAGCGATCGGAGGGCCAGCTGTCCCACGCCGCGCATCTTCCTCATGGCAGCAGCGTTTGGCCGTGGCGGGCGGCCACGGCCGCTCGTTCGCCCTGGTCCCTGGCGGCGTGGAACTCGACGAGGAACTCCTCGAGCCCTGCGGGGATTGCGATGATCAGGACACGGGCGCGCTCGCCGGCGACGTCCCAGGCGTGCGGGACCCGTCGTGGCAGGAAGACGAACGAGCCGGCCTCAAGCTCGTGATGCTCCTCCCCGACCTCGACGATGATCCGGCCGGAGAGGACGAACAGCGCCTCGTCCTCACGGTCGTGCACGTGCGGCGGTGCGCCCCCGTCGGTATCACTGTCGATGACGGTCAGGGCGCCGCCGGTGGATGCCGCCGACGCCTTCAGCGCAGGATCTCCCCCGAGTCCTTCGCCGGCAGCCAGGGCGTAGGGGCGGGACGGCTCAGTCGGCTGGCGCATTGTCCTCGTAGGGCCACAGCTCGCGGGCCTCGTTGCGGGCGCGGAGATGGTCAACGAACTCCTCGAGGGGAACGCCCTGCCGTGAACGACCGGTCCGCAGCCTGGGGCTCACCGCCCCGGCCTCCTGGTCGCGATCCCCCACCACGAGCATGACCGGGACGTGCTGCTCCTGCGCGTCGCGCAGCTTGGCCTGCATCCGCTCCGAGCGCTCGTCGACCTCCGCACGGAGGCCGGCATCGGCCAGCGCCTGGCGGACGTGCGCCGCATAGTCGATGTGGCGATCCGCGATGGGAATCACCATGACCTGCACCGGGGCCAGCCAGAGCGGGAACGCCCCGCCGAAATGCTCGGTGATGACCCCCACGAACCGCTCGAACGAGCCATAGATCGCGTAGTGGATCATCACCGGGCGCTCGAAGCCGCCATCGGTCGTGCGGTACTCCAGGTCGAAGCGCTGTGGCAGCTGGTAGTCGAGCTGGACGGTGGCCATCTGCCACTCGCGCCCGAGCGCGTCCTCGATGAACACGTCGATCTTCGGCGCATAGAACGCCGCGCCGCCCGCGTCCAGCGTCCAGGCCAGGTTCCCCGCATCCAGCGCCTGGCGCAGGCGTCCCTCGGCCATGTCCCAGAACTCGTCGCTGCCGAGCTTCTTCTCCGGCCGCGTCGCGAGCTTGAAGCGCGGCTCGAAGCCGAACGGCGCGAACTGGCGGTTCACCAGGGAGAGGGCGAGCCGCAGCTCGTCGGCCACCTGGTCGTCGCGGCAGAAGACGTGCGAGTCGTCCTGGGTGAGCTGCCGAACGCGGAACATGCCCGCGAGGGCCCCGGTCAGCTCCTTGCGGAAGAGGACCGAGTAGTCGGCGAATCGCAGCGGCAGGTCCCGGTAGGAGCGCCCCCGGGTCTTGTAGACCAGGATCTCCTGCGGGCAGTTCATTGGTTTGAGGCCGGAGGGATGGTCGTAGTCGTCCAGGATGAACATGTTGTCCTGGTACAGGTCCCAGTGCCCCGACTGCTCCCAGAGCTCCCGGCGCACGAGCGAGGGCGTGCGCACCTCGGCGAAGCCGCCATCCGCGCGCACCTCGCGTGACCACGCCTCGAGCGCGCGCCACAGGCTCATTCCCTTGGGGTGCCAGAACGGCGCCGCGGGCGACTCGGGATGGAAGGTGAACAGGTCGAGCTCCCGGCCCAGGCGCCGGTGGTCCCGCGCCCGAGCCTGCTCCAGGCGCCACAGGTAGCGATCAAGGTCCTCCTGGGTCTCCCAGACGGTCCCGTAGATCCGCTGCAGCATGGGTCGCTTCTCATCGCCGCGCCAGTAGGCTGCGGCGCTGTTGAGCAGCTTGAACGGTCCAAGGTGCGCGGTGGATTCGACGTGCGGCCCGCGGCAGAGGTCGGAGAACTCCCCGTGGCGGTAGAAGCTGACGACCTTCGCCTCCTCCTCGGGCAGCTCGCGAACGATCTCCACCTTGAACGGCTGGTCCTCCGCATCGAGGCGCTGGAGAGCCGTGGGACGATCCAGCTCCGACCGTTCGAAGGGCAGGTCCGCGGCCACCTGTTCGCGCATCTTCTCCTCGATGGCCTCGAGGTCGGTGGGCGTCAGCGGACGCGGCAGGTCGAAGTCGTAGTAGAACCCGTCCTTGATCGCCGGACCGATGCCGAGCTTCGCTTCGGGAAAGAGCTGCAGCACCGCGGCGGCCATGACGTGTGCGGCGGAGTGCCGCATCGTGTCGAGGCGGTCGTGCGCTCCGGCATCGAGGAGCTCGTGGGCAGCGGATCGGAACTCGTCAGCGTCGATGGCCATGGTGGCCGCAAGGGTACCGCATCGGCCCGGAGCCCTCGCGCCCGGGCGAGCCGCTGCGGCCGATCACGGCGCCCGCCGGGTCACCGGGTCCTCGCCCCTATCGCGGCGCCAGCGTGCCGGCAAAGACCTGCCAGGCGAGCGCCGACTTGGCGAGCAGGCTCAGCGCGATGTACACCCCCTCGCCGAACAGGTAGTCACGCCAGGGACCGACCCGGCGGTACTGCAGCACCATGTTCACCGCGAAGCTGTTGAAGAAGACGAACAGCGAGAAGAAGATCGCGTAGACGAAGCCCGGCGCCGCGACGTCCGAGCCGGGGTTCCACAGGTAGACGCCGATGAGCACCCATGGCACCGCCCCGGTCAGCACGCCGAACCAGTAGCTCATCCAGTTCGGCCGCCCGGGCTGCTCGTAGTGCTCCATCAGGAGCCCGAAGAGGATCATGGCCGCGTTGACGCCGAAGATCGCTCCCAGCGCGGCGACGTCGCTGATCCCTGGCAGCATGGCGATCAGGACCACCATCAGCGACGAGCTGAAGGCGTACTCGATCCAGCGCGCGTAGTTCCGGCCGCGGAGCAGGTTCGCCCGGTACCAGCCGAAGGCGACTGGCGAGGCGAGGATCCAGTGCGCTGCGGCGGAGATGAACAGGAACGCGGCGATCGCCGGTCCGAAGGGGACGTCGAAGAGGTGAGCGGTGCGCACCAGGCCCGATCCGGGCGGCCCGTCCAGGAACGTGCCGGTCACCGGCAGGGCGAAGTCGTTGGCGAGCACCAGGATCGCCACGCCCTGCAGGGCGTGGAGCAGCCCCATCACGGCGTTGTAGACGCGCAGCCGGTCGATGCGGCGGTCCAGGACGGCCGATGCTGCGGGGACGGGCGTGCCGGCGTCGGCCGGAGATGTCTGGCTGGTGCTCATGGCTTCACCTCCCTGGGCGGTTGGATGGTGGAACTGTCGAATCGGCGGACACCGTTCGGACAGGGCCATCCGACCCATTCCGAAGGCCCGTCCCGGTCAGACGGCCTTGAACTGCTCGAAGGGCTGGCGGCAGTCCTCGCAGTGATAGATCGCACGGCACAGCGTGGGTCCGAACGGGTTCTCCAGCGTGGTGTGGCGCGAGCCGCAGTACGGGCAGGTCGCAGTCTCGAGCATGGTGAGCAGGTCACCCTCCGAGACCGATGGCGGCGACAGCTCGAGCAGCACCGGGGGCGCGAATCCACTGGCCCGCAGCTTCTCGCGTCCCTCCGCGCTGATGCGGTCCGACGTCCATGGCTCCGCGAAGCTCACCTCCACGAGCACCTCGTCCGCGACGTCGAGCGCGCGCAGCCGGTCGCCAACCTGCTGCCGCATGACCTCGATGGCCGGACAGCCGACGAAGGTCGGCAGCAGCTCCACCGTGAGGCGCTGGCGGCCCGCGGGTGCCGGCTGGAAGGCGAAGCCACGGATCACCCCCAGCTCGACGACGCTGATGGTCGGGATCTCCGGGTCGGCGACCTCGTCGAGCGCGGCCCAGACCACCGCTTCGCGCGGATCGGGGTGGAGGGTCACGTCGCTGCCTACCACGTCGCCTCGGGGTCGGAGCGCGCCACCATCGTGAACTCGCCGTGGAGCCAGCGGAAGTCGTCGGTGCGGCGGGTGCGCCCGTCCGCGGCGGGCTCCAGGGCCGCGTCGAGCGGAGGCAGCCCCAGGCTGCGCAGCTGCTCCCCCACCTCGTCGGCCCAGCGGCGCCGGAGCGTTGCCATCGGCTCGGTGAGGATCCCGGCCTCGACGAGCTGCCCCTCGCCGGCGAGCGGGGTGAAGAGGGCCTGCGCGTCCGGCCAGAGCGTGGCGAGCGCCGCCGCGAGGCGTTCGTGCGCATCGCTGCCGCCGCGGGCCAGGCGCTCCATCCAGGCGCGAAGGTGCATGAGGTGGTAGCGCTCCTCGCGCTGCATCTTGGCCACCAGGCGGGCGAGCGGGCCGTACGACGAGCGTGCCAGCGACGCCAGCCGGACGGCATCGGCCGTCTCGTACAGGTAGCGCCGCGCAACGGTGAACGCCCAGTCGCGCCGCGGGTGGTTGAGGAGCGCCGCGTGGCGGTAGGCGTCCGCCTCTCGACCGAACGCGATCCGGTCCGCGTCATCTGCGGTGAGCTCGGCGAGGAGACCGTACAGCGCCTGGGCGTGGCCGATCTCGTCCTGGCTGATGGAGCTCGTCGCCACGTCCTCCTCGAGCATCGGCGCGATTCCGGTCCACTCCGAATCCCAGAAGCCAATGACGAATTCGTCGTCGGCCACCGCCAGGAGGAGCTCGGCGAGCGCCTCGGTGGGGAGTGCCTCCGGGGGAACCACGGCCGTCACAGGACCGGCTCTCCCTCGTCCGACTCCTCCGCCGCAGGCTCCCCGGCGGGAGTGGCGGCCGGTTCGCCGGATGGGAGGCCGGCGCGAGCCTTCGCCGCCTCCAGCTTGTGCCTGATCAGGTACCCGCCCGGCCGCTTGAAGGAGCGGTCGAAGGGTGGCTTGAGCAGGTCCGGGTCGTCCAGCTCGGCGATCGCTTCGCGGTCGACCACCCACAGTCGATGGCTCTCCTGGCGCCGCCCGTAGAACTCGCGCGCGTAATGCAGGGCGAGCTCCTCGTCGGGTGCCCGCACATTGCCGGCGTGCACCATGGTGTCGCCCTCCGTCTCCTGGCGAAAGACCTCCCAGACCCGATCGCGTTGGGGCGCCTGCTGCTCCATGGGGGCAAGCGTACCGCGGCGACTCCCGCGCCGCACCTCCAACCGGTGCCGTCGAGCGACGGCTGGATCGTGCGTGGTGGAGAGTCCTCGCCGGGTCAGGCGACGGCGCCTGCAGGAGCGTGGCCCAGGACGGCGTCGCGGACCCACTGGGTCGCATCCAGGTTCTCGCGACGGAACGCCAGCCGCTCCTGGGATCGGGGGCCATGCCCGGTGACCACCGAGCGCAGCTCGTTCCAGTCCGGCTCGGTGTACTGCCACCGCCCCAGGGCCTCGTCGTAGCGCAGGGCCGGATCCGGGATCCGCAGGCCCAGCTCGCGGATCCGGGGCACGTAGATCGTGAGGAACTCCTGACGGAGCTGCTCGTTGCCCTTCGCCTTGATCTTCCAGATGAGGTCGCGGTCCGTGGCGGGATCGGTGGGCGGGCCGTGCATCTGCATGAGGGGCCCCCACCATCGGTCAAGGGCGTTCTGCAGGAGGGCGCGCTGGGCCTCGGACCCGTTCATCATCGTCAGCACGACGTCGCGGCCGTGCATGATGTGGACGCTCTCCTCCCAGCAGATCTTCTTCATGGTGCGGGCGTACGGAGCGTAGGACGAGTCCCGCAGCGCCTGCTGCGAGACGATGGCCGCGGCGTCCACGAGCCAGGCGATGATGCCGACATCGGCCCACGACTCGGTCGGGTAGTGGAAGACGTTGTGGAACTTCGTCTTGCCCGCGAGCAGGTCCCCAAGCATCTGCTCGCGCGGCTTGCCCAGGTCCTCCGCCACGCGGTAGAGGAGCTGCGCGTGGCCGACCTCGTCCTGGATCTTGCTGGTGAGCGCCAGCTTCCTGCGCAGGGTGGGGGCACGCAGGATCCACTCCCGCTCCGGCAGCACGCCCATCAGCTCGGAGTTGGCGTGCATCTCCACGAACTTGAGGACGGCGGCGCGGTAGTCGTCCGGCATCCAGTCGTCCGCCTCGACCTTGCCGCCGCTCGACACGTGTGCATAGAACGCCTGGGCGCGCTCGGTCTCGTCCATCATCACCTCCGCGGTCATCCCCTAGCGTAGCGCATGACCGATGCCGGTACCTGTCCTGCCCGGCGCCGGATCAGCGCGGAACCAGCTCCAGGGTGGTGGAGACGACGCCTTCCGAGACCATGGTGGGAGTCGCCGGATCGTCGGGGTACTTCGCCCGCAGCTCCGCGGTCGCGGCGGTGATACGCCCCTCGTCGGTGGCCACCTGGGCCCTGGCCGGGATCTTCCGCCCGGCGACGTCGATGGTGACCCGGGAGTTGGTGAGCGCCTCCCGATACCAGCGTGCCGCGGGTCCGCGGTAGGAGCGGATCAGCACGCGTCCCTGGTCGTCGACGACGACCCAGATGACCGTGCTGTGCGCCTTCGTCCCGTCCCCGCTGGTCTCGATGCGCACCTCGTGAGCGTCGCGCAGCAGAGCGAGGGCATCACGACTGAAACGGTCCGGCATGGCCCAAGGCTAGCAGCCGGGCGGCATTCTGGTCGTCCGCTCACCCGGCGCGCGGGTGCGAGCTCTCCTCAGTCGTGCGGCGCGCGCTTCAGCGGCCGGTGCCAGCGCTCGTACGCGCCGCTCGAGGGATCCTCGAGGGCGACCCGCCCCTCCCCCGACGCGGCGACGGCGGAGAGCGGTACGTAGAGGTCGACGGGGACCAGCGCCGCGGTGCGCACCAGCAGGTAGTCGGCGAAGACCGCGTCGACACGGCCGAGGAGGCGGCCGTCAGACCCGAAGACGGCCCAGCCGGGCGGGATCGGCGGTACCTGGCGCACGTTCACGCGGCTACCCTACTTCATCCGAATCGACGACGGGAACCGTCGGCGGGGCGGCCACGTCGAGCGCCAGGTGCCGGAGCTCCAGCTGCAGCGGGAGCGTCCCGAAGGGCTCGCCGTCGAGGTGGATGCGGGTGTCGCCGTCGCCGTCGAGGCGCACTGACCGGGCACGCACGAATTCCACCGCGGGGTGGGTCACATGCGCGCCGCGGTACATCCCGGGGAGCTGACGGACCGCCTCCAGGCGCGAGATGTCGCCCACGATGCACAGGTCCAGCCAGCCGTCGGAGACGGTCGCCTCCGGGCAGATCTGCATCCCGCCCCCGTAGTACTGGCCGTTGGCGAAGGCGATGAACAGCGCGGTCCGCTCCAGGGTCTGCTCCCCCATCGGGGTCTCGAGGACCATGCGCAGGGCGCGGTTCCGGAACCGCTGGAGCTCCCAGAGGGTCGAGACGAGGTAGCCGAGGCGGCCGTGCTGCCACCAGGATCGATGGAACATCGCCGCCGCCACCTGTGCATCGAATCCCACGCCACCCGCCGCCGCGAAGTAGCGCCGCTCCGGGTCGATCCCGTCGCCGCGCCGGGCCACCCCCACGTCGATGCGCGTCAGGTCCGGCCCCAACGCCACGGACAGGGCATCCTCCCCCCGACGCGGCAGCTGCAGGCTGCGGGCGAGGTCGTTTCCGCTGCCGCCGGCCAGGATCCCCAGGGGCAGCGCGCTGCCGGACTCGATCAGCCCGTTGACGACCTCCTGCACGGTTCCGTCGCCGCCCACCGCGACGACGCGATCATGTCCCTGCGCCGCAGCCTGGCGCGCGAGCTCGCGCGCGTGGCCGGGTGCCTCGGTCTCGAGGATGCGGGCGGCCGGCGCCGTGGCATCGATCTGGCGGCGCAGCCACGGCTCCAGGTGCAGCGCCCGCCCGTCGCCCGCGACGGGGTTGACGATGAACAGCGGGGCGGTCGAGGCGGAGCTGGACGGCACGCGCGAATTGTGCACGGCCACGGCGCTGCACGGAAGGCGCCTGCGGGACGTTCGTACCGGCGCGACCGGGACGGATGTCCGCTAACGCCAGACCCGGCGCCGCGTTGGTAGAGAGTGAATCCGCCCACGCCCGCGAACAGGGGATCCGATTTGATGAGACACCTTCGCAGCCTGATCGCCGCTCTCGCCGTCCTCGCGCTGGGCGCCGGGATCGCAGCCGCGCACCCCATGCCCGCTGCCTCCGACTTCGGTCTGAGCACCGCGAGCAGCGCTTCGGGCATGACCCTGCCCATGGACGACCCCGCCACCCTGCGCGACGCGCAGCAGCAGGCAGACGTGAACGTGAACGCGGTGCCGGATGCCACCCCGTCTTCGGACACGCACGGTGCCGCCGTCTCGAGCGCAGCCCAGTCGCCCACGCCCGACGGCTATGCCAACCACGGCCAGTACGTCCGTTCCGTCGCCACCGGCTGGGGCCAGCAGACGGCATCGCAGCATCGGGCCAATCCGAGTGCCGCGCCCTCCGACGAGCCCGTGGACCCGGTCGATACCAGCCATCCCAAGGGGCCCCTCCAGCACTGAGCGCCCTGGCGCAGTTCCCCCGCGCCGCAACGCCACCAGGTGCCGCCGCCGGACCGTCCGGGGGCGGCACCTTCGTGCGGGAGTGGGGGGCCACTCTCTCGCCGGGCGGAGCAGGCCGGCATCAGCTGACCCGCACGGACACCTCGTGGTAGCCGGTCGCGCCGCTCGGCGCGGGCGGCTGCGGCGTGCCCGACTGCAGGTTGCCGTCGCCATCGGTCGCGCGGACGCGAAGGGTATGGCTGCCGCCAGGCGCCTGCCAGCGGTAGACCCACTGCACCCAGGTGGCGTCCGAGATGGCAGCTCCGAGCTCGGCGGTCTGCCAGGATCCCTCGTCGACCTGGACCTCCACCCTGCTGATTCCGCGATCCGGCGCCCATGCCACCCCGGCCACCGCGACGCTCCCGGCCTGCACTGACGCTCCGTTGCGCGGAGTGTCGATCCGGGATGCGGTCTTGATCGGTCCGAGCTTCGACCAGCCGAGCGGGACCCAGTACGCATCGAACGCCTCGAGCGTGGTGAGCTCGATGTTCGTCAGCCACTTCGTTGCCGAGACGTAGCCGTAGAGACCGGGCACGATGAGGCGCGCGGGGAAGCCGTGCGCGGCGGGCAACGGCTGCCCGTTCATGGCGACGGCAATCAGTCCCTGCCGGTCCGATCCCGTCAGCCACTCCGTCGGGAACCCGCAGGTCCAGCCATCGAACGCACGCCCCACGATCTGGGTGGCGCCCGACTGGATGCCGGCCCGGTCGAGGAGGTCGAGGAGGTGCACGCCGGTCCAGCGCGCGTTGCCGACCAGGTCCCCGCCCACCTCGTTCGAGACGCACTGGATCGTGACGTACTCGTCGTGCAGCGGCATGGCCAGCAGGTCGGCGTAGGCAAGGCTCAGCTCGTGGTCGACCATGCCGGTGACGGTCAGCTTCCAGGTGGAGGCATCCAGGTGCGGGGTCAGGAGCTGGGTGTCGATGCGGTAGAAGGTGCTGTTCGGGGTGACCAGCGGCGAGATGCCGGGGACCTCCAGGCTCGCCTGGCTGGGGATGGGTGGCGCGCTGGTTGCCGGGGCCGGAATCCCGGGCAGGGAGGCAACTGCCTCGGCCCGATTCCCGAGCAGCACGCGCCCGGCCACCCCGGCGGCCAGGGCTCCCGCCCCCACCCCGATCGTCGTTCCCAGGAACCGGCGCCGTGACCAGTCCGGCATCTCCGCCACCACGGCTTCGCCGGCATGCGCGGCCAGGCGAAGCAGTGCGGCAAGGACCTGCCACGCCACCAGGACCGCCAGGGCCAGGGAGATGATGGCCGGGAGCGGATCCGTCTGCGGATCGCGGAGCGAGGCGGCGAAGGCCAGCGCCGCCACTGCCGCGAAGCCGCCGACCGCCAGGCCGAAGCGGCGCGGATCCGGTGCCTCGCGCCTGCCGCTGGACCGCCCAAGGATGCCAAGCCCCGCCGAGATGGCCAGCGCCACGATCAGCACCACGAGGCTCAGCACCAGCTTGTCGCTCTTGCCCAGGAGGCCCACGACCGCCTGCTCGGCGCCCGGCGGCTGGAGCGCAATGACGAGCGAGCCGATGGCGGCGATCGGCGAGGGTGCGCCCGGGAGGAGGCCGGCAATGAGCTCCGCGACGCCCAGGGCGGCGCCGCCGGCGACAAGCCCGGCGAGCGCCCCGGCGACGCGTGATGGTCGGTGCATGGTCCGCATTCAACCGGTTCCGTGTGACGGACGTGTGAAAGCCTGACGAAGCCGCACCACGACCCGCTATCGTCGGGACGTGCCCGCGACCGTGTACCTCGCGCCCGGCGCCTCCGGCTCCATCGCCGGCCTGCAGCCCCAGGTGGAGGGCCTGCAGGCGCGCGGCATCCCTGTCGTCGCCGTCACCCTGCCGCGTGGAGCCGCCTCCCGCGCGCTGCCGGTCTATCGCGCCGCGGTGGCGGACCCCGCCGCGGCCGTCATCGGCGGACACTCGTTCGGCGGCCGGGTGGCGAGCCTCCTCGCTGCCGAGCTGTCCGTCGCGGGGCTCGTCCTGCTCTCCTACCCGCTCCATCGGCCCGGCCATCCCGAGCAGTGGGAGGAGCGGACGGCCCACTGGCCGCGGATCGGGTGCCCCGTGCTCCTGCTCTCCGGCGAGTCGGACCCGTTTGCGCGGGTCGACCTGCTGCGGGAGGCGGTGGCTCGCCTTCCCCGCGGGGAGCTGAGGACCTACCCTGGAGTCCGGCACGGTGTCGCGCCCGTCCTGCCGGATGTGCTCGAGCGGATCGTCGCCTGGCTGGCGAGGATCGATCCGTGAAGGCGTCGAGGCGATCCCGCGCTGCCGTCGACGTATGCCGATGGCGCCGGACCCCTTACACTCGACCGGCATGACGATGGTCAGCTCTGCGCCATGCCCGAGCTGCGGACGAACGGTCCCCGACCGGTTCCGACGTTGCGGCTACTGCGGCTCCGTGCTGGATGCAGCCCGCTCGCCCGAGGAGATCCGCAGGACGGTGACGATCGTCACGTCCGACCTGAAGGGCTCGACCAGTCTCGGTGAGCGACTGGACCCGGAGTCCCTGCGCGAGCTCCTGACCCGGTACTTCGACGAGATGCGCCTGGTCTTCGAGTCGCGTGGCGGGACGATCGAGAAGATCATCGGCGACGCCATCTTCGCCGTCTTCGGCCTGCCCACGCACCACGATGACGACCCGCTCCGCGCCGTCGCGTCCGCGGCGGAGAGCCTCCGCACGCTCAACGCGCTCAACGACCAGTTCGAGCGGGTGTACGGGGTCCGGCTCGTGAACCGGACCGGCGTGGCGAGCGGGGAGGTCGTCGTCGGCGAGGCGAGCGAGGGCCAGCACGTGCTGACGGGCGACACCGTCCGGATCGCGACGGCCATGGAGCAGAACGCGCCGCCGCTCGAGGTGCTCCTCGCCGCGTCGACCTACGAGCAGGTGGCGTCGCTCGTCCAGGCGGAGGCGGTGCCTGCGTTCGTCGCGAAGGGCACCACGGAACCGCTGGAGGCCGTCAGGCTCATCGCCCTGTCGGAAACCGCCGAGCAGCTGCTCCGCGAGCATGCCGCCCAGGCCGGCGACGGGCGTCTCTGCCCGAACTGCGGCGAGGAGAACCTCGCCGACTTCAGCCGCTGCGGGACGTGCGGCGCCGCGCTGGACCTCGCCGCGCCCGCGCCGGAGCGGCGCAAGACCGTGACGCTGGTCTTCGCGGACCCCAGGCCCACCATGCAGGACGGCGGCCGCCCGAGCCCCGAGGCGCTGCGGGCCGTGATGTCGCGCTACTTCGACACCGTCCGGCCGATCCTCGAGCACCACGGCGGGACCGTGGAGAAATTCATCGGCGATGCGGTGATGGCCGTCTTCGGCCTGCCCGTCCTTCACGAGGACGACGCCCTGCGGGCGACCCGCGCCGCGCTGGAGATGCAGGACGCGCTCCCGGCACTGAACGCGGCGCTCGACGAGGCGTGGGGCGTCGTGCTGGAGAATCACGTCGGCGTCAACACCGGCGAGGTGATTGCCGGCGACGCTTCGCAGGGCCAGCGCCTGGTCACCGGTGACGCGGTGAACACCGCGGCGCGCCTCGAGCAGGCGGCCAACCCGCGAGAGGTGCTCCTGGGGGATCTCACCTATCGGCTCGTGCGCGACGCCGTGCAGGTGGAGCCGGTGGAGCCGTTGACGCTCAAGGGCAAGGCGCAGCCGGTGCCGGCCTACCGCCTCGTCAGCGTGCGCGGCGTCGACGAGGTCGTGCGCCGTCGCGGCGACGGGCCGATGGTGGGTCGCGAGGAGGAGATGGCAGCGCTCACCCAGCTGTACGCGACGGCGATCCAGGAACGGTCATGCCGCATCGCCACGGTTGTCGGAGATGCCGGGGTCGGCAAGTCGCGGCTCATCGCGGAGTTCACCTCGCAGGCGGAGGCGGCCCGCGTCATCCGCGGTCGCTGCCTGCCGTACGGCGACGGCATCACCTTCTGGCCCCTGCGGGAGGCGGCGCGCGACGCGGCCGGCATCGGCGTGGACGAGGGAGCGGTGTCCGCGCTGGAGAAGCTGCGCGGCGCCATCGAGTCCGACGAGGTGGCCGACCGGATTGCATCGGTCATGGGTCTCTCGCCCACTCCCTATCCGGTTGCGGAGATCTCCTGGGCGGCGCGCAAGTTCGTGGAGCACGTCGGCGCGCGCCAGCCGCTGGTGATGATCGTCGAAGACATCCACTGGGCGGAGTCCACCTTCCTCGAGCTGCTCCAGCACCTGGTGCAGACCGTGGAGGGGGCCCCGGTGCTCCTGCTGTGCACGAGCCGCCACGAGCTCCTGGACCGCGACTCCTGGCTGGGGCCAGGAGGAGGGGGCGGTGCGCCTGGTCCTGCGACCCCTGACCGATGCCGACGCCGGGCGTGTCGTGGCCGGCCTGCTGGGCGGGATCGGCATCCCGGAGGCGGTCCGCGGCCGCATCGTCGACGCGGCAGCCGGCAACCCGCTCTTCGTGGAGCAGCTTCTCTCGATGCTGATCGACGACGGCTCGCTGCGTCAGACCGATGGAGGATGGGAGCAGGTCCGGGACCTCGCCGCCCTCCAGGTTCCACCGACCATCCAGGCGCTCCTCGCCGCCCGCCTCGACCTGCTGGCCTCGCCGGAGCGCGGCGTGATCGAGCCGGCATCGGTCATCGGCCAGACCTTCGCGCAGGCCGCCGTGGCGCAGCTGGTGCCCGCGACGCAGGAGCCGGAGGTCGTCGAGCGGCTGGAGACGATCGCCCGGCGCGAGCTGATCCTTCCGGCCGCCGGCAGCGGCGGTGACGAGGCCGCGTACCGGTTCGCGCACATCCTGGTGCGCGACGCCGCCTACAACGGCCTGCTCAAGCGGGCCCGCGCGGACTTCCACGAGCGCTTCGTGGACTGGGCCGAGGAGCTCAACCGGCGGCAGGGCCGCGGGCAGGAGTTCGAGGAGATCCACGGCTACCACCTCGAGCAGGCCTACCGGTACCTGACCGAGCTTGGCACCATCGACGAGCATGCGCACCGGGTCGGCGTGCGTGCCTCCGAGAAGCTCGCCAGCGCGGGTCGCCGGGCGCAGGCCCGCGGCGACCTGCCCGCCGCGGTGAGCCTCCTGCGGCGAGCCGCGGCCACCCGGCCCGCGCTCGATCCCGAGCGGCTGGCGATCCTGCCGGATCTCGCGGAGGCGCTCATGGAGGTGGGCGAGTTCGAGGAGGCAATGCGCATCCTGCGCGAGGCGAGCGACGCGGCGACGCGGATCGACGACGAACGGCTCGGCGAGCGGGCGGGGCTGGTGCGGCTCCTCGTCCAGTTCTACTCGGGCGAGAGCGACGGATGGAGCGAGCGCGTCACCGAGACGGTGGCCGGGGCGCTCCCCGTCTTCGAGGCCGCGAAGGACGAGGCCGGGATGGCGCTTGCCTGGCGGCTGCGCGCCGGCCTGAACGGGACGGCGGGTCGCTACGACGAGGCGCGCAAGGCGCAGGAGCAGGTGATCGTCCATGCGCGCCGGACCGGGAACCGCCGCCTCGAGGCGTCCACCGCCTCCGGCCTGGCGATCTCCCTCCTCTACGGGCCCACGCCGGTTCCCGAGGCGATCGAGCGCTGCGGCGAGCTCCTGACGCGCGCGGGGGCCGACCAGCGCACCGCGGCGGTCATCCACACCCAGCGCGCCCAGCTCCTTGCCATGATCGGCGCGTTCGACGAGGCCCGGGCGCTCTACCGGCATGCCAAGGCCACCCTCGACGACCTGGGAGCGGGCGTCTGGGCTGCCTCGACATCCATCGATTCGTCGCGGGTGGAGCTCCTCGCGGAGGACTACGCGGCCGCGGAGCGCGAGCTCAGGCGGGACTACGAGGCGCTCGACGCCATGGGCGCCAAGTTCCTGCTGTCAACGGTCGGCGGCCTGCTGGCACGCTCCCTGGAGGCGCAGGGACAGCTGGAGGAAGCGGAGGCGCTCACCCATTCGGTGGAGGAGATCGCGGCCGACGACGACGTCGACGCGCAGGCGCTGTGGCGCGGCGTTCGCGCCCGGATTCTCGCCGCCAGGGGAGAGGTGTCGCTGGCCATCGAGCTCGCCAGCGAGGCGGTGTCTCTGCGCCGTTCGACCGATTCCCCGGTGCTCCAGGCGGAGGCGTTCATGGATCTGGCGGAGGTCCAGCTCGCGGGAGATGACCCGGCCGGGTGCACCGTCGCGCTCGAGCGGGCGCTGGCTCTGGTCGCCCACAAGGGCGACGTCGTCAGCGCGGCGCGGCTGCGGAAGCGCCGAGACACCATCACGGCCGGACGCGGCATCTGAGCCGCAACCGCTCCCGGTCCCCGGCGTCAATCCCCGGACGAAGAGCAGACCGCCCCGCCGAAGCCGGCGGGACGGTCTGGGGTGGCGCGGGAGCCGGGGTCAGAAGGTCCGGTAGTTCCCGTTGTGGTAGGTCCAGATGATGATCTCCAGGTTCTGCGGGCCAACCTTGGAGGCCGTGAAGCATGGAACGCTGGATGGTACCGGGCTGCCGCTGCACTGGGTCGTGATCAGCTCATCGCCCGTCCCGCTCGCGTCATTCCACGAGTGGTAGACGCCGTTGACCTGGTTCGGATTGACGCCGGGCTTGTAGTAGTCGATGACGATCTGGAACGCCGGCTGCGGGAGGCCGTTGTCCACGCTGACCACGGACGTCTCGCCGAAAAGCGAGGCCGGGCAGGTGACATCGATTCCCTGGCAGCCGATGACGGATCCGTCGGAGACCGCCGCGCCAATGCCGGTGCTGCTGACGGTGACGGCGGTCGACTGCGGGTTGCTCCTGGTGATCCCGGTGTCGGCGACGGAGGCCTGCCCGCTGTCCCAGACGTAGCTACCGGCGTGGTCGCGGTCGCCGTTCGTGAGCTGGACGGTGAGGTCGTCCGTCACCGGGAAGGCGTCGCCGTGGCTGCGGTTCTTGCCCGTCACGAAGCCGGTCGTGCTGAATTCGAAGTCCGGCGACCACGACGATCCGGCTCCGGTGGTGAATGCGACGGTCACCGTGACGGTCACGCCAGGCTTCACCTGCCCGAAGTCGCACTGCAGCTGTCCGCTCTGGGTGCAGGTGCCCTGCGACGCGATCGCGGCATACACCGATGGTGCCCGCGTGCCTGAGGTGGTCTCCGTCAGGTAGAACTGTGCGAGGGTGCTCGTGTCGTCGTCTCGCGCGTACACCGTGAACGCGGCGAGGCCGCCATTGCTGACGAAAGCCGGCGACAGGTTCGTGCCCCAGGTGGTGACTTTGGGTGTGGCGGCCATGGCGCTGCTCAACATGCCGGCGGCCAGGGCCAGGGCGAGCCCAAGGGCTCCAACGAGACGTGGAATGCGCTGGTGCATATCTTCCTCTTGGCCTGTGGCTCGGATCCGATGCGCTCGCGGTACAGGCACGTGGCGGAGGCGCTCGGTTTGCGACAGTCTAGCCGCGATTGTGCTCCGTGGGTACTACCTCATTGCGAACGGAAGTACCAGTCGCCCGGCACATCAGATGTTGCCTTCTGGCACCACCGACACGCTCGCTGCTGTGCACCGTACCGTCCCTGACCGCACCAGTGCAGTCATGTCCATGACACGGACGCCGACGGGTGGGCGACTGTGCCGGATGAACGCCCATCGCCTTGGCGGTTGCCGCCAAGATGGCGGGGCACAATCCGGCCGCAATCCGACCGAGCTGGAGACCTCTTCGACGACATGAACCGGGAGCCGCATCGCTGACATGGGCTGGGCAGCGGGAGGGGCCGAAGCAGGCGCTGGCCTCCTCCTCATCGCGCTCGTCCTCTGGGATATCTTCCAGACCGTGGTGCTGCCGCGCCCCACACCAAGCCGGATTCGCGTCGCGCGCACCCTCATCCGCATCACCTGGCCGCTGTGGCGTTCGCGGGCGATCCGGCGCGTCACCTCCGTCGACCAGGAGCGCATCCTGGGCTCCTACGCACCCGGGCTGGTGCTGCTTCTCCTCTTCGCCTGGATCGCCCTCATGATCCTGGGCTTCGGGCTCGTCATGTACGCACTGCGCGACCAGCTCTCGCCGGTGCCCGACTTCGGCACCACCCTGTACTTCGCGGGCGAATCGGTCCTCACCATCGGCTTCGGCGACATCAGCGCCGTCGGCGGTCTCGCGCGCGTCGCCGCCGTGGTGGGGGGCGGCCTGGGTCTCGGCGTGCTGGCGCTCGGCATCACCTACCTGTTCAGCCTCTATGCGTCCTTCCAGCGCAGGGAGATCCTGGTGGTCCGCCTGGAGCCGCGGGCCGGGGCGCCGCCCTCCGGAGTGGCGCTGCTCGAGGCCTACGGCGCCGCCGACATGCGCGACGGCCTGGCGCCGTTCTTCCTGGACTGGGAGGCATGGGCTGCCGAGGTCCTCGACACCCACGTCGCCTATCCGATCCTCCCCTACTTCCGCTCGTCGCACGACAACGCGTCGTGGGTCTCGGCGCTCGGCGCCGTGCTTGACGCCGCGGCGCTCGTCCTCACCTGCGTCGAAGGCGGACCCACCGGCGAGGCGACCATGGTCCAGCGCGTGGGCGGCCACTTCGTGGAGGATCTCGCGAACTTCTTCGGCTGGCCGCAGGTGCCCCTGGCCCTCGTGGACCGCAGCGAGTTCGACGAGGCGCGTCGACGCCTGGGCGCAGCCGGCTGGCGGCTGCACGATGCCGATGTCGCCTGGACCCGGTTCGTCGCCCTGCGCTCGGCCTATGCCGCTCGCCTCAACGAGATGGCGCTCTACTGGGTCACGCCCCCGGCACTGTGGATCGGCGACCGCGGAGCCGTGCGGCACCTGCCCCCGCCCCCGTCGTGAGAGGGACTACAGCGCTCGGACCAGCCGGAACCGCTCTGCCACGACGAGCGTGTCGTCGGTGACGCGCCACGCCGCGTCGCCCAGGTGGGCGCGCACCTCGTCGGCGTAGCCGTCCCAGAACCGCTCGTGAGCGGCACGCCAGTCGGCGACGGTCTCGAAGCCCTCGCCCTCGTCGCGGGCAAAGGCCTCGTCGACGTCCCCGCAGCGCATGACCCGCGCCTCGACGGTCTCGATGATCGCGACCGGCCGCAGCGACGAGTCGATGACCACCTGCCGCTCGCCGGGCCCCGGGACCGGGTCACCATCGCGCTCGTAGTCGACCAGCAGCCCGGTCGTGGACGTCTTCTCGCCTCGCAGGATCGCGGCGATCAGCTGCTCGCGGAGCGGGCCGGGGAACGCGAACTCGGCGACGGGCATGCGGACGCCGTCGACGAGCCGGGTACCGCCAGCTTCATCGCTGCTCTCCGTCACGAGCTCGCGCGCCCGTTCGATGGTCGCCAGCGCCGCCTTCCGGTCCCGGCGCCCGAGTCCGCAGGACGTGGCCACGTCGACCCGCCGACCCGCGAGCGACTCGATGAGGGCCAGCGTCTCGCGCTGCTCCACCACCGACGGTGCCTCGTGCACGAAGCCGGCGATGAAGCGGGTCGTGGACGCGAGCCGCAGGCCCTGCAGCGGTCGGTAGAAGCGTGCCCCGTCCGCGGTCGACGGCGTCGGTGGAGGCAGGACCGCCGCAGCGAACGGGGCGTGGATGAACTCGAGGCTGCGGCCGGCGGGCCAGGCGCGGACGATGGCATTCGCCAGCCGCACGAGCGGCCCCACGTCGTGGAGGCGTGCCAGGGCACGGTGGTTCATGTCCCCCACGCAGAGGTGGATCCCGAAGCGCGACCCGTGGGGCGAATCCTCCGCGAGGGCTGCCACTCCCCCGCCCAGCCAGCGCGCGACGAGCGGCTGCAGGAGGGTCGGGAACCGTGCCACGAAGACGAGCTCGGCGGGAATCTCCAGCTGGAAGACGACATCGGTCCGGCCCGTCGCGTCGCGTCCCGCCCGCTCGACGATGCGGCGGATCTCCGCCACCGTCGCCTCCCGGAACGGCTGCCGATGCCGGAAGGGACCGGTAGGCCCGAAGGCGAAGAGCGCCATGTCGAAGTCGCCGGGGAGCCCCACCTGGAAGGCGAGGTCGGCGGCACCGGGAACGCCGGCCTGCATTGCCGCCTCGCGGCGGCGCACGAACAGCGGATAGGCCTCCTCGAACGGCGCCACGTGCCGGAGGTCGAGCGAATCGGCCGCCAGGCGGTGCCCGCCACGTACGCGGAAGACCGGCGTGCGGTCGTAGTCGGACCAGTCACCCTCGCGGGCGATCTCCAGGTCGGGGTGGGCGCGCAGGGCCTCGATGATGTGCACGATCCAGTTGCGGCGATCGCCGGTCTCGCCGTCGGGCACGGTGTGCAGGTGTCCGCCCAGGCGGTCCAGGGTGATCCCGATCGCCTCGTCGGCATCGGTGAAGGGGGTGCTGCCCACCAGGTGGGCTGCGCGGGTTGCCATGAAGGGCCTCCATCGGCCTGTCGCAGGAGGGGAGAACGTGCGGCAGCGCGGCGCTCCGCCGCGGATGGAGCCGGACCGATGTCGACCGGTCTACGAACCCTCACCCGCGCGGCGGGGCCGCCCGGGCATCGCCATGGTGGACCAGTGCGGGTTCCGGCGATTCATGGTGCCGGCGAGGGTACCACTCGCCCGGGATGCCGGCTACGCGGGGGTTCGGCGCAGGTCGTCCAGGATCCCGCCGAACGAGTCGACCGCCATGGACAGGTGCCCGTGCTCAGGGAGGAGCTGCGCCCGTGCGCCCGGGACGTGCTCGGCGAGCCACTTGCCGTGGGCGAACGGAACCATGCGGTCGTGGGCGCCCTGCCAGACGGTCACCGGCCGGCTGATGCGGCCGATCTCGAACCCCCAGTCCGTGACGAAGGCGCGATCGTCGTCGAACCAGCCCCAGATCCCGTTCGACAACGCGGCGCGCAGGCTGGAGGCCATCCACTCGGCGAAGGGGCCGGTCAGGGAGGCGCGATCGACCTCGTCGACAAGATCGCCGAACCCGTCGGCGACCTGCTCGGGCGTCGCCTCCCGCGCCCACGCGCTCTCCCGCTCCAGGTAGTGCCGCAGCGCCTCCGGTCCCTCGAGGCTGGCGCCGAACTCCTCGATGTTCTCGGCGCCCATGCCGTCCAGCCAGTCCAGCCCGTCTGCGGGGTACGGTGCCACGCCGGCGATGACGGCCGTGGCGATCACGCGGTCCGGCAGGAGCGCGGCGGTGGCGAGGGCGTGCGGGCCGCCGCCGGACCAGCCGGCGACGTACGTCCGCTGCGCCCGGACCGAGTCGAGGATCGCGACGACATCATCGACGATGGATGCCACGCTCCGGTCCGGCCGGCGCGTGGAGCCGCCGTAGCCTGCCCGGCTGTAGGTCAGGAGGCGGATGTCACGCTCCGCGGCACGCTCCTCGAAGGGTGCGTACGGCTCCCCCGAGCTCGGCGTGCCGAAATGGAAGATCAGGGGCGTCCCGTCCGGCGCGCCCCCGTCGTAGATCTCCAGGATGCGCCCGTCGTCCAGGCGCAGTTCTCGACGTTCGGCCATGTGGGAAACGATGCCACAGCCGACGCTCCCTCCGTGGCTGATTCGGCCCAGGACTCACCGCGAGCGGGTCCCGCATGCTGCCGGGCGTGCCCCCGGTGGCTGATTCGGCCCGGGACTCACCGGGCGCGGCTGCGCCGGCGCAAGGGCGCGACACGCGCCGGGCGAGTCGGCGCACGACTGACAGGCCGCGGACGAGCAGGGGCGGGCAGTCGCGGAGGGCAGATCCGCGTTCCTTGAGTCGTCCGCGTAATGGGCCGCGGCAGCGCACCCAACCGGGGCGCTCCGCCGGCCGGGGGCCGGTACGAGGACCGGGCCCGTCCGCGGAGGACGGGCCCGGTCGGGGCTTCGATACGGGGGATGAGCTCAGCTCGCGGCGGCCTCGACCTCCGCGATGAGGGCGTTCGCCTCCGCGATCAGGTGGCGGGCGCCGCCCTCGCTGATCGCGAGCCCGCCGAACTCGGCGCCGTTGAGCATGCCCCCGATCTGTGCGGCCAGCGCGTCGCGTTGTGCCGCCCAGGCGTTGAGCTGGGCATCGGTCGCCGTGTAGGCCGAGTCATCGGTGGAGTCGCCGCTCATCACGCCGGCCGTCGATACCCTGAGGCTGGCCATGCCCAGCGCCCCGAACGGGGCGTTCAGCTGCTTGTACACGTGTCCCAGGGTGAGCAGGGTCGCTCGGTGCGCCTGGAAGGTGGACGGCACCCAGCCGGGGTGCAGGATCTCGGCGATCGCCCGCCCGTCGCCCTGGTACGAATCGCTGAGGCCAAGGTCGGCGAGCATCGTCGGCCGAACGTCGGTGTGGTCGGTCCAGATGGCGCCGGTCTGGCCGAGCTGCCGGATTCCGGGCCCGACGAAGCCGAGCCAGGTGGTGGCGATCTCCGACTGGATGTCGCCGTGGTTCCAGGCGTACGGGCTCTGGATGCAGGTCTCGCAGGTCGAGGCCGGGTAGTCGGTGATGTAGTAGTTCGGGTCACCGAAGAACGTGAACGTCGCGTTCCGTCCCGGGTCCCCGCTCGTGTACATGTGAAGGAGCTTCATCTCCGCCTGGTCGGCCATGCGGACCATGAGCTGATCGGTAGCGCCGGTGTAGGGATTCACCGCCGTCAACGAGCCCGCAGCGCGCTCGAAGGCGCGTGTCGAGGGGTCCGTCTGGGTCGGATTCCCGGAGAGGTAGAAGGTCGGCGCATCGTCCCCGTGGACGGTGAAGCCGGTCGTGATCTCGGGGTGCTGGTTGGCCATGAGCGTGTCGATGTTCGCGTTGATCTCGCCGATCTGGCCGGTCCAGTCGCATGGAGTGGTGACGCCGTCGCAGTTCGCCGGCGTCGGCGAGCCACCCACGAAGTGGTCGCCCTCGTCCACGGTGAAGACGAAGAGGGTGTTGGACTTGTTGATCCCATCCGCCGCGAGCCGGCTGAAGAAGGCGGCGAACGCGTCGTCGTATTCCTTCAGCTGCTGCACGTAGCCGGCCGCGCCGGGGCCGTAGGCGTCGTGCGCGTTGCCCGACACGCCGTGGTAGTCGTGGGCATCGGAGATGTAGGCGAAGGTGACCGGGACCCCGGCCTCCTGCATGGCCGCGGTGTAGCCGAGCGACGCGGCGGCCGACATGCCGTCGAAGCCGGGGAAGCCGGGCTGACCGTACGGGTCGGTGATCGGGTTGCCGGCGGTGTCATCCACCACCGGGCTGCCGCCGGCGATCACCGGGTTCACTTCCTGGGCGCCGAAGAGACCCTTGTAGCCGGCATAGCCACCAGGCTCGTCGGGAAGGACGTCGTTCTGCCCGCCGGCGCAGGTCGCGGAGCCGGCCGCGCAGTGCACGGCAAGGCCCACGAAGTCGGTCTGTGCCAGCTGCCGGGCGGCGGTGCCATACGGCGCGGCGGCGGAGGCCTTCGCCTCCATCCACTGGGGCGACCCGCTGCCGAAGACCTTGGTGATGTCGCCCGAGTCGCTCGTGCCGGTGTTCTCCAGCACGGTGTTCGCCGTGGCAATCGAGCCGAAGTCACATCCGGCCCTCGTGAACGGGACCCACGGTGCGGGTGCGTTTGCCCCGGTGGGAGTGACCATGTTGTAGGGGGCACCTGCGAAGGCGCCGACCGGATCGGTCCAGTAGCCGAACGAGCTGGGGTACGAGAAGCCGCTGCCGAAGTAGCGGACGTAGCTGTTCGAGACGGTCTGGCCGTGGCGGTCGGGGTAGACGCCGGTGATGGACGACAGGATGCCGCCCGCGGTGTGGGAGATGAGGATCGTGTGGTCGTTGGTCAGGAGCGTTCCGTTGTTCTGGAGGAAGTTGAGCAGGTGGGGCATCTGCTCGAGGTCCGAGGGGACGTTCGGGATGTCTCGCAGGAAGTGGGTGTTGTCGAACTGGACGTAGATGACGTGCTGGACGGAGCCGTTGGTTCCCAGGGAGCAGCTGCTGGTGGCTGCGTGCTTCGCCAGGGCCGGTGAGGCGAGCATCGAGCCGGACAGGATCGCGGCCGTGCCGAGCGCCACCGACATGGCGGTTGCGCCGAGCCTCCGGGGCAGGAGATGAGCGAGTCGCGGCATGTGCCAACTCCTGAGCGGGCGTGCCGCCTGCGCACTGCGCTGCTCGGGTGCGAGGTGCGTGCGTCACGCCGGGATGACGATCCGCCGGGCGGGTAGCGAGTCGGCGGGAGCCACTCCCGCAAGCGGCACGTTACGCCTCCGCGGGACCGCTCCACGGCGTCTCGCCGCACCATCGGTCAAGAGCAGGTGAACCGCCGGTGAGACGCCGGTGCACCCGCGCACCAGACCGCATGGCGGCACACGCCTGCCGTGGACGCCGGTGTGCGCGACAGCTCTGCCGGGAGGCCGAGTACCAGCCCGATTTCGTCTCTTGTCGGCCGGCACGCGACCCGGTCAGACTGGCTGGACACGCTCCGGAGGATGCCCGTGCCTGCAACGACACTCGCGCACGATCCCGTCGCCGCCATGCTGCTGATCGCCGCCCTGCTCATCGCCACCTACCTGTACGCCGCGCTGCTCCGGCGCCGCCATGCGGCGGAGCGGGCACTGGAGCACAGCCTCAGCGCCATCGTCGACAACTACGGGCGGTCCGGCCTGCCCTAGGGTGCGCTGCCCCGGCATGCCGCTTCCCCACCAAACGTTCGTTTGGTAGAGTAGGCGCCTCGCGACGAGGAGCGGCAGCCGGCCGATGAACACCATCACGCGCCCACGAGAGACCGAGCTGTGGAGCGCCGCCACGCGACTCTTCCGCCGGCGCGGCTATCACGCGACATCCATGCAGGATCTCGCCGAGGCGCTGGGGATGAACCGCGGCAGCCTCTACCACTACATCGCCTCCAAGGACGACCTGCTGTGGTCGATCCTCAACCGCACCTTCGACCTCCTCGACGAGCGCGTCGTCAGCCTCCTGGACGCCGACGCTCCGCCGCTCGAACGGCTGACCAACGCCATCCACGCCCACCTGCGGGTGGCCGCCGGCCACGCCGACGAGATGAGCCTGATCCAGATCGAGCTGCGCTCACTCACCCCGGAACGCCGCGAGCGGCTCATCGAGCGCCGGGATGCCTACGAGGCTGCCTGGCGCCGCACCCTGGCCGATGGTGTCGCGACCGGCGTCCTTCGTGAGGTGGACGTGCGGCTGGCCGGCATCGGCATCCTCTCGGTCTGCAACTGGTTCACCCAGTGGTACCGACCCGGCGGAGAGCTGGGCGTCGACGAGATCGCGGATGCCTTCGTGGCCCTCTTCCTCCGGGGCCTGCGCGCCGGGGAGGTCTCCCCATGAGCGATCCGCAGCCACTCCCCCATCTCGGCCGGGTCGCCGTCCTGGGGGCAGGCACCATGGGTGCGCAGATCGCCGCGCTGCTCGCCGGCAACGGCGTTCGCGTCGACCTGCTCGACCTCGAGGCCGACGTCGCCCGCCAGGGCCTCGATCGCGCGGCAAAGCTCAAGCCACCGCCCTTCTTCCTGCCGGGTGATCGCCGCAACGTGCGCACCGGCGGGCTGGACCGGCTGGCCGATACCGTGGCCGATGCCGACTGGATCGTGGAGGCCATCGTCGAGCAGCTCGAGCCGAAGCGCGAGCTCCTGGCGCGGGTCGAGGAGGCGATCGCCGGCCGCCAGCGAAAGCCCGTCGTCTCGACGAACACCTCCGGCATCTCCATCAACGCCCTCCTGGAGGGCCGCACGCCGGCCTTTCGCAGCCGCTTCCTGGGCACCCACTTCTTCAACCCGCCGCGTTACACCCGCCTTCTCGAGCTGATCCCCGTGGCCGAGACGGACCCGGCAGTCGTCGCCGCGCTCGCCGACGTCGGCTCACGGCTGCTCGGGAAGGGAACCGTCATCGCGCGGGATACGCCGGCCTTCATTGCCAACCGGCTCGGCGTCCAGGGCCTGATGGTCAGCCTGCGCCTGGCCCAGGAGCTGGGCCTGGGCCCCGATGAGGTCGACGAGCTGACGGGGACCCTCATCGGGCGCCCGAAGAGCGCCACCTTCCGCACCCTGGACCTCGTGGGCATCGACGTCGCCGAGGCGGTGGCCGACCACTGCCACGCCGACCTGACGGACGATCCCCGGCGCGAGGACTTTGCCGTTCCCCCGCTCATGCGCGACCTGGTGGCCAACGGCGCACTGGGCGAGAAGACCGGCGCGGGCTTCTTCCGGAAGGACGGCGGCGAGATCCTGGCCCTGGACCTCGAGACCGGAGCGTACCGGCCGCGCCGGCGGGTCGCGTCGGGGGCCGTCGAGATGGCACGCAACGAGGCGGACCTCCCGCGCCGGATGGGAATGCTCCTTGCCGCCCGCGACGTCGCCGGCGAGTTCCTGCGCCGCTCGCTGGGCGCGGCCCTCGCCTACGCGGTGGACACGGGCCCGGAGATCGCCGACGACGTCCGCAGCGTGGATGACGCCATGCGCTGGGGGTTCGGCTGGCAGCTCGGGCCGTTCGAGCTGCTCGACGCGCTGCCTTCCGAGACCCGGACGGCGCTCCTCGGGGAGGCGGGGGCCGCGGCGCCGGAGGCGTACTACGCTGACGGGAGCGGCTGGGCCTTCGCCGCCGGCGAGCTGCATCCGCTCCCGGAGCGGGCCGGCAGCCTGGACATCCGGGCTGCGGGGGGCGCCGCCCGCGACGCAGGGCTCCCGGGGAACGCGTCCGCCTCCACCTTCGAGCTGCCGGACCGGATCCTGGGCCTGGAGCTCCACGGCAAGCTGAACGTCATCGGCCTCGACACCATCAGCATGCTGCGCCGCGCGGTCGAGCTGGCGGTCGAGCGGTACGACGGCCTCGTGATCGGGACGCGCGCACCGGACTTCTCCGCGGGCGCGAACCTGGCCCTGCTGCTCATCGAGGCGGACGAGGGAGAGTGGGGCGAGCTGGACCGCGCGGTGCGCGGCTTCCAGGCCGCGGCCATGGCCATCCGACACTCGCCCGTCCCGGTGGTCGTGGCGCCGCGCGGCCGAACCCTGGGCGGCGGCGCGGAGATGGTGCTCGCCGCGGACCGCGCGCAGGCGCTGATGGAGACGTACATCGGCCTCGTCGAGCTCGGCCTGGGCCTCATCCCGGCCGGTGGCGGCTCGACGGCCATGGCTCGCAGGGTCGCCGAGCGGCTCCCGGAGGGCGCCCGGGGCGACCTCTTCCCGCTCTTCCAGCACGTCTTCACCGGGATCGCCACCGCGCGGGTCGCAATGGGCGCACCCGACGCGCGCGAGTACCTGCTGCTGCGAGACTGCGACCCGCTGACCGCGGACCCGGACCGCCAGTGGGCGGACGCCGCCCGCACGGCGCGCACCCTGGCGGACGCCGGCTATCGGGCCCCGGGCGAGACCCGGATTCCCGTGCTTGGACGCCGTGGCGTGGCCGCCGCGGAGTCGCTCACCTACAACCAGCTCGTGGCCCGCCAGATGAGCGAGCACGACCGCAAGGTGGTCCTGGAGCTGGCGCGGGTCATGAGCGGGGGCGACGTCGCGGAGGGAACGCCGCTCGGCGAGGAGTACCTGCTGGACCTGGAGCGGGAGGCCTTCCTGCGCCTGCTCGGGGAGCGGCTGACCCGCGACCGCATCCGTTACACGCTCAAGACCCACAAGCCGCTGCGCAACTAGGGGACGCCATGGACAGACCGATGCCGACGCAACCGAGCCCGATGGCGGAGCAGTCCGATGCGTGACGCAGTCATCGTCGCCGCCGCGCGGACCGCGGTCGGCAAGGCGCCGCGCGGGACCCTTCGGGAGACCCCGCCCGAGGAGCTGGCCGTGGCTGCCATCCGCGCGGCGCTGGAGCGCGCGCCGGGCTTCGACCCCGGCGAGGTGGAGGACCTCGTGCTGGGCTGTGCCATGCCGGAGGGCGCACAGGGGCTGAACATCGCGCGGCAGGTCGCCCTGGGGGCTGGGCTGCCGATCAGCGCCAGCGCCATGACGATCAACCGGTTCTGCGCCTCCGGGCTGCAGGCGCTGGCCCTGGCCACCCAGGCCGTCCAGGCCGGCGTTCACGACGTGGTGGTCGCCGGCGGGATGGAGTCCATGAGCTTCGTCCCCATGATCGGCCACCGGTTCACGCCGGATCCGGGGCTGGCCGACACGCGTCCGCAGGTCTACCTCTCGATGGGGCTCACCGCGGAGAACGTTGCGGAGCAGTTCGACGTCAGCCGTGAGGACCAGGACGCCTGGGGGCTGCGTTCGCACCAGCGGGCCTCCGCCGCGCAGCGGGCCGGCCGCTTCCATGACGAGGTCGTGCCGGTCACCGCGCACCTCACCGATGTCGACGCGGAGGGCCGACCCGCCACGCGCGAGGTGGCCTTCGATGCCGACGAGGGGATCCGCCACGATGCCGATGCCCAGCAGATCGCCAGGCTCCGACCGGTGTTCGCCACGAACGGGAGCGTCACCGCGGGCAACTCGAGCCAGATGAGCGACGGCGCGGCGGCGCTGCTGGTGATGACCGGCGAGCGTGCCGCGGCCCTGGGCCTGGAGCCGCTGGGCCGCCTGGTGAGCTTTGCGACCGCCGGCGTGGACCCCGCGATCATGGGCATCGGTCCGGTCGACGCGGTCCCCAAGGCCCTGCGCAAGGCCGGGCTGACGCTGGACGACGTGGCCGTCACCGAGCTCAACGAGGCGTTCGCGGCGCAGGTCGTGGCCGTCGTCCGGCAGCTGGGCCTGGACCCGGAGTCGACGAACGTCAACGGCGGTGCCATCGCCCTGGGGCATCCGCTCGGCGCGACCGGCGCCAAGCTCACCGTGCAGGTCCTCTCCGAGCTCGCCCGACGCGACGCGAAGTACGGGCTGGTGACGATGTGCGTTGGCGGCGGCCAGGGAGCGGCGGGCGTCATCGAGTGGCTCGGTGGCCGTCAGCCGGCCCGGGCGGCGTCGTCGGAGCAGCAGGAGCAGACGAGCACGGAGGCGGCATGACCACCCAGACCCGTCCCACGCACGCCGCCCCGGGCGGCAGCTTCATGACCGGCCCCGCGCCTGCGGACGGCATCTTCACTCCCGAGCAGCTCAGCGAGGAGCATCGGGCCATTCGCGAGGCGGTGAGCGCTTTCGTCGAGAAGGAGGTGGTCCCCCGCCGCGACGCCGTGGAGGGCGCGCACGGCAAGGACTACGCCGCGCATCGTGCCCTGCTCGAGCGGCTGGGCCGGGACGGCTACCTGGGGATCGACGTCCCGGAGGCATACGGAGGAGCGGGCCTCGACCGGATCAGCTCCCTCGTCGTCAACGAGGCGATCGCGCCGTCGGGGTCGTTCGCGGTGACGTACGCGGCGCACACCGGCATCGGCACCCTGCCGACGGTCTTCTTCGGCACCGACGAGCAGAAGCGCCGCTACCTGCCCGGGCTGGCGGACGGCACCCTGGTCGGCGCCTACGCGCTCACCGAGCCCGGCGCCGGCTCCGACGCCATGGGGATCCGGACCCGCGCGACGCGGCAGCCGGACGGCTCGTGGCGGCTGGACGGCGCCAAGCAGTTCATCACCAACGCGGCCTTCGCGGACCTTTTCACCGTCTACGCCAAGATCGACGGCGAGCAGTTCACCGCCTTCCTCGTCGAGCGCGACACCCCCGGCCTCTCCATCGGCCCGGAGGAGGTGAAGATGGGGCTCCACGGCGCCTCGACCTGTCCGGTGACGCTGGACGGTGTGGTGGTCCCGGCGGAGAACCTCCTGGGCGAGCCCGGGAAGGGGCATCGCGTCGCGTTCAACGTCCTCAACGTCGGTCGATTCAAGCTCGGCGCCGCCTGCCTGGGCGGGATGCGCCCGGCCCTGCAGCTTGCCACGCAGTACGCCAGGGATCGCAGCGCCTTCGGGCGCAGGCTCGCGGACTTCCCGCTCATCGGCGCCAAGCTGGCCGGGATCGCGGTGCGAACGTACGCGGTCGAGTCCAGCGTCTATCGCATCGCCGGGCTCCTGGAGGGCTCCCTGGGCGCGGCCGAGGACGCGACCTCGCCCGATGCGGTGCGGACCGCCCTCGAGGAGTACGCGGTGGAGTGCTCCGTCGCCAAGGTGCTTGCCAGCGAGGAGCTCGGGGCGATCGTCGACGAGGTGGTGCAGATCCACGGCGGCTACGGCTACATCGAGGAGTACGCCGCCGCCGGCTACTACCGCGACGCGCGCATCCACCGGATCTGGGAGGGAACCAGCGAGATCAACCGCCTCCTCATCCCCGGCACCCTCCTCAAGCGGGCCATGACCGGCCGTCTCGACCTGCTGGGGCCGGCGCGGCGCGCGCAGGACGCCCTGCTGGGCGGCGAGCTCCCCTCGTTCGAGGGGCCCTTCGCGTTCGAGGATGGCGCCCTGGCGGCGACCCGCACGGTGACCCTGCTCCTGTCCGGCGCGGCGGTGCAGCGCTACGCCACCGCCCTCGAGGCGGAGCAGGAGCTGCTCGCAGGCCTCGCCGACCTCGCCATCGACCTGTTCGCCATGGAGAGCGCCGTGGAGCACGCGCGGCAGGCGGCGCGGGACGGCGTGGCGTCGGCATCGGTCCATGCGGACCTCGCACGTGCCACCGTGCTGGAGCGGCTCGGCAACGTGGAGCGACGTGCCAAAGCGCTGGCCGCGGCCGTCGCCGACGGTGACGAGGCCCGAACGCTCGTTGCGGGCATCCGGCGCATGCTGCGGGCGGATCCGGTCGACGGGATCGCCATCGGCCGGCGCATCGCGGAGGTGGTGAACCGGCGCGGGGGCTACCCCGTGTAGGCGGAGGAGGAGACGACGATGGACGCCGGCACGTACGACACGCACCTCACCCCGGCCGATCGCCCCTGGCTGGCCCACTACGAGCAGGGCGTGCCCGCGGAGGTGCGGGTCCCGGATCTCACCGTGGACGGCCTCCTCCACCGCGCGGCGGCGGAGCATCCGCAGCGCACCGCCCTGATCTTCTTCGGCGCCCGCACGACCTACCGTCAGCTCGACCAGGCTGTCGACCGCTTCGCGCACGTGGTCCGCGGTCTCGGGGTCCACCCCGGCGACCGGGTGAGCCTCCATCTGCCGACCTGCCCCGCCTTCGTCATCGCCTTCCTGGGCGCCCTCCGCGCCGGTGCGGTGGCCGTGCCCATGTCCCCGCTGTACGTCGAGCGCGAGCTCGGCGTGCTCTTCGAGGAGACTCGGCCCAGCCTGTCGGTGACGCTCGACGCGCTCGTCCCCCGCCTGCGGGCGCTGCGCGGCGCGCCCGGCGTGCCCGGGCGCCTGGTCGTCACCGGGATCCAGGACTCGCTCCCGATCCCGCTGCGCTGGCTCTACCCCATCCGCGCCCGCCGCGACGGGACGTGGCACCCCGTGCCGCACACGCAGGCCACCCCGAACCTGTTCCGCCTCATGAGCGACGTACCCTCCGCTCCGTTCCTCCCGGCCGCGACCCCGGCCGACCTCGCGGTCCTCCAGCCGACCGGCGGCACCACCGGCACGCCCAAGGCGGCCATGCTCACCCACCGCAACCTCGTCGCCAACGCCGAGCAGGTCGCGACCTGGTTCCCGGGCGCGGAGGAGGTCCCGGTGATCCTTGCCGCGCTGCCGTTCTTCCACATCTACGGGCTGACGGTGGACCTGGACTATGCCCTGCTGCGGGCCGGAACCCTGGTCCTCCTCCCCCGCTTCGACCCCCACCAGGTCTTCGCGGCGATCGCGAGGTACCGTCCCAGCCTCTTCCCGGGCGCTCCGATCATGTACCAGACCCTTGCCAACCACCCCGATGCCGGCAGGTACGACCTGCGCAGCATCCGCGCCTGCATCTCCGGGGCGGCACCGCTGGCGCCGGAGGTCCAGGACGGCTTCGAGGCCGCCACCGGAGGCCGGGTGGTGGAAGGCTACGGGCTGACCGAGGCATCGCCGGTCACGCACTGCAACCCGGTCCAGGGCGATCGGCGCAACGGAACCATCGGCCTGCCCTTCCCGGGGACCGATGCCCGGATCGTCGAGGCCGGCGGCGGCGAGCCGCTGCCGATCGGCGAGGTCGGCGAGCTGGAGGTCCGCGGGCCGCAGGTGATGACCGGCTACTGGCAGCGCCCCGAGGAGACGGCCGCGGTCCTGCGCGACGGATGGCTGTGCACCGGCGACATGGCACGCATGTCTGCGGACGGGTACTTCACCATCGTCGACCGCAAGAAGGACCTCGTGATCGTGGGCGGGATGAACGTCTATCCCCGCGAGGTCGAGGAGGTGCTGCTCTCCCACCCGGCCGTTCGCGAGGCCGCGGTGATCGGCGTGCCGGAGGAGCGCCATGGCGAGGTTCCGCGCGCCTTCGTGGCGCTCGAGCCCGGGGCGTCGGCGACGCCCGAGGAGCTGGTGAAGCACTGCGAGGCGAACCTGGCCCGGTTCAAGGTGCCGCGCCAGATCGAGGTCCGTGCCGAGCTGCCCAAGACGATGATCGGCAAGGTGCTGCGCAAGGACCTCCGCGCGGAGGTGGAGCGGGAGGCCGCGAACGCGGCCGCGGAGGACGGCGAGGCGTAGCCGGCACCGGTCGCTCCAGGTCTTGCGTCCACTGCCATCATGTGTGCTTACCACCTGGAGGAAGGGCAGATGGCCGAGCATCCCAACGCGACCGTGGTGCGCCGCGCACTGGACGCCATGAACAACGGCGACAACGACTCGATCATGGCCGTCCTGGCCGATGACGTCGAGTGGCACGAGATCGGCCGTGACGAGCCGATCCGGGGCCTGCAGGCGCTGGCCCAGCGCTACGCGGATGGCACCGCCGACTACACCATCACCTCGACCATGCACGACGTCGTGGGCAACGACGAGCACGTGGTGGCGCTGGTCAACGCGGAGGCGGACCGGAACGGCAGGCACCTGTCGTACCGCACTGCGGAGATCTACCACGTGAAGGATGGCAAGATCACCGCGCGCTGGGCGTTCTCGGACGACACCGCCGCCATCAACGCCTTCTTCGCCTAGGCCGATGCCGGGGCGGCCCTCCCGGGCCGCCTCCTCGCAACCGAGCCCGGCGACTGCGGCCACGCACCCGACCGGAATTCCGCTTCAAACCGACACGTCGGCCCCGAAACGACGGGCAGGACGGCGCTTCCGGCCGTCGCGGAGGTTCGGCGGGCCCAGCGCGAGCGTGATGGCGCAAGCCGGGGACTGGATCGGTGCCGGCCGGAGCCCCAAAACGCGGTGACGTGTGCGTTTGAAGCGGAATGTGGGCGTCCCCATGCCCAGCCGCGTGCCGGGCGCCTCCGGCCCCCGCCTGCCCATTGGGCCATTGTTCTCTTGTGCGGCGTGACGGCGTGGCGAAGGATGGGGTGTGGCCGGCATCGGTCCATTCGAGGGACATGGAAGAGCGATGACCTACGAACCGCCCGATCCCGCGCGTCCGGCGCCGCGGACGCCCGACGTGGAGATCCCGCCGCACAGCGAACCGACCGGCGAGCCGCCGATGCCGGAGTACGAGCCGGAGATGGAGCCGGAGCGGCCGGCACCGCCCGAGGAACCCTGGGAGCCCGAGGAGGGCACCGTCAGCTCCACGCCTGTCCGTCGTCCAGCTCGACTTCCTCGGGACGGCGTCATGGTCGGCATCGGCCGGTCCACGCGCTGAGCGATAATCCGCGCATGGCCGCGACCGGAAGCGAACGGCCCGCCACGAGCCCAGCCGGCGGGCCGTCGAAGACTCCATGGGTCCAGACGCTGGATGGCAGCGCCCTCGACCCGAGGGTGCAGCCCCAGTGCTCCCTCGTCGTCCAGATGCGCCGAGTCACCGGGTCCATCGTGGGACGCACCAGCGAGCTGGACGCCATCGGGCAGGAGATCCGGGAGGCGCGAAGCCGGTTCTCCGCACTGACGCTCGAGGGTGAGCCCGGCGTCGGGAAGACGCGGCTCCTGCTGGCGGCCGCGGAGATGGCCACGACCGCCGGGTTCACCGTCGTTGCGGTCACCGCCGACGAGGAGATCCGCGGTCCCTTCCTCCTGGCCCAGAGCATTTTTGCCGCGCCCACCCTGCGCGAAGCGGTCGCCGGCACCCCGGCCGAAGCCGCGATCCAGCGGGTGGTGGAGGCGATCTCCGGCCGTGACGAGGCCGGCCTGGAGTCGCTCGGCGCGGATTCCAAGCTCCTGCGCGCCTTCGATCTGGCCGGCATGGCCCTCAGCCAGGTCAGCGAGGTCCGCCCGCTCGCCCTGCTCGTCGACGACGCGCAGTGGGCCGACGACGACACGCTGCGCCTCCTGCGCTACGCCGTGCGGGCGGATGCCGCACGGCCGATCTTCCTGCTCCTCACGATCCGTCCCCACGAGTTCGCGACCGTCACGGAGGCGGTGAACTTCGTCGCCGACATGGAGCGGATGGGCCTGGTCCGCCGCCTGCGGCCGGGCCGCTTCACCCAGCTCGAGACCCGTGAGCTGGTGGGTCAGGTGCTGGGCGGGCCGGTGGACCCCGCCTCCAGCGCCGCCATGCACGCCCAGTCGGAAGGTGTTCCCTTCATCGTCGAGGAGCTCGCTCGCACGTACCGGGAGGCGGCGCTCATCCAGCTCATCGACGGGGTCTGGACGCTGGGACGCAACACGGCCAAGCTCGTCCCCGGCGCGGTCCGCACCCTCATCCAGCGCCGCGCGGCGCGTCTGCCGGACGAGACCCGCGCGGTGCTGGCGGATGCCGCCGTCCTGGGCCGCAGCTTCAGCCTGCGCGACCTTCGCGAGGTGCGCCTTCGCCTGGACGGGGAGGCACCGCCGCCCGGCTCCCTGGCCGATGCCCTCGCACCGGCGACGGACGCGGGACTCCTCCTCCAGCATCCGGAGGGAGCCCCCGCGGATTACACGTTCACCCACGACCAGGTGCGCGAGTTCGTCATGGGCGAGCTCTCCCAGGCGCGGCGCCGCGCGGTGCATCGTGCCATCGCCGACCTGCTGTTGGAGGCCGGTGAACCGTCGCCCGCGGCGCTGCCGCTCATCGCTCACCACGCGCTCGCCGGCGGCGACACGGAGCGCGCCGCGCGCCTCTCCGTCGACGCGGCCCGCGCCGCCCTCCAGTCCAATGCCCCGGAGGAGGCCCTCCGTCTCGTGGAGCAGGCCCTCCCCAACGTGTCCAGCTCCCAGGACCGCCGCCAGCTGCTGGTGGCCCGGGACGACGCCTACGCCAGCCTCCGCAACCAGACGGACCGGCTCGAGGGCCTCGCGGAGCTCGCGGCGCTGGCCGAGGCGCTGCGGGACCCCGGCCTGGAGCTCGACATCCAGCTCCGTCGAGCCGCCGCGCTGCGCCTGAGCCAGGACGAGGAAGGCGCCGCGGACCTGGCGCGGCGCGTCCGCGAGCGAGCTGCGGCCCTGCACGACGCGCGCGCCGAGATGCGCGCCGATCTCGAGCTCGGGCAGGCGTTGATCCACACCTCCCTGGGCGAGTCGTTCGGTGCCACGGCGAGCGAGGTGGACGTCGATGCCGCCGAGGAGGCGTTCCGCGCGGCCGCGACGCTCGCGGAGCGGCTGGGCGACGACCGCAGCCTCGCCGCCGCGCTGCGCGAGGTCGGCACCCTGCTGGTCGCACGGGTCCGTGACTGGTTCTCGCGCCAGGTGCGTTCCGGCGAGGCGATGGAGCTGGTGCAGCGGGTCGTGGGCGGCGAGACCGTGGAGGAGGTCCTGGCGACCACGGAGATCGCGCCGCTGGTGATGGAGCTGCGCCAGGTCTTCGAGCGGGCGCTGGGCATCTTCGAACGGCTGGAGGATCGCTCGGGCGTGATGTCGACCGTCATCGCCATGGCCTACATCAACTACGCGCCGGCCATCCACATCAGCTCCTCCGCCCGCCACCTCGAGGAGATCCGGCGGGTCACGGCGCGCCTCAGCGCTCTCGTCACGGAGAGCGAGCGGCAGCGCCAGGAGCTCCAGATGCTGTACGGCGTCCATGTCTACGCCCGCGCCAAGGTGGTTCCCGACCTGATGATCTCCCGGGGCGTGGAGGCCCACCGCCTCGCGCGCCTCCTGGGCGACCGGTCGGCGGAGTTCCTGGCCGCCGGCGGGGTGGCCCTGGCGCACCTCGACATGGACGACCGGGCGAGGGCGGAGGAATGGCTGGACCGCGCCGCCGCCGCGGCGACCGCGGCACCCACCCCGTTCCGCGCCCGGCGCCTCGAGTCGTGGCGCGGCCTGGTCCGTGCGGCAGCGGGCGATGTCGCGGGCATGCGCGAGCACCTGGAGCGCGCCGTCCAGATGGGCACCGATGCCGGCCGTCCGGCGGCCCGCTGCGAGGCCCTGGCGGACCTGGCCCTGACCGCGGCCCGAATGGGGGCCGCAACCCACGACGACGCACTCATGGACCTGGCCGAGCAGTCGGCGGTGGAAGCGATCGAGATCTGCGGCACGCTGCCGGGTCACGCGCCCTGGGGCGCACGGGCCGACGCGGCACTGGCAGCCGTGCACCTCGCCCGCGGGGAGATCGAGGAGGCCGTCGCGTCGGGTGGCGCAGCGATCCAGGCCCTGCAGGAGGCCCACCAGGAAGACGCAAACCTCGACATCCTCCTGCCGGCCGGCCGCGCCGTCCTGGCCGGGGGCCCGCCGGAGCTGCAGGCCATGGTCCGCGGCTTCCTGCAGCTGACGCTGTCGCGGATCGCGCAGGGGGTCCTCGACGACGAGATCCGTGTGCGCTGGCTGCGGGGTCCCGTGGGCCGTGAGCTCGCGGAGCTGGCCGGGCCCATCGAACAGCCGTCGGTCCCCGCCGTCCCCGGCGCGGCCGCGTCCCCGCAGCCGGCTGAGACGGACCGCCAGCTCCTCCAGCTGCTGACCCAGGGCAGCACGAACCGCGAGATCGCGGATGCACTGGGGATCGACGAGCCGGAGGTGGTCAGGCGTCTCGCCGCACTGCTGGCCGCCATCGGTGCATCCACGCGTGCGGAGGCCACCTCGCTGGCCTTCCGCACCATGGCCGCCTGACGGGAGTCGCCGAGATGCTGCGAGCGCGCGTGGACCGGCACAAGTGCATCGGCGCCGGCAACTGCATCAGCATGGCGCCCACCGCCTTCGACTGGCTGAAGGGCGACTTCGGCAAGGCCGACGTGGTGGGTCCGGGGAGTGTCGAGGAGGAGCTGCTGCGAACCGCCGCGGACGCCTGTCCCACCGCCGCGATCATCATCGAGGAGGTCGAGGAGCTCCTGCCCTGGCAGCTGCGCGGCAAGGCGGGTCCCGCGCGGCGCGTGCTCAAGACCTTCATGTTCACCGACATCGTGGGCTCAACGAACCTCGTGGAGGTGCTGGGCGACGAGGCGTGGGAGACGCTCCTCCACTGGCACGACACGACGCTCCGCGAGATCTTCGCCGCCCACCACGGGGACGAGGTCTCGTCCACGGGGGACGGCTTCTTCGTGGGGTTCGACTCGCCCGACCAGGCGCTGGCCACCGCGGTCGCCGTCCAGCGCCGCCTCGCGGAGCACCGCGCCAGGAACGGGTTCGCCCCGCAGGTGCGCATCGGGCTGCACGCGTCGGACGCGACCATGAGCGGCGGCTCGTTCAGCGGGAAGGGCGTCCACGAAGCGGCGCGCATTGCGGCCCTCGCCACCGGCGGCGAGATCCTGGCCAGCGTGGCCACCGTGGCCGACTCGGCTATCCCCACCTCCGCCCCGCGCAGTGTCCTGCTCAAGGGGCTCTCCGAGCCGATGGACGTCGTCGCCGTGGAGTGGCGCTAGGGAGGAGCCTGGGTGCGCGCTCCCCGGGGAGTGCCGCGCGGGGAGTGCCGCGCGGGGAGTTGTCCGCGGTAGTGGGGCTACCCAGGTGACCATCGAGGCCCGGCCCGAGCCGCCCTCACCGGTCGTTTCGGTAGTGGGGCTACCCAGATGACCATCGAGGCCCGGCTCCCGTGCCGTTTCGGTAGTGGGGCTACCCAGATGACCGACGAGGCCAGTCCCGCGCCGCCTCCCTACCGTTTCGGTAGTGGGGCTACCAGCGGGACCGCTGGGACCGAAGTGCGCGGTCGTTTGGGCAGTGGAGCTACCCGGCCTCAGGCGGGGTCCGCGTAGCGCCAGCGGCTGCGGTACTCGCGCAGGCACCCCGGACAGGCCCCGGGGGCCCACGTCAGGCGCGGGTGCCCGCAGGCCCGCACCGATGCCGGCCGGGGGCGCGGGGGAAACGCAGGACGGTCGGGGGCGAACGGATCCCCGTCAGCCGTGGCATCGGCCACCGCGGCCCCTGCCTCCCCTGCCTCCCCCGCCTCCCCCGGCACGCTTGCCGTGACCGGAACGGCAATCCTGGTCCGTGGCCGGCCAGGAGACATCTCCGCAACCTGGCGCAGCGGAGCCAGCGTCCCCTCGAAGAGGCCCCTGGCCAGCCGCGCGAACAGGGCATCCATGCCGCCCGAACGCAGCTCGCCGGTCCAGGCACGGAACTCGTCGGTCGCGTCGCGGCGACGCCAGACCGCCAGCAGCGGCTGCGCGCCTTCTCCGAGCAGTCGGCCGAGGTCGTTCCACACCGTGCGGCGCCCAGGGTCCACGCGGGTCCGGCGACGCACCCGGAGCGGGGTCTCGCCGGCATCGGCCATGCCTTCCACGAGATCGAGCAGCTGGATCCCGCCAAGGTGAACGGGATCGACCCAGATCGCGATCACGTCGGACAACGGGATCCGTCCGTCGGCGCCCAGGATGAGCGTGAGGTCGGGGTCCGGTCCGGAAAAGGGCCACGGCTCATTCGCGTCGTCGGGGGCCGTGAGGGCAACGAGCGCCGCACCGGCCGCCGCCTGCGCCTCCGCCCCGCCGGATGCCGCAAGAACGCGTCCCCGTTCCAGGGCGCGAGGATGCAGCTGGAAGGAGATGGGTCCCGCCGGATCGGGCAGCAGCCGGCGACCGGCCGCGAACTCGTGGCCCGCGTCATGCAGCCGCACCCGCAGCTGGTCGTCAGGCCCATCGGCGCCGTCCACGCGTGGGACGCCGGTGACCCTCTCGAGGTCCGCTCCGGAGCCGATGGCGCCCAGCGCCGCGTAGCCCGCGAAATCGGTCAGGCCGCACGCGTGCCAGAGGGAGGCTTCCCGCCGTTCGAGTACCGCAGCCAGAGATGAGATGTGGGGTCGGTCGAACACGCTCCCTCCGATGAGCCGTGGGCCACGCCCCCGTCGCCCCGGCGGCCGAACGGCAGCGTAGGCACAGCCGCCGGCGGGGTCCATGCGACGGAAGTCCTGGCCCGGTCCTCCCCTCGTGCCCGGCCTGCGGGCGGTAGCCTTGGACCGATGGCGACCGACGCACCGCTGCCTCCCAGCCTCGAACGCCTGACGCTCAGCCTCCTGGACGGCCCCGCGGACGACCGCCTGGCGAGCGAGCTCGCCACCTGGCTGATGACCGCGAGCCGCTTCCGGACCTTCGTCGAGGTCCACCACGACAAGATCCGCAAGAAGCTGCGGACGGCGCACGATCCGGAGGCGCGTCTCGACGTGCGCGCCGAGCTCCGCGTCGCGCGGCTGCTGCTCGCCGACCGGCGCATCGAGCTCGCCTTCGAGGCCTATCACCGCGGGGGTCCCGACTTCACCGTCACCCTCCGTGGCGAACGGCCCTTCAACCTCGAGGTGACCCGGCTGCGCCGGGCGCTGTCGCCGACGACCATCACCCGGGCCCTGGTGGGCAAGCTCCACCAGCTGCCGCCCGCGATCCCGAACCTCCTGCTGGTGGCCACGCCCGCCGGCGATCCGCCCGACCTGGCAGCGACGATCAAGGCGATTCGCGTGCGCGCTGACGCACGCGACGAGGCAATCCTCCGCGCTGCCGGCGTCGGCAGCACCCGTGCGTTCTACGAGCGCTTCCTGCGCCTTGGCGGCGTCATCACCCTGGCCGACGACGCCGACGGCGAGGCGCGCGCGACGGCGTGGATCAACCGCTCCGCCCGCATCCCGCTTCCCGGGCGGACGGTCGGCGCGTGCCTGCTGACCCTCCGCCAGGGCTGATCGCGACGATCCGTGGCACTCGTCGCCGGCGTGCGACGTCATGAGGCTGTCAACGGTTTTCAGCTCATGCGCGAATGCGTGGGAGGGACTCATGGCTCGGCGCCTGGCCGCCCTGGTGATCGCCGGCGGCCTGTTCATGGCGGCATGTTCGATCGGGCCGGGCGCCAGCCCGGTGCCCGGGACGCCGGGTGCGACACCATCGGTCGCCGCACAGCCCACGCCCGGGGCTGACGGGATCGTCCTCCTGACAGCGAATCTTCCGCGTGCCAGCGCTTCGGAGGCCGATGCCGCCGCGGCCGCGTCCGGCATCAACGCCTTCGGCCTGGAGCTCTTCCATCGGCTCGCGTCCGCCGGGCAGAACGCGGTCGTCTCGCCGGCAAGCATCGTCCTCGCCCTGGCCATGACCCGCGCCGGAGCGGTGGGATCGACCGCGGACGAGATGGACGCCGTGCTCCACGGGGTCGCATCGGCGGCCAAGGCCCCGGGGCTCAACGCCCTGGAACAGGCGCTCGCCAGCCGCAACGCGCAGTTCGGGCCCGGGCTGGACGGCGTGGAGCGGGAGGTGACGCTGCGGATCGCGAACGCGCCGTTCGCCCAGCGTGACATGCCGATCGAGCAGTCGTACCTCGATGCGCTCGCCTCGCTCTACGGGGCGGGGCTGCGTCTCGTGGACTACCGGACCCAGTCGGAGGCTGCCCGCGAGCTGATCAACGGCTGGGTTGGCGACCAGACGGAGCAGCGGATCCCGGAGCTCCTGCAGGATGGCTTCCTCACCCCGCAGAGCCGCCTCACGCTCGTCAACGCGATCTACCTCAAGGCGTCCTGGCTGCAGCCGTTCCTCGCGGACTTCACGCAGCCCGATCTCTTCACGCGCGGTGACGGAAGCACCGTCAGCGTGCCCTTCATGCACGCCACGCAGGGCCTCGCCTACGCAACCGGCGACGGATGGAAGGCGGTCGACCTGCCGTATGTGGGCGAGCAGCTGACGATGACGCTGATCATGCCCGACGACCTGGCGAGCTTCGAGGCAAACCTGGACGCCGCGCGGCTGGACGCGATCGTCCGACAGCTCAAGCCAGCGGAGGTGGAGATCTCCCTGCCGAAGTTCTCGATCGAGACGAAGGCCGATTTCGCGAACCTGCTGAGCGCCATGGGAATGCCCACCGCCTTCGATCCGGCGGCGGCGGACTTCTCGGGGATCACGACCGCTGAGCGCCTCTTCATCGCCGGCGTCGTCCACCAGGCGAATATCGACGTCGACGAGGACGGGACGGTCGCGGCGGCGGCGACCGCGGTGGGGATGGGCGCCGCCGGGCTCCCGCAGGACTTCGTCAAGCTTGCGCTCGACCATCCGTTCCTGTTCGTCCTGCGCGACAGCCCGACCGGCACGGTCCTGTTCCTGGGCCACGTTGCCGATCCCTCGCTGGGCTACCACTGAGGCATGCGGAGGGTGGAGCGCGCGATCGTCGCGCGCTCCCAACCACGGGACCTGACTCCCGCGCTACGCTGGCACCGTGACGCACGAGTACACCGTGCTGGTGGCCGGAACGGTTCTCGCCGGCCGGGGGCGACCGCCGGCGACGGCCATCGCCTGGGCGGCCGACACCATCCTGGCCATCGGTTCCGATACCGACGTGCGGGCCATCTCTCGGGGTGACTCGCACGTGGTCGAGCTGGACGGCGCCTTCGTCATCCCGCTCGGCCCTGGCGAGCCGGCGTGGCCGAGCGGAGCCGTCCTCGAGGCGGGCGGGTCCGCCGACCTCGTGGTGCTCGGCCGCGACCCGCGCGCGGCTCAGGACCCGCGCGCCGAACCTCGAGCTCCGCTGCGCCCGCTCGCGATCGTCCGGCAGGGCCGGGTCGTCGACGGATTTCTCGGCGGCCACGATGCCACCCGCCACCCCGGCTCGGCGCCCCCTGCAGGATCGCCGCGGTAGCCCCACTGCCCATCTGACCGATGGCGGCGCTCACCGGTTGGCTCGCCGGTCGTCTGGGTAGCCCCACTACCCGGGCGGCGGCGGATCGGGATCTCGACGGTCGTCTGGGTAGTGGGACTCACACCGTGAGCGCCGACGGCCGCGGGACAGGTCCCCGCCGTGACTCCCAGGCGACAGACGCCGGGGACGTTGAAGCGGCAGAATACGCGCACGCTCGCCGCAGGCGAGCCACCCATTCCGAGGGGACCCGCGACGGTGCCTCAGCTCAGCCTCTCCGCCCGAGCAGCAACGTGACCGCCGGCAAGGCGTCGGACGAGCTCGACGCTGCGCGCCGGCGCATCGCTGAGCTCGAGGCCGGCGACGAGGAGCATCGGCGCGCCACGTCGGTCCAGCGCGCCCTCTACCGGGTCGCCGAGACCGCCGCCGCCGCCAGCGACCTTCCATCGTTCTACGCCGCGATCCACCAGATCGTGGGCAGCCTGATGTACGCAGAGAACTTCTACATCGCGCTGTACGACGCCGAGCGCGAACGGATGAGCTACCCGTACTTTGCGGACATGGTCGACACGGACCGTCCCGACCCTGCGGCCTGGGAGCCCTTCGGCCAGGGACAGGCGCGCGGCGTCACGGCCTATGCGCTGCGCCACGGTGAGCCTCTGCTGATCGACGCCGCCGAGCACGAGCGCCTGGTGCAGGCCGGCGAGATCGACTCGCTGGGCGTGGTGGAGCCGGACAGCACGTGGATCGGCGTGCCCCTCAAGGCGGAGGGCCGGACCCTCGGCCTGCTCGTGGTCCAGACCTACACCGCGGAGCATCGGTACACCGACGAGGACCGCGACCTCCTCGCATTCGTGGGCCAGCATGTCGGGTCCGCCCTGGCGCGCGCCCGCGCCATCGAGGAGACCCGCCAGCGCAACGCGGAGCTGGCCCTGATCAACGAGATTGGCTCTGCCCTGGCCAGACAGCTCGAATTCCAGGCCATCATTGATCTGGTCGGCGCTCGGCTCATCTCGATCTTCCATGCACCAACCGGTTTCATCGCCTTGCTCGATTCGACCGGGGAGCACGTCACCTACCCCTATTTCGTCGGTCCCAACGGCGAACAACTTGAGCTGGAACCACTTCCGCTCGGGACAGGGCTTGCCTCGAAGCTCATCACGTCAGGGCAGCCGCTGCGCCTCGGCACTCTGGCCAAAATCGGCGCACACAGTCCCGTGCCCGGGAGCGAAAGGGAGTCCGAGTCCTTCCTTGGCGTCCCGATCCGGGCAGGCGAGCGCGTCATCGGGGCGATTTCGGTTCAGGCCTGGACGGAAGACGCCTTCACGGAGGCCGACGAGCGCCTGATGGGGACCCTGGCCTCGAGCATGGGCGTCGCGCTCGAGAATGCTCGCCTCTTCGACGAAACGAAGCGCCTGCTGACCGAGACCGACGAGCGCAACTCGGAGCTCGCGGTCATCAACGAGATCGGCTCCGCGCTCGCGAAGCAGCTCGACTTCCAGGCCATCGTCGACCTCGTGGGCGATCGGCTCCGGACCATCCTCGGTGCGAACGACCTGTTCATCGCGCTCCTCGAGCCGTCGCGCCGGGGGATCAGCTTTCCGTACATCGTGCAGGGCGGTGAGCGTCGGCAGGCATCGAACCTCGAGCTCGGCGCCGGCCTGACGTCGCGGGTCCTCGAGGCGAAACGGCCACTCCGCTTCGGGTCGCTCGCTGAGCAGATGCCGCTCAACCCGGCGATCTCGCCCGGTATCGACGTGCACGAGTCGTGGCTGGGCGTGCCGATTCTCGTGGGGGAGAACGCCATCGGTATCGTCAACGTCAGCGACCACGCCCCGAACGCCTACACCGATGCCGATGAGCGCCTGGTCGCCACCATTGCCTCGTCCATGGGCGTCGCACTGGAGAACGCCCGGCTCTTCGACGAGACCAAGCGCCTCCTGTCGGAGACGGATGCCCGCGCGGCAGAGCTGGCAATCATCAACAGCGTCCAGGAAGGGCTCGCCGCGAACCTGGACATGCAGGCCATGTACGACCTGGTGGGCGACAGGATCCGCGAGGTCTTCGACGCCCAGGTCGTGACCATCTGCCTGTACGACCACGACGCCGAGACGATCCGCTACGTCTACGCATTCGAACGGAAGGCCCGGCTGGCTCCGTTCGCGACGCCCTTCAACAACCTGACCAGGGAGATCATCAGCCGCCAGAGCCGCGTCGTATCGACGACGTGGCTGCCTGGATCGCCGAACATGGCTTCGACGGCGAGTTCCACGGCGAGGCGCCCAGGTCGAGCGTGTTTGTACCGTTGACCAGCGGCGGCAACGCCTACGGGGTGATCTCGCTTCAGAACCTGGACCGCACGCACGCCTTCAGCGAGTCCGACGTGCGGCTGCTGACGACGCTGGCTGGCAGCCTCAGCGTAGCGCTGGAGAACGCGCGCCTGTTCGACGAGACGCAGCGCCTGCTGAAGGAGACGGACGAGCGCGCCGCCGAGCTGGCGATCATGAACTCGGTCCAGCAGGGGTTGGCCCAGAACCTGGACATGCAGTCCATGTACGACCTGGTCGGCGACAAGATCCAGGAGATCTTCGACGCGCAGGTCGTCGACATCGCCACGTTCGACCTCGACAGCGGCGTGGCCCATTACCCGTACACCATCGAACGCGGGGTTCGGTTCCCGGATGAGCCGAGCGCCCTCGACGCGTCGCTGATCTCCCACGAGCTGCTGCGCACGGAGCAGCCGCTCCTGATCGGCGACGTCGACGGGTGGATGGCAACGCACGGGGGGCGGCAGCTGGTGAGGCAGGGCGAGCCGGCACTCTCGGCGGCCGCCGTTCCGCTGACGTCGGGCGGTCGAATCGCCGGCCGGATCTCGCTCCAGAACCTCGACCGGACGAATGCCTTCAGCGAGGCCGATGTCCGCCTCCTCTCGACGCTGGCGGCGAGCCTCTCGGTGGCCCTCGACAATGCCCGCCTCTTCGACGAGACGAACCGCCGCGCGGCAGAGCTGGCGATCGTGAACGACGTCCAGCGCGGCCTGGCTGCGCAGCTCGACCCGCAGGCGATGTACGAGCTCGTCGGCGAGCGGGCCAGCGACGTCTTCGACTGCCAGGTAGTGGACATCACGGTCTTCGACGGCGCTTCGGGAATGATGCGCTCCCCGTTCAGCATGGAGCGGGGCCGGCGCTTCCCGGAGGACGTCCGGCCGATCATGGGCTTCCGCAAGCACATCCTGGAGACGCGCGAACCGGTCCTCATCGCCGAGAACCTCCGGGAGCGGGCGGCCGAGCTGGGCCAGCCGGCGCAGATCAAGGGTGAGCCGGCACAGTCCGCGATCTTCGTGCCGCTGATCATCGGTGACGAGGTCGCCGGCGTGATCTCGCTGCAGAACCTCGATCGCGAGGACGCCTTCGGAGAGCGCGACGTCTCCCTTCTCACCACGCTGGCCGCCAGCCTTTCGGTTGCACTCCGCACTGCCCGGCTCCTCGACGAGATGCGCAAGCGTGTCAGCGAGCTCGCGACCATGAACACCGTGGGCGATGCCCTCACCACCCAGCTCGAGATCGATCCCCTGCTCGCCGTGGTCGGCGACAAGCTGCAGGAGGCGTTCGAGTCCGACATCACCTACATCGCGCTGCTCGACGACGAGTCGGGGATGATCTCCTTCCCGTACTACGTGGAGCAGGGGAAGCGCGAGCTCCAGGCGCTCCTGCCCTTCGGTGAGGGCATCTCCAGCCAGATCATCCGCAGCCGCGAGCCGTTCCTCGCCAACCGCGACGAGGACTTCAGGGAGATGCCCCAGGTCGGGAGCCCGTCACGTTCCTTCCTGGGCGTGCCCATCCTCGCCGGGGATCGCGCCATCGGCGTCATCAGCGTCCAGAGCGTCACCCAGGAGGGTCGCTTTGGCGAGACCGATGCCGCCCTCCTCTCGACGATCGCCGCCAACATCGGCGTCGCGGTCCAGAACGCCCGGCTGTACGACGAGGCACGGCGTCGCGCCGACCAGATGGCCGCCCTCGCCGACGTCAGCCGCGAGATCTCCGCGACGCTCGAGCTCTCCGCCGTCCTGGAGATGATCGCGGAGCGGGCGAAGGCCCTGCTCGAGGCCGAGTCGAGCGTCGTCTACCTGCGCGCGGACGACCCGGACGTGTTCCCCGCGAAGGTCGCGGTCGGCAAGCTCGCCGAGGCCGTCCGCGAGTATCCGGTGGTGCGCGGGAACGGGATCCTGGGCACCATGCTCGACACCGCGCAGGCCGAGGTGGTCAACGACGCGGCACTGGATCCGCGATCCGTCACCGTCCCCGGCACGGAGGGCGACGAGGAGGATCGGCTGATGGCCGCGCCCCTCATCGTGCGCGGCGAGGCCGGCGGGATCCTGGGGGTGTGGCGATCCACGCGCCGCGATCCGTTCACGAGCGCGGACCTGGACTTCCTGATCGGTCTCTCGCGGCAGGCTGCCATTGCCGTCCAGAATGCACGCCTCTTCGAGGAGGCCCGCGAGGCGCGCGAGGCGGCGGAATCCGCGAACGAGGCGAAGAGCTCGTTCCTGGCGGCCATGAGCCACGAGATCCGGACCCCGCTCAATGCGGTGATCGGGATGAGCGGTCTCCTCATCGACACGCCACTCAACGAGGAGCAGCAGGACTTCGCGGAGACGATCCGCACCTCCGGCGACGCGCTGCTGGCGATCATCAACGACGTCCTGGACTTCTCGAAGATCGAGGCGGGACGCGTGGAGCTCGAGGCGCGGCCGTTCGTCCTGCGCGAGGCGGTCGAAGCGTCGCTCGACATCCTGGCGCCGACCGCCGGCAGGAAGGGCCTGGAGCTCGTCTACGCGATCGACGAGGACCTGCCGCCGGTCTTCGTGGGCGACGCGACGCGACTCCGCCAGGTGGTCCTCAACCTCCTCTCCAATGCGGTGAAGTTCACCGAACGCGGGGAGGTCCTCGTGACGGTTGCTGGATCGGAGACCGGGACGGCGACGCGTCGCGGGCCGGCAGCCTGGGAGCTTCGCATCGATGTCCGCGACACCGGGATCGGTATTCCGGCATCAGCCATGGACCGCCTCTTCCAGTCGTTCAGCCAGGTGGATGCCTCGATCGCTCGCCGCTACGGCGGGACCGGCCTGGGGCTCGCCATCAGCCGCCGGCTGGCGGAGCTCATGGGTGGCTCGCTGACGGCAGAGAGCAGCGGCGTCCCGGGGGAGGGCAGCACCTTCCACCTCGTGGCCCGCATGCCCGTCGGTGCCGCCGACGCCGTCACCTCCACCCGCGGCCCCCGGATCCAGGCCGACCTGGGCGGGCGCCGGGTGCTGGTGGTGGACGACAACGCCACGAACCGCCGCATCCTGGTGGCCCAGACCGCCCGCTGGGGCATGCTGCCGCGGGAGACCGGCTCTCCACGGGAGGCGCTGGGCTGGCTGACCGGCGGCGAGCAGTTCGAGATCATCCTCTCGGACCTGCTGATGCCCGGGATGGACGGGCTGGAGCTCGCGACGCGCGCCGGGGCCGCGCTCGGCGCGGCGGCGCCGCCGTTCGTCATCCTCTCCTCCATCGGCCTGCGTGACCGCGAGGAGACGCGCGTCGCCGGATGGCTCGCCAAGCCCGTCAAGCCATCCGCGTTGCACGACACCATCGCCACGGTGCTCCTGGCCGGGGTTGCGGCGCAGCCGGCCGTCCCTGCGGCCGTGTCGGGCGGCACGGACGCCAATGGAGACGCTCCGCTCGCCGAGCGCCATCCGCTGCGGATCCTGCTCGCGGAGGACAACGCGGTGAACCAGAAGCTGGCACTCCGCCTCCTTGCCCAGCTCGGGTACGGCGCCGAGGTGGCCGAGGACGGGCAGCAGGCCATCGACGCGGTGGCCGACGGTGACTTCGACGTCGTCCTCATGGACGTGCAGATGCCCGAGGTCGACGGTCTCGAGGCGACCCGGCGCATCCGCGCACGGTGGCCGGATCGGACGGTCCGGATCGTGGCCATGACCGCGAACGCCATGACCGGAGACCGCGAGGCATGCCTGGCGGCCGGCATGGACGACTACATCAGCAAGCCGATCCGGCCCGCGGAGCTGCGGGCGGCGCTGGAGCGAACGCCATCGCCGGCGCCGGCAAACGGCCGGCATCGGTCACGCAGGACGAAACCATCAGCGAAACGGAGGACGGCTCGTGCCCGATCCTGACCTTCCCGTGCTCGACGAGGCCGTCCTCGACGAGCTCCTCGCCACGACCGGGGACGACCGCACCTTCGTGGAGGAGCTGGTCCACACCTACCTGGCCGATGCCCCCGCACTGCTCGAGGGCATCACCGCGGCGATCGGGGCGGACGACGCCGCGGCGCTCGTTCGGCCGGCGCACACGCTCAAGTCGAGCAGCGCGACGGTGGGCGCGGCACGCCTTGCCGGCGTCGCCCGCGAGCTCGAGCTGGCAGGTCGGAGCGGTGCGCTGGACGACGGAGCGCGCTCCGGACCCGACGCGGTTGACGCGGAGTGGTCGGCGGCGAGCCGGCAGCTGACCGCGTGGCTGGAGCGGGAGCAGCAGGCGTGAGCGCCATCGGTCCGGGCAGCGCCCCGGTGGGCACCGCGCTCGTTGTCGACGACAGCGCGGTCAACCGGATGGTCCTCGTCAGGCGCCTCGAGACGCTGGGCCTCCAGGTGCTGCAGGCGGAGAACGGCGTGCGGGCACTCGAGGCACTGGCGGCCCATCCGGGGGTCGACGTGGTGCTGCTCGACGTGGAGATGCCGGAGCTCGACGGCTACGCCACCCTCGAGGCGATGAAGGCCGATGCCGAGACGCGGCACATCCCCGTCCTCATCGTCTCCAGCATCGAGGAGCTTGACAGCGTGGTGCGCTGCATCGAGCTGGGCGCCACCGACTACCTCACGAAGCCCATCAACCCGTCCATCCTCGGCGCGCGGATCAACGCCTCGCTCGTTGCCAAGCGCCTCCACGACCTTGAGCAGGAATCGCTGGAGCGGGAGCGGGCGCTGGGCCGGACGATCGAGCGCCAGAAGCAGGAGCTCTCCCGGTTCCTGTCGCCACAGGTCGCCGCGCTCGTCTCGTCCGCCGACGGCGAGGCCATGCTCGCGGGCCACCGGCGCGAGATCAGCGTGGTCTTCTGCGACCTGCGCGGGTTCACGTCGTTCGCGGAGCAGGCGGATCCCGAGGAGCTGTTCAGCGCCCTGGCGGAGTACCACCGGATGATGGGAGCGTCGATCACCGAGTTCGGCGGGACGCTGGAGCACTTCGCCGGTGACGGGGTGATGGTCTTCTTCAACGACCCCATCCTGCAGGCGGACCACGTGGAGCGCGCGGTGCGCATGGCGGTCGCGATGCGCGACCGGTTCGCCGAGCTGGGGAGCGCGTGGCACCGTCGCGGGTACCGGCTGGGGTTCGGGGTGGGAATCGCGGTGGGCTACGCGACGCTGGGCCGGATCGGGTTCGACGGGCGCCACGACTACGGCGCCATCGGCAACGTCACCATCCTCGCCTCGCGCCTGTGCTCGCAGGCGCAGGACGGGCAGATCCTCCTCTCGCCCCGGGCGCAGACGATGATCGAGGCTCTTGTGGAGTCGGAGACCGTGGGCGAGCTCACCCTCAAGGGGCTCAGCCACACGGTCCTCGCGTCCAACGTCGTCGCCCTCCGCTGATCCTCTGATCCGCGATCCTGGCCCCGCCGTATCCCGGCCCGGTAGTCCCACTACCCATTTGACCGCCGGGGCGCCCCGGAGCCCCGATGCCCGGTCAGTTCGGTAGTCCCACTACCCATTTGACCGCCGGAGCGCCGCGGAGCCGCCCGAAGCCCCGCTCGCCGGTCGTTTGGGCAGCCCCACTACCACGACGACCAGCAGACCGATGCCGGCCGGTCGTTTGGGCAGCCTCACGACCGCGACGACCCGGGATCTCGCCACCCGGAACCGGTAACCGCCCGGTAATGGCCCGGTACAGGGTCCTGGGCCACCATCGGTCACATGTCCAGCCGTCCCAAGCCGGTGGCCGATGCCGATCGGCGCGCCCGCAGCCAGAGTGCACGAGCTGGTTGCTGACCTGCGGGCCGCTCGCCTGCGCGCCGGGTTGAGTCAGGCCGCCGTGATGCGCGCAATCGGACGTTCCCGCGAGCTGCTGAGCCTGTGGGAGCGCGGTATCGCCCTTCCGGGCGTCCTGGACCTGGCCCGATGGGCCGGCGCGGTGGGTCTCGAGGTCCCGTATCGAGCCTTTCCGGCCGGTGCGCCGGTACGGGATACGCCGCAGCTCCGGGTGCTGGAGCGCGCGCAGGTCGCCATCGGTCCGAACTGGGGGTGGCTGACGGAGGTGCCGGTCGCCCGCGATCCTCGTGATCGCCGAGCCTTCGACGCGGTCATCCACCGCGGTCTCCTGCGCGTCGCCATCGAGATCATCACCCGCCTGGTCGATGTCCAGGCCCAGGTCCGCGCGGCGAACCTGAAGCTCGAGGCCAGTGGCATTGACCGGATGATCCTTGTGCTGCCGACAAGCCGGCACAACCGCGAGGCCCTCGCGGTGGCAGCTCCTACGCTCGGACCGGCCTTCCCGCTCGGATCGCGGGCCGTTCTTCGGGACCTGCGCGCCGGCCGCCTGCCACGGGCCAACGGCGTTCTCCTGGTCTGATCGTGCCTGCGCTGGCGGGTCCGCCCGAGCGGGCGGTCAGCGGACCGATGGCGCCATTCCACCGTCCGGGCGGTAGTCCCACTACCCATTTGACCGCCGGGGCGCCCGGGAGCCCGCCCGAAGCCCCGCCGCCCGGTCAGTTCGGTAGTCCCACTACCGGGAGGACCAGCAAACCGATGGCGGCCGGTCGTTTGGGTAGTGGGGCTACCAGGGCAGGCAGACCCGGCGAGCGCGGATCAGTCGTCCGCGGGGACCGGATCCCGCTCGAGGTGGCCGCCGAACCCACCATGCGAGCCGCCTTCCGGGGCGGTCGCGCCAGCAGCGACGCCGGCGGCACTCTCCCCCATCCGTCCGGCGGGCATCATGACCAGGACCACGCCGGCGGCGACGAGCGTGGCCACGACCCCGATCACGAAGGTCGAGGCGGTCGCCAGGGAGAACGCCTGGTGGATGGCGGACACCATGGCTCCCACGAAGGGCTCCACCTGGGCGCGGGCCGCCTGCGGGACTGAGGCCAGGATCGCGGCGCCCAGGTCCCCCACTCCCTGGATCCGGCTGAGATCCACGCCGCCGCCCGCACCGAAGGCACCGGCCAGCTGCCCCGGCACGCCCGCGGCGGCCATCTGGTGCGGAACCTCGGTCGTGAACGTGTTGGCGAACGAGGAGCCCACGATCGCCAGCCCCACCGTGCCGCCCACCTGCTGGAAGAGGGTCAGGCTCGACGTCGCCGCGCCAAGCTCGCGGACCGGCACCGCGTTCTGCACCACGAGCGTGAAGACGGCGAACGAGGGACCCACCCCCAGGCCGGCGACCACCATCCACAGCCAGATGAGCGGCTGCGGCGTGTCCGGACGGATGTTGGTCAGCAGGAAGAGGCCCGCGGCGGTGGTGACCAGGGCAACGGCGATGAGCGCCTTGTAGCGCCCCGTCCGCGCCACGAGCTGGCCGGAGAGGACGGCTGACACGATCAGGCCCAGCAGCAGCGGCAGGATCTGGTACCCGGATTCCGTCGCAGACGATCCGCCCACGACCTGGTACCAGCGCGGCAGGAAGACCACGGCGGCAAAGAAGCCCATGGCGGCCAGGAAGAACGCCACCACCGACGTGGAGAAGGCCCGAATCCTGAACAGCTCCAGGGGCAGGATCGGCTCGTGCGCGCGCGACTCGATCCGGACGAAGGCGGCCGCGAAGACGGCGCCCAGGGCAATCAGCCCGCCCACCGCCGGATCCGTCCACTGCCCGGCCTGCTTGTTCGTGAAGCCGACCAGCATGGGCACCAGGGCCGCCACCAGCATGGCGGCGCCGAGGTAGTCGATGTGGCGGTCGGCATCGGCCTCGTGGTGCACCGGGAGCGTGCGCCAGATGACGAACAGGCTCACCGCGCCCAGCGGCACGTTCACGTAGAAGACCCAGTGCCAGCCGACGGTGTCGGTGATGATGCCACCGATGGCGGGGCCGATCAGGCTGGAGAGGCCGAAGACAGCCCCGAAGAAGCCCTGGTACTTGCCCCGCTCCGACGGCGCGAAGATGTCACCGATGATCGCCAGCGCCACCGGGAAGAGCGCGCCGGCGCCCAGGCCCTGGATGCCGCGGAACGCGATGAACTGCCACATGGCGCCGGACAGCCCGGAGAGCATGGAGCCGGCAAGGAAGATGGCGACGCCGACGATGAAGATCGGCCGGCGACCGTAGATGTCGGACAGCTTCCCGTACATGGGTCCGCTGACGGTCGCGGTCAGCAGGTAGCTGGTGAACGCCCAGGTGTAGACGTCGTTGCCGTGCAGATCGGTCACGATCCTGGGCAGGGCGGTGCCCACCACGGTCTGGTCCAGGGCGGCCAGGAAGATTCCCAGCAGCACCGCCAGGAGGATCTCCATCCGGGTGCGGTGCGGCAGCTCGATGGGCGCCCGGTCGTAGCTCTGCGCGCCGTGGCTCGGCGCGCCGCGGGTCGCGGCAGTCGTCGCGGTCATTCGTCTCGGTCCTCTGGTCGTGGTCTCTCGGTTGCTCGCTCTGATGATGGGGCGTGTACCTGCCAGCTCCTGGCCGGTATCCGCGAGCGGTCACTCGTTCAGACGGGACCGATGGCACCAACTCATCGGTCGCCAACCGGCCGCGCCTGCAGCTCGGCAGCGATCCCGTCCGCCCACGCGTCGATCTCCGTCCAGTCGCGGAAGTCCCCCACCGGCAGCGCCGTGCGCACGGCGGGCATCATCCGCGTCACCCGTTCCATGAAGCCGGCCGGCTTGGCCGAGGGATCGTAGGCGCCGAAGAAGATGGCGCGGCCGCGAGGATGGATCAGGGCTTCGATCTCCCCGAACTCGCGGGGCTCGGACGTGGTCCGGACGTCGCGCCCCTGGGCGTCCACGGCATCGGTCCCCAGCGGGCCGCTGCTGAAGATCCACGTCGGCCGGCTGGCGAGCAGGGGTGCGTAGCGGCGAACCATGGTGTCCGCTTCGGGCATCCAGTGGAAGAAGTACGCCGCCGCGCCCACGACGAAGGCGCCGTACTGCTCGACCTTGTGGACCTCCCGCACCGGCTGGAGCACGACCTCCAGGCCACTCTCCTCCAGCCGGCGCGCAACACGGGCGGCGATTCCCTGGGTTGCCCCGTGGCGCGTGGCATAGGTGACCAGCACCTTCATCCCGCCATGTTCTGCCTGGCGTGCCACCTGTCGAGAGCCCTTCGGCCCGTGACGGCCGTCCAGGGCGCCCGGGCGGCGGTCGCTCGGCGGCTGGTAGTCCCACTACCGAAACGGCCGTCGGGGCCCCGGGAGCCCGCCCTTGCCGGTCGTTTGGGTAGTCCCACTACCGATCTGGCCGTCGGGGCCCCGGGAGCCCGCCCTTGCCGGTCGTTTGGGTAGCCCCACTACCGATCTGGCCGTCGGGGCCCCGGGACCAGGCCCTCACCGGTCGAATGGGTAGCCCCACTACCCAGCCGGCGCGGAAACCAGCGGCCGGTGGCCGTGGATCTCGCCAATGGCCGCCTGGCGCGCTATCGTTCTCCCGTGGCCACTCCCGAGCCGGGCTGCTGCCGACCGCGCTACTCCGTCTTCGACGAGAAGCTCGCCCGCGACGACCTCGCGTCGTACCGCGAGAAGGGCCCAGACCCCCAGTCGCGCGAGCTCCTCTCGGCCCTGCAGCACGAGGGGCTGGAGGGCCTGCGCGCCGTGGACATCGGCTCGGGAGTCGGCACCATCGGGCATGGGCTGGTGGCCTCGGGCGTCGTCCACCTGACCGATGTCGACGGGTCCCCGGCCTATCTCGCCGCCGCCCGGGACGAGGCGGAGCGGCGTGGAACCGCCGACCGCTGGGAGTTCCGGGAGGGAGACTACGTGACGCTGGCGGACGACATCGGTCCGGCCGACGTCGTGACCCTCGGCCGGGTCGTGTGCTGCTACGCGGACTGGCGGGGGCTGGTCACCGCCTCCACGGCCCGGGCGGAACGCCTGTACGGCCTGGTCTTCCCGGTGAGCCGATGGTGGCTGCGCCTGGCTGCCACGCTCGTCAACCCCGTCCTGCGCCTGGCGCGACGGCAATTCCGGCTCTACATCCACCCCGACCGCGAGGTCGACGCGGCCATCCGCGCCGCGGGCTTCCAGCTCGTGCACCGTCGGCGGGGCCGCATCTGGCAGAGCGCCGTGTACCGGAGATCCGCATCGGGCTGAGCGAGGCTGCATGGCAGACCCCCGCCCGTGTATGCTTCGGGCCTGCCGACAGCCGGCAGACTTCGCCTGGTCGATGGGTTCTTCTCGAACCGGCCGGTCGCCGTACAGACGTTCGAGAAGAGACAGAGGGAACCATTCATGGCCACCGGCACCATCAAGAAGCTCATTTCGGAGCGCGGCTTCGGCTTCATCACCGCCGAGGACGGCAAGGACTACTTCTTCCACAAGGACAGCCTCGCGCCGTCCCTGGACTTCGACCGCCTGGTCGGTGGGGAGTCGGTCACCTTCGAGATCGAGTCGAGCCCCAAGGGCCCGCGCGCCACGCAGGTCCGGGAGGTCTAGACCCCTCCCCTCGCGGCGCCCGGTCGTTCAACGCCGGGCGCCCGCCCCGCCCCTCAGCCCCGTGAGCCCGCTGGCGGCAGGGATGCCGCGGCGACGGCCTGCCCGTGGCGCTTGTCGCGCTCCGACACGCTGCGGAACGTGACCCTTTCGGCGCTCGCCGGATCCTCAGCGGCCAGCACCTGCGCCGCCCGCCTCCGGATCACCTCGCCCCCGCTTCCGGTCAGCACCCGGCCGAGGAGCAGGACGTTCTCGATCTCGTACACCTCTCCGTAGGCGAGGAGCGCGTACCCCAGGTAGCTGCCGATCGTCTCGTAGATGCGCTGCGCGCGAAGGTCGCCGGCCTCCATGAGCTCCTGCACCCCGATGAGGCGCTGCGGCAGGCTGGCGTCGGGATCGGTCCCGATGTGCGCCGGCTCCAGGAGGCGGGCCACGGCCTGCTGAGAGAGATACTGCGCACCGCAGCCGCGGTCTCCCGACCACTCGTCGACCGGCGCCGCCGGCGCCAGGTCCAGCGGGATGAACGCCAGCTCGTTGAGCCAGTCGGTGAGCCGCCCGTCCGCGGTGACATAGCCGCCGGCCTGGCTGGAGCCCATGGCCACGCCGAGGAGCGAGCCCACCCCGAAGAGCATCGCGCCGGCCAGGGCCGTCACCTCCCCGTCGTTGAGCACGGCGAACGGGATGTCGCCCCACGCCCGGCGCAGCTCGCCGAAGAGGCCGCGCACCCTGCGGTCGAAGAGGTCCCGAGGGACGGCACGGAAGAGCGAGGCGACCCGCACCTCGCCCGCGACGTACACCCCCGCGGCGCTGCCACCGATGGCGTCGACCCGCGGCAGGTGCGCGGCCGCGTGGCGCAGCGAATCCATGATCTGGTCCAGGTGCCACGCGGGGTCCGGCTGGTGGGAGGGGTCCCAGGCGACCTCCTCGCTGAAGACGACCCGCCCGTCGATCACGGCCGCCACCTTGCGGTCGCTGGCGCCGAGGTCGAAGCCGATGCGGCAGCCGTCGAGGTGGCCGCCGATCTCGGTCGTCGCGGATCGCTCCGCGGGGAGCTCGGTTTCGTCCACCGATAGCAGCTCGAACGGGCGGCCGTAGACGACCTCGCCCATGAGCGAGGCATCGAAGCGTCCGGGCGCGGTGTCCACGTAGTGGGCGCGAAGCGCGTCGGCGAGGTCCGGGGAGCCTGCAACCAGGACGCGGTGCCCGCCGCGCGACCAGAGCATCGCCTTGAGCAGCCGCTCGGCGGCCCAGGCGGCCACCGGGAAGTCGGGGCTGTCGACGGGAGGACACCAGGCGCGACGGACGATGGCGACGCCCCCCTCGCGCTCCACCGCCAGCGTCACCTGTTGCGCGCCGGGTGCGGCCTGCAGGTGGCGGGCGACGGCGCGCAGGGCCAGCCAGGCGGGTCGGAATGCTGGATCCAGGGTCGGGGGCAGGTGCGGAGCCCGCAGGAACTGCCCGGTGCCGCCCGGTGCGGGCTCCGCGATGGTCATGCCACGGCCCCGGCCGGTCCCTCGACCTCCTCGCGCCGGAAGGCGACCGCCCCGTCGACGAGCGTGAGGAGCACGTCCCACTCCCCGTCGAGGACCGCGAGGTCGGCCGGCCGGCCCACCGCGACGTGGCCCAGGGTGTCCTCCATGCCGAGCAGCCGCGCGGGAGTGCTGGTCGCCATGCGCACCGCCGCATCGACCCCGATGCCCGTCCTGGCCAGGTTGCGCAGCGCGCGGTTGAGCGGCAGCAGGGAGCCGGAGAGGGTGCCGTCCGGGAGCCGGCCCACGATCCCGTCGGACACGTACTCCTGTCCGGAGATGCGGAACGGGCCGGGGGGCACGCCCAGGCCGGCGAGGGCATCGGTGACGAGGATCAGCTCGTCGGGACCCTTGATGCGGACCAGGAGCCCGATGGTCTCGAAGGCGACGTGGACCCCGTCCCCGATGAAGCCCACCGGCAGCGACGATGCGAGGAGGAATCCGGTGATGCCCGGGTCCCGGTGCCGGAACGGGCGCATGCCGTTGAAGAGGTGCGTGCCGCAGCGCATGCCGGCCGCCGCCCCCACCGCCGCCTGGGCCCAGCGCGCGTCGCTGTGGCCCATGGAGACGACGACGCCCCGCTCGGCCAGGTACGAGATCACCGGCTCGGCCCCGGGCAGCTCGGGTGCCATCGTCACGATTCCCACGTCCCCCGCCTCCAGCCAGGCGGCCGCCACGGCGACGTCCGGCATCCGCAGCCAGGCGCGTTCGTGGGTCCCGGCCCGGGCGGGGTTGAGGAACGGGCCCTCGATGTGCGTCCTCAGGATCCGCGCGGCGCCGGGTCGGGCGCGGGGGCGCAGGTTCGCCAGCGCCGGTGCATACGCCTCCGCCGGCGCGGTGACGAGGGTCGGGACGAACGCGGTGACCCCGAGGCCGGGCAGCCGCGCGGCGGCCGCGTCGATATCCGCGGCTGGATCGGAGAAGTCGATCCCGAAGGCGCCGTTGACCTGGGCGTCGATCAGCCCCGGCAGGATCATGGCCCCGGGCCCGCCCAGGTCGCCGGGGAGCGCCTGGGGCTCGGCCTCGATCCGCGTCACCAGGCCGCCCTCCACGGACACCGCGCAGCGTCCGCGGTCTGCCGGATCGAAGAGCCGCCCGGTGATCCGCATCATCGGGTCAGGGTCACTTTCGCCAGGTTGCGTGGGGCGTTGCTGTCGATGCCGCGGGCGATCGCCAGGTGGTAGGCGAAAAGCTGCGCGGGAATGATCGCGGCCAGCGGCGACAGCCACTCGGGAAGCGACGGGACCGAAAGGCCGTCGTCGAGCGCACGCAGCTCGCCCCGATCGGAGAGGACGAGCAGACGCGCGGAGGCGGCGGCCAGCCGTCGCAGCACCTCCGCCATCGACCCCAGCGCCGGGCCCGATGTCGCCACCGCCAGCGCGGTGAAGCCCGACTCGACGAGCGCCATCGGTCCATGCTGGAAATCGGCCGCGGAGTACGGCTCGGCGGTCACGTAGGCGACCTCCTTGAGCTTGAGCGCCCACTCCCGCGCCGTCGCGTAGTGGAAGCCGCGGGCGAGCACCACGCACCGCTCCTCGGTTGCCCACTCTCCGGCCAGGCGCTCCGCCTCCGCCTCGCTGCCGAACGCGTCCTGCAGCGCGGACGGCAGCGCGGCCAGCTCGCTGCGCGACTCGTGGTCGTCCGAGAGGGCCGACGACAGCATGGCGATGAGCGCGATCTCCGCCAGGTAGGTCTTGGTGGCGGGCACGGCGCGCTCCGGCCCCGCTCCCAGCTCGATCACCTCGTCGGCGACCTCCGCCAGGTCTGAGGCCGGGTCGTTCGTGAGGGCCACGGTCAGGGCTCCCTGCTCGCGCCCCTCCCGCAGCACGGCGACGACGTCCGGCGACTGGCCGGACTGCGAGATGCCCAGCACCACGCCCCCGGCCACGCGCGGCGCAGCGTGGTAGAGCGTCACCAGCGACGGCGCCGCCAGCGCCACGTTCAGGCCGTTCCGGGCACCCAGCACGTACTTGGCGTAGAGCGCGGCATGGTCGGACGTTCCCCGCGCGGCGATGACCACGGTGTCCACCGGCCGGCCGCGGATGGCGCGGGCGACCTCCCGGATCTGCCGATCCCTGGCCTCCAGCAGCCCGGCGACGATCCCCGGGCCCTGGGCCAGCTCGTCGCGCATGGCGGCGGTCATTGCGCGGTCCACCCTCCGTCCACGCTGAGCACGGCGCCGGTGATCATCCGCGAGGCCGGCGACGCGAGGAAGATCACGGCCGCGGCGATGTCGTCCATCGTCGCGAAGTGACCCAGCGGGATCTTCGAGAGGACATCCGCACGTCGCACGGGGTCCTCCAGGATGGGCCGGGTGCCCGGCGTCTCCACGAAGGTCGGGGCCAGGGCGTTGACGTTGATCCCGTGGGGCGCCCACTCCAGCGCGAGCTGCCGGGTGAGGTTGATGACCCCGCCCTTGCTGGCGCAGTAGACCGCCGCGGTGGGCAGGCCCACCAGGCCACCCTGGGAGGCCATGTTGATGATGTGCCCGCGGCCGGCCTCGATCATGACCCGGCCCACCGCCTGGGTCATGAAGAACAGGCCCCGCAGGTTCACCGCCATCATCGTGTCCCAGTCGTCCTCGCTGACGTCCAGCGCCGCGTGCCCGGCTCCAAGCCCGGCGTTGTTGAAGAGGGCGTCGATGCGGCCGTGAGCGGCATGGGTCGCCGCCACCGCCTCGTGGATGGAGGCGACGCTCGTCAGGTCCAGGACGACCGGGTGCAGCGTCAGGCCGCGGTCACGGCTCTCCGCGAGGAGCTCGTCCATCTCCGCGTCCGACATGACGGTGGGGACGACGGTCGCTCCGGCATCGGCCAGGGCGAACGAGACGCCCCGCCCGATCCCCATGGTCGCCCCGGTGACGACGATCACCCGTCCCCCGATGTCGAAGGTCGTCTCACGCATCGCCGGCCTCCGCCCGCGCGCTGCGGAACTCCCCGAGGCCGTAGTAGTCGAAGAGGTCGCGCTCGTACGTGTCGATGGCGTCGCGCCGCACGGTCGCCATCCGCACCGGGTTCCAGCCCACGGGGATGCGGAACGGCAGGCGTGGCGCCTCGAGCGCCTCGACGATCGCGTCGGCGACCTCCTGCGGCGCGAAGTTGGGGCCCTCCACGGCCTCGACTCCCCGGTTCCAGGCATCCACCAGCGCCGCGTACCGCGGGGCCGCGTCCCCGGTCTCGAAGGTCGTGACCAGGGAGGAGCCGAAATCGGTCTCGTACCACCCCGGCTCGACCACGGCGACCCGGATCCCCCACTGCTGGAGCTCCCAGCGCATGGACTGGGACATGCCCTCCACCGCGAACTTCGAGCCCGCGTACGCACCCTGGAAGAAGTTCGCGCGCACGCCGACGTCCGACCCGAAGTTGAGGATCGTCCCGCCGCCCTGGCTCCGCATGGCGGGCACCACGGCCTGGACCACCCGCATCATCCCGAAGACGTTCGTCTCGTAGATGCGGCGGGCCTGGTCGACCGGCGTGCACTCGAGGGGTCCGAGCAGACCGATGCCGGCCGCGTTGACGAGCAGGTCGATCCGTCCGGCCGTCTCCAGGACCTTGCCCACGGCCGCCCGGACGCTCGCGTCGTCGGTGACGTCGAGCTGCACGGCGCGGATCCGGTCCGGCGCCTCCGCGGTGGTCGCCTCGGCGACCGCGGGGAATCCGCCACGGCTGCCGCGGAACCCGGTGAAGACTCGCCATCCGCGTTCGGCGAGCGTGATCGCGAGCAACCGGCCGAAGCCGGACCCGCCCCCGGTGATGAGCGCTACCTGCTCTGCATCCATGTCCCTGGTGTGCCCTCCTGTCGCCGTCATCCCTTTGCGACCAGCGCCCGGATCTCGTCCAGGCGGCCCGCCGTTGAGTCGAACGCCCCCACGATCCGGCCTCGCGCCAGGACCACGACCTCGTCGGCAACCGAGAGCGCCTGCTCGAGGTTGTGGGTGATGAGGATCACGGCCTGTCCCGCGGCCCGTGCCCGGCGCACCTGCGCCAGCACCTGCTCCGTCTGCCGCACGGCCAGGGCGGCCGTGGGTTCGTCGAGGATCAGGCAGCGGGAGCCGTAGTAGATCGCCCGCGCGATCGCCACCGCCTGGCGCTGCCCCCCGGAGAGCGTGGCGGCGGGGTCGCTCATCGAGCGGCGCAGGTCCACGCCCAGGCGCGCCAGCGCCGCCTGCGCAATGGCCTCCGACTTCGCGGCGTCGAACCACCGCAACGGCCCGATGCCGGCGCTCGGCTCGTTGCCGAGCACGACGTTGCGGGCGATGGAGAGCAGCTCGCAGACCGCCAGGTCCTGGAAGACCGTCGAGATCCCGCGCATCCGAGCGTCGTGCGGGCTCTTCAGGACGGTCGGCACGCCGCCGATCTCGATCTGCCCGCTCGTCGGCCGGTACACGCCGGAGAGCACCTTGATGAGCGTCGTCTTCCCTGCGCCGTTGTCGCCCAGCAGGGCCAGGACGCGCCCGGCGGGCACCTCCAGCGAGACATCCCTGAGCGCCACCACGGACTGGAACTGCATCGTCACGTGGCGCAGGGCCACCACCGGAACCCCGTCGGGGGCCGGGGCGGCGCCCGCCCCGGCGGGCGGGGTGGGAGCGTGGGTCGTCATGGTCATGGGTTCGTCCCCGCAGCGGGCACCGGTCTGGGCGCCTCTTCGTCGTGGGAGGTTCCGGCGGCGCCTCCTCCGCCGGCCGGGGTCTCGGGCCGGGTCATCACCCGGGTGACGATGTAGCGGTTGATCTGGACCGCGAGCAGGAGGACGACGCCGAACAGGATGTTCACCCAGTAGCCCTGGACGCCCACCAGGATCAGGCCGCCCTGCACGATCGCGTAGAAGACCGCGCCGAGCATGGTGCCGAAGATGCTGCCGTAGCCACCGGTGAGAAGGGTCCCGCCGATGACGGTGATGGCGATGGCATACAGCTCCCAGCCGACGCCGCGCCCGGCGTCCACCGAGGCGTACTGGGAGGCCATGATGACGCCGGCCAGCGCGGAGGTGAGCCCTGAGATCGAGAAGAGCAGGATGGTCGTCCTGCCCACCGGGACACCCAGGTTGCGCGCCGCGCTCGGATTCTGGCCTATGGCAAAGACCCAGTTCCCGGTCCGCGTCCGCTGCAGGAAGAGGGTGGCCAGGATGACGGCGCCCAGGAACCACAGCACGGAGACGCGGTAGCCGCCCGGCAGGACGGTGCCGGAGAGAACCTGCCGGTAGGTGTCCGGCAGCTCCACGATGATCGGCATCCCGGCGGTCTGGAGGGTCAGGAAGCCACGGAAGACCATGGAGGTGGCCAGCGTCACGATGAACGAGGCCAGCCCGGTGCGGACCACGATGAGGCCGTTGAGGAAGCCGAGCGAGGTGCCGAACGCGAGGGAGAGGAGGATCGCCATGCCCGCGGGCAGGCCCAGCTGCTGGCCGAAGAAGTAGGTTGCCCAGCTGCTGAGGCCCACGATGGCGCCGACGGACAGGTCGAACTGCCCGCCGATCATGAGCAGGCTGACGCCCACCGCCACGATCCCGTACTGCGCGGCGAGGCTCGTGGCCGGGATGAAGGTGTCGTGGCTCAGGAAGAGGGGCGTCGCGATGGTGAAGACGATGAACGCCGCGATGCAGCCGCCGATGGACGCCAGCTCAGGGCGCAGGAATACCCGGCGCATCCTCGACGACCAGCTGGTCGCGGGGTGCACCGGCCCGGGGGCCGCCGGATCCCGATCATCGGGACCCGGCAGACCCGGGTGATGCCCGGCCTCGTCCGCGCGAGCGGCAGCCGCGCGGTCTGGCCCGGAGGAGGTCACTACCGAACGCCCGCCGCGGCCAGGGCGGCCACCGAGTCAGCGTTCGACTTGTCGACCAGGATGGGTCCCGTCAGGAAGTAGTTGGCCTGGACCAGCCCATAGCGGACGTAGTGCACCATTTCGAGCACGGCGATGTAGCCGCGCCAGTAGCCCTGCTGGTCCATGGTGAAGGTGAGCCTGTCGTCCTGGACGAGCTTGATCAGGTCCGGCAGGACATCGAATCCGGCACTCTCGATCTTGCGGCCAACGGCCTCGATCGCATCGACCACGCCCACGGTGGCGGTGCTGCCGGTGTTCAGGATGGCGTCGACATCGGTATGCGCGCGCAGGTAGGGCTCGAGGATGTTCGTGGTCTTGCCCGGGTCGGGGTCACCGACCACATGGTCGTACTTGACGCCCGCGGCCTTGGCGGCGTCCTCGGCGCCCGCGCACCGCTGGGTCTGCGTGCCGTCGGCGGCATCCTGCTGGATGCAGACCAGGGACTTGCTGCCGTCCGCGATGAAGCGGGTGGCGGCCATGTTCCCGGCGGCGTACTCATCGGCGCCTGAGCGCGAGACGTACAGGTCGTTGGGGTCACGCAGCGCCTGGTCCTTGACCGAAGGCGCCGGGTTGTAGGCGAGGGCGATCCCCTGGGCGCGGGCCTCCTTGGCCACCGCGTCAAGGTCGCCGATGCCCAGGATCAGGATCCCGTCCGGCTTGGCGGCAATGGTCTGCTCGATCTGCTGCGTGTACGACGCCAGGTCGAACGTGCCACCGGCCGGGTAGACGTACTTCACGTCGACGCAGAGGTCCTTTCCGGCCTGCTGCGCGCCGTTGTTGAGGGTCCGGAAGAAGCCGGACGACGGATTGGCGAGCCCCTCGACGTAGATGACGAGATGCTTGCCGTTCGTGAGGTCACCCGGGTAGTTGCACGACGCCTGGCTGCTGCCGTTCGACGTGCCGCCGCTTCCCGCGGGCGTCGAGGAGCCGGTGTTGCCGCATGCCCCGAGTGCCACAGCGAGGACCACGGCCAACGCCAGGCCCCGCTTGCCAATCACGAACATTCAGTGAACCTCCTTCGATACGTGCTGCCCGACCGAACGTGCGATCGGCGCTATGGCGCTACCCCCATCGGCTCGCCTGGCGTTCCCGGCAGAACCGACATGCCGTGGTCGGCCGTCCCGGTCGGCAGCTTGCCGTCGGGTGGCCTGGCTGCGAGGTCGCGCTGCAGCCGCAGACTGAGGCCCAGCTCACGGCGCATCAGGAGCGCCGCGGCACCAAGGATCACCACGTCCTCGCCGCTTCCCAGCTCGATGTGAACATCCTTGGTGAGTGCCCGGAGGGCTCCCACCGCCATGCGATCCCGCACGGCGGTGAGCCAGGGCTCGCCGAACGACGTCATGTCGCCCACGAGCACGATGCGGCGCACGTCGAGTGCGCTCACCACACCGGCGAGCGCTGTTCCCAGCTGCTCGCCCGCTTCAATGACGATGGACCGGACGCGCTCGTCGCCGGCCTGCATCGCCGCCACTGCCTGTTCCATGCTCGCGTGCGTGCCCAGGGCCGATGCGATCCTGCGCAGCACCGCCGGCCCGCTGGCCACGGTCTCCAGGCATCCGCGACCACCGCACCGGCACTGCCCGTTCTCGCCCGACAGCCGGGTATGGCCGATCTCGCCCGCACCGTACCCGTCGCCCTGGTAGAGGGCATCGTTGATGATCACGCCGGCACCGATGCCGCGGCCCACCTTCACCGCGACGAGGTTCGGCCCGGGCTCGGGGCCAAAGGCATGCTCGGCGACGGCGACCACCTGGCTGTCGTTGGCGACGTAGACCGGCAGCCCGGACTGCTCGGCAATGATCCGGGCGAGCGGCAGGCCGGTCCAGTCCACGTTCACCGCCTGGACGACGTTGCCCTCTCTCGTGTCGATCAGCCCGGGGGCGCCGATGCCGATGCCCAGGATGGGCCGCGGGCTGCCGGCGATGAGCTGCGTCACCAGGCTCGCCAGCTGCGCGAGCGCCCGCTCGCCCTCGCCGTCGCCGGCGGGAACCGCCGCCTCGCGGATCGTCCGTCCGCGCATGTCCATGAGAACACCGCGGAAGCGCACGTCGCCCAGGTCGATACCCACCAGGTACCGTGCGTCGTCGAAGACCTCGAGGAGGATCGGGGCCTTGCCACCGGTGGACGGCCCGAGCCCCGCCTCGCGGACCAGCCCCGCGTCGAGCAGGCTCGCGACGAGGTCCGACACCGTCGTCCGGGTCAGTCCGGTGAGGCGAGCGACCTGCGCTCGGCTGATCGGCCCCTCGTTGTAGATGGTCGTCAGCGCCAGCCGCTCGTTATGGGTCCTGGTGTCGCGGATCGTCGCCTTTGCAGCGCGGTCCATGGTCACCGCCGGGTGGGAACTTTGTAAGGAGTCCGTACTAACCCGTGGTCCCGGACTTTGTCAAGAGTCCTTACTAACGTTCCCGGTCCCGGCGCGCGCGGCCTCAGGTCGGGGCGTCGCCGGGACGTCGCCGGCGCGTCGCCAGCGCCAGGTCATGCCCGCCACCAGCGGCCGGCCCGGCTCCACGACCGTCGGGTCCGGCATGTTCACCGAGTTCGGCGGCGCCGTCCACGGCTCCACGCAGATCCCCTGCGGCTCCTGGTCGTAGATCACCCAGTCCGGGCAGTCGGACTCGACCACGAGCTCCAGGGCACCCGGCCAGCGCACCACCGGCGGTCGCTGCATCCCCCGGAAGCAGTAGTCCCAGGGCCGCGGCGGCGGCGGCACCAGCTCACCCGTCGGCAGGCCATCGGCATCGTTGGCGTACATGGCTCCGGGAGCCAGGTCCAGCTCCAGCGGACCCACTCGCTCCCCCGTCGATCGCGTCAACCAGGTGGCGAACCACGGGTGCCAACCGATGGCGGCCGGCATCGGCTCGTCCGCCTCGAGCTCCAGCGTGAAGTCCGCGCGCGCCTCGGTCAGGGTGAACGTCTGCCGCACGCGACCGCGCCATGGCCAGGGCTCCGGCAGCTCCCGGATGAGCCGGCCCGGCCCGTCCTGGCTCCATTCACGATCGATCACCAGTCCGTGCAGCGCGTGCTATCCGGCGTTCCGCTCGAACCGATACTCGCGGCCTCCGAATGTCAGCTTCCCGTCCCGCAGCCTGCCGGTCCACGGTGCGAGAACAAAGCTCCCCCAGTGAAAGATGTCGCGCCCGGATGGAACCATCAGCTCCCATCCGTCGACGAGCAATGAGCTGACGCGTCCGCCGTGCTCCGGCAGGATGGTCATCTGGACCCCAGGTGCTTCGAGCTTCATGTCGCAAGGTTCCGGGGTGCGCCCGTCGTCCGGCGAGGGCCGTTTGGCCCGCTCGGCGAGGACGCGCCCGGGCGCCCGGTAGTGGGACTACCCAAACGTTCGCGCTCCGGCCCTCCATCGGCCGGCTGGGTAGTGGGGCTACCCAGATGACGCCCGAACCACCCCCCATCGGTCAAATGGGTAGTGGGGCTACCCAGATGACGCCCGAGCCACCCCCCATCGGTCAAATGGGTAGTGGGGCTACCGGAGAAGCGCGGGCCGGTGAGTATCGGTCCCAGGCCCCTCTCACGGCCCGGAGGCTCATGATGAGCCCGGAACACGCATGCGGCCCCGCGACACCCATGACCAGAGAGCTGCTCGTCACCACCTTCCTGAGCCTGGTCGGTGTCCTGCTGCGCCCGGCGGCTGGGTCTTCCCCGTCGTCATCGGCTCCGGCAAGCGCCTCTTCGCCGATGGTGCCGTCCCGGCCGGCCTGAGGCTCGTCGATAGCACCGTGGCCTCGACAGGCGTCTTCATCGGTACCTACGACCCTGCAGGCGAGCTCGTCACCGGCTCCATGGTGGACGACGCGGACCAGCGCTGACCGCCGATCCGGCGCGAATGACAGCCCGCCTGACCGATGGCGCGCGAGTACCCCCACTGGCCGCAGGGAGTATCCTTGCCACCTAGCCGAGCTCCGGCAGTGTTCGCCTGGTCGATGGGTTCTTCTCGAACCGGCCGGTCGCCGTACAGACATTCGAGAAGAGACAGAGGGAATCCATCATGGCCACAGGCACCATCAAGAAGCTCATCTCCGAGCGTGGCTTCGGCTTCATCACGGCCGAGGACGGGAAGGACTACTTCTTCCACAAGGACGGCGTTGCCGCCTCCATCGACTTCGACCGCCTGGTCGGAGGCGAGGCGGTCACCTTCGACGTCGAGTCCGGCCCCAAGGGCCCCCGCGCCACCAACGTCCACGCCTCCTGATTAGCGCCCAGCCGGGCCCTGCCGAACGCGGGGCCCGGCCCGGCATCGGGCTGCACGCGCCTCATGTCCGAAACGTCGCGTTCCCACCCCTTCCCCACGAGCACCACCCGCCGTCTGTCGAATCGCATTGACGACGTCGCGCTGGTGGAACGCGCGAGCGGGCTGATCAGGGAGCTTGGCGTCGAGCTCGATCGCCGGTTGCAGCAGGAGAGCCGACCGCCGCATCGGATGCGGATGCTGCGCGAGACGACGAACCGCATCACGCGCGTCGCCAACGACGCGGTGCAGGCGTATGCCCGCGCGAACCGAACCATCCGCGCCGAGCTGGAGCGCCCCGATGGCGATGCCGATACCGCCGCCTCCATGCGCCTCCGCCTGGATACGAGCCGCCGCGAGGTCCTCGCTGCCCTGGCGTCAGCCAGCGAGCGCTACGACACCAAGACCGTGATCCCCGACCAGCCCGGCGAAGTGAACCTTCCCGACCAACCCGGGCGACGCGGACCAGCCGAGCGACCTGGACCAGCCCGGCGCGCCATCGGAGACGAGCGAATGAGCGAGGCCCGCGGCGACGGTCACCGTCTGCGGAAGGTCCTGCGACTCCGGCGGGCGTGGCGCAGGGACGCAGCCGATCCGGACCCCAGCGCTGCAGCCGGCGGCGACGATGAGGCGCTGCGTCGCTCCGACACGCTGGATTCAAACGATCGGATCCGTGCCGAGGCGCCGGATGACCTCGAGACACGCCGCCGGGCGGATCAGCTCGAGCGCGAGATCAAGCGCCGCGACTGACCATCGGAGGGTTGGAGGGATCGGCGTGATCGGTCACCTGTGGGCGAGGCGCGCGGCGGTGCTGCTGGTGCTGCTGGTGCTGCTGGCGGTCCTCCTGGTCCTGGCAGCGTGCGCTCCCGGACCGAATCCCGAGGTCGGGACCGCGGCCCAGGGCGGCGGCCCGGCCGGGTTCTGGCTCGGTCTCTGGCACGGGGTCATCTCTCCCTTCACATTCCTCATCTCGCTGTTCACGCCGGACGTGCGCATCTACGAGGTCCACAACAACGGCGCGTGGTACGACTTCGGCTTCGTGCTGGGTGCCGGGATCCTGCTCAGCGGTGGGCTCTTCGGCGCACGTCGGCCGGCCCGTCACACCCACCTTCACTAGTCCGCCGGGCCGGCCCCCGCGCGTCCCGGTAGTGGGGCTACCCATCCGACCGGGGAGCTCGCCGCCCGCCCCTCTCGGCGGTCGAATCGGTAGTGGGGCTACCCATCCGACCGGGGAACACGCCGCCCGCCCCGTTCGGCGGTCGAATCGGTAGTGGGGCTACCCATCCGACCGGGGAACACGCCGCCCGCCCCTTCGGCGGTCGAATCGGTAGTGGGACTACCCATCCGCCCGGGGAGCTCGCCGCCCGCCCCGTTCGGCGGTCGAATCGGTAGTGGGGCTACCAGCCGCCCGGCCGGCAACGCCCTGAGTACGATTGCGCGCCTATGGTGACCCCGTCGCTCTGGCGACATCCCGACTTCATGAAGCTCTGGGCCGGCCAGACCGTGTCCGCGCTGGGCTCGGTGGTGACCCGCACCGCGGTCCCCCTGGTGGCGCTGCTGGTCCTGGGTGCCGGTCCGTTCGAGATGGCCCTCCTCGTCGTGGCGGGAGGGCTCGCGGTGCTCCTGGTGGGGCTCGTGGCCGGGGCGTGGGTGGACCGGCTGCGGCGCCGGCCGCTGCTCATCGGTGCCGACGCCGTGCGGGCCATCCTTCTCTTCTCGATTCCCGTCGCCTACCTCGCCGGCGCGCTCCACATGGAGCAGCTGTACGCGGTCGTGTTCGCGGAGGGCTGCCTGGGAGCGCTGTTCGACGCCGCGTACCCCGCCTACGTCCCCTCCCTCATCGGCGTGGAGCGGGTCGTGGAGGGCAACAGCAAGCTGGCGACGAGCTCCTCCCTGGCGGAGATCGGCGGTCCGGGGCTGGCCGGCGGGCTGGTGCAGGCCATCGGTGCGCCTTACGCGATCCTGGTCGACGCCATCTCCTTCGTCGTCTCCGCGGCGTCGCTGGGGATGATCCGCCACCGGGAGCCAGCGCGCCAGCCGCGGGCCACGCACATCACCATCCGGCGCGAGATCCTGGAGGGCCTGCTCCTCGTGCGCCGCCACCCGATCCTGGTCCCGCTGACCCTGCGCTCGGTCATCGCCCACGTCGCCGGCTCGTTCTACGGCGTCCTCTACACCATCTACCTGATCCAGGACCTGCACCTGAGCCCGTTCCTGCTGGGCGTGGTCGTCTCGGCCGGTGGCGTGGGTTCGCTGGGCGGCTCGTTCCTGGCCTCGCGCGTCATCGGGCGGCTGGGCTTCGGACCGGCGCTCATCTGGATGGCGACCGGCGCATCGGTCATCGGGGTGCTCACGCCGCTCGCCGGCGGGCCGCTGGTCCTGGCGACGCTCATGGTCTTCCTGCCGCAGCTGCTGGGGGACGGGCTGCAGACCATCGAGAGCGTGGCGGAGCTGTCGCTCATCCAGGGTGTCATCCCCGACCGGATCCTGGGCCGGGTCAACGCCACCCTGGAGGTCTTCTCGCACGGGATCGCGTACCCGCTGGGCGCACTCGTGGCCGCCGGCCTGGCCGGCGTGGTCGGGGTGCGCGGGGGGATCGCCATCGGCTGGGCCGGGATGGCGGCCTCCATCCTGCTGCTGGTCCTGTCGCCGCTGCCTCGCGTGCGGCAGCCCTCGGACGTGCTCCCCGTCGAGGCCTGACGGGTCGTGGGGCCGCCGCGGACACGCGCGCTCCAGGGCTCGGGCGAGCCGAAGTGGTGCACCCCGTCAACCGGGGGGACCAAACGATGGCCGTGTCGGTACTGGCGGGCGATTGTCTCCGGCGGTTTGCGGCTCTATACCCTGCGGAGCAGGGGAGGAGGTCACACCCACATCGACGCCGTCGGGGCGTCCTTGCCCTCCCATGCGTGAAGTGCGAGGAGGGACCCCAGGTGCGATCCGCGAGCGCGCGCCCATTTCCGACGCTCTGGCGGCCGACGGCAGTGCTGTCCGCCCTGCTGCTCACGCTGTGGATGAGCGGCATTGCGTCGGCAGCCAATCCGGCATCGGCCACCACCACCACCAACCAGGACCTCAGCGTCCAGCTGAGCCTCGACGCCGGCAACGACCCTGTCTGGCTGGGGACCCCGGTCTCCGCCAGCGCTACGGCCAACCTCGGCGCGGGAGACACCGCCAACGTCATGTCCGTTGTGGATGTCTCCGGCAGCATGGAGAACCCGAGCTTCAACCCCTTCCAGCCATCGGTCGGCGACTGTGATGGCGACGGGCTGGTCGGGACCGCGCTCGACGCCGCATGCGTCGGCCTCATCGCGCTGAACGGCAGCCTGGGCGACGCCAGCAACGTCAGCGTGGGCCTCGTGGCCTTCGGGAACGGCGCCAAGACGGCCGACATGGATCCGGCAGCGGGCAACCAGGACTTCACCACGCCGCCCGACGTCGACAAGGACGCGACCGGCGGCCCGGATGCCAACCAGGTCATCCACTCGCTCCAGACCGAGTTCGGCGGCTCGGGTGCCCTGGGCGGCATCGGCCTGTTCACCCCGGACATCACCGCCGGATTCCCCAGCTCGACCGACTATGACGCGGGCCTGACGAACATGAACACGGCATTCGCGGGCGCGCCGGCGGACATCAACACCGCCTTCTTCCTCTCCGACGGTGAACCCAACACCTTCACCACGGGCGCCGGCTCGCCGCTGCAGGCGGCGGTCGATGCGGGAACCGTCATCCACACCTTCGGCATCGGCGGCGGCGCGGCGGGCGCGTGCGGCGCCGGCCACCCCCTGCGGCAGATCGCCGATGCAACCGGCGGCACGTGCACCGAGGTCTCGGATCCCAGCACGCTCAGCACGGTCCTGCCGGCGACGCTGACCAACATCGCCAGCGTCGAGATCAAGGTCAATGGTGTCTCGGTGGGCAGCACCAGCGGCTCCGAGCCGGTCTCGATGTCCCTCCTGGGCGTCGACATCACTGCTGCCCTGACGGTGGGCACCAACACCATCGAGGCGACCGCCACGGCGGAGGACGGAACCCAGGTCACCGCCGACACGACGCTCGGGGTGGTCGACCTGGCCCTCAGCCCGGCGACTGCCACGAACGAGCTGAGCACGACCAGCAGCCACACGGTGACCGCCACGGTCTCCGGTGACCCGAGCCAGGTCGCGGGGATCCCGGTCAGCTTCGTGGTCACCGGCCAGAATGCCGGCGCCACGGGCCCGTGCAACCCCGCTTCCTGCCAGACCGATGCCAGCGGCACGGTGACCTTCACCTACTCGGTGCCGGTTGCTCCCGGCAGCCTCGGGACCGATACCATCTCGGCCACGGCCACCATCCCGGCCGGTTCGCAGACACGGACCGCCACCAAGGAATGGGTCGACACGACTCCACCGGTCTCCTCGTGTGACGAGGGCGTCAACCCGGCCGGCCACACGCCGCGCGCCGGGCAGCACTCCCCCGGCCAGAACGAGGACGGCTTCTACCTGCTGAACGCCACCGATACCGTGGATCCCGGCGTGCAGCTGTTCGTGGTGGATACCGGCTCGGGGACGGTCTTCGGGCCGTTCGATGCCGGCACGAACATCAAGTACATCCAGGCCCCCGGCGTGACTCCGAACCAGAAGGCAGGGGCCGGGGCCGTGGACTGGATCATCCAGGGCACCGGTGACGCGGGGGTGTACGCGGTGGACGGCTCCGGGAACGTCTCGGCCACGGCAAGCTGCCTGGTGCCACCGCCTCCCAAGTGACCCACTCCGTCACCAGCGCCTGACAGGGGCCGCCTCGCCGAGGCGGCCCCTTCCATCACGAGGCGGGGGTCCGCCCCGGCGGCGCGACGCTCAACACCACGACATCGGTCTGTTCGTGCTTGCCCTTGAGGTCCAGGTGGCGCAGGGCCCCGGCGTCGACCCCCAGGCCGGAGGCTCGAGCGGCCTCGGTCGTGACCAGGATCTCCCCCGCCCCCGCGACCGATGCCAGGCGCGCCGCGACGTTGACCTGGTCGCCCAGGGCGGTCAGCTCGGTGTGGGTTCCCGTGCCCACGGCGCCGAACCAGACGGTGCCCGAGGTCACGCCGGCCCCCAGCGGGACCCAGGGACCCGCCGGGTCGCGGTGCCCGGTCGCCTCCAGCAGCGCACGCGCAGCGGCCACCGCGCGCTCCGTGTACCGCTCGCCGGTGAGGAGCGGGAAGAAGAACGCCACCAGCTCGTCGCCCACGAACTTGTCGATGATCCCGTCGTGCGCGACCACGACCGCGCTGGCCGTCGAATAGAACCGATCCATCAGGTCGCGGTAGGCGCTCGGCGAGATGGACTCCGCAATGGAGGTGGAGCCGCGAACGTCGGCGAAGAGCGCGCTGCCGACGACCTCGGCACCGCCATGGTGCTGGGCGAGGAAGGTGATGCAGGTGTTGCACAGGTTCGGGTTGCCATCCGATGGCCGCTTGCCGATGGCGCGCATCAGCGGCGCACCCACGCCACGGAACGGTGCCGCGCACAACCGGCAACGAGGGTCCGACGGGAAGTGCTTCAGCAGGCGGCGCAGGTAGCGCTCGCTGGCGCTGCCGTGCGTCAGAAACTCGCGCCAGAAGGCCTCGGTGTAGGGCTGCTGGGCCCCTGGGTCGCGGTCGTGGTCGTGGTCGTGGTTGCGGTCGTGGTTGCGGTCGTTGCCGCCCGGTGGCTCGGTTGCTGTCACGGCTTCCCTCCCCGAGACAGCCTACCTTATGTTCCGCCCGGCATCGGTCAGCGTTCGCCGGTCGTTTGGGTAGTGGGACTACCATCGCCCGGGCGGCCGGCCGGCGAACGCCACGTTCGCGTTGGCGGCGGTGGCTGCCTCGCTCGAATTGCCTCTGGGCGCCGGCGCCGCCACGGTCCGATGCTCACCAGATGGGCCTTGCGACCGAGGAAGGCGCCTTCGGCGGTCGAGCGGTTACCCGGGACTGACACCACGACCGAGGAGGGCCCGGTTCTCGGTCACAAGGTTCGCTTGCTGAGCATCCAGCCGGCCGACGGTGCGCGGTGCGCCGTGCGCGGTGCGCGGTGGGCAACGGGCGCCGTTTCAGCCCGCGACCCGGACCGATGAGGAGCCGATGACCGCCAGGTGGGTCCGGACGCGGGTGGCGCCCACGTACAGGACCCCGCCAGGTCCGCCGGCGCGATGCGCGAGTCGATCTCCGCCAGGACCACGAGCATCGAAGCGGCGAAATGTGCCCCCCGGCACTTCCCACCGCAGACGGGGCCGCGTCCAATTGCAGCGCTGCTCGAGTTACCGGCGTCATCGGTCGGAAACCAGGGGAGGGCGGGGGAGATGAGCAGGACGATCTCGCGCACGCGGAGCGGCCGCGCCGCTCTCCAGACGTGCCGCACGAGAGCCACGACCCTGCTGGCGCTCATCGCGTTGGCCCTCGCGGCCTGCAGCGCGGGCGAATCGGTGGCGAACAGCGGATCGGCGGGTTCGGCCGTTCCGCGCGAAACGGCCTCCAGCACGCTCCTGCCCGGCCCGGGCGGGACCCTGAGATGGAGCGCCATTCACCTGGACAGCCCCGGTGGATCGGTGATGAGCCTCGCGTCCAACGGGTCTTTGGTGGTCGTTCTGCTCAGCGGCGAGGAACGCACCATCTGGTCAACGGTGGACGGTGAGAGCTGGCAGCGGGAGACCACGCTCGACGCCGACGCCTATCCCCAGAGTGTCGCGGCGGCACCTGACGGCTTCCTGGTGGTGGGCGGAAGCGGAGAGGCTTCGCTGGGCTACTGGACGTCTCCGGACGGGCACACCTGGTCGCAGGCGGACCTGGCGGGCTGGACGTCGACGATGCTCGGCGCGGCGGTTGGTGCGGACGGAACAAGGGTATTCGTTACCGGATGCATCGCTCCCAAGCCAGCAAGCGCGGAGGGCCTCTGCGGGGGCACCCTCAAGAACGGTACCTGGACCACGTTCGATGACCCGGACCTCGATGGAGGCGTGTTCGGCGCAGTGGCGGCAGGGCCTAACGGGTTCCTGGTGGTCGGTCAGGATCGCAGCACCGCTGCCTCGCCGGGTGCCACCTGGACCTCCCGTGACGGCCTTGCCTGGGAGAAGACCACGGATGGCGCCATGAGGAACTTCATGCCGTTGGGCGTGGTCGCCGTATCCGATGGCTGGATCACCGTCGGCAGCCTTAGAACCGCCACGGGGTTCAGTCCGGCCGCCCTGCACTCTCGCGACGGGCGAAGCTGGACCGCCATGGGTGACGCCAGCGCCGCCATCGGCGCAGCTGCGTCCCCGCCCACCACGACGTCGTCCGGCATGCTGCGCGGTATCGTCGAGCTGGCGGACGGGACCGTCATCGTCGCCGGGGTTGCCTACCTGCCCTCGGGCTCGAGCCAGGTAGCCAGGGGCGTGATGCTGCGATGGGCGCCGGGCGGCCGCTGGACGGTCGTGCCGGAGGTCTACGGTCCTTCGGGCGTGATGCCCGCGGGTAGCTCCGAGCTCAGCGCGGCGGCGATCGTGGGCAGTCACGTCGTGGTGGGCGGCAGCGACCAGGATGGTCCCCTGCTGTGGGTGGGCCAACCCGCATCGTGAGGCCGGGGAACGCCGGGGGGCGCCGCCACGGTCCGATGCTCACCAGATGGGCCTTGCGACCGAGGAAGGCGCCTTCGGCGGTCGAGCGGTTACCCGGGACTGACACCACGACCGAGGAGGGCCCGGTTCTCGGTCACAAGGTTCGCTTGCTGAGCATCCAGCCGGCCGGCGGTGCGCGGTGCGCGGTGCCCGGTGCGCGGTGGGCGACGGTTCAGCCGGCGGCGAGCGCCTCCGACGAGCCGATGACCACCAGGTGGGTCCGGGCGCGGGTGGCGCCCACGTAGAGGAGCCCCGCCAGGTCCGCCGGCGGGACGCGCGAGTCGATCTCGGCGAGGACCACCACGGGCGACTCCAGCCCCTTGTACCGGTGGATGGTGGCCACGCGCACCTCCCCGGCGCCGGTGGGCGGCGGCAGCACCGCTCCCTCCGGTCCGTACTCGGGCATGAGCCGGAAGCGGCCGACCGTGACCGGCGAACCGTCCGCGGCCATCAACCACGAGGTCCGCGGCGAGCGCGGCGTCAGCACCACGACATCGGCGGATGGAACGCGGCCGGACGCGATGAGGTCGTGCAGGACGCGGCCGAGCTCGCGACGGCACGCGGTGGCGTCGCCATCGGTGCAGGTGACGAGCTCCACCGGGGTGCCTTCGGGACCGATGGCGCGCGGATGGACGGTGATGGCGCCGGCATCGGTCTGGATGGGGTCCGAGCGTGCCCAGCGGGCCGCCCAGTCGTGGATGGCGCGCGTGGTGCGGCGGTTCTCCTCCAGGAGGTAGACCGGCGGGCGGTCCGGCATGACCACGCCCAGCTCCTCGGGATCGGCGTGGTAGAGATCCTGGTTCGCGTCGCCGAAGACGAAGAGACTCCCCCGCTCCGGGTCGGCCAGCAGGTCCAGGAGCGGCAGCCACCAGACGCTGTCGATGTCCTGGGCCTCGTCGACCACGATGGCGTCGTACCGATGCGCCGGCAGGGCGGCGGCCGCATCGGCCAGCGCCTGCGGCAGCTCCGTATCCCAGTAGGCGGGCTGGTCGCGGCGCTTGCTGGTCTGGATCCCCGCTCGGGCGGCGAGCTCCTCCGCCAGGCCGTGGAAGGTGAAGACGTCCACGCCGGGTGCGGTGCCGATGCTCGCGCGCAGGAACTCCGCCAGCGGCCGGTTGAAGCAGGTCAGCAGGACCCGGCGGCCGGCCTCCGCCATGCGCCGGGTCTGCTCCGCGGCGAGCAGCGTCTTGCCGGAGCCGGCGACGCCGATGATCAGGGCCCGGCGCTGCGCCCGCAGGGCGTCCAGGATGGCGAACTGCTGCGCGGAGAGGCGGATGATCTCGCGCTCGTCCTCGGCCAGCTGCAGCTGGAGGGGCGAGGCGATCTCGAAGTCGCGGGCCAGCAGGTTGTGCAGCGCTTCGAGACCGATGGCGCCCGGGGCTCCGCCCCGGTACTCCGGCTCGAGGTGGGCGGACCACCAGTCGAAGATCTCGCCGATGCGGGGCTCGAGGTGGTCGAGGTCGTCCGCGTCGATGACGATCTGCGGCGGTCCGTCCGGCGTCAGTGCCTGCGTGTAGGCGGTGTCCGGGAAGGCGAGGGCGCGGCAGAAGCGGACGCTGTGGGCTGGCCAGTCCGGCCGCGCCTCCGCGATGCGCTTGAGGGAGTGCATCTCGCCGGTCGCCTGGCGGAACGGGTCCTTGATGCGGTGCGCGGTGCCGTTACGGTCGACGGACTCCCACTGGCCGGCCACGCGGCGGATGCCGCCGCCCTTGACCTCGACGACCATGATCCCCAGCTCGGGATGGGCGACCACGAAGTCCGCCTCGCCGTCGCGCGGCTCCTCGCCTGGCCGTTTCGTCAGCCAGGCGGCGTTGCGGTAGACGACGTAGGACTCGGGAAGCTGGCTGCTCCAGCGCGGCCGCGAGCCGGTCCTCCCCCGCAGAGCTCATCCGTGACCCGTGCGCCTAGCGGGGCGCGCCCAGGTGCGCGAGCATGGAGTGGACCTTCGAGTCGATCTCCGTCAGCTGGTGGACCATGCGAGTCCGGTCGCTGCGGGTCCGGTACGCCGACAGGTGCGAGACGCGCTCCGCCAGGTCTGCCAGCAGGTCGTTGTAGGTGGCGAGGCTCTCGGGCGAGGCCGATACCGGCCGCTCCCCCGCCGCCTCGTTGCGGCGCGCCTCGATTCGGTCAGTCAGGGAAGGCAACGGATTCTCCCGTCATCGGCTGCGAGGCAGGTGTCCCGCCATCCATGCGCCGATGGTCTGCCCAGAGTGTGACACCTTCCGTCCACGACGGCCCGGCAATCCTCCGCCGCACGCACCGATGCTCAGCAGTTGGGCCTTGCAACCGAGGAAGACCCCGTCCCCCGGTCCAGCGGTCACCCGCCGCTCACACCACGACCGAGGAAGGCCGGGTTCTCGGTCGTAAGGCTCACGTGATGAGCGAGCCGCCGGGCGGGTACCGGGAGCACGAGCGCCGGTCAGTGGTCGCGGCGTGCGACCAGGTACCAGGTCTCCATGTCGCCCTTGCCCTTGATGCGGACCGTGCCCCGCGCCTCGAAGACGAACTCGTCGTGGAGCAGCTCGTAGGTCGCCCGGGTCACCTGGATGCGGCCCGGCGTGCCGTGGGTCTGCATCCGGCCCGCGGTGTTCACCGCGTCGCCCCACAGGTCGTAGAGGAACCGCTTGCGGCCGATGACCCCGGCGACCACCGGCCCGGAGTTGATGCCGATGCGCAGCTCGAACCCCAGGGCGCCCATGGCGCCATCGGACCGGACGGCGTCGAGCATGTCGAGCGCCAGGTTGGCAACCGCGCTCGCGTGATCCGTCCGGGGCGCCGGGATGCCGGCTGCGGCCATGTAGCAGTCGCCGATGGTCTTGATCTTCTCCAGGTCGTACCGCTCCACGAGGGCGTCGAAGTGGCCGAACAGCCGGTCGAGCATGTCCACGATGCGGTCCGGCGCCAGGTGCTCGGCCAGGGGCGTGAAGTCCACGACATCGGCGAACAGGACCGATGCCGCGGTGAACGAATCGGCGATCGGCTGCTGCTCCGCCTTGAGCTGCTCTGCGATGGACGCCGGAAGGACGTTCAGGAGCAGGTTCTCGGCCTTGGCCTCCTCCGCTCGCAGCGCCGCGAGCGCCTGCTGCCGCTGCGAGGCGAAGATGGCGAGCAGCGTGAAGACCACGATGCCGCCGACCACCACGTTCATGGCCAGCATGGTGGCGCTGAACCAGGTCGGGACCTGCGGCAGAGGGCGCCAGACCTCGCCCGCGAACCCGCCGATCAGGAAGACCACCAGGAAGGCCACGAACCAGCGGATTGCGGCCCGAACGTCCTCGAAGACGAGCGCGCCCAGCGGCGCCATGATCCCCCACAGTCCCACGCCGCCGGTGGCCAGGAAGCCGTCCGCCGGGATCATGGAGAGCGTTGGCATGAGGAGGATCGAGAGCTGCTGCACGCGGAGGAGGAACCGGGTGCTCCTGGTTCGCGCGAAGACCGCGATGCCCGTCAGCGAGACGACGAAGTAGCCGAAGGCGACCACGCCCGCAGGCGTCCCGGCGGCCAGGTAGACCGTCCCCCACGCCAGCGAGACCGGCAGGATCAGGACCGAGACGAAGACGAGCAGCGTTCGCCGCTGGCGCGTCTCGTCGTCCTCGCCCGGGTCTTCGCCGATGCGCGCCAGCCACCCGAAGCCGGCCGCGCCCATATCGCCGATGAACGTCACGCACGGAGGATAGGGGCCACGTCCAGCCGCGCGCCGGCCCCGGCTGCCGGGCTGGAACGCTCACCCGCACGGACCGATGCTCAGCAGTTGGGCCTTGCGACCGAGGAAGGCGAGTTCCCCGGTCCAGCGGTCACCCGCCGCTGACACCACGACCGAGGAAGCCCGGGTTCTCGGTCGTAAGGCCCACTTGACGAGCACT
>CAVZCE010000005.1:0-16710 GCA_963773695.1 uncultured Chloroflexia bacterium | reverse complement strand
TCCCCGTAGCTCAGTGGACCAGAGCGGCTGCCTTCTAAGCAGCGGGTCGCAGGTTCGAATCCTGCCGGGGACGCCATTCCGTCCCGGCGTTCCGCGAGCTCCCGCGCCGAACGGCTGACAGCGCTCGCCCCGGCTCCGACGTTGGGTATTGTCGGCGTCCACCCCTGTGGATAGAATCCGCCCACCGCCCGCGCACCGGCATGTTGGGGAGAGATAGGCACAATGCGCCGCTGGCGCCGGTCCGAGCCCGGCCGCCCTGGCCCGCGGTCCAGCCCCTCACCGTACGGTCGCGCCCGCATCGGGTCCCCGCCCAGGCCGAGGCGTCACCTCGCGCCGGGATCCGTGTCGCCATCCACCTCCACGGATCCTCTCCACGGACGAAGGAGCGCACGACCATGAGGGCTGCCCCGTACCTGTCACCGTTCCGCACGCGCATCGGCCTCGTGGGCCTGCTGGCGTCGCTGACGCTGGCCGCCTGCAGTGCCACCGGCTCGTCGAGCTCGCCATCGGCCACGGCCTCGACCAGCATCGCGCCGGCAGCGACGCCGACGACGACCACCACCCCAACCGCGACCGAGGCCGCCTCCGCCAGCGAGACGTCCGCCGCCACGGCCGTCCCCACGGCCATCGACCCCTGCCAGATCGTGACCGCCGCCGAAGCGTCCACGCTCACCGGGGCGACCTTCGCCACCGGCCAGGAATCGGTGACCGATGGCGGCGGCAAGCTGTGCACCTACGCGCAAGAGGGCGTCGTCTTCGAGGTGGTCGTGGGGCAGTCACCGGACGCCGCGACCGCCCAGGCCCAGGAGGCCGTGTTCAAGTCGCAGCTCGAGAACGGCATGGCCCAGGCGGGCATCGTCAACCCCACCCTCACCGAGCTGCCCGGGTTCGAGACCGGCGTCGACGCCGCCGTGGTCGAAGGCCACGCAACCGTTCAGGGCGTGAAGGTCAGCGCCATCGGGCTGTACGCCCTCAAGGGTGCGGTCTTCCTGTCGATCAGCGACGTGACCATCGGCGGAACGCCACCAAGCAGCGCCGAGATCCAGACCCAGGCCCACACCTCGCTCGGGCGCATCCAGTCCTGAACCCGGCGGCGACGACCGCGCACTCTACCCCGGCCGGCGGCGGGCTGAACCTACCAGTCTTCGAAGCGGCGCCCTGCCCCGGGGGCGCCGCTTCTTCGTGCCCGGGGTTCCGGCTCTCGCGCTCTCGGGGTACGCCCCACAGGTGTGAGACAGCACCGATGCGGGCCGTCCGGTGACGCGGCACGCCCCACGGGTGTGCCGCGATGTTCGAGGGGACCTTCCCGTGCTGGTACACACCCACAGGGTGTAATCGCGGCGGAGGCCGCGCTGTTCTCGTCTCGGGGTACACCCCACGGGCGTGAGACAGCACCGATCGGGGCGGTGCGCCTGGCTTGTCAAGCCTTTGTGACGTGGTATGTTGTACGCACCATGTACACGATCAAAGAGGCCGCCGCCCGGTCGGGCATCACCATCCCGCTCCTCCGCGCCTGGGAGCGCCGCTACGGCGTGGTCGAGCCGGCGCGCACTCCGTCCGGGTACCGCCTCTACGACGATCGGGCGATGCAGCGCCTGCGGGCGATGCGCCGCCTGGTCGAAGGCGGATGGACGCCCAGCAACGCGGCCGCGCACCTGCGCGATGCCCCGGACGCGACCGTGGACGCCATCCTGCGCGAACCCGTCGAGGCTGCCGCAACGGGGAGCGCGGGCCATGTCGACGACCTCGCCGCCGAGCTGACGGACGCCTTCGTCGCGGCCGCCGGCGACCTGGACGAGGCGGCCCTGGAAGGGGTCCTGGACGCAATGTTCGCCAGCGGGAGCTTCGAGCAGGTGGCGGAGCGCCTCGTGATGCCCGGCCTCGTGGCCCTCGGCGAGGGCTGGGCCGATGGCCGGGTGACCGTCGCCGCCGAGCACGCTGCGGCAAATGCGGTCGGCCGTCGCATCGGTGGCGCCTTCCTCGCCGCCGGCCGACCGGACGCGGAGCCCGGCGTCGCGCTGGTCGGCCTGCCGCCGGGGGCCCGCCACGAGCTCGGCGCGCTGACCTTCGCCACCGCCCTGCGGCGCAGCGGTGTAGCCGTGCGCTACCTGGGCGCCGACCTGCCGGAGCGGGAGTGGGTCGCGGCGGCCCGCCGCACGAACGCCGTGGCCGCGGTGATCGGCGCGGTCATCGAGGCCGATGTCGACCCCGCCCGGCGGGTCGTCGCGGCACTCCGTCGGTCGCGCCCCGACATGGTCATCGCGCTCGGCGGAAGCGCGGCCCCCCGGATCCGCGCCGGCCGCACCCTCGTCGTGCGCCTCCCCGGCGAGCTGGTCCTGGCGGTCGACGCCGTCCGTGGCGCGATCGCCGAACGGGGCGGCGCCATCGGTCCCGGATGAGGTTCCCGATCCGGCTCCAGGCAGCCGCGCGTCCGATCGTGCTGCTGTTCGGCGTCGTGCCGGGCCGCGCCTTCGTCGACCTCGAGGCCCATCACGTCACCGCCCGTTTCGGCTTCTTCACGGCGCGCATCGGCCTGGACAACGTGGAGCGCCTGGACGATCAGCGGTCCGTACCGATGGTGGCGCGCCATCGGGGTGCGCTCGAGCCCAGGACGCCCCGAGCTCACCTTCGGCGGCAGCGCGCATGGTGGCGTCTGCCTCCACCTGCGCACGCCGGTGCCCGTCGCGCGCCGGCAGGTCCGCGAGCTCTACCTGACCCTCGACGACCTGGAGGGCTTCGCCGCGGCGCTTTCGGCTCGCGGCGTCCCCGGCGAGGACCTGCGGCGGGACGGGTGAGAGCGGCGGCCACCGTCAGGGCGCCAGCCCCCGCCGTTTCTCGAGCACGATCTGCTGGTCGCCGATGAGGCCGGTGGCGAAACCGGCCTCGCTCTGGGCCAGGTAGTACTCCCACATCCGCAGGAACCGCTCGTCGAGCCCCAGCGCCATGACCTCGTCGCGGTGCGCCAGCAGGTTCCCCCGCCAGGCGGCCAGCGTGCGGGCATAGTGCCCTGCGATGTCCTGCGACGCGGTCAGCAGGAGGCGGGTCCGGTGCAGTGAGCGCTCCACCTCCGCCAGCGAGGGAAGCAGGCCGCCGGGGAAGATGTAGGTCTGGATCCAGTTCACACCCCGCCGCTGCGATTCGTAGGCCACGTCCGGCAGGGTGATCGTCTGCAGGCTCATCTTCCCGCCCGCACGCAGCGCACGGTCGCAGGCTTCGAAGAAGGTCCCGAAGTACTCCGCGCCGACCGCCTCGAGCATCTCGATGGAGACGATCGCGTCGTAGGTGCCCGTCAGGGCGCGGTAGTCGCGCAGCTCCACGGTCACGCGGTCGTCCAGGCCGGCGGCCCGGACGCGTTCCGTCGCCAGCTCGTGCTGCGCCCTCGAGATCGTGATGGACGTCACCCGGCAGCCGAGCTCCCCGGCGGCGTAGAGGGAGAACCCACCCCAGCCGGTGCCGATCTCCAGCACGTGCATCCCCGCCTGCAGGCCGGCCCGCTCGGCGATGATCCGGTACTTGTTGCGCTGGGCATCCGCAAGGGACTGGTCGGGCGTGGCGAAGACCGCACTCGAGTAGGTGAGCGTCTCGTCCAGGAAGAGGCGGTAGAAGTCGTTGCCCAGGTCGTAGTGGGCGCGGATGTTCGCCCGGCTCTGGCCCGGAGTGTTGCGCCGCGCGCGGTGGGCAAGGAGCTTCGGCACGCGCAGCGGGAGCTGCAGCCAGCCGTTCGCCAGGTCGAGCGCGTCGCGGTTGAGCGCCGCGAGCTTGAGCAGGGCGGGAAGGTCGGGGCTGCTCCAGGTCCCGTCCATGTAGCCCTCCCCCGCGCCGATCTCGCCACCGAGGAGCATCTGCCATGCGGCCAGGGGATCGTGGAGGTGCAGCTCGCCCGCGGGGCCGGGCTCCGTGCCGCTGAAGACGCGCCGGGTGCCGTCGGGCAGGACGACCGCCAGGCGACCGATCCGTATCCGCCGTCCGATCTCGAGCGCGAGCCGTTGCCCGCTCCGCGCGAGCAGGCCGGAGCTCGCGCCGCGCGCCGCCAGCAGTCCCCGGTTCATGGGCGTCCCTCCTGCGGCGATCGTACGCCGGCGGCGGTGCTCCGTCGATCCCCGGGGACGTGCGGATGGAGCGGCACGCCGCGGCGCCAGAGACGCAGCGCGTGCCAGTGGATGAGCCCGATGGTGCGATGGCCGGCGAACGGGTAGCGCAGGAGCATCCGCAGCAGGTTCCGGGTCGTCAGGGGCCGGCGCCGCAGGACAAGGCTGGTGGCGATGACCGGCTCCCCGCCCTGCCGCAGGCTGATTCCGATTCGCAGGCCATCCTCGTCGTCCCGCACGGTGACCCGGTAGCGACCGTCACCGCTGATGAACGGTGAGACGAAGAAGGCCTTCTCCATCGAGGCCGCGAAGACGCCGGGGGCCACGTCGGGGCGCGCGACCCGCTCCGGCGTGAGCGTGTACAGGTGACGCTCGCCATAGGTGTTGTGGACCTCGACGATCACCACCCGCAGCTCGCCACGGAGGTCGCGGCAGAGGTAGAAGCTGGCCGGGTTGAAGACGTAGCCGAGCACGCGAGGGGTGGCGACGAGGGTGATCTTCCATCCCTCGGGCGCAAAGCCGGCCGCCGCGAGGCGAGCGCGGATCTCCCCCGGGAGATCCGCCGCCGGCTCCGGAAGCTGGTCGGTGTCGTAGAACGAGACGAGCCACGGGCGGTTGCGACGAATGAGCGGCGTTCGACGGACGATCTCGTCGAGCTCGTCGAGGTCCAGGGCAAGGCACCAGATCCCATGCTCCAGCGCGTAGCTCGTCGTCTGGCTCCGCCGATGCCGGACGGTTCCCGCCAAGAGGTGGCTCCTCACGCCGCGCGCTCCATCCGTCCGGCAAGCAGGGCCCCGGCGGCCTCGTACCCGGAGCGGCAGCCGTCCTCGTGGAACCCGTAGCCGAGATGAGCCCCCGCGTACCACGTGCGGCGATGCCCCTGCAGCGCCGCGACCCGCTCCTGAGCGCGAAGGGTGTCGAAGGTATACATGGGGTGCTGCATGTCGCGCTCGACAAGGACGCGCGCCGGGTCGAGCCGATCCCCCGGATTCATCGAGACGAGATACTCGTCCGTGCCCTCCGAGCGCCTGCAGGCGGTTCATGTGATAGGTCATCGTGAGCTCGCTTCCCGGGACCCCGCAGTCGGGGACGTCCACGTTCCACGACCCCCAGGCTCTGCGCTGGGCGGGCAGGATCCGGGCATCGGTGTGGAGCACCACGCGGTTCGTGCTGTAATCGAACCCGCCCAGGGCGCCGCGCTCGCCGGGATCGGCGTCCGCGAGGAGACGGAGAGCCTCGTCGGCATGGGTTGCCATGATCACCGCGTCGACGTGGTCGCTGCGTCCGTCGGCGGTGCGGACCGTTGCGCCGGCACCGTCCCTGGTGACCGAGACGACCGGCGAACCGGCACGCACCGCATCGTGAGGAAGCGACTCGAGGATGCGACGCACGTAGGTCATGGATCCTCCGCGGATCGTCCGCCACTGCAGGGTGCGACCGAAGCCGATGAGGCCGTGGTTGTCCAGGAAGTGGAGCAGATAGTCAATGGGGAACTCGCCGATGCTCTCGGCCGCGGTGGACCAGACCGCCGACACGATGGGAACCAGGAAGTGCGTGCGGAAGTGGCTCCCGAAGGAACGCTCGCCGAGCCAATCATCCAGCGTCGCCCCGCTGGGCTCCGGCGCATCGAGCGTCGCCCGCGCCGCCCGGTAGAAGCGCGCGATGTCCGCGAGCATTCGCCAGTGCCCCGGGCTGACGAGGGCGGACCGCTGCGCGAAGAAGGTATCCGCGCCGCGCGTGCTGTAGGCGACGTTGCAGGCGCGGCAGGCCACGCCCAGGGACATGTCGCTCGGCTGGGTCTCGACACCGAGCTCCGCCAGCAGGCCCACGAAGCGCGGGTAGGTCGTCTCGTTGTACACGATGAACCCGGTGTCGACCGCCATCGGGCCCGACGGGGTCTCCACGGCGATGGTCTTCACGTGGCCGCCGGGCCGGGGGTCGGCCTCGTACAGGGTGAGACGATGGTCGTTGCGCAGGGCATACGCGGCGGTGAGTCCGCTGACCCCGCCACCCACGATTGCGACGTGCATCAGCGAGCACTCCCGTCCGCGCGCTGGCGAGCGAGCTCGTCCAGCGTCCGCTGCATCCCGTCGCGGGCATCCCGGGCGATCCTGGCGAAGGTGCCGCGGGCGAACGGCGTGAGGAGGCTCCGAAGGCCGCGGAGCCGGATCTCGGCGAGGTAGTCGATGCTGGTCCCCGTCCCGAGCGGCGCGAACCGGATCTCGTCCCGCGCCGTGACGCCCGATCCCTCACCGGTGAGGACGACCCGGAACGGCGGCTCCAGGCTGACGACGCGATACTCCATGGGGGCGACGCCGCCGCCCATGCGGATCCCGAGGCGGTACCGGGTGTCGACGCCGACGGGGCCAGCGCTGCCGATCCGCTCGGCATGCGCCACTCCCGGGTCCCAGCGACTGGCGTTGGCGAAATCGGCGACGAAGGCGAAGGCCTCGTCGATCGACAAGGTGGTCTGGAGCTGCTCCTGCAGGCGGGGCACGTGAATCTCCTCCGGTCTGCGGCCTTCGTGCAGCCGCTTGCTTCAGTGTCTATACTTCGTCTTGGGTTCATCGGCAGTGTGTCGCATTCCCCGCAAGATGTCAAGGGTTTGTACAGCGTCTGAAGTGACAGGGAGATGATGTGGATCCGCGCGTGATCGTCGACGGCGCCCTCGAGCTGTCGGTCGCGGGCAGCTTCAGCCGCACGGGACCGGCGCTCCGTCGCCGGCTGTTCGGCTGGCAGGCCCCGCCTCCCGGGGCGTTGAGCGGCAGGACGGCACTCGTGACCGGCCCGACCTCCGGCCTCGGGCGTGCGACCGCCCGTGCGTTCGCGGCGCTCGGCGCCCGGGTCGTGCTGGTGGGGAGGAGCGATGCTCGGCTGACGGAGGTGCGGGACGAGCTCACGCTGCTCGCCGGCGTCGACCGCTTCCCCGCCGTCCGGGCCGACCTGTCCTCGCTGGCATCGGTCCGCTCCGCCGTCGAACGGATCCTGGCCGCGGAGCAGCGGATCGATATCCTGGTGGACAGCGCCGGGGCGATCTACCCGGAGCGAACCCTCGGCCCCGACGGTATCGAGGCCACCCTCGCGCTTCTCGCCGTCGGGCCGTTCGCGCTCGTCACCGGCCTCCTCCCGGTGCTGCGGCGGTCAGCCGACGCGCGGGTGATCGCCGTCACCAGCGGCGGGATGTACACCCAGGCCGTCGACCTCGACGACCTGCAGCTCGCGAGCTCCCCCTACTCCGGGCCCCGCGCCTACGCCAGTGCCAAGCGGGTCCAGGTGGCGCTGGTGCGCGAATGGGCGCGACGCCTCGCTGGTGAGGCGATCTCCGTGAATGCCATGCACCCCGGCTGGGCCGATACGCCCGGCCTGGCCGCTTCGCTCCCGGGCTTCCACCGCGTGATGGGACCGCTGCTGCGCTCACCGGAGGAGGGTATCGACACCGTCATCTGGCTCGCCACCGTCCAGCCCTCGCCACCACCGGGGGGGAGGCTCTACCTGGATCGCCGTCCGCGTCCCTTCGACCGGATCCCGGGTACGCGGCTGTCCGCTGACGAGCGACGCCGGCTGTGGGACGCCATCGAGGGACTGGCGGCGCGAGGCTGACGGCGGCGCCGCCCGGCGACCTTACCCCGCGGATACGACCCGGGCGCGCTTCCCACGGGGTGCCGGCGGCTCGGGTGCATCCTCGCCGGGGCTGGAGGCCGTCCGGCCCGGGAGGTCGGCCGCTCGGTGGCCGGCAGGCCGTGGCTCGGGATCGGGGCGCGCGGCCCGGATCGGACGCTTTGCCCCTCGCGAGCGTGACTGCGGCGATCGCGGGCGGGGCGGGAGGGCTGCGGTGGGCAGGAGCTCGAGCTGCTGCGGGGAGGTCATCACGTGCGCCATCGGCACCGAGCCCGCCGCGTCCTCGAGGTGCGCCATCTGGTCGTCGAAGAAGATGTGGGGGCGCAGCTCGCGGAGGATCTCCGCCTTCTCCACTCCGCCCATGAAGAAGGTCTCGTCCACCCGCACCTGCCAGCTCCGCAGGGTGTTGATCACCCGGCGGTGAGCGGGTGCGCCGCGCGACGTGACGAGCGCCGTGCGGATGGGCGACGCCTCGGAGGGGAAGCGGGCCTGGATCCGTCCGAGCGCCTCGAGGAACGGCCGGAACGGGCCGGAGCGCAGGGGTTCGTCGTGCCGGAGCCGCTCGTTCTCCTGGAAGGCGTCGAGCCCCTCGTCCCGGAAGATCCGCTCCGACTCGTCGCCGAAGAGCACCGCGTCGCCGTCGAACGCCACGCGGACCTCCGTGGGCTCCTCCTCCATGGTCGTTCCCTCCGGCGGGGCGAGGAGGAGAGCCGCCGGCAGGCCCTGCTGGAGCGCGGTGACGACGTTTCGCGGATCCTGCGAGAGGAAGAGGCTGCAGTGGAACGGCCGGATGTAGCGCCATGAGTCGCCACCGTTGGTGAACGCGCCGCGGCTGATGTCCAGGCCGTAGTGGTCGATCGAGTTGAAGACCCGCATGGCCGATTCCGCGTCGTTGCGCGAGATGACGACCACCTCGACGAGCCGCTCCGGTGCGAGGCGGTTGATGGCCAGGAGGCCGCGCACGAGCGGGAAGCCCGTCCCCGGCGCCAGGACGTCCCCCTCGCGCTCGTGCTGGTAGGCGCGGTAGGCGGGAAGGCCCTCCGTCTCGTAGACCGCGTTGGCTTCGGACAGGTCGAAGAGCGCGCGCGAGGAGATCCCCACGACGAGCTTGTCGTCGAGCGAATACCCCATGCGCTCCGCACCTCCTCCGGTCAGCGGCACCCAGTGAACGGGCCGCGCCGGTGCGGCACCACCCCACCTTCGTACCATCGCCGGCGCATCTGCCGGCAGCGCCACAGGATAGTCCGCACGTCCAAACCGGGTCGAGGCCCGCGGGGTCCGGGACTCCTCAGCTCGCCAAGCGTCGCTCCAGCTCGTCTGCGAGCACCCGGGCGATGGCCAGCGACGCCGTCGCTGCCGGCGACGGGGCGTTGACGACGCGAACCACCCGCGCGGTTCCGGCCAGCCGGAAGTCGTCGACGAGCGAGCCGTCGCGGTCCAGGGCCTGCGCCCGGATGCCCGCGGGGCCGGGCAGCAGCAGCTCGTCGCGGAGCTCCGGCAGGAAGCGACGGACGGCCGCGGCGAACGCCGGCTTCCACAGGTCCCGCCACTGCTCCAGGGCGCCCGTGCGCCAGTAGCGACGGGCGAGCCGCCGGAAGCCCGGATGGGCCAGGGTCCGAATGAGCTCTCCGGGGTCCACGTCGCGGCGGCGGTACCCGGTGCGGGCCAGGGCCAGGACGGCGTTGGGACCGGCCCACACCGCTCCGTCGATCCGCCGGGTGAGGTGGATCCCCAGGAACGGGAAGCGCGGGTCGGCGAGCGGGTAGATCAGCCCGCGCACGAGCGGGCGCGCGTCCTCCCGGAGGAGGTAATAGTCCCCGCGGAAGGGCACGATCCGTTCCCGCTCGCGTTCGTGACGGGGGACGGCAACGACATCGGCCCACAGGCCGGCGCAGGTGACGACCCCCGTGCAGCGGATGGCGGCCGATGCGGTCGACACCACGACCCCGCTCCCGTCCTCCACCATCCGCGCGGCGCGCTGGCCCGTCACGACCGTGCCTCCCATCCGCTCGATGTCGCGCGCCAGCGCGAGCGCCACGGCACGGAAGTCGACGATCCCGGTGGTCGGTGAGAAGAGGGCCCGGATCCCGGCGCAGTGCGGCTCTCGCTCCCGGATCCCCGCGCCGTCGAGGACCTCGAGGCCGGGGACCCGGTTTGCCCGGGCTCGCGCTTCGAGCGCCGCCAGCCGCGGCAGGTCGCCAGAGTCCAGAGCAACGACCAGCTTGCCCACTCGCTCGAGGGGGATGGCCCGCTCCGCGCAGTAGGCCTCGAGCAGCGCCTTGCCCTCCACGCAGAGTCGGGCCTTTGCCGATCCGGGCTCGTAGTAGATCCCCGCGTGGACGACCCCGGAGTTGCGCCCGGTCTGGTGTGACGCGATCTCGTCCTCGCGCTCGAGGACGAGCACCGGGCGCTCGGGGCGACGCAGGAGCAGCTCGCGGGCCGTGGCGAGCCCCAGGATCCCGGCCCCGACCACCACGATGCCTGCACGTTCGGGGACCGGGGACGCCCACGCTCCGGAGCGCGACTGCGGCCCTTCGATCGTCACCATCGGCGCAGCAAGTATGCTCGCCGGCCGGGTCGGGAGGATGGCACGCGACCTGCAACATCGGCTGTGCGTCCCCGCCGGAGAAAGCCCAGCCGATGTCCCCGTTCCCGGAGGCCGGACCGGATATGGTCCGGCCTCTCCAGTAGCGTCCCGTCGCGGTGGCAACCCTCTGGCTCGGGCTCGCGCTGGTCGCCGGCCTCCTGCTGGTCGTCGCCCTCGTCAGCCGGCTGCTCCAGACGAGCCCCATCTCGGACGCCCTGATTGCCCTGCTGCTCGGCATCGCCATCGGCCCCATGGCGCTCGATCTCCTTCACCTGGGGGGCGACACGCTGGCCCACCCGTTCATCCGGGCCGTTGCGCGCATCACCCTGGCCGTGGGCGTCATGGCCATTGCGCTGCGGATTCCCCTGAGCGGCGTGAACCGCCGCTCGCTCACCTCGCTGGGAGTCGTGCTGGGGGTGGTGATGCCGGCCATGTGGCTGGCGACGGCGTTCATCGTCTGGCTGGTCCTGGGAACGTCGGTCGTTGGCGCCCTGCTGGTGGCGGCACCGCTGACCCCCACCGATCCCATCCTCGCCAGCGGCGTGGTGAGCGGACCGCTGACCGAGAAGTACGTTCCGGGGCGAATCCGCAACCTGCTCCTGGCGGAGTCCGGCATCAACGACGGCCTTGGCCTGCCATTCGTGGCGCTGGCGCTGGCGCTCACCCAGAACGCCTCCACCGACACCTTCCTCACCCTGATCTGGCGCGTGCTCCTGGTGTCCGTGGTCGCCGCGGGCGCCGCCGGCTTCGCCATCGGCTATGGCTCCGGGCGCCTGCTGCGGATTGCGACCAGCCGTGACTTCGTTCGCCGGCCGGGGCTCCTTGGCTTCAGCCTGGCGCTCACCGGCCTGGTGGTGGGGGCCGGGGCCCTCCTCGATGTCAGCGCCATCTTCGCCACGTTCTTCGCCGGCATCGGCCTCAACCGGGCGCTCCAGGAGGAGCACCAGCGGCCGCAGCGCCAGGCGCAGGAGATCGCCAGCCGTTTCCTCTCGCTGCCGGTCTTCATGCTGCTGGGGATCGCGCTGCCCTGGCACACGTGGTTCCAGCAGGGGATCTGGCTCCTCGTCGCCGGGGTGGCGATCCTTCTCTTCCGGCGGGTGCCGGCGATGCTGGCCGCATCGTTCATCATCCCCGCCGTGCGCGGCGTGCCGGACGCGCTCTTCATCGGCTGGTTCGGCCCCATCGGCATCGCCGCCCTCTACTATGCCCTGCACGAGGGCGGACAGGGCGCCCAGCCGCTCGTCTACACTCTTGCCACCCTGACCGTGTGCCTCTCCGTCGTGATCCACGGACTCTCCGGCCCGGCACTCTCCCGACAGTACGAGCGCCTCGGACGCGCACGCAGGAAGAAGAGCTAGGGAGGACCCGTGGCACGCCATGTGCGGCGAACCTCGACGAGCAGGATGAGCGAGGAGGCGCCGATGCAGGTTCCGACAGAGGCCGAAGAGCAGCAGCAGCAGCAGGGCTCCGCATCCGCGGATGGCGCGGACGGGGTGGAGAGCACCGCCAGCATCGCGTCGCACCCGGTCCACCCCATGCTGATCGCGTTCCCGATCGCGTTCCTGGTCGGGGCGCTGATGACCGATGTCGTCTTCTGGGCAACAGGCGCCGCCTTCTGGGCGAGCATGTCGATCTGGCTCATCGGCGCCGGCTTCGTCATGGGCATCTTCGCGGGTGCCGTCGGCTTCATCGACTTCTGGACGCTCAGCGCGCCGCGGGAGACGATCAGCGGCTGGATCCATGCCATCGGCAACATCGGCGTCCTCAGCCTGGCCCTCGCGAACCTCCTCGTCCGCTCGGGCGATCCCCAGGGCGGCGTGCTCCCCTGGGGCATGGCCCTCTCCGCGGCCACCACCGTGCTCCTCGCTGTCACCACCTGGTACGGCGGGGAGCTGACGTATCGCCACCGCATCGGCGTGATGACCAGGGACTCCTCGCGGCCGCCCCTGGCACAGGAGCACGCGCCCGGCGAAGGCGAGTAGCGGGCGGCACGGGGCCCTTCGGCGCCACCTGCGACGGTCCGGGCCGCATCCGGCCGCCGCCATCGGTCCCGCGCAGGCGCTAGACTCGGGGCCGATGGCGGACGACTCCCTCTTCACCAAGGTCCAGCTGCAGCCGACCCAGATCGAGCTCGACAAGCAGCTGCTCCGCGACGAGGACCTGCTCAACGAGGAGCACCTGCGCCGGATGGACCAGGTCCTGCTGCGGCGCAACCTCGATCATGCGCGGATGTTCAGCCGCAAGCTCTCGCTGGAGCTCCAGAACTTCGTCCACCTGTACACGCCGGAAGCCAACGAGCTGCGTCGCCGGATCGAGAAGTACATGGTGATGGAGCGGATGATCGAGCGGGAGATGGCGCGGCGCCACACGTACTGAGCGCGTTCCCGCACGCAGCGAACGACCCCCGGCTGTGGATAGTCGAGGGTCGTGTCACGCCCGGGTGTGGATAACTCCGGATGGGGTAGCGGGACGTCGCGGGGCCGCGGCGCGGGCGGTCCGGGCGTCGTCCGGGCGCGGGACCGGACGACGCCCAGCGAACCGCCGGTCAGCCTGCTGGAGTGGTCCCCGCGCTGAGATCGACGGGCTCCGCAGCGGCCGCCAGCGTGGCTCGGACCCAGATCGCCAGGCGCGGCATGCCGCCCAGGGCGAAGGAGACGCCGTGGTCTGCCAGCTGCTCGTGACCCCATCCGTTGAACTCGCCGCGTGATGCTACGGCGCACATCTCGTCGTACAGCTCCGGCCAGTTGGCGGCCCGCCTGTCGTGGCAATACCGGATGAACTCTGCGATCTCGGGTGGCGGCGCATCACCGGGTGCGACGATTCGAGGGGGATCAGGGTGGGCAGCCGTCAACCGCTCGGGCATGGGGTTCGCGCCTCCAGGAGATGAACGATGAGTTCCGAAGAATAGGCGTCGGCGGCGAATGGTACGAGCCGATCCGGTCAGGCGTAAGGGGGTCTGTCCACCAACTTATCCACATTCCTTTCCACAGACCGGGCGCGGGTGGACAGACCGAGCCCGGGACGCGGGAGACGGTGGATTCGGACCCTGGGACATCGCCCCGCCGGCGTCAGCGGGGGTCGGCGACCCGCTCGCCCTCCCCGACCCGGGCAAGCGGCTCCCGCGGCTCCAGCGGCTCGTCCCGCACCCCCGGCGAAAGAGGCTCCAGTGGCAGGCCATCCAGGCCCAGCCGTCGGGCGACGGCGATTGCCTGCGGACGGCCGCGAACGTCGAGCCGGCGGTACAGGCGCGTGAGGCGGTACTTGACGGTGGCCACCGAGAGGCAGAAGGCATCGGCCATCTGCTGGTTGGTCATGCCCATCACCAGGAAGCCGAGCAGCTCCGTCTCCTCGACGGTCAGACCCAGCTTCGCCCCGGCGATGAGGGTGTCCACCGGGAGGGGCTCGTCCCGGAGGGCACGGTCGACCCGGGCCCGGATGTCCTCCCGCCGTTCGCTCACCTGCCGGAGCGGCCCGGAGCGGTAGAGCGGCTCCAGCAGGGGAGCAACCCCGGTCGCCCAGCCGATCACGACGCTGAGCGGCACAAGGGTCGTGGTCTTGCCGATCTCCATGAGGAACTCCGCCCGGCGGATCCCCGGGTCGCCCAGGAGCACGGCGATTGCGGCGACGGGGAGGTAGGTGACGAGGAACGAGAGCCCGAACGTCCAGCCGTCTGCGCGGGAGCGGCTTCCCGCGTCGATGGCGCCCGTCATGGCCAGCGGCAGAAGCGGCGAGAAGGGGGCTCCCGTCAGCAGCAGGGCGATGGCGGTCAGGACGGCGTCGGCGGTGACGAGGAGACTCCGCCATCGGGTCCGGGGCAGCTCGTCGAGTGGCATGCGCAGGACCACGATTGCGATCGCCAGGCCGCCGACGAACGGGAGCTCCAGCGCGCGACCGGTGAGGATGGCCAGGACGACCGAGAAGAGGAGACCGGCCACGTGTGGAACAGGCGCCCTACCCGAACGGAGCAGCGAGCGCGAGCGAAGGCCGATGCGCGACGCGAGCGCCCTGGCTCTGACACCCATTCCGTCGTCCTCCTGGCGGAAACCAGCAGCAGTGGCACACAGTTGTTGCACACGTCGTGCCAGCCCCTGGCGGGAAGACCATTCGCGTGAGCCGAGGCGCTCCGCTCTCCGGGACATTCGGCACTGGGCCGGCCCCGCGGCCTGCCCGCACCATCGGCAAGCGCCCCGGCTCAGAGCAACTGCCCGCGACGGCAGCCCCTTGTCGCAGTCTCCCCCCGAGCACCGCTCAAGCGGTCCCGCCGATCCTCGCCGCTGGCAAGGACGGCCGAGGGGCGCCTATTCGTCGACCGTCGCGGAGCACGCGGGGTCGCGAGGGAGGAGTGCGTAATGCACCTGGCGCTTGGCGCCCGCTTCCGGCGGGCGATTGGAGCGGTGACGCTCACGCTGCTGCTGGCGGCGGCCACCGTTCCGACCGCATCGGCGGATCCGACGAACCCGCGGGCAGCTCAGAACCACACCGCCGACATCACGCTCATGTCGGTCACCGATCTGCACTGCCGTGCCACCACCTGGGACTACCTCAACGACAAGCCCTACTCGACGAACCGAGGGCTTGCCTCCATCTCGAGCCTCGTCAACCAGGTCAAGGACGAGTCCGAGCCCGACAGCACCCTCCTGCTCGACGTCGGCGACACCATCCAGGGCACGCCCCTCTGCGCCTACTACGCCCTGCGCGACCCCATCACCGAGGGCGCCGAGCATCCCATGGCGCTGGCCATGAACGCCATGGGCTTCGACGCCATGACGGTGGGCAATCACGAGTTCAACTTCGGCCTGCCGGTGCTCGACGAGTTCGAGAACCAGCTGGACGCCCCCATGCTGGGCGCAAATGTCGTCTACGCGGGCACCGACACGCCCGCATTCCAGCCGTACGTGATCAAGACCATCAAGCTCAAGGGCGAGCAGCCGATCCAGGTGGGCATCCTGGGGCTGACCTCGCCGGGAAGCGCGGTCTGGGATCGCACGAACGTCGAGGGCGTCCTCGAGTTCCGTGATGGCGTGGAGACGGCAAGGAAGTACGTGCCCGAGATGCTCGCCCTGGGCGCGGACGTCATCGTCGCGGCGGTCCACACCGGGATGTCCGGCGGGTCCTCCTACGGCGACCTGCTCCCCTATCCCGAGAACTTCGGCACCGACCTGGCCGAGCAGGTCCCCGGCATCGACGTGGTGCTTCCGGGCCACTCGCACTCCACCATTGCCCAGCAGTTCGTCACGAACCTCGTCACGGGTGAACAGGTCCTGGTCACACAGCCGGGCAGCGCCGGCCAGCTCCTCAGCGTCTCGAACCTGGAGCTCACCATGGTTCGCGGCCACTGGCAGGTGACCGACAAGTCGGCCCACCAGCTGCGGGCCCGCGATGCGACGGAGGACCCGGCCATCGTGGATCTGCTCCAGTCGGAGCAGCAGACCGTCATCGACTACGTCAACAGCCCCATCGGCACGGCGCTCGGTGACCTGTCGCTCGCCGACGCGGACTACCGGGACGGCCCGGCCATGGACCTGGTGAACTTCGTGGAGCAGCAGGCGGTCGAGCAGGGTCTCGCGGGCACCGCATACGACGACCTTCCGGTGCTCTCCACCACCGCGCCCCTCAGCCGGGTGACGATCCCGGCCGGTCCGGTCTCGATCCGGGACATCGCGGCGCTGTACATCTACGAGAACACCCTGCGCGGCATCGTGATGACCGGGAGCGAGATCCAGGACTACCTCGAGCGGGCGGCGCAATACTTCAAGCCGGTGAGCGGCACCGGCCCGTTCGCGCCAAACGAGGTGACCGGCATCGGGCAGACCTACTGCTACGACGTCGTCTACGGCGTCTCCTACGAGATCGACCTGTCGCAGGCGCCCGGCTCGCGGATCGAGAACCTCAGCTACGCCGGGTCGCCCATCGACCCGAACGCGGAGTTCGTGCTGGCGATCAACAACTACCGGCACGGCGGCGGCTGCGGCTACCCGCACGTCACGACGGCACCGGTGGTCTACAACGTCAACCCGGAGATCCAGGGTCTCCTCATCAGCTGGTTCGAGGAGAACGAGACCATCGATCCTGCCTCCTTCGGCAGCGTCGACTGGATGCTGACCTACGAGGACGCTCCGATCACGATCGTTCCCTGACCTGGCGGCCGGCCGTGCGGCCGGCCCATCGTCACAGAGGCCCCGTCCCGGCACCCGGGTCGGGGCCTCGGCCTTCCCGCGCGTCCGCCGTGCATCGCACGGACCGGTGCCCGGGCCCAGGGCCGGGTGGCTCTTGAGCGTCCGGCGACCGCGGACGACCATGGACCGATGCCGGCCAGGCCGTCGCCGGACGTCTCCCCCGTCATGGCCACCGCCAGCCCAACCGCCGCTTCGACGGCCGGTCCTTCCGCGTCGGTCATGCCGTCGCCATCGGTCCCTC
>CAVZCE010000004.1:0-608845 GCA_963773695.1 uncultured Chloroflexia bacterium | reverse complement strand
CCGCGCCGCTCAGCAGCAGAGTGGTGACGTAGGTCACGGCCAAGCTGGCGCATCCTCTGGAAACACCTGCTCAATGTCGTAGGCACTTGGCCCATCTTCCAGACCAATTGAGCCATCAGTGTTCGGTTCCGCCTCAACGGGGCTGCATAACCACAGCTCTAAAATCTTTAGAGTTCCTGCTATGATGGCGCGGTCATGACGTCGACAGGAATCGCCACGATCGAGCAGCTCCGCCTCATCCCGGAAGACGACCGGATCGAGTCGCTCCGCACACGGCCGGAGGACCAGTGGCTGGAGCGGAAGAGCGCACGCTGCACCGCGCGCGACCTGGCTGACCTTCTCATCGGCTTCGCGAACGCCGAGGGCGGACTCGTCGTCCTGGGGATCCACGAAGGCCGCGTCGAGGGAGTGAACGATCACGCCGCGCGCGTCAACGATTGGCGGCAGGCTGCCGTCGATTTCACCCAGCCTCCGGTGCGGCATCGTTTGGAGCTGATGCCTTGCATCAACCAGCACGGTGATCGTGACGAGATCGTCGTGATCGAGACCGAGGCGAGCGAGCAGGTTCACCAGAACCGCAAGGAGGAGACGTACCTCCGCGTGGGTGATGAGAACCGGAAGCTCGGGGTCATGGAGGCGCAAGAGCTCCAATTCGACAAAGGGCAGTCTGTCTTCGATGGTCGGCCGGCACCCGATACGAAGATGGGAGCACTTGACGCAAAGCTGGTTGACCGGTACCTGAGCCGCATACGCGGCGCCGTGCGCCGCGAGGTGGTGCTTTCGTCCCGGGGCCTGATCGTGCCCGATGGACGCACGCACACTCCGACCGTGGCGGGACTCCTGGTGCTTGGCAAGGACCCCCAGACGGTGTTCCCCGAAGCGGCCATTCGCCTCCTCCACTACCGGGGGTCCTCACGTGAGACCGGAGCGCGGTCGAACGTCATCCGCGATGTGCGTTTCGACGGTCCGCTCCCTCTGCAGATCGACCGAGCTCGTCGGCGCCTGGGCCGCTGGTTGCCATCTGCCATTCGCCTGCAGCGCGGCGCTCGATTCGGACCGGCGACGCTGATTCCTCAGTACGCGTGGATCGAGGCAATCGTGAATGCGGCCGTTCACCGCTCCTACACCGTGGGCGGCGATCACATCCGGGTGGAACTCTTCGACGACCGCCTCGAGGTAGAGAGTCCCGGCCGGCTCCCTGGTCTGGTGAGAATCGAGACCATTCGCTCAACCAGATTCGCTCGCAATCCCCGCGTCGCCCGGGCAATGGCCGATCTCGGTTATGGCCGAGAGCTCGGAGAGGGCGTCAACCGCATGTTCCAGGAGATGGAGCGCGTCGGGCTGCCCGATCCGATCTACAGCCAGGGGCCCGCGTCCGTGCGAGTTACCTTTCTCGCTGATCCACTGTCGGCCCGGATCCTCGCGGAACTGCCATCCGGGTCCGAGAGGTTCGTGGAGTTCCTGAGCCGCACGGGTCGTGTGACCACGTCCCAGGCCGTTGAGATCCTCGCGCTCTCGCGCCCTACCGCGCTGAACTACCTCCATCACCTCGTTGAGGTGGGCTACCTCGAGCATGTCGGGACATCGCTGAAGGACCCGCGAGGGTACTGGCGGTTGCGACGAGGGTCTGAGGCTTAGCGTGGATCACGGAACGGGTGCGCAGCGACTGGCGCGACGCTTGGACGCGCTCGAAGCCACCGTTCGTTCGCTGACGCGCGACGAGATCGTGATGTTCATCGCGACGGTCCGCGAATCCACGAACGGCGCTCACGAGTGGCCGCCAGATAGACGCTTCTGGTTCGATGGCGCCGCCGGCCTTGCGCTCTCACGAGATGAGAACCGGGCGATCCGGGAGCTCTGGACCCGCATGAACGAAGCGCTCGTATTCGCCACCACCGGCCAACAGGTCGATGCCTGGATCGACCGTGCCGGACTCCGGGGTCGCCCTGACCGCATCGGTCGCCGCCGCAACCAGATAGAGGGATGGGCCGCCACCATCTTGGAGCGCGAGATGGGAGGCGACGTCTGGCTCGCCGCGATCGGGATCTGGAACGGCCTGTGCGCCGCCCTGCTTGCGGACCGTATGAGCCAATCGCTTCGCGACGACCTGGCTGCCAGCTGGCGCGCAGTCCGACCCTCGCCGGAGCTTCCTGTGGACTCCTGAATCCCCTGCTATGGGGCCGTTATCGTGCTGTTGGCCGAGGTCGGATTAGAGCAGGGGATTCGGCCGATTACGCACGGCGTCCACGCTCGGCGACCACAGCGTTACGTGGGTCTGACTTAAAAGTCCCCTGCTCTAACCCCTGAGCTAACGGCCCGCCGGGCTGCCAGTCTATCGTTCCGCCGAAGTGGCGAGCGCTGCCGCACGTTGACCTCGCGACGGCCACGCACCGATACTCTCGGTCCCAGTGCCCGGTCTTCGGAGGAGTCGAGCCCGCGTGATCTGTGCCAGCTGCGGGACCCAGAACGATGCCGGCCGCAAGTTCTGCGGCAACTGCGGGACGCGCCTGGCGGTTGCCTGCCCGGTCTGCGGGAGCCCCAATCCGCCCACCGTGCGATTCTGCGGCGAGTGTGGATCCGGCATGTCCGGGGCCAACGGGCCGCCGTCCTCGGCGGATCCGGGAGCCGGGATCTCCGAGGCGGCCGCGGCGAGCCCGGCCGCACCGGTGGCCGAGCGACGGCTGGTCAGCGTCCTCTTCGCCGACCTCGTCGGCTTCACGACGCTTTCGGAGGCGCGCGACGCAGAGGAGGTGCGTGACCTCCTCTCGCGCTACTTCGACACGGCCCGGGAGATCATCGGCCGCTACTCGGGGACCGTGGAGAAGTTCATCGGCGATGCGGTCATGGCGGTCTGGGGCACGCCCACCGCGCACGAGGATGACGCCGAGCGAGCGGTGCGCGCCGCGCTCGAGCTGGTCGAGGCCATCCACCTCCTGGGAGCCGCGGTCGGCGCGCCGGACCTGCAGCTGCGGGCCGGCGTACTCACCGGGGAGGCCGCGGTGACGCTGGGGGCCACGAACCAGGGCATGGTCGCCGGCGACCTGGTGAACACCGCGTCCCGCCTGCAGAGCGTCGCACCGCCGGGTTCGGTGCTGGTCGGCGAGCCGACGATGCGGACGGCCTCGGAGGCCATCGTCTTCGAGCCTGCTGGCGAGCAGATGCTGAAAGGGAAGGTGGCGCCGGTCCCCGCCTACCGCGCCCTGCGGGTGGTGGCGCGCCGGGGCGGCAGCGGCCGCTCCGAGCAGCTCGAGCCGCCCTTCGTGGGGCGCGACGCCGAGCTGCGACTCCTCAAGGACTTCTACCACGGTTCTGCCCGCGAGCGTGGCGTCCGTCTCGTCTCGGTCGTCGGCCAGGGCGGCATCGGCAAGACCCGCCTCGCCTGGGAGTTCCAGAAGTACCTCGATGGAATCTCGGAGCCGATCCTCTGGCACCAGGGACGATCGCCGTCGTACGGCGAGGGGATCAGCTTCTGGGCGCTGGGCGAGATGGTGCGCATGCGAGCCGGCGTCGGCGAGGGCGACGACGAGGCAACCACGCGCTCCAGGGTCGCCGAAACCGTCGGGCGATACGCCGGAGACGTGAACGAGCGAGCGGAGCTGGAAGGAGCGCTCCTCCAGCTGCTCGGGATCAACGACGGGCGGGTCCGCGAGCGCGACGCGCTCTTCCTGGCCTGGCGCTCGTTCTGGGAGCGGCTCTCGGAGACAGCGACCGTCGTCCTCGTCTTCGAGGACCTGCAGTGGGCGGACGCCGGCCTGCTCGACTTCATCGAGTATCTCCTCGCGTGGTCGCGGGGCCACCCCATCTACATCGTCACCCTCACGCGGCCGGAGCTCCTCGACCGCAGGCCGACCTGGGGCGCGGGACAGCGCTCGTTCACCTCGCTCGGCCTCGGCCCGCTGAGCGAGGCCGACATGCGCCTGCTGCTGACCGGGCTCGTCCCGGGGATGCCGGAAGACGCGGTGCGCGAGATCGTGGACCGCGCGGAAGGCATCCCGCTCTACGCGGTGGAGACGCTCCGGATGCTTGTCAACGACGGCCGCCTGGGGCAGGAGGACGGCGTCCTCGTCGTGCGCGGGGAGCTTGGCGAGATCGCCATTCCGGAGTCGCTCCACGCCCTCATCGCGGCGCGGATGGACGCCCTCGATCCGGAGGAGCGCGGGCTCCTCCAGGACGCGGCGGTCCTGGGCCAGTCCTTCTCGGTCCCGGCTGTGACGGCCCTCCACGGAGGAGCCGAGGCCGATGTCGAACCCATGCTGGTGCGGCTCGTGGCGCGGGAGCTCCTCGTCCACGACGATGACCCGCGGTCACCGGAACGGGGGCAGTACGGGTTCGTGCAGTCGCTCGTGCGCGAGGTCGCCTATGGAACCCTCTCGCGGACCGACGCGCGATCGCGCCACCTCGATGCTGCCCGCTTCTTCGAGGCGCAGGACGACGGTGAGCTGGCCGGCGTCCTCGCGGAGCACTACCTGGCCGCGTACCGTGCCCGCCCGAGCGGCGACGAGGGTGCAGCGGTGGCGGCCCAGGCACGGGTCGCGCTGCGCGGCGCGGCGAGCCGGGCAGCGGCCGTCGGCGCCCCCGGGCGCGCCGCCCGCTACCTGGAGCAGGCCATCGAGGTGTCCGGCAGCCCGGCCGAGGAGCTCGAGCTCCGCCTCGAGGCGAGCCGCTTCGCCGGCGACGGCGGGGACTTCGATGCGGCGCGCGCTCACGCTGAGCGGGGGATCGAGCTGGCCGACGCCGCGGGCGATCGCAGCATGCGCCGCCGGCTCATCGCGCACCTGGGCGGCGTCCTCAGCGAGGGGCATCTCGACGAGGGGCTTGCCCTTCTGGAGGCGGAGATCGGGGATCCGGACCTCACGCCGCAGGCGCCGGGCTACGCCGAGCTCGCGGGGAGAATCGGCTCCGTGTACATGCGGGTCGGGCGGAACGCCGAGGCCGTGACGTGGTCGGACCGCGCGCTCGGCGTTCCCGAGACGGAGCGCTCGGTGCGGGAGACGGCCGAGATCCTCATCACCCGTGGCGTGGCGCTCGCCAACCTGTCGCGTTCCGCGGAGGCCACGATCATCCTCATGGGCGCCTGGGACTTCAGCCGTCAGCATCGCCTCCTTGGCTCCGCCGCCCGCGCGGCCATCAACCTGTCCTACGCCCTCGACCCCGACGACTCGCGGGCCGCCGGGCAGATCTCGCGCGAGGGCTTGGAGATCGCTCGCAGCATCGGCAATCGATGGGGCAGCCGGTACCTGCTCGGCAACGCCGCCGAAGCTGCCCTCGAGTCCGGAGACTGGGACTGGGCGCGCGCCCAGCTCGCAGAGCTGCTCGCCCGCGACGACCTCTCGCTCCTCGAGCAGTTCCACGCGGGAGCCGTCGACCTCCCCTTCCGCGCGTTCCGTGGCGAGGCGCTGAGCGCGGAGCTCGAGCGGCTCGCGGCCCTGGCGCGAACGTTCAGCGATCCGCAGATCACCCATGGCTTCGGCGAGGTTCGGATGGGGGTGGCGCTCGGGGCCGGAGACCTCGCGGAGGTCTGCACCGTCGCGGACGCGCAGCTGGCGGTGCCGATGTGGGGTCCGGAGAGCGCGGCGGGGGGAGCGCGGGCCGCAATCTGGCTCGGAGACGTCGCACGTGCCCGGCACTTCGCGGAGGCCTACGCGGGCCGCCAGGGCCGGCGCACGGACGCTGCGCACAGGACCAACCATGCCGGCCTGGCGGCGCTGGAGAGTCGCACGGGCGAGGCGCGCTCCCTGTACCGGGAAGCGCTCGGTCTCTGGCGCGATGCCGGCGCCCTCTGGTCGCGGGCCCTCACCGTCATCGACATGGCCGTCACCGGCTCCCTCGATGCCGTTGACGACCGCCCCCTGATCGAGGAGGCGCGCTCCTTCCTCGATCGCGTTGGCGCGCGGCCGTTCACCGCCCGCCTGGACGCCGCGCTCGAAGCCTCGCGTGCTCGCCCGGGAGCCGTGCGGCGCGCCGGATCGGCTGCCGCAGCCACACCCCAGGCGAACCCGCGCCCGTCAGGTTGACGCCGGTGGGCGCCTGCGGCGACACGGGGAATCGGCCCGAAACCGCGTGACGCGAGCCTCTTGCCTCTGACCCCGCAACGGGGCCAGCGTACGCGTGGCGAGGCTCCGCATGCGTGCGGTAGGCCTGGCGCCGTACCACGGCGCATTGCGCAAGCGCGATCGTCGGCTTCACCAGATGCGGGAGGACCGGATGAGCTTCCTGGAGCGGGCCAGAGAACGAGCCGTTGCGGCCACCGAACAGGTCCGCATGGCCGCCGAGCACGCCGGCACGCGAACGACCGGAGCGCAGGAACCGCACGCCGCCTCGTCGGAGGACGCGGTGCTCCGGGCGAAGGACGCCGGGGACCTCGCGGAGATCGGGCGCGGGGGCGTACGCCACGGCCTCGACTCCGCCAGGGCGGGCCTGGCAATGCTGGTCGACCGGCTGGACCCGGCCCTGGTGGCCGATGTCGTCATCAAGGCGACCACCGTCCAGGAGCGCGCCAACGCGGCGCTGCACGAGAAGGGCTCCGCCTACCGGATCGACGGGATCTCCATCACGGCAACCATCCCGCCGCAGATCTCCTTCTCGATCAGCCGTTCCGCGGCGGGAGAGGACTGAGCGGCGCTCAGGCGGGCTTGAGCTGGTCCACCTTCGCGCGCGCGGCGTCCTTGTCGCTGAACCAGAGGGCGTTGACCTCGGTGTAGTCGCTCCACTGGTCCGGGACGGCATCCTCGGTGAAGATGGCCTGGACCGGGCACTCCGGCTCACAGGCGCCGCAGTCGATGCACTCGTCCGGGTCGATGAAGAGCATCCGGTCGGTGCCCTCGTCGTAGTGGATGCAGTCGACCGGGCAGACGTCGACGCACGCCGTGTCCTTGACGTCGACGCAGGGTTCAGCAATGACGTAGGTCACAGGAGCCTCCGAGCGCTAGGTGGGGTGCGTTCACCCTCATGGTGCTTTGCACCGGATAGATTGCGCGTTCGCGGTCGCTCATGCTACCCGGCTTCTGCACGATGCCGAAGGGCCGAAGCGACCGAAGGCCCCGGTCCGGGCGGCAGGGCGGGCCGCCGCGAGTGACCGTCGGCACTTGCCGAGGCTCGCCCGCCCGCGGTTTCATCGTGGAACAGATCTGCGAGCGCGACGTGGAGGGAGGCAGGCAATGTCCCATCGCGACCTCGTCATCAGGCGCGGTCCTCCGCTCAGGGTGCCGGAGGCGGAGCGGGCGCGCAGCCTCGTTGCTCTCGTGTGGCGGATGGTGGAGGCGCACCCCGACCGCGAGGCGCTGCGCTGGAAGGAGTCCGGCAGCGGCTGGGTCAGCTGCACCTTCGGAGAGCTCGGCAGCTGGGTGGCGCGCGCCTCCGCGGGACTGGCATCTGCCGGAGTCGGGCGGGACACGAGGGTGGCGATCATCTCCGCGTCGCGACCGGAGTGGCTGGTCGCCGACCTGGCAAGCCTCGCGCTCGGAGCAGTGACCTGCCCGGTGGGCACGGCGGAGTCGCCGGAGCTCATTGCGCAGATGCTCGGCAACGTCGAGGCGGAGGTGGTCCTCGCCGAAGGTCGCCAGGAGCTGGCCAGGATCGAGGCCGCGCGCCTCGCCTGCCCCAGCATCCGCCGGGTGGTGCTGCTCGACGACGGCCAGGAGGCCCCCGACGACGTGCCCCACCTTGCAGCCCTCATGCCCGCGGAGGTCGACCCCGAATGGGAGCGCGCCTGGCACGCCGGGTGGAGCGCCATCGGGCCCGATGCCGTCGCCACCATCGTCCATACCTCCGGCACCACCGGGCGCCCCAAGGGCGTGGTCCTGACCCACGGCAACATCCTCCACAACTGCTATGCCGCCGTGCAGGCGATCCCGTTCTCCTTGGACGACCTGGCGCTCACCATCCTGCCCCTGAGCCACATGTACGCGCGGTCGGCGGGGATGTTCGCCCCGCTCGGGATCGGCATCCCGGTGGCCTTCGCCGAGCCGGTGATGGAGCGCTGGGCCTCGAATCTCGAGGAGGTGCGGCCCACGGTGATGCTCACCGTCCCCCCGTTCTTCCAGCGCATCCACCGCCGGGTGATGAACGACATCGAGCGGCGCCCGGCGCTCCTCCGGCGCCTCTTCCGCTGGGCGGTGAGCCTTGGCCCGCAGCGGTACCGGCGGCATCTCGCGGGCAAGGGGCCCGGACTGGCCCTGGGCTGGCAGCTGTGGATCGCGAACCGGCTCGTCTTCGGGCCCATCAAGCGCCGCACGGGGGGACGCCTGCGCTTCTTCGCCTGCGGCGGCGCGCCGCTCCCCACCGAGGTGGGCGAGTTCTTCTATGCCATGGACATGGTGATCCTGGAGGGCTACGGTCTCTCCGAGACCGCGCCGTTCCTCACCCTCAACACGCCGGAGGACGTCAAGTTCGGGACGGTGGGCCACCCGTTCGCGGAGACGGAGATCGCCATCGACCGAGAGACGGGCGAGGTCCTCGCCCGCGGCCCGCAGGTCATGCGCGGCTACCTCAACCTGCCGGAGGAGACCGCCGCGGCCATCGACGCCGAGGGCTGGTTCCACACCGGCGACATCGGCGAGTTCGACCCGGATGAGCGCCTCGTGATCACCGACCGGATCAAGAACCTGATCGTGCTCTCGAACGGCAAGAAGGTGACACCCGCTCCCATGGAGACTGCGCTCCTGGCCTCACCGTACGTGGCGCAGGCGGTCGTGGTCGGGGAGGGGCGTGAGCGGACCGGCGTCCTGGTCGCCCTCAACCGGGAGCACGTTCACCAGTGGGCCGTCTCGAACGCGACGTCGTTGAACGGCGCCGCAGCCACGGAGCAGGCGCTCGCCGGCGCCCCGGAGGTCCAGTCGCTGGTCGAGGGCGAGGTACGGCGGCTCCTGACCGGGTTCCCGGCCTACGAGCGTCCCCGTCGGGTGGCCATCCTGCCGCGTCCGCTGAACGAGCAGGAGGGCGAGATCACCGCCCTCGGCAAGCCACGGCGGTCCGTGATCCTTGCGCACTGGCCCGATGCCGTGGCCCGCCTCTTCCCGACCCGGGCCGGCGAGCTGGGCAGCTGATCGGCGCGGCCGCCGCCAGCCCGCATCGGCAGCGGACCGCCGGCCGGAAGAGAAGGCGAGAGGGGCCGCCCGAAGCGGGCGGCCCCTCTCGCTGTTGAAGAGCTGGTTGGCGTGGAGTCAGGGCACCAGGGTGATGCGGTCCTGTCCTCCGGGGGTCACCGGCGAGTTGGCCGCGAAGTACGACACCAGGGTGTCGAGATCCACCATCCCGACCGTGAAGCTCGCCTGCTCGGCGAGCACTCCGAAGCCATCGCCGCCGGCCATCAGGAAGGCGTTGCCGGCGACCGTGTAGGTCGTGGCGGCATCGATCGGCACGCCGTCGAGCTGCAGGTTGCTGACCTTGGAGTCAAGAGGAGCCGATGCCGACCAGGTGTACGTCAGCCCCTCGGAGATCTGGAGGACCTTGCCGGTCGTGGCCTGCTGCTCCAGGAGCCGCTTGAGCTGGTCCCCGGTGAGGTCCTTGATCCACATGTCGTTGCCGAACGGCTCGACCGCGAACAGGTCGCCGAACGTCATGTCACAGCCGCCCGCCGAGGGGCAGGTGAGATCAGCCCGGATCCCGCCCGGGTTCATGATCGCGATCTGCGTCCCGAAACCGGCAGCCGTGCCTTCCAGCTGCGAATCGGCGACCACATCACCCAGTGCGGACTCGCCCGCAGCGTTCTGGGTCCGGGTGATGTTGGCCGTGATGGAGCCGACCACGGCGTTGTTGACGTCCGCGATGAGTCCGCTGTAGGTCCCGACGAGCTGGTCTTCCGCTGCATCGGGCGTGATCGTCCGCCGGACGATGACGTTGTTGGCGGTCGCGTTGTAGACGTCGCCGGTGGCCCGGTCGATCTTCAGCTCGACATCGGTCACCACTCGACCGAACGAGGAGGCGCCAGTCACGACCATCTCGTGGCCCGCGCTGTTCGGGATCGTGCAGTTGAAGGCGGTGTGGGTGTGCCCGGTGAGGACGACGTCCACCCGGGAGCTGAGCTGGCCGACGATGTTCACCGCGTCGCCGGAGATGTCGCCGCAGTCGTTGATGTAACCCGGGCCGGTCGCCTGGTAGGCGCCCTGGTGCAGCAGGACGACGAATGTCTCGACGCGCGCCTTGCGCTCGAGCATGTCGACGTACTTGTTGATCGTCTGCGCCTCGGGCAGGAAGGTCAGCCCGGCGGTGCCGGACGGGGTGACGATTCCCGGGGTGCCCTCCAGCGTCACCCCGATGAAGGCGACCCGAACACCGTCCACGTTGCGGATTGCGTACGGCGGGAAGAGCGTGTTGCCGGTGGCGTCAACGACGACGTTCGCCGACAGGTACTGGAAGTCCGCGCCGGTGAAGGTTGGCGCACCGTCCGGGCAGCTCGTCTTCGGATCCGCGCTCGACTCGAGGCAGCCGCCATCCTGCATGCGCAGGAGCTCCGCGGGACCCTCGTCGAACTCGTGGTTGCCGACCGAGCTGTAATCGAGGTGCAGGAGGTTGAGCGCCTGGATCGTGGGCTCGTCGTGGAAGTAGCCGCTGATGAGGGGGCTGGCGCCGATGTTGTCGCCTACCGAGACCGTGATGGAGTTGGTGGCGTCCTGCCGCAGCGTGTCGAGCGTCGAGGCGAGATAGGTCACGCCGCCGGCGTCGACGTTGCCGTCTGGCGTGAGGATCCGCCCGCTGGAGCCCGATGGCGGCAGCAGGTTGCCGTGGAAGTCGTTGAAGGACAGCAGCTGAAGGTCGACCGTCCTGTGGGCCAGTCCGTTGGCGCTCACGCCGGCGAACGTCGACGCGGGTCCGCCGAAGGCTATCGCCAGGGTGCCGAGGACGGCAAGGATCATGGCCAGCGAACGACGCTGGCCGCGAGCGTGGGGCATCCGACTCCTCCCGTGTGCTCTGTGGCTTCTCGGGGCGGCGGTCTCGCGGACGCGGCATCGGACGCAGGTCGCCGGCGCACCGGGCCGTAGACGACGGAGTGTAGGTGGGGTCCTGCAGCGGGCCCAGTGCCCAATGGCACGGGTGGTGTAGGCTCAGCGACCGATGCGCCGACTGCTCCTCTGGATGGCCCGCAACACCTGGCTCAAGGAGCACCTGCCGCGCCTGCCATTCGCCCGGCGCGCGGTCCGCCGGTTCATGCCCGGCGAGGAGGTCGAGGCCGCGCTGGCCGCGGCCGACGGCTTCCGGACCGATGGCATCGGCATCCTGTTCACCCGCCTCGGGGAGAACCTGGTCGACCTGGGCGAGGCCCAGGCCGTCGCCGATCACTACCACGGCCTCCTCGACGACATCGAGCGTCGCGGGCTTGACGCGGAGATCAGCGTCAAGCTCACGCAGCTCGGCCTGGACCTTGACCCGGTTGCGACGCGGGAGCACATGGCCTCGCTCGCCGACCACGCCGCGCGCCTGGGCGGGACGGCCTGGATCGACATGGAGGGAAGCGCATACACCGAGGACACCATCGTCCTCTACGAGGAGCTCAAGCCGGGTCATCCCAACCTCGGGATCTGCCTGCAGGCCTACCTGCGACGTACGCCGGACGACGTGCATCGGCTCCTGCCGCTGAAGCCGGCCATCCGGCTGGTGAAGGGCGCCTACGACGAGCCGGCATCGGTCGCGTTCCGCAAGCGGGTCGAGGTCGACGCCGCCTACCAGTCCCTGGCGGTGCTCATGCTGCCCGCGGCGTCGTCAGGCGGGCTGCGCCTGGGCCTCGGGACTCACGACGTGGAGATGGTGGAGCGGATCGCCGACTTTGCCCGGAGCGCCGGGATGGAGAAGACCTGCTTCGAGATCCAGATGCTGTACGGGATCCGGATGCGCGAGCAGCGGCGGCTGGCCCGATCGGGATACGTCGTGCGGGACCTGATCGCGTACGGCGAGGCGTGGTACGCCTGGTACATGCGGCGGCTCGCGGAGCGGCCCGCCAACGTGGTCTTCGCGCTGCGCCAGCTCATCGGCTGAGCTGCGTTCACGCCACTGCCGGCGGCGCGCCCGCGTTCCTTTCGTTGAGTCTGCGAGGGACTCAGGGAGCGCGAATCGCCGTCCCGGCGCCGTCCCGGAATCGGCCCGCGACTCGCAGCCCGCGGATTCGGGCGGATCCGCGCCGGGAGAGTCACGGGAGGATTCGGCGCGGCGGCTCCCCGGCCCCCCGCCTCCCGGATGCGCCTCAGACGGCAAGAGCTGCCGAATCGGTGGTAGAGTCCCTTCGTCGCCACCGAGTCCGCACGCAGTCGGACGAATGGCCACGGATCACACGCAGCGAGGCAAGTGGCGCTGATGCGAATCCTCCTGGTGGGTGTCGGCACGGTGGGCGAGGCGATCGCCCGCATGGCCGCCCAACGAGACTGGTGCGAGGGCGTCGTCCTCGCCGACGCCGCGCTCGATCGCGCGGAACGCCTGGCCCACGAGCTGGGCGACCTCGACCGCTTCACCGTCGAGCAGATCGATGCGCGGAATGCCGGCAGCGTGGCCGATCTCGCCCGGCGTCACGGCGTGGACCTCGTGATGAACGCGGTCGACCCCCGCTTCGTGATGCCGATCTTCGAGGGGGCGCTGGCCGCGGGCGTCCACTACATGGACATGGCCACGAGCCTGTCACGGCCGCACCCGGATGACCCGTTCCACCTGCCGGGCGTGAAGCTCGGCGACGAGCAGTTCGCGCGGGACGCCGCGTGGAAGGATGCGGGACGCCTGGCCCTGCTGGGCATGGGGATGGATCCGGGCCTGACCGATGTCTTCGCCGCCTACGCCGCGAAGCACCTCTTCGACGAGGTCGACGAGGTCCACGTTCGCGATGGCGGCGACCTGCAGATCCCCGGCTTCGCGTTCGCGCCGGTCTTCAGCATCTGGACCACGGTGGAGGAGTGCCTGAACCCGCCGGTCGTCTGGGACGGCGAGCGGCGCGACTGGATCACGACGGAGCCGTTCAGCGCGCCGGAGGAGTTCCCGTTCCCCGAAGGGATCGGCCCGGTGGAGTGCGTGAACGTGGAGCACGAGGAGGTGCTCCTGGTTCCCCGCTACCTCGACGCGAAGCGGGTGACCTTCAAGTACGCGCTCGGCAGCGACTTCATCGAGAAGCTCCGCACCATCCACGCCCTGGGCCTGGACCGCACCGATCCGGTGACGGTCAAGGGCGGGACCGTGAGCCCGCGCGACGTGCTCGCCGCGGTGACGCCGGATCCCGCCACGATGGGCGATCGGATGGTGGGCCGCGCCATCGTGGGGACCTGGGTGATCGGCCGCAAGGATGGCAGGCCGCGCGAGGTGTTCCTCTACCAGATGGCCGACGCGCAGGAGACGCTGCGCAGGACCGGCTCGCAGGTCGTCGGCTGGCAGACCGGCTTCAACCCGGTGATCGCCATGGAGCTCATCGCCACCGGCGCCTGGTCGTCGACGGGCGTCCTGCCGCCGGAGGCATTCGACCCCGATCCCTACCTCGCCCTGCTCGATCGGTACGGCATCCACCATGCGATGGTCGAGATGGAGCCCGGAGCGCACCGGCCGACCTGAGGCCCGCCCGCCGGCGTGGACGGCATCCCCCGTGCACCACCGGAAACGTCGTGCCGATGGGTCTTCGCGCGGGCCGTGTCCGCCGACGCCATCGGTCCGGAAGGAGAAGATGGATGAACATCGACGAGATGGTGAAGGGTACCCACGACGTCCTGAACGTCGGTCGTGTCTACGGGGATCCGATCGAGCGTGACGGGACGACGATCATTCCCGCGGCCAAGATCCGCGGCGGAGGAGGGGGCGGCGGGCCCGAGGGGAGCGGAGGAGGCGGCTTCGGGATCACCGCTCGCCCGGTCGGCGCCTACGTGATCCGTGAGGGCCAGGTCCGCTGGGAGCCGGCGCTCGACGTGAACCGGATCGTGCTGGGTGCGCAGGTCACGGCGATCTTCCTGTTCCTCACGCTCCGCGCCATCCTGAAGCGCCGGAAGTAGCGGATCCTCCGCGAGGGCGCGGTTGACCGATGGCGGCTATCCGCGTACTCTGCCGTCGCGGGGTGGAGCAGCGGTAGCTCGTCGGGCTCATAACCCGAAGGTCGTCGGTTCGAATCCGTCCCCCGCAACCAAAGACTTCCAGATTCGAAACCCGCCTCCCGCCAGGCGGGTTTCGTCCTGTCCGGGGCTGAATCCCAGCCGCGCCTCACATGCCGATCGAGCGGCGCAGGATCGGCACGCGGGCGATTGCCGCGCACAGCGCGAACGAGACGACGAGGACCACGACGAACTGGACGAGGTCCAGGGGCAGGCTGGCCTGCACGTCGGATCGGCCGAAGCCGGGAGCGGCGCGGACGAGCCGCAGGATGGCCAGGTGCACCACGAAGACGCCCAGCGTCAGGCTTCCGAGCGTGCGCATCACCCGCGCCACCCCGGATGCCGCGGCGCGGCCGGCGGGGTCGATCAGCGACCGCCCGATTAGGAAGAGGGCCACCGCGGAGACCGCGATGGGGATCCCCTGGTAGCCGCCTCCGAGGACGATGTCGGCGGCGAGAGAGCTGCCGGCGGTGGCGTAGTACCAGGTTGCGAGGCCGGCGCCGGCGAGGAAGGCGAGCACCGCCGCCGCGAGGCCGCTCCGCCCCAAGATCACGTGACGGAGCGCGTAGCCCAGGACGAAGTACCCGACGTACGGCACCCACAGCGTGATGGCGGCCGGCTGCCATGGCTGCACGGGCTGCCCGGTGGCGTCCAGGGCGGTTCCCCCCGCCGCGACGAGGACCATCCAGGCCGTGGCCGCCAGCCCCACCACCACGGGTCGTCGGGCAGAGCCGCCGTGCAGGAGATCGCGCAGCAGCGGCGTGACGAGGTAGAGCCCCAGGATGATCCAGAAGAAGTACAGCTGGGTGTAGACGGTGGCGGCGAGAAGGTCATGGATCACGCTGGAGGGCGTGAGTGTCTCGCCGGTCGCCGCGCGGAGCGCCAGGTAGCCGACGTGGGCAACCACGAGGGGAATCGCGATGCGGCGCAGGCGGCGGCGGTAGAAGGCCGCCGCGCCCAGCCCGTCGGGCTCCAGGAGGAGGGCGCCGCTCACCATGATGAACACCGGCACCGCCCATGACGAGCCCAGGTCGAGCGCGGCGGCGATCCACCAGGTCGTCGCGCCGTGCTGGGCGTCGTCGCCCACGATGGTGGCGAGCGTGTGGATGAGCACCACCGCGACCATGGCCGCCACCCGCAGGTACGAGGTGAAGGCCAGCTCCCGCTCGCGGATGCCGGTGGCGAGGACGGGTCGCGTCCGGGCCGGCGCCGATTCCGACCGGGCCGCGGCGGGGACGGATGGGGCAGACGTGCGCGTTCCTCCATCGGGCTCACGGAAGCGCGGTGACGGCCGCGCCCCCCGGCAGTTGCGCACGCCGCGTACCATCTCCTGAGCCACCGCTTCCGCCTCGGCAGGCCCTCGCGCGGTGGGCTCGGTCCGGTACAATGCGCCGCGGGTGGCGCCACCGGCGCTCCCCGGGCGACGTACCGAGCGCGCCCATGCCGCGACCATCCCGCACGGGTGTGCCCGGAGGAGTCCCTTCTCAGACCCATGACCAGGAAGCTCCGACCCTACGACGAGCCCCCGCGTCACGCACGATCGCTGGTCCCGACCGCTCCCGACAGCGCCGCGACCGCGCTCCTCGTCGTGTCCGTCCTGTGGCTCGTCGTCGCGACCGGCATCGGCGCGTTCGCCGCGGCGCAGCGGCTCCTGCCGGACCTGCTCACCGCGTCGTTCAGCGTCCCGCTCGGCTCCGGCCTGACGATCGATGTCTCGCGCCAGACCGTGGAGCCCGCCTTCATCGACGCCCTCGTCTACGGCTGGCTGACGAACGCCGGCCTGGCGGCCATCTTCTTCATCGCACCGCGCATCACCGGTGAGGCGGTGAGCGATGCGCTCGCCGCCCTGGGCGCGGGCGCCTGGAACGTCGCCGTCGCCGCAGGCGTGGCGCTCCTGTACGTGAAGGGCGCCTCGGGGACCGCTCAGCTCGCGGAGTTCCCGCTCCCCGTGCAGGCGCTCGCCATCCTGGGCCTGCTGGCGTTCGTCGCGGCGTTTGCCTTGAGCGTGCTCCGGGCGCGCAGCGTCGTCTATGTCAGCGTCGCCTACTTCGGCATCGGCCTGGTGGTGCTCCTCGGATGCCTGGTGCTGATGGCCGTTCCCAACGTGGTGGACCTGGGCGACACGAACCGCCTGCTCGTGTGGGCCTTCTCCGCTCGCGCGGTCGCCACGTACTGGGTCCTGGGCGCCGCCCTGGGCGCGCTCTACTACGTGATCCCGCGCGCCGCGCGCAACCCCCTCTACTCGAGCGGGCTCGCCTGGCTGGCCCTCGCCGGCTGGGTGGCGTTCGCCGGGCTCTCCGCCATCGGCGCCCTGGTTGATCCATCGGTTCCCTACGCGATCACCTCGCTTGGGCAGGCCGGCACCCTGCTCCTGCTGGCGCCCACGCTGCTGGCGGTGGCGAACCTGCTGGGGACGATGAGCGGGCGCTGGTCGCTCCTCTTCTCGGCCGGCCCGGTGCCGTTCGCGGTGACGGCGCTCGTCTTCCTGACGGGCGGTGTGCTGCTCGAGAGCGTCGGCGCCCTTCGCAGCGTCCAGGCTCTGACCGCCGGGACGGACTGGCGCCTGGGGGTGAACGTCATCGCCCTCCTCGGCGGTGGCTCGTTCGCGTTCTACGCCTTCGCCGACCACGCGGTGCCGCGCATGCTCCGACGTGCCTGGGCGGGCGGCGCGCTCGGGGACATCCAGCTCTGGGCGACCTTCGCCGGGGCGGGCATCGCCGGCCTGGCGATGATCGGCGGCGGCATCATCGGGGGGTCGCTGGCCACGCAGGGCGCGACCGCGGACCAGATCGACGGAACCCTGCTCGCCTTCCGGCTCGCCGCCGCCGGCGGCCTGGGCCTCGCGGCGCTCGGTGCCCTCGCCCTGCTCGTCAACCTCTTCGTCGCCTACACCAGCGGGCAGCCCTCGGAGTACGCGCTGCCGCCGGCCGAGGCTCCTTCCGCTGCGGCCGGGACGGTGAGCCAGTGACCCCGCGAACGCCCATCCAGACCCGTGGCGGTCTCCCCGGGTGGGCAGTCGGCTTCAGCGTCTTCGTGGTGCTGGTCGGCGTGCTCTACTTTGGCTCGAATGTCTCCGGCGAGAACCCTCCGATCGCCGGCGTGCCCTCCGCGTCGGCCGGCGCCGGCGGCGGGTCCGGTGCCGCCCTGGCGATCATCAAGCAGGCCGGATGCCAGACCTGCCATGGCCCGAACCTCGAGGGCCAGGCCAGCTTCCCCAACCTGCACGGTCTGCAGGGCGGGCCAACCGTGGCCAACCTCAAGCCGATCGCCGCGGCCCACCCCAACGACTGGATGAACATCTGGATCGCCGGAACCGATCCGTCCGTCTCGGACCCGGCATTCCGCAAGGGGATGCCGGCCTTCGGTGGGCCGCCCTACAACCTCAGCGCGGACCAGATCGAGACCGTCGTCCAGTACCTGCAGACGCTGAAGTGAGCGAGCCGGCCGGACCGTCGGCCGGACCCGGAGAGCCTCCGGCGGACTCCACCCACGCGGGAACCGCCCGCGTGACCGCCCAACCTGCCGACCCGGCCCCCAGGGACGTCCCGGTCCTCATCGGCGCCGCCGAGATGGCGGAGATCGATGCGGCCGCGCAGCGCCTTGGGATCGCGGAGGACGCGCTCATGGAAAGCGCGGGAGCGGCCGTCGCGGAGCTGGCGCTCGTGGAGCTGGCCCGTCTCGCCGAACCGGTGACCGGCCCCGGCGGGCCGCTCGCCGAGTCACCGCTCACCGTCGTCCTGTGCGGCCCGGGGAACAACGGCGGCGACGGATTCGTGGCCGCGCGCCGCCTGGCCGCGGGCGGGCGGCGGGTCATCACCGTCCTGGTCGGCGACGCCTCGCGGGTCGGAGCGAGGCATGCCGGAGGGGCACACCGCGGAGCGGCACACCCCGGAGGGGCGGCCGCCCACAACTGGTCCGCCCTGCAGGCGATCGCCTCCGCCGCCGGCCTGCAGCTGTACGTGGCGCCGACCCCGGAGCTGCTCCTCAGGCTGCGCCCCCGCCTCTCGCCCGCGACGCTCCTCGTCGACGCCCTGCTGGGGAGCGGTGCCTCCGGGGCGCTGCGCGAGCCGATCTCCTCGGCGGTGGACCTGGTCAACGCCATCCGAACCCATGCCCGTGCGGCCGGCCGTCCGTGCTCGGTCCTGGCCATCGACACGCCGACGCGGGTGGACCTCACTGGCGGCGGCCACTCGAGCCCCGTGGTGCAGGCGGATCTCACGGTCACCTTCCACCGGGCCAAGGCCGGCTTCGCCCTGGATCGCGAGGCGCGCGCGCTCGCGGGTCGTTACTACGTGGCCCCCATCGGCATCCCGGTCGAGGCGGAGGAGGGGATCGTCCCGCCCGATGGCGAATGGCCGCCGGCCCGGATCACGCAGGTCACCTGGGACGAGCCCGTGCCCCGCGAGGGCGAGGGCTTCGTCCGTCCCGGCGGCGACGTCCCCGCGGGCCCCGGCGTGGAGGACTGACCGGCTCCGAGAGGGGCCGGATAGCCGTTGACCGCCGGGCCGCTGCTTCGCATCCTCCGTGAAGGAGGTGTGCGATGGCGAGCAACGAGGCGACCGTTCAGCGCTATGTCTTCGCCAGCCGGGACGAGGATTTCGGTTTGCTCGGGAGTCTGCGTCACCCCGACTGGCAGATGATCTGGCCCCAGTCCGGTGAGCGGATCACCAACCATGATGCCTACGTGCGGATGCGGACGAACCGGCCGGAGGGCCAGCCGCGCGTGGAGCCGCTGGGGATCGGCGGCTGCGACAGCTGCTGGTGGGGCGAGCAGCTCCTCCATTACGCGGACGGCCGGCAGTGGCTGGGCGTCAGCATCATCGAGCTGCGCGACGGGCTGATCTGGCGCGAGCGCGTCTACTGCGCCGAGCCGTTCGAGGCGCCGGCCTGGCGCGCGGACTGGGTCGAGCGCGGGGAGACGGCGATCGTCTGAGTGCCTGCCGTCAGGCGCGAGGTCGGCTCGACCCCGGCTTCTCCAGCGGCAGGCCCTCGGCACACAGCGGGCACGCGTCGGGCGGCCAGGACGGAATCTCGATCCGGCCCAGGGAATGGACCGGGAGATCGACCGGCAGGGGGCCGGCCGCGCGGTCGACGATGACCGCGGCGGCCATCGGGCGGGCGCCGGCGTCGACGACCGCGTCGATCGTCTCCACGAGCGAGGCGCCGGTGGTGAGGATGTCATCCACGAGCACGACCCGCTCGTCGGCGGCCACGGGCCAGCCGCGCCGCAGCGCGCGTCCCGCGGGCAGGCCCGCCGGTCCGTTCACCGGCTCGGCGAAGATGCCGCGCACCTCGTGCCCCAGGCGCTCTCCCAGCTGCCGCGCCGTCTCGAAGGCGAGCAGGACGCCACCGGTGGTGGGCCCCACCACCAGCGTCGGGTCGTAGCCGGCGAGCGCATCCGCGAGCCGGCGCCCCACCTCCACCGCCGCCGCAGGATGCTGGAGGACGAGGAACTTCTCGAGATAGCGCGCGGAGTGGCGCCCGCTCTTCAGGAGGAAGTGGCCCTCGCGCAGGGCGCCGGTCCACCCGAAGAGCTCCTCGATGCTCGCTGCGGCCAGCGCCGCGGGATCGAGCGCCCCGGCAGCCGGCGGCCCGGGAGTCGGATCGGCCGCCATCGGCCTATTCGTACACCGCGCTGAAGTCGACGTGCGGATAGCGCTCGCCGAGCGCGTCGGTGACCCAGCCGAGAACCTCCGCCGGATCGTAGAAGTCCGCGATGGCGCGAGCGTCCGTCACCGTCAGGCCCGCACGGTGCGGCTCGAGGTTGTGGGCGGCGCCGGCCGGCAGGTCGGAGAGGTCCAGGCTCGTCTCGAAGCGGCCGTCGGAACGGAGCAGGAGGGTGTCCTCGCCATCGTCGAGGAGGAGGAGGTCGCCGGTCCTGGCGAGCACCTCCTCCGCGTTCGACACGAACTCGCGGAGCGTCTGGGTCTGCTGGGAGCTGATCTGGCCGCGGTAGGCGTCCGCCAGCTGCCAGAGGCGCTGCGCCGCGATCTGCTCCTGCTGGCGGGGCGGCAGAGCGTGCTGCCAGTCCGGCTCCTCGCTCTCCTTCTCGTCCTCGCCCTCTCCCGGCTCGTCGGCCTCGTCCGCCTCCAGCTCGTCGGCCGGCAGGAGGTGCTCGGTGGGGTTGCGGGCCGCCTCCACGATCCAGCTGAAGATGTCCGCGGGGTTGTAGAGCTCCACGATCTCGCTCACCGCCTCGACCGCCTGCTCCTCGTCGTACCACTCGCTGTCCGCGGGGTCCTGGTACGTGAGCCGCGTGACCCACGTCTCCTCGAGGGGGCGGTAGACGAGGTAGTCCTGGTCGTCGTCGACGAGGACCATGGAGCCGATCTCCCGCAGCCGCTCGCGGTTGGCGTCCATGAAGCGACGGAGCTGCTCGGTTGCCTCGTAGAGGAAGTCGCGTCGCTCCAGCTCCGCCTCCTCGGCGAGCGCACGGAGGGCGGCAAGTCGTTCGGGGCTCATGGGTGGTACACGAAGTCGGGGCCCATCCGCTCCCGGAGGAAGACGGTGTGCTTGCTGTCGAAGACCGATTCGGCGACCCGGTGCCCCAGGCCGCGCGTGCTCGGGTCCTCGTAAAGGCGGTCGAGGACCGCGTAGTTGGGCAGATCGAGAATGATCACGTTATTCCAGGTCGACCCCTCGGTGACGTTGAACCAGCCGACGAAGCGGATCCCGAACTCCGTCTCGTAGCGGCGAGCGTTGCGCGGGAAGAAATGGCGCATGCCGCGCTTGAAGAGCGTGTCACGCCCCTTGCGCACGTTGAAGAAGGTGACCATCAGCGGCATCAGGAGGTGCGCCTCCCGCGGTTCGACATGGTCCCGCCCACGGCGGCGCCGATACCGGCGCCCAGGGCGATGCCGATGGCCAGGTTGTCGAGCATGATGCCGAACAGGAGTCCCAGCGCGATTCCCAGGGCGATGCCGCCGCCCGCGCGAGCAGCAAGGTGACGCCGCTCAGTCGCCATCGGTCAGCCCTGCCTTCTCCGGCGGCGATGCCTCGCCTGCATCGTCGGTGCTGATCACCATCGGCTCCTTCGTCACGCCCATGGTGCGGCCGCGCCCCTGGCGCCGGTCGGCGAAGAAGACGCGGAGCAGGAAGACCGCGGTCATGCTCACCAGGAAGAGGAGGACGAGGTCGATCACCAGCAGGAGGGCCAGCACCGGGACCGGCCAGCTGAAGGTGAAGACGCCGACCGGGATCAGCAGGAGGATGATGGCGAAGAGGCTCGCCAGGACCGCGAACTCCGTGAAGCTCGGACCCTCGTTCGGATCGAGGTCCTCGTTGAAGCGGATCGACATGGAACTCCCGTGGTCTGGTGCGCCCTTCCGGCCGGACCGGCCTCGACACCGGTCCGGGTCAGGTGCCGCCCGCGATGGTCCCATATCCGAGGAACGTGCGCACGACGTTCGGCCTCGGGAGGTCGCGGACGCCGGCGCCGTAGCCCACGCTGGCACCGGGATAGGGTGGCGAGGCCGACCACTCGTCCACGATCTCGGCGAGCATCGCGGCGACGACCGGCGTCACGAGCGGCGGCCCCGCCTCCTCGTAGGTCGGTGCCGTCGCCAGCAGCGCCGCAACCACCGGCTCGGCCCGGCCCAGGTTCACCGGTGAGGAGAAGACGCTGCGGACCTCCAGCCAGTCCAGCGCCGCACAGACGCCCGCGGCGCCGGCGGCCGCCTCGAGCGCGTCCGCGCCCGGCACGGCAAGGTCCGAGGGCCGCTCTCCGGCGAGGCGGGCCATGGCGTCGGTGAGCCGCTGCAGGACCGCCTCGGCGCGGTTCCGCACCGAGGGCGGGTACGCCGCCCGGGCGACCATCTCGCGCACCTCGGCCAGGCGCAGCCGCGCCGGCGGGTCGATGGGCACGATCTCGACCTGGATGGCGTGCACCGGGCCCTTCGTCGTCTCGTGCACCCCGACCTCGAACGCGGCGCCTGCGGCCTGGAGCGGGGCGAGCAGGTCGCCCAGGTCGGCGGCCAGCAGGCCGGCCGAGACGAGGCCGCCCAGCAGCATCTCCGCGCTCGCCCCGGAAGCACAGTCGAAGTAGACGAATCGCTCTCCGCTGCTCATGGCCGCAATGCTACGAGCCGCCGCGGGCCGCGGGGGGCGCGCGCAGCGACAGCGCGGTCAGCTGTCCGTGCTCGGCTCGAACGCGTCCCAGGTGATGCGGCCCGCCGCGACGGTCAGCAGCACCCGGCCGGGCAGCTCCCGGCCGAGGAGCGGCGTGTTGGCCGATGCCGAGGCGAGGCCGTCCGCCTCCACGCGCCAGGGCGCAGCCGGATCCACGAGGGCGAGGTCGGCGACCGCGCCGGGCGCCAGGCTGCGATCTTCGCCGATCAGCGCGGCCGGCCGGCAGGAGAGAGCGTCGACGAGCTGGGGAAGCGTGAGCCGGCCGGCCTCGACTGCCGCGAGCCCCAGCGAGAGCGCGAACTCCAGGCCGATCAGGCCGGGGGACGCGGCGGCGAACTCGACATGCGTGCGCTGCGGCGGGTGCGGGGCATGGTCGGTGGCGATCGCGTCCACCGAACCGTCGGCGACGCCGGCCAGGAGGGCCAGCGCGTCGGCGCGGGTGGTGAGCGGCGGGTTCACGCGCGTCGTGCCGTCGTACGCGGTGCCCGCTTCCAGCTCCGCCACGAACGGATCGGCCGCCAGCGGGCCGGGCTCCTCCCAGCTGAAGCTGCGGTCGCCCGCCACCCAGGCGTCCGTCATGGAGAGGTGGTGCGGAGTGACGTCGCAGGTGACGCGGACCCCGCGGGCCTTCGCGCGGCGCACGGCATCGAGTGCGGCGGCCGTTGACAGGTGCGTGACGTGCAGCCGCCCGCCGGTCTCCTCCGCGAGCGCCAGGTCGCGCTCGACGAGGGTCAGCTCGGCGCTGGCCGGCCAGCCGGGGAGGCCGAGCCGGGTGGCCAGCGGCCCCCCGCGCATCACGGTGCCGGCCGCCAGGCCGGGATCCTCCGAGTGTTCGATGAGCGGCAGGCCCAGGGGCCGCAGCGCGGTCAGCGCGGCGCGAGCGAGCTTCGCCGTGGGGATCGCAGCGCCGTCGTCGGAGAAGCCTGCGACTCCCAGCTCGGCCAGGGCCGCGGCGTCGGTGAGAACCTCGCCCGCGCGGCCCCGGGTCGCCGCGGCGATGACGCGGACGCGGCAGGCTGCGCCCGCACCGCGCTGCTGGACCCAGGCGACCCGCGCCTCCTCGTCGAGCGGCGGCTCGGTGTTCGGCATGGCGCAGACGGTGGTGAATCCGCCGTGCGCCGCGGCCCGCGAGCCGCTCTCGACCGTTTCGGACCCTTCTCCTCCCGGCTCGCGCAGGTGGGCGTGGAGGTCGCACAGGCCCGGGATCGCCACGAGGCCGCGCGCGTCGATCCGGCGGGCGCCGGCGGGAGCGGCCCCCGGTCCGGCGGCGCGGATGCGGCCGTCCACGATCACGAGGTCACGGACCGCGTCCTCGCCGCTTCCGGGGTCCACCACGCGCACGCCGGCAAGGACCACGGTGGCGGCGGCATCGGTCAGGCGGCCGAACCGCCCGCGAAGGGTCGTCTCCTTGAGCATGGCGGTCAGGTCTCCAGGAGGGAGAGCACCGCCATGCGCACCGCGACGCCGTTGGTGACCTGGCGGCCGATGAGGCTGCGCTCCGAGGCGGCGAGCGTCGCGGTGAGCTCGACCCCCTCGTTGGTGGGTCCGGGATGGAGGAGCGGGGCGCCAGGCTTCGCGAGGCGCATCCGCTCCTCGGTGAGGCCCCAGCTGGCGGTGTACTGCCGCAGGGAGCTGACGCCGTTGCCGGCGGACCGCTCCAGCTGGACCCGCAGGGCCATGACCGCGTCGGCGCCCTCGAGCGCCTCCGCGAGGGTCCCCGCCACGCTGACGCCGGGCCAGGAGGCAAATCCGGAGACCCAGGACGGCGGCCCGCCAAGGCTCACCGTGGCACCCAGCCGGGTGAGGGCGTGGAGGTTGGAGCGCGCGACGCGCGAATGTCCGATGTCGCCGATGATCGCGATCCGCCGCCCGTCGAGCGAGCCGCCCAGCGCGTCGCGCAGGGTGAGCGCGTCGAGCAGCGCCTGGGTCGGGTGGCCGTGGAGGCCGTCGCCGGCGTTGAGGATCCGGAGGCCCGTCGTCCGTGCGGCGAGGTACGGCGCTCCCGAGGCGGCATGGCGCAGCACCACGGTGCGCACCCCGGTCCGCTCCAGGGTCCGCAGCGTGTCGGCCAGGGACTCGCCCTTCGTGACGCTGCTGCCGCTGACCGAGAGGTCGACGACCAGCGCGCCCAGCTCCCGCGCCGCGAGCTCGAAGCTCACCCGGGTCCGGGTCGAGGACTCGTAGAAGGCGAGCCCCACGGTGTGCCCGGCAAGGACCTGCCGGCCGTGGAGCGCGCCAGCGGCGCGAAGCCCGCGAAGCTCGGTGGCGAGGTCCAGGCACGATTCCAGCTCGGCGCGCGAGAGGTGGTCGACGTCGAGGAGATGGCGATGGGTCCACGTCCGCCCGGGCACGAGGATCGGGCTTCGCATGCCTGCCGGCGCGAGCATGGGCGAGGTCATGGCCGCGGTGAGGTTGACGTCGATGGGGACTGTCATCACTCGTTCCTCCGGGCGATGACGACCTCGTCGCCGCCATCGGTCTCGGCCAGGCGCACCTCGACGTTCTCGTCGAGGCTCGTCGGCAGGTTCTTGCCCACGTGGTCGGGGCGGATCGGCAGCTCGCGGTGGCCGCGGTCGACCACCACCGCCAGGCGGACGGCGCGGGGCCGGCCGTGGTCGGTGATGGCGTCGAGGGCCGCCCGCACGGTGCGTCCGGTGAAGAGAACGTCGTCGACGAGGACGACCGTCTTTCCGCCGGTCTCCGGCATGGCGTCGGAGCGCTTGACGATGGGCGCGTGCGCGATCCTGGTCAGGTCGTCGCGGTAGTAGGTGATGTCGAGGGAGCCGACGGGGACGCTCACCCCCTCGTGCTCCTCGATCAGGCCGGCGAGGCGCTGGGCCAGGGGGACGCCGCGGCTGCGGACCCCCACCAGGACCAGGTCGTCGGTCCCGCCGTTGCGCTCGACGATCTCGTGGGCGATCCGGATGAGGGCTCGCCGCAGGTCGTCGGCATCGAGGACCTGGCGACGGGTCATGCCGGATACGGCGACGCCATCAGCCTCCTGGGGCCGATGGCGTGTGATGGTGCTGTCTGTGGCATGCATCTGCGCTCCTTGGCGGCCTCGCAGGACCGCGTTAAAGGTCGCGTGGAGTATAGACCCATGGCGGCGCGGGCGTCGCCCGTCCGCACCGCGTTCGGAGGACCTGTCGCTACGGCGCGAGGGTGGTCGGGACGAAGACGCCGGGGCCGGACCACGGCGGCGTGCCGGCCCCGCCGCTGCCGACATCGGTGACGGATCCGCCGCCGGTGGGGACCGCCCGCAGGTAGCTCTGCACCGGGCTCAGGTCGCCGGCCAGCGGCACGCCGAGCGTGACCGTCGCGACGCTGCCGTCCGGGCTCACGCCGACGTCGACCACGCGCAGGGCGTTCGCGTCGTTCGAGGTCATGGAGCCGAGGTCGAGCGCCGATGCCTGCGAGAGCTGTCCGCTGGAGACGCGGCCGAGGTAAACGCCGTTGGGATCCGGGTAGCCGTTGCCCTCAGGCGTCCCCGCCCACTGCGCGCCCCAGAAGGCGTACGTGTCGGAGTCCTCCGACCAGGCGAGCTCGCCGGAGGTGAAGGCGGCGCCGTTGGGCTGGACGGAAAGGTCGCTGAAGAGCAACTGGCCGCCCCATTCCTGGTTGGTGGGGGAGGCGGCGTAGGCCGCGAGGTGGGGCATGCCACCCCGGGAGAAGGTCCAGCCGCTGGTGCCGGCGGGGGCCATTGCACCGGTCCAGTACAGGACCTGCGAACCGTCCGGTGAGACGAGCGGCGCGAAGCCGCCGACGGTTGTGGCCTCTCCAGCGAGCGGGTCGGTGACCGGGATCCCGCCGTTCGCGTCGAACTGCGCCAGCTGGCTGACCGGGTTGGCCGCGCCCAGGCTCACCCACAGCTGCTCCTGGGCCGGGTCGCCGGGGCCGATCGGCGCCCAGCTTGCGAAGTAGGCGTTCGCCTGGCGCGTGAGCTGGCCCGCGCTGCCCGTCGTGCGGTCGTAGAGCCAGACGTCCGAGGTTGCACCGTTTCCGTCGGAAGGGGCCACCGTGAAGGCGAGGTACCGTCCGTCCGGCGACCAGGCCAGCCGCCGGCCGAAGGTGACCGGCAGCGTCTCGGCGAGCTGCTGGACGCTCCCGTCGGCCAGGTTCGCGACGAAGATTCGCCAGGTCCCCTTCAGCCCGGGCTCGTCAGCGAAGGCGAGCAGGCGGCCGTCCGGCGAGAGCGCCGCGCGGACGACTGCGCCGAACTGCGACCCGCTCGGCGCGGTCAGCGTCACGCTCTGGCCGGTCTGGTTCAGGACCACCCGGAGCGTGGTGGTGTGATCGGCGGCGGTCACGACCTGCGGGTAGAGGAGGTCGCCCGGCTGCATTCCCAGCGGGATCGGTGCCGAAGTGGCGGATGGCGCCGGGCTCTCCGGCGCGGCGCTCGGCGACGCCTCCCCGGACGAGGAAGCGACCGGCGAGGAGCTGGCGCCGGGGGTCGGCGAGACCTGCCCGACGTTGGGGCCGTTCACCTGGTTGACGACGAAGAGCACCAGGAGCGCGGCGGCGGCCACCGTCGCCAGCGAGGCGAACCCGGCGAGGAACGTCCCCGGCCGTCGCCACCACGGGGCGGCGAAGCGGTCCGATTCGATGCCCGTCCGGATGCGGGCCTGCAGGTCGCGCGGAATCGGCGGCTGGGCCATGCCGGAGAGGAGCTGTCGCTGCATCCGGTACGCCTCGAGGGTCTCCCGGCACGCCGGGCAGCCGTCGAGATGTGCCTGCAGCTCGCGCCGCTCGGCAGCGGTCAGGTCGCCGCTCAGCGAGGCGCTGATCAGCTCGTCGGGGTGGTTCGCGAACGGGCTCATGCGCCGATTCCTTCCTTCGCGAGCTCGCGCCGCATCTCGCCGCGGGCACGGCAGAGGAGCGTGCGGGTCGCCGCGTAGCTGAGGCCCATGGCCTCGGCGATCTGCTGGGCGCTCATGTCCTCGATGTCCGACAGCACCAGGCACTGCCGGTGGTTGGGACGGAGACGGCCCAGCGCGCGCTGGATCCGTTCGTCGATCGCGGATCCCATCACCTGCTCCTCCGGCCCGGGTCGCTGATCCGGCCGGTCGTGGCGCGGCTCATCGAGATCGATCCGGGTGGTGAACCGCCGCCGACGCATCTCGTCGATCGCGGTGTTCGTCGCGATCCGGTAGATCCACGCCCGCGTCGACGCCGCATCGGTCAGCGAGTCGAGCTTGCGGTAGGCCTTGATGAACGTGTCCTGGGTGATGTCCGCCGCTCGGTCCGCGTCACCCACCATCCGCAGGACGTAGACGTAGACGCGCTGCCCGTACTCTGCGAAGAGCCGTTCGAAGCCGATGTCGGCGCGCTCGGAGGAGCCCAGGCTCACCGCCCGCCCTGCCGATCTGCGTCGGGGAAGCGCCAGCGATTGCACTCGATCCTCCGGGCCATGCAGTCCGTCCACGTGTCCCTTGAACGATCCGCGCCCGACATCTGTTACAGCCTACCCGCTCGGCTCCGCCCCGCGGCGGCCCGAGCGCCGGCCCGGGGCGGACGACCCTACTCCGCGCGGCGGAGCTGGTCGCGCAGCACCTCGGCGGCGTACTCGGGGGCGGCGGGATTCACCGCCAGGGCGGTCGCGCGCTCCAGCCCCGCGATGACCCGCAGACGAGGGTGGAGCTCCCAGTGCCAGTGAAAGGTCTGGTCCAGGCGCTCCCCGGCCGGGGCGGTGTGGAGGAAGAGGTTGTACGGGGGATCGCCCAGGGCGTCGAGCGCGGTGAGGGCCCGCTGCAGCGTCGCGCGGCAGGCGGCGATGCCGTCGTCGTCGAGGGCGGTGAAGTCCGCTCCGTGCTCGCGGGGGACGATCATCAGCTCGAACGCGGAGCGCGCCGCGGCCGGCGCGAAGACGACGAAGGCCTCGTCGGCGAACACCAGGCGCTCGCCGGCCTCCTCCTCCGACTTCGCCAGGCCACACCACACGCAGGTCCGGCGGCTGATGACGTGGCGCGCTCCGCCGCCGATCTCCTCCGCGATCCAGTGCGGGATCTGGGGGATGGCGTACAGCTCCATGTTCAGGTGCTGGCTGCGCGATCCGGCCTGCCGGCCGTAGCTCTGCACCGCCTGCACGTAGAGCGGCTCCTCCGCGCCGCGCGGCAGCGCGCCGAGCTGCCGCATGGCGTCGCGGGTCGCCCGCAGAAGGTTCGCCGCGAGCTGCGGGCGCGCATCCGCGAACCGCTCGTGATGTCCGCGCGGACCCACGAGGATCTCCCAGGAGCCCGAGCTCGCCTCCACCTCGGACATCGCCAGCTGCGCGGCGCGATCCTTCGAGGCGTCGATGCGGTGGAAGGCGTCCTGTCGGAGCGTCACGCGACGCACGCGATCGTCGTCAGCCTCCGGCGCGTCGTCGCAGTGCCGGCAGTGGCTCCCCTCCACCGGCAGCGCGGAGATGGCAAAGGAGCTGTGCTCGAAGGAGCGGTCGGTGACGACCGCCGACCACCAGCCGGTGACCGGGTCCCGACGCAGCTCGAACACGGCGGCATCGTACTCGATGCCCGTGACTAGGCCGGCGGCAGCGCCGCGCGAAGCTGCTCGATGAGCGTGAAGGGGTCCGCGCTCACCACGGACGCCGCGAAGAGCTCCATGGAGCCGATGTCGGAGCTGCGCACCCCGGGACTCCCTCGATCGACGATGTGCACCATGGGACCGATGTCGTCCCACCCGTCGCCGCCGGCGCGATCCCGGAGAGGGGCCCGGTGCATGGCGAGGTTGAACGAGCGCACGCCCACCACGTCGCGGTACGCGACCAGGGCGTCGCCCACCGTCCCGGAGAAGGCCTCGTCGCGCTCGTCCATGCCGGGCGGTCCCATGACGAGCAGCTCGCGCTCCTTCACCGGGTTGAGGGCCGCAAGCACGCATACGGCGCCCCGGTCGATGACGAGGCCCAGGTCCCGGTGGGCGTCGGCGAGGTCCGCGGGGTAGCTCCGTCCGGTGGCCGCCCGGTACGTCGCCGCGTCCCGGCGCAGGCGCGCGGGGTGCGGGTAGACGCCGTGCCCCAGCAGCGCCTGCGCGTGGCCGTGGCGGATGGAGGCGCCCGCTCGCCAGCCGCAGTTCCAGGTGAGCAGGTACGCGGTGGCGTCGCCATCGGCCTCGTGAGCACGCTCTGCCCACTCGCGACCGACCCGGAAGAGGTCGACGACCGTCTCTCGGTCGAAGGCCAGCGGATCGTGCCGGTCGAAGACGATCACCGCGTGGTGCGCGTCGTACTTCGCCGCGTTGGCACCGGTGACGGCGTGCACGCCGCGGATCCGGCCCCACTCGGCCGCCGGCGTCTGCTCCTCCGGGTGGCAGAACGGGTCGGCGCCGCCGGCGTCGCCTTCCGCATCGTCCGCACCGTCCGCGTGCGCGATCTCCATGGGCCGCTGCGCACGCAGGCCGCTGAAGAGGGTGCCGTCGAGCGTCCAGCGGTTCGTGACCCGCACGATCGTCTGGCGGCGCACCGCCTCCACCGATCCGAAGTGCTCGGTCAGCCACGGCTCCATGGCCGGCGGCGGATCCGTGGTGCCGACGCTGCGGACGACCTGGAAGAGCCGTTCCACGCGATCTCGCGCCGGGGCGTCGAGGGCGGCAATGAGGTCCGGCAGGTTCGTGATCCGTCGCGTCTGCCCGACCACGGCGGCGCGACCGTGCGTCATTCGGCGGTTCGCCCGCGCAGGGCCAGCCACTCGTCGCGCAGCTGCGCCATCCGGTGGACGTCCACGAAGCGCCCGTCCGAGAAGTGCGCCCTGCGCTGGGTGCCCTCCAGCACGAAGCCGGCCCGCTCGTAGCTGCGTCGCGCCCGCTCGTTGCCCGCGTACACGTCGAGGTGGATCCGCTCGAGGCGCAGGCTTCCGAATCCGAAGTCGCAGATCGCCCGCAGCGCGTCGGTCCCGTAGCCATGGCCGCGGTCCGCCTCCTCGCCGATGGCGATGCCGAAGGCGGCGTTGCCCGCCTCGAGGTCGACCTCGTGCAGCCCCGCCGTGCCGATGGGGCGTCCGTCCGCGCGGAGGCAGATCAGGAAGTGCCAGTCGCTCGTGCCCTGGTGCTCCAGCATTCGCTCGAACCAGCGCTCTTCACCTGCGCGGCCCATGGGCCCGACCATCGCCAGGTTGCGCGTCGTCTCCGCGTCGCTGAACCAGCGGATGAAGCGGTCGATGTCGTCGCGCTCCGCCGGCCGCAGGTAGACCTGCTCGCCGTGGATGATCGGGTTCCGGACTGGCGCCGGGAGGCTCTCGCTCATGATTGCCCTCGATGGGGTAGGCTCGACATCGGTCACGTCGCTCACGTCCGTCACGTCGGCACGGGCCAGAGATGCAGCATACAAGGAGGTCAGCTCCCATGGCAGCCGTTCGCACCGCCACCGTCACCTGGACCGGCAGCCTCGCCGATGGCACCGGCACCGCGAGCGCCGGCTCCAGCGACACCTTCCGGGACCTGCCCGTCAGCTGGGCCTCGCGGACCGAGGCCCCCAGCGGCCGCACCTCCCCGGAGGAGCTCCTGGCAGCGGCGCATGCCAGCTGCTACGCGATGTCCCTCTCCGCCGGCCTGGGCCGCGCCGGCACGCCGCCCGAGCACCTGCACGTGGAGGCCGAGGTGACCTTCGACAAGCTCGATGCCGGCTGGAGCGTGGTCGCGTCGCGCCTCACCGTGCTGGGCCACGTCCCGGGCGCCACCCACGAGTCCTTCGCCGAGGCCGCGGCTGCCGCGTCGACCGGGTGCCCCATCTCGCGTGCACTCGCCGGCAATGTCGAGATCAGCGTCGACGCGACCCTCGAGGAGGATGACGCTCACTGACCCGGAGCCCCCACGAGCCGATGTCGAGCACCGCCCGGGGACGGCTGACTCAGCGAGCGGCGGCGACGATCTCCGGCTCGAGCCCGGGATACTCCTCCAGGAACTCGATGCGCTCCCGCTTGAGACGCGCCACCCAGCCCTCGTACTGGTCGCGGCGGCCCGTGCGCTCGTAGAGACGGCGCGGCTGGAGCAGCTCCTCGTCCTCGATCCCCGGCACGGCGGTGGCGACGTCGTATCCGAAGTCCGGGTCCCGCTCCCAGGTGATCGTCCCCTCGGCGATCGCCTTCACCACGGCCCCCGAGTCCTCGATCTCGATCTTCCGGGACTCCGCCACGTCCTCCGAGCCGCCCACGCGGCCGGTGTTGAGCAGGTAGACATCGAAGTCGCACTTGCCCAGCAGCTCGTGGAAGCGGTTCGCCTGGTCCTCGTCGCGGTGCGGGTAGAACGGGTTGGTCCCCGGCACGCGCAGGGCCTTGCCCTCCTCCGCCTTGCCGCCCGCCGACGTCCCCTGGGTCTCACCGAGCATGAAGTAGGCGGCGGCCTGCTCCGGGGAGAGCCGCGCGACGGCCGGGATGATGTTGTCGTTGCGGTTGAGGATCAGCATGTGGCCGACCGGACCGACCTCGCGCGGATCGCGCCAGATGCCCAGCGATGCCATGGGGAAGGTGGCGCGGCCGTTCTTCGTGTAGCTGGCGTCGAAGAAGTCGACGGCGCCGCCATCGGTCTCCTGGCCGACGTTCTCCAGGTAGGCGTCCGGCTTGGTGACCGCGCCGTAGATCGCCGGCTCGTGCTTCGGATCCAGCCCGAAGGTCTTGGCGAAGCAGCCGTTCTCGGTGCCGACCACCTTGCCGCCCGGGAAGAGGCCGATGAAGTCGTCCTGCACCGGCTGGCTCTCGTTCTGCCGGGTGAAGGTGGTGGTCGTCTTGCCCGTACCCGACAGGCCGATGATGAGGAGCACCTGCTCGCCGCGATCGGTGGGAACCACCTTGCAGCCGGCGTGCATGGCCAGCCCGCCGCGCGCATAGACCATGGCGTTCCACATCCGCAGGCCGCCCTTCTTCGACTCGCCGAAGTAGTCGGAGTTGCAGACGCGCGTGATGCCGGCCTCGAGGTCCACGGTGATGATCCGGTCGTCCGGGTAGCCGGGCATGGGGAGGTTCGGGGTGTAGATGATGACGAGCTCCGGGTCCCAGTCCGCCGCAGGCGCATCCGGAGGGAAGTACAGCTGGCGCTGCATCCCGGCGATGTTGGCGTTTGCCGCCTCGATGTAGAGCCGCGCCCGCGCCCGATGCTCCGGGTCGTTGCCGATGTATCCGTCCACGACCAGCATCTCCCGGTCCGCGATGTAGTCGGCCTGCGCCTGCGCGACTCGCCGCCCCTCTTCGACGCTGATCGTCTGCCCGGTCGTGACGGACGGATCGTCCGTGACGAGGTACGTGGAGCCCACCGAGCGGCTCGTGGCGCGCGTACGGACGTTGAAGTTGCCGAAGCTCGTGGGCTGCGCCTGCGGCATGCGGCTCGTCAGCTGCTGCAGCTCGGCCTCGTCCGGCCGGACCCGCACGGATCTGGCCGCCGGAAGGCGCACCCCCAGCGGACCCATGGGACTCGAGGATGTGGCCGAGTCAGCAGCGATGCTCATGGTGGGTGACGTACCTCCTGCTCGGTTGGAGCGGGCGCAAGCAGGTGCCCCTGACGGCACGCGCCCCATGTCTGTGCTCGAAGGGTGAATCGTAGCAAGTCGGGTGCCCGCTGAAACCTTCGGGCCCCGCTCCGCCTCAGGAGAGCAGGTGGCACGCGGCGGCGGCCGCCCAGGAGCACGAGGTCGCGAATGAGTCCCTTCCGAGCCCGAGCCAGCCGCGGGAATGGATGCGGCAACGGCTGACGAATCATCACTGACCGTCGCTTCGAGCGCGTGGCAGGCCTCGCATGGCACGATCCCGGCGTGGACGATCGGGCAATCGTGCAGGCGGTCCTTGGCGGAGACCGTGACGCGTTCCGGCTCCTCGTCGAGCGGGAGCAGGGCACGGTCTACCGCACCTGCCTGCGCATCCTGGGCCGGCGGCACGAAGCCGAGGACGTCGCACAGGAGAGCTTCGTGATGGCATACCGGTCGCTGGCGGGGTACCGGGGCGAGGGTCCGCTCGGGGGCTGGGTGGCGCGCATCGCCACCCGCCAGGCCTACCGCCGCCTCGGGCAGCGCCGGCCCGCCGCGCCGATCGACGACGCCATGGCGCTCGCCGTCCAGTCCAGCGACGCCGATCCGGTCGCGGCTCTGCTCGCCGGCGAGCGGGAGAGAGACGTTCGGCTGGCGGTGGCCGCGCTGCCCGAGCCGTATCGCGAGACGGTGACGCTGCGCTTCTTCGCGGAGATGGCGCTCGACGAGATCGCCGCGACCACGCATCGCCCCCTCAACACGGTCAAGACCCACCTGCGCCGCGGCCTGGAGCGGTTGCGGCGCGAGATCGGGCAGGAGGTGCTCGCGTGAGCGACCTCGAGCGCCGGCCGCGGCCGCCGGACGACCTGGACCTGGAGGTCGACGAGGTCGACCTTCGCGCGGTGAGCGCCGGGCTGCGCCGCTACGCGAACCTGGCGGACGACGCGGTGCCGGCCGCCTTCGTCGACCGGGTCATGGCCGCGGTCGAGGGCGCGCCGCTGCGCCGCGGCGGCCCCGCAGGCTGGCTCGGAGGCATCATCGGTGTGCTCGCGGCACCTGCCCGCCGCTCGCTGCGCATGGCCGCGCTCGCCGCGGTTGTCGTCATCGCGGTCGGCGGTGCCCTGGTCGGAGCGGAGCTCTCCGGCCTCCTGCGCAGCGGCCCGGCGGCCGGCAGCTCCGGCTCACCGTCGCCGACCGTCAGCGCCAGTCCCTCGTCAACGCCCTCCGCTTCGCCGACTCTCGAGCCGAGTGGCACGCCGGACGCGACCGAGACCGGCGGGGAGCAGTCCGCGACCCCGGGCGGCGAGGTGGTCGAGACCGCGCAGCCGGCCACGTCGACCCGCACACCACGCCCCAGCGAGTCGGAGGACAGCGGCGGATCCACGCCGGGGGCGAGCTCCACGCCGAAGCCCGGCGAAGACTGAGGCCCGCCCCGAAACCCGCGACGAATCGGTGCGAGGAGACACCGCCAATTCGTCCGGGAGGCATGGCGCCGGCAGCTTCGGGCCCGCTATTGTTCGCTCACGCCGCCCGCTCGGCAAGCCACCTCGATGGGAGTCCCACCCGATGCGACCCGCGACCCGCGTCCTCCTGTCCTCTGCCGCCGCCATGGCCCTCGTCATCTCGACGATCGGCACCGTTGCTGCGGCCCCCCAGCCCACCTCCGGCGCCGCGCTCTCGAACGCCGAGGCGATGGGCATCTTCCGGGGCCAGTCCGCCAAGCCGTCCCGCAGGCCGCACGGCGGGAACAACAACCTGTCGTACGGGGGTGGCCCCGTCCAGACCAGCCCCGTCGTCTACATCAGCTGGTGGGGCCCCGAGTGGGGAACCGTCTCGTCCTCCGGCGGCTACACGAACGAGCAGGCCATGGCGTACACCGAGGGCTTCTTCGGCGGCGTCGGCACCACGAGCTGGAACAACGTCGTCGGCCAGTACTGCCAGGGCGTCGCGAGCGGTGCCCAGTCCTGCCCGTCCGGCTCGGCCTTCATCGACACCGCCAGCAGCACGTACGGCGGGTCCTGGAACGACACGACATCGGTGCCCAACCGCCCCTCGCAGAGCCAGATCGCGGCGGCCGCGGTGCGTGCCATGCAGCACTTCGGCTACCACGCCGACGCGACGTACATGGTCTTCACCCCGAGCGGCAAGTCGATGAGGGGCTTCGGGACGCAGTGGTGCGCGTGGCACAGCTCCACGAGCTCCGGCTCGGGGACGGTTGCCTACGCCTACATCCCGTACCTTCCCGACGCCGGGAGCTCGTGCGGCATGGACTTCGTCAACAAGACGAGCGGCTACTTCGACGGGTTCAGCATCGTGGCCGGCCACGAGTACTCCGAGGCGGAGACGGACCCGCACCCGTCGTCCGGATGGGTCGACGGCAACGGCGCCGAGAACGCCGACAAGTGCGCCTGGAGCTCTGCATCAGCGAACATCACCATCAACGGCAAGCCCTACGCCGTGCAGCCCACCTGGAGCAACGCGATCAGCGGCTGCGCCATGAGCCGATGACGGCCTGAGGCGTCCCCCGCAGGCCCACCGGCCGCCCGGCTCCCCGGGCGGCCGGTCGCTATCCGGGTCCCTCGGAGCCGGCCGCCTGCTCGCCGGAAGTCGTGAACGCGCTGCGCAGGACGACGATGACCGCCAGCACCACGACCGTCAGGGCACCGGTGGTGACGATCCGGTAGCCGAGCATCACGATGGCGGCCGTGGGGGCGGCGACGCCATAGGCGCCCAGCACACCCACCCCGGTGATCTCGGTGAGGCCGAGCTCGGTGGGGATGGGGAGCAGGTCGTTGGCAAGGCTGGTGATGGCGATGACGCTCACGGCCGCCACGAAGCCCACGCTGCCCAGGCCCATTGCCTGGAGCACCAGCCACAGCACGACCGCGTACAGGAACAGGTAGCTCGCCGTGGTAGCCAGTGGCCGGATCGAGGCGGTCTGCAGGAGGCGGGCCGCGCCGCTTGCCGCCTCGCCCACGATCCGTCCCATCGCCCGCGCCCAAGCGGGTGACGACGCCCGCGACTGCGGCTGCCACCATCGGCTCAGGAGCCAGATGAGGCAGAAGAAGACGATCCACGCGCCGGCCACCGCGATGAGCAGCCAGCGGAACCACCCGCGTCCGGGCAGTCCCAGCGCCATGGCCGTCACGAACGCCGATGCCCCCACGAAGACGTCCATGCCGGTCGTGGCCACCGCCGCCTTGACGATCTCGCGCTCGCGAAGCCGCTCCAGCCGCGCGAGGACGTAGGTCTCGAGGTAGATCCCGCCCGGCAGGCTCTTCGTCAGCTCCCCGGCCGAGAAGGCCGCGACGGTCTGCCGCAGCGGGGCCGTGACGCCGACCTGCTCGAGCAGGAGGTGCCAGGTGAAGGCACGCAGCACGAAGTACGGAAGGGCGAGCAGCGCGGCGGCAAGGCCGTTCCGCCCGAGCACGCGACCCAGGCCGCCGCCGAGATCGCCATGGCTCGCGATGTCCACCACGTAGCCGAACAGGGAGAGGGCCACGAGCGCGGCGACCACCACCCGAAGGTTGGCGGCGCGGGTCAGCCAGGCGGCGAGGCGGCGGAGAAGTCCTTCCATCTGGCTCCATGATCGGGCACACTGCGGGCCGTGCAACCGACGAAACGACCGGGCCGGTTCGGCGGTGTCCTCCTCGCGCTGGGGCTGGCGCTCTCCGCGTGCGGCTCCGGCGGCATGCACGTGACGCTGCAGCGCGCGGGGAGGACGGTCGACGTCACGGTCAAGGACGAGACCGGCCTGGTCCGCGGGGTGACCGCGGGCTCCCCCCAGGTGCGGGATCCGCTCCCCGGCGCCCCGGCCGCCTGGAACCCCAACGGCGAGCTCACGCAGATCTCCGTCTACTGGCAGAGCACCGCCTGCAGCGAGCATCCGACTCTGGACCTGAGCGGCAACGCGCTGCTGCTCCGAATCGACCCGGGACCGGCCGCCTCCGGCTGCACCGACACCACGCTCGTGCCCAACATCGTCACCCTGCGCCTGGGCGCGGTGACCGATGTCACCTCCCTCACGCTGCAGATGACGGGATCCCGCTGAGGAGGGCGTCGCGGAGGTCCCGGTCGTCGCGACGCCGGGCCGAGACCTTCCATCGGGTCGGGGATTCGCCGACACTGTGCGCATGACGAAGACCCCGATCTCCGACCGCGGCGCCGACTGGGGGACGTTTGCGATGGCGAACCCGTCGATGGCGCGCCGCGGTGCCGAGCTGCTCTCGTGGACCGGCGAAGCAGCGGGACTCATCGCGACGGTGCGCGGAGATGGGCCGCCACGCATCCATCCGGTCAACGTCGGCATCGTGGACGGGGGCCTCTACGCGTTCTTCCTGGGCTCCCCGAAGCGCACCGACCTCGAGGATGACGGGCGGTACGCCCTGCACGCGCACCAGGATCCGGCCGAACCGGCCGAGTTCAGCGTGCGCGGTCGTGCCATCGCGGTCAGCGACCCCGCGGTTCGGTCGGTCGTCGCGGCGACCTGGCCGTTCACCGTCACCGAAGACTTCACGCTTTTCGAGCTGCGGATCGCCTCCGCCCTGCTCGGCGAGCGTGCGGCGGACGAGTGGCCTCCGCGGTACACCTCCTGGGCGGTCGGCGCGGCCGGGAAGCCTGCGTGACCCGCCGCGGCTGGGCACTCTTCGGTGCGATGTCCCTCATCTGGGGCATCCCGTACCTGTTCATCAAGCTCGCCGTGGATGGCGGCGTGCCACCGACGATCGTCGCCTGGGGCCGCGTGGCGCTGGCCGCCGTGGTCCTGCTCCCCATCGCCTGGCGGCGGGGATCGCTGCGCGGCGTCCGTTCCTGGTGGATGGCGGCCGCCGCCTTCGGCGTGGCCGAGATCGTGGTTCCCTTCCCGCTCATCGCCGCGGGCGAGCAGCGCGTCTCCTCGTCGCTGGCGGCCATCCTCATCGCCGCCGTGCCGCTCGTCGTCGCCCTCCTCGCGCTCCGCTTCGACGCCGACGAGCGGGTGGGAGGGAGCCGGTTCATCGGGCTCGTCATCGGCCTGGTCGGTGTCGCGGTCCTCCTGGGAATCGATGTCGCCGGCCGCCCGGAGGAGCTCCTCGGCGCCGCCATGATCCTCGTCGCCGCGGTCGGCTACGCCATCGGACCGCTGATCGTGAAGCGCTGGCTCTCCGCGGTCGCCGGCCTGGGCCCCGTCACCGTGGCGCTCTGCGTCAGCGCCGTGCTGCTCGTTCCGCCGGCCGCGCTCTCCGCGCCGGCGGCGTCGCCCACGGCCGGGGCCCTCGCCTCGGTCGTCGTGCTGGGTCTGGTCTGCTCGGCCGCCGCCTTCGTCGTCTTCTTCGCCCTCATCGCGGAGGTCGGCCCGGGGCGCGCCACGGTCATCACCTACGTCAACCCCGTGGTGGCTTTGGCGCTGGGCGTGGCGCTCATCAACGAGTCGATCGGCTTCGCCACCATGGCCGGGCTGCTCCTCATCCTCGGCGGCTCCTGGCTCGCCACCCGCCGCGCCAGGCCGGCGCCCGACGCCGCCGGCACCCGGGGTGCCTCCCGGGCCGTCCCCGACGATGCCTGAGCCGGCGAGTTCCGGACTCGGAGACTAGCTCGCCCCCGCCGGCCGGCCGTCGCCCTCCACCACCCGGCCGTCCCGCAGCTCGATCACGCGGTCTGCCAGGTCGATGAGCATGGGGTCGTGCGTCGCCACGATGGCGGTCACCCCCTCGCTGCGGACCAGGTGCTGGAGCAGCGCCATGATGCTGCGCCCGGTCTGCGAGTCGAGCTGTCCGGTGGGTTCGTCGGCGAGGAGGAGGTCGGGACGGTTGGCGAGCGCCCGGGCGATCGCCACGCGCTGCTGCTCGCCGCCCGAGAGCTCGTGCGGGCGGTGGTTGGCCCGTCCGCCCAGGCCCACCATCTCGAGCAGCTCGGCGATGCGCCGCTCCCGCTCGCGCGGCTCCGCGCCCACCAGGCGCAGCGGCACCTCCACGTTCTCGGCGGCGGAGAGGATGGGCATGAGCCCAAAGGCCTGGAAGATGAATCCGATCTTCTGCCGGCGGAAGGCGATGAGCCGCGATTCGGGCAGCTCCGAGACCGCCATCCCGTCCACCGAGACGCTGCCCCGCGTCGGCCGGTCGAGACTGCCCACCATCGAGAGGAACGTGGTCTTGCCCGATCCGGAGCGCCCGCACAGCGCGACGAGGTGCCCGCGGCCCACCCGGATGCTCACGTCACTCACGGCGTGCACCACTCCCCCGGGCATCGGGTAGTCGCGGGAGAGGTTCCGAGTCTCGACCATGGGGCTGGCGCCCGGATCGTCCACCCGCCGCCGCCCCGGCGGGGCGTACTGCAGGTTGCCCATCAGGCGCTCCTCCCCTCGCCGTCGTCGCCGTCCTCGGAGCGGTCCCGGTCCGGCCAGACGCTGATGTGGTCGGGCTCCAGCGCCAGCCGGACGCGACGCTCGAGGCCCAGGGCCTCGACGTGGGCACGCGGCAGCTGCAGACGGCCCACGCGGTCCAGCACGGCGTACTCCTCGCTGATGACGTGGTGGTCGCCCTCCTCAGAGACGGCGCGCCGGCGCAGCGTCTCGGTGCTCGTCCTTCCGTCACGGATGGCGATCGTGCGCTTCACCTGCTCGCTCACCATGGGGTCGTGGGTGACGACCACGATCGTGATCCCCAGGTCCCGGTTCACTGCGCGCAGCAGGTCGAAGACATCGTGCGCGGTGGCCGTGTCGAGCTCCCCGGTGGGCTCGTCGGCGAACAGGACGGCGGGCCGGTTGGCGAGCGCAACGGCGATCGCCACGCGCTGCTGCTCGCCGCCGGAGAGGCGGTCCGGCCGGTGGTTGCCGCGCTCCGCCAGGCCCACCCGCGCAAGAAGGTCGGTCGCGCGCTGCTCGCGGTCGCCGCGCGGGACCCCGTTGAGGTACATCGGAAGCTCGACGTTCTGGCGCGCGGTGAGATAGGCGAGCAGGTTGCGCGCGGTCTGCTGCCAGACGAACCCGATCACCCGGCGCCGGTACTCGGTGCGCTCGCGTCCGTCCATCTCGCCCAGGGCATGGCCGGCCACCACTGCTCGTCCGGCGGAGGGGACGTCGAGCCCGCCGAGGATGTTCATGAGGGTGCTCTTGCCGCTGCCGGAGGCCCCGACCAGGGCAATGAACTCTCCCGGCTCCACCAGCAGGTCGAGGCCCTGGAGTGCCACGACCTCGAGGTCGGCCACCTTGTAGATCTTCACGAGGTTGTCGCACATGATCAGCGCGCCGTCGCCGTGCACCCGGGGCGGCCGGGGCGCCAGCGCGTGGGACGTGAAGGCCCCCGCCGGGAGGGCGCCTCCCGGCAGGTCGACGAGCTCGGTGATGTCCTCGGTCATGCGTCCTCCGTGGGGGTCAATCCTCGCCGATTCGCAGGGCGTCCACCAGCCGTGCCCGGCGCGCGACCCAGGTGCCGGCCGTGACCGCCACCGCCACCACCCCGATCAATGCCGCGAGCAGGAGCGCCAGCGTCGGCCAGTCCAGGTACAGGGCCACGGGATGGCTCGTCCCCGCGAAGGTGGCGAGTCCCAGGCCGGGCTCCAGCAGGAAGGTCAGGCCGATGCCGAGGGCCACCCCGGGGACCAGCGCCACAACGACGAGCGGCGCGTGCTCCACCACGGTGAGCCCCAGTGCCTGGGGAGCGGTGACGCCCAGGGTCCGCAGGTAGGCCAGGTCCTGGGTCCGGCGCGCGGCCGAGAGGGCCACGGCGCCGATGATGGTGAGGGCCATGTACAGCGCGGCGACGAGCAGGGCGAGCGCATAGCCGGCGGCGATGGCCGCGCCGAGCGGGGCGTCGTGCAGCGCCGCGTAGGCATCGTAGCGGGAGACGATGCGGGTCGAGGCGGCCACCCCGGCGGCCGCGGCGAGGGGCTGCGCGACGCTCGATGGCGCGCGCAGCCACATGACCGATGGCGGCAGCAGCTGGGGGCTGAAGGCGGCCTGGACCCAGTTGAACGGCACGATGGCGAAGGTCGCCGGCTCACCGAGCCCCGCGAAGGCGGCGCGCCGCTGGACGACGAGGAAGGTCATGTACTTGCCGGCCACCCTCATCTGGAACGTACGGCCCGTTCCCAGGGACGCACTGCCCACCGGCACCTGCTGCGAGAGGATGGCCGGGATGGGGTTCTGAGGGGTGCCGATGCCGTCGCCCGCCGGCGCCAGGAGGAAGGCGTCCGGCCACGCCGGATCCGCCGGCGAGCCGGCGGCCACATCGGCATAGGCGGCCGGGTCGACCGCGTCGAGGTAGGTCGAGGCGCGCTGGGTCGGCGTGCTCGCAAAGGGCGCCGACTCGTCGACCAGGCCCGGCGCCACCGCCTGCACGCCGGGGATCGCCGCCGGGTCCAGGGACGGCGCCAGCGCGCCGATCCCGATCTTCTCGAGGCGATAGTCGGCACCCACCTCCTGGTACGAGGCGACGACCTGGCCGCGGTCGATGCTCGAGACGATCACCGCGGAGAACGTGCCGAAGGCCGCGGTCAGCATCAGCACGAGGAGCGGGAGGTTCGCGGCGGCCGGATGCCGCCCGATCGTCCGCAGCCCCAGCACCGGGACCAGGTCGCGCCGCCGGGCGGCGAGCCAGCCCAGGCCGCGGATCGGGAGCAGGTACAGGCGCATCGCGATGATCCCGGCCGCCAGGCCCGCCAGCACCGGCACTGCGGCGACCAGGGGGTTGAACCCGGTGCCACCCGGCGCCGCGACGAGCAGGCCCTGCTGGCGGAGGATCACGGCCGCCGCGCCGGCGATGACCACGATCGTCATCTCGATCACGAGGCGGCGCGGCGCCACCCGCAGCACCGGCGGGTCCTCCCGATCGAGCTGGCCCAGCGGCCGGCGGGCGGTGGGCCAGCTGACGCCCACGAGGAGCAGGATGGACGCCCCGCCCACGGCGGCCGCCAGGTCCGCGGAGAGCGGGCTGCTGCGCGCCGGAATGGCCATCACCGCGAGCAGCCATCCCACGAGGGCGGCGCTCCCGGCCACGAGGATCGCCTCCCACAGCTGCGTGCCCAGGACCAGCGAGCCGGATGCTCCCCGGCCGCGGGCGAGCGCAAGGGTGGCTCTTCGGCGCCTGATGAGCAGGAAGGCGACCATTCCCAGGGCGCCGCCCGCCAGGCCGAAGGGGCCGATGGTGGCGATGGAGAGGACCGATTCCGACAGGGCGCGCTGCGCGGCGTATCGGTCGAGGATCCCGGGCAGCCCGGTGTGCAGCTGGACGCCGCCGCCCGACGCCAGCTCCGTGCTGCCGGCGGCGACCCCGAGGCGGCGCAGGTCCATCTGCAGCCTGGGGACCGCGCCCGCGTCCAGGCGCTGCGGATCAACCAGGAAGCGCCACTCGTAGTGGAACGGCAGGCCGCTCGCCCACAGGGTGGGATACGTGGCGGCGGGGACGTAGGCGGTGGCGAACGCGACCGGATGGGTGTCGCTCCCCGCCGGGGTGATCTGCAGCAGGTTGGCGTCACCCGACCAGTAGTCCGCCTTCCGGTCGAGCGGGGCGTAGAGGCCCACGACCAGGAGCTCGGTGGGCCCGATGCGGTAGCTGGTGCCGGCCAGCAACGGGTCGCTGCCGTCCACCGTGATCGCGAGGCGATCGCCGAGGTGGACGCCGATCTCCGATGCCTCGTCCTCGGAGAATGCGACCTCGACGACCACCGGCTGCTCCTGCTGGCGGCTGTCCGATCCGGCACCGCTGACCGGGAGGAGCGGTACGCCTCTGTCCACGGGCCATCGCCCCGAGACGAGCCGGGTCGCATCTGGCAGGCCGTCGCGATAGCGCAGGGAGACATGGGTCTCGTAGCTGGGCGGATCCGTCACGTAGAAGCGGGTCGTCGTGACGCTCAGCGAGCGGCTCGCCATGAGGTGGGTGATCGAGGCGGGAAAGTCCCGGGCCAGGCCGTCCCCGTAGGCACGCACGCCGGAGACGCCGCCATCGGCTCCGGGGGTGAGGCTCGACGCGAGCGAGAGCGAGAGGCTGCGCTGCACGGGTGGTGCGATCTCCACGGTGTAGCGCAGGGCGTTGTCCGAGACGCGGTTGAAGAGCCGCGGCGCCGCGGCGAACACGAAGCTCGTCACCGCGACGAGGAAGAAGATGAGCAGCACGATCCAGCGATCGGCGCGGAGCCGCCGGAGGAGCAGTCCTGCGGCCCACAGGGAACGCACGCCTCAGTCCTCCCCCATGCGCAGGATGCTTCCCACGCCGAGCTGGCGGAGCACGCCGCCGATGACGATCACCGCGACGCCCAGGGCCGCCCCGCTGACGATCTCGAGGACCAGGATCCGGTCCCACGGGATCTGGACGACGACGGACGGCACCGGTGCGGCCGCCTGCTGCGTGACGGTGACGAACGGCAGGACCATCCAGCCCATGAGGAGGCCGAGGCCGGTCCCGGCAAGCAGGCTGATGAGCACCAGGCTGCCGTTCTCCAGCCACAGCCAGCCGGAGAGCTGCCTTCCGGAGAGTCCCAGCGCGCGCAGGAGGGCGAACTCCGTGCGTCGCTGGCGGGCAGAGACGGCGGCGCTCACGGTGAGGCCGACGACGGCGAAGAGCCCGGTCGCCACGAAGCCGAGCGTGAGGGCCCCGATGATGCTGAGCGCGACCGGGTCCGTCCTGAGGCTGCTCGCGCGCTCGAGGACCGTCACGACGGAGGTGCTGTCGAACGGGCTGCCGCGAAGCGCTGCCGCCAGCGGCCCGATCCTGCCGCCGGGCGCGGCGACCCACCACTCGTCGGCAGTTCTCGCGCCGCCCTCCGCGCCGAGGCGCAGCAGGCCCAGCGTCGGCTCGTCGAGGACAAGGAGCGGTCGTGCCGGATCCGTGGTCGGGAAGGCGTCGACCACGCCGGAGATCCTGACGCTGCGCAGTGCACCCGCCACGTTGACCGAGATGGTGTCACCGGCGGCCGACGCGGTGGATGCCAGGAAGGCGCGGTTGGCGATCACCGGCACTGCGCTCTTCGGCGAGGCGACGGATGCGGGGAGGAAGGTGAGCTGTGCGGCCGGATTGCGGGTTCCGTTGCCGAGGATGATGCCCTGCGCTCCCTGGCCGGTCAGCTGGATGGCCGTTCCCCTGGCCACGTCCGGCGGCACGTCCGCGGGCACCCCGCGCCCGCGCGCCATCCTGGTGCTCCAGGCAACCGAGGTCAGCGGGACGGCCGTCCACGGGCCGGTGGCATCGTCGCCGGCCGACACCGTGGCCACTCCCACGGTGCCGCCGTTCATGAGGATGTCCTGCGGCAGCCAGATGGAGACCCCCACGGCGGCGAGCTCGACCGGCCCGTCGAGCCGGCCGCCGGCCTGTGACACCGCCGCTGCATTTCGCTCGTCGGTGGGCTCGAGCGGCAGCACGAAGGCGGGGGCGGACCCGTCCACCGGCACCGGATCGGTCTCGACGCGGTACAGGATCCCGTGGGCATCCCGGACGACGGCGCTGGCGCTCATGAGCACGCCCTGCAGCGTCGCGGGGTCCACCGGCCCCGGTTGGCCGCTGCTGTCGAAGGCCTCGATCCTGTTGACGCTCGTGATCTCGAGTCGTGACTGGATGCGCACGTATGCGGCGCCCGGCGGCAGCGTCGCCAGCTGGGGCTCCGGCCGCCCGGCGCGCAGCGTCCGCATCAGCGCAGCGAGCGGAGTGGCCGACTCGTCGCCGCGGAACAGGACGATGTTGGCTGCGGTGCCGGCGTCGAGCGCCAGGAGGTCCCCGGATCCCGCAGTGAACGAGATCCCGTCGGAGATGCGCTCGACCGGCGAGACATTGGCAGCACCGGCGACATCGGTGTAGGCACTGGCCAGCGCCCAGGGTGGCAGTCCGCCGGCCGCCTGGCCGGACACCGCACGCAGGTCGGCGCCGGACTGGTACGCCGCCTGGTCGCCCTGGGAGGTCGACCAGGTGGCCGCGTAGGAGAGCGCGAAGACGCCCATCGACATGGCGAGCATGAGCAGCAGGGCGGAGCGGGTGTAGCGCAGCGGCCGCCTCGCGAGCTGCCGCGAGCCGAGCGACGTCACGAGGGTGCGTCCACGTGAGACCCCCGCCTCGATGCCCTGTGCGAGGAGCGGCAGGATGCGCAGGGCCAGGACGCCCCCTGCCAGCAGCCCGATGGCGGGTGCCGCCACCAGCAGCGGGTCGAGGCCCAGGCTGCCGTGGACCGTCCGGGTCAGCGGTGCCCCGTAGAGGCGCAGCTGCCAGAGGGCGATGCCCGTGACGGCGAGGAGCGCGATGTCGAGGCCCATGCGCTGTCCGAAGGTGCGGGTCTCCTGGCGCGAGAGGTCGCCCTCCTCCACGGCGAATCCCCGCGCGGCGAACAGCGCGGGGAGCACCAGCAGCCCAACGCAGACGGCGCCGGCGGCGCCGGCGGCGACGTAGGCGTCCAGCGTCACGTGCGGGACGATATCGAGGCCCGCGTCGGCGAGGGGCCCGACCACGTTGAGCAGGTCGAGGGCGGCGACCGCCAGCAAGGGTGCCAGGAGCACCGCCGGGACCGCGATGACGATGCCCTCCCCCAGGGCGAGCAGGGCAACCTGGACCGGGCCGGCGCCGCGCGACCGCAGCATGGCCGTCTCGATCCGGCGGTGGTCCACCAGCAGGGAGGCGGTGAGGATGATCGCGTAGGCGGCCAGGATCGCCAGCTGCAGCATGAGCAGCAGGATCCCGGTGCGGCTCACGAGGAGCGATCGTTGCGCGTCGCCCAGGATGGTCGGCAGCCTGGTCTCGACGCCGATGGTGGCGCCGGTCGTCGCAGTGAGACGCGCGGGCAGGGCGTTCAGGCGCCCCTGCAGCCCGCTCATGCCGTCCACGGTCAGCCGGGCGAGGTTCGGGAAGGCGCGCCAGCGCATGTGGACGCTGGCGACGCCGGTGCCCAGCAGGTTGGCCCTCGTGGTCAGGAACGGTCCGTACGTATGCGAGGCTCCGCTCTCGTCCACGCCGGAGATGAGCTGCTGGTCGCCGTACCAGTACGGAGCGGTGGCCGCATCCACGGAGAAGATGCCCGACAGCCGCACGGGAATGGTCGCCTGCGTGCCGAAGCTGCGGGTGACGACGAGCGACACCTCGTCGCCCACGGCCAGGTGGAGCGCCGTGGCGACGCCGTCCACCACCACGACCTGCATGGGTCCCGACGAGCCGGCCTGGGCGGGCCAGTCGCCGGCGACCAGCGTCGCGTGGGCAGCGAGGCCGTCGAGGTACCCGAGGCTGGCCAGGTCCGGCGGGCCGCCCGTCGGCTGGTCGGGGAGCGCGAGGGCCGCCGAGATGCGCGCGTCGCGCACGATGCTGCCGCCCAGCGCAGCGAAGGTCTGCTGCAGGTCGCCCTGCACGCGGCTGTCTGCCGTGGCCACCTTGGCCGGCGTGCCGTACAGCGAGACCTCGACGTTGGCATCCGCCACCGGGGTGTCCGCCAGCGTCCGGTGCAGCCCGGCAAGCGAGGCAGCCGACGAGTAGATGGGTCCGGCAGAGAGCAGGATGGCGGCGAGGAGCGTGATCAGCCACGCCGCCGCCACGATCGGCCAGTCGGCGCGCGTCCGATGCAGGCTTACCCGCCACCCCCCGAGCAATGACTGCACCAGGCGAGGCGTCTCCGGATGATGTTGGCCTAGGTTCTACACCGAAACCGCGTGCTCCGTTCACGCCGCGCGACCCCCGCTCGCTCCGGCTGCGAACCGTCGATGGTGACCAAGCGCTCTCGCCGTGCCCGGTGGTCACCAGCAGCGTGAGCCGCACTCGAGGACTGCTCGAGGGTCACGAATGAGCGCCGTTCCGCACCCGACGCACTGACCGGAGGCACGGCAAGGGGCGGCTTCGAACGAGGTGGAGCGGGAGACGGGATTCGAACCCGCGACATCTTGCTTGGGAAGCAAGCACTCTACCGACTGAGTTACTCCCGCCCGGGAGGCGCTCGCGAACGAGCCGGCAGGTATCGTGCCGTACCCCCCTGCCGCCGTCAACAGCTGCGCGGGCCAGCGGGCCTAGACTGGGGCCGTGAACGCAGGTCTGGCGGTTGGTCTCCTGGCACTTGTGCTGGTGCTGCTGATGGTCGCGGTCTCGGCGCGTTCCGTGGCGGAGCGCGGTGTCGAACGGATCGTTCGCTGCAGCAGCGGGCACCTCTTCACGTCCACCATCGTCCCCGGTGCCTCGTTCAAGGCGGTCCGCCTCGGGACAATCCGCTTCCAGCGCTGTCCCGTGGGGAATCACTGGACCCTCGTCCGCCAGGTCGACCCGTCCACGCTCTCCGGCGAGGAGCGGGAGGCCGCGGCGCGCCACCACGACGTCCGGATCCCCTGACGGATCCGCCGGCTGCGGCATCCGTGGTTCCCGGGTCCGCGGATCAGGCTCGGCTGCCCGGCGAGCTGGCCAGCCGCGACCATGCGCGGCAGCGACGCTTCCTCGGGCGGGAGCACCGGGCGATCCGTCAGTGTGCCTCCTCTGGAGTGGGGTTCATCGCCGTCATGCGGCCGGTCGTGGCGCGCTGCTGGACGGCCATGTAGCGGACGACTGCGAGGACACCCACAGCGAAGACGGCGCAGCCGATGCCGACCGACGCGGGCACCACCGCGGTCGCGAGATCCGCGATGAGGTAGGCGATCACGCCGCCGATCGCCGCGTCGACGACACCCACGACGGCGGGCGTCGTCACGAGCCCGAAGAAGGTCGGGAAGGTCCCCCAGCCCGCCGTCGCGACCATGCCCTTGAAGTCGTCGTGGTGGTCGGTGACGAAGACCGGCTCCAGATCCGGCGCGAGCTCGAGGTACTTCGCACGGATGCGGTTCATGCCCAGCACCCAGCGGTTCTCATCGCCGTTGGCGGCCACCAGGCGAATGAACCCGGCGACGCCGAGGAAGAGCACCACCGGCAGGGTGATGAGCGCGAACACCTTGAAGCCCGTGTCGAACCGCGTCGCCTGCGCCACGAGCGCGAGCGCCACGACATCTGCGGACAGGACGGAGAGGAACATCTGGGTCCGCGCGAACGACTCGTTCCAGGTCAGCGACCGGGTGGCGAGGAGGCTCCAGTGCTCGGTCGACAGGATCTGCAGGCGGACCGACGGCGGCGCCTCTTCCGCCGTGGGTCCGGGGGGAGGCGCGGTGTGCTCCCGCGCTGCCCCCTCGAACTGCTGGTCGATGCTCATGCGCCGCCTCCACGCCCGCCGGCTGGTGTGTAGTGGACCCGCGGACGCCCGGCCACGGCCACGAGGCGGCGGGGACTCAGTTGCCGGGGCGCTCGACGGCATTCGCAGCGGGGCGCCCGGTGCCCGGGAACCTACCCTACCACCGGGTTCCAGCCCGGCCCGGCGTCCCGCCAGCCCGGGCGACCTACGTCTGGCGCGGCCGGAGACCGACAGCCGGTTCCTCGCCGAGCGCCGCCACCGCCTCCTCCAGCCGCTGGGTAGCCGCGTTGAAGTCCGCGTCGGCGGCGAAGCGGATGGGCTCGCCAAAGACCACCTCCACGTCCCCGCGCGGCGACGTGCCGGCTCCACGTGCATCGATCCAGCTGATCCGCCGAATGTTGACCCGCATGGGGACCACCGGCGTGGCCCCGCCGACCGCGATGAGCCCGGTCCCCGCCTTGAAGGGCTGCATCGGTCCGCCCACGGTCAGCGCGCCCTCCGGGTAGATCAGGACGCTGAAGTCGCGATCCAGCCGGGCGCCCAGCAGCTCCAGCGAACGTCGGACGGCTCCCTCCCGGGCCAGGGGGAAGGCGTTCCCCAGGACCGAGGCGGCCAGCCCGCGCCAGGGATGGCCGAAGATGTCGTCCGCGGCGGCGGCCACGCACAGGCGCCAGCGCCACACGATGGGGATGGAGCTGAGGATGATGGCGTTGTCGAAGTGGAGGCAGTGGTTCGGGGCGAAGATCACCGGGCCCTCCAGGCCGCGCAGGTGCTCCTCTCCCAGGACGCGGACCCGGTAGAAGAGGAAGACGAACGGGACCATCAGCAGCTCCTGGATCCCGATCCCCAGCGCCCGCACCACCGGGTTGAGCGGCCAGCCGTAGATGCCCTCCTCGCGGGTCGCGTCGCCCCGGGCCTCGATCATCGCCGCCAGCTCGGCAATCGTCGCCTCCGGGTCCAGCTCAGCGTCGTCGATATAGGCGCCCATCTCCTCCTCGACCACGCTGAGCAGCTCGATCCGTCCCAGGGAGTCGAGCCCCAGGTCGGACTGCAGGTGGGCACCCTCCCGGACCGATGCCGGCGGCACGTTCGCCACGCTGGCGACCAGTCCGGCGAGGTTCGTGACGGTATCGCTCGCGGACGGGCGTCGCACGATGCTGGTCCCCGGCACCCGCGAGGCGGCGGCGGAGACGGCGAGCCCGGTGGCATCGGCCATCAGGTGGGCGAGCACCTCGCGGCGCTTCACCTTCATGGTGTTGGTGCGCGGGAAGTCCTCGTCCTCCCAGGTCGAGTGGGAGCGGATCTGCTGGCTCCCGGTGAGGAGCGCGTTGGCGGTCCGGACCACGTCGTCGGCCTGCGCCGGATCGTCCAGGAGCAGGACGGCATGGACGACCAGGTTCTCTCCCGGCTGCTGCAGGCCGACCACCGTGGCGTCCCGCACCCGCGGATCGCGGGTCACGATGGCCTCGATGTCCTCGGGGTACACGTTCGTCCCGTCCGGAAGGACGAGCATGTCCTTCTTCCGGCCGTGGAGGGTCAGCATCTTCTCGCCGTCCAGCGCGCCCAGGTCCCCGGTGTGGTACCAGCCCTCCGGATCCACGACGGCGGCCGTGGCATTCGGATCCTGCCAGTAGCCGATGAAGCGGTTCGGACCACGGGCCAGCACCTCGCCGTCCGGCGCGATCCGCACCTCGACCCCGGGAATCGGCTCACCCACCGTGCCGGCCCGGTTGCGCCGTGCCGGCGTGAAGCTGATGACGGGCGCCATCTCGGTGGTCCCGTAGCCCTGGAGGACGTCGATGCCCATCTCCGTCCAGCGCGCCGCCAGCTCGGGGTCCATCGCCGCACCGCCGACCGCCACGGTGCGCAGCCTGCCGCCGAACTGGGCGAGCACGGGTCGGAAGAGGAGGCGTCGGGCGACGCGCGGCAGGCGAGCCGCCCAGCGGTGCAGGCGCTCGAACGTGTCGCGGCGACCGCCCTGGTCGACCTTGCGCTCGACCGCCTTGTCGAGGAGCTTGAGACCCTGCGGAACGATGAGCAGCATCGTGGCCCGGAAGTCGCGGAACGTGCGGACCAGGACCGCCGGCTGCCGGCTCACCGGGTACACGACGCTGCAGCCGGCGGCGAGCGGCGCCAGGAATCCGCAGGTCTGCTCGAACAGGTGGCTCAGAGGCAGGACGGAGAGCAGCCGCTCGTCCTTCGTGAAGGCGAAGACCTTCATCAGGCCGTGGGCGTTGGCGAACAGGTTCCGGTGGCTGAGCATGACGCCCTTCGGCTCGCCCGTGGTGCCGGAGGTGAAGACGATCTCCGCCAGGTCGTCCGCGGCGAGCCGGGCCGCCGGCAGCGGCTCCAGCCCTCGCGACCGGTCCGGCAGCTGCTCGACCAGCAGGACCGGCAGGCGGAGCGCCTGCGCCTGGGCGAGCGTCTGCTCCGACGCGAGCATCAGCTTCGCACCGGTGCGCTCGACGACCTTCGTCGCCATGTCGGGGAGGGAGCGGACGTCGAGCGGCACCAGGACCGCCCCCGCCCACAGCGCGGCCAGCGCCGCGATGCCCCACTCCGGGCGGTTCACGGCCCAGATCACGACCCGATCGCCGGGCTCCAGGCCTGCCTCGCGCAGGCGTCGCGCGACGCGTGGCACCTGCTCGCCGAGGTCGCGGTATCGCCAGCGCAGCGTTCGGAATCCCGGACGAATCAGCAGGGCGCTGCGCCGGTCGTGCCGCCGAACGGTGTCGCGAATCAGGTCGATGACGGTGCCTGCCGGGTGCGCGTCCATCACGAGACCCCCTTGCCCGCCGGCCCCTGGCCGGCGGCCTCGGCCACCAGCTCTCGCAGCGTGCGCTGCGGATGACGCCGCCAGGGCGGGTAGTGGCTGAGCGCGATCATCTCGATGTCCAGGTCGACGAGGCGCGCCAGCGAGGCTCGAGCCATGGCGTAGTCGTGGCTGAAGACCGGGCTGGCGTAGGTGAGCCGGCCGCGGATCACCTGCAGGATGTCGCCGGTGAAGAGGATCCGCCGCTCCGCCGCCCAGAGGCAGACGCTGCCCGGAGTGTGACCCGGGGTGTGGATCACCCGCAGCCCGCCCAGCGCGGGGATGACGTCGCCGTCCACGATCGGTGTCGTGTCACCGGGGTGCGGGGTCAGGTAGTGGAGCAGGTGCCCGCGGCGCCGGCTGCGGACCACGTCACGCAGCGTCACGCCGATTCCCTCGAGGTCGGCGGGGTGCAGGAGCACCTCCACCTGGTCGCCCGCGATCTCGCGGACGCCGCCCACGTGGTCGGGGTGCCCGTGCGTGCAGACGATGCGGTCGAGCTCGTCGAGGCTGCGACCGATGCGGTGGAGATATCGCTCCAGCGCTCGCCGGGAGCCGGACAGGCCGGCGTCGATCAGGGTGAGGCGCTCCTCGGCGAGCAGGAAGCTCGACGAACCGCGCAGCCGGACCGCGTGGACCCCCGCCGCGATCTCCATCTCGCGCCCGATGGTGCGCGGGAGGGTGCCTCGTCGACCAGAGCCATCCGGCACCCCGGCGGTTCCGCGCCGCCGGGGTGCCATGGCGCCAGGATGCGGCGTAGCGCCGCCATCGGCCTAGTAGCAGGCAAGATCCGAGGGCTGGCCGGGCCGGACGATGACCTGGCAGCCCCCCTTGATCAGCTCCAGCCCCGCCTCGGTGGTGGGTGCCAGCTCCAGAGCGGTGCCGTTGATCGTCACCGAGCCCCGGGCGATCGCCGCGCCCCGCAGGTCGTTCTCGTGGGAGTTCGCGACCCCCTGGTCGCTGGGCGGGACGTGGATGTGGCTCGTGTCGTGGGACATCTCGCCGTCGAGCTGCCAGGTCATGGTGAGGGCGAGGCTCACCGGGTCGCCGCTTGCCTCGTCGACCGTCTCGTAGCTCGTGGAGACGCTCGCGGCGTCCATCCGCGGCGAGCTGACGAGCGGGGTGAGGTCCTGTCCGAAGGCTTCGAAGACAACCGGCGGGTGCTTGCCGATCGGCGGCTGGCAGGTGTCGTAGACGACCACGTCGAGGCTGGTGAGGCCCTGCCTGTTCACCGGCCCCGGCCTGCCGCCGTAGACGCCGTCCGAGCTGGAGACCCAGACCTGGGTCTCGTAGCAGCCGCTGGTCATGAAGAAGGCGGCGTAGGCGTTTCGCGCGGAGATGACGCGGTACTGGCTCTCCGGGACGTTGGCGCTGGCTGCCGCCGGCAGGAGTGCGGTGAGCAAGGCGAGCGCGCCGGCCACCGCGATGATCCGATGCATGGGTCCGCTCCTTCACGTGCTGCCGTATGTGGCACACCCGGGACGATCCTGGGCGGCACCTCGTTTCGACTTCTGCGCGGACTCTCCACGCCGGCTCCACGTCCTCTCCACGCGGCGGCGCGACCCTTCGATCGTTCCGGGAAGCACCCGGGGCGTCAACGAAGCGAAGGGAAACGCGAATGAGGAAGATGACGACGCGAAGAAAGCTCAGCCTGGCCACCGTGGTCGCCGGCCTGGGAGCGCTGGCCATCGCCGCCACCGTGGCGGCCGCCGGCCCGCAGAACGGCGGCGGCCTGGCTGCGGCGGAGGCGCTGAACCTGACGCGCGACCAGGTGATGGAGATGCGGCACGACGGCCTCTCGCTGGCCCAGATCGCCGAGCAGCAGGGCGTGGCGGTCTCCCGGGTCGTCGACGCGCTGGTGGCGCGCTGGACCGAACGGATCGAGGCGCGCGTCGAGAACGGCGCCCTGACCCAGGACGAGGCGACCGCGCTGACGGAGCAGGTCCGTGAGCGAGCCGAGGCCATGGTCCAGCAGACCGCGGCGGGCGGCATGCAGGGCGCGGCGGTGGGTGCCGGCCCGGCGAACGGCGCCGGCAACGGGTCTGCCGGCAACGGCGTCGGCGGCGGTGTCGGCCCGGGACCGCGGGGTGACGGCGACGGCACCGGGGAGTGTGACGGCACCGGTCCGCATGGACCCGGACGGCCCTAGGAAGGCGTGCCGGTGATCGGTACCGTTTCGGGACGGTCGGACCTGTCGGCGGGTCCGGCCGTTCGCCATGCTCCGGACATGGCGCGGATCCTGGTGGTCGACGACGAGCCGCACATCGTGGCGGTCGTCCGCGCCTACCTGGAGCGCGACGGTCATGCGGTGCGGACGGCCGGCGACGGCCCGGCGGCGCTGGCGGCGGCGCGCGACTGGGATCCGGAGGTGGTGGTCCTGGACGTCATGCTGCCCGGGCGTTCGGGCTTCGACGTGCTGCGTGACCTTCGATCCGGCGCCGGCGCCGGCGCCGGCGCAGGCACTGGCGGCGCCGGCCGCGACGAGCGGGTGCCGGGCGTGATCCTCCTCACCGCCCGCGACGAGGTCGCCGACCGGGTGGCAGGGCTGGAGCTCGGCGCCGACGACTACGTGACGAAGCCCTTCGAGCCCCGCGAGCTGGCGGCCCGGGTCGGGTCCCTCCTCCGCCGCCTTGGTGCGCCGACGACCCCCGCGACGACCCTCCCGACGAGCGAAGAGGCGCCGGCTGGCGAAGAGCGGGCGTACCTCGACCTGGTCATCGACCGGCCGCGCCGCCAGGTGCTCCGCGGCGGCGTCGACATCGGCCTCACCCGCGCGGAGTTCGAGCTCCTCGATGCCCTGACGGAGCAGCCCGGGCGCGTCTGGACGCGGGCCCAGCTCGGCGAGCGGGCATTCGGCGAGGCGTTCGAGGCGTTCGACCGGACCATCGACAGCCACGTGAAGAACCTGCGCCACAAGCTCGGCGCGCGGACCGATGGCGGCGTCTACCTCGAGACCGTGCGCGGCGTCGGGTACCGGTCGGCCCGGGCGTGACGCTGCGCATCCGCCTGGCGGTCGCTTTCGCCGTCGTTGCGGTCGGCACCGCCGCCGCCGTGGCGATCGCCACGCCCATCGTCGTCGGGCGCGGCTTTGCCCGGCTGGAGCAGGAGGGGGTCGTCCCGGGCCGCGGGCAGGGTCCCGGACCCATGGCGGGCGGTCACTACGCCCAGGTCCAGGCCGATACCGTGCTCACCCTGGTGCTCGTCGCCATCGGCGCAGCGATCGTCGCCTCGCTGATCGGCCTTGTCGCCGCCGGGCTGCTCACCCGACCCCTCGGGCGGCTCGCGGCCGCGGCCCACCGCATCGCCCGAGGCGACCTCTCGGCACGCAGCGGCCTCGCCGCGCGCGGCGACGAGCTGGGCGAGCTGGGGCGGACGTTCGACCAGATGGCGAGCGAGCTGGAGCGGTCTGAGGCGGGCCGCCGCCGCCTCTTCGCGGACGTGGCGCACGAGCTGAAGACGCCGCTCGCGGTGATCGACGCCACCAGCTCCGCGGTGCTCGACGGCGTCTACGAGCACGACGAGCGGCACCTCGCCACGATCCGGGACCAGGCGCGACTGCTGTCCCGCATCGTGGACGACCTGCGGACCATCAGCCTCGCGGAGTCCGGGCGCCTGGCGATCCAGCCGGTTCCGGTTGCGGCGCGCGGCCTGCTCCAGGAGACGGCGAGCGCCTTCGAGACGCGCGCCGCGGCGGCATCGGTCCGGCTCTCGGTGGATGCTGATCCGGCCCTGCTGGTGCGCGCCGACCCCGACCGGGTCCGCCAGGCGCTGGGAGCCATCCTGGACAACGCGCTGCGGGTCGCGCCCGCCGGGAGCGCGCTCGAGCTGTCGGCTGCGCCGGCGACGGCCGGCTGGGTGGAGCTGCGGCTCCGGGATCACGGGCCCGGCATCGCCCCCGACCACCTGCCGCACCTCTTCGATCGCTTCTACCAGGCCGATTCGGCCCGCGACCGCAGCAGCGGCTCCTCCGGCCTGGGCCTCGCGATCGTGCAGGCCATCGCCCAGGCTCACGGCGGCAGCGTGCACGCCGAGAATGCCGAGGGCGGCGGCGCGCGCTTCCGCGTCACCCTGCCCGCCGCCTCCTGAGGCGAACGACAGCCGCTGCCGTGCTGCGTCGGGCGCGGATGACGTCAGCGTTCGCCGTGTTGGGGTCCACGACCCCGAATCGCAGGCGGCGGGCATCCTGACGCGTTTCGACCCGGGCGGCGGGTAGGCTCGTGTGATGAGCAAGTCCCTTCTGCACGACGCGTTCGACCATCACACCTGGGCGACGGAGCGGCTGATCGAGAGTTGCCGGGAGCTGACGCCGGAGCAGCTCGCGACGGCGGCGCCGGGTACCTTCGGCTCGATCATGGGAACGCTGCGGCACATGGTCGCCTCCGACCGCTGGTACCTCTCCTTCTTCCCGGCCGGCGCCGTTCTGCCACAGATCGACGAGCGGGACGAGCTTGGCCTCGAGGAGCTGGCGTCGGCGATGCAGGCGGACCAGGCCGCGTGGCGCGATCTGCTGGCGGGAGCGCTCGATCCGGACGCCGATATCGTCGAGAGCGACCAGGGGTGGGAGGTCCACTCCCCGCTGGGCGTCCGGCTGGCCCAGGTCATCCATCACGGCACCGACCATCGCAGCCAGGTCTGCACCGCCCTGAGCGTCCTGGGCAGTACACCGCCCGACATCGACGTGTGGGCCTACGCCCGGGCGAGCGGACGCGAGCGCGCCAACCGGCTCCCGGGAACCTGATCGAGGGCTCCCGGCCGGTGGCCGGGCTTCCCGCCCGGGAGCTGCGCGGGGGCGCGTGGGCTGCGCTCAGTTCTCCCCGGCAAGCAGGCGGCGGTAGGAGTCGTAGCGCACCTCGCTGACGTCGCCCCGCTCGACCGCCGCCCGCACCGCGCAGCGCGGCTCGTGGACGTGCTGGCAGTCGTTGAAGCCGCACGCTCCGAGGTGCGGCCGGATCTCCGGGAAGCACCAGGCCAGCTCCTCCGCCGGGATCGCCCAGAGGCCGAGCTCACGGATCCCCGGGGTGTCCGCCACCCAGCCACGCCCGCCGTCGATCGCGTGCAGCTCGGCGTTCGTGGTGGTGTGGCGCCCCTTGTGCAGGACGTCGCTGACCAGGCCGGTGGCCAGCTGCAGGCCGGGCTCGATGGCGTTGAGGAGGGTCGACTTGCCCACCCCGGACGGTCCGGTCACCACGCTGATCCCACCGAGCAGGCGGGCTCGCAGCGCATCGAGGCCGTCGCCGGTCCGGGCGCTGACGTGGTGGACGGGGTAGCCGATGCGCTCGTACTCGGCGAACTCGGAGCGGGCGGCGTTCTCGCCGCAGAGATCGGTCTTGTTCACGACGAGCACCGCGGAGATCTCGTTGTGCTCGGCGACGACCAGGAAGCGGTCGACCATCCGCAGGTGCGGCATCGGGTCGGCGCACGCGAAGACGACGAGGACCTGGTCGAGATTCGCGACCATGACGTCCTCCCGCCAGCTGCCGCGCGGTCCGGGCTGCCGGCGGCTGAACCGGCTCTCCCGCTCGTCGACCGACTCGATCATCCCCGTCCCGTCGGGGAGGACGATGATGCTGACCCGGTCGCCGATGACGCACGGATCGGCGCTGAGGCGGTCGCGGGTGACGCGGCCGCGGAGATGGCATTCGACGAGGCCGGCATCGGTCTCGACGGTGTAGAAGCCGCTGCGGGCGCGCAGGACGCGGCCTGCTGCGAGCGCGCGGTCAACCGGGGCAAGGCTGGGGGTGCGCACGGGCGAGTCTCCACTGGAGCGCGAGGTGCTGGTTCGGACGGTGGAGCGCGCCCGAGCGCGTCGCGGAGCCGGATCCCGGCCGGTCAGGGCCGGAGCGCGGCTCCCCGCGGGCGGGCGCGCGTGCGTGCAGCGATCGTCGTGATCTGCATTCGAGCGCCTCCTTCGCCTGCGGTGCCGATGGCGACCGGCCCGCGGGCCGGTTCCCGATGTCCGGCACGGTAGCCCGACGGCGGCGCCGATGTCAACGAGCTTCCGCCATCGGCTCGCCAGCGGGGTGGCGAGGCCGCGCGAGGCTCCGCGGGTAGCATGTGCCCATGGACGAGCTGGCACGTCGCTACCTGTTGCTGGGCCTGCGCCTCGAGCGGATCAGCTCGGGGCTCGTCGACAGCTACGTTGGCCCGGCCGAGCTGCGCGAGGTCGCAGCGTCGGAGCCCGTCCCGATCGCCGCCGAGCTGCACGATGAGGCCATGGCGCTCGGCGAGCTCGCCATCGCGCTGCCGGGGACCGATCCCGCAACCGAGCGCCGCCGAATCTGGTTCTCCGGGCAGCTGAAGGCGATGAGCGCCCGTGCGCGGCGTGCCGCGGGCGAGGAGATCTCGTATCTCGATCTCGTCGAGGAGCTGACGGGCGTCCGGGTCGCCATGGCACCCGAGCATGAACTCCTCGCCAGCCGGAAGCGCCTCGACGCGGCACTTCCCGGGACGGGCTCCCTGCGGGAGCGCATTGCCGCCCTGCGAGTCGCGCTGCGGGTGCCCGGCGAGCGGCTGGTGGATGCGATCCGTGCCTCCGCGGAGCGCTTCCGGACCGCGGCCCGGCGGGACTTCACGCTGCCCGTCGACGAGGGGATCGACTGGGAGGAGGCGCACGACCAGCCGTGGGGCGCGTCCGCCACGTACCTCGGGCGGGGCCGGACCCGCATCCTCGTGAACGTCGACGTGCCCGTGGAGGTCACGATCGCGGCGTTCCTGGCCTCGCACGAGGCCTATCCGGGTCACCACGTCGAGCACGTGGTGAAGGACCGGACCCTCATCGAGGAGGCTGGCCTGGGCGAGGCCACCCTGCGCACCATGGGCACGCCGGAGGCCGTCATCTCCGAGGGCCTGGCCGATCTCGCACGCGAGGTCGTGATGAGCGATCGAGAGCTCGAGGCGGAGCTCCGGCGCATCGGCCGCGAGGTGGGCGTGGACGGCGACTGGACCGCGGCGGTCGCCATGCGCACCGGGATGAACGAGCTGCAGGCCGCCAACGCAAACGCCGCCATCCTTCTCCACCAGGACGGCCTGCCGGAGCGGGAGATCCGTGACTACCTGACCGATGTCGGCCTGGTTCCGGCGGAGCACCTGGAGCACCTGCTGCGCGTCCTCCGCGACCCCGTGGGCGGCATGCTCTTCCCGTACACGGAGGGCGCGCGGCTGATCCGGCCCTGGCTCGAGCTCCAGGGCCAGACGTCCGGGTTCTGGCGGCTCCTCTCCGAGCAGCTCTCGCCGGCGGTCCTGCAGGCCGATCTCGACGCGGATCGCACCCCGGTTGGCGGGCCCGTCCGGCGGTGAACGCCGTCCGGCATGCCGACGTGCTGCTCGTCGGGGGCGGGGTCGCGGCGGCGCGCTGTGCCCGTCGCCTGCGACGCGACGGCTTCGGCGGATCCATCCTCCTCGTGGGGGAGGAGTGGCTGCCTCCGTACAACCGCCCGCCGCTCTCCAAGGAGCTCCTCGCCGGGGCGATTCCGCAGGACCTCATCCTCGCCGAGCCGGAGCGCTGGTATGCGCGCCGCGGCGTGGAGCTCCAGGTGGGCACCGCCGTGACCGGGCTCGACGCGGAGGAGCGTCGCGCGCGGCTCGGCGACGGCAGCAGCGTCTCCTTCGGTGCCTGCGTCCTCGCGACCGGTGCGGAACCGCGCCGGCCACCGCTTCCGGGCGCCGAGCACGCCCGCCTGCTGCGCACCGCGGCGGACGCCGTTGGCCTCCGGGAGGCGGCTCTCGAGGCCGTGGCCCGCGACGATGCCACCGCCGCGGTCCTGGGGGGCGGGTTCATCGGGGTGGAGGTGGCCGCGGCGCTGGCGGGCCTCGGGCTGCGGGTGACCCTGGTGGAGCGCACCTCCTGGCTGTGGGCCGGCTCGCTGGGGGAGGCCGTCTCGGCCTGGGCTCGCGAGCGCCTGGCCGGGGTGGGCGTCGCAGTCCGCCTCTCGACCGCCGCGACGGCCGTGAGGCCCGATGCGCTGCTGGCCGGGGAGGAGCGGCTTCCTGCCGCGCTGCTCGTCGCGGGGGTGGGCGTGCGGCCGCGGGTCGAGCTGGCCGCGGCGGCGGGCCTGCGGGTCGACGACGGCATCGTGGTCGACGCCCGCCGGGCGGCGGCACCGGGGATCTACGCCGCGGGCGACGTGGCCCGCATGCCGCATCCGCTGGCGGGCGAGCGCGGGCTGCGGGTCGAGCACTGGCATTCGGCGCGCGAGGGGGGCGAGGCGGCTGCGCTCGCCATCCTGGGCGCGCCGGTGCCGACCCCCGACGCCCCCTGGGTCTACTCCGAGTTCGCCGGACAGCTCCTGGACGTCGTGGGCTGGGCGCCGGCCATCGACGACGAGCTGGTCCTCGGAGACCGTGGCTCGGACCGCTTCGCGGTGGCGCACCTGGCCGGGGGGCGCGTGGTCCAGCTGGCGATCGTCAACGGCTACGTGCCGATCGATGTCGCGCGCCGGTTCGTCGGCGCGTCGCCATCGGTCTCGGAGCTCGGCTCGCTGCCGTCGGATTGACCGCGGCCGGGCGACGGTCGATTGACGACGAGGGGCCGATGGGGGATCATGGCGATGCTCATCACCGACCTTTTCAGTCGGGATTCGCCGGGCCGGCCACGCGGCCGGCGACCCGAGGATCGCACGAGGAACCATGGCCCTTCCGAATCCTGCCCTCAGCCAGCTCCCGGACAGCTACAAGTACGGCTGGCACGACTCCGACGCAACCTCGCTCAACATCGCGAAGAAGGGGCTCTCCGCCGAGGTCGTGGCGGAGATCAGCCGCTTCAAGGGCGAGCCGGAGTGGATGACGAAGCTGCGCCTCAAGGCGTACCGGCACTTCGAGTCGCGGCCCATGCCGACCTGGGGCGCGGACCTCGCCCCCATCGACTTCCAGGACATCTTCTATTACATCGCACCGACCGACAAGGCGGTGCAGTCCTGGGACGACGTGCCGGATTACATCCGGCGCACGTACGACAAGCTGGGCATCCCCGAGGCGGAGAAGAAGTACCTCGCCGGGGTCGGCGGCCAGTACGACTCCGAGGTCGTGTACCACAACATTCGCGCCGACCTCGAGAAGCAGGGCGTCATCTTCCTGGGCACCGACCAGGCGCTCAAGGAGTACCCGGAGATCTTCAAGGAGCACTTCGGAACCGTCATCCCGGCCAATGACAACAAGCTCGCCGCGCTGAACACCGCGGTGTGGTCCGGCGGAAGCTTCATCTACGTCCCGAAGGGCGTGCACGTGGAGCTGCCGCTCCAGGCCTACTTCCGGATCAACACGGAGAGCATGGGCCAGTTCGAGCGGACGCTGATCATCGCCGACGAGGGGAGCAGCGTGCACTACGTCGAGGGTTGCACGGCCCCCACGTACTCGACCGCCAGCCTGCACAGCGCGGTGGTGGAGATCATCGTCAAGAAGGGCGCCCGGGTCCGGTACACGACCATCCAGAACTGGAGCCACAACGTCTACAACCTCGTCACCAAGCGCGCCGTCGCGTACGAGGACGCGGTGATGGAGTGGGTCGACGGCAACCTGGGATCGCGCATCACCATGAAGTACCCGAGCATCTACCTGCTCGGGGAGCGCGCTCACGGCGAGGTGCTCTCCATCGCCTTCGCCGGCAGCGACCAGCACCTCGACGCCGGCGGCAAGGTGATCCACGCGGCTCCGAACACGACCTCGCTCATCACCAGCAAGTCGATCTCGCAGGGCAACGGGCGCACGAGCTACCGCGGCCTCGTCAAGGTCTACCCGGGCTGCAAGCGCTCGAAGTCCACGGTGCGCTGCGACGCGCTGATCCTGGACGACGCCGCCCGGTCGGACACCTACCCGTACATGGAGATCGACGAGGACGACGTGACCATCGGCCACGAGGCCACCGTCTCCAAGGTCGGCTCCGAGCAGCTCTTCTACCTGATGAGCCGGGGGATGAGCGAGGCGGAGGCCGCGGCCATGATCGTGAACGGCTTCATCGAGCCGATCGTCAAGGAGCTGCCCATGGAGTACGCGGTCGAGATGAACCGCCTCATCCAGCTCCAGATGGAAGGCGCGGTCGGCTGAGCAGATGACGATCGAAGCGCGACCGATGCCGCTCGATGCGGCGGCAGTGGCGAGCCTCTCGGAACGGCATGACGAGCCGGCCTGGCTCCGCGACCTGCGGCGCTCCTGGTGGGAGCGCGCGGAGGCCACGCCCTGGCCCACCGGTCAGGAGGAGGAGTGGCGCCGCACCAGCCTCAAGGACCTGCCGCGTGACGGCGCCCTCGTGGAGGACGCGGTGTTCCGCCCCGAGCTGCCCGACGTGCGGCTGGCGGACCGCGGGGTGATCTTCACCGATCTGGCGACTGCGGCCCGCGAGCACCCCGGGCTCCTGCAGCGCTACCTGGGCACGGGCGAGCCCGTGGCGTCGCACGCCGCGCTGTGGAGCCTCTCGCTTGCCGCCTGGACGGGCGGGACCTTCCTCCACGTCCCCGCCGGGGTCGAGGTGGACGGCACGCTCATCGCGCGCATCACGCAGCCCGCCGCCGCCGGGACCTTCCTGCCGCACAGCCTGATCGTCGCCGAGGAGGGGTCCGCGGTGACGCTCCTGGAGGAGACCGTCTCCCCCGATGGCGCGCCCGGCTGGTTCGGCGGCACCGTCGCGATCCACGCTGCCACAGGCTCCCGCGTCCGGTACGCGAACCTCCAGCGGCTGGGCAACGGCGTCTGGAACATCGGCGCCCAGCGCGTCGAGGTCGGGCGCGACGCGAACGTGACGAGCCTCAACACCCAGGTCGGGTCGCGGATCACCAAGCTCGGCCTGGACGTGCTGATGAACGGCAAGGGCGGGACGAGCCTTCTGCTGGGCCTCCTTGCCGCCGGCGACGAGCAGCACATCGACATCAACACCCTCCAGGACCTCGTCGGTGACCACACCACCTCGGACCTGCTCTATCTCGCCGCGCTCTACGACCACGCCCGCGCCGCGTTCTACGGCGTGACGCGCGTGCAGGAGACCGCGCGCCAGTCCAGCAGCTACCAGGAGTGTCGGAACCTGCTCCTTTCGCCGAATGCCGGGGCGGAGCCCATCCCGGTCCTGGAGATCAAGACCAACGACCTGCTCCGCTGCGGGCACGGCGCAACTGCGGGGGCGATCGACCCGGTGCAGCGCTTCTACGCGGAGTCGCGCGGGCTGGAGGCGGAGGAGGCCGAGCGGATGATCGTCCGCGGCTTCTTCGAGCAGGTCATCTCGCGCATCCCCGTCGAGCCGGTGCGCAGCGCCATGCTCGCCGCCCTGGCCGACCGGATCGGTCACGCGGAGCTCATGGACGACCCGGAGGCCGCCGCGTGACCGCGGAGCGCACGAGCGCCGAGACGATGGCGCCGCCGGCCGCCGGCGGGTTCGTGACCGTGGCCCGCGCCTCGGAGATCGCCCCGGGGACCGTCCACGTGGTGGAGGTTGCCGGGCGCTCCCTGTGCGTGGGCCTGACCGAGGACGGCGAATGGGGCGCCATCGACAACGTCTGCACCCACGACGGCGGCGTCCTGGGCGAGGGTGAGCTCGACGACGAGGCGGTGGAGTGCCCGCGCCACGGCGGCCGCTTCGACCTCTTCACCGGGCGCGTGCTGGCGCTGCCGCCGGTGATGCCGGTGAAGGCCTATGCCACGCGCCTGGAGGGTGACGAGGTCCAGGTGGAGGTGGCCGGATGAAGATCAGCACCCGGACCGAGTACGGGATGCGGGTCCTGGTCCAGCTCGCCCGTCACCACGGCGAGGGACCGCTCTCCCTGGCCTGCATCGCTCGCGACGAGAAGCTGCCGCACGCCTACCTGGAGCAGCTCGTCAGCCAGCTCCGCCGCGCGGGCCTGGTGACCGCCACCCGCGGCCACTCCGGCGGCTACCAGCTGGCGCGGCCGCCGGTCGAGATCAGCCTGGCCGATGCCGTCCGGGTCCTGGACGGACCCCTCCTCGAGATGCCCTGCGCCGGAGTCGAGAACCTCGAGGTCTGCGACCGGCCGATGCCGTGCAGCGTCCACGAGCTCTTCATGGGCGTCTACGAGGCCATGAACCGAACCCTCGGAGAGACGACCCTGGCCGACGCAGCTGCCAGCGCCGGCGGCCCGCCGTATCCCGCCGCCGTCCGACGGCGGCGGCTGGCGCAGCATGCCGCCCTGGCCGCCCGGTCCGCCGCCGTCGGCGAGGAGAGCCGGAGCATGGCCACCAAGTGACCATCAACCCCGTCGTGCGCCCCGCGGCGCGCGCCACACCGCAGGAGCAAGAGACGACCATCCCATGACCGAACAGCTCGTGATCAAGGACCTCGAGGTCAGCATCGGCGCCAAGAAGATCCTCAAGGGCGTCAGCCTGACCGTCGCCAAGGGCGAGGTCCATGCCCTGATGGGCCCGAACGGCTCCGGGAAGACCTCCCTGGCCTACACCCTCATGGGCCACCCGGACTACCACGTCGACACAGGCAGCGTGACCTGGCGCGGCGAGGATCTCCTCAAGCTCACCCCGGACAAGCGTGCGCGCCTGGGCGTCTTCCTCGCCTTCCAGTACCCGTCCGCGATCCCGGGCGTGACCGTCGCCAGCTTCCTGCGCAACATCTACAACGCGGTGCATCACCCCAAGCCCATGGACGCGCAGGGCGCCGACGCGGTGAAGTACACCGGCATCCCGCTGGCGAAGTTCCGGAAGATGATGGAGGAGAAGATGGCGCTCCTCCGCATGGACTCGGCGTTCGCCTCCCGCTACGTGAACGAGGGCTTCTCCGGCGGCGAGAAGAAGCGCCTGGAGATGCTCCAGATGGCCATGCTCAACCCGACGCTGGCCATCCTCGATGAGACCGACTCCGGGCTCGACATCGACGCGCTGCGCACCGTGGCCGAAGGGATCAACGCGTCCCTCTCGCCGGAGATGGGGGTCCTCCTCATCACCCACTACCAGCGGATGCTCAACTACGTGCAGCCGGGCTTTGTCCACGTCCTCATGGACGGCCGGATCGTGATGTCCGGCGGCGAGGAGCTCAGCCACCAGCTCGAGGCGAACGGCTACGACTGGGTCCGCGAGCAGGTGGGCCTCCCCGTGGGGACGCTGGACGAGTCCAGCGCCCCGGAGCCGGTCGGAGAGCACGCCTGACGGCGGCGCGTACACTGGACGGACCGATGGCGGTGCAGACCACTCCCCAGCAGGCGAACCAGGTCCCGGAGGGCGGCTTCTCCGGAACGGCGCTGCGGGCGGACTTCCCGATGTTCGAGGCGCCCACCCGCAGCGGGAAGCGGCTCGTCTTCCTGGATGCGGCGGCATCGGCACCCAAGCCGCGGGTTGTGATCGACACCGTTGCGGAGACCTACGCGCATCATTACGCGAACGTCCACCGCGGCATCTACGAGCTCAGCGAGGACGCCACGAACCGCTTCGAGGGGGCGCGCAAGGCGGTCGCGCGCTTCATCAACGCGCCGTCCGAGCGCGAGGTCGTCTTCGTCCGCAACGCGACGGAGGCGATCAACCTGGTCGCCTACAGCTGGGGCCGCACGAACGTGGGCGAGGGCGACCGGGTGATCACCACCCAGCTCGAGCACCACGCCAACATCGTGCCGTGGCAGCAGCTCTGCACGGAAGTGGGCGCCACGCTGGAGTACGTGGCGATCACCGACGACGGGCGCCTGGACATGGACGACCTGCGCGCCCGGCTCGAGCCGCGAGCAGGGCGCCCGCCGCGCCTCCTGGCGGTGGCCGGCGTGAGCAACGCGCTGGGGACCATCAACCCGGTGCGCGAGATCACGGCCATGGCGCACGAGGCCGGCGCCCTCTGCCTGGTCGACGCCGCGCAGTCGGTTCCGCACATGCCGGTCGACGTGGCCGACATCGGCTGCGACTTCCTCGCCATCAGCGGACACAAGATGCTGGGGCCGTCGGGGATCGGCGCTCTCTGGGGGCGCCGCGAGCTGCTGGAGGCCATGCCTCCCTTCATGACCGGCGGCAGCATGATCATCCGCGTCACCCTCGAGGGGGCTGAGTGGAACAGCGTCCCGCACAAGTTCGAGGCCGGGACGCCGGCGATCGCGGAGGCGATCGGCTGGGGCGCCGCCATCGGCTACCTCGAGGCGCTCGGCATGGAGCGCGTTCGGGAGCACGAGCGATACCTCTTCAGCCACGCCTGGGAGGCGCTCTCCGGGATCGAGGGCGTGACGCTGCTCGGCCCCGCGGACCCGGAGATCCACGCCGGGGTGATCAGCATCGTGATGGACGGCGTGCACCCGCACGACGTGGCCACGATCTTCGATTCGGAGGGCGTGGCGGTCAGGGCGGGCCACCACTGCGCGCAGCCGGTGATGCTGCGCTACGACATCCCGGCCACGACCCGCGCCAGCTTCTACGTCTACAACGACCTCGACGACGTGGAGGCGCTGGCGGGCGCCGTGCGCGCCACGCAGCGGGTCTTCGGGGTCGGGGTCTGAGGAGCGCGGACATGGACAACCTCTACCGGGACTTCATCCTCGAGCACTATCGCAACCCCCACAACAAGGGGGTGCTGGACCCGCACGACCTGCATTTCGCGGACTCGAACCCGACCTGCGGGGACGAGATGAGCATGACCATCCAGCTCGACGACGAGAAGCAGGCGATCGCGGACGTCGCCTTCGACGGACGGGGCTGCGCCATCAGCCAGGCCTCCGCCTCGATCCTCACCGACGAGCTGCGCGGGAAGACGCTCGACGAGATCCGGGCCATGGACCCCAAGGAGATCCTGGAGGACCTGGGCGTTCCCATCGGTCCGGCGCGACTGAAGTGCGCGCTCCTTTCCTACAAGGTGCTCCAGGGCGCCGTCCACGGCGCGGAGGTCGCCTGGCCCGAGGAGGCCGAGGCGGTCGGATGAGCAAGTCCTTCCTCGGCCGGCGCGTGAGCTGTCTCCAGTCGACCGGGCGGTGTTGCCCGGGGCCGGGCCGCATCGGCTCCTGACGTCGCCTCGTCGAGCGAGGCAGCCGGGACCCAAAGACCGATGCCGACCGGCTCTCGCGAGCCGGTCACCGTTTCATCTTTCGAGCCCCGGGCGCTCTGTCGCCCACCGCACACAGGGACCACAGCAACCGATGACGAACCAGACCGCGACATTCGACCAGCCCATCCGCGAGGTGACCGTGCCGGAGGCCATCCGCCTCTCGGAGACGGGGCATCGCATCATCGACGTCCGCGAGCCGCTGGAGTGGAACGACGGGCACATCCCCGGCGCGACGCTCCTGCCGCTGGGCGATGTGGTGGAGCGCATCGAGCAGGTGGTCCCCGACAGGGCGACCCCGCTCGTCGTCCACTGCGCCGCGGGGGTCCGCTCCGCGCGGGCCGTGGCCCGCATGCAGGCCCTGGGCTACACGAATGCGGTGAGCATGCGCGGGTCCATCCTCGACTGGCGCCGGGCCGGCGGGCCGTGGGAGGCGCCGCGCCAGCTCCTCTCGCCGGAGCAGCAGCGGCGCTATTCGCGCCAGCTGCTCATCCCCGAGATCGGGCAGAAGGGGCAGCGCAGGCTGCTCGACAGCAGGGTGCTGCTCATCGGCGCCGGCGGGCTCGGGTCTCCCTCGGCGCTCTACCTGGCCGCGTCGGGGATCGGCACCATCGGTCTCGTCGACGACGACGTGGTGGACGAGTCGAACCTGCAGCGGCAGGTGCTCCACACCGCCGACCGGGTGGGGATGCCCAAGACCGAGAGCGGACGCCTGACCATCAACGCGCTCAACCCCGAGACACGCGTCGTGGAGCACCGCGAGCGCCTCTCCGCGGAGAACGTGGAGCGGCTGATCGCCGGGTACGACGTCATCGTGGACGGGACCGACAACTTCGACACCCGCTACGTCCTCAACGACGCGGCGGTGAAGCTCCGCAAGCCGGTGGTCCACGGGTCGATCTACCGATGGGACGGGCAGATCACGACCTTCGTCCCGTTCGAGGGGCCGTGCTACCGCTGCATGTACCCGGTCCAGCCCCCGGAGGAGCTTGCGCCCGCGTGCGCGGTGGCGGGGGTGCTCGGCGTCCTGCCCGGCATCGTGGGGCTTCTGCAGGCGAACGAGGTCTTCAAGCTGCTCCTGGGCGTCGGCCAGCCGCTGGCCGGCCGCCTGCTCATGTTCGATGCCATGAGCACCGGCTTCGAGGAGGTCCGCATCTGGCGGGACCCGTCCTGCCCGGCCTGCGGCGAGTCGTCGCCGTTCCTGGCGGCGGGGGCGGCGGCAAGCGGCGCCGCAGCAGCAGCCACCGCGGGAGCACGCGCATGAGCGTCGTCACCGTCACCCGGTCGCGGGCCATGGACGGAGACCCCGGGCCGCGCCCGACGCTGAATGAGCCAAGGCAGGCTCGCGCCGCAGCCACCTTCGGCCGCGGGGAGCGCCGAACAGGGAGCACGAACCGATGAGCAGTGTGAGAATCCCGCCGGTCCTCCGCGAGGCGACCGGCGGCGAGCGAACCGTCGCCGCGGATGGCGGCACCGTGGAGGAGGTCCTGGGGGACCTCTTCGTCCGCTACCCCGCGCTCCGTGACCGGGTCACGACGGACGGGGAGCTGTCGACCTTCGTGAACGTCTACGTCAACGACCGCGACGTGCGGTACCGCGACGGGCTCTCGACCTCGGTCGGCCCGGACGATACGGTGATCCTCCTGCCGGCCATGGCCGGCGGCGCCTGCTGAGGGAGCCGGGGAAGGCATGGCCGCCGCCGCCCGGGTGACCTCCCGCTTCGCGCTGCAGACGGGGGCCCCCGCGCCGCCGTGGGCGAACGTGGTGGAGTCCATCGGCAACACGCCCATGGTCGAGCTGCGGCGTCTCTCGCCGAGCCCGCGCGTCCACCTCTACGCGAAGCTGGAAGGGGCCAACCCGACCGGGTCGGTGAAGGACCGCGTGGCGCGCGCCATGCTCGAGGACGCGGTCCGCTCCGGGGCGCTGCGCCCCGGACAGACGATCCTGGAGCCGTCCAGCGGGAACACCGGCATCAGCCTGGCGATGATCGGCACGCGCATGGGACACCCGGTCCGGATCGTCATGCCGGACAACACGACGTCGGAGCGCAGCCAGCTCCTCCGTCTCTTCGGGGCGGAGATCGTGTACTCGCCCGGGGCCGAGGGAAGCAACGGCGCCATCCGGGTTGCCCAGGAGCTCGCTGCCGCGGACGCCGATCTCTACATGCCCTACCAGTACGGCAACGAGGCCAACCCACGCTCGCACGAGGAGACGACCGGTCCGGAGATCCTGGCCCAGGTGCCCGACGTCGACGTCTTCGTGGCCGGCCTGGGCACGGGCGGCACCCTGACCGGGGTGGGGCGCTACCTGAAGCGCATGCGCCCCGGGGTACGGATCGTCGCCGCGGAGCCGCTCCCCGGGGAGCTGGTCCAGGGGCTCCGCTCCCTCGACGAGGGCTTCATCCCCCCGGTCCTCGACGCCTCCGTCCTCGACGACAAGTACCTCGTCAGCAACCGGGACGCGGTGATCGGCCTGCGGCGGCTCACTCGCGAGGAGGGAATCTTCGCGGGGCTGTCGTGCGGTGCCGCGATCGCGGTGGCCGCGCGCGTTGCCCGGGACCTGGACCGCGGCTCGGTGGTCGTGCTGCTCGCCGACGGCGGCTGGAAGTACCTGTCGACGAACCTGTGGACGCGGGATCTCGACGAGCTGGAGGACGAGCTGGAGGGCTCCGTCCTGTGGTGAGCGCCCGGGAGGGCGAGGAGGCCGCCATCGGGCTCACCCTTCCGCGCCCGGTGGCGGAGGCGCTCATGGCGCACGCCCGCGCGGGACTGCCCGACGAGGCCTGCGGACTGCTCGCCGGCTCCCTGACCGATGGCATGGCGACCGCGTTCCATCCCGCGCGCAACGCGGAGGCGTCTCCGCTGCGCTACAGCGTCCACCCCGACGACCTGGTGCGGATCGTCCTCGCCATCGAGGACGGCGGGGAGGACCTGGTGGCGATCTTCCACTCGCACACCCGCTCGCCCGCGGTGCCGTCGCCCACCGACCGGCGGACGGCGATGTATCCCGAGCCGTTCTACCTGCTCGCCACCCTGGCGGATGCGGACGCCCCGCCGCAGCGGGCGCTGCGGGCATGGCGGATCCGCGACGGCGAGTCGGTCGAGGTGCCGCTCGAGATCCGGTAGCGTAGGCTTGGGGAGATGACCGCCATGGCTCCCGCCGAACGCTTCGCAGACTCCGTCTACGCCGACCGCCTGCGCCGTGCAGCGCGCGAGGCCGCGCAACGCGACGTGGACGCTCTGCTGATCACCCCGTCACCCGACTACGCGTACCTGCTCGGGTACGCCGCACCCGCGCTCGAGCGCCTCACCTGCCTCGTGGTGCCCGCTCACGGCGACCCGACGCTGGTCCTGCCGATCCTGGAGGAGCCGCTGGCGCGCCACGAGCTCGGCGGCCTGGCCGATCGGATCGCGTTCGTGCCGTGGGAGGAGACCGACGACCCGTTCGCCCTCGTGCGCGAGCTCCTCGACGCGGGCGCGCTGCGCGTCGCCGTCCAGGACCAGATGTGGGCCCGCTTCGCGCTGCGTCTGCAGGCGGCGCTGGATCCCGCGGAGGTGGTCGTGGCGGGCGGCGCCATGAGCGCGCTGCGGCGAATCAAGGGCAGGGCGGAGGTGGACCGGCTCCGGCAGGCCGCGCGCGCGGCCGACGCCGCCATGGACCAGGTCCGCGGCGAGCGGTTCGCCGGCCGCACGGAGCGCGAGGTGTCGACGCGGATCCGGATGCTGCTCCTGGAGGCGGGCCACCAGGTGGCCGACTTCGCCATCGTCGGCTCCGGGCCGAACAGCGCCTCGCCGCATCACGAGCCGGGCGACCGGGTCATCGAGGCCGGGGACGCGGTCGTCCTCGACATCGGCGGCACGCGCGACGGCTACTGCTCCGACACCACCCGGACCGTCTTCGTGGGCGAGCCTCCCGCGGAGTTCCGCCGTCTCCACGAGGTGCTCGCGCAGGCGCAGCTTGCCGCCGAGGCGGCGGTCGCGCCCGGCGTTGCGGCGCAGGAGGTCGACCGTGCCGCGCGACGGCTCATCGCCGAGGCCGGCTACGGTGACGCGTTCATCCACAGGACCGGGCACGGGATCGGGATGGAGACGCACGAGGAGCCGTACATCGTGGAGGGCAACGACAGGCCGCTGCGGGTCGGCGAGGCCTTCAGCGTGGAGCCGGGGATCTACCTGGCCGGTCGCTGGGGCGCGCGGATCGAGGACATCGTGGTCTGCACCACGGACGGCAGCGAGGTGCTCAACCGCTCCGACCGCGACCTGGTTCGCGTCTCCTAGCCGCGCCGCCAGACCGCCGCGCGTTGTCGGGCGGCCGGCTCTCCTTCGCCGGATCGCCCTCGTCGCTCACCGCGTCCGTCGCGGGCCCGATCCGTTCCCGGTACGAGGCGACCAGCGCGACCAGGACCTGGTCGACGGCCGCGTTCGCCTCGCGGATGGCGCCGGTCACCTGGGAGACCTCCGCCACGCGGCGGCGGAGGTGGGCGAGGATGGCCTCCACGACCGGCGAGCGGTAGAAGAGGAAGGCCTCCACCGCCTCGGCCAGCGTCAGCCCCGCGGCCGACGCCTCCTGGCCGTAGAGGGCCCCCATCCGCTCGGCCTCCGCGAGCAGGAGGTCCCGCTCCCGCCGCTTCGTGGCGGCCACGTACTCGATGACGAGGTTGAAGGTGCGCTGGCCCCAGCGGCGGAAGTCCGCGCGCTGCTCCGCGGACAGGCGGGACTGCCAGGGCATGCCCGCGTACCCGGTGCGCTGCATGCGGCGCTGGACATCGCCGACGATCGTCCCCGCCGAATCCGCGAGCCGGCCGGTCTCGTAGCGCGGCCGTCGCGGCGAGGAGGTGATCGCCTCCAGGCTCGAGCGCAGGAATCGCCGGTGTCCGCCGGCGGTCTGGTAGCTCTGCACCTTGCCGGCATCGGCCCAGCGCCGGAGGGTGTCCGGGCCGACTCCCACGAGCCGGCTCGCGGCCCCGATGGCAAGCCAGGGATCGTCCGTTTCGGCCATCAGCCGTCTCCCGCGGTCACCCTCGCAGATCCTCGGGCCGCAGCTCGCCCATGGCCCCCCACAGGCGCACGATGGCCTCGATGCCGCCGTGCACGTTCGCCTCGGGCATCCACTCGTTCGGCGCGTGGAAGTTGCCGTTCGGTGACGCGAAGCCGACCAGGACGGACTTGAGGCCGGCGTGCTCCTCGAGCGCCGCCACCACGGGAATCGATCCGCCGCTCCGCAGGAAGACCGGCCGCCTGCCGAACGTCTCCTCGAGCGCCCGGGCCGTGACCTCCACCGCCGGATGGTCGAGGGAGGTGAGCGCGGGGGCACCGCCGTGGATGACGCGCACGTCGACGCGAACCTCCGGCGGCGCGATCGACCTCACGTGCTCCACGACCATCCGTTCGATCTCGTGGAAGTCCTGGTCCGGCACGAGCCGGGTGCTGAACTTGGCGGCGGCCCAGGCGGGGATGATCGTCTTGGCGCCCTCCCCGGAGTAGCCGCCCCAGATCCCGTTGATGTCGAAGGTCGGCCGCGCCGAGAGCCGTTCGAGGAGGCTGTAGCCGGCCTCCCCGTCCCAGAGCGCCGGCACCTCGATGCTGCTCCGCAGCTCCTCCGGGTCGAAGGGGATCTCCGCAAAGGCCTCCCGGTCCGCCTCCGTCAGGGGCCGCACTCGATCGTAGAAGCCCGGGACGGTCACCCGTCCCTCGGCGTCCTGGAGGCTGGCGAGCATCTTGACGAGGATGTTGGCGGGGTTCGCCACCGCTCCGCCGTAGCCTCCGGAGTGGAGGTCCTGGAACGGTCCGGAGACCCGCACCTCGAAGTAGGCGATGCCGCGCAGTCCGTAGGTGAGGGCCGGCGTCCCTTCGTCGTCCTGCATCCCGGTGTCGCTCACCACGCACACGTCGGCGGCGAGCAGCTCGGGGTGCTCCATGATGAACGCGTCCGCCGGCTCCGAGCCGACCTCCTCGTCCCCCTCGAAGAAGATGCGCAGGTTGAGGGGCAGCCGGCCGGCCGTCTCCATCCAGGCCCGAGCCGCCTGCAGGTGGATGATGACCTGGCCCTTGTCGTCCCCCGCGCCGCGCGCGTAGATCAGCCCGTCCTCGTGGCGCGGATCGAAGGGGGGCCGGACCCATTCCTCTTCGGGGTCGGCGGGCTGGACGTCGTAGTGGCAGTAGACGAGGACGGTGGGCCGCTCGGTGCCCGCATGGAGCCAGTCCGCGGTGATGATCGGGTGGCCGGAGGTCTCGTGCGCGGTGACGTGCTCGAAGCCGATCGCCTTCAGGCGGTCCATCACCCAGCGAGCCGTCTCGCGGACCGCCGCGTCGCGAGCGGGATCCGCGCTGACCGATTCGATGCGCAGGAGCTCGTCGAGCTCCGAAAGGGCCTCGCCCTGCGTGGCGCTCGCCCGTTCCAGGGCGGCGGCCAGGGCGGGCCTGATGTCAGTCGTCATCGTCCGATGATAGCGGTCCGCACCGGCGGGAGGGCCCGCAGCGGTCGTCAGTGGATGACGCCGAAAAGGAAAGCGAAGAAGAGCGCCAGTGCGACGATCGGCACGAAGGCGGCGATCCGCAGGGGCCGCGGCCACCCCGCGCGCCCGCCCATGGCGTACACCGGGATGGTGATCGGGAAGAGCAACGTCGCCAGCGAGTAGCCGAGCCGACGCCGGAAGGAGAGGTCCGGGCGGTCCTGCACGTCGAGCCAGTAGGCGGCGATCATGCCGAAGCTGACGACGGCGAGCAGCACGAAGACGGTCCAGATGAGCGGCAGGAGCATGTGGCGCCGATGCTACCGCTCACGCGCGGCCACGTCCTCCGCGCGCATCGCCCTGTCCTGCGCGCCATCGAGGATGCCGCCGACCCAGCCGAGGGGGCGGCGCCGCGGAAGCGGGGGCTCGCGCGCGGGCATGAGGGCCAGGAGGGCGGCCCGCACCCGCTCCTCGAGCTCCGCGCGCCCCATCGCCCCGCGCATGCCCGCCGTCTGGATGGGCTCTCCGAAGCGGACCACGACCCGTCGGCGGAAGAAGAGGACGCTGCTGCCCACGATGGCGCAGGGCACGATGGGGACGCCGGAGGCCGTGGCGAAGGCGGTGGCCCCGTCCTCGAAGGGGAGCAGGCGGGCCTCCCGGAAGCCCACGCGGCCCTCGGGGAAGATGCCAAGGACGCCGCGGGACTCGAAGACGTGCCGGACCGCGCGGACCGCCGAGACGAGGGTCGTCTTCTCCGGGTTGAACGGGATGACGACGCCGAAGAAGCCCATCACCCGGTTCTTGAAGCCGTGCGAGAAGTCCGCCTCCCGCGGCCCGAACCACGTGATCCGGGACGTGGCGGGGCTGACCGCGTAGACGAGCATCGGGTCCCATCCCGCATGGTGGGTGCAGACGAGCTGGAAGGGCGCCGGCGGCCAGCGCTCGAGCCCCTCGCTGCGGACCGAGAAGAGGAGCCGCACGAGGAGACCGTTCAGCATCCGCATGAGCCGATAGCGCGGGGTCGTGCCGACCCCCGGCTCGCGAGGCCCGGTCCGCCGCGCCCGCTCCCGATCCCCGCTCACGGTGCCGCCGCCTCGGCCGACGGTGCGGCCGACGGTGCCAGCCCGGTGAGCGGCTCGATCTCCTCGCGCCGATGGGGATCGACCTTCAGCAGGGCCAGCGCGGCGAGCACCACGAAGAGGACCGCCACCCCGAGCGCCGCGCGCGGCCCGTACGGGACCCCGAGCGTGGCACCCACCAGGTCCTGGATCGGTCCGGCCAGCAGCACGAACACCGGCCCCGCCATGGCCGTGCCGGCATTGAGGATGCCCATGTAGCGTCCGGTCGTTTCCTTGGGCACCACGTCCGCCATGAGGGCCCAGTCGGCCGACAGGAAGGTCCCGACCCCGATCCCGAATGGAACCCAGCTCGCGATCGCCAGCGCGGGGGTCGGCGCCACGGTCGCGCCGAGCAGTCCGGTCGCGGCGATGGCCGCGGCGACCCAGATCACCGGGCGGCGCCCGAACCGATCCGAGAGGCGCCCGCCGGGGAGGGCGGCCAGGGCGGTCATGGCCGCCACGATCGCAGTCCCGATGAAGAGCGTCGACTTGGCGTCCTGCGTCTCCAGGCCGAACGAGCGCTCGAAGTAGAGGAGCGCGATGGCCGTCACGTTGTAGGCACCCAGGAAGAGGAGCCGGACGACGAGCAGCCACAGCACGTCGCGCTCCTTGAGGATATCCCTGGCCCACGCGGACAGCGCCAGCTGGCGCCAGCCCATCGTCCGGGGCGGAGCGCCGCGGCCCTCGGTCACGGAGAGGACCAGGACGAGCATGGTGATCGCCTCAACGAGGCCCAGGCCCATGATGGCGATCGGCTCGGTGACGACCGTGGGACCGATGGTGGCGATCCCCACGCCGGCGATGGCTCCCAGCGTGAGCATGAGGCCCATCAGGCCGGAGGCCAGGCCGACCTGGCGCGACGGCACGAGATCGGGCACGTAGCCCTGGAACGGGCCCTGGGCGAAGTTCGAGCTGACCTGGAGCAGGAAGTAGAACGCGACGAGCGCGATGAAGCCGTCCGAGAGGGCCAGGCCCGCCAGGAACAGCATGTCGAACAGCGTGCCGATGACGATGTACGGCTTGCGCCGCCCCCATCGGGTCATGGTGTAGTCGCTGATCACGCCGATCGTGGGCTGCACCACGATCGCGGCGATCGCGCCGGCGCCCATGGTCACCGCCAGCAGGGACCCGGCGATCTCCGGCCCCAGCTGGTTGAAGCGGTCCGCGAGGACCACGTTGTTCAGGCCCGCCCAGATGGTCTGGATGCCGAGCCAGTAGATGGACAGGGTGACGAGCTGGCGGAGCGGCAGGGAGCTGCGCCGCGAAGCGAGGCTGTCCACCGCCTGGGCTGGCGCAACGGCTGGCACGGTCGTCCCTCCACTCCCGATCGGACGAGGGTATCGCTCGTCCCGGATTCGTCCAGAGCCTAGTGGGCCCGCCCTGCGGCGTCACTGCGGTACCGTTGGCTCGATGAGCCGCCGACTCCCGCCCGCCATGGGCCAACCGGACTTCCGGCGCTACCTGGCGGGCCGGCTCGCCGGCAGCTTCGGCGCACAGATGCTCGTCGTGGCGCTCGGCTACCAGGTCTACCAGCTCACCCACAACCCGCTCGACCTGGGGCTCATCGGCCTGTCCCAGTTCCTCCCGTTCGTGGTGCTGGTCCTCCCGGCCGGCCAGCTCGCGGACCACATGGACCGTCGCCGGATCATGGCCGCCTGCTACGTCCTGCTCACGGTGTGCGCGCTCCTGCTGCTGGCGCTGACCATCGCGGGCCTCACGGCCGCCTGGCCGATCTTCGCGGTGATGACCCTCTTCGGAGTCGCCCGGGCCTTCAGCATGCCCACCGGCCAGGCGCTCCTTCCCAACCTGGTGCCGACCGAGCACTTCGGGAACGCCATCGCCATCACCTCCTCGACCGGCCAGATCGCGATCATCGGTGGTCCCGCGCTCGGCGGCCTCCTCTTCCTGGCCGGCCCCGGCGTCGTCTATGCAGTGGTCGCGGCGCTCATCGGCCTGGGCACCGTCTTCCTGCTCCTGATCGAGGGAGGCGGACGCAGCGAACGGCCGCGCGAGCCGATCAGCCTCCACACCGTCCTGTCCGGGATCGTGTTCGTGCGATCGCATTCCGTCGTGCTCGGTTCCATCTCGCTCGACCTGTTCGCGGTGCTCTTCGGCGGTGCCACGGCCCTCCTGCCCGTCTATGCCAGCGACATCCTCCACGTGGGCCCAACCGGGCTGGGCATCCTGCGCGCCGCGCCCGCGGTGGGCGCCGCCATCTGCGCCGGCGTGCTCACGGCACGGCCTGTCACCCGTCACGTGGGTGCCTGGATGTTCGGCGGGGTCGCCATCTTCGGCCTCTCCACCCTCGTCTTCGGCGTCTCGAGGAGCTTCCCCGTGAGCCTGGCGGCGCTCGTCGTGCTGGGCGCGGCGGACCAGGTCAGCGTCTACGTTCGGCACCTGCTCGTCCAGCTCACGACCCCGGATCGCATCCGCGGACGCGTCAGTGCCGTGAACGCGGTCTTCATCGGTGCGTCGAACGAGCTGGGCGAGTTCGAGTCGGGCGTCACCGCGGCCTGGTTGACGACGATCCCCGCCGTCCTCCTGGGTGGGGCGGCGACGATGGTGGTGGCCGCCGCGTGGACCTGGCTCTTCCCGTCGCTGCGGCGCCTGGACCGATTCCCCGGCCAGGCGACGGAGGCGGAGGTCGCCGCGGCCATCGCCGCTGAGGAGGATGCCGGCCGGCAATTGATGGGCGAAAGCACCTCCGCCGCTCCGGAGTAGAATCCGCCCGATGTTCATCGACCCCATTGCCTTCCACATCGGGCCTGTCGCGGTCCACTGGTACGGCATCATCATCGCGACCGCCGTCGTCGCCGGCGCCTTCCTGGGGACCGCGGAGGCGCGACGCCGCGGCGAGGATCCGGAGCATGGCTGGTCCATGCTGTTGTGGGTGCTCGTCGCCGCCGTGGTGGCCGCGCGCCTCTACCACGTCTACGACCAGTGGACGGCGGTCTACTCGAAGGAGCCGTGGCTCATCCCGCAGATCTGGAACGGAGGGGTGGGCATCCCCGGTGCCATCATCGGTGGGGCGCTCGCCATCGCCTGGTACACCTGGCGGCATCGGCTCTCGTTCACCCGCTGGCTCGACATCTTCGCCCCGGCGCTCCTGCTGGGCCAGGTGATCGGCCGGCTCGGGAACTTCGTCAACCAGGAGCTGTACGGGCCCCCCATCACCCAGTGCGGCACCAACGGCTTCCCGCCCTGCCTGCCGTTCGGCATCCAGATCCAGGCGGCGCATCGCCTCCCGCAGTGGCCGGTGACCACCTACCCGGTCGACAGCACCTCCTTCGTCCCGCTCTTCGCCTACGAGATGTTCCTGAACCTCGTCGGCGTGCTCGTCCTGCTCTTCATCGCCCGGCGCCTCGCGAGCCGGCTCTTCGACGGGGACATCGTCCTGCTCTACATCATCTGGTACGGCGCGGTCCGTTCGTTCCTGGAGACCTACCGCTCGGACAACTGGTTCATCGGTCCGCTCCCGACCGCGACCTGGCTGGGTCTCTTCGGGATCACGGCGGCGATCGTCCTGCTCGTCGTCCGCCACTGGCGGGGGTGGGGCGAGCCGGGTGCCTGGATGCACCGCGACCGGACCGATGGCGACGCTTCCGACGACGCCTCGCCGACAGGCGCCGAGCCCTCATCCGAGCCCTCTCCTGGCTGAGCGGGAGATGCCGGCGCCCCGCCCCGACGCCGCGATCCTCCCCGACGTGACGGCCGCCATCGGCCGCACGCCGCTCGTCGCGCTCGACCGCCTGGCCAGGGGGCTGCGCCCGCGCCTGGTGGCCAAGCTCGAGGCGCTGAACCCCGGCGGCTCGGTCAAGGACCGCATCGCGATTCCCATGATCGAGGCGGCCGAACGGGCCGGCCTGCTCAAGCCGGGCGGGACCATCGTCGAGCCCACGAGCGGGAACACCGGGGTGGGCCTGGCGATGGCCGCGGCGGTGCGCGGCTATCGGTGCATCTTCGTCATGGCCGACAAGCAGTCGGAGGAGAAGCGCGCGCTGCTGCGCGCCTACGGCGCCGAGGTGGTCGTCTGCCCGACCGATGTCGACCCCGACGACGAGCGCAGCTACTACCAGGTCAGCGACCGCCTTGCCCGTGAGATCCCGGGCGCCTGGAAGCCGGACCAGTACGCCAACGCGGAGAACCCGCGGGCCCACGAGCTGGCCACCGGACCGGAGATCTGGGAGCAGACCGAAGGGCGGATCACCCACTTCGTGGCGGGGATCGGGACCGGCGGGACGATCAGCGGGGTCGGCAAGGCGCTCCGCGAGCGAAATCCCGGCGTGGTGATCGTCGGCGCCGACACGGAGGGAAGCGTCTTCTCCGGCGACACGCCGCGTCCGTACCTGACGGAGGGCGTGGGCGAGGACTTCTGGCCTGCGACCTACGACCGGGAGGTGTGCGACGTCATCGTGCGCGTCAGCGACCGGGACTCGCTGCTCACGGCGCGCCAGGCGGCGGACACGGAGGGGATCCTGGTGGGGGAGTCGTCCGGGACCGCGCTGTGGGCGGCACTGCAGGTCGCGCGCGAGGTCGAGGACCCCGAAGCCCTGTTCGTGGTGCTCCTGCCCGACTCAGGCCGGAACTACCTGGGCAAGCTCTACAACGACGAGTGGCTGCGCTCGGTGGGCCTGCTGGGCGCGAACGAGGCGGTGCGGGACTACGACTGGCGCGCCACGCGTCCGGAGGTCATGGTTCGTCGCTCGTAGACCGACGACGATGCCCGGCGTCGCTTGCGTGGCGACGCCGGGCCAGAGGACGGAGAGCGATGGGCTCAGCAGCTGATGCGAGGATTCCACTCGTAGAACATGCCGCTGGGGTTCGGCTGCCAGATCCAGACGTGCAGCTCGTAGAAGGCCGGCAGGCCGTACCGGTTGCCGGCCGGGACGAGGCCGAACTGCTGGCCGAACAGCTCGGGCGGGCTTGCGTTGCCGGCGTCCCAGTTCGCCTGCAGCGCCAGGTACTCGAGCGCCACGAGCCGCAGGTTCCCATTCGGGCCGGGCGCGTAGACGAGCAGCTCGGGATGAAGCGCATCCACCTGGGCAATCGCCGTTGGATTGGACAGCTCGGGAGCGAGGCCCGGGTTGAGGTAGTGGATCCCCATGGTGCCGGCACCGTTCGGATCGGCAATGCAGGTGATGCCTGCCTGGTCCTGGACCTCCACCGTGTACCCCGCGGCGTTCGCCGCGCCAAGGGCGTGGAAGGCGGCGGTGGCGCGCCGCGCGGCGGCGAGCCCGGACTCGTTGGCGGAAACCGGCGCCACCAGCACGCCGGTGGCGAGGCTGGCTCCCAGCAGGATCGGGAGCAATCGGCTCATCTGCCGAATGAGAGTCTTCACGTCGCGGTACCTCAATTGCCTTCGATGACGGGACTGATCGACTCGGCCACGAGGCCGTGCGCCTCGCGGTGGACGCGCTCCGCGGACTCCGCGTCCGGGGCGTCGACGAGGCAGAAGATCTTCCCGGCTTGCTCGTCGACCCAGTAGCGCAGGTAGTTGACGCCGTACGGGCCCTGTGTCTCCAGGTCGGCGCGGTGGGCTCCGGCAACGTCCTCGGCCTTCACCCCGCCGTCGATGGTGTGCGTGTCCATGAAGAGCGGCATGTGTGCCTCCTTTCGTCTTCTCGTCTTCCGGTTGGGATCTCCACCGGGGTTCAGATCTCCACGCGGAGCTCGTACACCTCGGCGGTCGGGTGTCCAGCACGCTCGTGGACGCGCATCACGGCCTCCCGCGTGGGGCCGGTCGCCAGGCAGAAGACCTTGCCGCGCTCGGGATCCATCCACGCGTGCTCGAAGTGCACGCCCTCGTCGGCCTCCAGCGAGAGGTCGCGTTCGTGGGCCTCTTTCAGCTGGTGCGCCGTCACGCCGATGAACCCCGAGTGCACGTCCATGAACCTGGCCATCTCCGGCCTCCATGCTGTGGGGGTCGAGCCGATGCCGGGAAGCGTCGCCGGCCGCGTCGTCCTCGTCATCGGGGTGGCGACCGACGGGCCGTGGGCTCCTTGCGGCCGGTCATCGGTCGTTTGACCGATGACCGCTCGACAGCGGGTCGTAGACTCCGGGCATGAGCCGAGCCGGTACCGTGCTGTGCCCGATCCTCGTGGGCCGCGACGATCTCCTGGAGCTGATTGACCACCTGACGGCGGAGGCGAAGGACGGGCGCGGACACGCCCTCTTCCTTTCGGGCCAGGCCGGCCTGGGCAAGACGCGCCTGATCCGCGCCGCGATCCGCAAGGCGGAGGCGGCCGGACTCCGCGTCGACGGCGGTGCGGTGGCTCCGCAGGACCGCCAGGTGCCGCTCGCCTCCATCCGCGAGATGGCCACCGGGATGCGCGGCAGCCCGGTGTTCGGCAGCCTGTCGCAGGACCTGCTGGCGATCGACGGCCGCCACGACGGCGACGCGCTCGGAGCCCGGCGCCTCATCGTCCGCACCGCCGCTGATCGCATCCTCGAGGCGATCGACCGGCCGACCATGCTCATCTTCGACGACCTCCACTGGGCCGATGAGCTGAGCCTCGAGGTGATCGGCGAGCTGGCGCGGCATGCCGCGGAGCGCCCGCTCTTCCTGCTCGCCGGGTACCGGGCCGACGAGTTCCCGGCCGATACCATCCACCGCGAGTGGCGCGCGAGGCTGCTGAGCCAGCGGTCCGCCGAGGAGGCGCGACTGCGGCCGCTGACGCTCGAGGAGACGGCGGTCGCCACGACCCTCATCCTCGGAGGTGAGCTTCCTGCTCCGCGCGACGTCGTCGAGGCGGTCCACGAGCGCACGAACGGGATTCCGCTGCACATCGAGGAGCTCCTCGCCGCCCTCGACGACGATGCCCGAAGTGACGGCCGGCGCATCCGCGAGGCCCACGTTCCGGACACCATCGGGGATGCGGTCCTCGCCCGGTTGGGCCGGCTCTCGAACGACGCGCGGACCGTGGCGCGCGCAGGCGCCGTCGTCGGTCGCTGCTTCAGCCCGGAGGTCCTGGCGGGGATCCTCGACCGCCCGCTGCGCGATCTGGAGCCGACGCTGGACGAGCTCGTCGACGCAGCCATCCTCCACCCGTTCCAGTACGTGGACGACGGCTACTACGACTTCCGCCACCAGCTCCTGCGCGACGCGATCTACGGCTCCGTCCCGCCATCCGATCTGCGCCGCTTCCATGCGCAGGCCGCGGAGTTCGTCATGACCCTGCAGGCGTCGAGCATCGTCCACGTCTCGCGCCACTACGAGCGAGCGGGCCTCCACGCACAGGCCTTCCAGGCATCGCTCGCCGCCGCGCGCGAGGCGAGCCGGATCTCGGCTCGCCAGGAGGCGTACGAGCTCTATCAGCGCGCCATCGCCAACATGCCCGGCGACCTCGCCGTCGCGGAGCAGGCCGCACTCTACGCGGCCTTCTCCGACGCCGCCAACGCAATCGAGCGCAACGAGGACTGCGTGACCGCCGCCACCCGGGCGCGCGAGCTGTACCTCGAGGCGGGGATGGCGCTCGAGGCTGCCGGGATGCTCATCGGGATGTCCACCGATGCTTCGCGCAACGGCGCATCGAACGAGGAGATGCGGTCCTATACCGACCGGGCCCTGGAGGAGATCGCGGACCTGCCCGCCACCCCGGACCGCGAGCAGATGCGCGCCTGGCTGCTGATCTCGCGGGCGAGCGACTGGTTCTTCGCTTCCGACCTGGTGGCGGCGCGTTCAGACGCCCTGGCTGCCCGCGAGCTCGCGGAGTCCTTCGGGGATCGGGAGGCCGTCCTGGAGACGGACCTGCAGCTTGCCAGGATCGACATCGTCGAGGGCCGGTACGAGAGCGGCCTGCGCGACGGCATGCGGGCAGCGCGCGAGGCGCGGGACGCCGGCTACGAGGGCGTTGGCGTCACCGGCTACCGCAACCTCGCGATCCTGGCGGCCCGGATCATGGATGCCCGCACGGCTGAGCTCGCCATGCGCGAGGGGCTGCAGTACGCGGACGCCATCGAGCAGTCGCACTGCCGCCAGATGATGGCGACGACCAGCGCGCTCCTCGACTGGGGGGCCGGCCGCTGGGAGGCCGCCGATGCGCGGGCGCGACAGGAGCTCGTGGAGCGGGGCTGCCGGCGGGGCGTCATCGGTGCGCTCGACGTCATCGGTCTCGTCGCGCTCGGCCGTGGCCGGACGGAGGAAGCCCGGCGCTGGCTCGACGAGTCGCTCGCGTACGGGCGACGCATCGGCGAGACCCATCTGCTCCTCACTCCGCTGTGGGGCCTCGCCGAGGCCGACCTGCTGGCGGGCGACCCGGCCGCCGCCGCCGCTCGCTGCGAGGAGGGGTGGTCCATCGCCAGCGCGGCCGGCGAGCGCGCGCTCTTCATCCCGTTCGTGGTGACGGGTGCGCGCAGCCTCGTTGCCGCGCGACGCCCCGATGAAGCGGAACGCTGGGTGACTCGGGCCCACGAGTACCTGTCCGGGTGGGAATCCGTGGCCGCACCCGCGCTCAGCCACGCGGACGGGCTGGTCCGGCTCGCCGGCGGCTCCGTGACCGCGGCCCGCGAGTCAATCGAGCGCGCCGTTCGCGGTTGGGACGAGCGAGGTCGGGTCTGGGAGGCGCTCGAAGCTGGTCTCGACCTTGCCCAGTGCCTGATTCGTGCGAACCGCCACGCCGACGCGGCGCACACCCTTGCCGAGGTACGGGCCAGGGCGACCGCCCTCGAGAGCGCCCCGCTCCTTGCCCGGGCCGACGAGCTGGCTCGCGCGAGCCGGGGGCACAGCGCCCACGACGAGCCGTGGCGGCCGCTCACCGTGCGCGAGTACGAGGTGGCGCGCCTGATCGCGGCGGGCATGACGAACGGGCAGATCGCGGCGGAGCTCTCCGTCTCGCCGCGGACGGTGAGCGCGCACGTCGAGCACGTGCTCGCCAAGCTCGGCGCGGCCCGGCGCACGGAGATCGCCAGCTGGGTGGCGACGATGACAGCCGCGTCCGCAGCGCCCGCGTCACCCGACCTCGCGGCGCTCCGCTGAGGATCCTCCCCTTCACCTGCCGCCGGGCGGTGGCCTGGCCCTCCGTTAACCGTTGTCGCGCCTGACAAAGGCTGCTCACCGCGGTAAGGTGGTCGGCAAGTCTTCTGAAGACTTGAAGACTGCATGGTCACCCCGACGAGGAAGGACACGATGACGCAGGTCGCCGAGCCCACCGCCGCGTCCCCGCGGACGACCGGGCGGGTCCACCACTGGATCAACGGTCGCCGCGTGCCGGGCACCTCCGGCCGGACGGGCCCCGTCTACAACCCGGCCACCGGGGAGCTCGCGCGCGAGGTGGACTTCGCCTCCCCGGAGGAGGTGCGGACGGCGGTGCGGGCCGCCGCGGCCGTCTTCCCGGCCTGGCGCGCGACCTCCATCAGCAAGCGGACCGAGATCCTGTTCCGGATCCGCAACATCGTGGAGGAGCACCGCGACGATATCGCCGCGCATCTCACCGCGGAGCATGGCAAGGTTCCGTCCGACGCCCAGGGCGAGGTGGCCCGCGGGCTGGAGAACATCGAGTTCGCGACGGGGATTCCGCACCTGCTCAAGGGCGGCTTCAGTGAGCAGGTCTCGACGGGCATCGACGTCTACCAGATCCGCCAGCCCCTGGGCGTGGTGGCCGGCATCACCCCCTTCAACTTCCCGGCCATGGTGCCGATGTGGATGTTCGCCAACGCCATCGCCTGCGGGAACACCTTCGTCCTCAAGCCGAGCGAAAAGGACCCGTCGGCATCGGTCTACCTCGGCGAGCTCCTGAAGGAAGCCGGCCTGCCCGATGGCGTCTTCAACGTCATCCACGGCGATAAGTCCGCGGTGGACGCGATCCTCTCCGACCCCGACGTGGCGGCGGTCAGCTTCGTGGGCTCCACGCCGGTGGCGCGTTCCATCTACGAGCACGCCACCGCGGCGGGGAAGCGCTGCCAGGCGCTGGGCGGGGCGAAGAACCACATGCTCGTCCTGCCCGATGCGGACATCGGCATGGCGGCCGACGCCGCGGTCTCTGCGGCCTATGGCTCCGCCGGCGAGCGCTGCATGGCGATCAGCGTCGTGGTCGCCGTGGGCGACGCGGCGGATCCGCTGGTCGCCGCCATCCGCGACCGCCTCCCGAAGGTCAGGGTCGGCCCCGGGAGCGACCCGTCCTCGGAGATGGGGCCGCTCATCACCCGGGAGCATCGCGACAGGGTGGCGAGCTACCTCGAAAGCGGCCGCGAGGCGGGCGCAGAGCTGGTCGTGGACGGGCGCCAGCACGTCCTCTACAGCCAGACCGATGGCGGCTTCTTCCTGGGCGTTTCGCTCCTCGACCGGGTGACGCCGGAGATGGAATGCTACCGCAACGAGATCTTCGGGCCGGTGCTCGAGATCGTCCGCGTCCCCACCTATGCCGAGGCGGTGCAGCTCATCAACGACAACCCGTACGGCAACGGGGTGGCGATCTTCACCCGGGACGGCGGGGCGGCGCGCCAGTTCGGGTTCGACGTCAACGTGGGGATGGTGGGCATCAACGTCCCCATCCCGGTGCCGGTCGCCTACTACAGCTTCGGCGGCTGGAAGGCCTCCCTCTTCGGCGACCTGCACATGTACGGACCGGAGGGCGTGCAGTTCTACACGCGCGGCAAGGTCGTGACCTCGCGCTGGCCGGATCCCGCCACCAGCAGCGTGGACCTCGGCTTCCCGCGCACCCGCTGAACCGCCCGCCCCTCGCCGGACCCGCCGCCTGGGCCTCCGGCGTGGGGAAGACGGCCGCGGCCGACTGCCGATAGCGAAACCGTCCGGCCGGCGGGCAGCGGTGTCCGGGCATAATGGCCCGCGTGACCCAGACCGATGGCGGACTTCGCCGGCGAGTGAGCGATCGCTTCGAGACGCGGACCGTCCATGCCGGCGCCGAGCCGGACCCGGCCAGCGGGGCGGTCGTCCCGCCCATCCAGCTGGCCACGACGTTCAAGCAGGACGGCGTGGGCGGAACCCGCGGCGGGTACGAGTACGCGCGGACCGGGAATCCGACGCGCGCGACGCTGGAGGCGGTGATCGCCGAGCTCGAGGGCGGGACGCACGGCTTCGCGTACGCGTCGGGGATGGCGGCGACGCAGAACCTGCTCTACCTCCTGGACCCCGGCGACCGGATCGCGCTGAGCGACGACGTCTACGGCGGGACGTGGCGCCTGGCGGACCGGGTGTGGCGCCGCTACGGCGTGGTGCCGGTGCCGGTCGACCTGCGCGACCTCGACGCGGTGGCGGGGACCCTGGCGGCGCCGCGCGACGGCGCGATCCGGATGGTGTGGGTCGAGACGCCCACGAACCCGCTCCTCAAGATCGTGGACATCAGCGCCGTCGTCCGCCTGGCGGCGGCCGCCGGCGCCATGACCGTGGTCGACAACACCTTCGCCACCCCGTTCATCCAGCGCCCGCTGGAGCTCGGCGCGGACCTCGTGGTTCACTCCGCCACGAAGTACCTGGGCGGCCATTCGGACGTGGTGGGCGGCCTGGTCGCGACCCGCCGCGACGACCTCGCGGAGCGCCTCGCCTTCCACCAGAACGCGGCCGGCGCGGTCCCCTCACCCTTCGACTGCTGGCTCGTTCTCCGCGGCCTGCGCACCCTGGCGATTCGCATGGAGCGTGCGAGCGCCAATGCAGCGCTCCTGGCGGACTGGCTCGCCCGCCGTGCGGAGGTCGCACGCGTCCACTACCCCGGCCTGCCGGACCACCCGCAGCGCGACCTCGTCGAGCGCCAGATGCGCCTTCCCGGGGCCATGGTCAGCTTCGAGCTGGCCGATGCCGCCGGCGGCGAGCCGCGCGCCCGCGCCCTGGTCGCCGCCACCCGCCTCTTCACCCTCGCCGAGTCCCTCGGCGCCGTCGAGTCGCTCATCGAGCTGCCGGCGGCCATGACCCACGCCAGCGTCGCGGACTCGCCGCTCGCCGTGCCGCCGGGGCTCGTGCGGCTCTCCGTCGGGATCGAGAGCGTCGAGGACCTCGTGGCAGACCTGGACGCCGCCTTCGCGGCGTCGGCATCGGTCTAGCGCTACCCTTGGCGGTGCATGGCTGACGAGCTACCGCGACCCGATCCGCTGAGCGGGCGCCTCACCATTGGCTTCAAGACGACGCCGATCGACGTGACCTGGCCCGTCCTCGACGAGGTCTGGCATGCGGCCGGCGAGCTGGACGTCTTCACCGCCGGGTGGATGGCGGACCACCTCACGAACGCGCGCCTCGAGCGGGGTGGCCAGTCCTGGGAGTCGGTGACGCTCATGGCTGCCCTTGCCCACCACGTCCCGGGCAAGTGGCTGGGCCACGCCGTGCTGGCGAACACCTTCCGGCACCCCGCCGTCGTCGCCAAGCAAGCCACCGTCATGGACCAGATCAGCGGTGGCCGCTACATCCTGGGCCTCGGTGCCGGGTGGCACGAGGGTGAGCACGACGCGTTCGGGATCCCGCTGCCGCCCATCGGCGAACGGATCAGCCGCCTGGAGTCCGCGGTGGACACCATCCGTGCCCTCTTCTCCCCGGAGGCACAGACCGATGGCGGCGTGACGCGTCCGGATCCCTACTATCCGCTGCGGGGTGCCGTGAACGACCCACCGCCCGTCCGGCCCGGCGGGCCTCCCCTCTGGCTCGGCGGGCAGAAGCCGCGGGGGATGGCCATCGCTGCGCGAACCGCAAGCGGGTGGCTCATGCCCGGGAACCGCGCCGGTGAGCTCGACTACCTCATCGAGAAGCGCGACGCGATGCTGCGCGCCCTGGAGGCCGCCGGCCGGGATCCGTCGGGCTTCATCATGGCCGGGCAGGTCAGCTGCAGGCCATCTGCGGAGAGCCGTCGTGCCGCCCTGAACGCCGCGCGTCAGATGATCGGGGCCGGGGCGCGGCACATCATCGTGGCCATGGTGCCGGGAGAGGGGCCTGACGAGATGCGGCGCATTGCCCGCGAGGTCGCCGAGCCGCTGGCGGCGGTGGCAGCGTGACCCGCCTCGCCGACTCACCGCCGGACCAGCCGGGCCGGGACCCAGCGGGACTTCACGTCGAGACCGCGCCCGCGCCCCCGCAGCTGCCGGAGGACGGCCCAACCGAGCTGGTGCCGGACGCGAAGGGCGATCTGGTGGAGCGGCTCTCGGGCGGGACGGCCACCGTGCTGCTCGTCTGGCTCGTCGGAATCGGCGCCGGGAGCGCGCTGCTCGGCGTCTGGCTCTTCAGCGCCATCGTCCTGGGGACGAGGCTGGGCCTCGGCGCCCTGATCGGGGGGCCCGGTCTCTACACCGCCCTGGCGGGGGCGGCCGGACCCTGCGTCCTCTGGCTGGCGGGGCGGGCCCAGGGCCACACGCTGGGGTGGTTCGCCTGGACCTCCGTGAAGATCGGGCTGGTCATGATCGGCCTGGTCGTCGCCTTCTTCTTCAGCTCCATGCTGCTCTTCGGCTACCTGCCCGGCTCCGGCGCTCCGCTCTGGATCGGGATCGCGGCGGGCTTCACGCTGGTCGCCAGCCTGATCTGGGCGCTTGCGGTCTGGGCCGCAGACCGCTACATCGCCCGCGCCAGGATCGTCGGCGAGCACTAGGACGGGCGGCGTCTGGCCGCCGCTGGTCGTCCGGGTCGGCGTGGGCTACCCCTGGCGGGACGCGATCGCCCGGCCGAGCTCCTGCTTGGTCATCGTGGAGCGCCCCTTGACGCCGGCCTTCCTCGCCCGCTCGTAGAGCTCCCGCTTGCTGCTCCCCCGGACGTCGACGCCGCCGGCGGTCTTCTCCTCGCCCCGACGCGCGGCGGCTCCGCTCCTGGCGGCCTGCTCGTCCGACGGGCCGCGCCGCTCCTTGGGCTCCCAGTGGTCGCCGACCTTCTCGTAGGAGTGCTTCAGGGAGGCATAGGCGGTCCGGTGCGCCCGCTCTCCCTCACCGTAGCTCTCCACCGCCGAGTCGTGCGTCTCGGCCCAGGTCTCCTGCGCCTTCTCGGGTGAGCGCTCGAGGGTGCCCGGCATCTCCTTGCGTGCTGGCATCTGTGTCACCTCCTGCAGCCGATGGGCTGCTCCCGGTGACGGAGGATCCGCAAGACCGATGCCGGAGGACGCCGTCCTTCGCTCAGACGTCGTAGGTGCGCAGGATCTCCGCGATCCCCACGTCGCCCTCGTAGGCGCCGCGCGCCTCCTCGAGCGCCCAGCGGCCCTCGTCGGGCAGGGGGATGTGGGTCAGGATCAGGCGCCGCGCACCGGAGGCCTGCGCCACGGCGCCGGCCTCGGACGGGAGGAGGTGGCCGCGTCCCTCGGGGGTGGGATCGTCCTCCTTGAGCGAGCGCAGCGCCGCCTCGCACAGGAAGAGGTCCGCGCCGTCGGCGATCCGGGGGAGGGCGTCGCAGGGGCCGGCATCGGCCGAGTAGCCGAGCACCTGGTTCGAGTCCTCCCCTTCGCCCCGGGCCGAGATCCGGAAGCCCCAGGTTCGGACGTAGTGCTGGGTCTCGTCCGGCACGAAGCGCAGGTCGCCGACCTCGATGGGCGTCCGGCCGTCGTGCTCCACGAAGGTGAAGCTCTTGTCGAAGAAGTTCGCGTAGCCCGCGCCCAGCGCGAGGTCCGCGAGCTGGGCCGTGGCCCCCGGCGGAACGATCACCGTCAAGCGGTTCTTGGCCACGTCGATCCACGGGTAGCTGTAGCGCAGGGTGATGAGATCCAGGCAGTGGTCGGTGTGCATGTGGCTGATGAGGACGGCATCGAGCTCATCGGGGGTATTGCGGCGCAGCAGCTGGGCCACGATGCCCGGACCGACGTCCATGAGCACGCGGGAGCCGCCGCCTTCGACCAGGTACCCCGCGCAGGCCTCGCCCGGATTGGGACGGGCGGGGCTCCGTCCCAGGATCGTGAGTCGCATGTTTCGCGCAGGATGACGGATTCGCGCCCGTCGCGCTTGTCAAATCCGCGACTGACCTCGACGGGCGCATCGGCTACGCGTCCGGGGGGACGCGTTGACCGTCTTCTCAGCCCTCTGCCGGCCGCTCGGGCTGGGCGGGGCGCAGGTACATCCCGGCGTGGCCGTGCGACTCGCCCACGAACCCCAGCGACGCGTACAGGGAGCGGGCCATGGGCGTGGAGACCAGCGCGACCAGGCGCCGATCGGCGGTGGCCGCCAGGGACAGCTCCATGAGGTGGCGGCCGATGCCACGCCGACGCCAGGCAGGGTGGACGAGGAGGTCCCAGATGCTGGCGTAGAGGCCGCCGTCGTCGAGGAGCCGGACGACGCCGACCAGCCGGCCGTCAGCCGACCGCGCGGTGATCCACGTCGAACGCGCGGAGGCGGCCTCGATGCGCCAGGCCTCCCGTGGCGGCCACTCCGCCCACGCGTAGGCGGCGTTCACCTCGTCGACGGTCAGGGCGGCCCCGGTCTCGTAACGCAGCTCGCCCCCGAGGGCGTCGGTCGCCATCGGTCCGGCGGGTCGTTCAGCGCTGCCCGACGGGGATGTAGTCGCGCTCAGCGGGCCCGGTGTAGATCTGCCGCGGACGGCCGATCTTCGTGTCCGGCGACTCGATCATCTCCTTCCACTGCGCGACCCAGCCCGGCAGCCGACCGATGGCGAAGCAGTTCGTGAACATCGTCTTGGGGAAGCCGATGGCGCGGTAGATCAGGCCGGAGTAGAAGTCGACGTTCGGGTAGAGCTTGCGCTGGACGAAGTACTCGTCGTGGAGGGCGATCTCCTCCAGCTTGAGCGCCACCTCGAAGAGCGCGTCGTCCGCGCCGGTCGCCTTGAGCACGCGCTCCGCGGCGACCTTGATGATCCGGGCACGCGGATCGAAGTTCTTGTAGACCCGGTGACCGAAGCCGGGGAGCTTGAAGCTCTGGTCGGGGTCCTTGGCCTTGTCGACGTACTTCTGGATGTTCCCGCCGTCCGCCACGATCCGCTCCAGGGTCCGGATCACCGCCTCGTTGGCGCCGCCGTGGAGGGGGCCCCACAGGGCGGAGACGCCGGCGGAGATCGCCGCGTACAGGTTGACGTGGCTGGATCCCACCATGCGCACGGTCGAGGCCGAGCAGTTCTGCTCGTGGTCGGCATGCAGGATGAGGAGCAGGTCGAGCGCCTTGGCCACGTCGGGGTGGACCTCGTACGGCTCCGACGGCACCGCGAACATCATGTGCAGCAGGTTCGAGGCGTAGTCGAGGTCGTTGCGGGGATACACGTAGGGCTGGCCGATGGCCTTCTTGAACGACCACGCGGCGAGGGTCGGGACCTTGGCGATGAGCCGCTGGATGGTGAGCTCCACCGCGGCCGGGTCGAACGGGTCGTGGCTGTCCTGGTAGAAGGTCGAGAGGCCGACCACCGCGGAGGCCAGTACGGCCATCGGGTGCGCGTCGTACGGGAAGCTGTCGAAGAAGCGGCGCATCTCCTCGTGGATCAGGGTGTGATGCGTGATGCCGTCCAGCCACGCGTCGAGCTGCACCTTCGAGGGCAGCTCGCCGTAGATCAGCAGGTACGCCACCTCCAGGAAGCTGGACTGCTCCGCGAGCTGCTCGATGGGGTAGCCGCGATAGCGCAGGATCCCGCGCTCGCCGTCGAGGAAGGTGATGGCGCTCGTGCAGGACCCGGTGTTCATGTAGCCGTGGTCCATGGTGATGAGGCCGGTCTGGGCGCGGAGCTTGCCGATATCGACCGCCTGCTCCCCCTCGGACCCGGTGATGACCTGCAGCTCGATCGTCCGATCGCCGTGGGTAAGGGTGGCCGTCTGCTCCCCGGCGGGCGCGTGGCCGTTGCTGCTGGCGGTTCGGACGGCGGTCTGATCGGTCATGAGATGAGGTCCTTTACTGCCTCTCGTTCCTCGAGGAGCTCGTTGCGCGTGGCGTCGATCTTCGACTGCGCCCAGGCACCGTGCTCGATGCCGTGGACGATCTCGACCTGGCCGGGTGCTGTGGCCCGGACCGGGTAGCCGAAGACCAGGCCCGTGGGGATGTCGTAGCCGCCCGTTGCTGGGGCCGGGATCGCGACGGAGAAGATCTCGCCGGTGGGCTGGGTGATGTTGCGGACGGTGTCGACGATGGCGTTGGCGGCGCTCGCCGCCGACGAGGCACCACGCGCCTTGATGATCGCCGCGCCGCGCTGCTGGACGATGCTGATGAACTCGCCCTGCAGCCAGCCCTCGTTGCCGATGACCTCGGCGGCGGGCCGTCCGGAGATGGTCGCGTGGTAGACGTCCGGGAACTGGGTGCTGGAATGGTTGCCCCAGATGGCCAGGTCCCGGACCTCCTCCACGCCGACGCCTGCCTTCTGCGCCAGCTGGGAGCGGCCGCGGTTCTGGTCGAGCATGGTCATGGCGAACCAGCGGTCCGCGGGCACCTCGGGCGCGTTCGCCTTCGCGATCAGGCAGTTCGTGTTGCACGGGTTGCCGACCACGAGAACCTGGACGCCGTCCGCGGCGTTCGCTGCGATGGCCCTGCCCTGGGCGGTGAAGATGCCGCCGTTGATCGTCAGCAGGTCCTTGCGCTCCATCCCCGCCTTGCGCGGGACGGCACCCACCAGGAGCACCCAGTCCGCGCCGCTGAAGGCCTCGTCGACCGAGGCGGTCTTCACCACCCGGCGCAGGAGCGGGAAGGCGCAGTCCTCGAGCTCCATCGCGACGCCGTCGAGGGCGGGGAGCGCCGCCTCCAGCTCCAGCAGCTGGAGGTCGACCGTGGTGTTGGGGCCGAACATCTGCCCCGACGCGATCCGGAAGAGAAGGGCGTACCCGATCTGGCCCGCGGCGCCGGTGACGGCGACCCTGACATGCGCGTCCGTCATGGTTCTCCTGTCTCGGTGACTGTTGTCGAGTGTACTGCAGCCTCGTTCGCCTGACCGATGGCGCCCATGGCGACGGTTGCCCCACCATCGATCTTGCCCGCATGCGCACACGTGCACGCTGAGCCGATGGTCACCTCGACACGTGCCGAAGGTGGCGAAGGTTCCCGGGAGGGCGCCGTCGACCTCGCGGTCGCCCCCGGCATCCTTCGCGCCGCCACCCGCCGCTATGCGGGCGACGAGCCCGCTTCACGCTCGACGGTCGCCGACCGCGGAGGGCGCGGTGGACCGATTCGCTGCTGCGCCCAGTCGTCGAGGGCGGTGGCCATGGAGCGAAACGCCATGCGCGGCAGCCACGCCGGCACCGAAGAGCGTGCCACCCAGGCGTGCTCGGTCGACTCGTGGTCAGGGATTACCTCGCCGGCAGGATCCCGAGGGCGTGCCCGGTACACGACCGCCACCGCGTTGCCGGCGGGGCTGGAGTAGACGCCGGCGAGCTCGGTCAGCTCGATCTCCAGGCCGGACTCCTCGTGACCCTCGCGGAGCGCGCCCTCCTCGAACGACTCGTGCGGGTCGAGAAAGCCTGCGGGCAGATCCCAGGCGTCCCGTCCCGGATCGACGTTGCGGCGGAGCAGGAGCACCTCGGCCTCGCCATCGGCTCCCGGTCGCTCGATGAGCACACCGGCAGCCGGATAGGGGTTGGCGTGCCACGTCCAGCCGCAGCGGTCGCAGACCAGCGGGCGCTCGGAGGGGACGGCGCAGTGAGGACAGACCGGGACCGGAGTCGCCATGCTCAGGCTCCGCGGGCGATCAGCTCGCGGACCTTGACGGCGATCTCGTCGCGCACCCGCCGGAAGACGGCCATCCGCTCCTCGTCATCGCCGGTGGCGGCCGAGGGGTCGTCGAACGACCACTTCTCCACGACATGGTTCCCGGGGATCATGGGGCACGCCTCCGCGCCCTCCTCGCAGACGGGGACCACCAGGTCCCAGGGCTGACCGATGAACTCCTGCAACGTCTTGCTCTGGTGGCTGTTGATGTCGATCCCGATCTCCTCCATCGCCTCGATCGCCTCGAGGCGGACGAACGTGCGCTCCACCCCCGCGGAGTACGCCTCCCACTCGGAGCCGCCCCAGGCGCGGAGCATCCCCTCCGCCATCTGCGAGCGAGCGCTGTTGTGGGTGCAGATGAAAAGGACGCGTTTCGGCATGCGGCAAGCCTAGCCGGTGAACCCGTGGCGCGCCGTGGATGGTGGCTGCGGCAGCTGCCCGGGGCGGCTCAGACGGGACCGGTCGTCCTCGCCCGCGACACGGCGCCGAGCGTTGCCTCCGCGGGCTCGATCCTCGCCTCCACCGTGATCGTCTCGCCGGCGCTGCCGGGGAGCGGCGCGAGGGACCCCGTCACCGGCACGCCGTTCACCACCAGCCGGCGGACGCGCCCGGCCACCCCGTCGGGGTTCTCGACCCGGATCCGGTAGGTGGCCCCGCGGAAGCGGCGGGTCACGGAGAAGCCGGGCCAGCCGGCGGGAACGCGGGGATCGACCCGCAGTCCGTCGTGCTCCGGCCGGATGCCGAGGATCCACTGCGTGGCCGCCACGTAGCTCCAGGCCGCGGTGCCGGTCAGCCACGAGTTCTTCGCCTCGCCGTGGGTCGGCGCCTCCGGGCCGGCGATCATCTGCGCGTACACGTAGGGCTCGCAGCGGTGCAGCTCGGAGATCGGCTCGCGCGCCGAGGGATTGGTGCGAAGGTAGTAGTCGAGGGCACCCTCGGCGTTGCCGGTCACCGCCTCGGCGATCACCAGCCAGGGGTTCACGTGGCAGAAGACGCCGCCGTTCTCCTTGTAGCCGGGCGGGTAGGAGCTGATCTCCCCGAGCTCCGGGTGGTAGCGCGTGAAGGCCGGGGCCAGCAGCGCGATCCCGTGCGGGCTCGCGAGCCGCTCGCGGACGGATGCCAGCGCGCGGCGCGCCCGGCCATCGTCGAGGCCGATGCCGGCCATGGGGCAGATCCCCTGCGGCTCGGCGAAGATGCGGCCCTCCTCGTTGGCCTCGGAGCCGATGGCGGCGCCGTCGAAGTCGTAGGCGCGGAGGAACCAGGCGCCGTCCCAGCCATGTGCCGCCACGGCACCGGCCATCGCATCCGCTGCCGCCGCGCAGCGCTCCGCCTCCGGCCCGTCGCCGCGCAGGTCGGCGATGGCCGCCATCTCGCGGGCGGCCAGCACGAAGAGCCCGGCGGTGAAGACCGATTCGGCCACCCCGCCGGAGCGGTTCTCGGCGGTCTGGAAGGACTCCCCCGGCTCGGTCGAGAAGCAGTTGAGGTTGAGGCAGTCGTTCCAGTCCGCGCGCCCGATGAGCGGGAGGTCGTGCGGTCCGAGCCGGTCGAGCGTGTAGCCGATGGCGCGGCGCAGGTGCTCGAGGAACGGCGCCTCGCTGCCCGGCGCGTTGTCGAACGGGACCGGCTCGTCGAGGAGCGAGAGGTCGCCGGTCTCCTTGAGGTAGGCGGCCGCGCCGAGCACCAGCCAGGCCGGATCGTCGCTGAAGCCGGAGCCGACCGCGTCGTTGCCGCGCCTGGTGAGCGGCTGGTACTGGTGCCAGGCGCCCCCATCGGGGAGCTGGGTCGCGGCGAGGTCGCACAGCCGCTCCCGGGCGCGCCCGGGGACCATGTGGACGAAGCCCAGGAGATCCTGGTTCGAGTCGCGGAACCCCATCCCGCGGCCGATCCCCGACTCGAAGAGCGAGGCGGAGCGCGACAGGTTGAAGGTCGCCATGCACTGGTAGGCGTTCCAGGTGTTGACCATGCGGACCAGGTGCTCGTCGGGGGCGTCGACGCGGAGGGTGCCGAGGAGCTCCTCCCAGTGCGCCGCGAGGCGCGCGAGGGCGGCGTCGACGGCGCCCGGCGCGGTGAGCCGCGCGATCGTCGCACGGGCGGCGCGGGTGTCGACCATCCCCGATCCGGGCGGGTCGAACTTCGCGTCGGGCGGGTTCTCCGCGTAGCCGAGCAGGAACACGACCTCGCGCGTCTCGCCCGGCGCGAGCGACAGGCGGACCTGCTCGGCGGCGACCGGCTGCCAGCCGTGAGCGATCGAGCCGCGGCAGGCGCCGTCGGCGACCGCCAGGGGCTGCTCCCACCCCCGCCCCGGGCCCAGGAAGACGTCGCGGGCCGTATCGAAACCGGCGATCGGCTCGGAGCAGGCCAGGTACGCGTAGTGGTTCCGGCGCTCGCGGTACTCCGTGACGTGGTAGACGACCCCATCGGTCACCGCCACCTCGCCAATGGAGTAGTTGCGCTGGAAGTTCGTGGCGTCGTCGTTCGCATCCCACAGGCACCACTCGACCGCGCCGAACAGGGAGACATGCGCGGGCGCCGGGCGCTCGTTCGTGATCCGGACGCGCCAGGCTTCCACCGTCTCGCCCAGCGGAACGACGTACGTCACCTCGGTGCGTATGGCGGCGGTGGCCGAGCCGATGACCGAGTAGCCGAGCCCGTGCCGGCACGCGTAGTCCTCCAGCCCGCCGCGCATCGGTCCGCCGGTGGGGCACCATGCGGCACCGGTGTCGTCGTCGCGGAGGTAGAGGAAACGGCCGCCCGGGTCGAGCGGGGCGTTGTTGTACCGGTAGCGGATCAGGCGCCGCAGGCGGGCGTCCCGGTGGAAGGCATAGCCGCCGGCGGTGTTGGTGACGATGGAGAAGAGCGCCTCGCTGCCGAGGTAGTTGATCCAGGGGAGCGGTGTCTCCGGCGTGGTGACCACGTACTCGCGCCGCGCATCGTCGAAGTGGCCGTAGCGCGCCATCGGTCAGGCCTCCAGCAGCCAGCGGACGATCTCGGACAGGTGCCCGTGCGCCATGCACACGACGGTGTCGGCCGCGCCGTAGTAGACGGTGAGGCGGTCGGCCGCGCGGTCGACGAGCGCCGCGCAGGGGAAGACGACGTTCGGCACGTCGCCGACCTGCTCGTAGGGCACCTGCGGGGCGAGGAGGTAGTCGTGGCCCCGCACGAGCACCCGCCAGGGCCGCTCCAGGTCGAGGAGCGCGGCGCCCATGGAGTAGACGAAGCCGTTCGCGCTGGTCAGGACGCCGTGGTAGACGAGGAGCCAGCCCTCCGGCGTCTCGATGGGCGTGGGGCCGGCGCCGACCTTGGTGGACTGCCAGGTCCAGCCGATGGGGCTCATGACGTGCCGATGGCGGCCCCAGTGCACGAGGTCGGGGCTCTCCGAGTAGAAGATGTCGCCGAACGGCGTGTGCCCGGTGTCGGACGGGCGGCTGAGCATGGCGTAGGCGCCGCCGATCCGGCGCGGGAAGAGGACCCCGTTGCGGTTGTAGGGCAGGAAGGCGTTGTCCAGCTGCCGGAAGGTGACGAAGTCGGTCGTCTCCGCCACGCCGATGGTCGGTCCGTGGTAGCCGTTGCACCAGGTGACCAGGTAGCGGTCCTGCAGCCACGTCACCCGCGGGTCGTAGGCATGGTCGAAGTGTTCCTGGATCTCCGCGACCCGATCGTCGGCCGGGCTGAAGGCGATCGGCTCCGGATCGATCTCCCAGGCGACCCCGTCACGGCTCCGCCCGGCGTGGAGGTTCATCACCCGCGCGGTGTCGTCGACGCGGAAGACTCCGGCGAAGCCGTCGCGGAACGGGACCACCGCGGAGTTGAAGATGCTGTTCGAGCGGGGGAGGTGGTGCCGGCCGATGATCGGGTTGCGCGCCGAGCGCCACAGGAGCGCGGTGGAGCCGGCCGGTCGCTCCTCCCAGGGGATCGGGGTCGAGGCGTCCGCCCGCTGGGTCATGCCCCGGTACCCTCGGCCGCAGCCGCAGGCGGGATGCGGCCGGTGCGCGCCACCTCCGAGAGAAACCGCGCGCTGTCGCGCGGCCGGCGCACCTGCGTGGCGTAGTCGACACGGACGATCCCGAAGCGCGGGACGTACCCGTAGGCCCACTCGAAGTTGTCGAGCAGCGACCAGGCGAAGTAGCCGCGCAGCGGGACGCCGCGCCGGATCGCCTCCGCGGCCACCGCCAGGTGCCGGCGGAGAAAGGCGACCCGGAGCGGGTCCCTGGTCGGGTTCGTGGGATCGTCTTCGTAGGCAGCGCCGTTCTCCGTCACGTAGAGGGGGAGGTCGCCGGTGCGCGAGACGACGAAGTCGAGGACCTGGCCCAGGCCTTCGGGGTAGACCCCCCAGCCCATGGCCGTGCGCTCCGCGCCGGGATCCTCCGCGATGGGCGAAAGGAGCGGCGAGCGCACGACGTTGCGCGCGTAGTAGTTGACGCCAAGGAAGTCGAGCGGCTGCGCGATCAGCTGCGCGTCGCCGGGCAGGGCCTCCTCGCCGCGCCACTCCCATGCGGCCGCCATGTCCGGCGGATAGCCCCGGCCGGTCAGCGGATCGAGGAACCAGCGGTTCACGCGCTGGTGCGCGAGGTTCGCCGCCTCCACGTCAAGGGGATGGCCGGTCGCCGGCGGGGTCGGCTCCAGGTTGAGGACGATCCCCACCCGCGCCTGCGGAACGGCGGCGCGGATGGCCTGGACCGCGAGCCCGTGGCTGACCAGGAGGTGATGGGAGGCCGCCAGCGCGGCCTGCGGCTCGCGTCGTCCCGGGGCGTGGTTTCCGTGGCGATAGCCGTGATCGGCGGTGATGAACGGCTCGTTGTGGGTCGCAATCGTCGCCAGCCGGTCGCCGAGCCGTCGCGCGACGATCTCCGCGTAGGCGGCGAACGCCTCGGCGGTGGCCCGGACCGGCCACCCGCCGGCGTCCTCGAGGGCCTGGGGCAGGTCCCAGTGGTAGAGCGTGGCGTGCGGCGCGATCCCGCGCGCGAGGAGCTCGTCGACGAGCCGGTCGTAGAAGTCGAGCCCTGCGGGGTTCGGGTGGCCGCCTCCGTCCGGCAGGATCCGCGGCCACGCGATCGAGAATCGGTAGGCATTGAGGCCGAGGTCCGCCACCAGTGCCACGTCCTCGCGGTAGCGGTGGTAGTGGTCGGCGGCCACGTCGCCGGTGCTCCCGTCGGCGATCCGTCCCGGAGTGTGGGTGAAGCGATCCCAGATGCTCTCGCCGCGCCCGTCCTCGCGAACGGCACCCTCGACCTGGTAGGCCGATGTAGCTGCTCCCCACGTGAAGTCGGGAGGGAAGTCCTGGCTGCTCACGAAGCCTCCATGTACTGGGAGCGCTTTCACACCTGAACCATTCTACCCTGCGTCGGACCGGCGCGAAGAACGGTCCGTAAGCACCAATCCGGCAGGACAAAGGGCCTTTGACCGGCCCTTGACGCCGCCCGTAGGATTGGAAGCGCTTTCATTGGCATGTCGCGGGAGCGGGGACGAAGAGGGGCACATGGCGCACACCATCGACGATGTCGCGGCGCTCTGCGGGGTGTCGCGGGCGACGGTCTCGCGGGTGCTCAATGGCGGCCCGGTGGCCGAAGCCACGCGGACACGGGTCATGGCCGTGCTGGACAAGGTCAGTTACCGGCCCAACGCGGCGGCCCGCACGCTGGCAAGCGGGCGGTCCGGGGTCATCGGCGTGGTCATGCACATCGATCCGCACCTCCTCTTCCAGGACCCGTACTTCTCGCAGGTGTTGCAGGGCATGAGCGACGTGCTCGCTGAGCAGGGCGCCGGGATGATGCTCTGGCTCGCCACGACCTCCAAGGAGGAGCTGCTTGAAAGGATCCTCTCCATGGGGATGCTCGACGGCGTCGTCGCGACGGCCTACAACGTCGAGGATCCGCTCATCGACGGGCTCCTGGCGTCGCAGATCCCCACCGTCCTCATCGGACACCGCCGTGCCGACCGCAGCGCGAGCTACGTCGACATCGATCACGTCCACGCTGCCGACTCGGTCACGTCGCACCTGATCCGCCTCGGGAGGCGCCGGATCGGCCACATCACCGGTCGCCGCGGAACCGTCGCCGCGGAGGATCGCCTCGCCGGGTACCGGCGGGCGATGGACAGGGCTCGGCTTCCCAGCGACGGCCTCATCGTCGACGGTGACTACAATCGTCCGGCCGGCGTGCAGGGCGTTCTTGCCCTGCTCGACCACGATGTCGACGCCATCTTCTGCGCCAACGATGCCATGGCCGATGGCGCCCTCGAGGCGCTCCGACAACATGGCCGCCGCGTCCCCGAGGACGTGGCGCTCGCCGGCTTCGACGACCTCGAGTTCGTCGCCCACCTCGACCCTCCGCTCACCACGGTGCGGCAGGGGGTGCGGGCGCAGGGCCGCGAGGCGGTCAACACGCTCTTCCAGCTCCTCGCGGACCCGGCCGGGGGACCCCGGCGCGTGATCCTCCCCACGGAGCTGGTGATTCGGCAGTCGACAGTGGGAGGTGTGGAGCGCGGATAGATCTCCGGTAGGGCCGCAGTGCCGGCCGAACGCAAGCAACTAGGAGGAGTTAGGGAATGCGCACCAGGCATCGCGTGGCGACCATGCTGGCCGTCTTGACCCTGGTGGTGGCTGCCTGCGGACAGTCGGGTTCGAGCCAGAGCGGAAGCGCCCAGCCATCCGGATCCGCAAGCACACCGGCAAGCAGTGCTCCGCAGGAGAGCTACCCCCGCGCGGAGACGCTCTACACCACCGGCAAGCAGTACGGCGCCCCGTCGACGTGGAATCCGCTGGATCCCAACTACGCGACGGGCACCTTCGGGCTCCAGTACGAGAGCCTCTTCCTCTACGACCCGCTGACGGACACGTTCACGCCCTGGCTCGCTGAGAGCGGCACGTGGACCAGCAGCACCGAGTACACCATCAAGGTGCGCTCGGGCGTGAAGTGGAGCGACGGCCAGGCCCTCACCGCCGACGACGTCGCCTTCACCATCGGTCTCGACAAGATCAAGGCGCTCGGCCAGAACACCTGGGACTTCGTCTCGGATGCCAAGGCCACCGACGCCTCGACCGTGGTCGTGACCTTCTCCAAGCCCAATTACGCGGAGTGGGCGACCTGGACCTACAACAAGCCGATCCTGCCCAAGCACGTGTGGGAGTCCAAGGCCAACGAGGACATCCTCACCGACACCAACGAGAACGGCGTCGGGACCGGCCCCTACATGTACAAGACGCACGCCGATGACCGCATGGTCTGGGTGCGCAACGACAACTGGTGGGCGATCACTGCTCTCAACATGACGGCCAAGCCCAAGTACGTCGTGGACATCGTGAACGGTGCCAACAGCGTCGCGCTCGGCCAGGTGCTGCAGGGCTCGATCGACCTGTCCAACAACTTCCTGCCCGGGATCGCAACCCTGGTCAAGGGCGGGTACGGGATCACCACCTACTACGACAAGCCGCCGTACATGCTCTCGGCGAACACCGCCTGGCTCGTGACCAACGACCAGAAGGGCCCGACGGCGGATCCGCAGTTCCGCAAGGCAATCGCGGCGGCCATCAACGTCGACCAGATCGTGAACAACGTCTACGGCAACATCGTGGCCAAGGCCAATCCGACCGGCCTGCTGCCGACGTGGGACAAGTACATCGACTCCTCCCTGGTGGCCCAGAAGGGCTTCACGTACAACCCCGCCACGGCAAAGTCGATCCTGGCGGCGGCCGGCTACAAGAAGGGCAGCGACGGGTTCGTCACCAACAAGGACGGCTCGGCGCTCAAGCTGACCATCATGGTCCCGACCGGCTGGTCGGACTGGGAGGCCGCGCGCGACGTCATCATCAGCAGCCTGAAGGCGGCCGGCATCAACACCGAAGCCCGGATCGTCGACTACAACGGGCTGGTTGACGCACGCAACAACGGCGACTTCGATCTCGTGGTCAACAACGAGGTCCAGGTGTCGAACACGCCGTGGACCTACTACGACTACATCTTCCACTACCCGCTGATGACCGGCGCCGGCAAGAACCGGAACTTCGGCGGGTACGAGAACCCCGATGCCTGGGCCCTGGTCCAGAAGCTCGATGCGACCCCGGTGGACGACACCGCGGCCATCAAGCAGATCACCTCGCAGCTCCAGGGCATCTTCCTCGACGACCTGCCGGTCATTCCCATGTGGTACAACGGCATGTGGTCCCAGGTGAACAACACCGTCTGGACCAACTGGCCGTCCGACTCGACGTACCACGTCCTGCCGTCCACCTGGAACGGCTACTGGAACATGGGTTCGGTCCTGATGCTTACCAAGATCGAGCCGGTTCCCGCGCAGTAACCCACCCTTGACGCTGCGTCTCCCCCTGCCTCCGGGCAGGGGGAGACGACAAGATCATCACCATCGGCAAAGCGGCAGAGGACTCCAGTGCGGCGCTACTTCGGACGCAAGCTGGCGATCTACGGGATCACCTTCTTCATCGCGGCGACCATCGACTGGCTCATCCCGCGCCTCATGCCGGGCGACCCGGTCCAGAGCCTCCTCTCCCGGACGCTGCGCTCGGGCGACCAGGAGGCCGCGACCGCCCTCACCAACTACTACAACAGCCTCTTCGGCCTCGACAAGCCGATCTGGGAGCAGTACCTCAACTTCTGGGGCTCGCTCCTCCACGGCGACCTGGGGCGGAGCGTCTACCTGACCGGCCGACCGGTGACCGACGTGATCATGAGCGCGGTGCCCTACACGCTGGCGCTCCTCATCCCGGCCATCCTGCTCAGCTGGTGGGCGGGCAACAGCTTCGGAGCCCTGGCGGCGCGCCGCAAGTGGCTCGACAACTCGGTCCTCCCGGTGGCCTACGTCCTGACCGCGACTCCCTACATGTGGCTCGCCATCCTCCTTGCCTGGGTGCTCGCCTTCGTCCTCCGCATCTTCCCGATCTCGGGCGGCTACGGCTTCAACCTCGAGCCGGCATGGACCTGGACCTTCGTCAACAGCCTCTTCATGCACTGGGTCCTGCCGTTCCTCTCCCTCTTCCTGGTCGCGTTCGGCGGCTGGGCGATCGGGATGCGGAACATGGTCATCTACGAGCTGGAGGCGGATTACTCCCGCTACCTGGCCGCCATGGGCGCACCGGCGCGGCTGATCCGCAAGTACGCCTTCCGCAACGCCCTCCTCCCGCAGATCACCGGCCTGGCGCTCCAGCTGGGCGTCCTCGTCGCGGGCGCCCTCGTCACGGAGATCGTCTTCTCGTACCCCGGGGTGGGCAAGCTGCTCCTGGCATCGATCCAGAACGAGGACTACTTCCTCCTCCAGGGCATCTTCCTGTTCGTCATCGGCGGGGTGCTGGTGGCCAACTTCCTCGTTGACATCGCCTATGTGCTGGTCGATCCACGCACCCGCCTGGGCATGAGCGGAGCCCAGGCATGAGCGCCCCTCTGAGGGGGAGAGCGGCCGACGCCGGAGGCGTCTCGTCCTCCGTCGCCCCCGGCGTCGCACCGCTCCCCGGGCCGCCGGCGAAGGCAGCCCCGGCCGGCCATCGCAGCGAGATCTGGTACTTCGCCCTTCGTGACGCGAAGGTGCTGATCGGGATGGCGATCCTGCTCGTTTTCGTGCTCATCGGCGTCCTGGGGCCGGTGCTGCGTTCCGGCGATGCGGACGCCTTCGTCGGTCCGCTCGGCGGGCCGCCGACGGGCGAGTTCTGGTTCGGAACCACCATCTTCGGACAGGACGTCTTCAGCCAGTTCGTCAACAGCGTGGGGCCGACCCTGCTCGTGGGCCTGCTGGGTGGCGGAATCGCCGCGCTCATCGGGATGACCGTGGGATTCGTGGCGGGTTACCGCGGCGGAATCGTGGACGAGCTGCTGAACCTGGTGACGAACGTCGTCCTCGTGATCCCCACGCTCGCGCTGCTGCTGGTGCTGACCGCGTATCTCCAGGCGCGCGGCATCGTGAGCGAGGCGGTCTTCATCGGCCTGACCTCCTGGCCGTGGGCTGCTCGCGCGATCCGTGCCCAGACCTTCTCGCTGCGCAACCGCGACTTCGTGGACCTCGCGCGGCTGTCGGGCACCGGCAGCCTGCGGATCATCTTCACCGAGATCGCCCCGAACATGGCCTCGTACCTGCTGCTCACCTTCATCCTGCTGTTCGGCGGCGCCATCCTCATCGCCGCGAGCCTGGACTTCATCGGGCTGGGCCCGACCTCGGGCCACTCCCTCGGGCTCATGATGTACAACGCCGTCGGCTGGGGCGCCCTGCAGCTCGGGATGTGGTGGTGGTTCATCCCGCCCGGGCTGGCGATCACCGTCATCGTCGGCGCGCTCTACGTGACGAACGTGGGGCTCGACGAGATCTTCAATCCCAGGCTGCGGGAGCTGTGAGCCCATGAGCCTGCACGTCGAGGACCTCAAGGTCTACTACCGCAGCCTCGCCGGCGACGTCCGCGCCCTGGACGGCGTGACCGTCGACGTGGCCGATGGCGAGATCATGGGCCTGGCCGGCGAGTCCGGCTGCGGCAAGTCGACCTTCGGCAACAGCCTCGTCCTCATGGACGGCCGGATGCGCTACGTCGGCGGGCAGGTGGTGCTCGACGGCCGGACGCTTCCCGTCTGGGACTCCGAAGCGATGAAGGAGTTTCGCTTCAAGGAGGTCTCGCTCATCCCCCAGTACGCGATGAGCGCCATGAACCCCACGCGGCGCATTGGGAAGATGATCGAGGAGCTGCTCCAGGCGCGCGGCGTCTACCTCGCCGACTTCCGCGAGGAGCTCGAGCACCGGCTCGACCTGGTGGGCCTCCAGCGCGACGTCCTCGACCGCTACCCGATCGAGCTGTCCGGCGGCATGAAGCAGCGGATGGTGATGGTCCTCTCGAGCCTCCTCAACCCGTCGCTGCTCATCGCGGACGAGATCACCTCGGCGCTCGACGTGTCGACGCAGCGCGCCGTGGCGGAGATGCTCGTCAGCTTCCGCGACCACAAGTTCGTCAAGAGCATGATCGTGATCACGCACGACGTCTCGATCCTCTACCAGGTCGCCGACACGATCACCGTCATGTACGCGGGCCGACTGGCGGAGAAGGCGCCCACCGAGACCATCATGGAGCGCCCGCTCCACCCGTACACCCGCATGCTGATCGCGTCCCTGCCTGAGGTCGGGGTGCGCTACGCGGAGCGGCGCCTGGCCGGCATCCCGGGCAACCCGCCCGCCCTCCTGGATCCGCCCGAGGGCTGCCGCTTCCGTGCGCGCTGCCCGCTCGCGGAGGACAGGTGCGGTGAGGCTCCGCCGTACCTCCAGGTGGAGCCCGGCCACTGGGTCGCGTGCTGGAAGGTGGGCTGAGCCGATGCTGACCCTCGACCACGTCTCCAAGGTCTACCGCGTCGGCGCCTTCGGCGGCGGCCGGCTGCAGGCGGTGAGCGATGTCTCGTTCTCCGTGGCCCCCGGCGAGGTCGTCTCGCTCATCGGCGAGAGCGGCAGCGGCAAATCGACCATCGGGCGGATGATCCTGCGGCTGGCATCGGTCACCGGTGGCCGCATCAGCTACGACGGGACCGATGTCGCCGGGCTCGCGGGCGCAGCCTTGAAGGACTACTACTGCAGCGTCCAGGGGGTCTTCCAGGACCCGTTCAGCAGCTACAACCCCATCTTCAAGGCGGACCGCGTCTTCGGCTTGATCCGCCGCGCCTACTTCCCGGAGCAGCACGGTGAGGAATGGGAGGCGAAGGTCGCCGCCGCGATGGAGGCGGTCAACCTCAACCCGGGCCAGTGCCTCAACAAGTACCCGCACCAGCTGAGCGGCGGCCAGCTCCAGCGCCTCCTCATCGCCCGGGCGCTCCTGCTCGACATCCGCTACCTCGTCGCGGACGAGATCATCAGCATGCTCGACGCCTCGACACGCATCGACGTGCTCAACCTGCTCGCGGAGCTGAAGGCCCGCGGGCTGGGGATCCTCTTCATCACCCACGACCTCTCGCTCGGCAACTACATCAGCGAGCGGACCGTGATCCTGCGCCGGGGCCGGGTCGTGGAGATGGGCGAGACGCAGCGCGTCTTCGGCAACCCGCTGCACCCGTACACCCGGATGCTCATCGCGTCGGTGCCGCAGCTGCACCGCAAGTGGGGCGATGTCCCGGGCGATCCCGCCCGGCAGCCGGGCGGCGCGACGGAGCGCTGCCTCTACCACGAGCTTCGCGCGTCTGGCGGCGAGCAGGCCGGCGACGCCGGCCTGGTCGAGGCGGAGCCGGGGCACTCGGTCGCCTGCTTCGAGCTCCCCGGCGAGGCGGCCCGGGTCGCCTGACCGATGGCGTTGGGCGCCAGACGGGCCCCCACCGGGGGACGGAGTGTGGATAACTCGGCCCCCGCCCCGGAAAGTGGGGGATAAGTGGCCTTGCGGCCGGTCCGCTGCGGGGCCTAGTCTGTCGGCGTCCCGAAGGGGCGGCCAACGGCACCGGAGATCACATCAACGGGCCGGAGGCGGTTCCTTCGGGACGTTTCTGTGTCCCGCGGGCGGCCGGCCTCAGCCGGCCGGTTCCCCGGTCGGCGCGGTCTGCCGGGTCATCAGCACCACCCCGGCCTGCTCCAGGGTGTCGAAGTAGACGAAGCCGGTCCCGTTTGCGCGGCGACCGCGCATGAGGACCTCGAGGCCGACGCCGGCACCGGCCGCCGCGGCCGTCTCCCACTGGTGCTCGAAACCGATGTGGAAGACGCCCTCCCCGTGCTCGTCGAGGAACCGTCGCTGGGGGCAGTCGAGCTCCGGCGGTTCGCAGAGCTGGAGCTGGACGTTGTCCAGGTTGACGTAGCGGTACCGCATGGCGCGAAACGCCTCCGCGTTGGGGACCTCCAGGGTCGTGTACTCCGTGAGCGGCGGGTACTGCTCCCACGGCCCGATGCCGGCGGATTCGTACCAGGCCACGGACCGCTCGATGTCGTGGACCACGATGCAGATGTGGTGCAGCGTCCTGAAGGGACCGTTCATTCCGACTCCTCCTGCGAGAGCGCAGCAAGCACTCGCTCGTTGAACTCGTCCATCCCGACGGAGGGGGCGCCGGGGGCGGCGAGGTCATAGGTTGGCGGATCCATGGCCAGCGCCGCGTCGACCGCGGCGCGAACGCGCCTCGCGAGGCCCAGGCCGGCGAGGTCCGGGCACCATGCCACGAGGTCGGCCAGTGCCAGCCAGGCGCCCACCGGGTCGGACCGGCGCGAGCCGGTGCGGTGCGGCGAGGTGCCGTGAGCCGGCTCGAAGAGCGCGCTCACGCCCCGGCCGACGGGGTGGTCGGGGTTGATGGTCGCCGAGCCGCAGAGCGCCGGCGAGCCTGCCCGCGCGCTGACGATGTCCGACAGGATGTCGCCGAAGATGCCCTCGGTGACGATCACCGCGGGGAGCTCGTCCCCGCGCGCCAGCTCGTATGCCGCACGGTCGACGTTCACGTTGGCGAACGTGACGCCCGACGAGGCCGACGCCTCCGCCGCGATGCGTCGCCAGAGGCGAGAGGTGGCGAAGACGCTGGCCTTGTCGACGCTGATCGCTCGGCGTCCGGGGTGCGCCCGGGCATGCTCGGTGGCGATCCGGAAGACCTCCCGGACGCGTTCCGGCTCGAGGACGACCCTGTCCACTGCCGCCCGCACCCCGTCGCTCTCGACTCGCTCGTCCGGGCCTGCGTAGGCGCCGCCGGTGATGTTGCGGACGATGATGACGTCCTCCCCGCCGGGGACGAGGACCGTGCGCACGCTCACCCGCAGGTCGAAGAGGTGGCGCAGCCGGATGAGCGCCGCCTCCGGGGTCGGACAGTCCGCCGGGCTGATGCCCGGATGCGCGCCCACCGCACCCGAGAGGACGACGTCCGCCGCGCGGCAGGCGTTCACCGTCTCTTCCGGGAGGGTGGACCCGGTCTCCCGCCACCCCGTGCTCCCGTAGGGCCACGGTCCGGTGACGTGGACCGGAACGCCGCTCCGCTCCAGGGTGGACAGCCAGGTGAGCGGCCCCTCGAGGATCTCGGAGCCGATGCCATCGCCGGGCAGGAGCGCGACGGTCGTCACAGAAGGAGCGTCCGGGACTGGGTGGTCACGATGGCGCGGGCGACGCCGGAGCCCACCCGTCGCTCGAGCTCGGCGAGCCAGGGGCCAACCGCCTGCTGCGGCCCGGGGTAGTCCGCATGGCCGAGGTCGCTGCCGTAGACGAGGAGCTCGCGCGGGTAGTCGTCCACCAGCTGCAGGCTGCCATGCGCCGCATCCCCGAGCAGGTCCGGGAGGATCCCGAGCTCGAGGTGGGCGCCGAGCCGCTCGAGGGAGCGGGCCGCCTCCGCGTTCCAGCCCAGGAACGCCATCAGCGGGTGGTTCACCAGCAGGCGCCTCACCCCGCGTCGCCGGGCCTCCGTGAAGAGCACGACCGTCTCGTCCGCCGAGAGGTGGCCGCTGGCCAGGACGAGATCGTGGCGGGCGACCGCGTCCAGCACGTCGAGCCAGGCGGGAAGCAGCCGCCCGGCGTCATCGAGCAGGTCGACCGCGGCGAGCTCGAATCCCCGATGGACGGCGAGCTCGGGTGAGGCGCTCCCCGCCTTGTGCGTTCGCGCCGAGACGGTGGGCATCCACACGACCCGGCCCCCGAGCCGCGCCGCGACCTCGACCGCCTCGGGATTGGCGCCGCCGACCGCCGAGTTCAGCACCACGCCTCCGTAGACGCCGGCGCCGGCGAGGGCGGCTCGCTCCACCGTGCTCCCCTCGTGCGCCTTGAGGACCACCGTCTCCACGCCCACGGCCCGCTGCGCGGCCACCATCTCGCCGTCGGTCCCGTGCCTCGGCCGCAGGCTCGGCGCGGCGTGCACGTGCAGGTCCGTCATCCCGTCGGCCCACTCCGGGCGAGCCGGGCGCGGTCACAGCTCGATCCATTCGAGGACGCGGTCCGCGGCAAGGAGGCGTCGCTGGACCTTGCCCGCGGCCGCATCGCGGGGCAGGGCTTCCACCCGCGCCACGGCGACCGGACGCATGAACGCCGGCAGCTCCGCGAGGCGCGCCCGGAGCTCGTCGAGGGGAACGGCATCGGTCACCGCGTAGAGGACGACCTCGTCGTCGGCGAGCTTCCCGGGGCGCTTCCAGATCGCGTGATCGGTCACTCCCGGCAGGGCCTCCAGGCGCCCCTCCACGAAGGGGATCGGGACGAACTCGCCCTTCACCCGGATCGACTCGGCGCGCCGCTCCAGGAAGACGAGGCCCCCGTCGCCGTCGGGGCGCCCGAGGTCGCCGGTCTCGAACCAGCCGTCCGCGTCGCGCGCCGGGTCGAGGCCGTCGGGGGTGACGTACCCGCTGAAGAGCGCGCCGCGCTCCAGCTCACGGAGGTGGATCCCGCCCTCGCCGTCGAGGCGCCACGCGATGTCGGCGCGCCCCGGTCCACCGTGCCGACCGGCATCGGGAGGGATCTCGCCGTCCGCCGCCCAGCGGCGCAGATGGCTCACCCCGCCCGCCTCGGTCGACCCGTAGCCGGAGACGGCGCGGGGGATGCCGAAGGTCCGCAGGAACGTGGCATCGGCGTAGAACATGGTCCGCACCGCATGGCCGGCGGCATCGGTCGGGCCGGTCGCGCGCTTGAGGATCTCGACCGGTGGCGCGTGGAGGACCAGGACGGTGACGCCCTCCTCCACGACCGTCGGCCAGAAGCCGCTCGCGGAGAACCTGCCGACCGCCAGGACGTCGGCGCCGGCGAGAAGCCCCGTGACGACGCCGTAGCCCATGGGGTTGATGTGGAAGAGCGGGAGCGGCGCCAGGACGCGGTCGTCCGGCGCCAGCCCGAGTGCGCCGCCCATCGCCGCGCCGAGCCGGCGGAAGTACTCGTGGGACTGCGCGCAGAACTTGGGCAGGCCCGTGGTCCCGGAGGTGTGCATGTACGAGGCGGTGTCCAGGTGGTCCGCCCCCAGCCCCGGGAGGACGCCGGGATCGGCGGCCCCGCTGCGCCTGGCCAGCGCGATCTCCTCCGCGGCCAGGACCCGGGCGGGCGCCAGCGGCGCGAGCATGCGGTCCATGAGCTCCGCCGGATAGGTGGGGTTCGCGAGGGCGACCGGCAGCCCGGCGAGGATGCAGGCCAGCCAGGTGACGAGGTAGTCCGTGCTGGTGGGCGCGAGGAGCACGACCGGTGTTCCCGGTCGCAGCCCCGCGTCGAGGAGCGTTCCGGCGCGGCCCGCGGCCAGGCCGAGCGCGTCGGCGAGGTCGAGCTGATCGTCCACGGTCCCCAGGCGCAGTCCCGGGCGCGACTCCGCGCGCGCCACGACGGCCCGGGCGAGGTTCCAGGGAGGCGCGGTCACGCCAGGCCTTCGTGCGCGGGGTCGCGCAGGATTCGCCGCGCGATGTAGTTGCGCAGCACCTCGGCGGAGCCGCCGGCGACCTTCAGGACCCGGATCTCGTTCGCGATGTCCGTGTACGGCTCGTCGAAGTAGAGCCCGTGGCCGCCGACCAGGCTGTACGAGGTGCTCGAGGCGAGCTCCGCCGCGCCGATGGCGAGCTGCTTCGCCGCGCTCGTCGCGAGGGAGATGTCCTCGCCGCGCTCGTGGGCCTGCGCCGCATGGTCGCGCGCCAGCGACGCCGCCTGGAGGGCGGTCCACGAGTCGGCCACCAGCCACTGGATCCCCTGGAAGTCGGTGACGACGTTGTCGCCCACCTGCCGGCGGGTCGCGTACCGGAGGCCGTGCTCCAGCGCGCGCCGGCCGAGGCCGATCAGCTCCGAGGCGTTCCCCAGCCGGCTCACGTTGAAGGTCGACAGGAACGTCTTGAGGCCGCCGCCGACGGGACCCAGGCGATCCGAATCGCGGACGCGGACGTGATCGAAGACGACGTCCGCGGTGCGGATCAGGCGAAGGCCGATGGGATCGGTGACCTGCGTCGAGATGCCGGGCAGCGACATGTCCACCAGGAAGCTCGTGAGCCCTTCGGGCGCGATCGCGTAGAAGAGCGTCACGTCGCAGTCCGCGCCCATGTTCACGTGGGTCTTGGCGCCGTCCAGGATCCAGCCGTCGCCGTCGGGCGTCGCCCGCGCGGCCATGCGCTTGAAGGACGAGCCGGCGCCCGTCTCGCTGATCGACTCGGAGAAGACCAGGCTCCCGGTCGCCATGCCGCGCAGCCACCTGTCCTTCTGCTCGTCGGTGCCCCAGTCGAGAAGCCAGCGCTCTCCCTGGGCCGCCACCTGCCCGGAGACGAGCCCGTGCCGGCCGATCTCCTCGGCAATGACGACGTACTCCGCCACCCCGCCGCCCAGCCCGCCGTACTCCCGCGGGACGAGCGGACCAAGGTAGCCCAGCCGGCCGAGCTCCTCGTAGATCGCCCGCGGGAACTCCGCGGCGCGGTTCGCCGCATCGAGCTCCGCGCGGTGCGCATCGGCGACCTCGCCAAGCTCGCGGGCCGTTCGCTCGATCCACGCAGCCCGGTCCGGATCCGTGGCCAGCAGCGGATACATCACGTCTCCTTTCGCGGTCGCGCGAGCGACCATGCCTGCCGTTCGCCCTCGAAACCGATGGCGGCGTCCCAGGCCCCGGGGCCGAGAACCGTGCCGTGCAGGTCGGCTGCGAGCGCCCGCGCCAGCTCGGGATCCGCCGCGAGATGTCGAATCATGCCCGTCACCGTGGGCCGAAGCTTGTCGGGCTCCACCACCGCCCACGCGATCCCGGTGGCCACCGCGCGATCCGCCGGCATCGGCTCCGCGAAGACGCCCATCGCCGCCGCGGCCGACGCCCCTGCCGCGCGGGCCAGGAGATGCAGGTGCCCGCCGCCGGGGTGGATCCCCACCCGCGAGAAGCCGGAGACGAGAACCGCGCCCCTCGCCATCACGCGCAGGTCCGCGGCGAGAGCAAGGTTGACCCCGGCACCCACCGCCGCGCCGTTGATCGCCGCAACGCTCGGCACGCGGAGGCCGCCGAACCGCCGGAACCCGGCGTAGAGGCCGGCGAGCTCCCGCTCGCGCACCTCTGCCGTGGCGGTCCGCAGCCGCTCCAGGACGGCCGTGTCGGCCCCCGAGCAGAAGGCGCTGCCGGCGCCCGTCACCACGGCGACGCCCACGCCGGGGTCGGCATCGATCTCCTCGCAGGCGAGGATCAGGTCGGCAACCGCCTCGGCGTCGAGCGCGTTGCGTCGCTGCGGCCCGTCGAGGGTGATCCACGCGGCCCCGTCGGTCACCTGCAGGTCGATCCGCGTGCCGCTCATCAGTGGAGCATCCGTCCTCCTGCCGTGGCCATGCCGGCCCCATCCTGCGGGCTCGGCTCATGCGCCCTATCGGCTCCTACAATGGTAGGAAATCGGAAGGCACCCTTTTTCGTGCCCGAGCCGAAAGCCTGCCGATCCGCGGCCATGGCCGGGCGAGTCGAGCCTGCTGAGAGTACGGAGTCGCCACATGACCGTCCCCGCCGCGCGCACCGCGCTGTTCGAGATCGGACCCACCTCGCCCCGGCAGTACGCGCCCGGTTCGCCGGAGCGCGCCACCACCACCGCCGCGCTGGACGCCGTCCGGTCCGCCGCCTACGACGTCCCCTGCCGCATCGGGGGTCGCGAGGTCCGCAGCGGGCAGCTCAGGCCCGTCACGCTGCCGCACGACCACCGCACGCAGATCGCGCAGGTGCACCAGGGCGGAGCGGCCGAGATGGAATCCGCCATCGAGGCGGCCCTGGCCACCGCCCGCTGGTGGGGGTCGCTGCCGTGGGAGGAGCGGGCGGCGCCGTTCCTGCGCGCGGCGGACATGCTCCAGTTCGGCCCGTGGCGCGACCGGCTGAACGCGGCCACCATGCTCGAGCTGTCGAAGACGACCTACCAGGCGGACATCGACGCGGCGTGCGAGACCATCGACTTCCTGCGCGCCAACGTCGCGAACATGCTGGTGATGTACGGGGTGCAGCCCGGCTCCCAGCCCGGCGTCTGGAACCAGGCGGAGTACCGCCCGCTGGAGGGATTCGTCTACGCGGTCAGCCCCTTCAACTTCACCTGCATGAACAACCTGGCGTTCGCGCCGGCCGTCCTGGGCAACGTGGTGGTCTGGAAGCCGGCATCGGACGCATCGCTGGTGGCGCACCTCTCCATGGAGCTGCTGCGCGAGGCAGGCCTGCCCGATGGCGTCGTCAACGTGGTGTACGGCGACGGCTCCGCCATCGGCTCCATCCCGCTCGAGCATCCCTCGCTGGCAGCCGTCCATTTCACCGGCTCGACCGGCACCTTCCAGGGCATCTGGCAGACCGTGGGCGCCAACATCAGGGGCTACCGCAACTACCCGCGCGTGGTGGGCGAGACCGGCGGCAAGAACTTCGTCCTCGCGCATCCCTCCGCGGACGTGGATGCGCTGGCGGCCGCCCTGGTCCGCGGCGCCTACGAGTACCAGGGCCAGAAGTGCTCCGCTGCCTCGCGGCTCTACGCGCCGCGCAGCCTCTGGCCCGCGCTCAAGGAGCGGCTGGTGGCGCTGACCGAGTCCGTCGCGGTCGGCGACCCCACCCTCCCCGAGACGTTCGTGGGCGCGGTGATCAACGGCAGCCAGCACGCCAAGCACAGTGCCGTCCTGCAGCAGGCACGCTCCGAGGACCTGGTGCTGGTCGGAGGCGAGACGGACGGCTCGACGGGCTGGTTCGTGGACCCGACCGTCCTCGAGGTGAGCGACCCGACCTCGCGCTTCATGACAGAGGAGTTCTTCGCGCCCATCCTGACCGCCTACGTCTACGAGGACCGCGACTGGTCAAAGGTCCTGGAGCTCGTGGACGGATCCACCGCCTACGGCCTGACGGGCGCGGTCTTCGCCCAGGATGCGATGGCCGCCCAGGAGGCCGATGGCGCGCTGCGCTACACCGCGGGCAACATCTACTTCAACGACAAGCCGACCGGCTCGGTGGTGGGCCAGCAGCCCTTCGGCGGCGCGCGCGCCTCGGGGACGAACGACAAGGCGGGCACGGTCTGGAACCTGATCCGGTTCGCCAGCCCGCGCACGACCAAGCGGAATCACCTGCCCGTCCGCGACTATCGGTACCCCCACGTCGAGCCCGATGCCGGGGAGGGAAAGGGCTAGGTCTCAGTCGCCGGCGAGGGTCCGCTGCAGGCGCCGGACGATCTCCGCCGTCTCGTTCGAGGGGTGGCCGGGCTCCGACCCGGGCCCGGCGAACGTGCCGAACTGGCGGTCTCCGGCGTCGCCCAGGCCCGGCTCGATGTAGCCGCGGTCGTTCAGCGCCCGGTCGACGGCGCAGACGTGGATGTCGACGTCGGGGTGCGCCTCCGAGAGGGTGGCGATCCCCTCCGGGGCGGCGATGAGCGAGACCTGCTTGATCCGCGCCGCGCCCCAGGCCTTGAGGATGTCCACCGTGGCGGCGGACGAGCCGCCGGTGGCGAGCATCGGATCCAGGATCAGGCAGATCTGGACGGTCGCGGCGTCCGGCAGCTTGTTGTAGTACTCCACGGGCTTGAGGGTCCGCTCGTCGCGATAGAGACCGATGTGCCACACCTGCGCGGTCGGCATCAGCTCGAGCATGGCGTCGACCATCCCCAGCCCCGCGCGCAGGACGGGAATCAGCCCGACCCGTGGCTCCAGCTCGGCGCCCTCCATCTCCTCGAGCGGCGTCTCGATGGCGCGCAGCCGGACCGTCATGTCCGCCATGGCCTCGTAGCCGATGAGCCACGACAGCTCCCGGACGAGCTCGCGGAACTGCTTGGGTGCGGTGCCCTTGTCCCGCAGGAGGGTCAGCTTGTGGGCGACGAGCGGGTGATGGCTGACGTGGAGGTTCGGGAAGCGGGCGGTGAGGTCTCCCATCGGAAGAGCATTCTAGCCTGCGCCGTTCCCGATCCATGCCAGCCAGTGACCGTGGGGGTGGGTGAGCGCCAGGAGCCGATGCCGGACGGCGCCGTCGGCGCCGAACCGCCACGCAACGAGGGCGCAGGCCGGCCCGGCCGGCCGGACGGAGGGGAAGCCGCGGAGCAGGTCCCGGTGGAGGGAGCGCCCCAGCGCGGCCATCAGCTCCAGCGCCTCGCAGCTGACGAGCCAGACGGGACGTCCGTCGCGCGCGGCGACGCTGCGTACCGCCTCCACGAAGGCGCGGCGGCGCTCCGGATGGAGGTAGACCATGGCCGTCACGTGGAAGACGGTGAGAGCCGCGCCGGCCGGGGCCTGCGCGGCCAGCGCGGCGAGATCCTCGACCATGTCGCCGCGGTGCACGACCGGCGGGTCGGCGCGCGCCATGGCGACGGCAGCCTCGAGCCGCCGGACCCGTTCGACGTGCTCCGGCCACAGGCAGGCGTGCAGCCAGCGGACGCGGTCCTCGTCGTCGAGTGGCACGGGGTCCCGGTCGATGCCGGCGCGCCAGGCCACCTCGAGGCGCTCGGGGAGCGGCGGGTCGGACCCGCCGAGCGAGCGGCAGGCGAGCACCAGCGGCGACGCGGGCGGCCCTGCGGCGAGCCGGCCGTACCGGATCCGGTAGCGATCCGCGGCGAGGAGCAGCCCGGCGCTGGCGCCCGCCTCCAGCAGCGCGAGCGGCTGCCCGCTCTCGCCTGCCACGGTGCCCAGGGCCGGCACCAGCGCGGCCGCGCGTCCCGGCTCGTTCGTCTGGGTGGACCGGCTGCGGAGCCGCTCCACGAGGGCTGGCCGGAAGGTCCGGCAGAACTGCGCGAAAGCAGCCACCGTCTCCTCGTCCGGCGGTCGGGCAGCCGATCCCACGACCGTGGGGTAGTAGGCCGCGAGCGGGTCCGCCGCGGCGGGTCCACCGGCCAGCAGCAGGTCGTGGACGGCGGCGAGGAGCAGGTTCGGGATGCGCTGCGTCTGCGGCGCCTCGAGGAGCAGCGCGGAGGTCTCGGCGTCGTCCGCGAGCCCGATGCACACCACGTCGTAGAGGGGCGATCCGTGGGTCCCGCGCGTCTGCTCCACGGCGAAGCGCCGGAAGCGCTCGAGGATGATGTCCAGCTGCTCACTCACGTCCATCGGCCGCCATCGGTGCGCCACGACGGTGGGCTATCTCCGGCCGCCATCTGCTGGTAGGCTATGCGCTCCCTGCACGACTCATCGCGCACGAGCGGTGCCCATCCTGCGCCGAAGAAGAGGAGGAACCCGGATCGCCATGGTCTTCGGCAAGCGTGACACGAAGCCTGACGCCCTGACGCGCGAGGACGTCGTAGGCAACCTGTACCCAGACACATTGAGCAGCGAGGTCGACGTGACTCCGTCACCGTCCGAGTTCCGCCGGCCGGAGGCCGGCAACGAGAGCGTCATCGATCCGCACGCCCGCTTCAACGGCAAGTACGTCAGCGACCGCGACCTGCGGATCGAGGGCGAGGCACAGGGCGAGATCGAGTGCCAGGGGACGCTGATCATCAGCCCCCAGGCACGCGTGCGCTCGGCCATCACCGCCCATAACGTCATCATCAACGGAGACTACGAGGGTGACGTCGACTGCGGTGGGCGCTTCGAGATCGGGGCCACCGGCCGGGTCAAGGGCGCGGTGAAGACCCAGGTCCTCGTGGTCAAGGAGGGCGCCCACTGGGAGGGCTCCGTGGCCATGACCCGCGAGCCGTCGCGCCCCGTGCCGTCGTCCTCGTCGAAGTCGTCGGCCGGCTCCAGCAGCTCGGGCGGCAGCGCCGGCGGGTCGGGTTCCGAGGCGAGCGGCTCGAACCCTTCGATCTTCAGCAAGCAGGATCGCGAGGCGGTCGGGGCCGAGCGCCAGGCGACCGGGCCGGGCACCGGCCAGTAAACCGACGGCCGGCGCGCAGGTGGAGCCCCGGCGCGGCCGCTCCGCGCCGCCCGTCCTCGTCGAGGTCACCCGTGGCGGGACCGTCGAGTCCCGCCACCGCGGTTCCGTCGCCGTCGTATCGACCGACGGGACGCTCCTCGCCTCGACCGGCGATCCGGACCGGCTCACCTTCCTGCGCTCGTCGGCCAAGCCGTTCCAGCTGGCCCCGTTCGTCGCATCGGGCCGCTTCGACGGCTACGACTTCGGGGTTCCCACCCAGGCGCTGGCCATCATGGCCGCCAGCCACTCCGGGGAGGACCGCCACGTCCGCACCGTGCAGGCCGTTCTCCGCCAGGGCGGCCTGAGCCGGGAGGTCCTCCAGTGCGGCGTCCACGCGCCGTACGACGTGGAGACGGCGCAGCGCCTGCTGCGCGACGGCGAGCCGCTCACGTCGCTCCGCCACAACTGCTCGGGCAAGCACGCCGGGATGGCCCTGCACGCGAAGGCCGCCGGCTGGGAGATCGACCGCTACTGGCACCCCGAGCACCCGGTCCAGCGGCTTGCGCTCGAGACGCTGAGCACGGTCAGCGGCGTCCCGGCCGACGAGATCGTGACCGGGACAGACGGCTGCGGGGTGGTCACGTTCGCGATGCCGCTGCGCGCGCTGGCCCTTGCCTATGCCCGCCTGGCCGATCCCTCCGGCATCGCCGATGTCGACCTCCGCCAGGCGCTGGAGCGGATCCGTGACGCGATGATGGCCCACCCCGAGCTGGTCGGCGGCGAGCGGCGCCGGTACGACACCGCGGTGATGCGGGCCCGACCGGGGGCCCTGGTGGCGAAGGGCGGCGCGGAGGGGGTGCACGCCGCCGGCATCCTCGCCGGCCGCGCGGCGGTGGGCAATGGTGCCGCGGTGGGCGTCGCCCTGAAGATCGAGGACGGGGATGGCGGGCGCCGTGCCGCCGCCGTGGCGAGCTGCGCGGCGCTCTCGCAGCTCGGCGTGCTCGACGCTGAAGCGGTTGCGGCCCTTTCCGAGTTCGCGTCCCCGCCGGTCCGGGATCCGCGCGGCAACCCGTCCGGCGAGATCCGCGCGGCCTTCACCCTGCGCTGATCCGCGTCGCTCCTCGCGGCGGGCGGCGCCGGGGTCTACCCTTGTCGGCACGCCCCGTGCATCGTATCGAGGCAGGCCGCGGTGACCGACCGGTCCGCCGCCGGTTTGAAGGGAGGTGGACGTGAACGATCAGCGTGAGCCGGAGCTGCAGCCACCCGCGCCGGACCAGCCCATCGCCTGGCTCGCGGTCGAGGAGGGCACCCCGGTCCGCAGCGCCGACGGCGAGACGGTGGGCACCCTGGCCGATCTGCTTGCGTCCGAGGAGGAGGACATCTTCCACGGCATCCTCGTCCACCTCGATGGAAACGATCGGATCGTCTTCGTCCCGGCTGACGATGTCACCCTGATGACGCCCAGCTACCTTGACGTGGCCTTCACCTCGGACCAGCTGCACGCCCTCCCGGAGCACACCGAGGAGCGCCAGTCGGAGCTCGGCTGGATGGGCCGTTTCCGCCGCGAGCTCCGTCTCGGGGGTGGCGACCGCTCCTAGCCGAGGAGGTCGCGAACCAGTCCGGCGACGCGGACGAAGAGCGGTGCCAGGACCAGCGCCGGCAGGAAGTTGGCCACGCGCACGGCACGCAGCTCCAGCAGCCGCAGCGCGACGCCCATCAGAATCAGGCCGCCCGACGCGGTGACCGCCAGGATGGTGATGGGATCCATGACGTCCGCCAGCAGGAAGGCGGCGCCGGCGATTCCGCCCTGGACGACGAGGACGGTGATGGCCGACAGGTACACCCCCGGTCCCAGGGCCGCGGCGAAGGCGATGCTCGCCACTCCGTCGAGGAGCGACTTCACCGAGAGCAGGGTGATATCGCCGCGCAGGCCGTTGTCGATCGAGCCGAGGATGGTGAGCGGCCCCACGCAGAAGACAAGCGACGCCGTCACGAACCCCTCCGCCACCCGGCTGGGCCGCTCGCCCGTCGAGAAGCGGCGCTGGAACCAGGCTCCGAGCCACTCGAGCCCGTCGTGGATGCGAAGGAGCTCACCGATCACGATGCCGGCGAGAAGCGCGGCGAGCACCGCCAGGTCGTCGCCGCGCGCGACGCCCGGGGCCAGGATCTGGAGCCCCATCCCGAGTGCGAGCAGCAGCGTGAAGAACCCGAGGCCGGTGGTGAGGCTCTCCTGCATGCGTCGGGGCATCCGGGCGCCGGCGAGCACACCGATGGTGGTGCCGATGAGGACGGTCGCGACGTTGAGCAGGGTGCCGGTCAGGAACACGGCCCGTATTGTGCTGCCCGGCCGATGGCGGCGGCGGCCGATGGCGGCGGCCGCCGATGGCGGCGGCGGGACGTGACGAGGCATGCGAAGCGGCGCGCCCCGGTTCCGGGACGCGCCGCACAGAGGCCGGGGACAGAGGCTGCGCTAGTTGCGCATCAGCTCCTTCCAGGAATCCTCGCTGATCTCGACGTCGTAGTGCTTCGCCGCCTTCTCGATGTTCGCCCAGGCGAGGCGGCGGTCCTCGTCGGAGACGTCCTGCACCTGGTCGAATCGTGCGATGGCGTTGCGGACGTGCGAGGCGTCGGTGAGCGGCTCCTTGCGGTCCTTGGGGAACGCGAAGACGCTGTCCGGCAGGTCGTTCTGCTTGGCGGTGGTGAGGTCGCCCTTCACCTCGTGCGGCTTCCATGTCGCGGTCGGCATCGGTCACCTCCTCTTGATGCTTCTCGCCCTCAGGTGAGGCACGAAGCGGGCCAACCGATCCGCGCAAACCTCGGCAATCCAGGCCAGGGCTCCGGAAGTCTTCTGAAGACTTGAAGACTCCGACGGCGTGAGGCGGGATGCGGGCCGGGGCCTGCTACCATCGCAGGACCGATGAGCTCCAACCCAGGCGGCTCCGACCGCCCGATCCGCGTGCGCATGGCGCCCAGCCCCACCGGGCCGCTGCACATCGGCACCGCGCGCACCAGCCTCTACAACTTCCTCTTTGCCCGTCACGTTCGCGGGACCTACGTGCTCCGCGTGGAGGACACGGACACGGCGCGCAGCACGCCGGAGTTCGAGCGCGACATCATCGACAACCTCCACTGGCTGGGGATCACCTGGGACGAGGGTCCACAGGTCGCCGGAGGCGCCGACATCGGTCCGTACGGGCCGTACCGCCAGAGCCAGCGGATGGATCGCTATGCCGCGGAGGCGCAGCGCCTGCTTGCATCCGGCCACGCCTTCTACTGCTACTGCACCCCCGAGGAGCTCGAGGCGGTGCGGCGGGGGCAGGAGGCTCGCAAGGAGGCCCCGCGCTACAACGGGCGCTGCCGCAGCCTCACCGGTGCCGAGCGCGCCGCGTTCGAGGCCGAGGGGCGCCGCCCCGCGATCCGCTTCCGGGTCCCCGACGAGCGCGTGGTCTTCGACGACGTCGTGCGCGGCAGGGTCGAGATCGAGGCGGATGCGCTGGGCGGCGACCGGGTCATCGTCCGCTCCGACGGCAGCCCGCTCTACCACTTCACGGTGGCCGTGGACGACCACGCCATGGAGATCAGCCACGTCATCCGCGGCGAGGACCATCTTTCCAACACGCCGCTGCACATCCTGCTGTTCCGCGCCCTGGGCTACCCGGAGCCGGTCTTCGCGCACCTGCCGCTCATCCTCAATCCGGATCGCACCAAGATGAGCAAGCGCAAGAGCCAGACGGCGATCAGCGCCTACCGGGAGCAGGGCTACCTGCCGGAGACGCTCGTCAACTTTCTCGCCTTCCTGGGATGGTCGCCGGGAACGGAGGAGGAGATCTTCACCCTCGAACAGCTGACGCGGCGGTTCGAGCTCGGCGCGGTGCACAAGGGCGGCGCGGTCTTCGACAAGGACCGCCTGGACCACCTCAACGGCGTCTACATCCGGGCCCTCTCCGACGACGAGCTGGCGCGGCGCCTGCACCCGTTCGTGCCGCAGGGGCTGACCGATGACGTGCTCCGCGCGGCCGTCCCGCTGATCCGGGAGCGTCTCGTGCGCCTGGCGGACGCCGCCGAGCTCGTGGCGTTTCTCGTCGAGAGCGACGAGGAGGTCGCGGCGCTGTACGAGCCGGAGATGCTGCTTCCCAAGAAGGCCGATGCCGGCGCCACCGCGGCCGCCCTGCGGAGCGCCCGCCAGACGCTCGCCGGCACACCGGACGAGGCGTTCATCGCGGACGAGCTGGAGGCGCGCTGCCGCGCGGCGGCCGAGGCGATGAGCTGGAAGGCGGGCGACTTCTTCAGGCCGCTGCGGGTGGCGCTCACGGGGCGCACGGTCTCGCCACCCCTCTTCGGCTCGGTGGCCTTGCTGGGACGCGACCGCTGCCTGGCCAGGATCGACGCGGCCGCGGCGGCGCTCGCGGTTCCCGTGGATCCCGCGGCCCCGGCGGTCGCGAGGGAGGGGAGCGATGACTGACGAGCGGCCCGAGGGGCTCGACTGGCCGGAGGCCGAACCGGCGGAGGACGCGTCCCTCGGGGCGCTGACACCCGAGGCGGAGAGCGGGGAGGCGCCGTCACCGGCGGCCGAGGCCGAGGGAGCGGTTGCGCTCCTCACGCACGAGCTCCTGGTCCCCATCCGCTCGTCGTCCGGGCAGTCGCCCGACCCGTCGCAGGTCACCGTGGATGCCATGCGCCACGGCACCGACGAGCAGGGCCTGTTCCTGGCGGCGTTCAGCAGTCCGGAGGCCTTCGACCAGCTGGGACCCCCCGGCAGCGACCGGATCAGCCTCCTCGGCCGAGAGCTCTTCGAGCGCGCCGAACGCGCGGACCAGCGCGTGATCGTGGATCCGGGGTGGAGCGGCCAGATGGAGATCCCGGCCGGGGTCCTGCCGTTCCTCGTCGCGGGGATCGACCTGGCGACTCCCGGCGCGTTGCGGGCTCGGCGGCCGCTTGGCGGCCTGCCGCCGCTGGAGGCGCCGGCGAGCGTACCGGAGCCCTTTGGATCCGAGCTGCGGGCGGCACTCGCCGAGCTGCCCGCCGTCCAGCGGGCCTGGCTCCTGCGCGTCGGAACGGCCTGGACGGTGGGGATCGAGCTGCACCCCGATGCGCCGCTCGCCGAGTTCGACGCGGTCCGGAACCGGCTCCATGCGGTGGCCGCCGAGCACCTGGGCTCGCGCCAGGACCTGGTGGTGACCGATCTGCGGGCGCCGTCCCTGCATGCTCACTACGCGGGAGTCGCTCCGCCCTTCTACGTGATCGAGGCGCCGCGCGGCTTCCTGTCCCGCTTCCTGGGTCGCGGACGCTGACGGCCGCCGCCCCCGCCGCCTCTCAGACGCGGCCCTGGCGGCCGACCTCCGGGTCTTTGGGCATCAGGCGCGAGATCTCGGAGCGATAGCGCAGCCCCGACGAGTGCCGGCTCAGCCAGCGCAGGTAGTCCGGGTCGTGGCGCGCGAGGTCCCGCAGGCTCCAGCCGGCGTAGCGGCCGAAGTCCAGGCGGCTCGAGGGGTCGGTGGTCTGCGGCCGGGCGCGGCGGAAGGGACCGGCCACCCCGGCCCCAGGGCCCCCGGCAGCTTCGTCCGGCGGCGGCGGCGCCCTCCCCGCCGCCACCACGACCGGCTCCGGATCCCCGGCCGGGAAGCCCGCCGGGGCCGACGGGAAGCCGGGACCGACGGGCGTGCCCGGCGTGCGGGCGGTTGCGCCCAGGACCGCGCGCCGGGCGTCGTACAGGCGCCGGCGCTGCTCGTCGCGGAGCAGGTCGTACGCGTGGTTCAGCGCCGCCATGCGGCCCGGATCCGGGGCGTCGCCATCGGGGTGGTAGCGTCGGGCGAGCGCCAGGTAGGCCGCCCGGATGACGACCTGGTGGGCGCCGGGATCGACCTGCAGGATGCGGTACGCATCCTGTGCGCGTTCATCGGTCATCGCGGCGGCTCCACGGTCATTCCCCTCCTGGGGCCATTTGTACCCCGCGTCCCCGACCGTGGCAACCGGCAGCGGATCAGCCGGTGCCTCCGGGCACCAGAACCAGGCGCCCGGCCACGTCCCCGGCTGCCAGCCGTTCCAGGGCCGCGGGCGCCTCGGCGAGAGGCATCGTCTCGACGGTCCAGCTGATCGTCCCTGCCCCCGCGAGATCGACGACGGCGCGCACGTCCGCGGCGGAGCCCCAGGCGGTGGTGGTCACCCAGCTCTCGAGCGGATCGTCGAACCCGAGGCGCAGCCGGCCGCCGGCCTCGCCCACCAGCATCACCAGGCCGCCCGGAGCGACCATGGCTCCCGCCGCCGCGAGGGTCTCGTCGCTGCCCACGAGGTCCAGCACCACATCGGGCGCACCGTCCAGCGCGTCGATGACGGGCGACACGCCCGGGTCCGCCAGGGCGGCGTCGGCTCCGAGCTCCCTCGCGCGTTCGCGGGCCGCCGGCCGCGGCTCCACCACCACGATCCGGCCCGCATCGGTGCGCCGCAGGTACTGGATGGCGAACTGTCCGAGCCCGCCGAAGCCGATGACCAGCACGCGTGCACCGCGCTGCAGCCAGGGCCCGGCCCGGCGTACCGCGCGATACGGCGTGACGCCGGCATCGGCCAGCGGCGCCGATGCCACCGGATCGAGGACCCCGAGCGGCACCAGGTGGCGCGGATGGGGGACGAGCATGGCCTCCGCATACCCGCCGTCCTCCTGGAACCCGGGCGAACGGCCCCGCGCGCAGCGCTGCTCGTCGCCGGCACGGCAGTCTGCACAGCTCCCGCAGCCCCAGCCGCCGAAGACGAGCACCGGGTCGCCGATGGCCAGCCCGGCCCGGCGCAGGGGCGGGGCGGCTTCCGGACCGATGGCGTCGATCCGCCCTGCCACCTCGTGGCCCAGGGTCAGCGGCAGCTCCACGCGCGTCGTCTCGCCGCGCACGATCTGGAGATCCGTGCGGCAGACGCCGCACCCGCTCACCGCGATGCGGACGGCCGTGCCGGCCGGCTCCGGGATCGGGCGCTCCTCGAGGCGCAGCGGACCGCCGGCCGCCGCCAGCCGGACGGCGAGCATGCTCGGCTCAGTCGCCGGTCGGCGCGGCGGCCGGAGCCGGGGTCGGAGCCGGAGCGTCGGATCCCTGGGAGCGGCGCGCCGCGGCGAGGACGACATCGGCCGCATACTCCGGGTCGGGATCGCGGAGCACCGCGATGAGCCGGCCGTCGCGGCCCACGACGAGGATCCAGGGCTGCTCGACGTTGTGGTTCTCGCCGTCGACGCTCAGGGGGATCCCCAGGGCGAAGACCGCCGAGCGGCGCTCGTCGCTGAAGAGCAGGTACGGAAACGCGGTCTCGGTGATCCAGGCCGTCTGCTGCTGCGCGTTGTCGCAGGTCACGCCCACGACGGCGATTCCCGCCTCGTCGAAGCGCGACCGGGCCGCGGCGAGCCCCTCCGCGATCCTCGTCCCTCGCCGCCGCTGCGCGCCCTCCGCGGTGGGGGCCGCGAAGAAGACGATGGCGGCCGGCTGCCGCGAGACGAAGGAGCGCAGGTTGAGGAGGTAACCGTCGCTGGCGCGGAGGCCGACGGAGGGGACGGGGTCGCCGATCCGGATGGAGAGGCCGGTGGGCTCCTCCTCCGTCTCGATCGTGCCGGGCTCGTTGCTCATGACGCGATTGTACCGGGGGTCGCCGCGGCCTCCGGAACCGATCCGTCACCGTCCGTGGCCCCGGCCGCGCCGAGCCGCAGCCATTCGCCGCGGCGGTGGACCAGGCCGTCGCGCTCCAGTGACTCGATGGCGTCCTGGATCGCGTCGCGTCGCCCCGCGCCGGCGGTCAGGGCCGCGGTGACCAGGTCGGCCGGTGCGGCATGGCCGTCGGTCGCCACGAGACGTTTCAGCACCGCCCCGCGCAGGGCGCGACGGGAGCCGGCGAAGGCGGGCTGCCGCGCGACGGGAACCCGGGTCCCGAGCCCGCGTGCCGGACACCCGCGGGCGATGGGGCACGCGGCGCAGGCCGGCACCCGGCTGCGGCAGACCGATGCGCCGAACTCCATGGTCGCGTGGGTCCAGGCCGCGGCCTCGTCCGGGCTCGCCCCCGGATCCGCGGTGGCCAGCGCATCGGCCAGGCGCTGGAGGCCGGCAGCGGCATCCTCGACCCCGAACCGGCGGAGGAGCCAGCGGCGGACGTTCGTGTCGACCACCCCGGCCGGGATCCCGAAGGCGAGGCTGGCGACCGCCCGCGCCGTGTACGGCCCGATACCGGGCAGCCGCTCGAGCGCCGCGGGCTCGCGCGGCCAGCCGTGCGCGGTCACCTCCATCGCCACTCGCCGCAGGGCGACGGCGCGCCGGTTGTAGCCCAGCCCGGACCACTCGGCAAGCACCGCTGCCTGCGATGCCGCCGCCAGTGCGGCGACATCGGGAAAGCGGTCCATGAACCGCTCGAAGCGCTCCGACACGCGCGCCGCCTGGGTCTGCTGGAGCATGACCTCGCTGACGAGAACCGCGTACGGGTCCCGCGTCCGGCGCCACGGGAAATCGCGGTGCTCCACGGCATACCAGGCGAGCAGCGCGCGACGGACGTGGCGCAGGAGGGTCGGCGAGGGCGGAGGCGGCACCCGTGGAGGGTACGGGACGGACGGCGGACGCGCCATCGGTGAGGGCAGTGCGCTACCGTGTCGGCGCACCATGCCCTACCGACTCGTCTGCCTGGATGCAGGCTTCACGCTTCTGTCCCCCCGGCGGACCCTCGTCGACTCGCTGCGCGGGGTCCTGGTCGAGCACGGCCTGAACCCCAGCGACGACGAGCTGCGGCGCGCCTGGCAGGCCGCCGACGCGTGGTTCTGGGACGAGTACCACCGTCCCGGCAACGACACCTGGACGCGCGACGACGCCATCGAGGAGACCTGGCGCAGCTACCACGACCTGATGCTCCGCGAGCTGGGGATGCACGGCCGCCGCGAGCTCGTCGACCGGATCCTGGCAGCCCAGTACTCACCCGACACCTGGGAGCTGTACCCCGACGTGATCCCGGCGCTGGAGGCGCTACGCGCGGGCGGACCGGAGGGGGCGGGGGCGCCGGTCATCGGCGTCGTGTCCGACTGGGGCTCGAACCTCGTCGACGTCCTGGAGGGGGTTGGCGTCGCACCCTATCTCGATTTCGTGCTCGCCTCGGGTGCGGCCGGCTACGCCAAACCGGATCCTGCCTTCTTCCGGCTGGCGGCAGCGCGCGCCGGGGTGGATGCCTCCCAGGCGGTGATGGTGGGCGACACCTACCAGGCCGATGTCGTGGGCGCCCGGGCGGCCGGCATGGTGGGCATCCTCCTGCGCCGGACCGATGGCGGCGCCGGCTCGCGGGCGCCCGAGGCTCCCGGCGTTCCGGTGATCGCTTCCCTGGCCGAGCTGCCGGCGCTCCTGTCGCGCGCGTCGCCGCTCGTGGGATGAGGGCTGCGCCTGCGGGGGGAGCGGCTCCGCGGCGTGTTGCGGCGGCGCCCGTCGTCGTCGACAAGTTCGGAGGCTCCGTCCTGCGCCACCCGGAGGACATCGCCGCGGCGGTTGCCGTGGTGGCGGCCCAGCGAGCCGCCGGTCTGCGCCCCGTGGTCGTGGTCAGCGCGTTCGAGGGCGTGACGGACACGATTCTGGGGTCCGCTGCCGTGCTCCTGCCCGACGGCGGGCGCTCGCTCCGCGAGCAGCATCACGCCCCGGACTCCGCGCTCGCGCGCGAGACGGACCGTGCGCTGGCCACCGGCGAGGCCCTCTCCGCGGCGCTCTTCGCGCTGGGGCTGCAGGCGCGCGGGATTCCCGCGCGGTCGTTCTCGGGGGCGGAGGCGGGGATCCGGACCGCGGCCGCCCACCTGGGCGCAGAGGTGCGCCGGGTCTACTCGCGGCCGCTGCGGGCGGCGCTCGCCGCGGGGCTCGTCCCGGTGGTCGCCGGGTTCCAGGGCGTGGGCACCCACGGGGAGCTGACGACGCTCGGGCGGGGCGGGACGGACCTGTCGGCGGTGGTCCTGGCGGTGGCCCTGCGCGCGGACCGCTGCGAGCTCTTCAAGGACACCGGCGGCGTGATGGAGGCCGATCCGCATCTCGTGCCGGCCGCACGCTTCCTCGACGGGGTCGACGCGCGCCAGCTGGAGCTCCTGGCGGAGCTGGGGTCGGAGGTCGTCCATCCCGTGGCGGTGCGGCGAGCACGCCGCGGCCGCCTGCGCCTGGTGGTCCGCGCCCTGGACGAGGCACAGCCGATGACCGAGGTCCGCCCCGGGGGCCGGCGCCGCGCGGCTCGCACGGGCGGCGAGGCGAACCCCGCGGCCGGCCTCATGCTCGCGGTCGATCTCAAGGAGCGGATCGCGCGGATCAGCCTGGTCGGACCGGCCGGCGCGATGCCTGAGCTCCTTCCCATCCCCGCCCACGGAGCCGGATCCTTCGACGAGGGTGACCTGCGCGTGGTCTGGGCCGACGTCCCGCTGGAGCAGGCCGGGCCGGCGGCCCGCGCCGTCCACGCCGCCCTGATGGCCGGCGAGCGGACCGCCGCGCGGGACGCACGCGGATGACACCCGGTGTTCGAAGGGCGCGGGCGGGCCGACAGCCGCGCGGGATGAACACACGGGCGGTTGCTGCGGAGCGGCTCAGCCTGCGGCGGCGCCCTGTGAGCCCGTGGAGGAATCGCCCGGCGCGCGGATGACGGGTCCCGCGGCCGGATACTCCTCGGTGGAATCGGCGGGAGCCGGCCGGTCAGGGACCCTCGCCTCCGACGGGGACGGCCTCGTGCTCGGCGAGCTCGTCAGGGGCGCGAAGCTGGAGGAGCACGCCGGCCGCGATGATCAACGCACCGCCCAGCACCTGGACCGGTGCCGGCGCCTCGCCGAGCAGCACGGCGGCCAGCGTCACGCCGACCACCGGCTCCAGCGTCGCCAGGATCGCAGCGCGCGGGGCGCCCAGGAACCGGATCCCGGTGATGAACGCGACGGTGGGGATTCCGGCGCCGATCACCCCGGCCAGGAGCACCGGCCAGAGGGCCGCCGCAGAGGCCACGGGCTGCGCCAGGATCGCGGCCTGGCCGATGACGACCGCAGTGACGACATACAGGAACGCCGCGAGAAGCATGGTCCCCGCGGCCGCCTGCCCGCCGGGGACTCTCCCGAATCCGTGGCGTGCGGCCAGCACGTAGAAGGCCTGGGTGAGCGCGCCCACGAAGGCGAGGCCGATGCCCAGCGGATCCAGGCCGCCCAGCGAGGCGCCGCCGGCGACCACCAGCACCATTCCCACCACGGAGGTCGCCAGCGCGCCCCAGCGCAGCGCGTCGAGCCGCTCCCCGAACCATGCCACCGAGGCCAGCGCCACCAGGGATGGGTAGAGGTAGAAGACCAGCAGCGCCAGCGCGATGCTGATCCGCTCGAAGGCCACGAAGACCGAAAGGTTGAGCACGGTATTCGCCACGCCGGCGGCGATGACGCTCGAGCGCTCGCGGCCGGTCAGATCGCGGATCGCCAGCAGCGGCCGGTGGCCGACCGCCATGCGCACGGCGATGAAGGCCACCATGCAGAGGCCGCCCAGCCCGGCCCGCCACGCGACGAGCGCCAGGCTGCTCACGCCGGCGTCCCCGGCATACCTCGAGAGCGGTCCCAGCGTCCCGAAGCAGGCCGCCGCCAGGACGATGAGGCCGGCGCCGGTGAGGCTCGGCGAGGACGCCGCGGACCGCCGGCTCATCGGCGCGCCGCAGCGACCGCGGCGGCCTCCTCGGCCTCGACCGCCGCGAGCTCCTCACCGAGCCGCGTCCACTCCGCCGCCAGGGCGTCGGCGCGGTCGCGGGCCGCGTTGTAGTCGTCGATCAGCGAGCGGGCGGTCGAGGCATCGGCGTAGACGGACGGGTCGGCGAGCCGCTCGGTGAGCCGGGCAAGGTCGGCATCGGTCCGGGCGGACTCGCGCTCCGTCCGCTCGAGCGCCTCCCGCAGGTCGCGTGTGCGCCGGTAGCGGCGGTTGCGCTCCTCGGCCTCCGTGCGCCGGCGGGCCGCGGACTCGGCTGCCGACGCCCTGGCGCGCTCGGCCGGCGCCTCCAGCCCTCGTGGCGTGGCGCGCCCCTCCGTGGCCCCGCGCTGCTCGATGTCCAGCCCCCGCTTCGCCGCGTAGTACTCGAAGTCGCCGTGGTAGAGGGTAGCCGTCCCGCCGGACACCTCGATGATCGCGTTCGCCACGCTGCGGATCAGGTAGCGGTCGTGGGTGATGAGCACCATGGTCCCGGCGAAGGCGGTGAGCGCGTCCTCGAGCACGTCGCGCGAGGCGATGTCCAGGTGGTTCGTGGGCTCGTCCAGGCACAGGAGGTTCGCCGGATCGGCCATCAGCTTGGCCAGCGCCAGCCGCGTCTGCTCTCCGCCGGAGAGGACCTCCACCTTCTTGTTCACCGCGTCGCCGGTGAAGAGGAAGGCGCCGAGGAGCTTGCGCATGTCCCCGGTCGTCATGCGCGTCGCCGCTCCGGCCAGCTCGTCGAACACCGTGTTCGCCGGATCGAGCGCCTCGATCTGGTGCTGCGCGAAGTAGGCGACCTGCACGTTGCTCCCCAGCTCCCGCGTCCCGCCTTCGCAGGGCAGGACGCCGGCGAGGATCTTCAGGAGCGTGGACTTGCCGGCGCCGTTGGGACCGATGAGCGCCACCTTCTGCCCGCGCTCCAGCTCCAGGTCCAGCCCGTCGTACACGGTGTTGTCGCCGTAGCGCTTGACGATCCCCTCCAGGCGGATCACGACCCGCCCGGAGCGACGCGGCTCGGGGAAGCGGAACTTCACCGACTTCGTCCTCGTGCTGGGTGCCTCGACCCGCTCGAGCCGCTCGAGGGCCTTGATCCGGCTCTGGACCTGGCGCGCCTTGGTGGCCTTGTACCGGAAGCGCTCGATGAAGCGCTCCGTCTGCGCCACCTTGCGCTGCTGGACGGCCGCCGTGCGCTCCAGCTGGGCGATCCGCTCCTCGCGCTGCTCCACGAAGTCCGCGTAGTCGCCGGTGTACTCGGTCAGGGTGCCGCGGGCCAGCTCCGCCACGTGGTTGGCGATCTCGTTGATGAAGTCGCGGTCGTGGCTGACCAGCACGATGGCTCCCGCGTACGTGGCCAGGTATCCCTGCAGCCACTCCACGCTGGCGAGGTCCAGGTGGTTCGTCGGCTCGTCCAGGAGGAGGACGTCCGGGTTGGCGAGGAGGAGCCTGGCCAGGGCGACGCGCATCATCCAGCCGCCGGAGAAGGTACCGATGTCGCGCTCGACATCGGCCTGGGCAAAGCCGAGACCGGCCAGGATGCGCCGGGCCTCAGCCTCCAGCCCGTACCCGCCCAGCTGCTCGAAGCGGGCCTGGAGCCGGCCGTACTCGGCCATCAGCTCCTCGAGCTCGGCCTCCTCGGTGGCCTCCGCGAGCTCGGCCTCGATGTGCCCCAGCCGATGCCCGATGCCGCTGACCGCGCCGGCACCACCCAGCACCTCGGCGAGGACCGTGTGCCCTGCGGTGTCGGCCACGTCCTGGCGCAGGTAGCCGATGACGACGTCCCGTCCCCGCGCCACCGTCCCTGCGTCCGGCTCCTGCTCGCCGGTGATGATCTCCAGCAGGGTGGTCTTGCCCGCCCCGTTCGGCCCCACGATGGCGACGCGCCGGCCGGCGCCCACCTGGAGCGAGACGTCGCTGAAGAGATGCTGAGCGCCGAACGTCTTGCTGACGCCGGCCAGGTTGACCAGGGACATGGCCGGAGCATGGTAGCCCGGGCCGAGGGCCGCCGCGGATCCGCGGCCGGCCATCGGCGGGCAGAGCCGCGCTCGTCGGCGCCCTCGGCTCGCTGCTGTCCGGGCGACGCGCGCCGAACAGCCGTACCGCAGCCTTCCGTGGCCTGGCTAGGCGGTGCGGCCGCCGGTCAAGTCTTCTGAAGACTGTCGGAGTTCTGCGGGCCAGACGCCGCCGCGTGTCGACCCCGGGCGAGTCAGGCGGACGTGATCCGCGCGCCGGACTCGTCGAAGCGCAGGCGCGTCGCCATGCCGCGAACACCCGACGCGTTGAACGCCTTCTCGACCCCGTGCGCCATCGGTGGGGAGTCGCAGATGGCGAGGACGCTGGGCCCGGCGCCGGAGAGGCAGGCGCCGGCGGCGCCGTGCTCGTACGCGATCTCGATCAGGCGTCCGCTGTCCGGCAGGTGCGGGAGCCGGTACGGCTGGTGGAGGCGATCGTCCATGGCGGAGCGCAGGAGCGTTGCGTCCCCGGTGGCGATGGCCGTGGCGAGGAGTGCGGCGTGCGCCGCCTGGGCCGCGGCATCGGCCAGGCTCACCTCGGACGGCAGGACCGCGCGCATCTCGCCCGTGCGACTCTCGGCGACCGGGATGAAGAGGACCGGGATCCAGCGCTCCGGTGGCCGGAAGCGCCGCAGGGTCGCGGGCGCGGCGCGATTGGTGACGGCCAGGGTAATGCCGCCGTACAGCGCCGCGGCGACGTTGTCCGGGTGACCCTCCAGGTCCGCGGCCATGGCCAGGACCTCGTCGGGGTGCGGGGAGTGGCGGCCCGCCGCCGCACCCAGCAGCAGCCCCGCAACGATGGCCGACGCGCTGCTCCCCAGTCCCCGGGCGGCGGGAATCATGGACGAGACCTCGATGTGCCACGAGCCTGCGCCGCCCGGCGCCCCGCCGGCGAGCCGCAGCCCCGCCTTGAAGGCGCGGATCACCAGGTTCTCCTCGGGATCCGCGTCGTCGGGAGGCACGCCCTCGCCCCGACCGGTGAGGAGGATCCCCGGCTCGTCGCCCCGATGGAGCTCTGCTCGGAGCTTCAGCGAGAGCGCGGCAGCGAACGCGTCGAAGCCGCTCCCCAGGTTCGCGGAGCTGGCGGGGACCTCCACGCTGGCGATGAGGGAAAGGGCGGCCATGCGCTGCGAGTGTATCCGGGGCCCGTGGCTGGCGGCGCCACTGTCCGATGGCGTCGTCCCCTGCTCGATTCCCCAGAGGAGTACATGGGCGCGGATTCGGTCTCATCCGGGCTCGCTGACTCCCACGGATACTCGGGCGGCGCGCAGAGGCCAGGAGCCGCGCTCGGTGAGTCGCCCAGTGCATACCGCTGGCGGCGGGGAGCGTCGGCGCGGCGAGGAGCGTTGGTTCCTGGGCGGCGATTCCGCAGAGGAGTACATGGGCGCGGATTCGGTCTCATCCGGGCTCGCTGACTCCCACGGATACTCGGGCGGCGCGCAGGGGGCAGGAGCCGCGCTCGGTGAGTTCTGGAGCGAGTAGCGCCGCGGGACGGCCCTCGACGAACGCGGGCGGGGCTACCGCAGCTCGGCGTGGCGGAAGCAGCTCACCAGGTGGTCGTTCACCATCCCGGTGGCCTGCATGAAGGCATAGCAGATGGTCGGGCCCACGAATGCGAAGCCACGGGAGCGCAGGTCGCGCGACATGGCGCGAGAGGCATCGCTCTCGGCCGGCACCTGCCCGGGAGCGGTCCACGCGTTGACCACCGGATCGCCGCCGACGAACGACCACAGGTGCTCCACCGGGTCCCCACCCGCCTCGCGGAGCCGCATCCAGGCGCGTGCGTTACCGATGGCGGCACGCACCTTCGCACGATTGCGGATGATGCCGGCATCGGCCAGGAGGCGCTCCTCGTCCGGCGGTCCGAAGGCGGCCACCACCGCCGGATCGAAGCCGGCGAACGCGCGCCGGTATCCGTCGCGCCGGTGCAGGACGGTCGACCAGGAGAGCCCTGCCTGCGCACCCTCGAGGACGAGCATCTCGAAGAGGTGCCGCTCGTCGCGCTCCGGGCAGCCCCACTCGCGGTCGTGGTAGGCGAGGTACGCCGGGTCGGTGAGCGGCGCCCAGGCGCAGCGGGTGAGCCCGTCGGGCGAGGGCGCCATCGGTCCGGGGACGCTCATGACCGCCACGGCCGCCGTGATGTTCGAGTCATTCGGACCAATTGTCGCCGGGATGGGCCGATGGGGGCGGTTCAGCGACGTGAGGTTCGAGCCGCGCGAACCAGTCTGTGCCGGGGCCCTCGCCATCTGCCGGATCGGTCGCGACCGGCAGCGCTCGACCGACGGGCGGTTCGCGCCGTCGAACACTCCGTCGGCGGCGAGGGCCGGGAGCGTCCGCCCCCGACGTTCGGCCTGCGCCGCTCGAACACGAGGCGGCGGGACGCGGGAAGAGGGCGGGCCCTGGAGCGGGCCCGCCCTCGGTCGTGGGCTGGTGGGTGGGTGTCGGTCGTGTCGCGGAGAGCGTCCCGGCGCGGCCGTCTGCCGGCGCCTGGCGCGGCCGTCAGCGCGGGGTGATGCGCATCCTCGACACGAACGGGAGCCGGATGGCGTCGTGTCCCGCGGTCTCCCGTCCGATCCTCCCGGCGCCCGTCGTGCGGGCCGGGATGCCTGCCTCGCCACCGGCGCCCTGCCGGCCGCGAGGCGAGCGAATCGGCTGGTTGACGGACGCGAACGCCAGCATGGCCGTTGCGTACATCGTGCTTCCTCCGTCTCGGTGCGGTGTGTTGTGGCCCCATCGTCGCCGCCGGGCGCAGCGGGCGCGTCGGCCATGGGTCATGGGCCGGGGTGGGCTCTTGCGCCGATCGCCGCCTACGTCATTTGTCCGGCGCGCCCGGGCTCCCCATGCGCGATCCTGCACGACGTGGATACCGCCCAGCCGGCAGCACCGCCGGTCACCTTCCTCTTCACCGATGTCGAGGGCAGCACGCGCCTCGCCGAGCGCTTCCCGCGCCAGGCGGCCGAGATCCTGGCCCGCCACCAGGCGCTCATCGCCGAGGCGGTCGAGCGCCACGGCGGGCGCGTCTTCGAGCGCGTGGGCGATGCCGCCTACGCCGCGTTCGACGATCCGTCGGAGGCGATCCTGGCCACCGTCGAGCTGGCGGGCGCCCTGCGCGACGCCGACTGGGGCGACGTGGGTCACGTTCGCGTCCGCGCGGCGCTGGACTGCGGCGACGCGGAACGGCGGGGAGATCGCTTCTTCGGCGCGCCCCTCTTCCGCGCGGCCCGGATCCTGAGCCTCGCGCACGGCGGCGAAACGCTGATCAGCGCCGCGGTCCTGGCCGGCGCCGCGGGGCGGCTGCCGGACGAGATCCGGCCCCGCGACCTGGGGAGCCAGCGGCTGCGCGACATCACCGATCCGGTACACGTGTACCAGCTCCTGCATACTGCACATGCGGTGCTCCCGGCGCCCGACCTGCCGATGAGCCACCGGGAGCCGTCGAGGGAGATGGAGGACGTGAGCGACGACGGCCCGATCAGGGTCATGCTGGTCGACGACCATGCGGTCGTCCGACGGGGGCTCAAGGGGTTCCTGGAGCTGCTGCGCGACATCGAGGTCGTGGGCGAGGCGGAGGACGGCGAGGAGGCGGTGGCGCTGGCCGACCGGCTGCAGCCGGATGTGATCCTCATGGACCTGCTGATGCCGAAGATGGACGGCATCACCGCCATCGGGAAGATCAAGGAGACGCGGCCGGGCATCGAGATCGTGGCCGTGACCAGCTTCATCGAGGAGCAGAAGGTCACCTCCGCCCTGGAAGCCGGTGCGTCCGGCTACCTGCTGAAGGACGCCGAGGCCGAGGAGGTGGCGAACGCCATCCGCGCCGCGCACGCCGGAGAGGTCCACCTCGATCCCGCCGTGGCACGCATGCTCGCCCAGCGGCTGCGCGCCCGGAAGGTGGAGCAGCCCATCGAGCCGCTCACCGACCGGGAGAAGGAGGTCCTGGCCCACCTCGCGCGCGGCTCGAGCAACAAGGAGATCGCCTACGCGCTGGGGATCACGGAGCGCACGGCGCGCACCCACGTGAGCAACATCCTCGGCAAGCTGGGCCTCGCCAGCCGGACGCAGGCCGCGCTGTGGGCCGTCGAGCACGGCATGGCGACCTAGGGACGGAGAGCCCTGAGACGATGACCGAGCCGGGCAAGCCGACCGGACAGGTCGCCGCGACCACCGGTGGCAGCGTCGACGTCGCCCTCAACCGCGCCGTGGAGGAGGCGGCGCGCCTCCTCCGTGCGGACGGGGCGATGATCTACCTGTACGACGCGGAGACCGATGTCCTCCGCTTCGCGCGTGACGCGGGCATCCGAGACCAGGCCGCCCGCGATCTCATCCGCGACCTCACGCTCCCGGTGGGCGTGGGGATGTTCGGAACCGCCTTCGCGCGCGCCGAGCTGGTCACCACGCCGGACTACCGGGCCGATCCGTCCTTCTCGCACTCGGCAATCGCGGACCGCATCGTCGAGATCGCGAACATGCGCTCCATGGCCGTCGCCCCGCTGGCCGTCGACGGGAAGTCGCTCGGGGCGCTCGGCGTCTTCGTCGGCCGCCCCATCCGCTTCGACGACGCGCAGCTGGGCCTGCTCCGCGCCCTCGCCGACCATGCCGCGGTGACGCTCGCCAACGAGCGGCTGCAGGAGGACCTGCGCCGGAAGGCGGCCGAGCTCGAGGCGTCCGAGCGGCGCTACCGATTCCTGGTCGAGCGGGCGCCCGACATCGTGTACGAGATCGCGGCCGACGGCACCTTCACCTTCGTCTCCGACTCCATCGAGAGCATCGCGGGCTGGGCGCCGCGGGAGCTCGTGGGCCGGCCGTTCACGGAGATCATCGCCGCCGGGTCGCTCGACGAGATCGGCCGCGAATGGGCGGCGGTCACCGCCGATCCGGCCTCGGAACGACGGCTCGACTTCGGGATGATGAACAAGCATGGCGGCGTGGTTCCCGTCGAGACGCGGGCCATCGGCATCCTCGCCGACGGCGCCTTCGCCGGCGTCCACGGTTCGACCCGGGACATCAGCGATCGGGTCCGCCTCGAGGAGGAGCTGCGCAAGAAGGCCGATGAGCTGGAGCGCTCGGAGGAGCGCTATCGGTTCCTCGTCGAGCGCTCGCCGGACATCGTCTACGAGCTCGACGCGGAGGCCCGCTTCACGTTCGTCTCGGAGGGTGCCGCGGCCGTCACCGGCTGGCGCCCGGAGGAGGTCACCGGCCGGAGCCTGATGGAGGTCGTCTCGCCGGCGACGCTCGACAACGTGCGGCGGGAGTGGGAGGCGATCCGGGCGAATCCTCGCGTCGAGCGACGCCTGGACTTCGAGCTCATGCGCCGCGACGGCGGCGTGGTGCCGGTGGAGGCCCGCGGCGTGGCGCTGCTCCACGGCGGCCGCTTCGCCGGGGTGCACGGCTCCGTCCGCGACATCAGCGTGCGGATGCGCCTGGAGAACGACCTGCGTCGCCGCTCCGAGGAGCTGGCCCGGCGCGTGGAGGTGCAGCGGACGCTGTCGGAGATCGCGCGGCAGCTCACGGCCATCCGCGATCCGGCGATCGTCCTGCAGCGGACCGTGAACGAGGCGGCGCGCCTCCTCGATGCCGACGGCGGCGAGATGGACCTCGTCCGCAAGGATGGCCACGGGCTGCGGCTGGCCTACAGCCTCGCCACCAGGGCCGACACCGAGCGGGCCGATTCGCCGGACCTGCCCGAGCCGAACCTGGGCCTTGCGGGCCGCGCCCTGGCCGAGGGCCGGGTCATCGCGACCGGCGAGTACCTCGAGGATCGGAGCTTCCGCCATTCACCGACGGCGGATGCGTGGGTCGTCTCGCAGGGCATCCACTCCATGCTGGCCGCCCCCCTGATCGCGGAGCAGGGGCCGCTGGGCGTCATCCTCATGTACGCGGTGCGGCCCGACGCGTGGGACGCGGATGACGCCGAGCTGCTCGGCGCCCTGGCCGCGCAGGCGACGGTGGCCGTCACCAACGCCCGGCTGTGGGCGCAGGTCGAGAGCAGCGAGCAACGCTACCGGCACCTCGTCGAGAACTCTCCGGACACCATCTGGTCCGCTCGCGCGGACGGCACGCTCACGTACTTCTCCGAGACGATCGAGCGGCTCTCCGGCTGGAAGGCGGAGGAGCTCGTCGGCCGGCACTTCCGGATCCTCGTGCACCCCGACAGCGGCGACCGGGTGAACGAGGAATGGCAGCGCATGGTCGAAGCCAACAGTCCCGACCTCATGATCCGCTTCCACCTCCGCCACCGCGACGGCCACCCGGTCCCGGCCGAGACGACGGGCATCGCGGAGGTCGTGGACGGCCGGGTGGTGGGTGCCCACGGCGCCGTGCGCGACATCAGCGTTCGCGAGCGGCTGGAGGCAGATCTGCGGGACCAGGCGGCAGAGCTGGCCGCGTCGCAGGAGCGCGGGAACCTGGCCCGGGAGCTCCACGACAGCGTGACCCAGGCCCTCTTCAGCATGGGTCTCACCATGCGCGCCCTCGAGCTGCTGCTGGACGCCAACCCCGCCGCGGTTCCCGCCAAGCTCGCGGAGCTGCGCGAGCTGCAGAAGGACGCGCTGGCGGAGATGCGGACCCTCATCTTCGAGCTGCGGCCCAAGAGCCTGGAGCAGGACGGCCTGGAGCAGGCGCTGCGCACCCACGCCGCCTCAGTGCAGGGACGCACCGGGCTCTCGGTGACCGTGGAGGCCGATACCGGGCTCCCGGAGCGCCTGCCGATCGATGTCCAGGAGGCGCTGTACCGCATCGGCCAGGAGGCGCTCCACAACGTGGTGAAGCATGCCAACGCGTCGTCCGCTCGAATCCTGCTGGCACGGGTGGGCGGTGAGGTCCGCCTGTCGGTGACCGATGACGGCATCGGCTTTGACCCGGCGAACACGCCGCGCGGCCACCTGGGCCTGGTCGGGATGCGCCAGCGGGCCGAGCACATCGGCGCCGAGTTCGCGGTCAGCACCCGGCCCGGTCACGGGGCCGCCGTGAGCGTCACCTGGAAGCTCCCCTCCGAGGTGACGCCGGCGGCGGCGGGGGCCCCATCGGCCGAATGACGTAGCACGGCGTCGGCGCCTCCGCCGACGCGCGCGGCGCCGGTGCGGCCGAGAATGCGGGCATGGCCACCTCCCGATCCAGCAACGAGCCGGTCGCATCGGAGGTCCCGTGCGTCCTCATCGTCGACGCCGACCGCAGGGTGCGCCAGTCGCTCGCCGACCTGCTCGCCCTGGCGGGCGTCCCCGTGGCCGGCGCGGCCGGCAGCGTGGCCGAGGCGCTGGCGCTGGTCGAAGCCAGGCGCCCCGCGATCCTGCTGGTCGATCCGCGCCTGCCGGACCTCGATGCCGGCGAGGCCCTGCTCGGTGCCGTCGCCGACCTCGATGCCCGCGTCCGCGTGATCCTGATGGGGTGGTCGGACGCCCTGGAGAGCCCGACCCTGCAGGCGCTCGCCCATGGCTACGTGCCCAAGGCCGCGACGCCCGAGCGCTTCGTGGCGACGGCGCTGGCCGCGCTGGGGCGCGAGCCCGTACGATGAGCCGAGTGCGTCGGCTCATCGGGTTTCTGCTCGGCGTCCTCGGCGGCCTGGCCGCCACGGCCCTCCTGGCGCGCGCCCTGATCCCCTCGCGGGGCGACGAGGCCAGCGACGAGCTGGCGCTGGTCGCCATCGGCCAGGCACTCGCGCTCCGCAGCCACGCCGGCGCGTTCCGCGGGGGCAGCCTTCGGAGCTGGATGTCCGGCGTGGAGCTGGATCTCGGCGAGGCGCACCTCGATCCCGCGGGGGCGGACCTGGAGCTGACCGCCGTCGCCTCCGGTGTCGAGGTCCGGCTCCCGCCGGCCTGGCGCGTGGTGGTCCACGATCGGGGCCGGATGCGAGGTCTCGCCGTCCGGCTTCCGGGCCAGGAGCAGCTGGACCCCGGCGCGCCGACCCTCACCGTGCGCGTGCTGGCCGTCGGCTCCGGCGTGGAGATCACGTCCCGGCCCGCCCGTCCCGCCGCGCGCTGAGGGGCCGGCCGCCGTGGCGCTCCGCGCGTCGCTCGCGGTCATGGTGGATGTCCTGCGCAACCCGCGCATCGCCGCGGTCGAGCTCGCCTACCTGGGGTTCTCCCTGGGCGAGTGGATGGTCTGGATCGGCATGCTGGTCTACGCGTACCGCGTCGGCGGCACCGCCGCTGTCGGGGTCGCGGTCCTCGTTCAGCTCGCGCCGGCGGCGATCGTCGCCCCGCTGGCGGCCGTGGTGGGGGACCGATACCGGCGCGATCGGGTCCTGGTCGCGAGCTACCTGGTGCAGGGCGCCGCGGTGCTCGCCCTGGCCGGGGCGGTCGCGGCCGGCCTGCCGGTGGTCCTCGTCTACCTCCTGGCCGCGGTGGCCAACGCGACCATGACCCTGACCCGCCCGCTGCAGGCCGCGCTCGTCCCGGCCCTGGCGGAGACGCCCGCGGAGCTCACCGCAGCCAACGTCACGGCGGGAACCATCGAGAACGCCTCCATCCTGCTGGGACCGGCGCTGGCGGGCGTCGCGGCGGCGCTGGGCGGCCAGTCGCTGATCTTCGCGGTGGCCGGCGTCGTCGTCCTCGCCGCCGGCGGCCTGGTGGCCGCGACCCTGGTGCGGACCGCGCACCCCCTGCCCCCGCCGGTTCGGAGCGGGCGACGCCATCCGCTCGCCGAGGTCGCCGAGGGGCTGGCGGTCCTCGCCCGGCCCGGAAGGCCCCGCACCGTGACCGCCATCTTCTCGATGGCCGAGCTGGTGTGGGGCGCCGTCGACGTCATGGTCGTGGTCCTGGCGCTCGACCTGCTCGCCATGGGGGAGCCGTCGGTCGGCTATCTGAGCGCGGTGATGGGCGTCGGCGGGCTGGTGGGGATGGCGCTCAGCGTCATGCTCATCGGCCGCCCCCGGCTCGCAGCCCCCTTCGGCATCGCGGTCGTCGCCTTCGGCCTGCCGCTCGGCATCCTGGGCCTGGGCGGCGTCATCGTCGCCGTGCCCCTGCTCGTGGTCTCCGGCGCCGGACGGAGCGTGCTCGACGTTGCCGGGCGGACGCTCCTCCAGCGCGTGGCGCCGCACGCCCTGCTGGCGCGGATCTTCGGCGTCCTGGAGGGGATCGACATGGCGTCCCTGGCGCTGGGCTCGCTGGGCGCCTCGCTGCTGATCGGCGCGGTGGGCCCGCGCGCCGCGTTCGTCGCCATCGGTCTGGTGCTGCCCGTCGCGATCGCGCTCTCGGCGCGTTCGCTTCGCGAGATCGACATGGCCGCGGAGGTGCACCTCGTCGAGGTCGAGCTGCTGCGCAGGGTGCCGATCTTCGCGCCGCTCTCCGCACTGGTGCTCGAGGGCCTGGCGGCGAGCCTCGTTCCGGCACATGCGGAGTCCGGCGAGACGATCATCCGCCAGGGTGACCCCGGGGACCGCTACTACGTCGTGGCCCGCGGTCGCGTGCGCGTGCTGGTGGACGGGGCCGCGGTCCGCGAGATGGGTCCGGGCGAGGGGTTCGGGGAGATCGCCCTGCTGCGCTCTGTCCCGAGGACGGCATCCGTCCTGGCGCTCACCGAGGTCGAGCTGCTCGCGCTGGACCGCGGGCCGTTCCTGGAGATGGTGACCGGCCATCCGCAGAGCGTTGCCGTGGCCGATGCGGTGGTCGCCGGCCATCTCTCGACGGCCGGCTGAGGCCTGGCGGATCCTTTCCGCTAGAGCTCCATGGCGCGACGGATGGCCGAGAGCTCCGGGGCGACGGGGGTGAGCGTGCCCTCCTCGGCCTGCACCGCGTCGGGGTCCTTGAGACCGTGGCCGGTCAGGACGCAGACGACGGTCTCGGACCGATGGAGCCGCCCGTCCGCGGCGAGCCGCCGAACGCCGGCTACGCCCGCCGCCGACGCGGGCTCGCAGAAGACGCCCTCCAGCCGCACGACGTCGTGCTGGGCGGCGATGATCTCCTCGTCGCTCACCGCTTCGATCAGGCCTCCCGACTCGTCGCGTGCGGCCACGGCCAGCTCCCACGACGCGGGGTTCCCGATGCGGATCGCGGTCGCCACCGTCTCCGGCTCCGCGACCGCGGCCCCGCGCACGATGGGCGCCGCCCCCTCCGCCTGGAATCCCAGCATGCGCGGTGTGGTGGCGGTGCGACCCTCCGCCGCGTACCGGGTGAAGCCCCACCACCAGGCGCTGATGTTCCCCGCGTTGCCCACCGGCAGCGCCAGCGCGTCCGGCGCCACGCCCAGCGCGTCGCAGACCTCCCAGGCCGCCGTCTGCTGCCCCTCGAGGCGGTCCGGGTTGATCGAGTTGACCACCGCCGCCACGCCCTCCTGGCCCAGGCGCCGGACCGCGTCCAGGGCGACGTCGAAGTTGCCGTCGACCATCACCAGCCGCGCGCCCGCCACCAGCGCCTGGGCCAGCTTGCCGCGCGCGACCTTGCCGGCGGGAAGGACGACGAAGGCGGGGATCCCCGCGGCCGCGGCATAGGCCGCGGCGGAGGCGGCGGTGTTCCCGGTCGAGGCGCAGACCACGGCGCGCGCCCCGCGCTGGACGGCCCGCGTCACGGCCAGCACCATCCCGCGGTCCTTGAAGCTGCCGGTGGGATTGGTCCCCTCGAACTTGAGGAAGAGGCGGTCCAGGCCCAGCTCCGCCCCCAGGCGCCGGGCGTGGATCAGCGGCGTGTCGCCTTCGCCCAGGGTGAGCGGGAACGTTTCGCCGGGGTGGGCGAGGAGGTCTCTGTACCGCTCGAGGAGCGCGAGCCTGCCGGTCACGCCGCCAGTATGGCTCCCCGCGCTTGACGACGGCGGCTTCGAGCCATGCCCGCGATCCGGGACGGGTGGCCCTCGGGCACTCCCTCGCGCCGCCTCGCCCCTCGCGCCGCCTCGCCCCTCGCGCCGCCTCGCCCCTCGCGCCGCCTCGCCCCTCGCGCCGCCTCGCCCCTCGCGCCGCCTCGCCCCTCGCGCCGCCTCGCCCCTCGCGCCGCCTCGCCCCTCGCGGTGGTCCTCTCGGGCATTCGAGTCCACCCGGGAGTACACGAGCGCGAATGCCCGCCCGCCCGCTGCCGAAGAGCCCCCCTGCGACTCAGGCGCCGCGAGAACGGCCCGGGACGCGCCCGGTGAGTCCGCAGGCGACTCGCGCGCGAGGGCACGCATTCGAGTCCACCCGGGAGTACACGAGCGCGAATGCCCGCCCGCCCGCTGCCGAAGAGCACCCCTGTGACTCAGGCGCCGCGAGAACGGCCCGGGACGCGCCCGGTGAGTCCGCAGGCGACTCGCGCGCGAGAGGGCACGCATCCGAGTCCACCCGGGAGTACACGAGCGCGAAGGCCCGCCCGCCCGCTGCCGAAGAGCACGCCTGTGACTCAGGCGCCGCGAGAACGGCCCGGGACGCGCCCGGTGAGTCCGCAGGCGACTCGCGCGCACCGGCTCTTGACGCGCGGTCACGGCCCGATGGAGAGTCTCGCCATGGACTGGCTCGCCACGGCGCTGCTCAACGTGGCCTCGGTGCTCGTCGTCATGTCGCTCCTGGCCGTCCTCCTCCCGCCGCTGCGGAGCCTCGGAGCGTGGCGCGCAATCGGCCTGGCGTGGCTGGCGACGTTCGGCCTGACGCTGGTGGTCGCCCTCACTCACCTCGACCAGTGGTCCCTGAGCTGCAGCTGGCTGGGGCTGATCCGCACCGGCGTCTCCGACGTGACCGCCATCAACCCCAATCTCGGCGAGCCGTGCAGCAGCGCCAACGGGATCTCCCCGTGGCTGGTGGCGCTCCCGCCGCTGGTCGGCATCGGGATCCTGCTCGCGCGGCTCGGCCGTCATGCGCCAACGTCGCTCGCGGGGACGCAGGCCATGGCCGCCCTCACGGCGGTCTCCGTCGCCATCATCGGCCTGGGACAGATCAGCGAGGCCCTCGCCCTGCTCCTGCTGGCCGCGGTCCTGGCGAGCGTCTACGGCTGGCCGCGCCTGCAGCGGCCACGCACGGGCTGACCTTCCGGGTCGGACTATCCTCTCCCCGGGGGCGTCACACCCGCATCATTGAGCGCGGAGGAGTCTCGAGCCATGCGTGTCCCGATGAGCGTCCTGGAGTTCCGTGACCGGGCCGCGGCCTACTTCGGCGAGGTCGAGGCCGTCGTGGACGGCGAGAAGCGGTTCACGTACGCGGAGTACGCGGATCGAACGCATCGGCTCGCGAACGCACTGCGCGGGATGGGCGTCCGGCCGGGCGACCGCGTCAGCTTCATGACCTACAACACCCACCAGCTCCTGGAGGCCTACTACGGCGTCCTGGAGGCCGGGGCGGTGCTCAACCCGCTGAACGTGCGGCTGGCGCCGGCGGAGATCGGCTACATCCTGGGTCACGCCGGGTCGCAGGTGGTCTTCTTTCACGCCGACTTCGAGCCGATGGTGACCGCCATCCGTCCCTCGCTCGCGTCCGAAGTCCGCTGGGTCCGCATGGAGGGACCCGCCGACGAGTACGAGGGGCTCCTGGCGGCCGCCTCGACCGAGTACCGGGCGCCCGAGGTGGACGAGGACGCCATGGCCGAGCTCTTCTACACCTCCGGGACGACCGGACGGCCGAAGGGCGTCATGCTCACCCATCGCAACCTGTACGTGCATGCCCTGAGCACGGCGCTCGTGCTGAAGGTGACCGATGCCGACACCATCCTGCACGTGGTGCCGCTCTTCCACGTCAACGGCTGGGGCGCGCCGCACTGGATGACCCTCGTCGGCGGCCGGCACGTCATGCTCCGCAAGTTCGACCCGGGCCAGCTCCTGCGCCTGGTCGAGGAGGAGCACGTCACCCACCTGCTGGGCGTGCCGACCATCTTCAACGCCCTGGTGAACCACCCCGATCATTCCACGCGGGACCTGTCGAGCCTCAAGGAGGCGATGATCGGCGGGGCGCCTGCCTCCCCGACGCTGGTGGACACCATCGAGCGCGAGCTGGGATGCTCCGCGATCGTGGGCTACGGGCTGTCGGAGACGACGCCGGTGATCGCGCTGGCGCGGCCGCGTGAGTGGCTGAATCGGGCGGAGGGCCCGGAGATGGTCGCCGCCCGCAAGGCGATGACCGGGTACGCGGTGCCCGGAACGGCGCTGCGGGTCGTGGGCGCGGACGGGCACGACGTGGCGCCCGACGGGGAGCAGATCGGCGAGATCGTGGTCCGCTCGAACCTGGTCATGGAGGGCTACTACCGCGACCCCGATGCCACCGACGAGAAGATCCGCGCAGGCTGGTTCCACACCGGCGACATGGCGGTGATCGACGAGCGCGGCTACATCGTCATCAAGGACCGCTCCAAGGACATCATCATCTCCGGCGGGGAGAACATCAGCTCGGTGGAGATCGAGAACGCCATCGCCTCGCACCCCGCGGTGCTGGAGTGCGCGGTGGTCGCGGCACCGGACGAGAAGTGGGGCGAGGTGGCGGTGGCCCTGGTGGTGCCCAAGGAGGGCGTGGCCGTCACGATCGGCGAGATCCAGGAGCATGTCCGTTCCCAGCTGGCCGGCTTCAAGGTGCCACGGGAGATCCAGTTCCGCGACGCGCTGCCCAAGGGCGGGACCGGCAAGATCCTCAAGGCGGAGCTGCGCGAGCCGTACTGGGAGGGCCGCGAGAAGCGCGTCAACTGACGGATCCGCTCGGAGTCGTGGGGCTGCCGGCGCGACCGCAGGGCGCTGCTTCCGGGGGGTGATGACGCCGAGGACTACATCGGCGCGGATCAGTCCGGTCGCGCGGCGGCTGAATCCCACGGGGACTCACGAAGCGCGGATAAGGCCCTGTGAGCGCGAATGAATAGTGCAGGGTTCTGATCACGAATAGTGCAGAGGCCTCCGGCGTGGACCGGAGGCTTTTCATTTGGGCCGATAGCGAAGAGGCGCCCCCTGTCAGGCTCCAGCTGCTGACGCTGGACAATCCGACAGGAGGCACCGAGTGGAGTCTGAGGAAACCTGGATGGACCTGCACGTTCTGCATCGCCACGGCTGGTCGATCAGCGCCCTGGCCCGGGAGTTCGGGCTCAACTGGCGCACCGCCCGCCGCTATGCCACCGCCCCCGCGGCGCCGCACTATCCCGCCCGCGTCCGGCCGGCCGAGCTGACGCCGGCGCAGCTGGCCCACGTCGAGCGCCGGCTGACCGCCTGTCCCTCGCTGCGCGGCACGGTCCTGCTGCGTGAGCTGCGCGAGCTCGGCTACACGGCCAGCGTGGCCAGCCTCCGGCGTCGGCTCCGGATCCTGCGTCCCATCGCGACGGCCGAGCCGCTGGTCCGCTTCGAGACCGGCCCCGGCATCCAGAGCCAGGGCGACTGGACCGATTGCGGGACGTGGCCGCTGGGCGACGGCCGCGCCGTGCTGCACGCCTGGGTCACCGTCCTGGGCTGCTCGCGCATGGTGGCCGTGCGCTTCGCGACCGACAAGACGCGGGCCACAACCCTCGCCGCCATCGTGCGCTGCGTCGACGACTTGGGTGGAGCCACGGCCGAGATGCTCACCGATCGCGATGCGGCCCTGGTCATCGGCAGCCTGCCCGGCGGCGCCGCCATCTTCGCACCGGAGTGGCTCGACACCGCGGCGCTGCTCGGGATGCGAGCGCGGGCCTGTCGACCGTATCGCGCCAAGACCAAGGGAAAAGTCGAGCGTCTCAATCGTGAGCTCAAGGAAGACTTCCTGGCCTGGCTGACGGGGCAGGTGCTGCCGCGGCGGCCAACCCTGGCCGACTACGACGTCGCCGCCCGGCGCTGGGCGAGGGAGGTCGTGGCGACGCGTCGGCACCGCACCACCGGCCGTATCGTGGGCGAGGCGTGGGAGGCCGAACGCCGGCTGCTGACGCCGGTGCCGCGCCGGCTGCTGGCCCGCTTCGAAGGGCTCGAGATCATCGACCCCGATCGGCTGCCTCGGCCGTCGGCGGCGCGCACCGCCGGCGAGCAGGTCGAGCCGCGATCCCTGACGACCTACGCCGAAGTGCTCGCATGAGCCGCGCCACGGACAGCCGACTGGCCACCAGCTACGGTCGCCTGCGCGAGCATCTGGCCTATCTGGGCCTGGCCACCGCCGCCGAGCAGCTGGCCCCCGAGCTGGAGCGGGCGCGCGATGAGTCGGCCGCGCCGGTCGAGGTCCTCGAGCGCCTGCTGGCGGCTGAGGTGAGCGCCACCGCCGCGCGGCGGCTGGCCGGACGGCTCAGATTCGCCCACTACCCGCTGGTCAAGCGCCTGGCCGACTTCGAGCTCGACTTCCAGCCCTCCATCGACCGTGGCGTGCTGGCCGAGCTGTCGACCCTGTCCTTCGTCGAGGAGCGCCGCAACGTGCTGCTGCTGGGGCCGCCGGGGGTGGGCAAGACGCACCTGGCCATCGCCCTCGGCATCGCCGCCACCGAGGCCGGCTACCGCACCTACTTCACCACCGCCGCCGACCTGGTGGCCGGGCTGCGCTCCGCGCACCTGGAGGGGAGCGCCAGCGCCAAGATGCGCACCTTCAGCGGGCCTTCGGTACTGGTCGTCGACGAGCTCGGCTACCTGCCCATGGACGCCGACTCCGCGCACTGGATCTTCCAGGTGGTGTCGCGCCGCTACGAGCGCGGCTCGATCGTGTTGACCTCCAACCGCGGCTTCGCCGACTGGGGCAGCGTCTTCGCCGACCAGGTGGTGGCCACCGCCATCCTCGACCGGCTGCTGCACCACGCCACGGTCATCAACATCAAGGGCCAGAGCTACCGGATGCGGGCCCACGTCCCGCCCAGGTCAGGAAGGGAGGCTGCTATGCTCGGTTGAGGTCGATCGCCTCTGCACTTTTCGTGGCGATCTCTCTGCACCTTTCATGCGCGTCCACAGGCCCCGTCCGCGCGGGGTGAGTCGCACGCGGACTCAGGGTCAGGGTTAGGGTCAGGGGCAGGGGCAGCTCGGGGGGCAGGGCCACGGACCGGGCCGGGCTTCCCGGGGGTGATGACGCCGAGGACTACATCGGCGCGGATCAGTCCGCTCGCGCGGCGGCTGAATCCCACGGGGACTCACGAAGCGCGGATAAGGCCCCGTCCGCGCGGGGTGAGTCGCACGCGGACTCAGGGTCAGGGTTAGGGTCAGGGGCAGGGGCAGCTCGGGGGGCAGGGGCAGGCGCAGGTGGCACCCTGGCTTCGCGCCGCTCCACTCCCCGGGCGCCGTGGAGACGCGACGGTCAGGCGCCGAATGCCTCCCGGACGATGCGACGCTGCTCCGCGACGTGCGCCCCGGGGTACCCCTCCGCCGGCCGTGAGCGCTCCGGCCGCGAGATGTCACCCAGCGGCACCTGGAACGGGACCAGGTGGCGGATCTTGGGCAGGACGAACTTGCGCGCGCCCATGTTCCGCGGCTCCTCCTGGGCCCAGGTCACGCGCTCGGCCGCGGGATATCGCCCCAGGACGGTGCGCAGCGTCTCGGTCGGGAACGGGTAGAGCTGCTCGACCCGCACCACCGCCACCGAAGGCAGCGCGGCGCGGTGCTCGGAGCCGATCAGGTCGTAGTAGAGCTTGCCGCTGCACAGGACGACGCGGCGCACGGCCGCGGCGGCCTCGTCGAAGGCGAGCGACGGGTCGTCCAGGACGGGCCGGAAGGCGCCATCGGTCAGGTCCGAAAGGCGGGAAGCCGCCGCCGGCAGCCGGAGCAGCGACTTGGGGGCCATCACCAGCAGCGGCCGCAGCTCGGAGTGGCGTCCCTGCCGGCGAAGCAGGTGGAAGTACTGTGCCGGGGTGGTGGGGTAGACGACCCGGATGTTGCCCTCCGCGCCGAGGGCCAGGTAGCGCTCCAGCCGGGCCGATGAGTGCTCCGGCCCCTGGCCCTCGTAGCCGTGGGGCAGGAGGAGGGTGAGACGGGAGGTCTGCCGCCACTTCGCCAGGCCCGCAATCAGGAACTGGTCGATGATGATCTCCGCCCCGTTCGCGAAGTCGCCGTACTGCGCCTCCCACAGCACCAGGGCCTCGGGGGCGGTGACGGCGTAGCCGTACTCGAACCCGAGCGCCGCGTACTCGCTCAATGGGGAGTTGTGCAGCTCGAAGCTCGCCTTCGCCCCGGCGAGGTGCTGGATCGGCGTGAACCCCTCCGCCGTCTGCGTGTCGACGAGCGTCTGGTGGCGCTGGCTGAAGGTCCCGCGCACGGTGTCCTGGCCGGTCAGGCGGATCGGGACTCCCTCCACCAGCAGCGAGGCGAAGGCCAGCGACTCGGCGTGTGCCCACTCGATACGCGGTCCGTCCCCCCCGGCCTCGTCGCTCGTCTCCTCCACCGCCGCGCGCCGGCGAGCGAGCTGCCGCTCGAGCTTGCCGTTGATGCTGAATTCGTCCGGCCACCGGTAGAGCTGGTCGTTCAGGGCGCGGAGGGTCGCGGCGTCCACCGCCGTGTCGGGTTCCACCCCGACCTCGCGCGGAAGGCCGTCCGTTCCTCGGTCGAGAGGCGGCTCCGCGACGCGCGTGCGGACCGCGGACTGCCGCTCCGCCCAGGCCCTTGCCAGCGCCTTTGCCTCGGCGGCCGCCGCGTCCGCGGTCACGATGCCATCGGCCTCCAGGCGCTCCAGGTAGCGCTCGCGGACCGTGGGGTGGGCGCTGATCCGCTCGTACATGAGCGGCTGGGTGTAGGCGGGCTCGTCGCCCTCGTTGTGCCCGTAGCGGCGGTAGCCCACGACGTCGATGACCATGTCCGCGTCGAACTCCGCGCGGTAGAGCATGGCCAGGCGCGCCGCGGCCAGGCACGCTTCGGGATCGTCCGCGTTGACGTGGACGATCGGCACGTCGAAGCCTTTCGCCAGGTCGGACGAGTACGTGGTCGAGCGGGCCTCCCGCGCGCCGGTCGTGAAGCCGATCTGGTTGTTGCCGATGAGGTGCACGGTCCCCCCGTTCGCGTAGCCGAGAAGCCGCGAGAGGTTGAAGGTTTCGGCCACCACGCCCTGGGCGGCGAAGGCCGCGTCCCCGTGGATGAGGATCGGCAGCGTGACCAGCGTGTCCACGCTCACCACGGCGCCGGAGCGGTCCGACTGCTCCGCGCGAGCACGTCCCTCCACGACCGGATCCACGGCCTCCAGGTGCGACGGATTCGGCATGAGCGTCACGGCCACCTCGCCGGCCCGGCAGGGGAAGACGCCCGCCGCGCCCAGGTGGTACTTGACGTCGTCCGCCTCCGTCTCGTCGGGCATCACCGCCTCGTCGGGACGGCCCGCCTCGAACTCCGCGAGGATCGCGTCGTAGCTCATGCCGACGATGTGGGCGAGGACGTTGAGACGACCGCGGTGCGCCATCCCGATCACGGCGCGGTGCGTCCCCTGGGCCGAGGCCATCTCCAGGACCAGGTCGAGCATGGGCACCATGACGTCCAGCCCCTCGATGCTGAACCGCTTCTGGCCCAGGTAGGCGCGGTGGACGAAGTGCTCCAGGCCTTCGACCGCGGTGAGGCGCGACAGCAGGGCGCGCCGCTCCCCGGCGGAGAGGGGCGCACGGTGCTCGCCGGACTCGATGACCCGCCGCAGCCAGGCACGCTCGGCGTGGTTGCCGATGTGCTCGACCTCGTAGGCGATCGTCCCGGTATACGTCCGGCGCAGGCTCTCGAGCACGTCGGCGAGCGTCTCGCCGGCAAGGTGGACGCCCAGCTGGGCGGCGGGAATGCGCGCCATGATCTCCGGGGTGAGGCCGTGGAAGGCCGGGTCCAGGGCCGGGTCGCCGGGCGGCTCGCTCCCCAGCGGATCGAGGTCCGCCCCCAGGTGCCCGTACAGCCGGTAGGCGCCGACGAGGGCCATGGCGGCAGCCATGTGGCGCAGGTCGTCCGCCGTGCTGCCAGCCGGCATGGCCGGCGCGGGCGCCGGTGGTGCCCCGGCGGGCTGGACCGATGCCGGCGCCGGCTGCGCCGCCGTCAGCGCCGCGGGCTGCGGCGCCGGTGCCGGACCGAGCTCGGCGCCGAGCGCGGCGAAGACCTCCTCGTAGAAGGGGTCGCGGCCGGCCAGCGCGTCCTCCACGCGGCGCAGGAAGAGCCCGGACTCCGCGCCCTGGATGACCCGGTGGTCGTACGTGCTGGTGATCGTCATGAGGCGCTGGCCGGCAAGGGAGCGGATGGCGCCGGTGGCGACGATGGCTCCCTGCCCGGCCATCAGCCGCGGGACCGATGCGGTGGTCCCCAGCGTCCCGGGGTTCGTGAGGGTGATCGTCCCGCCCACGAGGTCGTCGGGCGAGAGGTGATTGGTGCGGGCCTTCGCCACCAGCTCCTCGTAGCGGGCGTGGAAGGCGGCGAAGTCCATGTCGTCGGCGCCGGTGATGACGGGGACGACCAGGAAGCGCTTGCCATCGGTCCGCTCGACGTCCACCGCCAGGCCCAGGTTCACCGTCCCCGGATCGATGCGCAGCGGCTGGCCGTCGGGGCCCTCCGCGAAGGAATGCGTCATGGAGCGCTGCTCCGCGGCCGCGCGCACGATGGCATAGCCGATGAGGTGGGTGAAGCTCACCCTGCGCGGCGCGACCTGGGCGTTGAGCTCGCGGCGGCGCGCCTCCAGCACGCTGACCTCCACGTCCCGGAAGCTCGTCGCGGTGGGCACCTCCAGGGAGGCGCGCATGTTCGCGACCAGCCGGGCGGCCGGCCCGCGGATGGGCGTTGCTCCGGGCGGCAGCTCGGGTTCCGCGCCGGCCTGTGGCGCGCGGCCGTTGCCGTCCCCGCCTGCCGGTCCGCCTGCCGGTCCGCCTGCCGGTCCGCCTGCGGGTGCCGCCGGCATCGGCTCCAGGCCGGCGAAGCCGGCGTCGAAGCGTGCCCGCCACTCCGCGTCGACCGACCCCGGATCCGCCCGGTACGCCTCGTACAGGTCGGCGACGTACCCGGCGTTGAGGAGGTTCAGGTCGTCGGGCAGGTGCGCGGTCTCGGCGGGCTCGCGGGAAGTCATCACCGCACAGGATAGGCGGCGACGATGCCGGCGTCAGGCGTCCCGCGGGCGCGCGCTCCGGATCCTCAGTCCCCGGGCGGCTCCGTGCCCTCAGACGGGCCCGGGGGCGCAGCGGCCGCGCCCGGACCGTGCCACGCCGGCTCATCCGACTCGTCTGCGTGGGCATCCGCGCGCGCCGTGAAGCCCCGCGCAAGCAGAAGCGCGCCCAGCGCGATCACGATGGCCGGCATGATCCAGCCCGGCAGCCCGAACGTGCGGCCGCTGATACCGATGATCCCCTCGAAGAAGACGAACCCCGCGGCGAAGATGCCGAGCGCGGTGATGACCTGCCACATCCCGGTGCGCGCCATGGAGGCGTTCCGGGCACGAGTCCCGTACAGCAGCATCCCCACACCGCTCCCACCGGGCGCGACGAGAGCCCAGGCGTAGGCCCACGACTCCCAGTGATCGGTGACGTTCTGGTAGAGGAGGATGAGGCCCACGATCGTGACCACGGAGCCACCGATCGCCAGGCCGCTGCCGTTGCGCTGGGTCAGGCCCAGCGCCAGGAGCGCCAGCCCGGGGCCGATGACGTAGAACGGCCAGCCGAACCGTCCGATGTCGACGTTCAGGTACTGGCCAACAAGGAAGATCAGGCCCAGGACGATGAGCAGTGCGCCCAGGATGGCGGCCCCACCGCTCCCGCGATGCTCCTCGGGCGCGAGCGGCGATGGGCTCGGGGTGGTCATGGGGCGGATGCTAGGCCGGTGGCCGGGTGCCGACAAGGGCCGTGCGACTCAGGGAATCTCGGCCATGGTGCCCGTGTCTTTCCGGCATCCGGACCGTCCCGGTCAGGTTGCGGCAGGAATCGGCCCCGGCGTCGGGTGGGGTGCGACGCCGGGGCCGACGTATCCCCACACGTGCCGAAAAGATGCCCGGTGATGCCCGGTGATGCGCGGAGCCCTGCGCGGAGCCTCCGTTCGCCGATCTTGCGACCCGGCGGCGGCGTCCGCCGCCCCACCGGCATCGGTCAGCGGAGAAGGAACCCCTCCCCCAGCGGATCGCGTTCGTCGACGACCAGGGTGGGGTAGCCGGTGACGTAGGCGGTCCCCGAGATAGTGGTCTCGATCGCCGGGTGCGGGCCGAGGACCGTCTCCCCATCGATCCGGCCGCGGAAGACCGCACCGGTGATCGAGGCGTTCGCGACCTCGTCGCCCACGCCCATGCGGCCCCGGGCCCGGGCCTGTGCGAGGAGCGCGGAGGTGCCCGATCCGCACGGGGAGCGGTCGACCTCCGCGTCGGCGAAGATCGTCACGTTGCGCCATCCGCCGTCCGAGTGGCGCTCGACGATGATCGTGCCGTAGATGAAGCTCATCTCCGGGTGGAACGGGTGCGTGACCGGGTGGTCCCGGCGCAGCACCTCGGTGATCGCCGCGCCGGCGCGGGTCAGCGCTTCGACGCTGGCAGGCTCCACCCGCAGGCCCAGGTCCTCGGCCTCCACGATGCCGTAGTAGGCGCCCCCGAAGCCGATGTCGACCGTCAGCGCCCCGCGGCTCGCCGCACCGCCCGCCAGGGCCAGGCCATCGGGCCGGATCTCGAGGTCGCGGGCGGCCAGGTAGGCCGGCACGTTCGCGAAGCTCGCGCCCGTGACCTCGAACCCGCCGCCATCGGTCCGGCGCACGCTGGCGCGGGCGATCACCAGCCCGGCCGGTGCCTCGAGGCGGATCACCGTCTCGGGCTCGGTCGCCGGGAAGAGTCCCTCCTCCACGAGGGCCGTGGCCACTGCCAGCGTCCCGTGCCCGCACATCGTGGAGAAGCCCTCGTTGTGCATGAAGAGGATCGCCAGGTCCGCGTCGTCGCGATGCGGCGGGAGGAGCAGGGCCCCATACATGTCGCGATGCCCTCGAGGCTCGTACATCGCCACCCGGCGAATGGCATCCGCGTGCTCGCGGACCCACGCCCGCCGCTCGAGGATCGGCAGGTTCGGGACGGGCGGGAAGCCGGCGGTGATGAGGCGCAGCGGTTCGCCGCCGCAGTGGAGGTCGATCGCCTGGATCGTGAGCCGGGTGCGGGCCATGGTCCGTGCAGGATAGGCGATGGCCTTCCGCGGGCGCCCACGACCGTCCCTCAGCGGCCCTGCCGTGCAAGTCTTCAGAAGACTTGAAGACTCCGTCGGGCGAGCTCGCTCGGCCGCTGCGGCCGTCGTCGTTTGGCTGAGTCTTCAGAAGACTTGAAGACTCGGAGGGGCTCAGGTCCAAGACGGCCCGGCCCGCAATAGCGCGGGCCCGCCCGGAATAGCGCAGGCCCGCCCCGAATGGCGCCGGCGGCCGGGAACAGCGCCGAGCCCGAAACGGCCGGCGCGGCAGTCCCTAGCCCAGGACCCGGCGGAGCGTCTCGGCGGTGACGTTGCGCCCGGTGCAGACCACTGCCACCCGGCGGCCGTCCAGGCCCGTGAGCCGGCCCGCCATCAGCGCGGCGATGCCCAGCACCGCACTGCCCTCCAGGAGCAGGTGCTGCCGGTCGACCGCCCAGCGCATTGCCGCCGCGATCTCCTCCTCGTCCACCAGCACCACCTCGTCGACGAGCTTCCGGCACAGCGACCACGTGACGCTGGTGCGCTCGTTGTTGCCGGCGACCCCGTCGGCCAGGGTGGGCGCGATGGGCATCGGCTTCGTCGAGCCGGACTGGAGGTAGGCGTAGACGGTGGGCGACGCGGAGGGCTGGATGCCGATGAGGCGGAGGCGCGGCTGAACGGCCCTGGTCCAGGTGCCGATGCCGGAGATCAGGCCGCCGCCCCCGACCGGCGCCAGGATCGCGTCGCACTCCGGCCAGGCGCGCAGGATCTCCAGGCCGATGGTGCCCTGGCCCGCGATCACGTCGGCGTCGTTGTACGGGGACACGTACACCGCCGCTCCGACCTCGTCGCGACGCCGTGCCTCGGCCTCCGCATTCTCGACGTCCCGGCCGAAGATCTCCACGGTGAGGTCGTCGGTCTCCAGCGCTCGCAGCCGCTCCAGCTTTGCGGGCGAGACCGAGGCGCCGACCAGGATCGTGGCCCGCATCCCGTACCGTTCCGCCGCGTGGGCGACGGCGATCCCGTGGTTGCCCGAGGAAGCGGTGACGAGGGGAAGGACGGGGACGTCTCCCACCTCACGCGCGGCGGCGAGCAGCGCCAGCTTGTTGTGCGCACCGCGTGTCTTGAAGCTGCCCGTGGGCTGGAGCGCCTCCAGCTTCAGGCGCACCTCCACGACGCCGCACGCGTCGTTCAGGGCCGGGGCGGGCTCGAGCGGCGTCTCGAGGGCTATGCCCTGCAGGCGGTGCGCCGCGGCGAGGATGTCGCTCGGGGTGGGGACTCGGGCCGGCACGCACAGAGTCTATCCGCACGCGAGCCGGCGACAGGACCGATGGCGTGGGGTCCCCGGCCCGGGTGGACCGGGGCCCCACAGATCAATCAGGCGACGGCCTGAGCCTCGTCGGCGGGATCGGGTTCGTCGTCTGGACTGGACGCCTCCACGAACGAGCGAAGGCGGCGACCGATGCGCATCAGCTGGCCCAGCCGATCCTCGACACGCGCGCGCTCGACCGGTGTGGCCCAGTGACGGAGCGTGAAGTCGATCTCGTGCTTGTGGCGAACGGCGGCTGTGTACAGCTCCTCGAGCCGATGCCGGGCCTCCGGGTCGCCGGCCGCCGCGACGGCGCGGCGGTGCAGCTCCACGACCTCGAGGTAGTACGAGGTCGCGAGGCGGTCGAGCTCCCGGTGGGCGTCCGGCTTCCATGGCTCCGGCGGTCCGCCGAAACCGAAGCGACGCCACTCGCGTGCCTGGGCGCTCTGCATGGCTCTCTGTCCGCTCCTTCGCTTGCGGTCCGCGGTGTTCGCCGCCGCCGGCCGTGACCTGCGCTCGGTCCGTCGTGCCCTGCTGGAGACCTTATCGGCGTCGCGCCGCAGCGGCCATTGCTCGACCGGGCTATCAGCCCCCGGACCAATGGCGGCGCGGGCGCGCAACGATCGGACGGCACCGTCCCGGGCGGCGCGGTCAGCCGCCATCGGCGAAGGCGATGGTGGTGAGGAGCGCGTTCTCCGCCTGGCGGGAATCGAGGCGCGTGTGCTGGACGACGATCGGCACGTCCGACTCGATGACGGAGGAGTAGTCGGTCGCCTTGGGGACCGGCTCGGGATCATCGAGGTTGTTGAAGCGAACGTGCTTGGTGCGGCGGGCGGGAACGGTGACCCGGTAGGGACCGGATGGCTCCCGGTCCGCGTAGTAGATCGTGATGGTGACGTGGGCGTCGGTGTCGGAGGCGTTGAGGAGGCAGGCGGTCTCGTGGCTCAGCATCTGCGGCTCGGGGCCAGTGCTGCCGTCCGGGATGTACCCTTCCGCGATGGCCCATCGCGTGCGGCCGATCGGTGTGCTCATGGCCCCAAGTGTGGCAGACCACGTGCCACCCTCCGCGATACCTCGGCTACCATGCGGCCCGTGAGCACCCCGCTGATCTACGCCACCGCCGGAGGCGCCCTGCGCGACATGCTGCGGTCGCCGCGCTTCTGGCTGGCCGCGGCCGGGGGTGCCGTGCTCGCACTGCTGGTCCTTGGACTCCCCACCGCGATCATTCCCAACCCGGTCTTCGGCCGGACGGTGCCCACCCGGCCCAGCGACGTCGCGATCTGGCTCGCCTCCGCGCCGCTCATCGGCGTCATGCTGGCGACCTACGTGGCTCGCCCGCATCGGTCCGGCCACGGCGACGCCGGCGAGCTGCGACTGGGCGTGGGCAGCGTGGCGGTCTTTCTCGCTATCGGCTGCCCGGTCTGCAACAAGATCGTGCTGCTCGCGCTCGGGACGTCCGGCGCCCTGACGGTCTTCGCCCCCATCCAGCCGTGGATCGGGATCGTGTCGCTCGCCTTCCTGGCGGGGACGCTCGCCTACCGCCTGCGCCAGGTCGGGCGTGGCTGCGAGCGCTGCGCCGTGTCAGCCGGACCGGTCGCCGCCCTGGGGCGCACGCGGAGCTGAGCGGCTCGTCCGCTCGATCTGCCGCCATCGGTTCAGGGCGCGGCGTTCCTCCGCCGGGCTGAGCGGACGACCGGCGAACGTGGTGAGCTGGTAGTCGACCGCCAGGCGTCCAACGCCCGGCCCCACCTGCGTCTGCGCAATGCGGTGCGCGTGCCCGCGAGGCGTCTCCGCCGGCCCGCGCTCCTCGTCGCTGCCCGCAAGGAGCGCCAGTGTCAGCTGATATGCCTCGCTCGCCGTGCGCGGGGTCCGCGGCCGCGCGCGTCTGCGGCCGAACCGGAACCGCGGCAGGCGCGGCAGGATGGTCCCCATGGGTTCCGCCTCGCGGATCTCCGCATCCACGCCACGTTCGGAGCCGGGGGCGGGCCGATGCAGGAGGCTGGCGACGGCCAGGAACACGAGCCCGAAGGCGACGACGGTGACGAGCCAGAGGAGCCAGCCGAGGTCGGGGGCCGCCCCACCCGACTGGCCCGGTGGGAGGGGGTGGAACTGCGGGCTGCCGATGGGGCCGACGGACGGGAACGCGACGCCGGACAGGGGCGGCACGAGGCGCGAGAGCAGCTCCACCACCAGCCCGAGCGCCACGCCGATGGCGACGATCAGGTAGACGAGCAGCGGTCCGAAGGGACCGGCCACCCCGGCCAGCACCGCGGAGACGGGCATGCCCAGGACGGCGGCCAGCGGGATGCCGAGCACGAGCAGGATCGCGCTCACTGCGAGCAGCATCACGATCCATCGCCCACTGGCGGCGCGGTCGACCCCGTCCACGCCCAGCTCGGTCAGGCGCGCGAGGCCAAGCGACAGCAGCGCGCCGCTCACGAACGTGATCGTGGCGGCGAAGGCCACGCCGCCGTAGCCCGGATTCGCCTCCAGGCCGGATCCGGCGGCGAAGACCCAGAAGACCGCCAGGCCGATCAGGCCGAAGTCCAGGAAGCGCTCCACCATGCCGGCCTCCTCGTCGAGGTCCGCATGGGTGCTGCCTCGCAGGACCGCGACGCCCACCAGCCAGCCGCCCGGGTTGGCCGCGGCCGCTGCCTGCAGGTCCGCCGCGGCGGGACCCGGCACGAGCGCCAGCCAGGTCCCCGCGATGCCGGCGACGATCGCCACGCCGACCAGGAACCAGCCGTACGTGGGGCCGGACCAGGTTCGGACGACGCGGGCGAGCAGGAGACCGCCGCCCGCGGCGGCGGCGAAGTGGGCGATCCCCAGGTACGCGGTGTCGGCGCCCGCTGCCCACTGGACGGCGAGGTAGGCGAGCGTCAGCCAGGCCCCCTCCAGGCTGGCCGCCGCCACCAGGGCGACGATCCGCTCAGCCGACCAGCTCGAGCGCATCGGCGCTTCTCCAGTCCGGATCCAGGCGGGCGATCTGTCCCGGGATGCGCGCCGCCCGGGCGGCGGCCACCGATTCGGACGCCGCGGGTCCCAGGGAGAGCAGGCGCACGGGGTGGCCGGAGGCGGCCAGGCGGCGCATCACGGGCAGGAACTCCACCGGGTCCCGCGCCGAGCAGGCCAGGATGATCGTGGCCGGGCGGACCCGCTGGCCAAGCTGGCCGAGGAGGGTGGCGAAGGGCATCGACGCCCAGCGGCTCAGCGCCGCGAGCTCGTCGGCGATTCGCTGGACCTGCCCGCCGGATGCGCTCGGCGCGACGTGCACCACCCGGCGTCCCCGCAGCGAGTACCCGTTCGCGGACAGCCCGCAGGCCACGCCCTGCCCGATGGCGCTGCGAGCCAGGGACATGGCCGCGGTGCACAGCTCCTCGACCAGCTCGTCGTCGTACTGCATGAGCCAGAACGTCCCGGCGATGGTCTGTGCGTCCAGCGCGATCACCAGCTCCCGCTCGTGGCCTGGGTCGTAGCGGCGGCTCACCGGACGTCCCAGGCGGGCGGTGGCCTTCCAGTGGATGCGCCGGAACGGGTCGCCCGGGACGTAGGGGCGAACGCCGGCGAAGAGCGCCGGGTCCTCGAAGAGGCCGCGCGTGATGCGTGCCGAGCCCGGCAGCAGGCTCATGGGCGCGGCCATCCGCACCGGCACGCTGCGCGGGACGACGCGGTACCGCAGTGGCGCGGCGCGCACGTCGATGACGAAGTCGCGCGCGAACAGGTCCGCGACCCGCAGCCGCGTCTCGCGGAAGTCGTAGACGCCGCGCCGCTCCGCCACGATGCGGAGCCGACGCGTCGCCCGTTCGAACCACCCCAGCGTCCATGTCGTGCGCAGGACGGCGAACCCGGGAAGATCCGCGGGCTCGAGGCGGCGGCCCGCAACGGCGGCATGGCGGGTCACGAGGTCGTCCACCGCCAGCCACGGGACGGGGAGCAGCTTGCGGTTCCGGACGGTCAGCTCCAGGCCGATCTCGTCGCCCACGACGGCGCGCGTTGCGTCGATCCGGTGCTCGTAGCTCAGACCTCGAAGGCCAAAGCGCGTCCAGAGGGTGCGCAGCAGCCAGACCAGATCGATCACCGCGCCCACCACGACGAGCCCCGTGGCGTGCAGGACGGCACCCGCCGCGATGAGCAGGAGCCCCGCGGCGAGGCCGGTCACGGCTCGGCTCCGACCTCCGCGGCCTCGCGCTCCGGCGAGGGCGGCACCGGCACGCTGGCCAGCAGCTCCTCGATCACCTCCTCAGGGTGCATGCCGCGCAGCTGTCGATCCAGGTCAAGGAGCACGCGGTGGCCGAGGACCGAGGGAGCCACGAGCTGGACGTCGTCGGGCAGGACGAAGTCCCGCCCGGCCAGGAACGCCTCCGCCTGGGCGGTCCGGTACAGCGCCACGCTGGCTCGAGGGCTGGCCCCCAGTCGCAGCTCGGCGCGGTCGCGGGTGGCCTGGACCAGGCCCACGACGTAGTCCTCCACCGGCCCGGCCACCGCGATCCGGCGGACGGTGTCGCGCATCTGCAGCAGGACGGAGGCCTCCACGACTGCCGGGACCGCGTCGAGCGGCTCGGCCGAGGCCTGGTAGCGGCTCGCGATGCGACGCTCGTCAGCGCGCCCCGGGTACCCCAGGAAGATCCGCACCATGAAGCGGTCGAGCTGCGCTTCGGGAAGCGCGAAGGTGCCCTCCAGCTCGATCGGGTTCTGGGTGGCCAGGACGAGGAACGGGTCCGGAAGCGGTCGCGTCTCCCCCTCGATCGAGACCTGGTGTTCCTCCATGGCCTCCAGGAGGGCCGACTGGGTGCGCGGCGTGGCCCGGTTGATCTCGTCCACGAGCAGGATGTTGGTGAACACCGGCCCCGGCACGAACCGGAAGTGGTCGCCCTCCAGCAGGCTGGCGCCCAGGACGTCGCTCGGGAGGAGGTCCGGCGTGCCCTGGACGCGCGTGAAGCCCAGGCCCAGGGCACGGCTCACGGCGCGGGTCAGCAGCGTCTTTCCGACACCGGGAACGTCCTCGACCAGCACGTGCCCGTTGGCGAGCAGCGCCGCGGCCACCAGGCGCAGGGGCTCGTCGTCGACCACCACCGCCTTGCCCACGGCTTCGCGAAGCGCCGTCCAGAACTGCCTGCCGTCCGCGTGCCGAGCCCTCGTGGATGCGTCTGCCACGGGCTGACCTCCCTCTTCCCGATTCACCGATGGCGCCGATCGCCACCGTCATCCACTGATACCGCGCGAGCCGCCGGCTGGATCATCCCACGCCTGCTTTCAGCCCGATGCCGCCACTCCCGCCGGCCGCCGATCCGGCGTTCGCCCAGGCCCTGCGGCAGGCCCGGATGAACGCGGTCGCGCCCTCGGAGAGCGGCGCCGGGTAGGTGAGGCCCTGCGGTCTCCCGCTCGCGCCGTGCAGCTCGATGCGACCGATGAGCGGGGAGAGGGCGAGGCTCATGACGCGGAGGGCCTGCAGGTTCACGCGGACGGGGTCGCTGCCGGCATCCAGCAGGATCTCGTTCGTAGTCACGATGGCCGCCACGGACCGTTTCACACGCTCGCGCCGCGGGGCGTAGAAGGCGGCGAGGGGCTGCTCCCCGGCAATGGTGACCAGAGCGGCCACGCGCGCTGCCGCCTCATCGCCCTGGCCGAAGCGCTGCGCAGGCTCCGGGTCGAAACCGGCCGGCTTCACCGTGTAGCGGCGCAGCACGGCACGGTCGTGGCCGTTGGGGATGAACCTCGCCATCACCTCCGCCATGGAGCGCGCCTCCGGCTCCAGGTCGGGCGGCAGCGGGAACGCGGCCTCGCCGGCATCGGTGCGCACGACCAGGCCGGACGGCCGCCGGTCGTTCCTGTCGAACCGCAGCCGGAGGTCGCGGAGCCGCTCGATCGGCAGGAGCTCCGCGTCCACTCCCCAGTCCAGGAGGTAGCGGCCGGGCGGGACGTGGTCGACGAGCCAGAGGACCTCGCGATCGGTGAGGAGGAGCAGCGCCGCTCGCCTGTCGCGCGCCCGCCGCCAGGAGAGCAGGCCGCCCGGGGCCTCCGGCGGCCGCTCGATGGAGGCCAGGATGCGCTCGTCCGGGTCGAGGAGGCCGGTGAGGCCGCGCACGAATCGCTGGGGGAGGCGGGTCAGATCGCGCTCCGCCGCCGAAGCGATGGATGCGCCCACCACCTGGCGCGTCTCCACGTCCACGGGAAGCCAGGCCGGGCGGGCGGGGCGCCGCCCGGCCGCCCGGCGTCGGCGGAACTGCTCGTTGGCGCGGTCGATGGCCCCCAGCGCCGTCGCCCGTCCGCCGAAGGTCCCCTCCGGCATCCGCGCCGCAACCCGGACCAGCGGCGGGGACGGCAGCGGGTGGCCGGGCAGGGTGGCGACGATCACCGCTCGGTCGCCATCGGTCAGGAGGTCACAGGGCTCGGCCTCCACCCAGCAGCCGGCAGCCGACGAGGCTGGCAGGGCAACCACGGCCGGCAGCGGGGAGCCGGCGCCGGTATCGGTCTCGAAGACGGCTCCCCGGTCCATGCCCAGGAAGCTCCCACCCTGCCGGACGCCGGTCACCACGGGTCCGGGGCGAGCTCGGTCCACGGCCAGCTCGAGCCCCGGCCCGGCCGCCTCCTCGATCTTGACCCAGATGCGCGTCGTGTTCATGGGGTCGGTACCACGATGGCTCCCGTCTGCAGCTGCAGGAGGAGCCATCAGCTCGATCGAGCGGTTCAGGCGCGGTCTCTGACCGCGCCACGGCGGACGCCATCGCCGGCGCGAGCATGCAATGGGGCACCGCCGTCGGTCAAGTGTGTGGGGGCTTGCCTGCCCATCGAGACTCCGGCGTCCCCGGCTCGCTCCTCGGTCCTGGTTCGTGCCACCCTCGAGGACGCGACGGCTCCCCGCTTGATGCGGCAGGGGACTACATCAGCGCGGATTCGTCCGGCGGCGCGTCCGGCCGCGTCGGATGATTCGCATAAGGGCTGATAGGGCGCGTGCGGCAACGAATCCGCGCCCGGTGAATCGCACCAGGACTCAACCACGTTACGAGGCCCCAGGGGGCGCGTCCTGTGATTCCCACACGGACTCACGGGTCCGGGACGGCACGCCGTGTCCGTCCGCCTAGCGCAGGGCGGTCTCGTGGCGAGCGGAGCGACGGACGGCGAGAAGGAGGGGGATCGCGGCCAGCTCCGCCACCACGGAGAAGATGATCAGCGCGGGGAAGGCCACGTCGTAGAGGATGCCCATCAGGGCGCTCCCGGCGAACCACGCGATCCCGTAGCCGGCGGTGAAGAGCCCGTAGGCGGACGCCCGCCGGGCCGCAGGGACCATGAGCGCCACGGCAGCCGGGATGATCGACTCGTGGACGCCCATCCCCAGGCCCCAGAGGACCATCCCCAGCGCCACCAGCCAGCCGGTGTCGGAGAAGGCCAGCGGGGCGAACGCCGCGGAGACCAGGGTCAGGGGGACCAGGATCCGGAACCCGACCCGGTCGAAGAGGCGTCCGAAGACCAGGGAGCCAAGACCGGAGACTCCCATGGCCAGGGCATACAGGATGGGGACGATCTCGGGGGAGACGACCGACCCGACCTGGAGGTGAAAGGCGATGAGCGGAAAGTCCGCGAATCCGGCCGCCACCACTGCCGCGGCGGCGAGGTAGATCCAGAAGGCGCGCGGCATCCCCTCCGCCCGGATGTCCGGCGGGTTCGTCTCCATCTCCTCCGGGCGCGGGTAGAGGAACCGCGCTGCAGCCAGGATCCCCAGCGTGATGAGGGCCGGCACGGCCAGCCAGGCGAGCGCCGTGACGTAGTCGCCGCGCAGGGCCAGGATGGCGGCGATCACCAGCGGGCCCAGGCAGCGCCCCCAGCTGGTCGAGCCCTTCGTGGAGGCCGAACGCCCAGCCATAGCCCATCTCGCTGGCGGCGTGGGAGAGCATCACGTCGCGCGGGGGGTTGCGCGTGGCCTTGCCGACCCGCTCCAGGACGATCAGGGCGGCCGCCATCGGCCAGCTGCCGGCCAGGGCCAGGGCGGGCACGGCCACCATCTGCACGATGTAGCCGACGATGGTGATGGGCCAGAACTGGCGGGTCCGGTCACTGAGGCGCCCGGAGACGACGCGCAGCCCGTAGCCGAGCATCTCCCCCAGGCCGCTGACCACGCCCACCGCCGTCGCGCTGGCACCAAGCAGCGCCAGGTACGGTCCGGCGATGGAGCGCATCCCCTCGTAGGTGAAGTCCGCGAAGAGGCTCATCACCCCCACGAGGACCACGAACTTCAGCGCCCGCGAACGGGCCGATGGCGACCCCGCCTCCGCGATCTTGCTCATTCGCGCGGGGCGGCCGCTCTCGACGCGGCGGGCGGCTCTGACGGCTCGGTCATGCTCGATCCGATCCTAGCGGAGCCAGGGAATCGGGTGGCTGCGGATCGGACGGCCCGGTGCCGAGCAGCCGAATCACTTCGGATCGAGCTAGACCGATGGCGACCGAAGCGGGCGCGGCGGGCCGGCTTCCAGGCGCCGGCGTACCTGGGCCATGCGCTCATCGCCGTGGTGCGGCATCTCCCAGAGCGTCTCGAGCCACCAGGTGCAGCCGGCATCGGCCCACTCGGCGAGGCGGGCCGGAGCCGCCGGATCCTTTGCGGCGGTCTCGCCCTGGACCACGATGTCGAGCCCCGGGCTTCGCGCCCTGGGCGCTGAGCCACTCCCGGACCGCGCGAACCTGCTCGGGGCTCTCCTCGCCATCGAACTGGGGAACGACCCCATCGCAGCGCAGGACCCGGTGCATCGACTTCGGTCGCGGCCAGACGCCGACCACCCAGATCGGGACGCGCTCCTGGACAGGACGACCCACGACCATCTGATCCTCCATGGTCAGCTCGAACTCGTACGCCGCTCCGTGGTGCGAGCGTCGGCCCTGCCAGAGCTCGCGAAGCAGGTCGATCCCCTCGTCCAGGAGATCGGCGCGCGCCCGCACGCCCGTCACCTCCCCGGTCAGCGGCAGGTCGTCGGTCACCGCGCCGAGGCCGACCGTCAGGATGGCACGACCGTTCGACAGCTGATCGAGGGTCGCCACCTGGCTGGCGAGCTTCCACGGTCGCCGCCAGGGGAGCGGCGAGAGCAGCGTGCCAAGCTTCACTCGGCGGGTCCGGGCCGCCATGGCACCCAGCAGCGTCCAGGCATCCACGCCATACCCGGCCTCCCAGACGAAGACGCCGTCCCACCCGGCCTCTTCGGCGAGCATTGCCTGCTCCAGCTGCTCCTCCGCCGTTCCGCCGGGGAGGACCACGCCGACCTGCATGCGCGACACCCTACCTTCTCGGCGGCGGCAGGCATACCCCGATGCCGGAGGAGACGAACGCGACGTCGACAGATGACCATCACGGCAGCGGTGGCCCCGGGGTGCCGGGCGAGGCGCCCGGCTCGGTGGGGGCTTGCGGCCATCTCGATCCCTCCTCTGCGTCCGTTCGGGGGGCGCGGGTGCAGTCTTCGCCCGTTCCCCCGCCGGCGTCAACCCGTTTCGGGGCCCGACGGTATCCTTGAGCCGCCCTGAACGGGCGAACGGAGGAACCGATGATCAACAAGGATGTCGCCACGCAGCTCGTCGACCAGATCGGCTGGGAGCTGGGCGCGCACCAGACCTACATGGGAGTCTCGATCTACTTCGAGCGCCAGAGCCTGAACCGGTGGGCAAAGCTGTTCCGGGACCAGGCCGTGGAAGAGGCGCAGCACGCCGCGAAGATCATGGGATTCCTCGTCGACAACGACGTGGAGTTCGATCTCCCGGCGCTGAAGGGGGCGACCACCTCCTACGAGTCGGCGCTGGCCGCCACGCAGGCGACGCTCGACGCCGAACAGAAGGTCAGCGAGCGGTTCCGTGCCATGGCGGCGACGGCCCTCTCGAACGGCGACCACACCAGCTACGAGTTCCTCTCCTGGTTCATCGACGAGCAGGTGGAGGAGGAGCGCATGGCCCAGGGGCTGATCGACCTCGTCTCGAGCGGGATCAATCTCTTCCAGGCGCAGCTCCTGCTGGACGACCTCGCCGAGTAGTCGCTGCGGACAGCCCTGCTCGTTGAGCGCCGAGACCGCTGTGCGCGAGTGCCGTGGGTACCTCGCGTGCCCGTTCGCGAGTTGTCAGCTGCGCGTGTGATCAGCGTTAAACAGGTCAGGAAACCGGTCAAGCGCGACCCGGGGCTGGATTCACGCTCACGGAGCGGGGAGCGCCGGCCACGGAGGCGCCCTCGAGTCGACTAACGCTGTTGTGATCAGCACCTGGCGAGTCGAGGACCGATTGCGGCAATGACCAGTCGGCGACTCACCGGTATCCTTGCGCCCGTGAGCATCGAGACCCAGTCGCCGCCGGAGCGGAGCGACTTCATCCGCGACATCGTGGCCGCCGACCTGCGGGAGGGCCGGCGGTCGGAGGTGGTGACCCGTTTTCCGCCCGAGCCCAACGGCTACCTCCACATCGGTCATGCAAAGTCGATCTGCCTGAACTTCGGCATCGCCGCGGAGTTCGGAGGCCGCTGCAACCTCCGCTTCGACGACACGAACCCGGCCAGGGAGGAGCAGGAGTACATCGACGCCATCGAGGCCGATGTCCGCTGGCTGGGCTTCGACTGGGGACCGCACCTGCACCATGCCTCGGACTACTTCGGCCAGCTCTACGAGTGGGCGCTCGACCTGGTGCGTGCCGGCAGGGCGTACGTCGACGACCTCTCGGCCGATGAGATCCGCGAGCACCGCGGCACGCTGACCGAGCCGGGGCGGGTCAGCCCATGGCGGGATCGGCCCATGGAGGAGAACCTGGACCTCCTCGAGCGGATGCGCGCGGGCGAGTTCCCGAACGGCGCGCGCGTCCTGCGCGCGAAGATCGACATGGCTTCGCCCAACCTCGCCCTGCGCGACCCGGTCCTGTACCGGATCGTGCACGCCGCGCACCCGCGCACCGGCGATGCGTGGTGCGTCTACCCGACGTACGACTTCGCGCACGGCCAGTCCGATGCCATCGAGGGCGTGACCCATTCGATCTGCACCCTGGAGTTCGAGGGCCACCGGCCGCTGTACGACTGGCTGATCGAGAACCTGCCGGTGCCGTCACATCCGCACCAGTACGAGTTCGCCCGGCTGAACCTGACCTACACCGTGCTCTCCAAGCGGGTGCTCCTGCGCCTGGTCACGGAGGGTCAGGTGCGCGGCTGGGACGACCCGCGGATGCCCACCATCAGCGGCCTGCGCCGGCGCGGCTTCCCGGCGGAGGGGATCCGGAATTTCGCCACCGAGGTGGGGGTCTCCCGCAACGACAGCGTGATCGAGGTCGGCATGCTCGAGCACGCGGTTCGTGACGTCCTCAACCGAATCGCCCCGCGGCGCTTCGGGATCCTGGATCCGCTGCGGGTCGTGATCGAGAACTACCCCGAGGGCCAGGTCGAAGAGCTGGAGGCCATCAACAATCCCGAGGATGAGGCGGCCGGGACGCGGACGGTGCCGTTCTCGCGGGAGCTGTACATCGAGCGCGACGACTTCCGCGAGGACCCGCCGCCGAAGTTCTTCCGCCTCAGCGTCGGTCGCGAGGTTCGGCTGCGCAGCGCGTACTTCATCACCTGCCGCGAGGTGGTCAGGGACGCTTCCGGGAACGTGGTGGAGCTGCGCTGCACGTACGACCCGGCCACGCGCGGCGGCGATGCGCCGGACGGGCGCCGCCCGAAGGCAACCCTGCACTGGCTGTCGGCCGCGCAGGCGGTGCCGGCCGAGATCCGCCTGTACGACCACCTCTTCACCCGGCCGGATCCCGGAGCCGATGGCGACCTGTTCACGGATCTCTCACCGACCTCGGAGGTCGTCGTCCACGGTTTCGTGGAGCCTTCCTTGGCCGACGCGCCGGTGGGGGAGACGGTCCAGTTCGAGCGGCTCGGCTACTTCTGCGCGGACCCGGACTCGCGTCCGCGGCGCGCTGGTCTTCAACCGGACGCTTACCCTGAAGGACACCTGGGCGAAGGTGCAGGCCCGCCAGGGCGGCTGAGGCCGGGCCGGCAGGCCCCCGCGCACGGCGAGGCTGGGAGCCTCTGCTACGATGGGCACGCCGCTGGCGCGTGGCTCAATGGTAGAGCACCTGACTCTGGATCAGGGGGTTCCAGGTTCGAATCCTGGCGCGCCAGCCAACACCCGGGATCGTTCGTGAACATCAGCTCCACTTTCGGATCAGTCGGCGGCTGGAGCGCCCGCTAGCCGTGTCTCCCCGGGTGTCAGGAGCCAGCAGCTCCTTTGCCCTGCGGATCGCGGCCGTGGCCGCCATCGGGGGCTTCCTCTTCGGCTATGACACCGGCGTGATCGGCGGCGCCCTCCTCTACATCAAGGGCGACCTGCACGCCACCTCGGACTTCGACCAGCAGGCCATCGTCGCCTCGCTGCTGGTGGGGGCCGTCGTCGGCGCCCTCGCCGGAGGACGGCTGGCGGATCAGCTTGGCCGGCGCCGGACGCTCATCGGCGCGGGCTGGGTCTACGTCGTCGGCGGCATCGGTTCGGCGCTGGCGCCGGGAACCTGGGAGCTGATCGGAGCCCGGCTGGTGCTGGGGCTGGCGGTTGGCGCAGCGTCGTTCATCGCGCCGATGTACATCAGCGAGATCGCCCCGCGCCGGATCCGCGGCGGAATGGTCGGCGTCAACCAGCTGATGCTGACGAGCGGCATCCTCGCCGCCTACATCGGCGACTGGGCGCTCAAGGGAGTGCCCGACAACTGGCGCTGGATGGTGGGGCTCGCCGCCCTGCCCGGACTGGCCCTGGCGATCGGGATGCTCTTCGTCCCGCCCAGCCCGCGCTGGCTCGTGGAGCAGGGTCGGCATGATGAGGCTCGCGACGTGCTGCGCCGGGTCCATGGCAGGGACGACGTCGACGACGAGCTGCGCGAGATCGAGCGGGCCGCCGCTCAGAAGGCCGGGCACCTGGCCCTCCTCCGGCCCGCCGTGCGACCGATGCTCATCGTGGGCGTGGGCCTGGCTGCCTTCCAGCAGCTGGTCGGGATCAACACCGTCATCTACTACGCGCCGACGATCCTGTCGTTCACCGGGCTGAGCGCCGGAAGTGCCCTGACCAACACCGTATTCATCGGGGTCACCAACGTCGTCTTCACCGTCGTGGCGGTGCTGCTCCTCGATCGCGTCGGACGCCGCCCGCTGCTCCTGGCCGGGACCGCGGGCCTCGTCGTGGCCCTGGTGGCGCTGGGTCTCTTCTTCCGCTTCGACTGGCTCCAGCAGCACGTGCCGCAGATGGCGCTCGCTGCGCTGCTCCTCTACATCGCCTCGTTCGCCGCCGGCCTGGGCCCGGTCTTCTGGCTGATGATCAGCGAGATATTCCCGCTGAACGTGCGCAGCGCTTCGGACTCCGTGTCATCCGTCGTCAACTGGGGCACGAACTTCGTGGTCTCGTTCACCTTCCTCACCGTCGTCTCCGCCCTCGGACGCTCCGGCGCCTTCTGGCTGTATGCCGCAATCGGGGTGATCGCCATCGGCTTCATCGCCACCCGCGTGCCGGAGACGCGCGGGCGCAGCCTGGAGGAGATCCAGCGCCAGCTCGGCGCCGCCTGAGTGCCAGCGTGAGGCCCGGTCCGACGACGACGCGCTGCTCCGTCGCCTGCTCGGGATCTGACTCAGCCGCCGATCAGGAAGGCGACACCGGCGACGACCAGGACGGCCTCGATGACGAGGACGAAGACGCGCTCCGGGAGGCGGTCGACGATCCGCTTCCCGGCGAAGGAGCCGGCGACCATGAACGGTCCCAGCGCGAGACCGGTGAGCGTCCCGGAGCCGGAGAGCACCCCGCTGGTGCCGTAGGCGACCAGTTTCGCCACGTGCATGACGACGGTGGAGGCGGCCTCGGTGCCGATGTACGCGCCCTTGACCAGCCCGGCGGCCAGGAAGAAGGGCGCCATCAGCGGGCCGACGCTGCCGAGCAGCGCCGAGAGGAAGCTGGAGACGGCGCCGATCGGTGCGAACGCGGCGCGCGGCACATGTCGCGGTGGACCGGGGTGGAGGTGCCGCCAGGCGACGACGCCGAGCAGGAACGCACCGAGGAGCCGGGTCAGGGCCGACAGAGGAGCGGCGGCGAACAGGAAGCCGCCTGCCAGGGCCAGCGGCACGGCGCCGATCGCGAACCAGCCGACCAGCCGCGCGTCGACCTCGGCACGGTTGAACCAGACCCGGCTGCCGTTGCCGATCAGCTGGGCCACGGTGAGGATGGGGATCGCGGCACGCACCCCGAAGACCGCCACCAGCACCGGCAGCAGGACCGCCGCCCCGCCGAAGCCGGCGACCGCGGCCAGCGTGCTGGCGACGAGGGCGGCGAGGACGAGCAGGACGAGCGGGGCCGGATCGATCACCTCGTTACGGTAGCCGTGCCGTTGCCGGACCTGCGGCTCGGCCTGCGCGCCCGGCCCTCGTCCCCAACGGGGCCCGGCCTGTATCGGCCGCTATCCGGTGGCGGCGGCAGGCCCGGGCGTGCGCGGACGGGAGGCGGCAAAGAGCGCCATCGAGCCGACGGTCTCGAGCTCGACCCGCGGTAGGCCGGATCGTCGCGGTCCATGGGGCTTGGGCTCCTCACTTTGGTCGCGACTGCCTGAATCGGGCCACTGTGGAATCCCCGTTGGGTGCGGGTCAAGTTGGCGGGTCGGGGCGCCAACCGTATTCGGCGAAGAGGCGCGAGTCCGGCAGTCCTCGCCGGCGGTGCCGCGCATCGGTGTGACGCGCCTGCTCCCTGGAGCGAAACGGGCCAAACGGCACTGGTCCGTCCCTCGGGGATATGGGAGAAGACGTCAGATGACTAACGTCCGGCGAGCGAACGACCAGCGGCCGACGATCCGGCAGTTCGTTGACGACCTGGCGGAAAAGGCGGATCCCTGGACGGACGGGACGCCGCTGGTGCGGCGCGGTCCCACGCTTGCGAGGCGCGCCGCCCTCGAGCTCATCGCCGGTATCCAGTCCGGCACGCTTGCGGGCGCCGGCGGTCTGCTGCCTTCCGAGGCGGTCCTCAGCCAGCGGCTGGGGGTCAGCCGCGCGACGCTCCGGGAGGCGCTCTCACAGCTCGAGCAGGGCGGGATGATCGTTCGCCGCCACGGCATCGGCACCTTCCTCAGCCCCGGCATGCCGCTCATGGAGGCGGGCCTGGAGGAGCTGGAGAGCATCGAGACCCTGGCCGAGCGCATCGGCGTCGAGATCCACATGGGCGATCTCCAGCTTGACGAACGGGTCGCCGGGGCCAGCGAAGCCGAGCACCTGGGGACGGAGGAGGGCACCGCGGTCTACACGGTCCAGCGTGTCATCCTCACCGGAGAGCTCCCGATCGCGTATCTCGTCGATGTCGTCCCGACCGACATCCTCGATCCGGGCGACCTGCAGGACGGATTCGGCGGCTCCGTCCTCGATCTGCTGCTGCGGCGCGGCGATCCGCCGCTCCGCAATTCGTACACCCGCCTGTCCGCGGAGGCCGCCGGGCCCGAGCTCACGCGGCGGCTCAGGATTCGCGCGGGCGACCCCCTGCTGAAGTTCACCGCGCAGCTCTACGCCATGGACGGGCGGGTCGTCGACTACTCGACCAGCTACTTCACCCCGGGCCACTTCAGTTTCCACGTCATCCGGCGCGTGAACCAGCTCGCGCTCCACGCATGACGAGGGCAATCGGCATCACGCCCGGACGCATCGTGCGATCCGGCGCCCTGTAGGAGGTTCAGGAACCCATGCGCAGCTTCATCGGTCGCGACATCCTCTCGCTGAAGGACTTCAGCCGGGACGAGTTCTTCCGCGTCTTCGGCGTCGCGGAGGACCTGAAGGAGTTCGCGCGGGATCGGCGCAACACCGATCTCCTCAAGGGCAAGACGCTCCTCACCGCCTTCTACCAGCCGTCGACCCGCACCCGCCTCTCCACCGAGGCCGCCATGCACCGGCTGGGCGGCCACGTCCTGGGCTTCAGCGACGCGAAGATGACGCGTGCCGGCGACTTCTACCAGGAGTCGATCAAGGACACCTTCCACATGCTGGAGTACTACGGCGACGTCATCGCCATCCGCCACTTCCAGCAGGGAGCACCGGCCGAGGCGGCGCGCTGGGCAAGCGTCCCGGTCATCAACTGCGGCGACGGCTGGGGCGAGCACCCGACCCAGGTCCTCACCGACCTCTACACCATCTGGTCCGAGCTCGGGACCCTCGACGGGCTGAAGTTCCTGCTCGTGGGCGACATGCGCATGCGGACCATGCACTCCATCCTCTACGCCCTCTCCCAGTTCGACGCGGAGGCCATCGTGGTCAGCCCGCCGGAGATGAGCCTCCTGCCGGAGTTCACCGCGGAGCTCGACCAGCTCAACGTGGTGTACCGGGTGGCGGACAGTGTGGCCGAGGCCATCGGCGAGGCGGACGTCATCTACATGGAGCCGGTGGTCCAGGCGGACTACACGCAGTCGCGCGTGGAGCGCGGCGGGGAGACCGGGCGCACCCCGGAGGCCTACCGCGTCACCCGGGAGCTCCTGCGCGACGAGGCGAAGCGCAGCTCGATCATCCTGCACTCGCTGCCGCGCATGGACGAGCTGCCCGCGGACGTCGACGAGACGCGTCACCAGCGCTACTGGGTCGAGGCTTTCAACGGGGTGCCGCTGCGGATGGCGCTCCTGAGCCTGGTCCTGGGCGCGGCCGAGTAAGGGGGACACGCAGATGCAGACCGGACTTCGCGGTCGAGACCTCATCAGCCTCTCGGACTGGACCAAGGAGGAGATCGAGACCGTCCTGGAGGTCGCCGAGCAGCTGAAGCGCGAGCGGGCCCTGGGGATTCCCCACCCGCTGCTGCGCGACAAGGTGCTCGCCATGCTCTTCTTCTTCAGCTCCACCCGCACGCGTGCCAGCTTCGAGGCGGGCATGGCCCAGCTGGGCGGGCACGCGCAGTTCATCGAGAGCCGGACGACGCAGATCGCCCACGGCGACACCGCCACCGAGATCGGCGAGATCCTGGGCCGCTACAACGACGGGATCGCCATCCGCAACGTGGACTGGGGCGTGGGCAACACGTACATCCGCGAGGTCGCGGAGGCCTCGCGGGTGCCCGTGCTGAACATGCAGTGCGACCTGTACCACCCGCACCAGACCCTCGCCGACCTGCTCACCATTCGCGAGAAGTTCGGCGACCCGCGCGGCAGGACCATCACCGTGTCGTGGGCCTACGCCTCGAGCTACCAGAAGCCGATCAGCGTGCCCCAGGACCTCATCCTGCTCGCCACCCGTTTCGGGATGAACGTGCGGCTCGTCCACCCGCCGGAGTTCAGGCTCATGCCGGAGATCGTGGACGAGGCCGCGCAGAACGCGAAGGCCTCCGGCGGCTCCTTCGAGCAGATCGACGACTTCGACGCCGGCTTCCACGGGGCCGATGTCGTCTACGCCAAGAGCTGGGGTGCCATGCTCACCGCGAAGGACGAGACCGATGGCGCCGCCATCGCGGCGAAGTACACCGACTGGATCACCGACGAGCGCCGCATGGCCCTCGCCAAGCCGGAATCGGTCTTCATGCACCCGCTGCCGGCGGACCGCAACGTCGAGGTGGCCGATGCCGTCATCGACGGCCCGCACTCGGTGGTGTACGACGAGGCGGAGAACCGCCTCCACGCGCAGAAGGCCGTGATGGCCCTGGTGATGCGATGAGCAGGCTCGTCGTCGCCATCGGCGGCAACTCGCTCATCCGCGATCCGCAGCACATGAGCGTCCCGGACCAGTACAAGGCCCTGGGCGAGACGAGCGGCCACATCGCGCGGATCATCCGGGACGGCTGGGATGTCGCCATCGGCCACGGGAACGGCCCGCAGGTCGGCTTCATCCTTCGTCGCTCGGAGCTCGCCGCGCACGAGCTCCACGAGGTCCCGCTGGACGTCTGCAACGCGGACAGCCAGGGGGCGATCGGCTACGAGCTCCAGCAGAACCTCGGGCACGACTTCCGCAAGCTGGGCCTCGACAGGCAGGCGGTCACGGTGGTGACCCAGGTCGAGGTGGCGGCGGACGACGCCGCCTTCCAGAACCCTTCCAAGCCCATCGGCTCGTTCATGGACGAGGCGCAGGCCATGCGGCGCCGGGACGAGGGCTGGGACGTCCGCGAGGACGCCGGGCGCGGCTGGCGCCGCGTGGTTGCATCACCCATTCCGCTGCGCATCGTGGAGGAGGGCGCCGTCAAGGCCCTGCTTCGCGACGGCTACGTGGCGATCACCGTGGGCGGCGGCGGGATCCCGGTCGTCGCGGACGAGCACGGGGACCTGCGCGGCGTGGCGGCGGTCATCGACAAGGACTTCGCCTCCTCGCTGCTCGCCACCTGCGTCGAGGCCGACGTCTTCATGATCAGCACCGCGGTGGAGCGCGTCGCGCTCGACTGGGGCAAGCCGGAGCAGCGCTGGGTCGAGCGGCTGACGCTCGACGAGGCGAAGGGCTATCTCGCCGAGGGGACGCACTTCGCGTCGGGAAGCATGGCGCCCAAGATCGCGGCCTGCGTCGGGTTCCTGGAGCGGGGCGGCTCGGAGGCGATCATCACCAGCCCGGAGAACCTGGAGCGCGCCCTGGACGGCGAGGCCGGGACCCGGATCGTCCGGTGATCTAGCCATGCGCCTCGACTTCACGCTCAACGGAGAAGCGGTCGGCGTCGAGGTGGACGCCGACCTGACCATGCTCGAGGTGCTCCGCGAGGTTCGCGGCCTCACCTCGGTCAAGGACGGGTGCGCGCCGGAGGGGTCGTGCGGAGCGTGCACGGTCCTCATCGACGGACGCGCGGTGGTGTCCTGCGCCCAGCCGGCGTCTCGCCTGCCGGGGCGGAGCGTGGTGACCCATGAGGGGCTGCCGGCCGCGGACCGCGAGCGCTGGGCAGATGCCTTCGTCGTCGCCGGCGCCTCGCAGTGCGGCTTCTGCTCGCCGGGCATCGTGATGAAGTCCGAGGCGCTGCTGCGCCGCAACCCCGATCCCACCCGGAACGAGATCGCGCAGGCGATGAAGGGCAACCTGTGCCGCTGCACGGGCTACGTCAAGATCATCGACGCCATCGGCCTGGCAGCCGCCGCGCGTCGCGGGGTGCCCCTCCCCGAGATCGACACCAGCGGCCGGGTGGGCTCGCGAACCGCGCGCCTGCGGGGTCGTGAGCTCGCCCTCGGCGACAAGCCGTACGTCAACGACCTGCGGCCCGCCGGGCTGGTCCACGGGGCGCTGCGCTTCTCGGATCACCCCCGCGCGCGCATCCTCCGCATCGACGTCTCGAAGGCCCGGGCGCATCCGGGCGTCGTGGCCGTGGCCACGGCTGCTGACGTGCCGGGCGAGCGGACGCAGGGCTCCATCACCCGCGACTGGCCGCAGCTCGTCGCCGAAGGCGAGATCACCCGGTACGTGGGCGACGTCCTGGCGGTCGTGGCCGCCGAATCGCGGCATGCGGCGCGCGAGGCGGTGCGGCTCATCGAGGTCGAATACGAGGTCCTGCCGCCAGTCACGGACCCGCTGGTTGCCATGGCACCGGACGCGCCGGCCCTGCATGCGGACGGGAATGTCCTGTCGGTGTCGTGGCTGCGCCGCGGCGACGTGGACGCGGCGCTCGCGTCGGCTGCGCACGTCATCAGCGAGACCTTCCAGACGCAGTTCATCGAGCACGCCTTCCTGGAGCCGGAGTCCGCCCTCGCGGTCCCGGCGCCCGACGGCTCCATCGACATCTCCTCCCAGGGCCAGGGCATCTGGGAGGACCGTCGGCAGATCGCGTCGTTCCTGGGCGAGCCCGAGGAGCGCGTCCGCGTCACCATGGTCGCCAGCGGCGGCGGATTCGGTGCCAAGGAGGACCTGGGCCCCCAGTGCCACGCCGCGCTCCTCGCGCGGCTCACCGGCCGCCCCGCGCGCGTCACGCTCAGCCGCGCGGAGAGCCTCAACTTCCACGTCAAGCGCCATCCCATCCGCTCGGAGTACACCGTCGGTTGCGACGAGGAGGGCCGGCTCCTCGCGGTGCGCGCTCGCCTCATCGGTGACACCGGCGCCTACGCCAGCGTGGGGGCCAAGGTCCTCGAACGTGCGACCGGCCACGCCTGCAGCGCGTACCGCGTGCCGAACGTGGACGTGGAGGCGCGGGCGGTCTACACCAACAACCCGCCGTGCGGCGCCATGCGCGGCTTCGGCGCCAACCAGGTCAACTTCGCCATGGAGGGCATGCTCGACCGCCTCGCCGAGCGGGTCGGCGTCGACGGCTGGGAGATCCGCTGGCGCAACGCGCTGGCGGAGGGCGACCAGTTCAGCACGGGCCAGACGCTGGGGCCGGGTGTTGGCCTCAGGCAGACCCTGCTCGCCGTGCGCGATGCGTACCGCGGGGCGCGCTACGCGGGCATCGCCTGCGGCGTGAAGAACTCCGGCATCGGCAACGGCCTGACGGAGCGCGGCCGCGTCGTGCTGCGACCCGAGGCCGACGGCAGCGTCACCCTCTGCCACTCCTGGACGGAGATGGGCCAGGGCTGTGACACGGTCCTCGCCCAGATCGCCTGCGAGGAGCTTGGCCTGCCCGCTCGCATGGTGCAGGTCCAGGTCGACACGCGCCACGAGCTGGACACCGGGCAGACGACGGCCTCCCGCGCGACGACGCTCGGAGGGCGGGCCGTCATCGACGCGGCGGAGAAGCTGCGCCGGGAGCTGGGTGACGCTTCCCTTGCATCGCTCTCGGGCCGCGAGTTCTATGGCGAGTTCACCGTGGACTGGACCACTCCGCCGGAGGCGACGACGCCCGATCCGGTGACCCACTTCGCCTACGGCTGGGCAACGCAGGTCGTGGTGCTCGACGACGACGGGCGGCTGGCGAAGGTCGTGGCTGCCCACGACGTCGGCAGGGCCATCAACCCCACGCTGCTCGAGGGCCAGATCGAGGGCGGCGTCCACATGGGCCTGGGCCACGCTCTCACCGAGGAGTTCGTGGTGACCGACGGCCGGCCCGCCACGACCACGCTGAAGTCGCTGGGCATCATTCCGCCCACGGGCATGCCGCCCGTGGAGGTGATCTTCATCGAGGAGCCCTCGCCCTACGGACCGTACGGGGCCAAGGGCGTGGGCGAGATCGCGCTGGTCCCGACCGCATCGGCGGTGGCCGGTGCGCTCCACGCCTTCGACGGCATCCGGCGGACCCGGCTGCCCATGCGCGACTCGACCGCTGCGGCGGCGGCCGTGCCCAGGCTCGCCCGCGCGCGCGCGGCATCGGATCACGACGGCAGCGATGCCGAAGCCGGTGCCACCCCCACGCCGGGCCATCGCGAGGACTGAGGTGACGGCGCTGCCGCCGGGAGGCTCGCTCCTCGTGGCCGACTGCGACGTCGTGGTCACCATGGACGGCCAGCGCAGCGAGCTGCCGGGTGCCTCCATCCTGGTCCGGGACGGCATCATCCGCTGGGTGGGACGGGGCCGCCCGCCGGGATGGACCGATGGCGACGTGCTCGACGGCCGCGGCTGTGTCGCCATCCCCGGCCTGGTGAACACCCATCACCACCTGTTCCAGGTCCTGACCCGGGCCCGGGCACAGGAGCGCGGCCTGTTCGACTGGCTGACCGAGCTCTACCCGCTCTGGGCGCAGCTCGACGCCGAGTGGGTTCGCGTCGCCACACGGGCCGGTTTGGCCGAGCTCGCGCTTTCCGGCTGCACGACGTCGAGCGACCATCACTACGTCTTCCCCGACGGGACCGGCGACCTGCTCGCAGCGCAGATCGCGGCCGCCTCCGACGTGGGGCTGCGTTTCCATGCCTGCCGCGGCTCCATGGACCTGGGCACGTCCCGGGGCGGCCTGCCGCCCGACCGGGTCGTCCAGGCGGCAGACCGGATCCTGGCCGAGACCGAGGACGCGGTCGCCACCTTCCACGACCCCGCACCCGGGGCGATGGTGCGCATCGCCGTCGCACCCTGCTCGCCCTTCTCCGCCAGCGCGGACCTCATGCGCGAATCGGCGAGTCTCGCCCGGAGGCTGGGGGTCCGGCTCCACACGCATATCGCGGAGACGCCCGACGAGGAGGCCTACTGCCTGGAGCGGTTCGGTCGACGCCCGGTGGAGCTGCTCGATGAGCATGGCTTCCTGGGCGCCGACGTGTGGCTGGCCCACGCCGTCCACCTCTCCGACGCCGACCTGGCGAGGCTTGCCGCCACGCGCACCGCCGTCGCCCACTGCCCCACCTCCAACCTGCGCCTGGGGTCCGGATCCGCCCGGGTCCGGGAGCTCCTCGACGCCGGCGTCCCGGTCGGCCTGGGAGTCGACGGCTCGGCCTCCAACGACGCCGGCCACCTGCTGGGGGAGGTCCGCCAGGCCCTGCTCGTCGCTCGCTCGCGGGGCGGGCCGGGCGCCATGTCCGCTCGCGAGGCGCTCTGGCTCGGGACGCGAGGAGGCGCCGAGTGCCTGGGAAGGGACGACATCGGCTCGCTCGAACCCGGGAAGCGAGGCGACGTTGCCCTGTTCGACGTCCACGGGCTCGCCGCGGCCGGTACCGAGGCGGATCCGGTCGCCGGTATGGTCCTCGCCTGGCCGGGGAGGGTTCGCGATTCCATCGTCGAGGGCCGTCACGTGGTGCGTGACGGCGTCCTCGTCACCGCCGATGAAGACACCTTGGCGGCGGACGCCCACGCGATCGCCCGCCGCATCGGATCCACAACGCCAGCCATCGTCTAACCACACGGGAGTACGCCACCATGCAGCGACTTGGCCTCGAGCGCGAGCTCGTCGATCCCACCGTCTACGAGAACACCGTTACGCGCTTCCGGGACGCCAACATCGTCCTGCCGACGTTCGCGCAGCTGGCGGATCCGACCACCATCCCGGCCGAGATCCGCGATGCGCTGGCGGACGTGGACCCCGACGCCGCCGACCCGCTGAACCTGTTCCGCGTCCACTGGTACAACGACGCCACGCGCGCGCACCTCGTCGACGTCCCCGAGTACATCGAGCTGCCCGCCTCGCTCACCGGCGTGGAGGCCAGGATCGTCGTGGCACTGGGCGACCGGTTCCCGATGATCGCCGCCCACAAGGTGCTGGCCGCCTACGGCTGCCTGGCACCCCGCGTCATCACCGGCCAGTTCGACCCGACGCGTCATCGCGCCATCTGGCCGTCCACCGGCAACTACTGCCGCGGCGGCGTGGCCATCTCGCGAATCATGGGCTGCCGGGGCGTGGCGGTCCTGCCCGAGGGCATGAGCCAGGAGCGCTTCGACTGGCTGGCCGACTGGGTCGTTGACGAGTCCGACGTCATTCGCACGCCGGGCACGGAGAGCAACGTCAAGGAGATCTACGACAAGTGCAACGAGCTCTCCGCTGACCCCGGGAACGTGATCTTCAACCAGTTCAGCGAGTTCGGGAACCACATCGCCCACTACCTCGCGACGGGCACTGCCCTGCTCCACGTGTTCGAGACGATGCAGAAGGCGGAGCCGTCGCTCCGGCTGCGAGCCTTCATCTCGGCCACCGGTTCGGCGGGCACCATCGCCGCGGGCGACTACCTCAAGGAGAAGGCCGGTTCGCTGACCGTGGCGGTCGAGGCCCTCGAGTGTCCGACCATGCTCCTCAACGGCTTCGGCGAGCACAACATCCAGGGCATCGGCGACAAGCACATCCCGCTCATCCACAACGTGATGGATACCGATGTCGCCCTGGCCATCTCCGACCGCGCCACCGACCGCCTGGGCGTCCTGTTCAACACCGATGCCGGACGCGACTACCTGGCGCGGCGCCAGGGCGTGCCTGCCGCGACGCTCGACGCGCTGCCGGCCCTGGGGCTGTCCTCCATCGCCAACGTGCTGGGCGCGATCAAGACGGCGAAGTACTACGACATGGGCCCCGACGATGTCATCGTGACGGTGGCGACCGACGGCGCGGCCATGTACGACAGCGAGCGCGACCTGGCGCTGGCGAAGTACTTCGGCGGGACGTTCGACGGGGTCGCCGCAGGCGAGGTCTTCGGCGAGCATCTGCTGGGTGCGACCACCGACCACCTCCGCGAGCTGACGCGCGAGGACCGCGAGCGCATCTTCAACCTGGGCTACTTCACCTGGGTCGAGCAGCAGGGCGTCTCGATCGAGGAGTTCCGGTCCCGCAAGCAGCCGCAGTTCTGGACCGGCATGCGCACCATCGTCGAGGACTGGGACCGCATGATCAGCGAGTTCAATGCCCGGACCGGAGCGCGCGCCAGGGCCGCGGTGCGGTGAAGGCCGTGGCGGCACCGGCGTCGATCCTGGTCTGCTCCGGCTGCGGCGCCTCGCCGGCAGCCGGGGAGCCGTATCCGTTCCGCTGCCCGAACGCGGGCCGCGACGACGACATCGACCACGTCCTGCGCCGGCGCCTCGAGCCGTCCGCGGTGGAGTATCCGCCGCCGGCAGCCGCCGGCGGCGACGAGTCGCCGTACGTCACCTACCGTGGCCTCTTCCATGCCTGCCAGCTGGCTCGAAGCCACGGGATGGCCGATGGCGAGTACGTCGAGCTGGTCGCCGGTCTCGACGAACGGATCGCGGCCGTCGACGGGCGTGGCTTCCGGGTCACCCCGTTCGCCCGAGCCGACCTCCTGAGCGACCGGCTCGGGTTCGGCGCCGATGGCGGGGTCTGGGTGAAGGACGAGACCGGCAACGTCTCGGGCTCCCACAAGGCCCGTCACCTCTTCGGATTGCTCGTCTACCTCGAGGTCGCCGAACGGATCGGCCTCGTCGACGCGTCCTCGCGCCCCTCGCTGGCCATCGCGAGCTGCGGCAACGCCGCCCTCGCCGCGGCCGTCGTCGCGGCGGCCGGCAGGCGCCGGCTCGACGTCTTCGTGCCGGTTGACGCGGACCCCGTCGTGGTCGCCCGGCTCCGGGACCTCGACGCGCGCGTCGAGGTCTGCCCGCGCCAGCCCGGGGCGCCGGGCGATCCCACCTACCATCGCCTTCGCGCGGCGATCGCCGATGGCGCGCTGCCCTTCACCTGCCAGGGCAACGAGAACGGACTGGCGGTCGAGGGCGGCTTCACGCTGGGCTACGAGCTGGCCGCCGCTCTCGCCGGCGGCCCTGCGCTGGATCGGCTCGTCGTCCAGGTGGGCGGCGGGGCGCTGGCCAGCGCCTGCTTCGAGTCGCTGGCGGAGGCGAACGCGCTGGGAGGCCTGGATCGCGTTCCCCGCTTCCATGCCGTCCAGACGGCCGGCGCCTGGCCGCTGCCCAGGGCGTTCGAGCGTGTCGCGGGGCGGCTGCCGGACGAGGCCGGGACCGCGCAGCTCGACGCGGCGCTGGCGTACGCGGCCCGCCACCGCTCCGAGTTCATGTGGCCGTGGGAGGAGGAGCCGCACAGCATCGCGCACGGCATCCTGGACGACGAGACCTACGACTGGGTGGCCGTCGTCGAGGGCCTGCTCCGCACCCGGGGCGGCACCGTCGTCGTGGACGAGGAGACCCTGCGGCGCGCGAACGCGCTCGCCGTGCAGGCGACCGGGATCGACGTCGACCCCACCGGGTCCTCCGGTCTGGCAGGTCTCCTGGCGCTTCGCGACCGCGGTGAGATCGGCGACGGCGAGCGGGTCGCGGTGCTCTTCACCGGCATCCGGCGGTAGCCGGCCCCGCTCAGTCCGACCGCGGCGCCTCCACGAAGGTGCCGCGCGCCGGGCTGACGCGCGGCAGGTGCGGCGCGGAAGCCGTCAGGCCCTCCAGCAGGACGGCGAGGGTCGCCGCCGGCTCGAGCGAGTAGGTCACCCCGGCGACCGCTCCCCAGGGGACGGCCTCGAGCAGCGCCAGGCTTCGCGGGTCCAGGACCGCCTCCACGCCCGGTGCCCGGTAGCGCAGGGCTCCGTTGAGCTCGAGGCGGTGCGTCGCCCCCGCGAAGCGCCCCTCGATGACCGAGCCGGGGAGCAGCCGGAAGGCGTTCGCCTCCTGGGCCTCGAACTCGTCGGGATCGAGGTAGAGGCGCGGCTTGGCGCGATACGGGGCGCCGGACGTGGGGCAGGCGGTGACGCACGTTCCGCACTCGTTGCACATGTCCGCCAGCAGCGCGATCTGGTAGCCCTGCTCGACCCCGAACGCGACGCTGCCCGTGGGCACCAGGCGGTCGCCGTCAAGGGTGAGCGCGGGGAGGGTGGCGCGCCGCGGAGCGACCTCGTAGGTCAGCAGGGCCATGTTGGGACAGACGCCCACGCAGAGGCTGCACAGCTGGTCGCAGCGGAGGCATCGCGCCGCCTCCACGATCGCCTGCTCCGGGGTGTAGCCCACGACCGTCTCGGCGAAGCCGCCGCGCTCCTCGAGGGGGGTGCTCGCCACCGGCTGGCGGTACTGGCGCCGTCCGCGGCGCAGGACAAGCGCCTGGAGATCGACGATGCCGTCGCCATCGGCCTGTGGCTCGTCGGTGACCCCCAGCCGCGCGGCGATGGCCCTGGCGGCCCGCTTGCCGTCGGCCGCGGCGCGCACGATCGAGGCAGGGCCGTGGGAGGAGACGTCGCCCCCGGCGTAGACGCCGGGGATGGAGGTCTCCAGCGTGTCCGGATCCACCCCGATGTAGCCAGCGGGGTTCAGCTCGGGGAGCGTCGGGCCGAAGCAGTCGAGGGCGGCGTGCTGGCTGATCGCCAGAATGAGGGTGTCGAGCTCGATCTCGAACTCGCTGCCCGGCAGGTCGAAGGGAACCTTGCGGCCGGATGCGTCGCGCTCGGCACGGTACTCCGTCCGGACGCAGCGCAGCCCGGCCAGCCGTCCGTCCACGATGTGCAGGCCCACGGGCCGGGCGCGTTCCACGATCTCGACGCCCTCCTCGCCGATGGCGTGGATCTCCTCGCGATCGGCCGGCATCTGGTCGATGGTGCGCCGGTAGACGAGCGAGACCGCGCCGGCGCCGACGCGCAGCGCGCTGCGCGCGCAGTCCATGGCGGTGTCGCCGGCGCCAACGACGCCGACGCGGGGACCCACCGCCGGGGGGTGGCCCTCGCGGACGTCGCGCAGGAATGCGATCCCGTCCACGATCCCGGCGGCATCCTCGCCCTCCAGGCCGAGGCGCCGGCCGACCTGGGCGCCGATCGCCACGAAGACCGCCTCGTGGCCGTCGGCCAGGAGGCTTCCGACGGTGACATCGACCCCCGCGCGCATGTCGTAGCGGATCTCGACGCCCAGGCGTTCGAGCCGGGCCAGGTCCTGGTCGATCTGCGCCTGCGGCAGCCGATAGGCCGGGATGGCGCCGCCGACCATGCCGCCGGGGTAGGCGTGCGCCTCGAAGATCGTCACCGCGAACCCGCGGTGGGCGAGCCACTCCGCTGCCGAAAGGCCGGAGGGGCCTGCGCCCACGATCGCGACCCGGCGGCCCGCCCCGGCGTCCGACCGGCTCCCCGCGTCCGCGTCGGCCGCTTCGCGATCCATGATGAAGCGCTTGATCTGCCGAATGGCGAGCGGCTGGTCGAGATGCGTGCGCACGCAGGTGTGCTCGCAGAGGTGGTCGCAGACGCGGCCCAGGACCGCCGGCAGGGGATTGTCCTCGCGCACGATCCGGAGCGCGTCACTCACGTCGCCGCGGCCCACCGCGTCCATGTAGCGCGGCACCTGCTGGTCGATGGCGCACATGTCCACGCAGGGCGCCTCGATGCAGTCGAAGGCGCCAAGCAGTCGCGTGGTCTTCGAGCGATCGGTTCGGAAGGAGGCCTTGAGGTACCGCCAGTCGTGGCGGACCGCGTCCGCGTAGTGGCGCAGGTTGAACCGGGCCGCGGCGCCCGCCTCGCCCTCGAAGCCGTTTCGGCTCGCCGTGCGGCGCACGAAGTCGGCGGTGTCGAGCGCTCCCACCTCGTCGAATGCCGCATCGGTCTGCTCGGTGTACTGGAGCAGGCGGAGGTAGCCGCCGGTCTTGAGCAGGTCGGAGGCCACGGTGATGGTGCGGATCCCGCCGGCGAGGAGCGCCGACACGTTGAAGGCATCGGCTCCGCCGGCGTACGAGAGGGGCAGGTCGCCGTCGAGCTCGTCGGCGATGGCCGAGGCGAGGTTGCTGGTGACGGCGTGGAGGGCCCGCCCGGAGAGGTACATGGTCGGGTCGCTGTCGAACACCGTTCGGGAGTTCTCGACCTCGAGGGTGTTCGTCAGCTTCAGGCCGAAGGTCAGGCCGCGGGCGGCTGCCACGTCACGCAGGCGGCGGAACATGGGGATCCCGGCGTCCCAGGTCAGGTCGTGCCCGAACGCCTCGTCCGGGATGTGGACGTCGGCGTAGCCGAGGTCGTCGTTGACGATGCCCCGCACGCGCTCGGCGCCGAGCAGGGTGGGATTGCATTTGACCGAGGTGTGAAGCTGCCGGTCCTCGAGGAGGTAGCTCGAGATGCGCTCGATCTCGTCCGGCGGGCAGCCGTGCATGGTCGAGAGGGTGACCGCATCGGACAGGCGGGTGGGGATCTCGATGTCGCGCACCCCGGGCTCGTGCCGGGCGACGATGTCCACGTACCCCGGCAGCCAGGCGCCGGCATCGGCCATGGCGTCGAGGTACCACTGCACGTTCGGCTGCTGGATCCCGTCGAAGTTGTAGCCCACGCTCATGTTGAAGAGCACGCCGGGCCGCTCGCCGGGCCAGCCCAGGCGCCGATGGAGGGCATGGATCAGGACCCAGGCGCGCAGGTACTCGTCGAACGACTGGTGCACCCGCAGCTCCTGCGACCACTCGACGTTGTAGCCCTCGTCCGTGACGTCGATGCACGGCTTGTGGACCTCGATCTGGTCGAGGGTCTGCACCGTCTTGAGCTCGATGACGCGGGCCCCAACCAGCCACGCGGCGACGATGTTCTGGGCGAGCTGGGTGTGCGGTCCCGCAGCGACGCCGAAGGGCGTCTCGAGCTCCACGCCGAGCTCACGGAGCCGATACCGATGATCCGGCCGTGGCTCGAAGAAGGCGCTGCGAGGCACGTTGAACAGCGAATCCCGGCGCTCGAGCTCGGTGAAGGCCCACTCGGTCAGCTGCTCCATGGAGATGGGGTGGAATCTGTCGGACATGCTCAGGTCCTCTGCGTGTGGCTCACAGGCGGGCGTGGAGGCGGGCCGCCTCCTCCCGGGCCCTGGCCCGGATCTCGACCGGGTCGACGCGGGTCGGCCGGCCATCGGCCCAGACGAGCTCGCCGGCCACCTCCACGCGGACCGGTCGGACGCCCGGCGTGAAGGCCAGGTGCCATGGCTGCATGGGCTCGTACGACCAGGTCACCCGGTCGTCCTTCGCCTCGGGCACCAGGCTCCAGCCGGTCTCCAGCCAGCTCCAGGCGGTCTCGGGCGTTGCGGTCACGTCCACCGAGCGCTGGAGCGCGTAGGCGAGCCGGAAGGTCGACAGCATGTCCGCGCCGATGCCGTCGGTGCCCAGTGCCACGGGGCCGGAGAACCGCGCCGGATCCGCGTACCCCACCGAGTTGTTCAGGTTGGAGAACGGGTTGTGGAGGATGGTGCCGGCCAGGCGGTGGTCGTCGGCGAGGTGGACGCCGTGGGCGAGCAGCCAGCGGTCGGTGGTCAGCGCTCGGAGGCGTTGGGGAGCCGCCGCGTCCTCGGGTCCCTCGCAGACATGAACGTGGACGCCCACGTCGAGATCGCGGGCGAGCCCCGCTGCCGCCTCGAGGGTGGCGTCACTGCAGGTGAAGGCGGCGTGGATTCCCACCAGGCCGCGGCCGCCGGCGGCGAGGAAGCGGCGGTTCTCCGCCAGCCCGCGCGCGGCCCCGTCGGGCCCGTGGCGGTCGGTGACGCCGTAGGCGCACACGACGCGGACGCCGACCTCCGCACAGGCATCGGCGATGACCGAGAGCGATCCCTCGATGGCGTTCGGCGACTCGTGGTGGTCGACGATCGCGGTCGTCCCGCACTCGAGCGCCTCGAGGGCCGCGAGCCGGGCGGAGGCGGCGAGTATCTCGAGATCCAGCGCGGTATCGAGCCGCCACCAGATCTGCTCGAGGATCTCGCGGAAGGTGCGGGGCGTGCGTGGCGGGGCCGGCATGCCGCGCGCGAGCGCGGAGTAGATGTGGTGGTGGGCGCAGACCAGGCCCGGCGTGACCCGCGCATCGAGCTCGCTCACGCTGGCCGCCGGTCGGCGACCGCCGCACCTGGGTGGACTGTCACGCAGCGCACGTCCTGCCTCCTGGGCGTCACTCGGTAGTCATCTGACGTCCTCTCTTGTGACATCGGAGGCGGGTGAGTCCAAGTGCCAATCGGCCCGTTCTCCCGCCGGATGCGCAAGTCGCCGCCGCGGCCCCTCGCGGGCCGACCGACAACATGCCAAATGGCACTTGGGACACGCTGCCGCCGATGCCTTCAATGGTCGCTGAGGTCAGATGACTAGCGTCTGACGGGCTCGAGGCAACCGGAGCGTGCAACTCATCCGCTACGCCTGCTCGTCCAGCTATCGCATCGGGGCGATGGAGTGACCGTATTCCGCCCGGCGCTCGCACGCCGCGGGGAAGGGTGGCGCCTCTTCGTCCTCACCTGGCTGACCCTGCCGCTGGCCCTCGTGGCCGTCGTGCTGGTCGGGGCCGTCATGATGATCGTGCTGGGCGCCAATCCGGTCGACGGCTACCGGGCTCTCATCCAGGGAGCCTTCGGTGACCCTTCCGCTCTCGGCAGGACGGCGGTCAAGGCCGCACCGCTGCTCCTCGTGGCGGTGGGCATCTGCGTCGCCTTCCGGGCAAACATGTTCAACATCGGCGGCGAGGGACAGATCGCGGTGGGGGGCCTGTCCAGCGCGACCGTGGCGCTCGCCTTCCCGGACCTTCCGGGCCCCATCCTCATTCCCCTGGTGCTCCTCGCCGGCGCGGCCGGGGGAGCGGTGTGGGGCGCCATCCCGGGAGCCTTCAAGGCCTATTTCCGGGTCAACGAGATCCTCAGCACCATCATGCTCAACCTGGTCGCCGTCCAGATGATGAACTTCCTGCTGGGCGGACCGCTCATCGACCAGGGCGCCGGCTCTGCCGGCGGCCTCATCCCCCAGACCAGCCTCCTGTCCCGCAACGCGTGGCTGCCGGTCCTGGTTCCCGGCACGCAGCTGCACTTGGGCGTACCGATCGCGATCCTGGCCGCTGCCCTGATCTACCTGCTCCTGTGGCGGACCAGCCTGGGCTTCCGCATCCGAGCCGTGGGCCTCTCGGTGGACGCATCCCGGTACGCCGGCATGCCCGTCAAGCGAACCATGACCCTGGCCATGACGATCAGCGGGGCGATGTGCGGTCTCGCCGGGGCGCTCCTGGTCTTCGGCAACGTCTCCCACCGGCTGGTGACCGATGGCAGCCTGACCGGGTTCACCGGATCCGCCGGATTCAACGGGATCGTCGTGGCGCTCTTCGGGGCGCTGAATCCGCTGTGGACCATTGGGTCCGCCTTCCTCTTCGGCGGCTTCGTCGTCGGCGGCGGCTCCCTCCAGGTGACGACCGGCGTCCCGTCTGACCTGATCACGACGCTCATGGGGCTGGCCGTGGTCTTCATCGTGTCCATCGAGTACACCCGCCGCCGCGCACGGGCGCGGTCGCTGGCGGTCTCGCAACCTGCTCCCCGAGAGCGGCGGCGCCCCACCGGCGGCACGCCGCCTCCGCCGGCGCTCGAGAGGGCGGACGACGCATGAACGAGTTCCTGACCTCGGCGATCCTCACCACCACGGTGGCTTCCGGCATCGCCCTGGCCACGCCGTTCCTGCTTGCCGCGCTGGGCGAGACGCTCGGGCAGCGCAGCGGGGTGATCAACCTGGGGGTCGATGGGATCATGCTGCTGGCCGCCTTCGGCAGCTACTTCGTCGCGCTCCGGACCGGAAACCTGCTCCTGGCCGTCCTGACCGGCCTCGGCGTGGGCCTGCTCATGGGCGTCGCGACGGCCTTCATCTCCGTCACCCTCAAGGCGGAGCAGGGCATCAGCGGCATCGGCATCTACCTGTTCGGCCTCGGGTTCAGCGACCTGCTCTTCCAGAAGCTCGTGGGAACGCCGCTGCCAATCGCCTCGTTGCATCCGATCGCCATCCCCGGCCTCGCGCAGCTGCCGCTCGTGGGCGACATGTTCTTCAACCAGACGGTGCTGGTGTACCTGGCTTTCCTCCTCGTTCCGGTCGTCACCTACGTCCTGCACCGGACCACGTACGGCATGAAGATCCGGGCGGTCGGCGAGAACCCGGCCGCCGCTGACAGCCTGGGCGTCAGCGTGGCGCGCATCCGGTGGTCGACCGTTCTCATCGGCTGCAGCCTCGCCGGTCTGGCGGGCACCAGCCTGATGCTCTACAGCGGCATCTTCCAGATGAACCTCACCCAGGCCGCGGGATTCATCGCCGTGGCCCTCGTGTACTTCGGCGCCTGGCGCCCGGCTGGCGTCATGGGCGGCTCCCTGCTCTACGGGCTCGTGGCCGCGGTGGTCCTGGCCTGGAAGTCGCTCGGGATCATCCCGCTCAGCGCTTCGGATCTGGCCGCCACCGCGCCCGCGGTGCTCACCGTCATTGCGCTGCTCTCCCTGGGTCGGCGCTTCCGTCAGCCGGCCGCCCTTGGCAGGCCGTACGAGAGAGGAGCGTGAGCTCGTCGCCACAGCCCGCCGCACTCATCCCGGTCATCGGCACCCAGCCGATATCCGCCATCTCGACAAGGAGGCCTTCGTGCTTCGGTCCAAGTCTTCCCAGGTCATCCTGACGCTCGGCCTCGCATTCGCGCTGGCCGCATGTTCCGGAGGCGCTGCCTCCCAGTCCGCGGCTGGCAGCGCCAGCCCCACCGCCGCAGCGACGGGGTCGTCAAGCGCCGCGAGCCCGGGGTCATCGGCTCCAGTGCTGAAGGTCGCCCTCGTCGCGCCCAGCGCCAAGAACGACCTCGCCTTCACCCAGTCCATGGTGGAGGCCCTGGACAGCCTCAAGTCCTCGTACAACCTTGAGATCGCGATCACCGACAACGCCTTCGTGGTCGACGATGCCGGCAACGCCATTCGCCAGTACGCGACCGAGGGCTACAACCTGATCGTCGCCCATGGTTCCCAGTACGGCTCGACGGTGGAGCAACTCGCGCCGCAGTTCCCGAACGTCTCGTTCGCCTGGGGCACCGCGGGCTCGACGTTCAACCTTCCGAACGTCTTCGCCTACCAGGCTGCCTCGAACGAGGGCGGCTACGTGCAGGGCGCCATTGCCGCGCTGATCAGCAAGTCGCACAAGCTCGGCGTCATCGGCCCCATCGCGGTCGGCGATGCCAAGCTCTACGTCGACGGCTTCGTTGCCGGCGCCAAGTCAATCGACTCGTCGGTCACCGTCAACCCGGTCTACACCGGCTCGTTCAGTGATGCGAGCCTCATGACGGCCGCCGCGAAGACATTCGTCTCCGGGGGTGCGGACGTCCTCACGGGCAGCTCGCAGTCGGTTGTCGGCGCCATCGGCGTGGCTCGCGAGGACAACCTGCCGTGGTTCGGCACCCAGTGGAGCCAGGCGAGCCTTGCTCCCAGCAACGAGGTCTCCGCGCAGGTGTACACCTGGGCCCCGGTCCTCACCCAGATCATCACCGCCATCCGTTCGGGCACGCTCGGCGGCGCGAGCTACACGATCTCGCTCGGCAACGGCGGCGAGGTGATCCAGTTCAACTCCGCCTACTCCCTGCCGGCAGAGGTCAAGGCCAAGGCCGACGAGATCATCAAGGGCATCACCGACGGAACCATCACCGTTCCCCAGTGAGGAAGGAGCACGAGTAGCACCGTGACCCTCCAGGCGACGGCCCCGATCTCCGGGGCGCGCGGCGACGCCATCCCGCTCCTCGAGATGCGGGGCATCACCAAGCGCTTCGCCGGGGTCGTCGCCAACGACCGCGTGGACTTCGACGTGCGTCGCGGCGAAGTCCACACCCTCTTCGGCGAGAACGGCGCCGGCAAGAGCACCTTGATGCGGGTGCTCTACGGCCTGTACCGGCCCGACGAGGGCGAGATCCTGATCGACGGGCAACCTGCCCCCATCCTCTCGCCCATGGACGCCATCCGCCATGGCGTGGGCATGATCCACCAGCACTTCATGCTGGTGGACACCCTGACGGTGGCCGAGAACGTGGGCCTCGGCCTGCCCTCCAGCCGTGGCCCGCGCACCGATCTCGACCGCGTGTCGTCACGCCTGGGGGAGCTTGCTGACCGATACGGCCTCAAGGTCGACCCGCGGGCGCAGGTCTGGCAGCTCTCCGTGGGGGAGCGGCAGCGGGTCGAGATCCTCAAGGCTCTGTACCGCAACGCGTCGCTGCTGATCCTCGACGAGCCCACCGCGGTGCTCACGCCGCAGGAGGTCGAGGATCTCTTCCACGTGCTGCGGAAAGCCGCTCACGACGGCACCGGTCTGGTCTTCATCTCGCACAAGGTCCGCGAGGTCCTCAGCCTCTCGGATCGCATCACCGTCCTGCGAGACGGTCGGAAGGTGGGCACGCTCCCGATCGGCGAGGCGTCGCGCGACCTCCTGGTGGAGATGATGGTCGGGCATGCGATCCCCTCCGGCCGCGCGGACGCCACAGCGCGCCGCGCCGCGGCGCTCGTGGGGGACGCCACCATCGTCCCGATCGCGGCGGCGCCCGTTCCGGCTCACCAGGCTGAGCAGGCCGGCGACGGCGACACTCCGGCGACCGGCGGCGCCCCCGTTCGCCTCAGCGTCCACGCGCTGAACGTCCCGGGTGACCGCGGCTCCGATGCAGTGCACGATCTCGATCTGGATGTTCGCGGCGGGGAGGTGGTGGGCATCGCCGGGGTGTCCGGGAACGGCCAGCGCGAGCTCGCGGAGGCCATCGCGGGACTTCGGCGCTGGACCGCGGGCAGCGTCGTCGTCGACGGCACGCAGGTGGTCGCCGGCAGGCCGGACGCTGCCCGCGCCGCGGGCCTGGGCTACGTCCCGGAGGAGCGGATGCGCGACGGCGTGGTCGGCGACTTCACCGTGGCCGAGAACCTCATGCTCGTCGACAGCCAGCGTTCGCCCTACGCCCGGCTGGGATTCCTGCGGGGCGGGCAGATCCGGACACGCTGCGCGGAGCTCGTCGAGGCCTTCGACATCAAGACGCCCACGCTCGAGACGCCGGCCAGGAACCTCTCGGGCGGCAACATCCAGAAGCTCATCGTTGCCCGCGAGCTGTCGCGCGGCCCGGGCGTGCTCCTCGTGGCGCAGCCGACGCGCGGCATCGACGTGGCCGCCGGCCAGTACATCCACGTACGCCTCCTCGAGCAGCGCCAGCAGGGCAGAGCCGTGCTCATCATCTCGGAGGACCTCGACGAGGTGCTCTCGCTCGCCGATCGCATCGCCGTCATGTACGAGGGCTCGATCATCGGCTGGGCGGATCCGCTGACGTCCACCCGGGAGGAGATCGGCCGGCTGATGGCCGGCGTACGCTGACAAGCCACCGGCCGGCGTCGTGGCCCGACGGGCGCCGCCGACGTTCGCGTGACGACGGTCGTCCCTACACCGTCACTTCCGCAAAGGCCGCAATGGCCCCATCGCCGGCATGCGGAGCAATCTCCGCCTCCGGCTCGCGGATCACGCCGTCGCGCATGCGGATCGTGCGATCGCAGGCCGCGGCGACCTCCAGGTCGTGGGTGACCAGAATGAACGTCTGCCCCCGTTCCCGGTTGAACTGGCCCAGGAGGCGGAGCACCTCCTCGGAGCGCTCCGAGTCGAGGTTGCCGGTCGGTTCATCGGCCAGGACCAGCGACGGCTGGTTCACCAGGGCACGCGCGATCGCGACCCGCTGCTGCTCGCCACCGGACAGCTCCGCCGGGCGGTGCTGGACCCGCTCGCCAAGGCCCACCAGGCCCAGGGCGTCCATGCTCGCTGCACGTGCCTTCGACCCGGGAGCTCCCGCGTAGTCGGCCGCGAGCATGACGTTCTCCAGGGCGGTCAGCGTGGGGACGAGGTTGAAGTCCTGGAAGACGAAGCCCATCTCCCGGGCGCGGATGCGCGTGCGCTGCGTGTCGTTCAGGCTCACCACGTCGCGGCCCTGGAACTCCAGGCGCGGTGCCGGCCCGCCATCCGGGTCGGGCGAGTGGAGGAGACCCAGGATGTGCATGAGCGTGCTCTTGCCGGATCCGGACGGACCCATGATGGCGAGCATCTCGCCTTCGGCGAGGGCAAAGTCGATCCCGCGCAGTGCCCGGACCTCGTTGTGGCGGCCGATCCGGTACGTCTTGCGGAGGTCGTGTCCTTCGAGGAGTGCCACTGTCTGCCCCCGATCCTATTCGTACCGGAGCGCCGCGACCGGATCGAGCCGCGCGGCGTGCAGCGCCGGAAGGAACCCGGCAAGTGCGCCAAGGATGATCGCGAACGCAATCGCCGTGACCGCAGTGCCCCCGGTGAGCTCGAAGAGGACCGTGCCGCTGGAGCGGCCCAGCTCGTCACCCACGAAGACGACGACCGCCCCCAGTGCCAGTCCCAGGCAGCCTCCGATGAAGCCGATGAGCGCCGACTCGACGACAAGCTCGCGAACGATGCGGGCCCGGCTGCCGCCGATGGCCCGCTTGATCCCGATCTCGCGGGTGCGCTCGGCGATGGACATGGCCATCGTGTTGACCACGGACATCCCGCCGACCACCAGGCTGATGAGCGCGATGCCCACCAGGATGTTGTTCAGGAGCGCCGTAGCGGACCCGACCTGCTCGTCGAAATCGGCCCCGGTCATGGTCGACACGCCGGAGACACGGGCCTTGATCCGGTCGGCAACGGTTGCCGGATCGGAGCCCGGTGCGAGATAGACGACGATCGACGTGACGACGTCGGACGGTCGCACCCGGTCCTGGACGACGGTCGGCAGGGTCTTCAGGTACAGCGCCTGCGCGGCGGCGAGCGGCACCATGGCCTCGCTGTCCGGGGCCGTCAGCGTCGGCTCCAGGATCCCGATCACGGTGAAGGGCTCGCCGCGCAGCTCCATCGTGTCCCCCACGTGCTTGTCGACCTTGCGGGCGATGTCGGAGCCCAGCACCGTCACCTTCGACCCCTCGTCCGAGGCCTCGATGGCCCTGCCGGACGCGTAGTTGAGCGGGAACGACTCCCTGCCCGCGTCGGTACCCGCCTGCTGTCCGGTGATCATGGGCGGCATGCCAAACGACACCGCCGAGGGCTCGTCGTCCTGCAGCAGCATGACCGTGGGCGTCAGGGCGTCCACTCCCTCGACGCCCTTCAGGAGCTGGACGGTGGCGATGGACAAGGGTGAGGAGGAGAAGCCGGCGACGCTTCCCGTGGCGTCGCTGACGATGACCTTGTCCTCGTAGTACGTCGAGCCGCCCTCGACGAGCGCGGTGATCTTGTTCGCCATCGAGCTGAAGACGACCAGCGCCCAGATCCCGATGGTGATCCCGCCGATGGTCAGCGCGGTCCGAACCTTGCGTCGCGCAAGGTTGCGCAGGTATCGCATCGATCATGGCTCCCCTGGGGACCGCCCAGCGCCGTCCCTCTGGTGGTGGATCGTCGGACGCGGGAGATCACATCGGCTAGGTCCGTTCGGACTGGACCAGTGGCCATTTGGCCGCGGACTGATCGACGCGATCGTCACCTACGACCGGCGAATGACCGATGCCGCGCGGCTCATGGGGCTCGCGACGGTGACGCCCCGCTGATCGAAGTCGGCGGACGCGCCGGCGCTCGGCAACAGCCGCGACGACCGGCGCGTCACGGCTCCACGACCACCACGATCGTGGCCCGCAGGTTCGCGTCCGCGCCGCTGCCGCAATCGGTCCCGCCGATCCCGAAGCCGCTCTTGGCCGAGATCCGCCAGGTCCCCGCCGGCAGCCGCAGCTGCGGGTCGTGGTAGTAGGCGTCGTAGAAGGCGGCGTCGCGGTCCGCGAGCCGTGATGTCCTCGCTGGTCGCCCCATCGGCCCTTGCCCCTCGTGCGTCACGACGTAGCGGGCGGCGCCGGCTTGCCGCGGATGGCATGGTCGAAGGATGCGACGGGCCGCCCGACCTGGATGACAACGAAGCCAACCAGGGCCCGGGTCGCCGTTGGTACCACAGCTTACCGTGCGCGGCCGGGCGCCAGAGCCGCAGCCCCAGCAGGAGCGCCACGGCCGAGACGACCACGAGGAGCCGGGGGTGGCTTGCCGACGTGGGGGCTCGGTGACCTTTCCAGCCGTGAACATTTCGCCCGTGATTCCTGCGGTACATGCGCGCTGGTTGCGGATACCACTCCACAGTTCAAATGGTTCAACGAGACCCGCGGATGCGAGAGGCTTTGTCGCGAACCTGCGAGGGAGGGCGGGGCCGGGTAAGGTCGCGCGGCCCCCTCACGAGAATCGGGGACGTCGCTGGGGCGTGGCCAAGCGGTAGGCGCCTGACTCTGGATCAGGAGGTTCCAGGTTCGAATCCTGGCGCGCCAGCCAACGACACAAGATACGGTGCACGCGGACACGATGGTGGCGACACTTGGTCCGGGGTTTGGTGGCCACATGTGCTACCATGTCGCACATGGAGCGTATCGGATCCGCGAGCTTCGACAGCAGGCGAGCGCCATCCTGCGGCCGGTAGCCGCGGCGAACGTGGTCGTCACCACGATCGGCTGGCCCGCGCGGTAGCGGTCGTGATCGAGGGTCATGGTCAGCGTGGCCGTAGCGCGAGCGCTGTCCGTGGCCGAGAGGGATCTGCTGGAGCTGCGACCCGTCCGCCGCCCGCCGGGGGCCGCGCCGCCTTCCGAGCGAGTTGCAGAGGGACGGACCGATTGAGCGCCCTCTACCTGGATAGCTCGGCGTTCGTCAAGCTGGCCGTGACCGAGCCGGAGTCGAGGCGCTGCGATCGGTCCTGTCGAGCGGGGCGCCCGTCGCTCGTCCGCCAGGCTGCGCACGGACTCCTGGCGCGCGGTGCATCGGCGAACCAGGCGCTAGCTGGTCCGCGCCCCAACGAACCGATGGCTGACCAGCCCTCCGGTGACCGCCTGCATCGTCTCGATCCGCGCCTCGCTCGTGAGGCTCGCCTCTCCGCCGGGCATCGGTGGCTGCCTCTCCCGCGATGGTCATCTACGACCAGCGAATGACCGATGCCGCGCGGCTCATGGGGCTCGCGCGGTGCGCCCAGCTCATCCCGTCGGTGGAGACCCAGGCGCCATCGAGTCGGGGCCGCCCTGGGGATCTGCCTTCTCCGGCCTGGCAACGAGGATCCCGGCGACCATCCCCACCTCACGGTCTGCCGCGCCTCCGGCGGCGCGGCGGGACCTCATGACTGACCGTCATGACGCGGCCAAGGCTTGCCGAGACACGCTCACCATGTGCGTCCCGTCGGATGACCACGCTCGGCGCGATCTTCGGGCACGACGGCTATCGGCCCTGGCATCACTGAACGGAGTCCGAGATGAACAGGGGCAGCGCGTCGGGATCATCGGCGTGATCGTCATCGTCGTGGTGATCCTCTTCCTTGTCGGTCCAGCTGCGCCCGTCGGATCGGAGACGCCAGGCGCGCCAGACCCGCCGTGACTGTCCCGCGGCTGCTCTGGATCGTCACTGACGATGGCCAGCATGCCGTCCTTGCCGGCGAGGATCGAGTTCACCTGGGCGCCCTCGGCGCTGACGGTGTGGAAGAGCGGTGCCGTTCGCCATCCAGGTGCTCCTCGGCGGCAGCCCTCAGACCGGCGAGACCATCGGCGGACCGTTGACCAGACATCGCCGGGACTCCGATCCCCCGGGCCCGCCAGCCCCGCCCGCGGCCGATGAGCCGGGCCGATGCGAACGCCGAGGAGGACGCCGGCTCGTCGGTGGACGTCAAGAGCATCCAGACGCCTACTGGGCAGGACGAGTTCGCCGCAGAGGGCCATCAGTACGTGACCTGCGCCAGTACCGGCTTCTTCAGCGACCAGATCCAGACCACTTGCGGCGCTCGCCGTCTCGGCGGCCGGGCCGTTCTACTGCCCGGCTGACCAGGTCGTTGAAATAGCCCTGGTTCTCGAAGGTCCCGGGCCACCTTCGCGTCCAGTGCCGTCGGCGTCCGTGATCGCCCACGAGTACGGCACCAGTCCGGAGCGATGCGGTCGGCGTGCATCGCGCGCTCCGTGCGGACAGCCAGGGGCCCGGAGCAAGCGGTCGGCTCGAGCTGCAGGCCGACCGCCACCCGGGCGTCTGGGCGGGGCAGCGGCGATCCGGTATCGGGTAGCTCGCCGAAGGCGATTCGATCCGGTGTCGACGGGCGTCGGACGATCGGCGAGATGGCCACAGGAGTTGGTGGGCCCTGCTCGCCCCGAACCCTGGCCCACGCTCCTCCGCCCAGCGCCAGAAGTGGTTCGCGGCCGGCTACCAGACGAACTCGCCCGGCCACTCGACACGTTCAGCGGCACCCCGTGAGGGCCGCGGCCGGACGCAGTCCCCGAGGTGCCTGCATGGCGGGTGCATCCATGCTGACGCCGGTAAGGACGCCGGGATCGCCGACCATGCAGGCTCGTCCACGGAGCCGCGGCGAGCCTGTCCCGCCGGCGAACACGATCGGGCGACGCGCGAGTCGCAGGGAGCGGGGTGGGCGTGGCCTCCGGCGCTGACCCACGGGGTAGGCGGGAGGGCGCCGGCTCCTGGTCCACGCCTGGCCACGGCCGCGTGGCTGTCGGCTGCTGACGGAGCCTCAGACAGTTCGGGTCCGAGGATGATACGGAACGGTGCTCGAAGGAGCTTGAACATCTAGTGATTCGGTTTGTGTTTTGCACGGCCCGAAGCATCTAGTGATCAGGTTCCTTCGGCGTTTTCTTCTCGCGGGGAGGGGCGTGGAAGAGCGTCCGGCGGGGACGAGCTGGAGCGCCCCGGCGGTGATGACCGCGGCCACCACCACCGTGAGGGCGGCTGCGCCCACCGCCCAGCGCCGCGCTCTGTGCGGTGCTCGGGGACGCTGCGGCCCGGCGTGCCAGATGATGCTCCTCACGAGGGTCGGCACCGGATCCTTGCCGCTTCTCGATCTCGTCGCGGAGGTCGTCGAAGCGCTCCGTGGACACTGGGCCCGTCACCCATCGTAAGGAGGAGCCATGGAAACCTGGCGATCTCCCTCTCGTCGTCGCGATGCTCATCACGGTCCAGCGCCTGGTCGCGGTCCACGCAGAGACCGGGCGACAAGCAGTACGGACCCGAGTATCAGCGGACGGTCGATTCAGCGGGCGATCAACGCGAGGCAGAGCGTGATCTCGAGGCCCGCCAGGAGCGGGTCAAGGGCTTCGAGCTCCGGGCGCTGTCGGCCGATGAGAGCGATCGGTACCTCGCGAGCTGGAAGGAGAGGCAGGCCCACTTCGTCGACGACCCAGCAGCGGCGATCTCGGGCCGAGGGCGGTGCAGGACGTAATGCAGGCGCGCGGCTCCCGGTGGCAGATTTCGGGCAGCGAGCGGCCGACGTGTAGTCGACACCCCCGCGTGCTCGAGGAGTACCGCGCGGCCCACAGCATCGCCGAGCGCCACGCCACCGCTGGCGTCGAGACGGAGGACCTGCGCCAGGCGATGGTGCATTACCGCGCCCTCTTCGACGATCTGTTGGAGACCGAGTCGGCTACGCCGGAACAGGAGCCGGCGGCCGGAAATGTCCAAACCGAAACCACAGACACAGCAGACAAAGTTGCGGCAACGCGCGCCTAGCGACTTCTGAGACCTGGCGATCGCGCAGTACTCAATGAGGAGCGGGCATGAGATCCCGGTTTTCATCCATCGTTGCCGTGGCCTGGGTCGTGATCGGCCTGATCGTGGCCTCCGGTCACGCGTTCTTCGCACAGCTCAACGCGGTCACGCCGATCCTGTCGGCGATCCTCGCGGTGCTGCTGTGGCCGCTCGTCCTGCTGGGAGTGGATCTTCACCTCACCTAGCGCCGACTAGCTGCGGACTCTTCGACTGATAGTGGCAGGGTGCACAGAACCATTTGGCTTCCGTTCGGACACGCCAGGCGGCGGCTGCCAGCTTGCGGCTCGGGGTTCCTGCGGTCGGCTAACGCATTTCCCCCAGGAGCGGCCGCGGTCGACACACCGGCGGAACAGGTGAAGGAGGCGGATGTTGAGATGGGGGCACCGCATCCTCGGCCTAGGGCATGGTCACCGCTCATCACCGAGCGCAAGTCGGACAAGGTCGAGATGGAAGCGGCCCGACCGAGCAGCTCGAACTCATCGGTCAGCATGCCTCGCTCCTCGGCCGCCGGTCGCCGGGCGTCGATGGGCATCCCCCTCTCCATGTCACCTATGAGTCACGGGCGTGGCGAACTGTTCCAGATTCGACGGGCGGCGCGCTCGCGCGGACGCGAGAGCGCCTCTCCCTGCGAACCTGCCGAGGCAGGGCGGGGCCGGTAAGATCACGCGGCCCCCATACACGAGAATCATCCGGTTTTCGGATGGGCATCTCACTCAGAAACGGATGGGCATCTGACTCATCCCCACGCAGGCCGCGGGGACGTCCGCTCGGGGCGTGGCCAAGCGGTAAGGCGCCTGACTCTGGATCAGGAGATCGAAGGTTCGAATCCTTCCGCCCCAGCCAGGACACACACATCGGTCAGCCGAAGCGTTCCACGGCGAGGGTGGCGTGGGCGCGGCAGGAGCACCCCATGAGTGCTGCACTCGCGACAAGGTCGGTCTCATGAACGCGCTCCCGCTCCCCATTTTGCTCGCGATCTTCGTGGCTGCTGGCGCGGCGGTGTGGATGGCCGGCAGCAGGCTGGCGCGGGCCACCGACGTGCTCGATACGAGGCTCTGTCTCGGCGAGGCCTTCGGTGGGCTCATCCTGCTCGCGGTCGTCACCAACCTGCCTGAGATCGCGATCGCGGTCAGCGCTTCGCCTGACCCATCAGGTGGGCATCGCCGTCGGAAACATCCTGCGCGGTATCGCCCTGCAGACCGTGGTGTCGGTCGCTTCTGTACGCCGTCGCACTTCCTGGCAGCGTCGGCCCTCAGACCCGCCGGCGGGACCTCGCTGCTCGTGCTGCTCGAGGCTGCGGTCGCGGCTGGCGGTCCTGAGTGTGACGGTGATGCGTAGCCAGCTCCCATCGAGCCTCATGCCTGCGGCGGATCGACCCGGCTCGCCCTGCTCATCGCTCATGGTCTGGTAGCGGGACTCTTCCTCGTTTATCCAGCCCGCAGGGGTCGCCCTGGCACCGCAGGGGCAGCCTCCTGACGGTCAGGAACGACCTCGCGGGCATTCGAAGAAGGCCCGTGCGGAGCAGGCAGCGAAGCGCGGCGTGAGCACGTCAAGCGCGGCTGTCATGTTCGTCATCGGAGCGGCGGTGACCCTGGCAGCGGGTGCCCTGCTCGAGCTCAGCGGCGAAGGTATCGCCACGCAGATTCATGTGAGCGGCGTCCTGTTCGGGTCCACCGTGCTTGCGGCGGCGACCTCGCTGCCCGAGGTCTCGACGGGGCTCGCCTCCGTTCGAATGGGCGACTACCAGCTGGCCTTCGGCGACATCTTCGGCGGCAACGCCTTCCTCCCGGTTCTGTTCCTGGTGGCGAGCCTGCTGTCGGGCCAGGCGATCGTGTCCAAGGCCCACGTGACCGACATCTACCTGACCGGGCTTGGCGCGCTCTTAAGCGTGGTGTACATGTTCGGGATCGTGTTTCGGCCGTCACGAACGATCGCCCGCGTCGGCCTCGATTCACGATTGGCGCTCCCTCGTCCTGCTTCTGGCCGAGCGCCAGCAATCTCATGACAAGGCTGGGTTGAGAGTCGCGCCAGTCGATCGCACGCCCCGCACCTTTGCTGGGCGCACGCTCTGTCGTCAGATCGCGGCCAGCAGCCCGAAGCTCATGGCCATGACCGCCACCCGCGCTGCTCGCGCTGAGCCTGGGCTACTTCTTCTGCAGGTCGGCGGCCGCGTCGCGCTCCAGAATGGCGAGGCGGGTGTAGTAGTCCGGGAACTCCGTCAGGTGGGCAAGCGCTATCTTCCCGGTGACGATCGGATCATTCCCGCTGACGTCGGTCTCCGGGTCTCGGGTCCCATGTTCGAGCTCTACGCCGAGCCCCATGCGGAACTGCTCGAGATCGCAACCCAATGCACCGAAGTCGATCCCGAGCTCTGTCGCGATCGAGCGCGCCTCCTCGGTGGTGAACGACCGCTTGGTGGACAGCTCTGCAGTTCCCACTGCCATCTCCTTCAACTGGGAGGACCGGGGCGGCCGGAAGTCGACGCGCGGGGTGCGTGTGGCGCGACCGCCAGGGTCCCGCGCATGGGACCCCGCGACAGTGTGCGGGCCTGAGACCGCCTCGTCATGACGTCGGTCACCGTCCCGGCACCGCGATCTGGACACCCGGCGGCCATCGGCTCGCGGTGAGAGCCGCAAGGGGCGCCCCACACTTGCGCGGGCAGTCGCTCGGCGCGATGAGGCGGCCTGGGGATCAAGCTCCAGGGCGACTGCCGGCACCCACTGAATGACGAGCCGTCATGACATGGCGCCGCCGGGTGCGCCTACTGCACACAGCGCGATGGCCGGAGCGTAGCCCGGCTGTGGTCCGCTATCTGTGCGCCGTCCGGGATGGGCGCGATACGAAAGGAAGACCTCCCATGGGAATCATCGCCTGGATCGTGCTCGGCGCGCTCGCCGGCTTCATCGCCAACCTGATCATGGGCGGGGGTGAGGGCCTCATCATGACGATCGTCCTCGGCATCGTCGGCGCCGTGGTCGGCGGCTTCATCGCCGGGACCGTGCTCGGCGTCGCCGACGTCACGGGCTTCAACCTGACCAGCCTCATCGTCGCCGTGTTCGGCGCCATCGTCGTCATCTTCGTCGTGCGGCTCGTCCAGTCGCGCGGTGGGAGCCGGACCGCCTGATGAACGAGCGGCACGTCTAGGGAGCCGTCAGCACCGTCAAGGGCTGGGCGACGTCCAGGACGCAGCCCGCAAGACCGCCACGGCTGACCGCCGTCGCCGCCCTACGACGCGATCCTGCGCCGGTAGGTGGCCATGGCGAGGACGTACGCGACGATGAGGATCCCGACGCACCAGGCGAGGGCGATCCAGATGTCGGCGCCGACCGGCCGCTGCGTGAACAGGTCGCGGATCGCATTGACGATCGACGTCACCGGCTGGTGCTCGGCGAAGGCGCGCACCGGGCCGGGCATGGTATCGGTGGGCACGAACGCCGAGCTGATGAACGGCAGGAAGATGAGCGGATAGGAGAATGCACTCGCCCCGTCCACGGACTTCGCCGTGAGGCCGGGAATGACGGCGAGCCACGTCAGCGCCAGCGTGAACAGGATGAGGATGCCGGCGACCGCCAGCCAGGCCAGCACGCCCGCCGGCGAGCGGAACCCCATCAGCAGGGCGACCAGCACGACGACCGCGAGCGAGACGAGATTGGCGACCAGCGAGGTCAGCACGTGCGCCCACAGCACGGACGACCGCGCGATCGGCATGGACTGGAATCGCTCGAAGATGCCGCTCTTCATGTCCAGGAAGAGCCGGAATGCGGTGTAGGAGATGCCCGAAGCGATCGTGATGAGCAGGATGCCGGGCAGCAGGTAGGTCACGTACGAATCCGACCCGGAGTCGATTGCGCCGCCGAACACGTAGACGAACAGCAGCATGAAGGCGATCGGCATGATCGTGGTCGTGATGATGGTGTCCAGGCTGCGCGTGATATGGCGCAGGGATCGTCCCGTCAGGACGGCGGCGTCGCCGAAGAAGTGCGTGGTCATCGTTGTTCCCTACTTCCCCTTGCCGTTGCTGCTGTCGGTGGCGTCACCGACGCCGCGGCCGCTGTCGCCGACGATGGCGAGGAAGACGTCCTCGAGGGTCGGCTGCTTCTCGACGTATTCGACCCTGGCGGGCGGGAGCAGCTGCCTGAGCTCGGCGAGGGTGCCGTTCACGTTGATCCGGCCCTCGTGAAGGATCGCGATCCGGTCGGCGAGCTGTTCGGCCTCGTCGAGGTACTGCGTCGTGAGCAGCACCGTCGTGCCCTGGGCGGCGAGCTCCTTGACGGCCTGCCACACCTCGATGCGCGCCTCGGGGTCGAGGCCGTTCGTCGGCTCGTCGAGGAAGATGACCGGCGGATCCCCGATGAGGCTCATGGCGATGTCGAGGCGGCGGCGCATGCCACCCGAATACGTCGACACTCTCCGCGCGCCCGCCTCGGTCAGCCCGAAGCGCTCGAGCAGGTCATCGGCGACGGTGCCCGGACCCTCGAGGTGCCGCAGGCGGGCGATCAGCACCAGGTTCTCCCGGCCGGTGAGGATCTCGTCGACGGCCGCGAACTGCCCGGTGAGGCTGATCGACTGCCGCACGCTCGCAGCGTGGGTGGCGACATCGAAGCCGTTGACGCTGGCGGTTCCCGCATCGGCCTTGAGCAGCGTCGAAAGGATGTTCACGATCGTGGTCTTGCCCGCCCCGTTCGAGCCGAGCAGGGCGAAGATGTGGCCCCGCGCCACGTCGAAGTCGACGCCGCGCAGCACCTGCAGCTGCTTGTAGGACTTCTCCAGCCCCTGCACGTGGATCGCGGGCTCCTGGACGTGCGAGGTCGTCAACCGGCCCTCGTCCCGCCGCTCGACTGTCGCGGACTGATCCATGAGATGTGTACTCCGTCAGCATACGGTGTAGACTGCTGCCGGCAGTCTAGGTATGCAGCGTATACTTGTCAAGCATGAACCAGGTGGACGCCACTGAGCACGAGCAGGCGCGAGGCAGGCCGGGCCTGACGCGTGAGGCCGTCGTGGCACGTGCGCTCGAGATCGGCACCGCCGAAGGCCTCGAGGCGGTCAGCCTGCGGCGCCTGGCGCAGGACCTCGGGGTCACGCCCATGGCCCTCTACCGCCACGTTCGCGACAAGCAGGACCTCATCAACGCCATGACCGAGGCCCTCCTCGAGGGGTTCGACTCCACGGTCCGATTCCGGCCGGACATGACCTGGACCCAGCGAATGCGCCTGGCGATCGACAGCTACAAGGAGCAGATCGAGGCGCGTCCGCTCGCCCTCCCCCTCATGATCGCCTACAACGGCGACGGCCCTCCTGCGTTCTGGAAGTTCCTCGAGGACCTCCTGGCGGTCCTGCTCGACGCGGGATTCGGGCGGCGCGACGCGATCGTCCTGATCCGCATGCTCTCCAACCTCCTCGCCGGGTACCTGCTGCTCCTCCGCCAGGGCGCGCCCGTGCCGCTCGACGCCCGCCAGCTGGACCTGTTCCGACGGCAGTTCGCGCTCGCCCAGATGAGCCTGAGCCGCGACGAGTTCCCCAACCTGGTCGAAAGCGCGGAGGATACGGCCGAGGTGTGGCTCAGCCCCCCGGACCGATGGTGGCGGGACACGGTGGACCTGATCACGTTCGGCCTGGAACGGATGCTTGAGCGTGGCCGCGACGCATCCCGGCCGCCCGAGGGCACCTCGTAACCCGGCTCGAGCCGCGGGTCGGTGCCAACGCTCAGACGACGCTGATCCGCGGCCGATTCGTGTAGCCTCCTCCCCACCAGGAGATCGAAGGTCAGACCATGGAAGCGCCGGGTGGGCCGGGCCGGGATCCACGCTGGACAGGCGGGGCAAAGGATGCCGTGGGGACCGCGCGTTCCGCGGCAAGCCACCTGTGGTACACGATCACGCGCGGCGCGGTCAGCGAAGTCTACTGGCCCACGATTGACCGCCCCCAGCTTCGAGACCTGCAGTTCCTGGTGAGCGACGGGGCGACGTTCGTCCACCAGGAAACCCGGGACCTGGAGTCGACGATTGAGCCGCTCGCCCCGCATGCCCTCGGCTACCGGGTCGTCGGTACGCCCCCGGACGAGCGCTACCGACTGGTCAAGGAGGTCATCACCGATCCCGACCAGTCTGCGCTCCTGCTGCGCGTCACCCTCGAGACCGCGCGCCCCCAGGAGGAGCTGCGCCTCTACCTTCTGTGCGCACCCCACCTCGAGGTCGGTGGCTGGGGGAACAGCGGCGAGATCATGCCGACGCGAGGGAATCCGGTCTTCCTGGCGAACAAGGGCACAACATGCCTGGCCCTGGGAGCCTCGGTCCCCCTGGTCCATCCATCGGTCGGATTCGTCGGGGTCAACGACGGCTGGCAGGACCTGGCCGACAACCTCGCGCTTGACTGGTCCTTCGATCGCGCGACCGACGGCAACATCGCCTTCGTTGCGAAGATCGGTGCCACTCCGGGCGAGCCCTTCACCGTCGCGGTCACCTTCTCGGAATCGCGCGCCGGTGCGCTGGCGGTGCTGGGGCAGGTCCTGGGCAGGGACTACGGCTCACTGCGAGAGCGGTTCATCGGCCAATGGTCCGACGCCTGCAGCGAGCCGCCGTCGATGCACGCGGCCGCCGGCGATGGCGGGCGACTGGCGCATCTCAGCCAGTCCCTGCTGCTGGCCCACGAGGACAAGCTGTACCGCGGCGCCCTGATCGCCTCGCTGAGCATTCCGTGGGGGGACGCGCGCGGTGATGAGGACCTGGGTGGATACCACCTGGTGTGGACGCGGGACATGGTCAACAGCGCCACGGGGCTGCTCGCCGCCGGGCACACCGAAACGGCGCTGCGGGCACTCATCTACCTCTCGGTCACCCAGCGCCCGGACGGCGGGTTCTACCAGAACTTCTGGATCAACGGTGAGCCGTACTGGCAGGGCATCCAGCTCGATGAGGTCGCCTTCCCCATCCTGCTCGCCCGTCGTCTGCACCGCCTGCGTGCGCTCGAGCAGTTCGATCCCTATCCGATGGTGCGCGCCGCGGCCGCGTTCCTGGTGCGCAACGGCCCGGCCACGCGGCAGGAGCGCTGGGAGGAGGCAAGCGGCTACTCACCGTCCACCCTTGCATCGAGCATTGCGGCGCTGACCTGCGCGGCGGCCTTCGTGCGGGAACGCAACGATCCCGCGACCGCCGATTTCCTGCAGGAGTACGCCGATTTTCTCGAGGCGCACGTCGAGGCGTGGACGGTCACGACGCAGGGATCATTGCGGCCGGACGTCTCGCGCCACTACATCCGCATCCTCCCGGTGTCGATGGACGACCTTGCTCCAGACGAGAATCCCGACCACGGCATGCTGAGCATCGCCAATCGACCGCCCGGCTCCCAGGTCGAGTTCCCGGCCAACCAGGTCGTGGATGCCGGGTTCCTGGAGCTGGTTCGCTATGGGATCCGTGCCGCCGGCTCCACGCTCATGGAGGACTCGCTGCGACGTGGTCGATGCCGTGCTCCGGGTCGAGACGCCGCATGGAGCGGCATGGCGCCGGTACAACCACGACGGCTACGGCCAGCGCGACGACGGCGGCCCCTTCGTCGGCTGGGGGCGCGGTCGCGCATGGCCGCTGCTCGCAGGCGAACGCGGACACTACGAGCTCGCGGCCGGCCGTCCCGCTGCCCCGTTCCTGCACACCCTCGAGGCATTTGCGCACGGTGCCGGCCTGCTGCCCGAGCAGGTCTGGGACAGCGCCGATCTGCCCGACCTGAACCTGCACCGCGGAGGACCGACCGGTTCGGCGATGCCCCTCATGTGGGCTCATGCCGAGTACCTCAAGCTGCTGCGCTCGACGGCCGACGGCAGGGTCTTCGACCTCGTGCCGGAAGTGGCGGAGCGCTACCCGCGACCAGCGGCGGATCGGCTCGAGATCTGGAAGCCCAACCGCCAGGTGCGGACGGTTCGGGCCGGTGACACCCTCCGCGTCCAGGCTCCAGCCCCGTTCCGGTTGACCTGGACGGTCGATGAATGGGTCAGCCACCACGAGACCATGGCGACGACGACGACGCTGGACATCAGCTACGTCGATCTGCCCGTCGCGCGGGGGCAGGCCAGTCCGCTGCGCTTCACCTTCTTCTGGATCGGCGACGGCCGCTGGGAGGGACGGAACTACCAGGTGACGGTGGCGACCGAGTGACACCGGCGTCTCCAGCTTCCGGATCCCGGCCGGAGAGACGCTGATCCGGTTTCAGGTAGCATCCGCCGGTGAGCATCCCCACGGCCGCTGCCGAGCACCCACGGCCGCCGCAGACCGATGCCGGGCGCAACCGGCACCGGATCGTCGAAGCCGCACCATCGGTCACCATCGGTCCGTTCCTCGCATGAGGCCATCCCCGGCATGAGGCGGCTCATCGCATGAGCCGGCTCTTCCTCGGCCTCGGCCGGTTCTCCGTACGGTTCCGGTTCCTCATCGTCGTGGCCTGGATCGTGGCGACCGTGCTGGCCGTCCGGTTCCTGCCGGCACTCGGCGACGTCGCCAAGGACACGACCAGCGGGTTCCTGCCCGCCGACTCGCCGAGCATGCAGGCCGCCGCCATGGCCGCGCCGTTCCAGAGCTCGTCGTTCGGGGCCGCGACCCTGGTGGCGGCGCGGGAGGGCGGCCTCACGGCGGCGGACAACGCGGCCGTTGACCGGCTCGAGACGGCGATCCGCGCGGTCGACCGGGTGAAGCTCGTCACCGATGTCGGCGTCTCGCGCGACGGGGCGGCCCGCGAGGCGCTCATCGAGGCCAACGTGGTTGCCTTCAGCGCCGGACCGGAGGCCAAAGGCGTCGTGGAGGCCATCCGTGCCACCTTCGGCACGGTCGACGCCCCGGCCGGGCTCGCCATCCATCTCACCGGGCAGCTCGCCACGCAGGTCGACACCGTGGCCGCCTCCGGGTCATCGCAGGACGCGACCCAGCAGCTCTCCCTCCTCTTCATCGTCGTGCTGCTGCTGCTGGCGTTCCGGGCCTTGCTGGCCCCCGTCGTCACGCTCGTGCCGGCAGCCTTCGTGCTGGTCCTCTCCGGCCCGGTGATCGCCGAATCGACCAAGCTCGGGGTGCAGGTCTCCTCCATCACCCAGCTGCTGCTGATCGTGCTCATCCTGGGGGCCGGGACCGATTACGGCGTCTTCCTCGTCTTCCGCGTCCGCGAGGAGCTCCGGCGTGGCCTGACGCCGTCCGACGCGGTGATCCGATCCGTCAGCCGCGTCGGCGAGTCCATCACCTTCTCCGCGCTCACCGTCATCGCCGCCCTCGTCAGCCTGGTGATCGCGCAGTTCGCCTTCTACCAGAGCCTTGGCCCGGCCCTGGCCATCGGGATCGCCCTCATGCTGCTGGCCGGTCTGACGCTGCTCCCCGCCCTGCTGGCCATCTTCGGCCGCGCGGTCTTCTGGCCGACCAGCACGTCGGCGCGGGAGCATCGGGCAGGCGTCTGGGATCGAGTGGGCGTCATCGCCACCCACCGGCCGGGCATCACGCTTGCCGCGGGGCTCGTCCTGTTCGGCGGCCTGGGGGCCATCCTGCTGACCACCGGCGTCGCGGGCTTCGGCGACGTCTCGTCCAGCCCCAAGGGCACAGATTCCGCGGCCGGCGAGGCGATCGTGGCGGCCCACTTCCCGTCATCGGTCGCCGGTCGCAGCGCGATTCTGCTCGAGTATCCGGCATCGGTCTGGGATGACCCGTCCGTGCTGGAGCCGGCGCAGACCGGGCTGGCGGGACTGTCGGAGTTCAGCGGCCTGGTGGGACCGCTCAACCCCAACGGCATCCCGCTCACGGTCGACCAGCTGACGCAGCTGCACGGTGCGCTGGGTCCACCGCGGCAGCTCCCGCCGGAGCCGCCCGCATCGAGCACCGTCGCGCCCCAGCTCTACAACGCGTACCGGGGTCTTGGCCAGTTCATCAGCCCGGACGGCCGGACGGTCCAGTTCTCGGCGGTCTTCGCCAACGGCGACGCGTCGTCGCCCGCCGTGCTCGACTCCGTGCCGTCCATGCGGGCCGATGTCGCCCGCGTGGCCCGGTCGGCCGGTGCCACCGCCTCAGGGGTCTTTGGCCAGGTGGAGTTCGCGGCCGATGTGGCGCGCATCTCCGGCACGGACCTCCAGCACATCATCCCCATCGTGGCGGTCCTCATCGCGCTCCTGCTGGCGATGGTGCTGCGCAGCCTGGTGGCCCCGCTCTACCTGGTCGCCAGCATCGTCCTCTCGTATGCGGCCGCGCTGGGATTGGTGGGGCTCGTCTTCGTCCACCTGGGCGGCCAGGACGGGATCAACTTCATCCTCCCGTTCCTGATGTTCGTGTTCCTCATGGCCCTGGGGTCCGACTACAACATCCTGATCATGAGCCGCATCCGGGAGGAGGCGCACCACCTCCCGCTGCGGGATGCGGTGGCGCGAGCGGTCGGACGGACGGGCAGCACCATCACCACCGCCGGGGTCATCCTGGGGGGCACATTCGCGGTGCTGGCCATTGCCGGCAGCTCGGCCGGCGGCGGCCAGATCCAGCAGATCGGCTACGGGGTGGCGGCCGGCGTCCTCATGGACACCTTCCTGCTCCGGTCGTTGCTCGTCCCGTCGCTGGTCGTGCTGCTGGGCCGGGCCAACTGGTGGCCGTCGCACCTCTCCCGCGACCCGGCCGAGGCCGCCGATGCCGAGGGGCCCGCCTGAGCACGGTCCAGGCGTCCGCGGCGCGACTTCTCAGCGTCCGAGCGCGCGGCGAATCCTGGCGAGGATCCTGGCTGCCCGCCCTCCGAGCGCCCCGCCTCCGCCCCCTGCGACTCGTCAGGCGCGGATGTGATCAGCGCTAAGCGGCCAGGCGGTGCGCGGAGGCGTCGGCATCGGCCTGGCCCACGCTCAGCCGGGGCCCGGTCTCGCCGCACCCATGGCGTCCGACCCGCGTAGTGCTGCGGTGATCCGCAGGTGACGAGTCGGAGAGGATCGACGGGCAGGCGGCCCCCTGCGACTCGTCAGGCGCGGACGTGATCAGCGCTAAGCGGCTCCGAGGGGCGCCCCCCTGCGACTCGTCAGGCGCGGACGTGATCAGCGCTAAGCGGCTCGGCGGGGCGTGGAGGCGTCGGCATCGGCCTGGCCCACGCTCAGCCGGGGCCCGGTCTCGCCGCACCCATGGCGTCCGAGCCGCGTAGTGCTGCGGTGATCCGCAGGTGACGAGTCGGAGAGGATCAACCGGCAGGCCAAGGGCGAGCGGGCAGAGCGGCCGGCTACAGGATCGCGTCCAGCCCGCGCACCACGCCCCACGAGCCCGGAGACGCGACGGATGGCGAGCAGGGTGCCCGCGACGTACGGGCCTGCGCCCGGCCCGCCGTCGTAGCTGATCGTGAGGCGCTCGTCCGCCATCCCGAAGCGCACCTCGAGGCCGATGGTGTAGCCCGGCAGCCGCACCGAGTGGACGCGGGAGCCTTCGATCTCCGCGCCGCGCGTGGCCGGATCGCCCACCGTCTCCTCCACGGGGATCTCCGTCTCCGGGGCCCGAACCCGCGAGAGCCGCCAGGCAAGCTGGCGGGCCATGCCGCTGGGCGCATCCATCTTGCCGGCAGAAGCGCTGTCGATGATCTCCCAGGTCGGAAGGTGCCGCGCGGCCTCGACCGCGAACCGGTCGAGCAGGGCCGCGGTGATGGCGAAGTTGCCCACTGCCAGGACGCCCACGTTTCGGGCGCGCGCCACGCGGTCGATCTCCCCGAAGTCCTCGGTCGTCAGGCCGGAGCTGCCGATGACGACGTGGCGACCCGCCTCCGCGGCCGCCAGTGCGTGTCGCTTCGCCGCGTCCGCCGCGGTGTAGTCGACGAGGACGTCGAACGGCGTCGTCAGGGCGTCGTGGATGGAGGCGCTGACCGGTGCGCCCAGGACCGTCGACCCGCCGGCGCGGCGTGCCACGCCCGCGACGAGCCGGAGGTCGTCCGCCTCGTGCACCGCCCGCGCGAGCGGATCCCCGACCCAGCCGGTGATCCCGGCGATGCACACATCGATCATCCGCGGAGCATAGCGCGGGCACGCGGCGCGAAGTCCCGGTAGTCTTCGAAGACCGATGGCGACGATTGGACACCTCGCGGTGGGCGCGGCGATCGCCCGCATGCTTGCGCCCCGAGGCGAACGCCCCTCCGTCACGCGGCGCCGCATGGCGATCGCGGCGGTGGCCGCCGCCACGCCGGACGCGGATCTGCTGGCACGCCTGGTGGGCGTTCCTCCGGGAAACGAGCCCGCCTCGCACCGGGGCGCGGCGCACGCGCTGGCGGTCGGCCCGGCCGTCGGGATCCTCCTCCGCGCCGGTGGCGCGAGGTCGGAGGACGCGATCGCCGTCGGCGCCGCGCTGATGAGCCACGGCCTCACCGACCTCCTCAGCTCCTCCGGGCGTGGCGTCGCGCTCTTCTGGCCATTCACGCCCCGGCGCTTTGGGCTGGCGTGGCAGGCGGTGGATTCGCTGCGCATCGGTCCCGAGTCGCTGGACTGGCGACCGTGGCTGCGCCTGGCGCTGCGCGAGCTGGCCGTCTTCTGGCCGTTCGTGATCATCGCCGCCTGGCCGCTCCGCCGGCCCACCGGACGCTGACCCGCCGCCGGGACATCCGGCACGACCGGGACCAGTGGCTTCACTATGGGTCTCGATCACGGGGCCTCGGCCGTCTTCGACCGTCAGGGGCACGTCATCATCCACGATGACCGCACCCTCACAGGCGCGGGAGGCGGTCATGGCCGACGCGATCGGCTGTGCCAAGGGGCGGCCGACGACCCCTGAGGGCTTCTACCGGTTCCGGGTCCCTGCGGTGAGCGCGCCCCGGGCTCAGAGCGTCACGGCCTTGCCTCGGCGCGGTTCATGCCGATGAGATGGATGCCGAGGATGCTGGTCGACAGGTCGGAGACAGCGCCCTACACCGCCCGCTCGAGCTCCCCGAGCGTCTTCTCGGCATCCTTGAGCGCCTCGTCGGTGTCGTGGACCCTGCGCTCCATCTCGGCGGCCTTCCGGTGAGATGCGTGGAGCATCTCGCGGGCTTTGCCGCGACCCGTCTGCACGGCGCGGTACACGATGACGCCGGCCGCGACCGCCGCCGCGGTCGCACCGACGATGAGCAGGATGCGGCCCATGGGTTGTTCCCTTCCGTTGTGCCTGCGCCGGCTGGTCCGGCGCCCCGTTCGTTCCGCCTCGCGACCGCGCAGACTCCGTGCCACACGCTTCCCCGGATCGCCCGGCGCCGGTGCCGTTGCACGCGCACGGAGACAGTGGTCCTGCAACAGCTTCCGGTGCTAGAGTCTCGATCCCAGGGCGGATGCAGGCGGCCCGTGCCACGCCGCCGCCGACCGAGCCCGAGCCTCGTGCCGGCAACCCGTCCACACATGCACCAGGAGGAGTTGTGCTGTGCCCCATCCTTCCCCGTCCCGGCTCGGTCGGCTGGCCGGTCTCGCGCTGACCGCGGCCATCAGCGCGTCGCTCGCCCTCGCCGGCGCCGCGGCGGCCGCGACCGGCCACCTCTACGTTTCCGCGTCCACCGGCAACGACGCCTGGCCGTGCAGCCAGAGCGCCCCCTGCCGGACGATCGGGCATGCCATCGACGTCGCCGCTCCCGGTTCGGCGATCGTCGTGGAGGCGGGCACCTACGCCGAGCAGGTGAACGTCACCAAGCGGCTGGCGATCAGCGGCCATGACGCCGTCATCGATGCCAGTGGCCAGACCGGTGCCATCGCACCCCTCGCGGGCCAGGGCATCGTCGGCTACGGCGTCCTGCTCTTCGGGCCCGGCGCCGCCGGCAGCTCGTTCGCCGGCTTCACTGTCGAGAACGCCATCGGTGAGGGAGTCCTCGCCGCGGCAACGACCCGCGTCACGATCCGCGACAACACCATCCGCGAGAACGACCAGGGCTTCGGGACCTCGGAGACCTTCGAGTGCCAGGCGCAGGGCAACGTCCCCGGCGACTGCGGCGAGGGGCTGCACCTGCTGAGCACCACGTATTCCCGGCTCGTGGGGAACACCGTCGAGAACAACGTGGGCGGTATCCTCGTGACCGACGAGATCGGTCCGGCCGCGCACAACCTGATCGCCGGCAACGTCTCACGTGACAACCTGGAGGACTGCGGCATCACGCTGCCGTCGCACAACGCGAACGCGGTCGCCGACCCGACGCTGGGCGGCGTCTACGACAACACCGTGATCCACAACCTCTCCGAGGGCAACGGCGGGGCGGGCGTGGGGATGTTTGCGCCATTCCCCGGCGCAGCCTCCTACGACAACCACGTCATCGGCAACGTCCTGCGCGACAACGGTGAGGCGGGGATCGCCATCCACGCCCACGCGCCCGGCCAGAACGTGTCCGGCAACGTCATGGTGGCCAACTGGATCTCCGGCAACGGCATCGATCCGGATTCGGCCAGCCCATACGCTCGCAACGGCATCGTGATCTTCAGCGCCGTCGACCCCGCGACCGTGGTCGTCTCGGCCAACCGGATCTCGAACGAGGACGTCGGCATCTATCTCGCCGGCCCGTCGGTGACCGTCCACGGCCTGCGGAGCAACAAGTTCAGCTCGGTGGGGACGGACATCGACTAGCGTCGAGCTCCGTTCCGGCGACCCCGCTGGGACCGGGCGGCGAGCGTGCCGCCCGGTCCCAGCTCGTGAAGGAGATTCCGCTTCTGCTGACGTGCCGCTTGTCCGTCAATCGGTCCCGTCTTGGGTCGGACCGGCACTGGTGAAGGCGCCCTGAACCGGGAGAGGCTGCCTCCGGCGGAATGAAGGCTCACAAGAAGCGCCCGCCATCGAAGGAGGCGATCCCGGTGTCCATCCCGCAGCCCGGCGCCTGCATCCTGGCTCACCCGGTCCTCTATCGGATCTCCATCGGCATGACCGGCCTGGCCCTGGTGAATGCCCTGGGACGTCTCGCCCGCTGCACGCACGCCGCGGCGGCGGGTCCTGAGCGCGCTGATGGCGGCGGCCATGGCCGTCGAGCTGGCGGGAATGCTGCGTCTCCGACCGCGGCAGACGGTGGCCTGACTCCGGGCCGGCCACGGGGCGCGGGCCGCGGGTGATAGGACCCGTGGGCCTGCCGCGGGGTGACTCTTGGCACTGGTGACCGATACGCGCCAGCCTCCAGCCTCAGGCCATCCGCGAACCGGTGACGCCATCGCGGACCGAGCCTGGACGGCGTCACGAAGGAGGCACCCACCATGACCCGCGTCGTCATCGTCCACCGCGACCGAGCGGTCGCTGATCGCATGGCCGCCGACCTGCGCGGCCGGGGCTACGAGACCGAGCAGTGCGGGGGTCCGCAGCAGGAGGCCTGCCCCGTCGTCGACGACCTGCCCTGCCCGCTCGTCGACCGCGCCGACGTCCTCGTCTATGACGCCTACGTGGCCGGGGGCGGCGCGGCCGGTCACGGACTGGTCAGCCACCTGCGCGACGTCTACGCGGATCTGCCGGTGATCCTTACCTCCGCCGATGCCTCGCTCGACTGGATCGAGCGCGAGGGTCCGGAGCGCGTCATCCCGCTGGAGGACGACCCCGACCCGGAGACCCTGCGCGAGGCGATCGAGACGGCGCTCGAAGACCAGGGGATGGCCGTCTAGGGAATCCCCGGGGACGCACGTCCCCTTACGGGCGGCATCACCCGTGCACCTCCCGGCGGTCGGCAACCACGAACGCTGACCACCTGAGGAGGTGTCATGGGCAACGCAATTCTCGGCCTCGCGGCAGGTGCCGCCGGGACCGCCGTCATCAACCTGATGACGTACCTCGACATGTTCGTCCGGGCCCGGCCCTCGAGCTCGGTCCCGGCGGAGACGGCCACCCGCCTCGCGCAGAGCGCCGGGATGCGGCTGGCCGCTGACGACACGCAGACCACCCGGAGCCGGCGGACCGCGGCGGGGAGCCTGCTCGGCTACGGCGCGGGGCTCGGCCTGGGGGCAGCCTACGGGCTCGCGGAGCGGACGCTGCCGGACCTTCCGCTTCCGGTCTCCGGCGCGCTCCTCGGCGTCGTGGCGATGGCCGCCACCGACGTGCCCGCGACCGCGACCGGCGCGACCGATCCGCTCACCTGGGGCCCGTCCGGCTGGCTCGCCGATCTCCTGCCCCACCTCGGCTACGGCATCGCCACCGTCGCCGTGTATCGCGCGCTTCGCCGCTGACCGGCGCTCCGAACCGGACGCCTCGGGGCCTCAGCCGCGGGGCATCAGGGGTGGGTGACGTGCTCCACCGGCCGTCGGTCCGTCCGTTCGACCTGGATCGTGGAGTGCTCCATGTCGAAGTCGTCGGCGAGGCAGCCGCACAGCTCGTCCAGGACGGCGGACGGGTCGGCATCGGGCCGCACAACGACGTGCACGGAGACGACGTTGATCCCCGAGGTGAGGGTCCAGGCATGGAGATCGTGGATGTCCGTCACTCCCTCCGCGCCCAGGACGTGCGCCCGCACCTCGTCGAGGTCGACGTTGCGCGGGGCCGCCTGGAGGAGGATGTCGGTCGCCTCGCGCAGCAGGCTCCAGACCCGCGGCAGGATGAGCAGGCCGATCAGCAGCGATGCGAGCGCGTCGATCGGCGTCCAGCCGGTGAGCAGGATCACGACGCCGGCGACGATGACGGCGCAGACCCCCAGCAGGTCGCCGATCACCTCGAGATAGGCGGCGCGCAGGTTCAGGCTCTCCTGGGCGCCACCGTGCAGGAGACGCGCCGAGGCGCCGGTCACCAGCAGGCCCAGGACCGCGACGCCGAGCATCGGCGCCCCCGTCACCTCCGGTGCCTGGCCCAGCCGGCGCAACGCCTCGTAGAAGATGAAACCGCTGATCCCCAGCAGGAGCATGCCGTTGATCGCGGCGGCGAAGATCTCGACGCGGTAGTAGCCGTAGGTCTTCTCCGGGGTGGCGGGTCGGCGGGCGAACCAGATGGCGAAGAGCGCCAGGCCGATGCCGGCGGCATCCGCGAGCATGTGGCCGGCATCGGCGAGCAGGGCCAGGCTGTGCGTGAGCAGCCCGGTGACGACCTCCACCGCCATGAAGGCGAGGACCAGTGCGCCCACCGCGATGAGCCGCCGGGCTCCGGCTCCCGCCGCGGAGGCGACGTGCCCGTGCACCCGGGAGCTCATCGGGCGACGCCCACCCGCGGGGCCGTGACGGCCGTCGCCACCACGGGCACCGCCGCCACCGTCTCGGTCACGTGCTGGAGCCCATCGGCGAGGACGTGGCGGATGTGCTCGTCCGCGAGCCGGTAGTAGACGAGGCGGCCGGCCTTCCGGCGGCTCACCACGCGGCGATCGCGGAGGACGCGGAGCTGGTGGCTGACCGCCGATTCGCTGAGGTTCACGAGCAGGGCCAGGTCGCCGACGCAGAGCTCATCCGCGAGGCTCAGCAGGTGGAGGAGGCGAGCCCGCGTGGGATCCGCGAGCGTTCCGAAGATCCCGGCCAGCGCCTGGGCATCCCCCTCGCTGAGCGCGGACATACCTGCACGGTTGCTCATATATCACAGTCTTGCACCGATGCGTGGCGGGGGCAAGCCGGCGCTCCCTTGCGCCGGGTGAGGGATTCGGCGGATGCTTGGCCGATGCTCCGCCATCCGCTGGTGCGGCTCGCGCCGCGCCGCCTCGGGCCGCTCCTGGTGCTCGTCCTCGCCGCCTGCGCTCCGGCGATCACCGTGCCATCGGTCCCCGCCGGCACTCCGGGGGCGGTGGCTGCCGGCGAGCGCATCTTCGACTCGGGGATCGGAACCGACGGCGCGGCGATCCCGCGCACCGGCGGCGTCGGGATGATGACGGGGGCCGGATGCGCCGCCTGCCACGGGGCCGGCGGACGCGGCACGACGACGATGATGTTCCGCGCCCCCGACATCACGTACGCCAACCTCACCGATCCGGCGGGCATGGTGGAGGTGGATGGCGGACGAGGCCCGGTCTATACGGAGGCCGAGATCCGGCGGGCCGTCGTCCAGGGCATCGGGGCGGACGGGGACACGCTGGACACGACGATGCCCCGCTGGCAGCTCAGCGACGCGGACTGGCGCGACCTGCTGGCGTACCTCAAGACGCTGCGCTGAGGAGAGGCTGCGCCGAGGGAGATCGTGCGCAGCGCGCGGCGTCGGGGCCTCCAGGCCGTCAGGCGTCCGCCATCGGCTCGTCCTCGATCACCGGCCGGGGGCCTTCCCGCCGCAGGTGGAACGGCATGGCGCCGAAGGCGAGCAGGGCCAGCCCGGCCAGCACCGCCTCCGACGCGTAGGGAAGACCGGCGGCCAGCCCGTACAGGGCAGCCCCCAGGAGCGGCCCGATGATGCGCGTCATGGACGCCAGCGCCTGGTAGGAGCCCTGGACGCGTCCCTGCTCCGTGCGCCCGGCGCTGTTGGCGACCAGGGCGCGGTTGGATGGCTCGAAGAGCCCGTCGCCGACGATGAAGACGGTGATGCCCGCGTAGATGAGCACCGTCCGCAGGCCCCGCTCCGCCCCGACCAGCGAGGTGAGGGCGGCGATGGCGAGGCCCACGATCGCCAGGGTGAGCCCCAGGGATGCCGTGCGGTGCTCGCCGATCCTTCGCAGGAGGAGCCGCACGCCCATGCCCTGGGTGACCACGCTGCAGAGTCCCGCCACCACCAGCAGGACCGCCACCCGTTGCACATCCCAGCCGAAGAGGTCCCGGGCGTAGACGGGCGTGATGGCCTCCAGGCCCGCGAAGGCGAGAAGGAAGAGGAAGCCCGCGCCGAAGGAGCGCCGGACGGGCGCGGCGCGCAGGACGTTGCCGAGCTGACCCAGGGGGTTGAGCTGGGCGCTCCGCAGGCGTCGGACCCGGTCCGCCGGCGCCAGGCTCTCGCGCAGCACTGCGGCGCCCCACACGAGGTCGAGGAGCACCACGCCGGCGGCAATCCAGACCGGAGCCGAGAGGTCCACCCGCGCGGCGAGACCACCGATCGCGGGGCCGGTCATGAATCCCAGGCCGGTCGCCGCGCCGACCATTCCGTAGGTGCGCGCCCGTTCGTCCGGCTCGGTGACATCGGCGAGGTAGGCGTTGATGGTGCTCATGTTCCCCGCCGTGAGGCCGTCGATGATCCGCCCCGCGAAGAGCACCACGAGCGAGCCGCCCAGGGCGAACACGACGTAGCCGATCACCGACCCGAGGAGGCTCACCAGCAGGACCGGGCGCCGGCCGAAGCGGTCGCTCAGCCCGCCGAGCACCGGCGCGGCGACGAACGAGCACAGCGCGTAGGCGCCGAGGAGCAGCCCCACGTCCGGGGCGACCCACGCCGGGTCGTGGACGTACCGGGCCACGATAAAGGGGAGGATCGGGACGAGGAGGCTGAACCCGACGAAGTTCAGGAAGGTGGTTAGCAGCAGGAACCCGAGCTCGGGTGACGACGCGCTTCCCTGCCGCGGTCGCGGGGTCACCGGGCCATTGTGCACCTTCCTTGCGATGGTGCCGATGGAGGGAACGGCGGGGGCCCCGTCATCGGCTGCAAATCTAGGAATTCCTACGATTGGATTTGACCGGGCCGGTTCGTGCGGCTAGCGTTCGCGGCTGCCGCGACCTCAGTCCCAGACCAAGGGGCACCCCTGGTGGAAGCACCGCGACCCCACCGAGCCGGGTCTTCCCGTCCACGCGCCGATATCGCCCATCTCACGGTCATCGCTGCCACCTATCGTGAGATGGACACCGAGGCGCGGGAGCGCCTCGCGGAGGCGCTGTCCGGCTCCGATCCGCTCTTCAGCGAGCAGCTCGTCCTGCATACCTGCCATCGCGTCGAGAAGCTCGGCCTGCTCGCCGATGGGCGTGAGCCGGACCTTCCGCCCGGGACCCGTCGCCTGACGGGAACCGCGGCGGTGGAGCGCATCTTCCTGATCGCAGGCGGCTTCGACTCCGCCGTTGTGGGGGAGGAGCAGATCCTCGGGCAGGTGCGCGAGGCCTACCGGCAGGCGCACGAGTCCGGAGCGAGCGGGACGGTGCTCTCCGAGCTCATGCGACGCGCCATCCGGTTCGGCCGGCGCGTCCGCTCCGAGGCGAGGCCCGGCGGAGACCGCTCGCTGGCCGATCGCGGCGCCCGCTGGCTCCTCGACAGGATCCCGGCCGAGCCGGCGCCCCGGGCCCTGGTCATCGGCACCGGCGAGATGGGGCGGCGGATGGCGGAGCTGCTGGCCGATGGCGGCGTCACCGTGACCGTCGCCTCCCGGCATCTCCCGCGCGCCGAGCGCCTGGCCGGCTCCCTGGCGGGATCCGGACATGCGGCCGTGGCCCTCGATGCGGCCCTGTCGCGTCCGCTCGCGTTCGAGGCGGTTGCGGTGGCCGTACGGGACGCGGCGTGCGTCCTGGCGCCGGAGCACCTCACCGGCACCCCACCCCACGTCGTGGACCTGTCCGCGCCGCGCACCGTGAGCGCGGCGGCGGCGGCGCTCCTCGGGGAGCGTCTCCTGGACCTTGATGGGCTGGGCGCGGCGGCGTCCGGCCAGGCGCTCGCGCCGCGCGCGGAGCGACGCCTGCGTGCGGAGGCGCTCCGGGAGGCGCGGCGCTTCGAGGAATGGCTCGAGCTGCGGGGGAGCGGGAACGGGAGCGGCGTCGCCCTTCTTCGCCACCATGGTGACGAGGTCCGGCGGCGTCACGTGGCGCGCCTGACGGCCCGCCTGGACCTGACGGAGGCCCAGGCCGCCGCCGTGGACGCCATGGCCGCCGCGCTCGTCGGCGAGCTGCTCCACCAGCCCAGCGTGCAGCTGGGCCGCGATCCGGACGCGGCGCAACGGGTCCGCGACGTGTTCGGGATCGACTGATGCGCCGATGACCCGAGTCCAGCGCACGGTCCGCATCGGTACTCGCGGGAGCCGCCTCGCGCTCGTCCAGGCGGACCTGGCGGCGAGCGCGGTGTCGTCGCTGCCGGACGCGCCCGCCGTCTCGATCGTCGAGATCCGGACCCGCGGCGACGCCCTAAGCGCACGACGACCGGCCGGCACCTGGGTGACGGGCGACGGCCAGTTCACCTCCGAGCTGGAGCGCGCCCTGCTCGCCGGAGAGATCGACGTCGCGGTCCACTCCCTCAAGGACCTCCCGACCGAGTCGCGGCCGGATCTCCGGCTGGCCGCCATCCTGGAGCGCGGCGACCCCCGCGACTGCCTGGTGAGCGCCGACGGCGTCGCGCTGGAGGACCTGTCGTTTGGAGCACGGATCGGCACGAGCAGCGTGCGGCGCGCCGCCCAGGTCGCCGCGGTGCGTCCCGACCTGGTGGCGATGCCGATCCGCGGCAACGTCGAGACGCGGCTGCGCCGGCTTGCCGAGGGCTCGCTCGATGCGCTCATCGTGGCCGCCGCGGGCATCGACCGGCTGGGAATCGAGGTGCCGGGGCTGCGCCGGCTTCCGTTCGACGTGATGCTTCCGGCGCCGGGACAGGCGGCGATCGCACTCCAGGTGCGCACCGCCGATCGGGACCTCGTGGACGGGCTGGCCGGCGTGGACCACGCGGAGACCCGGCTGGCGGTGAGCGCCGAGCGGGCCCTGCTGCGCGCCGTGGGCGGTGGCTGCCTGGCGCCGCTCGGGGCGCTCGTGACCGTGGACGCCGGCTCGATACGGCTGCGTGCGGTCTACGAGCGGGACGGAGAGTTCGCCCGTGCCGACCTCGTGGGGCCGGTCCCGGCGCTCGACGCGCTCGTCGCCGAAGCGGCCGCGGCCCTCACCGCTCCCATCTCCGCGTCCGCATGACACGTCTCCTCGTCACCCGCCCCGCCCCGCAGGCCGCCGCCCTCGTCGACGCGCTGGCCGCCTGCGGGATCGATGCCGTCGCCGTCCCCGCGGTTGCGACGGGCGGGGTCGACGGCGACGCCGCGCTCGAAGTCGCGCTGCGCGGGATGGAGGGCGTGCGCTGGCTGGTGATCACGAGCGTCAACGGCGCCGACGCGCTTCTCGGGCGGCTCGCCGCGCTGCGGCGCTCCCTACCGGTGGAGACACGGGTGGCCGCCGTGGGGCCGGCGACGGCGGCGGCGCTGCGGGCCGGGGGCCTGCGGGTCGACCATGTTCCCGCCGAGTACCGCACCGTCGCGATCGCCGACGGCCTGGGGGATCTGCGCGGCGCCCGCGTCCTCCTGGCGCGCGCCGACGCCGCCACGCCCGACCTGGCCGAGGCGCTTCGCGCCCGCGGCGCCCGGGTCGAGGAGGTCGTCGCCTACCGCACGATCGAAGGGCCGGAGGCGAGCCGTCCGCTCCTGGAGGCCGCGCTGCAGACCGGCATCGACGGCGTGACCTTCACCAGTGGGTCCACGGTCCGCGGGCTGCTCCGTCTCGCCGGGGAGACGCAGCGCACGGCGCTGTGGCGCCTCCCGGCCTGCTGCATCGGTCCGGTCACGGCCGATGTCGCCCGTACCGCGGGCTTCACCGTCCCCATCGTCGCCACCGAGCACACCGTCACCGGCCTCGCGACCGCGATCGCCGGTCATCTCGAGGAGATCGCATGAGCCTGAGCGTCGAACGACCGACCACGGCGGCGTCCGCCGGCACGCCGGGGAGCATGGCCCTCCGCGGCCGCCGCCTCCGCCGCTCCCCGGCGCTGCGCGGCCTGGTCCGGGAGACCCGCCTCCACCCGCAGATGCTGGTGCAGCCGCTCTTCGTGAGCGAGGAGGTGGCCGGTCGCGAGCCGATCGCCTCGATGCCCGGCCAGTCACGCCTCGGGCTCGCCATGCTGCCGGAGGTCGTTGCCGAGCTGGGCGCGGCCGGGATCCGCTCCGTCCTCCTGTTCGGGCTCCCGTCGCGCAAGGACGCGGACGGATCGGGCGCCTGGGACGACGAGGGGATCGTGCAGCGTGCGGTGCGGACCATCCGCGCCGCGGATCCCGGGCTCGTCATCGCCGCGGACGTCTGCCTCTGCGAGTACACGAGCCACGGCCACTGCGGGGTCCTGGTGGACGTAGACGGGGAGGCACGGATCGCCAACGATCCGACGCTCGACCTTCTCGCCCGGACCGGCGTCTCGCTGGCCCGGGCCGGCGCCGACATCGTGGCGCCCTCGGCCATGATGGACGGCCAGGTCGCCGCCATTCGCGCCGGGCTGGACGCAGCGGGACTGGCGGAGACCGCGATCCTCGCCTACGCCGCCAAGCACGCGTCGGCCTTCTACGGGCCGTTCCGCGACGCCGCCGACTCCGCGCCCGCCTTCGGTGACCGGCGCAGCTACCAGATGGATCCGGCCAACGGGCGCGAAGCTCTCCGCGAGATCGACGCCGACGTGGCGGAGGGTGCCGACGCGGTGATGGTCAAGCCGGCGCTGCCGGCACTCGACCTCGTCGCGGCCGCGCGCGCCAGGACGCAGGTTCCCGTCGCCGCCTACCAGGTGAGCGGCGAGTACGCGGCCATCGTCGCCGCGGCGGAGCGTGGCTGGCTCGACCGTCGCGCCGCCGCCATGGAGAGCCTGACGGCGATCGCCCGGGCCGGCGCCGACCTGATCGTCACCTACTTCGCCGCCGAGGCGGCGCGCTGGCTGCGGGAGGAAGGGCAGGCATGAGCGGCGAGCAATTCGTCCACGCCTGGCTGCTGCGTCTCGACCCGGCGTGGCGCCGCCGGCGGCGCGCCGAGCGTGACGAGGACGTGGCCGGGTTCTGCGCGGCGGCGGAGCGGGCGGGAGAGCGCCTCGTGCAGCACGCCTACTCCACCATCGGGCTCCGCGCGAACGGCGACCTCCTGCTGTGGCGCATGACCGATGGGCTCGAAACGCTCGAGGAGACCGCGGCGGACCTGCTGGCAGCCGGCATCGGTCGCTGGATGACCCCCGCGTTCTCCATGATCGGCCTCACCCGGCCGAGCCAGTACGTGCGTCGGGCCAGCGCCCAGGAGCAGAGCCTGTTCGAGGGCGAGCGCTCGCCGTACCTGGTCGTCTACCCGTTCGTGAAGAGCACCGACTGGTACCTGTCCTCCGACGAGGAGCGCGGCGAGGTGATGCGCGGGCACATGCGGATCGGCCACCGCTACCCGCAGGTGCGCCAGCTGCTGGCGTACAGCTTTGGCCTCGACGACCAGGAGTTCATCGTCGCCTACGAGACCGATGACCTCGTCGCGTTCCAGGACCTCGTCCGCGAGCTGCGTTCCTCGGAGAGCCGGCGGGCCACCGTCCGCGACACGCCCATCATCACCGGCATCCACCGCCCGCTGGGCGAGATCCTCCGCCGCCTCTCGGGGAGCGCCGAATGAGCGCCGTGCGCCAGGCGGCGGGCCGGTCGGAGCAGCTCATGGATCGCGCGGAGAGGATCCTGCCCGGCGGGGTCGACTCGCCGGTCCGCGCATTCGGCGCGGTCGGCGGCACGCCCCGGGTCATCGAGCGGGCGCTGGGCGCCCGGGTGTGGGACGTCGACGGAAACGAGCTGATCGACTACATCGGCTCCTGGGGGCCCATGATCCTCGGACACGCCCACCCCGCGGTCGTGGAAGCGGTGAGGGACGCCGCCACCCGCGGGACCTCGTTCGGCGCGCCGTGCCGGGGAGAGGTGGAGCTCGCCGAGGCGGTCGTCGCCGCCGTGCCGTCGATCGAGCGCCTGCGCTTCGTCAACAGCGGGACGGAGGCGGCCATGTCCGCCATCCGGCTTGCCCGCGCATTCACCCGACGCGACGCGATCGTGAAGATGGCCGGCGGCTACCACGGCCACGCGGACGCGCTCCTCGTGCGCGCCGGTTCCGGCGCCTGGGGTCTGCCGGCGAGCGCAGGCGTTCCGGACGCGGTGGCGCGCGACACCGTCGTCGTGCCCTACAACGACCTCGCTGCCATCCGCGAGGCCCTCGCCTCGCGCCCCGTGGCGGCGGTGATCGTGGAGCCGGTCGCCGCGAACATGGGTGTGGTGCTCCCCGCCCCGGGCTACCTCGAGGGGCTGCGTGAGCTCACCGCCGCGAGCGGCGCGCTGCTCATCTTCGACGAGGTGATCACCGGCTTCCGTCTCGGCCCCGGCGGAGCGCAGGAGCGGTACGCGGTCCGGCCCGACCTCACGGTGCTCGGCAAGATCATCGGTGGCGGCCTGCCCGTGGGTGCCTACGGCGGTCGCGCCGAGATCATGGAGCTCGTGGCACCCCTGGGCCCCGTCTACCAGGCCGGCACCCTCTCGGGCAACCCGCTTGCCATGGCAGCGGGGCTCGCCACCCTTCGCCAGCTGACGCCGGAAGCCTACGAGCGCCTGGAGGCGACCGGAGCCGCGCTCGAGCGCGGGCTTGCGACTGCGGCGGCGAACGCGGAGGTTCGAATCCGCGTCGCCCGCGCCGGGTCGCTGCTCACCGTGTTCTTCGACGACGACCGCCGCTTCGCCCGTTTCTTCAACGCCATGCTCGGCGCCGGCGTGCTGCTGCCGCCCTCCCCGCAGGAGGCGTGGTTCTGCTCGACCGCGCACGGTGCCGACGAGGTCGATCGCACGCTCGTGGCCGCCGCGCACGCCTTCACCACCATCGGAGACGCAGATGCTTGATGCCCCCATTCAGCCCATGACCGGCGCGGAGCGCATGCTCGCCGCGTTGCGGCGCGAGGAGCCGGACGCCACGCCGGTCTGGTTCATGCGCCAGGCCGGCCGGACCCTCCCCGCCTATCGCGCGCTCCGCGAGCGCTACGCGATCCTGACCCTGGCGAAGACGCCGGAGCTCTGCGCGGAGATCACCCTGATGCCGGTGCAGACCTTCGGGGTCGACGCCGCCGTGCTCTTCGCCGACATCATGCTGCCCCTGGAGCCGATGGGGGTCGACCTGGAGATCGAGCCGTCCATTGGGCCGATCATCCACAACCCCGTCCGCTCGCCGACCGATGTCGAGCGGCTGCGCCTGATCGATCCGGCGGAGGAGGTGGAGTTCGTCATGGACGCCATCCGCCTCGTCCGCCGGGAGCTGGACGGGCGGCAGGCCGTCATCGGCTTCTCCGGATCGCCGTTCACCCTGGCCTGCTACCTGGTCGAGGGCCGGCCCTCGCGCGACTACGCCATGGCCAAGGCGCTGATGTACCGCGAGCCGGCAACCTGGCATGCGCTGATGGAGAAGCTGACCGAGGTCGTCATCCGCTACCTCCACGCCCAGGTGACGGCGGGCGTGCAGGTGGTGCAGCTCTTCGACTCGTGGGTCGGCGCGCTCTCCGCGGACGACTACGTGACCCATGTTCAGCCGCACGTGGCGCGAATCTTCGCCGAGGTGCGCGAGGTGCCGACCATCCACTTCGGGACGCAGACGGCAGGCCTCCTCGAGGAGGTGGCGGCGGCCGGCGGCGACGTGATCGGGATCGACGCCCGCCAGGCGCTGGATCGTGCCTGGGAGCGCATCGGCCCGGAGCGGGGGATCCAGGGCAACCTGGAGGGGGCGCGGCTCCTTGCCGGCTGGGAAGCGACCGAGGCGGGCGCCCGCGATGTCCTGCGGCGCGCCGCCAATCGGCCGGGCCACATCTTCAACCTGGGCCACGGCGTCCTGCCCGACACGGACCCGGCGCTCCTGGCGCGCCTCGTGGACCTCGTCCACGCGGAGACGGCCAGGTGAGCCCGCAGCCGGAGCGCCTGGGCGTCCTCCTCATGACCTACGGCTCGCCGGCCGACCTCGACGACGTGCCGCGCTACCTGGCCGCGGTGCGCGGCGGGCGTCTGCCCGACGACGAGCTTGTCGTGGAGTTCCGGCGGCGCTACGCCGTGATCGGCGGCTCGCCGCTGATCGCCATCACCCAGGCGCAGGCCGCCGCCGTCGAGACGCGCCTGCGGGCCGGCGGCCTCGACGCGCGCGTCATGGCCGCCATGCGCTTCTCGCCGCCGACCATCGTGGAATCCCTCGCCGCGCTCGCCGGCGCCGGCTACCGGGAGGTCGCCGCCCTCATCATGAGCCCGCAGTACTCGCCGCTCCTGATGTCCGGCTACCAGCGCGCGCTCGGGGCGGCCCTCGAGGAGCTGGACGGCAGCGCGCCGACGGTGCACCTGGCGCCCGCGTGGTACCGCGCGGACGGGTTCCTCACCGCGGTGGCGGAGCGGATCCACGCCGGGCTGCGCCGGCTCCCTGTCGAGGAGCGCGAGGTGGCGCCTGTGCTGCTCACCGCGCACTCGCTTCCCCGGCGCGTCGCCGACCAGGAGCCGGGGTACCTGTCCCAGCTGCGCGAGACGGCGGAGCTCGTGGCCGAGCGTGCCGGACTGGCCTCGAACCGATGGCACTTCTGCTGGCAGTCGGCCGGCCACGAGCCCGGGGAGTGGATGAAACCGGACTTCGCGGACCTGGTCCCCGAGCTGCGACGTGCCGGCCACCGGTCCGTCCTGGTCGCCCCCGTCCAGTTCCTGGCCGACCACCTGGAGATCCTCTACGACGTGGACGTGGGCGCCCGAGAGCAGGCGGACCGCGCCGGGATGGCCTTTGCGCGCATCGAGTCCCTCAACCTGCACCCCGCGTTCATCTCGGCGCTGGCGGGGACGGCCCTCGCCGCCAGCGGCTTCGGCGAGCCCGCGCCGAGCGAGGTCGTGCCGTCCGGCTGAGGACATCTCCCGTTCCTTGGACGGTTTGGGTAGTGGGGCTACCCAAACGACCGCCGGCGGCCGCAGATTCGCCGCTCCTCGGACGGATGGGTAGTGGGGCTACCCAGACGACCGCCGGCGGCAGCAGATTCGCCGCTCCCCGGACGAATGGGTAGTGGGGCTACCCAAACGACCGCCGGGGGCCGCGGGTTGGCCGTTCCTCGGACGGATGGGTAGTGGGGCTACCCAAACGACCGCCGGGGGCCGCCGGCGGCCGCAGATTCGCCGCTCCTCGGACGAATGGGTAGTGGGACTACCCAAACGACCGCCGAGGGCCGCAGATTCGTCGTTCCTCGGACGGATGGGTAGTGGGACTACCCAAACGACCGCCCAGGGCGGGGGCCGGGGCCGCCGAGGGCCGCAGATTCGTCGTTCCTCGGACGGATGGGTAGTGGGACTACCAAAACGACCGCCCAGGCGGCGGGGGCCGGGACCGACGAAGGTCGCACTCCTGGGCAGAAGGCCGACATCGGTCGGTGGGCGCTCCTCGGCTCCCGGTCGTCAGCCGGCAGGCTCGATGGCTTCGCGGGCCCCGGGGCCCCCGAACAGGCTGGCCACGATCCCGATTGCCGCGACGATGGCCGCGACCACGAACGCGTCGTGGATCGACAGGATGAGCGCGGTTGCCTGGCCGTTGGCCGCGGCGTGGACGGGGAGCCTGATGGCGACCACCGCGCTGCTCAGCGCGATGCCCAGCGCCTGCCCGTCGATCCGCATCTGGGCCAGGGTGCCGGAGGCGGTCCCGATCCGCGATCGCGGGACGGAGCCCAGGACGGCGCTCGAGTTGGGGCTCATGAAGACGCCCATCCCGAAGCCCACCAGGACCAGGCGCCAGACGAGGTCGAACACCGCGAAGTCGACGGGGAGCCAGTTCAGGCTCAGGAGCCCCGCGACCAGCGCCGCCACCCCGATCGACGCCGGCAGGCGCTGGCCGATCCGGTCGGAGAGCGCCCCGGAGAACGGCGCCACGATGGCCTGGGTGATGGGGACCGGGGTCAGCAGCAGCCCGGCATCGAGCGGTGAGAAGTGGGAGCCGTTCTCGAGGAAGAACGGCAGCAGGAAGGTGGCGGTGAAGAGCCCCACGAATGCCGCCACCACGCTCAGGTTGCCCGCGGCGAAGGGGCGGATCCGGAAGAGGCGCAGGTCGAGCATCGGGTGCGGCGAGCGGGTCTCGACCGTCACGAAGGCCACCGCGCAGACCGCGAAGACGACGAACAGGACGAGCACCGGGAGGCTGGTCCACCCCCAGCTCTGCCCCTCGCTGAGCGCCAGCAGCAGGCCGAGCAGCCCCACGCTTGAAAGGGCGGCCCCGGCGAGGTCGAAGCGCACCCGTTCGGCGGCCTCCTCCAGGGGCAGAACCCGGTTCGCCCAGAGGACCGCCAGGATGCCCACCGGGAGGTTCACGAAGAAGATGGCCCGCCAGGTGCCGAGCTCCGTGAGGAGACCGCCCAGCGCCGGGCCGAGGCTGAGCCCGATGGAGACGCTGATCGCGTTGAGTCCCAGTGCCCGGCCACGCTCGTTCGCCCCGAAGGTGCGGGCCACGATCGCCGGCCCCATCGCCTGGAGCATGGCCGCGCCCACGCCCTGCACCGCCCGGAAGGCGATGAGGGACTCCGCGCTGGGTGCCAGGCCGCACAGCACGCTCGCCGCCGTGAACAGGACGAAGCCCGCCAGGTAGACCCGCTTGAAGGTGAGGATCTCGCCGAGCCGGCCGAAGGGGAGCAGGAAGCTGCCCACGACCAGGAGGTAGCCCACCGAGACCCACTCGACCGCCGAGATCCCGATGCCGAATGCGCCCTGGATCTGGGGCAGGCTGATGTTGACGATGCTGCCGTCGAGCGTCGCCATGAAGGTCCCCAGCGAGACGCTCGACAGGATCAGCCATTTCCGGTCGAGCCTGCTCACCCCCACAGCGTAGGACGATGGATGGGCTAGGCGGCGCCCCGGCGGGCGATCGACTCGAGCGCCTCGAGCGCCCGGTCCGCCTCCCCCGCGGTGTTGTAGTGGACGAAGCCGATCCGAAGCAGGCCGCCGCTCTCCGCGAGCCCCAGGCGCTCGACGAGGCCGGTGGCGTAGAAGTCGCCGTCCCAGGCGAAGATGCCCTGTGCGGCCAGCGCCTCCGCGGCGGCGCGCGGGGAGACACCCTCGACCGTCAGGCCGAAGGTCGGTGTCCGCTCCTCCGCGCGGCCCGGATCCCCGATGCCCCACAGTCGGATGCCCGGGATCGCTGCCACGCCGCGCATGAAGCGCTCGGTAAGCAGCCGCTCGTGTCCCCGGATGGCACCCATCGCCGCGGCGATCTCCTCGCGTGCGGCCGCCATCGGTCCGTCACCGAAGCGCTCGCCGATCGAGCGCAGGTACCCCACCGCGGCCAGCGTCCCGGCGATCCCCTCGTAGTTCGGCGTGCCGGTCTCGAACCGGTCGTGTGCGGGGCGGACCTTGTAGGCCGGCAGCTCCTCGAGCAGCGCGTCCTTCCCGCAGAGGACGCCGAGGTGCGGGCCGAACCACTTGTAGGCGGAGCAGACGAGGAGGTCGGCGTCCAGTGCGGCAACGTCCACCAGGCCGTGAGGCGTGAAGTGGACGGCGTCCACGTAGCCGATGGCGCCGACGTCGTGGGCGCGGGCGAGGATCTCGGCCACCGGGTTGATGGTGCCCAGGGCGTTCGACGCATAGCCCACCGCCACCACCCGCGTCCGCGGCCCCAGCAGGCCGTCGAGCTCGTCGAGGTCGAGCGTGCCGTCCTCCAGCCGGACGCCAAGGGTTCGGACGACGAGGCCGCGATCGGCGGCGACGGCCCGCCAGGGGGACACGTTCGCCTCGTGGTCGAGCCCGGTCACCACGATCTCGTCTCCCGGGGAGAGCGAGGCGCCGATCGAGCGGCTCAGGTGGAAGGTCAGGCTCGTCATGTTCGCCCCGAACTTCACCTCGTCCGGGCTCGCCGCGCCCAGGAGCGTCGCAACCGCGGAGCGCGCCCGGGCGGTCATCTCGTCGTTCTCCGCGCTCGTCGCGAAGGCGCCGCCCTCGTTGGCGTTCATGCGCCGGTAGTAGGTGCTCACCGCGTCGATCACCGCCTGTGGCACCTGGGTCCCGCCCGGGCCGTCGAGGTAGACGACCGGTCGCCCGTCCGTCTCGCGCGACAGTGCGGGGAACTCCGGTCGGAGCGTGGACGGATCAAGCGGCGGCATGGGGGACTCCTCAGTGAGGGCGACGGCGCGATTATCGGCCCCGACGGGCGAAGGGCGCCCGCTGGCGCGACCCCGCGCGGTCCCTACAATCTGCGGCAGGGCCCGGGGGCGCCAGCAGGCGCCCTGCGCAGCGCCCCCAGGAGGTACCCATGATCGAGACACGGCTCGGCGTGCTGCTGTGGAGCCAGGCCACGGAGTGGCCGGATTTCGCGGCGGCCGCGCGCAGGGTGGACGAGCTGGGGTACGACCACCTGTGGACCTGGGATCACCTCTACGCCATCTTCGGCGATCCCTACCAGCCGATCTTCGAGGGCTGGGCCACCCTCGCCGCGTGGGCGGCCATGACCCGTCGCGCGCGGCTGGGCCTGCTGGTCGGTGCCAACACGTTCCGCAATCCGGGGCTCGTGGCCAAGCTGGCCACGACTTTGGACCACATCAGCGACGGCCGGGCCATCCTCGGCATGGGCGGGGCCTGGTTCGCCGCGGAGCACGTCGCGCACGGCATGGACTTCGGATCCGGCTTCGGGGAACGGCTCGACTGGCTTGACGAGGCGGTGAGCGCTGCCCGGACGCTGCTCGACGGGGGCGAGGCGACATCGGCCCCCGAGGCGCATTACGCCTTCGACCACCTGCGCCTCCTGCCGCTGCCGGTCCAGGAGCGCCTGCCGATCATGATCGGCGGCTCCGGGGAGCGCAAGACGCTGCGCACCGTCGCCCGCTACGCGGACATGTGGAACGCCATGGGCAGCGTGGAGAAGCTCCAGCACAAGGGGGAGGTCCTGCGTCGCCACTGCGACGAGGTGGGTCGAGACCCCGCGGAGATCGAGTGGACCGCCGGCTGCAAGCCGCTGATCCGTGACACCCCCGCGGAGGCGCGGCGGGCCTGGGAGGCCCGCATGCAGCACAACCGGACGCCGATGCCGGACGTCGAGGGGGACGACACCTTCTGGGTCGGCACCCCGGAGCAGATCGCGGAGAAGATGATCGCCCGGCGCCGGCTCGGCTTCGGAACCTTCATCGCGGAGCTCGCGGCGCCGTACGACGAGGAGACGCTGGGGCGCTGGATCGGCGAGGTGAAGCCGATGGTCGACGAGGCGGGGTAGCGCGTCGGGCGCGCGAGCATGAGGGCTCTCAACCTGGCCGTCCGCTTCATTGCCGAGCTGCTGGCCGTGGGGTTCGTTGCCGCGTGGGGCTACTCGCTCGCCACCAACCAGGTCGCGCGGGTCGCGATGGCGCTGGTCGCCGCGGCGCTCCTCGTCACCGCGTGGGGCACGATCCTGGCGCCCCGGGCGAGAAGCGGCCTCACGGGGCCGCAGAGGACCGCCATCGGCACGCTCGTCCTGCTGGCCGCTGCCGGCGGGCTGGCCGTCGTCGGACAGCCGGTCGCGGCCGCAGCCTTCTCCGCGGTGGTGGTCGTCAACGCCGCGGCGCTGCTGGCGACCGGGCCCGGGCCGGCGGACCGTTCGCGGCATTCGTGAGAGGATCGCCCGCATGCAGCTCGCACCGAACCTCCACCGCATCGGCAGCTCGAGCGTGGTGAACTGCTACCTGGTCGTCGAGCCCGATGGCATCACGCTGATCGACGCCGGCCTGGCGGGGCAGTGGCACGACCTGCTGCGCGAGCTCGACGCCATGGGCCGTTCGGTGGGTGACATCCGTGCCGTTCTCCTTACCCACGGCGACGTGGACCACACCGGCTTCGCGGAGCGGCTGCGGACGCAGCACCGCGTCCCCGTCTGGGTGGGCGAGGCCGATGCCCCCGAAGCCCGCGGCGAGGTGAAGAAGCCCGCGGCGGAGCGCGACCGGATGCGAATCTGGCCGCTGATCCGCTTCCTCTGGTGGGGAGCGACCCACGGCGGGCTGCGCAACACGCCCATCGGGGATGTCCGGATCGCCGTCCCGGGGGAGACGCTCGACCTGCCCGGACGGCCGCGGGTGATCGCGATGCCGGGCCACACTCCCGGATCGGTCGCGTATCACGTCCCCGACCTGGACGCCGTCTTCGTCGGCGATGCCATGACCACGCGCTCCGTCCTCACCGGCGTGCGCGGGCCCGCGCTGGCGCCGTTCACCGTCGACCGCGCCGCGGCGCTGCAGGCCCTTGACGCCCTGGACGGGGTGCAGGCCCGCTGGGTCCTTCCCGGCCACGGCGAGCCATGGGACGCCGGATTGCCTCGCGCGCTCGACCTGGTCCGGAAGGGGGCCTGAGCCCGTCCCGCACCGAGCCACCGCGATGGCGAACCGTGTGGGCCTGTCCTGATGATGACGCCGAGGAGTACATGGGCGCGGATGGGGGCGCTGGCGCGCCGCCGGAGCCGTCTGCCGACTCGCCGGCCGCGCCCGGCAGGGGAGGCGCGCCGGGAGAGTCCTCCATGGACTCGGTGGTGGGACTCGGCGTAGTCGGTGGGGACTCCGCATGAACAGGTCGCGCGCGGTACCATCCGCCCGGAGGTGCTCATGGGCCAGCCGGCCATCGCGGGTTCCCGGGTCGGGGTCTCGGTCCGGGTGAGGCTGGGCTGGGCATGGAGGATTGCCTCCCGGACGGTCGCGGAGCCCGTCTACGCCCTCTACGAGCGCCGCCTGCTCGCCACCGTCCGCCGCGGCGAGGTGCCCCGGCACCTGGGGCTCATCCTGGACGGCAATCGTCGCTTCGCGCGGCTCGCGGGCCTGGGTGACATCCGCCTCGGCCACGATCGGGGCGTCGCGAAGGCGCGCGAGGTGCTCGACTGGTGCCTGGAGATGGGGATCCCCACCGTCACCCTCTGGGTCCTCAGCCCGGACAACTACGCGCGCCGTGACCGGGACGAGGTCGAGCACATCCTCCGGCTCCTGGAGCAGGAGGCGGAGCAGATGGTCCACGACCGCCGCATCCGCGACAACCGCGTCCGGGTGCGCGCCATCGGCCGGCTCGAGTCGTTCCCGCAGCCGGTCCTCGACTCGCTGCGGCGGCTGGAGGCGGCAACCGCCCACCACGACGGCATGGAGCTGAACATCGCGGTGGGGTACGGCGGCCGCGAGGAGATCGTTGACGCGGTGCGGCTCCTGCTGCGGGACGCGGCGGAGGAGGGCCGCTCGCTCGCGGAGGTGGAGCGGGAGCTCTCCGCGGAGGAGATCAGCACGCGGCTCTACACGAAGGACCAGCCGGACCCCGACTTCATCATCCGCACCAGCGGCGAGATCCGGCTGGGTGGCTTCCTGCTCTGGCAGTCCGCCTACAGCGAGTACTACTTCTGCGACGTCTTCTGGCCGGCCTTCCGGCGGATCGACTTCCTGCGTGCCCTCCGCAGCTACCAGGCCCGGGAGCGGCGATTCGGCACCTGACCGATGCCGGCCGTCGGCACCGTCGCACCTGCCGCCTCCCCGGCGAGCGATGGGTCAGACGGCGACATCCCGGCGACGCATTCCCCAGGCGCCCAGCCCGATGCCGCCCGCAGCGACGACCACCGCGGCGATCACCCCGGCCACGTTCCACTGTCCGATCATGGGCTGGCCCATGTGGGCGGTGAGAGTGAGCTGCTGGATCCAGTCCGGCAGCCGCAGCGGAGGCCCGAGCAGGTCGATGAGGTAGGTCGCGACCACCACGACGGCGGTGATCTCCGCCGCCAGCGAGGTGCGCCACAGGCCGCCGACCGCGACTCCCACTCCGACCATCGCCGCCGCGATCAGCCCCAGGAAGACCGATCCGACCAGGGCGTCGCCGACGGCAACGCCGGCGGTGGCGGCACCCAGCGTGATGCCCACGGCCAGCAGCACGTTCATGACCACGACGGCCAGGAGCGCGGCGATGCCACCGGAGACGACCCAGCGCGCTCGCGTCATGGGCGTCGCGAGCAGCTCCTCGAGGCGGTCGCCGGTCTCGTCGCCGGCCCACTTCGCCACGAAGGTGGCGCCCGCGAAGCCAGCGGCGATGACGAGCAGCTGCGCGAACAGCTGCAGCCAGCCGCCCGCGGTCTTCGTGTCGAAGCCGGGGAAGACCGTGCTGAAGGTCTGCTGCAGGTTCGGGTCCCTGGCAATCTGGTCGGCGAACGATCCGACCAGCGAGACGAGCATCAGGCCGAACAGGCCCATCCCGATGCCCCACCAGAGCGCCCGGGGAAGGAGCTCTCCGAACGCGCGGCTGATCGGGCCGCGGATCCCCAGGATCCAGGCCGGCAGGCCGGGCAGCGACCACCCGAAGGTGACCCCGAGGTCGCGGCGGCTGAACAGCTCCACGCCCACGGCGAGGAGGACGGCGGCAACGGCGCCGACCACGAGCAGGCTCCCCCAGTCGTACTGGCCCACGAGCGGGATGTGGTCCCCGGTCCAGCGGAACGGGCTGAGCACGGCGACCGGATCGAGCGCCGTGAAGCCATTGGCGATCCACAGGACGAGCATCACTGCGCTCGCCACGCCCGCCGCGCCCGCGCGGCCCAGGAGCGGCCCCAGCGCCCACGCCAGGCTGCCGAAGCAGATCGCCAGGCCACCCACCCACAGGGCGAAACCGATGGCGGAGAGCGGCGGGATCTGGTCGCCGAGCGACGCGTCGCCGTACAGGGTGGAGCTGGTCGTCGTGAAGAAGGCCACGACCGCCATCGCCAGCACGAGCATGGTCACGTGCCCGGCGAGCTTCTCGAGCGCGATGCGTCGCCTCCCGAACGGCGCGGCGGCGACGAGATCCAGGCTCCCGCGCCCGGCCTCGCCGGCAAGCGTGCCGGACAGGGCAAAGATCGACCACAGGGAGGCGCCGAGAGCGAAGACCGCACCGTACTTCCAGGTCATGTAGCCGCCCAGCGTCCCGAGCTTCACGGGCTTGCCGAAGAGGTTGACGAGGTCCGCCGGCATGCTGCCGATGAGCGCGTTCACCTCGAGGCGGGAGGCCGGGGTCGAGAAGACGTTCGAGATGGCCGCACCCATGAAGAGCGCGAGCCCGCCCAGCAGCCCGGCCGCGATGATGAACGCGAGGCGGGAGTCCCGGATGGTCTTGGCGTAGATGCTGCCGAACCCGTAGATCCGGCTGATGCGCGACGGCGGACTGATCGCACGTCTGCCGAGGGCGGCCTCAGCGCTCATCGCTCGTCACCTCCACCGCGTCCTGCCCGTACTGGGCCAGGAATGTCTCCTCCAGGCTCGGCTCGCGGCTCACGAAGTCGAGCAGCTCGTACTTCGCCGCAGCCTGGACCACCGGGGTGATGGCGCCCGAGACGCGCATCCGCAGGACGTGATCGGTGGCGGCGACATCGGTCACCCCCGGCAGGTCGCGGAACGCCTCGGCCGGCACGGCACCGGCGAAGCGCAGCTCCACCTGGTGATGCGCCAGGTCGCGCAGGCCCTCCACGCTGTCGACCTTGACCAGCCGCCCCTCGCGGATGATCGCGACGCGGTCGCAGGTCCGCTCGACCTCGGAGAGGATGTGGCTCGACAGGAAGACGGTGCGGCCCTCCGCCTTCGCCTCGCGCACGAGCGCGTAGAACGACTGCTGGACGAGGGGGTCCAGGCCCGATGTCGGCTCGTCCAGGATCAGCAGCTCCGGCCGGTGCTGGAGCGCGATCACCAGGCCGATCTTCTGCTTGTTCCCCTTGGAGTACTCCTTGAACCGGCGCGAGGTGTCGATCTCGAAGCGCTCGATGAGCGAGCGCTGGTAGGCACGGTCGACGCCGCCTCGGAGGTTGGCGAAGTAGTCGAGCGTCTGGCCGCCGGTGAGCCGGTCGTAGAGGGCGAACTCGCCCGGGATGTAGCCGACGCGGCGGTGGATCGCCACCGCATCGCGGGTCGTGTCGACGCCGAAGACGCGTGCGCTGCCGCTCGTGGGCCGGATGAGGTCCAGGATCGTGCGGATCGTCGTCGTCTTGCCGGCGCCGTTGGGGCCCAGGAAGCCGAACACCTCCCCGCCGTTGACCTGCAGGTCGACGTCGACGATGCCGCGGTGCGACCCGTAGGACTTCGTGAGCTTCTCGGTCTCGATGATTGCCGTCATGTGGGTTTCCTTCAGCAGTGGCTGATGCGTCAGCCGAACCAGAGCCGGATGGTCTCCTCGTTGACGAAGCGGAGCGAGCCGGGCGGCGCGCCCAGGACTCGCACGTAGGCCTCGGCGAAGGAGTCGAAGGTCCGCTCCACGGTCTCGAGCGGGATCTCCCGATGGGCGCGGCGCAGGTAGAGGTCGGCGGCGACCTCCTGCGTGCCCGAGATGAGCGTGATGCAGACAAGCGCCGCGTCCTCTGCCGAGGCGACGGAGAAGACGCCCTCCGTGCACCCCTGGCGAATGATCCGAGCGAGGATCGGAGCCATGCGCTTGACCATGCCGCGGCGCAGCTTCTCCCGGACGATGGCGTTCTCGTCGGAGTAGAAGATCTGGAGGAGCTGGACCATGAGCTCGCGGCGCGCGTTCTTCCAGCTCGCGATGTTGGAGAAGACGGCCCCGAACTTCTCCGTCGCGCTCATGGCCGGGTCGTCGACCACCTGGCGGGCGATGCCCAGGCCGGTGTCGAGCATGCGGTCCATCGCCGCGTCGAGCAGTGCCGTCTTCGAATCGAAGTAGTGGTAGAAGGCCCCGCGCGACGCCTCGCAGGCATCCAAAACGTCCTGGATGCTCATCTGCTCGTAGCCCTTCGTCTGGATCAGGCGCAGGGCGGCATCCACGAACGCGTCCCGTCTCACCGCGTGCTTCGCCGGGTTCACGGTGCGGGCCAGGGTGCATACCTCCGATTAGCAGACCGACTGTCGGTCGGATAATACGCCGGCCCGCGCAGGTGTCAACGGTCCGGTCGGCTCATCCGGACGGTGCGAAGTGGACCGATGCGGACGGGTCCTCCGGCCGCAGGAAGGCGAGCAGCCGCCGTCCCTCCTGCTCGACCGCGTCGCGCTCGCCCGCGCTCATGGGTCTGCGTGGCTCCACGCTGAGAACGCGAGGCTCGCGCGCTCCGCCGTGCATCCGCCAGGCGCCGGCGAAGAAGCCGTCGACGAGGATCACGCCGCGTCGGCCGAAGTCCGCGCCCCAGCGATCGTCGCCGGTGATCCGCGATCGGTCGGCGTGGGAGAGGAAGGCGTTGTCGAACTCCGGGAGGAAGCGAACCGGCGCCGGAGCGGCGGCGTCGGCGAAGCGGCCGTCCGGCACGTCGAGCAGCTCCCGGCCGGCCCCGTCGCGATAGCGGACCAGCGTGGGTCGCAGCGCGTCGACGACGGATCGCAGCTCCGTCAGGCCTGACCAGGCGCGGATATCGGACGGGTGCGCGGGGCCGAAGGCGCGCAGGTAGCGGACGACGAGCGCGCCGGGGTCCGGCGCGGGCAGGCTGGCGAGGCCGAGCCAGGCACGCAGCGTGGTCACCCGCGCCCGGCCCGTGCGATCCCACAGGCCACGCGGCGTGACCTGGGCGAGCGGCACCAGGTAGCGCACCGCGTAGGCGAGGGAGTCCGGGTCGCGCTCCGGCCAGCGGCGTGCGAGCAGGGGCGCAAGCTCGGCGACGCTGCGTGGCTGCTCCTCGACCAGCTCGACGCCGAGCGACACGATCGCGTCGATATCGGCTCCCTCGAGGTTCCGCCAGAAGGCGCTCGAGCGGAGCAGGCGCGCGATGTCCGGCTGGAGGACCGCGCGCAGCGCGCCGGCATCGGTCGCGGTCACCAGGTGCAGGGTGCCGCGCATGACGGTCAGCCGCACCGCCTCGCGCGACTCCAGGAGGCGGCTCAGCGCGAGCGGGTCGAATCCGTCCAGCCGGGACCAGAGCGCGACATAGGGATCGCGGGGGTTCTGGGCCTGGAGGCCAACCAGCTCCTCCAGCGCGGCTGCCGGCGTCAGCGCTGCGGCCGCGAGCAGGTGCTGACGGACGAGGAGGGCGCGGTTGAGCGTGCGCCGATCGAGGACGCTTCCCTCCGGCGGCGGCGACAGGCGCTGGACGGTCACCCCGGAAGGCTACCGCCGGTCCCTGCCGCCGCCTGTCAGGTAGGCGATCCGGACGGCGAGCCCCGGGACGAGGCGGCCCGGATCTTGCAGAACACGGCACGCCGGATGATCAACGCACTCCTGTCGCTCAGCGCGGCCTTCGTGCTGGGCGGGACCGTCCTCCTGCTCATTGCCGGCCGCCTGCCGCTGCCGACGCGCCTGCTGCGCGTCGTCGTCGTCCTGGCCCTCGGCTGGGTCATCGGTCTCCTGACAGGGCACCGGTTCGAGCAGGTGCTGCCGGCCGACCCCGCCGACCCGCTGGTCCTCGTCACCGCCATGGTGCTGGCCCTCTCGCTCCTCGTCCCGGGCCGCTGGTGGGCGGTCGGCGCCCTCTCGTTCAGCAGCCTGATGGTGGCGACGGCGATCTACATCGTCTACCTCGCGGAGATCACCTTCGTGCTGGCGACCGGCCCGATCGGCCTGGCGCTGGGTGTCCTGCTCCTCGCGTTCGAGATCGCGGCGCTGGTGCTCATGGTCCTGAGCGTCTTCGAGATGGTCGACGCCCTCTGCGGTCCGGACCGCCTGCCGGCGCTGCCGCCGGACCCGGCGGAGTGGCCCACGGTCGCGCTGCAGGTCCCGGCGCACGCAGAGCCGCCCGACCTCGTGGTGGAGACGCTGCGCTCGCTCGCGAAGATCGACTATCCGCGGGACCACCTCGTGATCCAGGTCATCGACAACAACACCTCCGACGAGGAGCTGTGGCGTCCCCTGGAGGCGGAGTGCGCCCGCCTGGCCGATGCCGGCTACCGGATCTTCTTCGGCCACCTCACCGACTGGCCGGGATTCAAGGCGGGAGCGCTGAACTGGGGCATGGCCCACCTGCCCGATGACGTGGAGATCGTGGCGATCGTTGACGCGGACTACATCGTGGATCCAGGGTTCCTGCGCGGCACCGTGCCCCACTTCGGCGATCCGCGCGTCGCGTTCGTGCAGACGCCGCAGGAGTACCGCGAGTGGGAGTCGTCAGCCTTCTACCGCGCGTGCCATGCGGGGCTCGCCTACTTCTTCAAGGCCGGCATGGTGAGCCGCGCCTACCGCAACTCCATCATCTTCGCCGGGACGATGGGCCTGATCCGTCGGACCGCGCTGGAGGACATCGGCGGCTGGGACGAGGGAATCATCACCGAGGACGCGGAGGCCAGCCTGCGGATGCTCGAGCGGGGCGGCGTGGGGATCTATGTCCCGCGCGCCTACGGCGCGGGCATCATGCCGCTCACGTACGAGGGGCTGCGCAAGCAGCGCTACCGCTGGTCCTTCGGCGGCATCCAGATCCTGCGCAAGCACTGGCGCGGGCTTCTCCCCTGGTCGCACAACGGCCTGACCCAGCGCCAGCGGCGGGACTACCTGCTCGGCGGGTTCTGGTGGTTCAACGACATGCTGACCCTGGGGTTCCTGGCGTTCATCGCAGCGACCGCCATCGGCGTGCTGATCGACCGGCCGCTCGTCGTCCAGCTCCTCTACGGGCCGGCGCTGGTCCTTCCCCTCCTCTACCTGGTCCTGGGCCTGGTCCGCTACCTGTGGGGCCTGAGGCTGGCGAGCGGAGTGAGCATCGGCGAGTCCATGGCCGCGCTGCGCGTCAACCTCAGCCTGGCCTGGATCGTCACCCTGGCCACCGGCAGGGCGCTGGTCGAGAAGGGCGCCGTCTTCCTGCGCACGCCGAAGTTCCGGGGATCCGACGCGGCCCGCAGCATCCGGCTGGTCTGGGTCGAGGCGCTCCTCGCCCTGGGCGCCGCCGTCCTTGCCATCCTCGTCTTCCTCAAGGCAGGCTTCTCGACGCTGACGCTCACCGTGGACGCGCTCCTGGTCTGGAGCGTGGTGATCTACGGGTCCGCAGCAGGCTACGCCCTCGCCGACCCCTCCCGTCCACCGCAGGCCCTGCGCAGCAAGGCCGCCGCACAGCTTGCCCAGGGCGCCGCCGGCCGCGTCGTCTTCTGGCCGAGCATCGCCAGCGTGGGCGTGGCGACGGCATTCGTGATCCTTCTCGCGCTCGGCCTGGGGACATCCTCGAGCGGCTCGAACGTTCCTCCCGCGCTGGGTGCTCCGCTGCCGAGCCTGCCGGGAATCTCGGCGCCCACGGTGACGCCCACACCCGCCGCGACAGGGACGCCCACGCCGGCGCCCAGTGCCACCCCCGCGCCCACGGTGACGCCCACACCCGCCGCGACAGCCACGCCCGCCGCGACAGCCACGCCCACACCGGCGCCCACCGCAACCCCTGCCCCCACGGCGACCCCGAGCCCTGTCGCCTCGCCGCTCCTGGGAACCTCCCGGGGGCCTGGTTCGCGGGCTTCGACTGCGGCTGAGCACGCCGGACCGGGCATCTGATAGGCTCGGGGCCGCTTCAGCAGAGCACACGGCAACCACGCGGTCCGGCTCCAAGGGGAGACTGGCGCGGCCAGCCGGAAACCGGAGATCCGTCCCGTGAAGGTTCCCATCCTCGCGGCGCTGGTGATCGCCAGCGCCCTCCCCGCCTCGTCGCTGATCACCCCCGCGACCGTCGCCGGCCCGTCCCGCGGGATCGAGGGCGAGACGCTTGGCCTCCCGACCGCGGCCGGTGCCGTCGTGGCCGATGGCGGTGCGAGCGGCGGCCGCGCACTCCTGGTCTGGACCACGGCGACGGCGTCCGCGCCGGTCGACACGACCAGCCTGGCTGCCATCACCGTCATCGCCCGCGGCGACCTGTGCGGCGATGCGCCACCGGCGATGACGCTCTCCGTCGACGGTGCCGGCATCGGTGCGTGGTCGGTGGGGGCCGGATGGATGGCCTACCGTGCGCCGGTCGCCCTCGGAACGGGCCGCCATACCCTGGCGGTGAGCTTCACCAACGACTACGTTGGCGGCGGGTGCGATCGCAACCTGTACGTCGATCGCCTCCTGCTCGAGGAGCCGCAGGTGAGCGCAGCACCGTCGCCGGGCGCCGCGACCGCTCCGGCGCAGCCCGGGCCGCTCGCGGGCATGCGGCTCTACGTGGATCCGGAGTCGAACGCCGCCCGGCAGGCCGCGGCCTGGCGGACGTCACACCCGGCCGATGCCGCCGAGATGGAGAAGCTCGCCCTGCAGCCGGTGGCGGACTGGTTCGGCGACTCGTCCGGACCCGTGCGCGCCGCGGTCGCGGCGCGGGTGGCCACCGTGCGCGCCGCGGGCGCGGTGCCGCTCCTCGTCGCCTATGACATCCCGATGCGCGACTGCGGGAGCTACTCGGGCGGCGGGGCCGCTTCGCCCTCGGCCTACCGCGGCTGGGTCCGCGACTTCGCAGCCGGTCTGGGAGCCGGTCCGGCGATCGTGATCCTCGAGCCGGACGCGCTGGCGCTGGCCGACTGCCTGACGCCGGCCCAGCGGACCGAGCGCTACGCGCTGCTTCGAGACGCGGTATCGGTCCTGAAGTCCGCTCCGGGCGTCCACGTCTACGTGGATGCCGGTCACTCTGCCTGGCAGCCGGCGGCGACGATTGCCGATCGCCTCCGGGACGCCGGCGTGGACCGCGCCGACGGGTTCGCGCTCAACGTGTCGAACTTCCAGCGCACGGGCGACGCGGTCGCGTACGGGCAGGCGATTGCCGGGCAGCTGGGCGACGCCCATTTCGTCGTGGACACCGGGCGCAACGGGCTCGGCCCGGCCCTCGACAACGCGTGGTGCAACCCGTCCGGTCGGGCCCTCGGCCGGCCCCCGACGACCCGCACGGGGCAGCCGCTGGTCGACGCCTACCTGTGGATCAAGCCTCCGGGCGAATCCGACGGGACCTGCAACGGCGGGCCGGCCGCGGGAGCCTGGTGGCCCGCCTACGCGCTGGGGCTCGCGCGGCGGACCGGCTGATCAGGCGCCGGGACTGAAGAGGCGGCGGAACCGCTCGTCGGTCACGTCGCGCTCGAGGACGACGCGGACGGGCGAGACCCGCATGGGGTCAGGCGTGAGCGCATCGATGAGGCGCCAGCCCTCGCGCCCAAAGGCAGTCAGCGCCTCGCTCAGCTGCTCGGAACGGTCTGCGTGCCCATTGAGGTCGATCCGCTCGACCCGGTACTCGTAGTGGTTCATGGCTCCTGGCTCGGTGCATGCACGAACGCTGCCGGATCCCTCCGGAAGCTCCCCAGTCCCGGGCGAATTCGTGTCGCGTTCCGCCCGGCTCGCGTCGTGATCGTATCGCACTCTCCGGGTGGTTGCTCGCGGGGCATGGCCGCCATCGGTCAGGAGCTGGTCATGAGGCGCCGGATCATGCACCGGCCGTGCCGCCGCTCCTCAGTCACTTGCGCAAGAATGCAAATACAGGTAGGCTCTCAGCACAATGCCAATCGATCGCGATCCGGAGCACTACCGGCGCCACGCGGCCATCTGCCGGGTCCTCACCGACCCCAAGCGGCTCATGCTCCTCGACCTGCTGCGGGACGGAGACCGCTCCGTGGGGGAGCTGGCCGGGACGCTGGGCGTCAGCCTCCCGAACGCGAGCCAGCACCTCGCGGTGCTGCGCACCGCCGGGCTCGTCGACGGGCAGCGCGACGGCACGAGCGTCCGATACCGGCTCTCGGAGCCGGCCATCGTGGAGGCCTGTGACGTGATCGATCGCATCGTCCGCGACCGCCCGCCGGGGCGCCGGCCGTCATCGGAGGCTCCGCGCGCGGCGCGGCGCCTTCTCGCCTGATCCATGGAGTGCACGAGGTGACCATGCCCACCACGAGCGGCTACACGTTCGGGACCCGGTTGGCCGGGACCGTCGCCGCCAACCGTCCCCGCGTCGAAGCCGCCCTGAAGGCGGAAGGCTTCGGCGTCCTCACCGAGATCGACGTGCAGGCGACCCTGCACGCCAGGCTCGGGGTCGAGATGGCGCCCTACCTGATCCTGGGCGCCTGCAACCCACCGCTCGCCCATCGCGCGCTCGAGGCTGATCCCTCCATCGGCGCGCTCCTGCCCTGCAACGTCGTGCTCCGCCAGGCGGGCGACGACACGCTGGTGGAGGCCCTCGATCCGCGGGCCGCGTTCAGCGTCGTCGACGATGCCGCGGTGCGACCCGTTGCGGACGAGGCCCGTCAGCGCCTGGAGCGAGTCATGGCCGCGCTGGGAGGTGCGGCGTGAGCTCCGCCCCGCTCCGGCATCGGGTCCTCGTCTTCACCACTCCGACCTGCCCGTGGTGCACCCGCGCCAAGGGCTACCTGCGCACCCGCGGCGTCCCCTTCCGCGAGATCGACGTCACCCGGGATGCGGCCGCCGCGCGCGACCTCGTGCGGCGGACGGGGCAGATGGGTGTCCCGGTCATCGAGATCGACGGCCGCCCCATCGTGGGCTTCGACCAGCGGAGGATCGACGCCCTGCTCGGTCTCGCGCAGCAGCAGATTCACTGACCGTTCACGGAGGTTCGATTTTCATGACTGAGCTCATCCAGCCGCTCGGTGGCCGGGTGCTCGTGCGCGTCCTGCCGGAGGAGAACGTCACGCGGAGCGGGCTCTACGTCCCCGACACCGCCAGGGAGAAGCCGCAGCGCGGCGAGGTCGTCGCGGTGGGCGAGGACACGGACCTGATCAAGGTTGCCGTCGGCGACCACGTCCTCTACCCGAAGTACACCGGGACCGAGCTTCGGCTCAACGACGAGGACCACCTCGTCATCGAGAGCAGCGACCTGCTGGCGATCGTGCGGCCCGGCCCGGCCGGCGTCGTGGCCGCGTAGAGGGGCCGCCATGAGCCAGAAGACGGCACGTGTCGCCCTGGAGGGCGACGGCCTGCGGTTCAGTGCCACGACCGGCAGCGGCCACAGCCTCGTCCTCGATGACGCGGCGGGCGGCGGGGGGCCGAGCCCCTCGGAGCTCGTCCCGGTGGCAGTGGCCGCCTGCACCGCCATGGACGTCATCTCCATCCTCCGCAAGAAGCGCCAGCAGGTGACCCGCTACGAGGTCGAGGCCAGCGGCTGGCAGCGCGAGGAGGCGAACCCGGCCATCTTCACGCGGATCGAGATCCTCCACGTCGTGGACGGGCCAGCGGTGGACGTCGAGGCCGTGCGCCGCGCCATCGAGCTGTCGGCGACCCGCTACTGCAGCGTCGGCGGCACGCTCTCCACCGGCAGCACGGAGATCCACCACGCCTACCTCCTGCGGACCGATGCCGGCGAGCAGCGCGGCGAGGTGGTGGTGACCGGTCCCAACCAGGATCCCGGAGCACGGGAAGCTCTCACCGCCGGCGCGCGCGCCTGACCCCGACAATGGGGGCGTGAACCCCCGGCACGCCGGTCGCCTGTCCCGGACGCTCGCGACGACCCTCGCGGCGACCACGGTCTCCGCGCTGCCGGTCCTCCTCCTTGGAGGGCTGGCGGTGCTGATCAGGGGCGACCTGCGCTTCGACGAGCTGGGGCTGGGGATCGCCATCGGCTCGTTCTTCACCGCGTCGGCGCTCATCTCCCTGCCGGCGGGCGCCATCTCGGACCGGGTCGGGCCGACCAGGACCATGGCGATCGGCGTGGGCTTCAGCGTGATCAGCCTGGTCGGGATCGCGCTCTTCCCCACCAGCCTGGTGACGATCGTCCCGTGGCTCGTGGCCGGGGGCGCGTCCAACGCCCTCATCCAGGTCGGGGCCAACCACCTCCTGGCGGTGGAGGTTCCCGTTCGGCGCCAGGGCCTCGGCTACGGGGTGAAGCAGTCCGCCATCCCCCTGGCGGCGGTGCTCGCCGGGCTCGCCGTTCCCGCCGTCGGCCTCACCGTCGGCTGGCGGGTCGCGTACGCGCTCGCCGCCGCCCTGGGCATCGCCGTCGCCTGGATCGTCTGGCGCCGCGCGGGACGGGGCGCGCCGCACGAGCGTTCCACCGCGAGCCGCGAGGGGGATGCCCCGGTCGTGGCGCTCGTCGTGCTGGGGATCGGCGCCGCACTGGGCACGACCGCCTCGAACGCCCTCTCGGGCTTCAGCGTCTCGTCCTCCGTCGCCAGCGGACTGCCACAGGACGTGGCGGGGCTGCTGCTGACGGTCGGCAGCCTGCTGGGCATGGGCGTGCGGATCGGCAGCGGCTGGTTCGCCGATCGCCGGACAGGCGGTTCTCTCCTGTTCGTCGTCGCGCTCCTCCTGGTGGGAACGCTCGGCTACGGTGCGCTGGCTTTGCGCCCGACGAGCGGCCTGCTCGTCATCGCCGCCACCGCGATCGCCTTCCTCGGCGGGTGGGGCTACCAGGGGCTTATCCTCCTGGCGGTGGCCCGCACGAACCGGGAGGCGCCCGCGCTGGCCATGGCCATCGTCCGCATCGGGCCCAACACCGGCGCCATGCTCGGGCCCCTCGCGTTCGGCTTCATCGTCGAGCAGGCCGGCTACGGCGCCGCCTGGAGGGCCGCCGCCGCTGCCAGCCTCACCGGCGCCGCCCTCGTGCTCGCGGGGCGCGTCCTCCTCCTGCCCGTGCGACGCCGGATCGTGGCGGCGCGCGACGAGGAGACGGGATCGCGGTAGGCTCGCCACATGCACCAGCGAGAGCCGTGGACGCCGGCGAGGACGAGATGAGCGAGATCAGCGTGGTGGCGTCGCCATCGGCCTCCGGCTGGGCGTGCCACGTGGAGGTCCACGGCGGCCGCCTGAGCACGCACCAGGTCGTGGTGAGCCGCGACGAGCTGGAGCGGTTCGGACGGCCGGGCGAGCGGCCGGAGGAGCTCGTTCGCCGCAGCATGACCTTCCTCCTGGAGCGCGAGCCCGGCGAGTCGATCCTGTCCGCCTTCGACCTCTCCCTGATCGCTCGCTACTTCCCCGAGTACCCCAGCGTCATCCGCGAGGGGTAGGAGCCGCCGATGCCGCAGCTGGTCGTGAGCGGCCGCCGACGGTCGCCTGCCTGCCGCCTGGGCGGGGTAGCATGCGGCCAGCGTGGACAGCGAAACCGCGACCGATGCACCCGCGACCTCCCGGCGTGAGCACGCCCTCGACCCCCTCGGCGCCGCCGCCGCCACCGCGACGGCGGTCCTCTACGGGTCGAGCTACGTCGCCACCGCCATTGCGCTGCGCAGCTTCACGCCCGTCGGCGCGGTCCTCGGGCGCGGCGGCCTCGGCGCCCTCGCGCTGGGGCTGGTTCTCGTCCTCGTCCCGCACCCCGCGCTGCGGCCTCGCCAGCTGACCGTTGCCGCGGGCTGGCGCCTCCTCGTCCTTGGCGCGTTCGCCGGTCCGCTCTTCGTGCTGACCATGAACGTCGCGGTCTCCCTCTCCGGGGCGAGCATCACGGCCTTCGTGGCCGGCCTCTACGCGGTGCTTGCCGCGGTGCTCGCCATCCCCCTCCTCCACGAGCGCCCCGAGCCGCTGACCATCGGCGCGCTCGTCCTCGCGCTGGCCGGCGCCGCGCTCCTCGGGGAGCTGCACCTCGGCGGAACGCAGAGCCTGGGGGTCGGGGTGGGAATGATTGCCGCCGTCTTCTTCGCGACCTTCCTCGTCCTCTCCCGCCGCTGGTCGCGTGCGTACGGCCTGCCGGGCCCGACCATCGGCGCGTCGGCGCTCGCACTCAGCGCCATCGCGGCGGCCGCGCTTCTTCCCTTCATCCCGCCGGCCGCGCCGGGCGCCGCGATCACCGGCGACGCCGTCGCCGGCGTCGTCTGGCTTGCGGTGGGCCCCGGTGCGCTCGCCGCGGTGCTGGTCATCATCGGCATGCGGCGCCTCGAGGCCCGGCGCGCCTCCGCCTTCCTGCTCCTGAACCCCCCGATCGCCGCCATCGGCTCGTGGCTGCTCCTGGGCGAGCGCTTCGCGCCGGTCCAGCTGGTGGGAGCCGGACTCATCCTGGTCGCGACGGCCGCGGCCAGCGGCCTGTTCCGCGGCGGGTCCTGACTGGGGCTATCATCGGTCGGCCACCCCATCGGTCCCCGCCCGGAAGGAGCCGGTTCCACCGAGCATGCCGCTTCGCCTCCGCATTGCCGCAGCCATCGGCGTCGTCGCCGTCGCCGCCATCGGCCTCGTGGCCTGGATCACGCTGGCCTCCAGCCCTCCGACCGTCACGGGCAGCCAGCTCGACCAGCCGGTTCCCGACGTCGCGCTCGTCGACCAGCACGGCGCCACCGTGCGGATGTCCGACATGCGCGGGAAGGTCGTGGTCATCTATCCCTTCCTGACCGCCTGCCACGAGCTGTGCCCCATGACCACCGGCGCCTTCATCCAGATCTCGGAGGCGATCCACGCTGCCGGCCTGGCCGACAAGGTCGCCCTCTGGGAGGTCACCGTGGACCCGCAGCGCGACACGCCCGAGCGCCTCGCCGCGTACGCGGACCTGGTCTCCGCGGACTGGACGATGCTGACCGGGACCCAGGCGAACCTGGACAGGTTCTGGTCCTTCTTCGGCGTCGTCCACGACCGGCAGCCGGTCGCCAGCCCGGCACCCGTCGACTGGTACACCCACCAGCCGGAGACGTACGACGTCAGCCATACCGCCGTGCTCCTCTTCATCGACGCCAGCGGGCACGAGCGCATCGTCCTGGTCGGGACCGCGGACCTGCACGGGCAGCTGGAGCCTTCGCTCAAGGCGATGCTGAACGACACCGGCCGTGCCAACCTGGTCAACCCCGACTCGCCATGGACGGTCCGCCAGGCGCTCGACAACATCGGCGCCCTGCTCGGCAGGCACATCCCGCTCGCGGGCTCCTAGCCCTCGCGGCGGAACAGGGGCGGATCAGGGCGTGATGTCGGACAGCGGGAACGCCTGGAGCGTGACCCCGTCGCTGTCGAAGTTCTCGAGAAGCGCCCAGCCACCGCCGACCAGGACCCCGGCCTCGCCCGCGGCGCCCGGGGTCACCAGCGCCACCCCCGATCCCTCCCGCCAGACGAGGTTCATGCTCATGTCCGTCCAGCACTGGAGGAAGACGAGCCCGGCCGTTGCGCTCACCGGCATGCAGCTCTGGTTGGGCGAGGCGGCAGGCAGCCGCTGGCTCGCACCCGTCGACGGGTCCAGGCGCCAGGCGGACGCCGGCTGGAGGCCGGACTGGTCGTAGGTGCCGTAGACCAGCTGCCGGCCGGCGACCAGGAACGTCGTGGAGGGCACAGCGCCCGGCCCGGACGGCAGGCTGACGGGCCGCGCTGCCGTTCCGAACGGCAGCTGCACCTGCAGGCCCCCCGATCCGGCTTCGGAAACGCTCGCGTCCGCCTGCTCGGTCCAGGCCAGCAGGTCGTCGCCCAGGCCGATCCAGGGGACGGGATCGCCGGCGGCCTGTGTCTCGACCACCGCTCCGCCGGAGAGCTGTCGAACGATGATCCGCGACGCCCACGGGTGCGCGCCGGTGGGTGCCTCGACGGCGTAGGCCACGCGCCCGTCCTTCACGTCAACCGGAGGCGGTGAGGTCAGCGCGCATTGCGGACCCATGCCGCCGGGCGCGGTGACGGCGCGGGATGCGGTCCCGCTGGCGAGCACCGACAGGCCGTCGGTCGGCACCCCGTCCTCGCCGAGGGGCGCCGCCAGCAGGCGCCAGGCGGCAGGCTGATGCATATCGCTGGGGCATGGCACGACCTGGTCGGATTGGGGTCCCAGCCGGCGGAACATCTCGATCACCAGGTGGACGCCATCGGTCCACATCCCGGCGACCTGCTCCCCGGGTAGCATCGCCGCGGTGATGATGTCGGTCAGGAACGTCGAGTTGCGCTGGACGTCCACCACGGAGAGCTCGAGCCCCTGCGGATCGAAGCCCGAGATGGCGTAGACGTGCGGGCCCCAGATGGCAACGGGGTGCTGCTCGGCGTCCAGGCCAAGGGCCGCGGTCCGGAGGTGGGGCAGCGACAGGATCGGGATGCCGGGCAGCGACGGCGCCGCCGGCGTGGATGGCGAGCTCCCCGGGATCGAGCCGGTGGCTCCCGAGGAGGGGAACGCCGCGGCGCTGCCGGGCGCGGCGACCCGCGGCACGGTGGCGAGGACCAGCTCGCTGCTCCTCGTCCGGGTGTAGGCCAGGCGGGTGCCATCCGGGGACGCCGCGGCGGAGCCCATCGCATGTCCGGGGAGGGCGAGGAGTGCCGGCTCGACGCCGGCGACGGTGCTGGCGACCCCGGGCCCGTCAGTGAGACCCATGGCGACCTGCCCGCCAACGGCGGTCAGGCTGGCGACCGCGTTCGGCGCGGGCGGCTCCCAGCGCAGCGCCACCGGGCTGTCGCCCGGACGCCAGCGCAGGAGGGTCCTGCCCTGTCCCACGACCAGCGATCCGTCCGCGCTCCAGGCGGTGGCGGCTCCCGCCGCCGGGATGGATGACCGTTCCAGGGTCCCGTTGACGGTATCCAGCAGGGCCAGCTCCGTGCCGGTCACGGTGGTGCCGGACGGCTCTCCGACGACGATCCAGCGTCCTGTGGGATCGAACGCCGCGCCGGCGATCTGCTGGATGGAGGGGTCCACCGCCAGGTCCGCGCCGGTTGCCGCATCCAGGACGTGCAGCGGCCCCTCGAACATGCCGTCGCCGATCGAAACCGGTTCGCGGATGTATGCGAGCCGGGCGCCGTCCGGGGTCCACGCCACGGGCGTGCCGCTGATGGGCTTCGAGAGGCCGTCGGAGCGCAGGATCACGAACGCGCGCCGCGTGGGGACGACCGCAGCCGGCACGAACGCCTCCGACAGCTCGACCGCCAGCCCGGCGCCGCCGAGCAGGCGGCTGACCGGTGCCGCTGTGGACAGGAGCAGGTCGTCGCCGCCGTCGAGCGCGCGCACCGTCACGCTCCCGGCGTCGGCGGCAGGGCCAACCTGCGGCTGCAGCACGGCCAGCCGCTCCGAGTCGATCCAGGCGACGTCAACGCCGGAGAAGGTGCGCAGGAGCGTCCCGGCCGGATCGTACACGCGGATTTCGCCGTCATCCGTCCGGACCGCCAGGTGGCGATCGTCCGGCGCCCACGAGAGCACGGAGCCCGGCGTGCCCAGGTCCGCGGTGCGCTCGGTCCAGCCCGCCACGGGCACCAGGGTGCCGGGGATGGGAGTGGGCGTGGCCGCGGGGCCGCCGCCGCTGGCCAGGCGGAGGGAGACGGGAACGGCGATCGCGGCGACCAGCACGAGCGCCACTGCCACGGTGAGGGCCCGTCGCCCGGTCGGGACCGGGGTGCGGGTCGGGGTCCGACGGGGAGGCGGGGGCCTCTTGACCGATGGCGGCGCATCGATCGGATGCCGGAGGCCGGCGGCGGACGCCGCCACCGCGCGGTCCAGGTGGGCGATGAGCCGGCCGGCAATGCGGGCTTCGAGCTGGCGCTCGCTGAGCGGCTCGGCATCCTCCGCCTCCGGCCCGATGGCGAGCGCTGCGCGCAGCTGGCCGTGCAGGTCGGCGAGATGCGCGCGCACCCCCGCGCCGGTCAGCTCCAGCTGCCCGGCGATCTCCTCTGACGTGAGGCCGGCCGCATGACGCAGCGCGAGCATGCGGCGGTCCTCGGGGGTGAGGTGGTCGAGGATCTCCGCCAGGGCACCATCGGCGACCGGCGCCGCCCGTGGCGATCGCCGGCGACGGAACGGCACCGCACGGACGACCTGGTCTAGCCAGCCGGGGCGCAGGCGGCGGTTCGCCTCCCGGGCGACGCGGACCAGGAGCCAGTCGCGGGCGTGATGACCTCCGAGCGAGCGGAGCCGTCGCCGGGCGGTCGACCAGGTGGCGGCGACGGCGGCCGCGGCGCGAGCAGGGTCACCGGTGATGGCGGTGGCCACGCGACGCAGCACGACGTCGTGTTCCGCGATCAGCGGGTCCAGGCGATGGGCGTTCTGCCCGGGCCCGGACGACCCGTCGGAGAGCTCCGGTTCCACTTCCACCCCTCGTGCGGCGGCTCGACGGCCGCCGGACGACATTCTCGCACCCACCCCGCCCCGGCGCCCGCCCCGGGTGCGCCAACTGCCTGTCGAGGTCCCGGCCGACGCCTACCCCGCGGCGCCCAGGACCCGCTCGATCTCCGTTCGATAGCGCCGGCCGGCCGGGCTGCGGCCGAGCCAGAGGAGATAGTCTCGATCCGTCCGGGCAATCTCCTCGAGGCGCCAACCCACGTAGCGTCCGTAGTCCATGATCACCGGCTGCGGGCCTGCCGTGGGGCTGCCGGACCGGTCGCCGAGCGGCCCGGCCCCCGACTCCGTCCCTCGCTGGCGGATCGTCTCCTGCAGCCCGGACGGACGACGGGGCTGCGCGGACGGGGGAGGCGGGGTGATCGCCGTCGCGTGAGCCTCACCCGCGTTGTGCTGACGCGCCCACGCCGCGCGCGCCGCCGGGCTGCCGACGAGGCCGTAGGCCAGGTTGAGCTCCGCCATGAGCGCCTCGGACGCCGGGTCGTCGCTCAGGTCGGGGTGGTAGAGGCGAGCCAGGGCGTGGTAGGCGGCCCGGATGACTGGCTGCGGCGCGCGCGGGTGCACGTACAGGACGCGATACGGATCCACGCGAAGTCCCCTCACAGCAGTGCCCCGCCGGGTTGAGCTACCGGCGCATGCACAAGGGTAGGCCCGGACGAGGGTTACCGGCATCACGAGAAGGTCCGGGGTACCGACGGGGGACATCCGGCGGCCCCCGTCCTGCCGGTTGACCCGGGCCTTTCGTCCCGCCGGGGCGAAGGCCGGCAGCGGGTGCGGGCGCCGGTCAGGGGAGGCGGCGCCGGTAGCGGACCGCGAACTCGTCGTAGCCGAGGCGCTCGTAGAAGCGCCGCGCCCCCGCGTTGCCGGTGAGAACCGTGAGCCGCACGTCGCCGGCACCCATCCCCAGGGCCAGCTCCTCCGCGGCGGTCATGAGCACCCGCCCCACGCCCCGTCCCCGCCAGGCGCCGGCCACCACCAGCCGGCGGATCTCCGCCACCGGCCCATGGGGACGCTGCCCCAGCTCGACCCGGATGGTGCCCACCACCCCGGTCCCGGCGGTTGCCACCAGGAGCCTCGCGGCGGTCCGATCGATGGCGTCGCGCGCCTCGGCGCGCCAGGACGCACGTCCGATCCGGAACGGCGGCTCGCCATTCCACTCATCCTCGTGGAGCTCCTCGTAGAGGGCGGCCACCGCATCCGCGTCGGCGGCGCCAGCCACGCGCACCTCCAGCCCGTCCGGGACGCGCTGGCGTCCATTCGTCATGCCGCCATTCTCGCCGGTTGCGCCATCATGCGCGGGTGAGCCACGAGACCGATGCCGGCGCCCCCCGCGAACCGCTGATCGCCGCGCTGCGCGCGGCCGTAGGCCCGGCCCACGTCCTGACCGACGCCGACCTGCGGGCGACCTACGAGACGGACTGGTCGCGGCGCTTCCACGGCGTGGCGGCGGCGGTCGTCCGGCCCGGATCCTGTGAGGAGGTCGCGGCGGTGCTGCGCGCCTGCGGCGAGGGCGGGGCGGCGGTCGTGCCCCAGGGCGGCAACACGGGCCTCGTCGGTGGCTCCGTTCCGAGGGCCGCGGCGCCCCGCGAAGCGCGCGGCGCGCCGCGGCCGCAGGTCGTCCTCTCCACGCTCCGCCTGCGCGACCTGGGACCCGTCGACCCGGTCGCCGGCCAGGTGACCGTCGGCGCCGGCGTCACCCTCGGAGCCCTGCACGCCCACGTGCGCGGCAGCGGCTGGGAGGTGGGGATCGACATGGGCTCGCGCGACTCCGCCACGCTGGGCGGGATGGTGGCCACCAACGCAGGCGGCATCCACGTCGTGCGCAACGGGGCCATGCGTCAGCAGGTGGTGGGCATGGAGGCCGTCCTCGCCTCCGGCGCGATCATCCGCCGCCTGCCCGGCAGCGTGAAGGACAACACCGGCTATGCCCTGCCGTCGCTCCTCGCCGGATCGGAGGGCACGCTCGGCGTCGTGACGCGCGTGCGGCTCCGCCTGGTGCCGCCGCTGCCGCGCCGCGCGGTGGCGGTGCTCGCCCTGGACGACGCCGCGCAGGCTGCCGCGTTCGCCGCCCAGCTGCGGCGGCAGCTCGCCAGCCTCACGGCCGCGGAGCTCTTCGACGACGATGGCATGCGCCTCGTGCTGGCCCATACCGGCGGAGAGGCGCCGTTCCGCGAGCGGCACCCGCGCTACCTGCTCGTCGAGTGCGGCGCCGCGACCGACCCCACCGACGCGCTGGTGGAGGCGATCTCCGGGCTGCCGGCGCGCGACGCGGTGGCGGCCAGCGACGAGGGCGGCCGGCATCGGCTCTGGACCCTGCGCGAGGGCCACACCGAGTCGATCAACGCCGAGGGCGTTCCGCACAAGCTCGACGTGTCGGTCCCCATCGGTCGCATCGGCGAGTTCGACCTGGCGGTCCGCGACGCGATTCGACGCGCCGCTCCGGGTGCCCGCATCTTCATCTACGGGCATGTGTGCGACGGGAACCTCCACGTCAACGTGCTCGGTCCCGAGCCGGACGACGACGCGGTCGACGACGCGGTCCTGGCGCTCACCGTCGAGTTCGGGGGTGCGGTGAGCGCCGAGCACGGGATCGGGGTGGCAAAGACGGCCTGGCTCGTGCGCGACCGCGGTGCGACCGATGTCGCCGCCATGCGCGGGATCAAGCGCGCGCTCGACCCCGGCGACGTCCTGAACCCCGGCGTCCTCTTCTCCGAGCCGCCCGTCTGACGTCGCGGCCCGGACGCCGCTCGCACGGGGCTCGTACGTGGCTCGTCCGCCGCGGATCGACGGCATGGCAGGGGTCAGCCGGCGCTCGCGAGCCCGCCACTCGCGCTCGAGGAGTGCGTAGACGAGCTCGTCGGTCCACTCGCCCTTCACGAGCTCGTTCTCGACGAAGTGCGCCTCGCGCCGCATCCCCAGGCGCTCCATGAGCCGCGCCGACGGCGCGTTGCGCGCATCGCAGCGTCCCACGATGCGGTGGAAGTCGCCCCGCGTGAAGCCGAGGCGCAGGAGCTCCCGGGCCGCCTCCAGCCCGTAGCCGTGCCCGTGGTGGTCGGGATGGAGGACGAAGCCCATCTCTCCCTGGAGGTACTCCCGGCTCGTCCGCCACAGGCTGAAGTCGCCGATCAGCAGCCCGGGGTTCGGAGCGGCCCCGCCCGCATCGGGGAGGCAGACGGCCAGCCGCAGCGCATCTGCCTCCGCAGACCGATGTCGGTCATCGGGAGGATCCGCTCGAGCATCGCGCGTGAGTCCTCCAGCGTCTGCGGCCGCCAGTACAGGTAGCGCGCCACGTCCTCCCGACCGTAGATGGCGTTGAGCGCCCCCAGGTCCCCGCCGAGGAAGGGGCGGAGCAGGAGGCGGTCGGTGCGGATCGGGAAGCGGAGAGGATCGCCCACCCGCGGATTCTATCGACGCTCCACGACCCCGGCCGTCCCCGACGAGCGGCGTCGCTCCGGGACGCTTGACCGGTCCGGGATCCGCGCCCCGCGTCGCTCCACCCACGGCAGCGCGGTTCGCCACAGCCAGGGGAGGGCGGCCCACAGGATCGAGAGGTGGTCCAGCCGCAGACCGGGCAGCGAGGTGGCGTGCGGGATCCCGGTCGCGCGCACGTCCTCGATCTGCTGCAGCGTCCACGGCCAGGTGGCGAGCGAGAGGATGATCGCCACCGCGGCGAAGACGACGCCCCACGTTCGGGCGCGCCGCGGCAGGATGGGCCAGAGGGCCAGCGGGAACCACTTGGTCGCCGTGGCGAATCCCCACAGGAGGCCCCCGGCGGCCGAGTCGCTGAACTGTGCGGCCCAGACGGCCGCTGCGCAGAGCAGGACCACGTTGCCGGTGTCGAGGGCGATGCCGATCGGCACGGAGAGGAGGGCCATGACGACCGCGGTCGCCATCGGCCGCCGGTTGAAGGCCCAGCGCAGGGTGAGAACCATCAGGGCGATGGTGGCAATCCGCCAGAGCGGCCAGGCCACCTCCCACGGCAGGAGCGCCCAGGGCGTGAAGACGGGCAGCAGCCAGGGCGCGTAGACCCACGGGAGCCAGTCGCCGTCCGGCTCGTACGGGTTGCCTCCGGCGAGCCAGGTCCGCACCCCGTGCCAGTAGGCGCCGGCGTCCGAACCGGAGGCGGCGCCGCGGGCGATGAGGATGACGGTGATGACCGCGATCGTCAGCCCCAGGAGCACCAGCGCGCCGAGGCGGCGACGGTCGCGGGAGAGGAGCGCAAGCTGGAGCCGGATCGCACGAGGCGACGCTTCGCGGCGCATGCTGAGACCCGGCTCGGCGAGGCGTGAACGCAGATCCATCACTGCTCCTCCCCGCAACGCATGTGCCAGCCCGTCGGGCCTCGCGCGCGGTACGATCGCGGCCGTGAGCGAGATTCGCGAGGTGCTGGCCGCGATCGCCCTGCGGGCTGCCGGGCGTGAGCCGATGGCGCTGGCGACCATCGTTGCCACGCACGGCTCCACCTATCGTCGTGCCGGTGCCCGCCTGATGGTACCTGCCGAAGGACCCCCGATCGGGAACCTTTCAGGAGGCTGCCTCGAGGACGACGTGGCCCGTGCGGGGCGCGAGGTGATGACGAGCGGCGTCCCGCGCCTGCTGACCTTCGACCTCACCGCTGAGGGGGAGGAGGTCTGGGGCTACGGCCTTGGCTGCAACGGCGCCATCGACGTCTTCGTGGAGCCCGGCGAGATGGCCCTCGAGACCGCGGCCGCGCTCGGGGAGGCAATCGAGGCGAACCGTGCGGCCGCCCTGGTGACCGTCGTCGAGTCCTCCTCGCCGGAGACCGTCGCCCCCGGCGCCCGTCTCTTCGTGGGCGCGGACGGGTTCGAGCGCGGATCCATTGCGCCGTCGGTGGATCCCGCGGCCCGCGAGGCGGCCCTGGCCGGCCTCGCCACGGGCCGGTCGGGCACGGTCGATCTGCCGGTGGCCGGCGCCGGAGTTGCCCGCGCCTTCGTGGAGGTCGCCATCCCGCCGATCCGGCTCGTGGTGTGCGGCGCGGGGCACGATGCCATCCCGCTTGTTCGGCAGGGTGCCGCCATGGGCTGGCGGGTGGCGGTTGCCGATATCAGGCGGGCCTTCCTCAACCACGATCGCTTCCCGGAGGCGCAGTCGTTCATCGACGCCAGCCCGCTCGAGGTGGCGGATGCCATCGGTCCGGACGAACGGACCGCGGTGGTGGTGATGAGCCACAACTACCTGCGTGACGGGGAGGTGCTGCGCTCGCTGGCGCGGGCCGGGATCGCACGCCTGCTCTTCCTGGGGATGCTGGGCCCTCGCGGCCGCACCGCGAAGCTGCTCGACGAGCTCGTCGCCGAGGGGATCACGCTGACCGATGCGGACCGCTCCCGGCTGCACGCCCCGGCCGGGCTGGACCTCGGCGCGGAGGAGCCGGAGGAGGTCGCCGCCGCCATCGTGGCGGAGATCCTCTCCGTGCAGCGCGGGCACGCCGGCGGGCCGCTGCGCGAGTCGCCCGGACCAATCCACGGGACCTGAACCTCCCGCACTCCGGCGACCCGCCGATCCCGGCATGGGCATGCGGCAAGTCTTCAGAAGACTTGAAGACTTGCGGGACGTGGGCAGCCCGGACCGGGCCGGGCCCCACAGCCGGGAGGGTCGGTGCCCGATCAGCCGCCGATGAAGCTCATCTCCACCTTGGGCAGCTCCGCCGTCTCCGCCGAGCGGCGCTCGGAGTACGCGTCGTCGCGCTCGCCCCACAGGCGGCGCAGCCGCGCCTCGATCTCGTCGTCGCCAGCGCCCCCACGCAGGAGCGCCTTGAGGTCGTGGCCCACGACGGCGAAGAGACAGGTGTAGAGCCGCCCGTCGGCGGAGAGGCGGGCACGCACGCAGTCGCCGCAGAACGGCTGGCTGACCGAGGCGATGAGGCCGATCTCGCCGCCGCCATCGGTATAGCGGTAGCGCCTGGCGACCTCGCCGCGCCGGGTGGGCGCCACGGGCTCCAGGGGGAACTCCGCCGCGATGGTCTGCAGGATCTCCCCGGCCGGCACCACGTCGTCCAGGCGCCAGCCGTTCGAATGACCCACGTCCATGTACTCGATGAAGCGCACGACGCGGCCCGTTCCGCGGAAGGTGCGGGCCACGTCCAGCAGCGCGTGCTCGTTCCAGCCGCGCTTCACCACCATGTTGACCTTGACCGGGCCCAGGCCCGCGGCCTCCGCCGCGGAGATCCCCTCCATGACCCGCGCCACCGGGACGTGGGCGTCGTTCATCCGCTCGAAGGTCGGGTCGTCCACCGCGTCCAGGGAGACGGTGACCCGAGTCAGGCCCGCCGCCGCCAGGTCGGCGGCGTGGGTGGCGAGCAGGGACCCGTTGGTGGTGAGGGTCAGGTCGTCGATGGCCGGGTTGGCGGCGAGCATCCGCACCAGCGCGTCCAGGTCGCGGCGGACGAGCGGCTCGCCGCCGGTGAGCCGGACCTTGTGGACGCCCAGGCGGGTGAAGACCCCGGCGAGCCGTGCGATCTCCTCGTAGGTGAGGATCTCCGTGCGCGGCAGGTACTGCCACTCGCGACCGAAGACCTCGCGCGGCATGCAGTACACGCAGCGGAAGTTGCAGCGGTCCGTCACGGAGATGCGCAGGTCGCGCAGGGGCCGGGCTCGCGTGTCGAGGGCTGGCTCGGATGGGCGGGGGACCGGGGACATCAGGGACGCATGGTGCCACGCATCGGCGAGGCCCGCATCACCGCGGTAGTGGAGCTACCCATACGACCGGCGAGCCACGATGTGCAGGCCGCGTTCGGTCAGACCGGTAGTGGGACTACCGAAACGACCGCCGGGGACAGCCTCCTCGGACGCATGGGTAGTGGGATTACCGAAAGGACCGCCGAGGCGCCACCTACAGGCCGCCATCGGTCAAACGGGTAGTGGGGCTACCCAGGCGAGGCCCCAAATCGCGGGCTCCGCGACGCAACCACGGCAGCGTCCTCAGCGCAGGCGCACGGGCCGCACGTAGTCCCCGATCGGCTCCGCACCCACCAGACGCCATCGGTCCGCAGCTCGCGCCATGCGTCGCTATCGGTTCAGCGGTGCATCCGGCGCCTTTGACGATCCATTCGGCCCTTGCCGGGTCGGCAGCGTCTGCCATGCTCTCGACTGCAACGATTGCAGGGGGGTGACCATGACGAACCTGCGCCAGGGCGGCGAGCAACCCCTGGCTGGCGATCCAGCGGCCTCGCCATCGGCGGCCTTGCGGTCGTGGCGCTGGCGCTGCTGGTCGTGCCGGGCTGGATCGCCCCCCAGCCCACGCCAACGACGGGGCCGGCATCGGCGTCCCCCAGCATCGCCGTCTCCTTCCCGCCCAGCGCATACCGCTCGGTGGAGTGGCAGGTGGTGCCCATGGGGGCGGGATCCGATGGCGCGACTGTCGTCGGTCTGGTCGTGGCCGGCGAGCGCCTCGTCGCTGTCGGGATCCGCGATACCCGGCCGCTGGCATGGTGGTCCGATGACGGTGGCTCGACCTGGACCGCCGCGGCCATCGCCGCGCCGGCCGCCGCTCCGCAGGAGGGGGCCTATGCCATGCCGCTCACGCTGGCTGCGTCCGGGACAGCGGGTGGTGGCGGCGGGGATGTGGGAAACGGCGGACCACGCAGTCCTGGGTCCGGTGGCGTGGGTCTCGCCGGACGGCAGGACCTGGCAGGCGCATCGACCTTTCGGAGCTCGATCTCAGCCATGACTGCTTCGAGCGCGTGGTCGCCACGCCGGAGGCCTTCTACGCCCTCGGGCCGGGGATTCTCGTCCGTGACCATCGATGGTGGCGGTCCACCGACGGTCAGGTCTGGCTCCCCGTTGACTTCGCGGGCCTCCCCGGTCTCGACCGCCATCCTGGGCCGCGCGATCGGCGGGCCCGGCGGGCAGCTGGTGGTCGCCTGGTTGCGGCGAGGGCATCCGGCGTGAGCCCATGGCCCACCCCAGCGTCTGGGTGGCCGACGAGCTGTCTCCGCTTCGAGCAGGTCTTCTCCGACCAGGCAGGCGTGGGGGTCGATCGCGGGCCATTGCCAGCGCCGACTATGGCTTCATCGGAGTCGGGGAGATCCTGGACGATCCGGCCGACCAAGCCCAGAGCCGCCTTGCCGCATGGATCTCCTCAGATGGCCGCCACTGGACCCGGCTTGGCCTGGAATCCCCAGCCGGCAGCGCAGCGGCGAGGGGTGGCCGCCAACACAGCCGGCGCGGTGGTGCATCGGGGCTGAGATGGAGGCACGGACCACGGAGGCGTGGTTCCTTCCCGGCGGGTCAGGGGCCCCAGTCCGGGTCACGCCTTCCGATCGCCGCCTGGCGCATCGTGGCGCTCGCGGACCGCTTCGTCGCGGCCGGGGCCTGTCCTTCCGGGCGAGCCCCTGCGCCGGACCGATGGTGGCGATCGGCCGTCCGTCGGAGGCCGCAGAGGCCCCGGCGCCCACCCTGCCGCCGGACTCCTAGGGACTCAGGCGCGCAGCTGCTCGAGGTGGGCCGCGTAGTGTCTGTGGGAGTCCCACTCCACCGTCTCGGCGAGCGGCTCGTCATCTCCCAGCCACCCGAACCGGCCGACCGCGAACAGCTCGTCCTCTGACGCGGCCTCGACGCCGGCCACCAGCCGCTCGTACGCCTCGGCCTCGGCGCGGCGCACCTCCTGCGACGTCAGGTTGCGGTGCTCGGCGAGGATCCGTGCGTTGAGGTCGTCCGTGTCCGGCTCGGACGTCCGGTCGTACGGCTCGCGTCCGGCACGCAGCGCCTCGACCACGCGGGCGGAGTGGTCCGACCACCACCCGACGTGGGCCAGCACGTCCTTCCGCGTCCACCCGTCCATTCCGGGCGCGGGCGCCTGGAGCGCGGCGTCGTCGAGGCCGCGCGCGGCCTCCTCGAGCCGGGCGTGGGTCTCCCGGATCCTGGTCAGCAGGGTCGTCTTGTCCATGCGCGCCAGCGTATCGCAGCAACGGTGCCGTGCGGTGGCAGGCCAACGGCCACCGCGCAGATCCCGGGTTTCTGTTTCTGCAACGTCAGGAAAGCGTGAGACGGAGGAGGCGCAGGCGGAGGGTGAGCAGGATGACGCCGGCCGCGACGACCAGGATGGCGGCGGCGGCGATCGACTCGGAGAGGCTCGACTGGAAGGCGCCGTAGACGGCGAGCGGGAGGGTCTGGGTTCGGCCGGCGATGTTGCCGGCGAACATGATCGTGGCCCCGAACTCGCCGAGCGCCCGCGCCCAGGCCGTGACCGCTCCGCTGGCGATGAGCGGCGCCGCGATCGGCACCGAGACGTGGCGGATCACCTGCCAGGGCGACGCGCCCAGGTCGCTGGCGGCCTCCTCCAGGGAGGCCTGGACCGATGCGAACCCGGCGCGGGCGCCCCGCACGTAGAACGGCGCCGAGACGAAGGTCTGCGCCAGGATCACCGCCAGGGTGGTGAACGAAACGCGGACGCCTGCGCCCGCGAGCAGCGAGCCAAGCGGGCCCTGGCTGCCGAAGAGGAGCAGGAGCGCCAGGCCGGCGACGGCGGGCGGCAGGACGATCGGCAGGTCGACCAGGGTCTGGATCAGTCCGGCACCCGGGAGGCTCCCGCGCGCGAGCATCCAGGCCAGCGGCGTTCCGAGTGCGACGGTCAGGAGCAGGCTGATCGCGGTGGAGAAGAGGCTCAGGGTCAGCGCCGTCGTGACCGCCGGGTCGCGCACCGCGGCGAGGACGTTCCCGCTGGTTGCCGCGCGCGCCAGCAGCGTGACCACCGGCGCACCCAGGAGGCCGATCATCAGCGCCGCTGCGAACCCGGCTGCCACGCGGGAGGAGAGGGAAAGGCGGGTCGCGCCGCGAGGAGTCGCGGCGCTCATGACGGCGGCGGGGGCGGCAGGAAGCCGAAGCGCGACATCACCGCCGCGCCCTGCGTCCCGCGGAGCCAGTCCAGGAAGGCGCGCGCGGCGGTCGTGTGGCCGGAGCCGATGACGACCGCGGCGTACGTGACGACCGGAGCGGCGCTTTCCGGCAGCGGGATGGTGCGCACCGCGTCCGACGTTGCGGCATCGGTCGCGTAGACGATCGCCGCGTCACCTTCGCCCAGCTCGATGCGGGTCAGGACGGTCCGCACGTTGTCCTCGCGGGAGACGATGTTCGCGGCCACCGCGGCGGCGAACCCGGCCGGGGCGTCCGGGCGTGCGGCAAGGGACGCGACGAGCGCGTCGGCGTAGCGCTGGATGGGGACCGCCGGCCCGGCTGCCACCACCCGCAGCCCGGGCCGCGCCAGACCGGTCCAGCTGGCGACGTGCCCGGGATCGTCACGCGGGACGATCAGCACCAGCCGGTTGCCGGCGAAGGGTACGGACGGCCCATCGGTCAGGCCCGCCGCCACCAGCCTGTCGGCATTGACCGTGTCGGCGGAGAGGAAGAGATCCGCCGGTGCCCCCTGCTGGATCTGCGCGGCGAGCGCGCTCGACGCGTCGAACGAGGTGGTGGCCTCGAGCCCTGGACGGGCCTGCTCGTAGGCACCGATGGCGGCCTTCACCCCATCCTGCAGCGAGGCAGCGGCGAAGACCGTCAGCCCGGTGGTGGTCCCGACCGCCGAATCGGCGCACCCGGTGGTGCCGGCGGCCAGCGCCAGGGACAGCGCCAGGACGGCGATGCGCCGCCATCGGTCCATCATCAGCGGGCGATCTCCACGATCACGTTCGTGGCCTTGACCACGCAGACGACGCGGCGTCCCACCTCCAGGCCCAGGTCGGCGACCGCCTCGGCGGTCATCAGGCTGACGAGCCGATGCGGACCGGCCAGGACCTCCACCACCGCCGCAACCCGGTCCACCTCGACCCGGCTCACGACCCCCTCGAAACGGTTGCGGGCCGATTGCCCGGTGATCACCGGCTCGCGTGTCCCGGGCTCCGCCCGGCGCTCCGCGAGGAGGCGGCTCACCTCGGCCACCGGGATCCGACGCTGGCCGCCGTCGGTGCGGGTCAGGTGGAGGCGCCCGTCCGCCTCCCAGCGCCGGATCGTCTCGACGCTGATGCCGAGCAGCTCCGCGGCCTGCCCGATTCGGAGGGTACCCGTTGGTGTGCTCATACCTAGGGATTATCCGGCTCGGAGGCTACCGTTGCTAGACATGGACGGTTGGCCGTGCCTGTTCCTGTAACACGGCACGCTTCCTCCGGATCCGACGACGACCCGCGACCCGACCGGTTGTCCCGACCGCCCCGACCAGTCCGCCGGCCCCACCGCGCCGACCAGTCCGCTGGCCCGACAGCCCCCGACCACACCCGTGACTCACCGGGCGCGTCCGGGCACCCATCCGCGGCGTCTGACTCTCCCTGGTGCTCAGCCAGCGCGCGGAAGCCCGTCCTCGCGCTGGTCTACTCCCCGGCGGAATCACCGAGGGGACCGAGCGCCCCGAGGGGGCGCGACAGCCCCTGAACACACCCGTGACTCACCGGGCGCGTCCGGGCACCCATCCGCGGCGTCTGACTCTCCCTGGTGCTCAGCCAGCGCGCGGAAGCCCGTCCTCGCGCTGGTCCACTCCCCGGCGGAATCACCGAGGGGACCGAGGCAGCGCGGTCAGGCGAGGGAGCGGGCGGCCTCGATGCAGGCGGTGCCGAAGACCCGCGCGGTGGTCGGAAAGGCGTGGATGGTGTCGGCCAGCACGTCGATGGGGATGCGGGCCTTCACCGCCAGCACGGCCTCGTGGATCGTCTCGCTCACCGCCGGCCCGGCCATGAAGGCGCCGACCAGCGTGCGCGATGCGCGGTCCACGACGATCGTGACGTGGCCCTCCGCCTGGATGACGTAACCGCGGGCGGTCTTCGCCAGATCCTGGGTGAATTCAACCGCGTCGATGCCGCGCTCGGCAGCCTGCTCGACCATCAGCCCCACCGAGGCGGTCTCGGGATCGGTGTAGGTGGCGCGCGGAATGGCGTGCATGTCCACGGTGACGTCGTCACCCAGCGCGAGCATGGCGGCCAGCTCTCCCTGGTAGTGCGCGGTATGGGTGTGGAGCTCGGGCCCGGCGATGTCGCCCGCGACGTACACGTGGTCGGCGATTCGCAGGTGTGCGTCCGAGCGCACGCGGCCGTTCTCCGCCTCCACACCGATGGCGGCCAGGTTCAGGTCTGCCACGGGGACCTCCCGGCCGATGGTGAGCATCACTGCCGCACCCTCCACGCTCGAGCCGTCGGAGAGATCCACGACGTGCCGGCCCCGCGCCCCGGCGCCGGCGCGCACCCCCACCGCCCGGACTCCAAGCCGCAGCTTCACGCCGTCGCGCTCCAGGCCCTTCGCCAGGTACTCGCTGCTGCGCGGGTGCTCGCGGTCGTGGATCCGGTCGCGCGGATGGACGACCGTCACCTCCACGCCGTAGCGGGCGTAGACCTGCGAGAGCTCCACGCCGGAGGGACCGCCGCCCAGGATGACGAGCCCGTCGGGGAGCTCCCGGGTGCCCGTGCCCTGGCGGTTCGTCCAGTACTCGACCTCGGCCAGGCCGGGAAGTGGCGGGATCTTCGAATGGGAGCCGACCGCGACGATGACGTCGCGGGCGGTGATCGCCATCGGCTCCGCACCCTCGCGGGTCACCTCGAGCGCGCCGGGACCGGTGAACCGGGCCACGCCCCGCACGACGGTCGCGCCCGCGTCCTCGAGCGCCTTCGCGTGCGACGCGTCGTCGGGGTAGGCGATCCCCTCGCGGTTGATCATCCAGTCGCGGAAGTCGCTCGCCTTCTGCCACGGGAAGTCCCCGCCGCCGCGGTGGACGGTGGACGCGTGGAGGAGCGCCTTGGACGGCATGCACTGCCAGAACGGGCAGCCGCCGCCCACCAGGTCCCGCTCGATCACGATGGTGCGGGCGCCACGGCCGGCCGCCACGAAGGCGGCCGCCTCACCGGCGGCGCCGGAGCCGATGACGGCGATCTCGTAGGGCTCGGTCATCCGCGCATCATACGGGCAGGCCCGGAGAGGCGCCGGGATCGCCCGGTTGCGGCGCGGCGCCGGAGCTGACGGCAGCCGCATCGGTCCAGAGGAGACGGCTGAAGGCGACGATCGCCACCAGCAGGCCCGTCCCCATGATCGGGGTGAAGACCTCCTTCAGGATGGTGACCTCGCCGATGAGGCCGGCCAGGAAGCCGACCAGTCCCACGTTCACCGTCCAGAAGACGACGTGGCCCAGCAGCGCGCTGGCGCGTCCGGCGCGCTCCGCCGCGAAGAGCTGCAGGCCCAGCAGCGCGTTGGTCATCACCCCCACGAAGACCGCGTGGTCGCTGGCGATGAGGTTGCCCTGCGGCACGGCGGTGACGTCGCCGTTGGCCCCGATGAACAGGAAGATGAGCCAGACCACCAGGAGGACGTCCGCGACGACGAAGACGGCGCTGGCGCCGAAGTGGCGAGCCGACCCGGCGCCCAGCCAGGCGATGCGCCTCAGCGCCGGGGCCATCCGCCAGGCGAAGACCCCCACCGCGGCGAGCTCGAAGAGCACGTTCAGCATCAGGAGCGGCTGGACGTTGAAGAGGATGCCGACCGTGAGCAGCAGGCCGGCCACCAGCAGCAGGCCGATCTGGCTCAGGCCGCGCCGATCCATGGCGCCGCTGCCGGTGCCCGCCAGCCGCCAGTCGGCCAGCGTCATCCCGAACAGGATCAGGTAGCTGAAGGCCATGGCGCTGGCGTGGCCGCCGACCGGGTCGGACGACGAGGGAAAGATCGATGCGCCGGTCGCGTACTGGACCTGGATCAGGGTGCCGAGGGTGCCGCCCACGAACAGGGCCACCACCGCGGCCGCGGTCCCGATGCGGGGCAGCGTGGCCGGCGCCGCGCGGAGCGCCTGGACCAGCCACACGCCGAACCAGGCGATGGCCGCCATCACCGGCAGGGCGAACAGGGCGCGGGCCCACAGGGCGCCGCTGTAGAAGGCGGCAACGTAGACCGGGATTCCCAGGCCCGCCAACCAGGCCAGGCCACGGGTCGAGGCCCGCGACACCGGGGCGGATCCGTCCTCGGAGAAGATCCAGAACGCCGTGGCGATGACGCCCAGGGTGATCCATCCCAGGGTGCCGGCGTGGACGTGGGTGAGCAGCTGATCGCGGTTGAAGTCGACCAGGTCGATCCCGTTCAGGATGCCGATGGCGACGGTGACGACGAAGATGAGCAGGGCCGCCTGGTACAGGGCCCTGATCGACGCGGCGTAGGGCGATGCGCGCATGTCTTCCTCCGTGGCGCCGACGCGGGACGTGCTCGGGACGTCCGCCGGGCCGCTCGGCGCTCGCGCGCCGAAGCCTAGCGCACCATGCCCCGCCCTGCGAGGTCCTTCCGCATCCGGCACGGCGCATGCATTGATGGGCGCCGGGAATGTGGATGTCCCGGCAAGGAGGAGACATGCAGACGTGGCTCATCGCCGTCGTCGTGGTCGTGGTGGCGCTGGCGGTCCTGGGGGCGATCGGCGCCTGGCTGTGGGGCCGCCGGCGGCGGACGGAGCGCCTGACGGAACAGTTCGGCCCCGAGTATCGGGCGACGCTCGAATCGGCGGGCGACCGCGCTGCCGCCGAGCGGGATCTCGAGGCCCGCGAGAAGCGCGTGGGAGAGCTCGACATCGTGGAGCTCGCTCCCCCGCAGCGGGCGCAGTTCGTCGACGAGTGGCGCGCCATCCAGGCGCGGTTCGTGGACGACCCTACCGCATCCATCGCGGACGCCGATCGCCTCGTCCAGGAGGTGATGCGGCTGCGCGGCTACCCGACAGAGGACTTCGAGCAGCGCGCCGCGGACGTCTCGGTGCACCACCCGCAGGTGGTGTCCGAGTACCGCGCCGCCCACGAGATCGCACAGCGCCACGCCAGCCAGGGCGTCGCGACGGAGGAGCTCCGGCAGGGCCTGGTGCACTACCGCGCGCTGTTCACCGACCTGCTCGGTACGACAACCGACCAACCGGAGCTGACCAGGGGAGGCACCAGATGACGAACGATCGGCAACCCGCGGGCACGGAGGGCCGCGTCGCTCCGCCCCGCGAGGACGAGCCACTTTCCACCGCCCTCATTGCCGGCGCGCTCCAGCCGGGCGACGAGCTGCCGAGCGAGGAGAACCGCATCCGCCCGCCGCTCGAGGAGCCGCGACGCGAGGAGCCGCCGGCGCCGGACGCGGAACCCTCGCCGGAGCGGGCTCCCCGGCCAGCTCCCCAGCGGGCTCCCGGACAGGATCCGCAGCCCGGTCCGGACCGGGTCCCGGACCGCAGCCCGGAGCGTGCCCCCGCCGTCGACGAGGCGACGGCGGGCAACCGTGGCGCGGAGCCGGACGAGGGAGCGACCGAGCGATCCTCGCTCTTCGGCCCCGAGGCGACGGATCGGTACCAGGCCCGCTGGCGGGACGTGCAGACCGACTTCGTTGACGATCCCCGCCGGGCCGTCAGCCAGGCCGACCAGCTCGTCGCAGAGGTGATGCAGGCGCTGGCCCGCACCTTCTCCGAGGAGCGCGCCGGGCTCGAGGGTCAGTGGGACACGGGCGGCGACGTCTCGACGGAGGACCTGCGGATCGCCATGCGGCGCTACCGGTCCTTCTTCTCGCGGCTCCTGAGCCTCTAGGCCCGGAGGCGCCGCCCATCCTCCGCCTCACGGCTGCGACGCGGTCCCGACCTCGTCGCCCCCGACCCAGGTGCGCAGCGCTCGCACGCCTCCCAGCCGCAGGGCGAACGCCCCCTCGTGCTCCGCGTCCCACGCCACGAGGTCGGCCGCGAAGCCGGCGGCCAGGCGCCCGCGATCCGCGGCGAGCCCAAGGGAGGCGGCGGCCCCGGACGTGGCTGCGGCGAGGGCCTCGTCGAGCGTCATGCCGAGGAGGGTGGCGCCCAGGCCGATGACGAGTGGCATGGCGCCCCAGCCGGCGAAGGTGCCGGCGTTGGCGTCGCTGCCCAGGGCGACGGTGACGCCGGCGTCGAGCAGATCGCGCACCGGCGGCAGGCTGTCGCGCATGACGAGCGCGGGACCGGGGAGCACGGTGGCCACGACGTTCGACTCGGCGAGCGCTGCCACCCCCGCGGCATCGAGCTGCTCCAGGTGGTCCACGCTCACCGCCCCGAGGCTGATCGCGAGCTCGGTGGCACCGGTCCGTGCCAGCTGCTCGGCGTGGAGCCGCAGCTTCAGGCCGTGTGCCGTCGCCGCGCGCAGGATCCGCTCGGCGTCTTCGAGGGAGAAGAAGCCGCGGTCGCAGAAGACGTCGCAGAAGCGGGCCAGCCCCTCCGCCGCCGCCGCGGGGATCATCTCGTCGGCCACCACCCCCGCATAGGCAGCCGCCGAGCCGGCCTCCGGCGGCACGGCGTGGGCGCCGAGCAGGGTCGGAATCACGCTCAGCGGAAGCGTGGCGGCGGCATCCCGGATGATCCGCAGGGCGCGCAGCTCCTCCGGCGTGGAGAGGCCGTACCCGGACTTGCACTCGACCGTGGTGGTGCCGGCAGCGAGCTCCGAGCGGAGGCGTGCGGTCACGAGCTCCCGCAGCTCGTCGTCGGATGCCGCGCGAGTGGCGGCCATGGTGCGCCGGATGCCGCCGCCGGTGTAGGGCGCGCCGGCCAGGCGCGCGGCCGCCTCGTCGGAGCGGTCCCCGGCGTACACGGGATGGGTGTGGGCGTTGACCAGCCCCGGGGTGACGAGCCCCGTCCCGAGCTCCTCGACGGCATCGGGCTCCGGCTCCTCCGGAAGGTCCTCCGGTGCGCCCACCCAGGCGATCCGGCCCCCACGCACCAGCACCGCCCAGGGCGACAGCACGGCCGGCCCCTGCGCCGCGTGCGGCTGCGCCATGCAGAGCCTGCCGGTACCGGTGAGGAGAAGCGATCGGGGCGTCATCCGCAGCACACGATAGCCCGCCTACCCCAGCTCGGGCTCCGCGATCGGGTCGGCATTCGAGCGTCGCCGCAGGGTGGCGAGCATCAGGCCGCCCAGGATGCAGGCGGCGCCGGTGAGCTGGACGACCGACGGGTGCTCGCTCACCAGCACGATTCCCAGGATCACCGAGCCGACGGGCTGGATCGTGAGCACGACGCTCGTCAGCGCCGCAGGCAGGCGGGGCAGCGAGACGCTGATGAAGAGCCAGCCGATGACCTGCGAGCCGATGGCCAGCGCCAGGAGGTAGCCGTGCTCCGGCCACGACGGGACGAGGTTCACCTCTCCGAGCGGGAGGCCGATGAGAAGCGCGACGAGCGCTCCGACCCAGGTCGCATCCAGGAGCGGACCGGCGGGCCGCCGCCGGTCCGCGTTCCCGTGCCGGAGCGTGAGGAGGAAGCCCGCGTACGAGAAGCCGGTGACGACGCCCAGGATGACGCCCAGGCCGGGGTTCGAGCCGTAGGCGCCCGTGCCGATGGCGCCCGAGATGAGGACCACGCCAACCAGCACGAGCGGCATCGCCGCCAGGACCCGGTTCGACGGTCGCTCGCCGAGGAGGACCCAGGCCAGGAGCGCAACGATGACCACCTCGCTGTTACCGAGGACGGTGGCCAGCCCTGCTCCGACGAACTCGATGGAGTGGTGCCAGACGACGAGATCGGCCGCGAAGAAGATCCCTGCGATCCATGCCCAGCGGACCTGGGCGAGGGGACGCGGCCCGTACGCGCGGCGCTCCATCCAGGCGAGCAGGGCGAGCGGCGGGATGGCGTAGGCGCAGCGGAAGACGGCAGCCGTGGCGGGGCTCGCCCCGGAGAGGCGGACGAGCACCGCGGAGAAGGAGATGCACAGCGCCCCGAGGACGCCCGTCAGGATGGGTCGATGGGAGAGGGCGACGAACGGGTTGGCCGGCAGCCCCGGCCGTGGCAGAGCGGTCATGGACCCCGCAGAGTACCCGAGCCCGCGCCGGAAGGGCTTGCCGAGCAGGCGTCCCGCATCGGAAACTGGCCGGCACAGCCGCAACGCCCGCGACGATGCCATCCCTCCCCACCGGGACCGTGACCTTCTTCTTCAGCGATATCCAGGGCTCGACCCGCCTGGCCGAGCGCCTCGGCGATGGGTGGCGCCCGCTCCTTGACCGGCACCGCGACGTCATCCGGACGGCGGTGTCGCGCAATGGCGGGCACGAGGTCGGCACGGAGGGGGACTCGTTCTTCGTCGCCTTCACCAGCGCCCCGGCGGCCGTCGCCGCCGCGATCGAGGCCCAGCGCGACCTCGCCGCCGTCCCCTGGCCGGCGGAGGCCGAGGTCCGCGTGCGGATCGGGCTCCACACCGGCGAGGCCTCCCTGGCGGGCGACAGCGCGGACAACTACGTCGGCCTGGACGTCCACCGCGCAGCGCGGATCGCGGCGGCCGGTCACGGGGGGCAGGTGCTCCTCTCGGATGCCACGCGGATCCTCAGCGAACACTCCCTGCCCGACGGCGTCTCGCTCCGGGACCTGGGCGAGCGGCGGCTGCGGGACCTCACGCGCCCCGAGCGGATCCACCAGCTGGTGATCGACGGAATGCCCGCGGACTTCCCGCCGCTCAAGACCCTCGATGCCACGCCGAACAACCTGCCGACCCAGCTCTCCAGCTTCCTCGGCCGGGAGCGGGAGCTGGCCGAGGTGGTCGAGCTGCTGGCCGGCACGCGGCTCCTGACGCTCACCGGCCCGGGCGGCACGGGCAAGACCCGCCTCTCGCTCCAGGTGGGTGCCCGCATCGCCGACCGCTATCCCGATGGTGTCTTCTTCGTCTCCCTCTCGCTCCTGCGCGACCCGGATCTCGTGCCGGCCACGATCGCCCAGGAGCTGGGGCTCGCGGACCGCGGCGGCCTTTCGCCCATGGACGCCCTGACGGAGCACGTCCGCCGGCGCCGCATGCTCCTCATCCTCGACAACTTCGAGCAGGTGACCGATGCGGCTCCGCGGGTCTCGGAGCTGCTGGGTGCCGCTCCCGGGCTTGCGGTCCTGTCCACCAGCCGCAGCGCGCTGGGCGTCTACGGGGAGCGGGAGTATCCGGTCCCGCCGCTGGCCGTCCCGGATCTCGGCGGCCCGGCGAGCCCCGAGTCGCTCGGCCAGTACGAGGCGGTGGCGCTCTTCATCGAGCGCGCCGTGGCGGTCAAGCCGAGCTTCACCGTCACGAACGAAAACGCGCCCGCAGTGGCGGAGATCAGCGCGCGCCTGGACGGCCTGCCGCTCGCCATCGAGCTTGCCGCGGCGCGGATCAACGTGCTCACACCGCAGGCCATGCTGACCCGCCTCGGGCACCGGCTGAACCTGCTCTCCGGTGGCGGCCGTGACCGCCCGGAGCGCCAGCAGACGCTGCGAGGCGCCATCGACTGGAGCTACGACCTGCTCGACGAGGGGGAGCGGGCCCTCTTCCGCCGCCTCTCGGTCTTCTCCGGTGGAGCCCGCCTGGACGCGATCGAGTCCGTCTGTTCCGGGGAGGACCCCGGGATCGACCTGCTCGAGGGGCTGACCAGCCTCATCAACAAGAGCCTCGTGCGCCAGGTCGCCGATCCCGACGGCGAACCGCGCTTTGTGATGCTCGGCACCATCCGCGAGTACGCCCTGGAGCGGCTCGAGGAGAGCGGCCGCGCGGAGGAGCTCCGCCGCAGCCACGCCCGGCACTTCACCGATCTCGCGGTGCAGGCCGCCCCCGCCCTGCTGGGCGATGACAAGCGCCGCTGGCTCGACTGGCTCGAGGCGGACCGCGACAACCTGCGCGCGGCCGCCGACTGGGCCATCGACACCGCCGATGCGGAGCTGGCGCTCCGGCTCACGGCAGCCATGTGGCGCTTCGCGCAGATGCGCGGCTACCTCGTGGAGGGCGCAGAGCGGACGCGACGCGCGCTGGGGCTGCCCTCCGACGGCGTGGACGCGACCCTGCGTGCGAACGCGCTCGAGGCGCTCGGCGGCCTCTACTGGTGGATGGGCGACTTCGAGCGCTGCACGGAGGCGTACCGTGCCTGCCTCGAGCTCCGTGAGCAGATCGGGGACCGCGCGGCCCTGGCGGAGGCCTGGTACAACCTCTCCTTCCCCGTCGGCTTCTCGATCGAGCTGGACCGCACGAAGAACATGCAGGATGCCTATCGCGCCATCGAGGAGGCGAAACGGCTGTACGCCGAGCTGGGCGACCGGGCCGGGGAGGCCAAGGCGGAGTGGGCGTACCTGACGATCGGCTGGCGGGACGAGGACTTCGAAACCGCGCGGCAGCACGGCGAGCTGGCGGAGGCCATCTTCCGGGAGCTCGGCGACCGGTTCATGCTCGGCTGGGCGGACTACGACCTCGGCCTCATCGACGTTCGCGAGGACCGGCTGGCCGTCGCGCGACGACGCCTTGGAGAGGCGCTGCAGATCTTCGCGGATGCGCGGGACGTTTCCGGGTACGTCCTGGTCCTCGATGCGTTCGCCGCCCTGGCCCTGAAGCTCGGCGACGAGGAGCGGGCTGCGCGCATCTCGGGTGCCGTCGCGGAGCTCGAGCACACCTCGGGGACGGGGCTCAACCCCTCCAACCGGATCCTCGCCGGGTACGACCCGGTGTACCTGCGCGACAAGCCGGAGACCGCCGGGGCCTGGGTCGAGGGCGGCCGCCTCGGCACCGAGGAGGCCATCGCCTACGCGCTGGCGACCGAGGTGCCCGAAGGCTAGGCCGGCGCCGCCAGGTCGCGCCTCGGGAAGATCCAGAGGGCATAGGTCAGCGGCACGAGCGCCAGCACCGCCAGCAGCGCGAAGTCGAACGGGTCGGCGTGCCCGGCCAGGATCTCCGACGGCTGGAAGTGGTCGAAGAGCGAGTAGCTCTGGGTCCATTCCGCCTCTGACCAGAACGAGCCCAGGATGATGAGGAAGTAGTTCGCCAGCAGGTACGCGAGCGACAGGCCGATGGCGGGGCCGGACCGGTCGAAGCTCGCCGAGGCTGCCAGCGAGAACGCCGCGAAGGCCGCCCAGAGGAGGAAGCCGTTCACCCAGACGAGCGGGATCTGCGCGGGGTCCACGAGGTCCCCGAGGCCCTGTGTCGCGACGCCGAGCAGCATGCCGCCCAGGAGCAGTGCCACGAGGATCCCGGCCACGACGAGGACGGACACGGCCTGGGTGACGAGGTACGTGCGCCGGGCGATGGGCCGTGCCAGGATCACCTCGAGCGTTCCCGCCTGCCGCTCCCCGGCGATCGACAGCGCGGCAGCGCCAACGGCGAAGATGCCGATCAGGGCGATGACGAACGGATGCTGGGTCCCCAGGGTGATGGCGCCCGGGACGGTGAAGAGGTTTCCGGTCCCGAAGTTGGCGAACTGCTCGAACAGGGGATTCGAGCTCACCAGTTGCCGGATCGCATCGCTGAACCGGCTGTAGAAGAAGAGGATCAGCCAGCCCCACGCGAAGGTGACGGCGGCCACGATGACGATCCTGAGCCAGGCGAAGCGCCAGGTGCGCAGCAGCAGCGTGCCGTTCACGCCCGCGGCTCCCGTCCGTCGCCATCGGCGTAGAACTCCAGGAACGCCTCCTCGAGGCTGGCCGGTTCGATGGTGAGGTCCTCCAGGCTCGGAGAGGCGACCGCGCGCACGAACGGGCCGACCTCGCCCTGCAGGGTGGCCGTCGCGCGGTCTCCCCTGATCTGCAGGTCGGCCAGCCCGGGGATGAAGGAGAGGTCCGGCGCATGGCCGCGCCAGCGAAGGGTGATGCGACGGCGCCGACGGGCGAGCAGCTCGTCGACGGTCTGGAGCGTCATCAGCTCACCGGCCCGGATGATCGCCACCCGGTCGCAGACGCGCTCCACCTCGGGGAGGACGTGCGAGCTGAAGAAGACGGTCCGGCCCGCCGCGCGCAGGTCGTCGAGGATCCCGTAGAACGCGTGCTGCACCAGCGGATCCAGTCCCTCGGTGGGCTCGTCGAGGATCGCCAGCTCGGGATCGTGCTGGAGTGCCTGGACCACCCCGAGCTTCTGCCGCATCCCGCGCGAGTAGTCGCGGACCCTCCGGCGCAGGTCGCCCGGCGACAGGTTGAGCCGCTCGCACAGCTCGTCGCGCCGGACCGCCGGGCGCTCCTGGAGCTCCGCGAGGTAGGAGAGCTGGTCCCTCCCCGTCATCGAGCCGTACAGCGCGATGCCGCCGGGCAGGTAGCCGGTGCGGCGCCGGATCTCCACGCTCTGCCGGGAGACGTCGAGGCCCAGGACGCTGGCGCTGCCGGACGTCGCGTGCAGATAGCCCAGGAGGGTCCGGATCATCGTGGACTTCCCGGCGCCGTTCGGCCCCAGGAAGCCGAAGATCTCCCCGGGACGGACCTCGAGGGTCAGGTCGGTCAGGGCGCGCAGCGATCCATAGCTCTTCGATAGCCGTTCCGTGCGGATCGCGGCCTCACCCCCGACGCGGGGCGCCGAGCCGGCGTCAGCTGCGACGGCGGGCCTGTCGCTCGTGCCTTGCGTGGGCGCCTCGGGGTCCATCGAGCGGTAGGGTATCGCAGCGGGCGGCGCCGCCCGTGCCTCCCGGCCCCCGGTTGATGCGCAGCGCCCATGCACCGGGTGGGTGAGCAAAGAGGGAGCAGCCGACGCCGGACCGTCCACGGTCGAATGATGCACCCGGCGGGTCGGGGCGCGAACGAGGCGGCGCCTCAGCCCATCGCTCACCCATGGGATGGGCATCCGGCGGGCCGGCGGGAGCAGCCGGGCTCCCGGGCCACCGTTCACCCACACCGTGGGTGCGCCGATGCGGTGGCTCCATGAAGCACCTGCGGGCTACCATCGGGGCGATGAGCAGCGCCGGTCGCGTCGTGGTGGTGGGGTCGGGGGTGATGGGTGCCTGGACCGCCCTGTGGCTGCGGCGGCGCGGCTGGGAGGTCGTTCTGGCCGACCAGTATCCTGCCGGGTCCTCCCTCGCCAGCTCCGGCGGCGAGACCCGCGTCAGCCGCTCCGCGCACGGGTCGGACGGGCTGTACCCCCGCTGGCAGCGCCGTGCGCTGCTCGGGTGGCGGGAGCTGGAGGCTGTGGCCCACGAGCGGCTGGTGGTCGAGACCGGCGTGGCCTGGTTCGCCCACGCGGAGGACGGGTTCGAGGCCGAGTCGCTCGCCACACTGGTCCGCCTGGGGATCCCCGTGGAGCGCCTGGAGGTGGGGGAGCTCGTGGCCCGCTGGCCGGGGATGGCGCCGGACGGCCTTGCGTGGGCGCTGTGGGAGCCGGAGGGCGCGGTGCTCATGGCCCGCCGCGCGGTGGCGGCGCTCGGCGAGCTCGTCCTTCGGGACGGCGGCACGTTCCGGCGGGCGCGGGTCCTGGCTCCGCAGGCGGGGGACGGCGACGGAGGGCGCCTCCATCGGCTCCGGACCGATGGCGGCGAGATCCTGGAGGCGGATGCGTTCGTCCTCGCCGCGGGCCCCTGGCTGCCGCGCTTCGCCCCGGCGCTGGAGGGCCAGCTGGCGGTGACCCGCCAGGAGATCGTGCTCTTCGCCACGCCACCGGGGGACGGTCGCTTCGACGCGGGCGCCTGTCCCACCTGGGCCGATTACGACGCCGCGTTCTACGGTCTGCCCTCGATCGAGGGACGTGGATTCAAGGTCGCGCCCGACTGGCCGGGACCGGTGCTGGACCCCGACCACGAGGAGCGGCGGCTGACCGACGAGCGGGTGGCCGCCGCCAGGGAGCTGCTCCGGCGGCGCTTCCCGGCCCTCGCTCAGCAGCCGGTGGTCGAAGGGCGGGTCTGCCAGTACGCGACCACCCTCGATACCCACTTCGTCATCGATCGGGACCCGCGCTGGGAGAACGTCTGGGTGGCGGGCGGGGGCTCGGGACACGCCTTCAAGCACGGGCCGGTGATCGGCGAGTACCTGGGCGCGCTGGTCACCGGCGACGAGGCGGTGGTGGCCGAGCTGGGACCGACCGACGGCCGCTTCGCGCTGCGGCCCCGGACCCCTGGGCGCGGGATGCGCACCTCCGCGACCGGTGGGGCCGGGGCCTGACGGGTAGGGTCCTCCGTCTCGCCACTCCTCAGACACCGCGCGTGCACGACCCCTCGCGGCGGTCGGTGTCAGCCTCGGATGAGCTCGCGCAGGGCGGGGGCGAAGAGGCGGTAGGTGTCGTCGCTGTAGAGGACGAAGCGGGCGAGCTCCAGGGTCGTCTGGCCGCGCAGGTGGGCCCCCACGGTCTGCAGCGCCACCCGGGCGCCTTCGGGACCGGGGTAGCCGTAGATCCCCATGCTGATGGCGGGGAAGGCCACGCTCCGCGCGCCAAGCCGATCGCACAGCTCCAGCGACGAGCGGTAGGTCGCTGCCAGCAGCTCGGGCTCGCCCGACCCGCCGCCGCGCCAGACCGGGCCGACGGCATGGAGGATCCAGCGCGCGAGGAGCCGATGTGCGGCCGTCTCCACCGCGGTCCCGGTGGGCGTCCCGTCGGGGTAGCGGCGGCGCAGCTCGTCCAGGAGCCCGGGGCCGGCCGCTCGATGGATCGCCCCGTCCACCCCGCCGCCCCCGCGCAGCCCGCTGTTCGCGGCGTTGACGATCGCGTCCACCGCCTCGTCGGTGATGTCGCCGGTGACGATCTCCAGGCGCCGGTCCGCGATGGTCAGCGAATCGGCCGGCATCGGTCCGCCCGCAGGCTCAGCGCGCCTGGATGGTGGCGCGGACGATCGCGCGCAGCGTGGGCCGCTGGCCGTAGAGGAGGACGCCGGCGGCGTAGATCCGCGCCGCGACCCACAGCGAGCCGAAGATCGCGACCACCAGCAGGCCGATGCTCAGCACGTACTCCCACGGCGCCGGCGGCGAAAGCGCCATCCGGGCCGGGAAGAGGAACGACGAGACGAACGGGATCCAGGAAGCGACCTGGACCCACGGCGCCTCGATGAGCGGGAGGGCAATGAAGCTGAGCAGGTAGCCGCCGATGCCGATGAAGGTGAGCGGGACGGCAATCTGCTGAACGTCCTCCTGCCGGCTGGCCATGGAGCCGGCCGCGGCGTAGAGGACCGCGTAGAGGATGAAGCCCAGGATGAAGTAGACCCCGAAACCGATGACGAGGAGCGGGGTGAGCCCCGGGATGGAGGCTGCCGCCGAAGGGTCGTCGAGGAGCCGGCTTCCCAGGGCACCCTGCGCCACGAAGCCCACGAGGGCGGCAGCGACCACGGCGCCGTACTGGGTCAGGCCGGCCGCGCCGGTCCCCAGCACCTTGCCGAAGAGCAGCTGGCGCGGCGTGGCCGCGGTGATCAGCAGCTCCATCACCCGAGAGCTCTTCTCCTCCGCCACGCTGGCGGCGACCCAGTTGCCGTACAGCTGGATGGCCATGAAGGCGAGGATCACGAAGACGTAGGCGAGGATGTAGGAGGGCAGATAGTCCTCCTCGCTCTGCCGCGCCGCGTTCGGGTCCGCGGGGGTCGTGGCGAACGCTGTCGGCGCGAAGATCCGCGCGCTGTCCGCCTGCGAGACGCCGGCGCGCGCCAGCCGGTCGGAGATGGCGATGCGACTGGCCGCCTGCTGCACGAGCTGCAGCGTGGGGCTCGTGGCCGAATCCTTCGTGAAGTAGTCGAACTGCAGGTCACCGTCCGATCCGCGCGACAGGGTGAGGAGGCCGTTCAGCTCGTCGGCCTGGACCTCCTGCCGGGCGGGCGCCGGATCGCTCACCTCGTTCACCGTGTAGCGCTGGGTGGTCTCGCCGCTGCCCGTGCCGGCGGAGGAGCCTGCATCGGTTCCCGACGTGCTGCTCGTGCTCGCGTTGAGGATCGCCTGGAGGGTGCTCGCCGGAGCGACCGGGAGGTTCTCGGCGGTGCTGTAGACGGCGACCCTGACCGGCTTCTCCCCACCGATGAGCGAGATCCCCAGGGGCAGGAGGGCGAGGGCCAGCCCCACCAGGGCCAGGGCGATGGTGAGGATCGCGAAGGAGCGGTTCCGCGCGCGGATCGTGTACTCCCGGCGGGCCACGTAGTACGCGTTGGGGAAGAGGCCGCCGGCGAGCGGCAGGCGGTTCAGGAACGAACTCAGGAACGGGTTCATGGCTTCGTCTCCGGGGAGCCGGCGGCCTCGGCCAGGTGGCGCTCCTCGTCGATGTCGGCGCGCCCCACCCGCTCGATGAAGATCTCCTCCAGCGAGGGATCGGCGATCTCGAAGCGCGTCACGTGGTCGCCGCGCTGGATCGCCGCGGCCAGGATCGACTCGGGGTCCGTCTCGCCCGCCACGTGCATCTCCAGGTAGTCCTCGCCACGCCGCGTGACGCGGACCCCGGGCAGGTCGTCGACCCAGGCGGCGCCATCGGCCCCGTCGCCATCGGCGCCGTCCACCGCCAGGCGGACGACCCGGCGCCCCATGCGGCGCTTGACGTCACGCAGGTTGCCGGCCTCCACCAGGCGCCCGTGATCCATGATCGCGATTGCCTCGCAGAGCTCCTCCACCTGCTCCATCTGGTGCGTGCTGAAGATGAGCGTCTTCCCGCGGTCGCGCATCGCCAGGAACGCCTCCTTGAGGAGCCCGGCGTTCACCGGGTCGAGTCCCGAGAACGGCTCGTCCATGATCAGGATGTCCGGGTCGTGGATGATCGCGGCGATGAACTGGATCTTCTGCTGGTTCCCCTTGGACAGCTCCTCGACCTTGCGGTTCGCGTAGTCCGGGACGCGGAAGCGCGCCAGCCACTCGGTGACCTCCGCGGTCGCCTTCGCCTCCGGCACCCCGTAGAGGGCCGCGAAGTAGCGGAGGATGTCCATCACCTTCATTCGCGGGTAGAGGCCGCGCTCCTCGGGGAGGTAGCCCCACGTGCGGCGCGGCAGCGCGGAGTTGCGCACGCCCTGCCAGGTGACGCTGCCGGAGTCCGCCCGCAGGATGTCGAGGACGATCCGCATGCTGGTGGTCTTGCCGGCGCCGTTCGCGCCGAGCAGCCCGAAGATGCGACCGGGCTCCACGGTGAAGCTGATGCCGTCCAGGGCGCGGACCGTCCCGAAGGTCTTGACGAGGTTGTCGACGACGAGACTCACGGTCGGCAAGGGTAGTCCAGACCGATGGCGCCCGACCCTGCCAAGCGGCCCCACACGATGCGACCTCCCGCCTCTCCGGCGTCCGGCCCCGGACCGTCCCCCGCCCGGCCGCCGCCCCCGCCCGGCTGCGGCGACAACCCGTGCGATGAGCCGTACCATCGACGACGTCCACCTGCTCCCGGGCGCAGGGACCCGCGACGGCGGGAACCGTACGATCACCGAAAGGACGAGTGACGCGATGTGCCTGACCTGTGGCTGCATGAAGGCTCACCTCGACATGGGGGAGCACAACATCCGCTACGAGGACCTGAAGGCCGCGGCCGACGAGAACGGCGTGAGCGTGGGTGAGCTGCTGGACACCTGGGAGCGGACGCTGGAGATCGACCGCAAGCGACCACCCCGCCGAATACGCCGGCTGAGGCAGTCTGGGCGCCGGGCTCTCCGCCGACCTGCCCACGGGGTGGGTGAGCGGTGCGGGAACCGCTAACCGGGGGGGCTCTGCGCCACGCCTGCCCATGGGGTGGGTGGGGACGGCCACGAAACGCCGGTTCAGGTCCGCGCTCACCCATGGCACGGATCAGCGGCTCCTGACGCGCCGGCCGTGCGGTCGCCTCCGGCACCGCTCACCCACTCGATGGGTACTACGCGACCGGGTGGACCACCTGACCGGAGTGGGTAGCACCTGACCGGGGAGCTGCGTGGGGACGCTCCCCGCGCTTGAAGACCGCGGCCAGGAACCTGCCCGCGGTCATGGACGGGTGGCCCCCGGACGCTCCCTCGCGTCCGCGCGGGCGGGACGTGCTGTTTTGGTACACTTCGAATCCCGGGCCGTTCAGCGTGCACGCGTGACGGCTCGCCCATGCCACGAACGCAGAAACGGACCCGTTGATGAAGATCGCTGTCCCACGCGAGACGGCGGAGGGAGAGACGCGCGTCGCCCTCACGCCGCAGGCGGTCGGCCAGATCATCGCCGATGGCAACCAGGTGATCGTCCAGGCGGGCGCCGGCACGGCGTCCTTCATTTCAGACCAGGCGTACCGTGACGCCGGCGCCACCATCGCCCCCGACGCCGCGACCCTGTACCGGGAAGGCGAGCTGATCCTCCGCGCCGGGAAGCCGTCGGAGGCGGAGGTGAAGCAGCTGCGATCGGGGACCACCCTGGTCGGAACCCTCGGCACCCTCTCGCATCCCAAGCTCGCGGAGGCGCTCGCCGCGCAGGGCGTCACCGCCATCAGCATGGACGCCATTCCGCGCATCACGCGCGCGCAGAGCATGGACTCGCTGTCGAGCCAGAGCACGGTCGGCGGCTACAAGGCCGTGATTCTCGCCGCGGAGCGTCTGCCGAAGTTCATGCCGCTGCTCACCACTGCCGCGGGCACCGTCCGCCCGGCCCGGGTCCTCGTCTTCGGCGCGGGCGTGGCCGGCCTGATGGCCATCGGCACCGCCAAGCGGCTGGGCGCCGTCGTGGAGGCCACCGACGTGCGGCCGGTCGTCAAGGAGCAGGTCCAGAGCCTGGGCGGCACCTACCTCGAGGTCGAGATGACCGAGGAGGAGAAGGCGAACGCGCAGACCGCCGGCGGCTATGCGGGCGAGATGAGCGAGGACTACAAGCGCCGCCAGGCGGAGCTCATCGCCTCGCGCGTCGGCGAGGCCGATGCCGTCATCACCACGGCCCTCATCCCGGGCCGGCCCGCCCCGCGCCTCATCACGAAGGAGATGGTCGCGACCATGCGGGCCGGCAGCGTCATCATCGACATGGCCGCGGAGGCCGGCGGCAACTGCGAGCTGACGCAGGCCGACAAGGAGATCGTGACCGACAACGGGGTCCGGATCATCGGCTTTACGAACCTGCCGGCGACCATGCCGGGCAGCGCGACGCAGATGCTCAGCAAGAACATCCAGACGCTCATCAAGCACCTGGTGCGCGGCGGGGAGCTCGTCCTGGACTTCTCCGACGAGATCACCCGCGGCGCCACCATCACCCACGGAGGCAAGGTGGTGCACGAAGCAACCGCCAGGGCGCTCGGGATCGACCCGGCGCCGGTGCCGCAGTCCGCGACCGCCGCGGAGGAGCCGGTGGCTGCCGGGGAGCAGTCTGCGCCCGCCGCGGAGCAGCCGGCGGCCGAGAAGAAGGGGGCCGCGCAATGAGCGAGGCGCTCGATCCCAAGGCGCTCCTCGACGCGGCCTTCATCCTCGTGCTCGCCGCGTTCATCGGCTACGAGGTGGTGAGCAAGGTCCCCACCATGCTCCACACCCCGCTGATGTCCGGCGCGAACGCGGTCCACGGCGTGATCGTGGTGGGGGCCATGCTGGTGGCTGCCACGGCGGACGACCCGCTGCGGATCATCCTCGCCCTCCTCGGTGTCTTCCTGGGGACCGTGAACGTGGTCGGCGGGTTCGTCGTCACCGACCGGATGCTCGAGATGTTCCGCAAGCGGCCGGGTGAGCGCTGATGGACACGCTCACCATCTTCCAGTACCTGATCTACCTGGTCGCATCGGTCACCTTCATCTTCGCCCTCAAGTTCCTCGCCTCGCCGAAGACGGCACGGACGGGGAACCTGCTCGGGGCGGCCGGCATGACGCTCGTCGTGGCGTGGACCCTGTTCACCACCGACGGGATGCTCCAGCACTGGTGGATCATCCTGGTGGCCGGCGGGATCGGCGCGGTGATCGGCGTGATCAGCGCGCGCCGCGTGCCCATGACCGCCATGCCCCAGATGGTCGCCATCTTCAACGGCGCCGGCGGTGGCGCGGCCGCGGTGGTGGCCGCCTCCGAGTTCCTCTCCGCGGTGAACGGCCGGCCCTCGGGCGACCTGCTGCCGGTGGTCCCCATGATCGCCACCCTGCTCGGCGCGGTGATCGGCTCGGTGAGCCTCACCGGCTCCATCATCGCCTTCGGCAAGCTGCAGGGGAACATCCCGGCCCGGCCCGTCACCATCCCCGGGCAGAACGTCGTGGCCACCATCGTCCTGGGCGGGCTGCTCGTGATGGCCATCCTCCTCGCGGTGGTGACCAATAACGTCGCCCTCTTCCTCGTCTACCTGGCCGTCGCCCTCGCCGCGGGCGTCCTGATCGTGATGCCCATCGGCGGCGCGGACATGCCGGTCGTCATCAGCCTCCTCAACAGCTACACCGGCATCGCCGTGGGCGCCACGGGCTTCGTCATCGGCAACTACGCCCTGCTCATCGCCGGAACGCTGGTCGGTGCCTCGGGCGCGATCCTGACCCAGCTCATGACGAGGGCGATGAATCGCTCACTGATGAACGTCCTCTTCGGCGCGTTCGGCACCGGCGGGGGCGTCACCAGCGCCGGGGCGGAGGGGGAGCAGACCGTCCGCGAGATCAGCGCGGAGGACGCCGCGGTCCTCATGGCGTACGGGAAGAAGGTGATCGTGGTGCCGGGCTACGGGATGGCGGTTGCCCAGGCGCAGCAGCCGGTGCGCGAGCTGATGGACCTGCTCCTGGCCAAGGGGGTCGACGTCGAGTTCGCCATTCATCCCGTCGCCGGCCGCATGCCGGGGCACATGAACGTGCTCCTCGCCGAGGCGAACGTGCCCTACGACCGCCTCAAGGAGATGGACGAGATCAACGACGAGTTCGCGGACGCCGATGTCGCGCTGGTCATCGGTGCCAACGACGTGACGAACCCCTCGGCGCGGACGGACCAGGGCTCGCCGATCTACGGCATGCCCATCCTCAACGTCGACAAGGCGCAGAACGTCGTGGTCCTGAAGCGGTCCATGGCCTCGGGGTTCGCGGGCATTCCGAATCCGCTCTACTCGGAGCCGCAGACGGCCATGCTGTTCGGCGACGCGAAGGCATCGGTCCAGGCCCTGGTCGCGGGCGTCAAGGAGGCGTAGGGGAGGCCGTCCCTGCCGGCCAGGGCGGCCGGCGCCTGCGCGAGGGAGTGCCCGGGGGCCACCCGTCCACGACCCCGGGCAGCCGTCCCTGCCGCGGGCGTCGAGCGTGGGGAGCGCCGGAGGGGGAGCGCCGGAGGGGGAGCACCTCACGACGTCCGGCATCGGTTACCCATCCGGGGGGTGGGCGGTGCCGGAACAGCCCCGGGAGGGGGCTTCAGGGCCCGCCTGCCCACTTCATGGGTGGGCGCCGACCCGAAACCTCGCCTCGTGGCCGTCCCCACCCGTCCGGCGGGTGAATTCGCCCGGAGAGGCGCCGTCGAACCCGTTCCGTCGTGGTCCACCCGCCGGGTGGGTGAACCACGCGCCGAGCGAGTACAGTCACCCCCAACTTCCGGGGGAGGGCTCACGGGGAGATGAGTGGACCCATGACCGGGGCCGCCCGAGGGCGGGCGGCGAGATTGGCGGTCCGGCTGGCGGCCATCGCCGCCGTCCTCCTCGCGCTGGTTGCTGCCGGGTGGTTTGTCAGCGGCGCGCTGGGCCTGCGTCCGGTGACTGCCGGGGATGGCTGGCGGCTGGCGGCCGCAACCCACGTGAACCCGCGACCCGACACCTGGCCGGGCACGCCTGAAGGGCAGGTCTTCGCCTCACGGACCGCGGCCGCCTCAGCCTGGCGCGACTATGGTGCGCCCGGAGCGCTGGACCTGGCTCCCGATCAGGCCCTCGTGCGGGTGACGACCTACGGCAGCGGCAGCTGTCCGCTCTTCCTGGCGGGCCTCTCGATCGAGTCGGACACGGTCAACGTCCGGCTGTCGCGCGGCCTGGTGGGTGCCTGCACCTCGGACGCGGTGCCCCAGACCTTCCTCATCGTCATCGACCGGGACCGCCTGCCGGCGCTGCCCTTGCGGCTGGTGGTCGACGCGCCGGATGCTGCGGGCGAGATTACGGTCGACCACCTGCAGTGAACGGCGACGGGCGCGGGCAGACCCGCGACCATGGCGGTAGGCTACCCGGGTCGTGGAAGAGCGCTGGGTCGTTCTCGACGTGGGCGAGACGCTGATCGACGAGACGCGAATCTGGTCGGTCTGGGCCGATGAGCTCGGCGTACCTCGCCTCACCTTCATGGCCGCGCTGGGTGCGGTGGTCGACCGGACCGGCGAACACCGCGACGTGTTCGAGCTCCTGGGCTTCCCGGACTGGCGCGATCGCTACCCTGCGGTGACGGCGACCTACGGCGGCTTCCGCGAGGACGACCTCTACCCAGATGCGCTCCCCGCCGTCCGTGCGCTCGCGGACGAGGGCTACCGGGTCGCCGTGCTCGCCAACCAGCCGGTGAGCCGCAGCGCCGAGCTCCGGGCGCTGGGGATCGACCCCGAGGTCATGGCCATGTCGGACGAGATGGGCGTCGCGAAGCCGGATCCGGCCTTCTTCGCGCGGGCCCTGGCGCTCATGGGAGACCCGCCGCCGGGGCAGGTCGCCTACGTGGGCGACCGCCTCGACAACGACGTGGGGCCGTCCATCGCCGCGGGCATGCGCGCGATCTGGATCCGCCGCGGTCCGTGGGGGATCATCCAGCGGCTGCAGCCCGGCATGAAGCCCGCCCTCGTCGTCGCCAGCCTCGCGGAGCTGGCCGACCGGATCGGTGAGGCCTGGCCCCAGCGCTGATCCGGGCCGCTCAATCGTCGCGACGGAGGATGGCGTCGACCTCCCGTTCGCTGATCCCGTAGCGGTGCAGCGCGTGGCGGACGAGCTCGTTGCCGAGCTGGCGCTCGGCCAGGACCACCCGCTCCACGCCCATCCGTCGCAGCGCGAGCTCGTCCGTCTCGGAGTGCGCCCGTGCGACGATCTGGATCCGCGGGTTGCGCAGGCGGGCGTGCGCGACCGCCTGGCGGGTGGCGAGGGCATCGGGCAGCGCGACCACCAGGATCCTCGCCTCGGCGATCCCGGCCTCGTCCAGGACCGCCGGCGACCCCGCCTCGCCGTAGATGACCGGCACCCCGTCGCGCGCGGCGTCGCGGACGAGGGGATAGTCCGCATCGACCGCCACGAACGGGAAGCCGCGGGCCTCCAGGATGCGTGCGACGGTGCGACCGACGCGTCCGTAGCCGAGGATCAGCGCATGGCGTCGCGGCCCGCCCTCCTCGCCGGAGAGCGGGGGGCGCGGCGGCGGACGGCGACGGTCCAACCGCTCGCCGAGCGCGGTGGAGACGGCCGCCATCGGTCCGGCCAGCAGGATGCTGAGCACCACCGCGCCCATCGCCTGGGAGAAGGTGTCCGCCCGGAGCGCCCCGCTCTGCAGTCCCAGGGTGGCGATCACGAAGCTGAACTCGCCGCTCTGGGCGAGGAGGCCCCCCGCCCGGAAGGCGGGAGCCGGCCGTTGCCCGCCAAGAAGCGCGATCGCCGGCGATGGGCACGTGCCTTGCCGACGGTGATGAGCACGAGGAGCGCCGCCACGGCCAGCCAGCCCTCCACCACGGCCGAGGGCTGGAGGAGCAGGCCCACGGAGACGAAGAAGAGGGTTGCGAAGAGCTCGCGCAGGGGGACGACCTCGCCCAGGACGGAAGCGGCGAGGTCGGACTCGGCGAGCGCCAGGCCGGCAAGGAACGCGCCCAGCGCGACCGAGACCCCGACCAGCCCGGCGAGGAAGGAGGTACCGATGGCGACGACCGCCACGGCGACGATGAACAGCTCGCGCGATCCGAGCCGGGCGACCCAGGCCAGGACGCGCGGAAGCACGCGCGACCCGACGAGGAGCGTGACGGCCACGAAGCCCACGGCGAGGGCCACGGAGGTCGCCGCCTCCGCGAGCGAGCGCGCGTCCCCCGAAAGCGAGGCGAGGATGACGACCAGCACCACGGTGATCAGGTCCTGCGCGACCGACCATCCCAGGGCGATCCGTCCGGCGAGGCTCGCCTGCAGTGCCTCCTCGCCGGCGATCTTCACGAGCACCACGCTCGACGAGATCGAGGCGACGCCGCCGATGAAGGCCGCGCCGACGGGGTCGGCGCCGAGAAGGAGGGCCGCGCCCAGGCCGATGCCGAGCGTGACCGCGACCTGCAGCGGCGTACCGATGAGCGCCAGTCTCCCGACCGACGCGAGCTCGGCGAGCCGGAAGCGCAGACCGATGCTGAACATGAGGAGGGCGACGCCGATGTCGGCCAGCGCCAGAACCTCGCCGCGATCCGCGACGAACCCGGGCGTGAACGGCCCCACGAGGAGCCCGGCCGCCACGTAGCCGATGATGGGCGCGAGCCTCAGCCGGTTGGCGACGGCGCCCAGGACCAGGGCGGCGGTCAGCGACGCGAGGAGGGTGAGCGCCAGTCCACCCGGTGCCTCCATCGCTGGATGATACCGGGGGTGCGTCGGGTATCCTTGGGCCGGCCCGGCGGTCGATCCGGGCAGGCGCGCCGCCCGCCTCTATCTGGCGTCAAGGTGGAGACTGCGCACGCTGCGTGGTCTCTCGTCGTCTGCGGGGAGCGTCACCGTGATCCTCAACGGAACCGTGGGTGCGGTCGAGGTCTTCGTCCTGCTGCTGGCGGCGGCGAGCCTGCTCGCGGTCCTCATGCGGCGGGTCGCGATCGTGCCGTACAGCGTGGCGCTCGTCGTGCTCGGCGTGGCGGTCTCCGCGTCGCGCCTGCCGCTGGACGTGCACATCGACCCGGACGTCCTGCTGGCGGTCCTCCTGCCGGCCCTCGTCTTCGAGGCCGCCTACCGCACCGACATCGGCATCCTCTGGACGAAGCTGCCCGCGGTGATCCTCCTCGCGGTGCCGGGCGTGCTGATCACCGCCCTCCTGGTGGCGGTCGTCCTGAACCTCGCCATCGGCCTCGACTTCGGCCTGGCCTTCCTGGTGGGCACGATGCTTGCCGCCACCGACCCGGCGGCCATCCTGGCCGTCGTCGGGCCGCTGGGAGTGCCGCGGCCCCTCACCGTCCTGGTGGAGGCGGAGAGCCTCTTCAACGACGGCACCGGCGTCGTGATCTTTGCCATCGCCCTGCAGGCGATCGGGGGCAGCTTCTCGGCGGGCGACGTGGTCGTCGGCCTCGTCTTCGGGACGCTCGCCTCGGCCGCCATCGGCGCGGTGATGGGCTTCCTCATCTCGCGCGTCCTGGCCGGGACCCAGGATCACCTCATCGAGCTGACCCTGTCGCTGGTGGCGGCCTACGGGAGCTACCTGCTGGCAGCCCAGCTGCATGAGTCGGGGCTCATCGCCAGCGTGGTGTGCGGGCTCATGCTGGGCAGCTATGGCCGCCGCTTCGGAATGAGCCAGCGAGCGCAGGATGCCATCGACATCGTCTGGGAGTTCATCGGCTTCCTGGCCACCACCCTGGTCTTCCTGCTGATCGGCCTCTCGATCGGGATTCCGCAGCTGCTCGACGCGGCGCGGGCCGCGGTGCTGACCCTCGCGACCCTGATCGTCGTCCGGGCGCTCATCGTCTACGGGCTGCTGGGCGGCTCCTACCGGCTCGCGAACGCGCTCCGCTGGGCGAAGCGCCTGCCGCGCGGCTGGCTGCATGTGATCGGGTGGTCCGGCCTGCGCGGCGCCGTCTCCGTGGCGCTCGCGCTGTCGCTGCCCGCGGACCTGCCGCAGCGCAACCTGCTGCAGGGGATCGTCTTCGGCTGCGTGCTGCTCACGCTGCTCCTGCAGGGGACGACCGCCCAGCCGCTCGTCCGGCGGCTCCGCCTCGAGTCGGAGGACGCCGCGTGACGCCGGAGGTGGGCGTGGGCCTCACGATCTTCGTCGTCACCTTCCTCCTGATCGCCACCGAGCGGATCCACAAGACCACCGCCGCGATGGGCGGGGGCGTGGCGATGGTGCTCCTGGGGGTCGTGAGCCAGGAGCGGGCCTTCGCGGAGATCGACTTCAACGTCATCTTCCTGCTCGCCGGGATGATGATCCTGGCCGCCATCATGCGGAAGACCGGGATCTTCGGCTGGGTTGGCATCCGGGCGGCCCGGATCGCCCGCGGCGAGCCCTACCGCCTCCTCGTCCTCCTCTCGGTGATCACCGCGGTCGCCTCCGCCCTGCTCGACAACGTGACGACCGTGGTCCTCATCGGCCCGGTCACCTTCTTCCTCGCCCGGCGCCTGGGGCTCAGCCCGGTTCCGTTCGTCATCAGCGAGATCCTCGCCTCGAACATGGGCGGCATGGCGACCCTCATCGGCGACCCGCCGAACATCCTCATTGCCTCCTCGGCGGGGATCGACTTCGCGACGTTCGCGCTGAACATGGCGCCGCTCGCGGTCATCGTGCTCATCGGCTTCCTCATCGCCGCCCGCTGGATGTTCGCCTCCCAGCTCGACGTGGACCCCGGGCTGCGCGCCAGCCTGCTTGCCGGTGACGAGCAGGCCGTCATCAGCGACCGGGGCCTCCTCGTCCGGTCGCTCATCGTCCTGGGGCTGACCCTGTTCGGGTTCATCTTCCACGGCGCGCTCCACCTGGAGCCGGCGACCATCGCCCTCGCGGGGGCCGTGGTCCTCATGCTCGTCGCACGGGAGGACCCGCACCAGGTCCTGCGCGAGATCGAGTGGCCCACGCTCTTCTTCTTCATCGGCCTGTTCATGCTCGTCGCGGGGGTGATCGAGATCGGGGCCATCGACGCGGTGAGCCGCGAGCTCGCCTCGCTGACCGGCGGCTCCCTGGGCGTGGCCTCCATGTTCGTGCTGTGGCTCTCCGCGGCGGTCTCGGGGCTCGTGGACAACATTCCCTACACCGCCACCATGCTGCCGGTGATCCACGATCTCTCCGCCCCCCACGGGACGCAGGCGCTGTGGTGGTCGCTGGCGGCCGGCGCCGACCTCGGCGGCAACGCCACGATCATCGGCGCCTCCGCCAACGTCATCCTGGCGAGCATGGCCGACCGCGAGGGGCACCCCATCGGCTTCATGACCTTCGCCCGCTACGCGGTGCCGGTGACCTTCGCCAGCATCCTCGTCTCGAGCGGCTACCTCTGGCTGCGCTACCTCCACCGTAGCCCGATGGAGCACCTCGCCCAGATCCTCACCCAGCTGTTCGTCCTGCTGCTCGCCGCCAAGCTGGGCGACGAGCTGTTCAAGCGCCTCCACCAGCCGCCGCTGGTGGGGGAGATCCTGGGAGGGGTCCTGGTGGGACCCGCGGTGCTCGGCTGGTACACCGTCAACCCGGAGACCACCCTCTTCGCCGAGATCGGCGTGGTGCTCCTCCTCTTCCAGGTCGGGGTGGAGACACGGCTCGCCGACCTGCTGCGGGTCGGCGGCACGGCGGCCGGGGTGGGTGCGCTCGGCGTGCTGGTCCCGTTGGGCGCCGGGTTCGGGATCGGCAGCCTGCTGGGGCTCGATGCGGCGGGGAGCGTCTTCATGGGCGCGGCCCTGACCGCCACCTCGGTGGGCATCACCTCGCGGGCGCTCGGCGCGCTGGGGGCCCTTGGCACCCGCCCGGGCCGCGTGATCCTGGGGGCGGCCATCATCGACGACGTGCTGGCCATGCTCATCCTGGCCGTGGCGGTGGGCCTCGCCAGCGGAGAGGTCAGTGCAACCCGCATCGGCCTGCTGCTGGTCATGGCCGCGGTCTTCATCGGGGTCACGGTGCTGGCCGGGACCGGGATCCTGCGCCGCCATCGGTCCCTGCTGACGATCCCGCACTTCGCCGAGACGCCGTTCCTGCCCGGGATGATCCTGATGCTGGGCCTGGCCGCACTGGCCGCCTGGATCGGGTTGGCGGCGATCATCGGCGCCTTCCTGGCCGGGATGGTGGTGGGCGAGTCGGCGGAGCGGGACGCGCTGGAGGAGGAGGTGGCGCCGGTCGCGGCGTTCTTCACGCCGTTCTTCTTCGGCAGCATCGGGGCGCAGATCGATCTCGCCGGTCTCGCGTCGCTGTCGACCCTTGGGCTGCTCGTGGCGGTAACCGTGGTGGCGGTGGCGGCCAAGTTCGTCGGTGCCCTGGGCGGAGCGTGGTCGCTTCCGCCCGCGGAGCGCGTCCTGGTCGGCTGGGGGATGGTGCCGCGCGGAGAGGTGGGGATCGTGGTGGCCGGCCTGGGGATCAGCGCGGGGGCGATCTCCGGCTCGCTGTACTCGGTGGTGGTGGGCATGGCGGTCGCCACCACGCTCCTCGTCCCGCCCCTGCTGCCGCGCCTCGTTCGCCGCGTTACCCCCTCGGCCGCCGGCCCTCCGTCGCCCGCGGAGCCTCCCTGAACCCGCCCGCTCCCCGGCCGGCAGCGACCCGGTTCGCGGGCCGGCGGCTACTCTGCCCGCTGCTCACCCGGCGCGGATGGGCCGTCGGCGGCGCCGTCTGAGTACCCGGTGTGCTGATCCGGCGCGACAGGCCTGATAGCCGCGCCCGGTGAGTCCTCGGCGTCGTCGCACGCGGACGGTGTCGCGCCCGTGCCCCGCGCCGGCCCGACATGCCGAGGCCCCTCCGCGGAGGAGGGGCCTCGTGACCGGGGGACGGGCACTGCGCCGGCATCGGTCCGATCGGCTGATCAGTAGGCCGACTCCGCCACGGGCTCTGCTGCGGAAGCCTCCCGGATCGGTGCCAGGATGGCCAGGATCGCGTACACCACGAAGGCGACCACGAGTCCCACGATCCAGCTGTAGTCGTACAGCGGCTTGAGGAACCCGATCAGGCCGTCGAGCGGGAACGGTCCCGTTCGCGAGCCGTCCGCGTTGACGGTGGAGTACGCCCCGCCGACGGCCAGGACGATCCCGACCAGCAGCGCCACCACGGCCCGCCAGTTCCATCCGCTCGCGAAGCGGTACAGCCCGTTGCTGCGGTACAGGTCCGCGAGCTTGAGGCTGGTCCGGCGGATGAGCCAGTAGTCGGCGATCAGCACTCCCGCGATCGCGCCCGTCGCTCCGCCGTAGAAGCCGAGCCAGGTGATCCGGATAGACGGTCTCCTCGTAGGTCGCGGCAGTCATGGGCGTTTCTCCGGTGCGTCCTTCATTGACCGATCTCGATCAGCCCCCACAAGGTCGCGGTTCTCTGCCTTCGGCTCCTGCGGACACCTCCTCCTGCTGGGTGGCCCATGCCACCCTCAGACCACCGCCGCGTCGGTCACCTCCAGCGCGCGATCGATGATCGCGAAGCCCTCCCGCAGCTGCTCCTCGGTGATGCTCAGCGGCGGGTTGGTGAAGAAGCCGTTCCAGTGGGTCATGGTGTAGAGCCCGTCCGCGCGCAGGCGGGCGTCGAGCGCCGCCATCTCCGGCGCGGTGGTGTTGAACGCGGAGAGCGGCTCGTGCGTCGCGCGGTTGCGGATCAGCTCCACGATGCCGAAGAGGCCGATGTTCCGCACGTTTCCCACGCTGGGGTGCGCTGCCTTCAGCTCGTGCTGGAGGGAGCGCATCACCGGATCGAGACGCGCGGCGTTGCCGACCAGGTCGTCGTCGCGCAGCACCTCGATGGCGGCGATGGCCGCCGCGCAGCTCAGCGGATGGGCGGAGTAGGTGAGCCCGCCTGCGTAGACACGGTCGTCGAAGGCGTGGGCGATCTCCGGGGAGATGGCGACGGCGCCCAGCGGCAGGTAGGAGCTGGTGAGGCCCTTGGCCATGGTCATGAGGTCCGGGACGACGTCCCAGTGGTCGACCGCGAACCAGCGCCCGGTGCGCCCGAAGCCGGCCATCACCTCGTCGGCGATCATCACGATCCCGTACCTCGAGCACAGCTCCCGGACGCCCTGCAGGTAGCCGTCCGGCGGGATGAGGATCCCGTTCGTGCCGGTCACCGTCTCCAGGATGAAGGCGGCGATCGTCTGCGGCCCCTCGTACCCGATCACCTCCTCCAGGTAGGCGAGGTGCTCGTCGACCGGCTCCGGCTCACCCTTTCCCCAGCGCCACGGATCGAGCACGCGGACGACGCCCGGGACGCTGCCCGGCTCGTTCGCCCAGCGACGGGGATCGCCGGTGACGCTGATGGCGCCCGCCGTGGCGCCGTGGTAGGACCGGTGCCGCGCGATCACCTTCTGGCGCCCGGTGTACAGGCGCGCCAGGCGCAGCGCGTTCTCGTTGGCCTCCGCGCCGCCCAGGGTGAAGAAGAAGGTGTTGAGCTCGCCGGGTGTCAGCTCGCTGAGGAGCTGCCCCAGGCGCCCGCGAACCTCGGTGGCGAACTGCGGGGCGGCGAAGGCAAGCGTGCGCGCCTGCTCGGCGATCGCATCGGCGATACGGGGATCCCCGTGGCCGATGTTCACGCTCATCAGCTGGCTGTTGAAGTCGATGTACCGCTTGCCGTCCGGGTCCCAGAAGTAGATGCCCTCGGCGCGGTCGATGACGATGGGATCGATCTTCGCCTGGGCCGACCAGGAGAAGAACGTGTGCTCTCGGTTGAGCCGCAGGATCTCCTCGCTGCTCAGCCGGTGGCGCGTGACGGCCATGGAAGCCTCCTCCGGGGCGACATCGGTGACGGGTACGGATTACACCACACGGCACCAGACCCTCAGCCGGGGTTCGGACCGATGGCGGCCAGGATGGCGTCAACCGTGCGGTCGGCATCTGCCTTCGTCGTCGACCAGTTGCTGACGCTGATGCGCATCGCCGTCCTCCCGTGCCAGACGGTGCTGCCCATCCAGGCGGTCCCCTCCGCCTGGACCCGCGTGACGACGGTGCGCGTCAGGGCGTCGCCCTCCGCGGGATCGCGCTCGCCGACCGGGTGGAACGCGACGAGCACCTGGTTGAGCACCACGTCGTTGAGGATCTCGACGCGCGGATCGGCGGCCAGGCGCTCCGCGATCAGGCCGGCGAGGTCGCAGCAGCGCTCGACCATGGCCCGGATCCCGTTGCGGCCAAGGGAGCGAATCGCCGCCCAGACCACGAATCCCCGCGCGCGCCGCGACGAGTCGGGGACGTACTCCGATCCGTGGCGGTCGCCGGCGGTCATCATCAGGTAGGGCGCCGTCACCGCCATGGCGGCACGATGGGCATCGGCGTCGCGGACCGCCACGAACCCGCAGTCGTAGCCCACGTTGAGCCACTTGTGCGCGTCGGTGGCCCACGAGTCGGCGCGCTCCACGCCGTGCACCAGGTCGCGCAGCCGCGGGCTCGCGGCGGCCCACAACCCGAAGGCGCCGTCCACGTGGACCCACGCGTTGGGCTGGGCGGCCACCACGTCGGCGATCTCGCCCAGCGGGTCGAAGGCGCCGGTGTTCACGTTGCCCGCCTGGGCCGCGACGATGGTGGGACGAGGGTCGTTGGCAAGCTCGGTGGCCAGGGCATCGGTCCGCATGCGGCCCTGTCCGTCGGTGGGCACGCGCCTCACGCGCTCGCGGCCCAGCCCCAGGTACTGGAGCGCGGTGAGGAGCGTGGAGTGCGCCTCGTCGCCGATCACCACGCGCAGCTCCGGGGCCCCGTAGAGGCCGCGCGCCTCCACGTCCCAGCCCTCCCGCTGCAGGACGGCGTGGCGCGCGGCCGCGAGGCCCACGAGGTTGCCGAGGCCCGCGCCGGTGGGGAAGCCGACGCTCGCGCTCGCGGGAAGCCCCAGGAGCTCGAGCATCCAGGCGCCGGCCGCCTCCTCCGCGGCGGCGGCGGCCGGCGAGAGCGCGTACAGGGCCGCGTTCTGCGCCCAGGTGGCCGTCAGCCAGTCGGCCGCCGCGGCGGCCGGCAGCGATCCGCCGACCACGAACCCGAAGTACCGTGGGCCCGCCGACGCCACGAGGCCGGGCTCGACCGCGGCGGCCAGCTCCGCCACCACGGAGACCGGATCGGCGCCTTCCGCGGGAAGCGGACCACCCAGCGCGTCGCCGATGCCGGCGGCATCGGCGCTGGCGCCGACATGGCGCGCCGGCAGGTCTTCCAGCCAGGCGTACGCCAGCTCCGCGGCGGCCCGCAGGGCGCGGTTCCGATCGTCCATTGCTCGGCCTCGTTGCGTGCGCCCGATTAAACCATCCCGATCCAGCCGCACTGCCCGTGGGGAAGGCTGGCGTCCCTGCGCGTTCGCGCCCAGCGGGTTGCGCTCAGTCGTTGATGCAGGCGCCCGAGTCAGCCGCAGCAGTGCTGCCGGTTCCGTCGCGGATCTCCGCCGCCACCGAGGCCGCGGAGATGGCATACCCGACCCCCGGGTCGATACGAGAGGCACCGAACACGATCCCGCCCACGACGCCGGGGGCGGTGAGGAGCGGGCCGCCGGAGTCGCCGCGTCGCACCCCGGCGCGCAGCTCGATGATGCTTCGAGTCACCGACTCCCGGGAGTAGATGTCTGGCCCGGCGGCACTGAACTGCGCGGTGACCACGGCGGGGATGACCGTGAGCGGGCCGCCCCCCGGATGGCCCAGGGCCGCGGCCTCCGTGCCGCGCTGTGGCGCCGAGTCGGCAAGCCGGAGCGCCGGCGCCGACGCGCCGGGCACGTCCAGCAGGGCCACGTCCTGGCGGGGGTCGAAGAGCGTCAGCCGCGCGGTGTAGCTGCGGCCCCCCAGCGCCACGCTCATCGTGTCGCCGCCGGCGACGACGTGGGCGTTGGTCACCACGACGTGGCTCGTCACGAAGAAGCCGGTCCCCAGCTGCTCGCGCCCGCAGCCCAGGACGCGAACCTGGACCGTGCTCGTATCGGCGCTGGTCGCCAGGGCGCGGACGGCATCGCTGGCGGGCAGGTCGAGGGGCGGGGCGGGGGACGGCTCGATCCCGGCGAACAGCTGCGGGAACTCCGTCGGCGCCAGCAGCCCCACCACCTGGGCCGCGACGCTGGCGGGTGCCGGCATGACGCGGTTGATCGCCTGCAGCACGACCGATCCCGATGCGCTCCGCTCCAGGCCGGGCAGCGCGCCGGCGATGATGAGCCCACCGACGAGCCAGAGCCCCAGGATGCCCTGCCCCAGCCCCACCAGGGCGCCGCCGGCGAAGTCGATGGCGGAGAGCAGATGCTCCCGCATGGCGGCCCGGGCGCGACCTCCCAGGGCGGAGCCGGCCGCCTCGCCAAGGAGGGTCAGCGCCACCAGGCCGCCGGACGCCACGAGCGCCCGCGCGGGCTGGTCGAGCTGCGCGAGGGAGCCGTGCAGGGCGTCCGCCGCCAGCAGCGCCACGCCGAACCCGGCGGCGGCCCCGACCAGGCCCAGGAGCTGCGGGAAGAGCCCCGCCCATGCCCCCAGTGCGACGGCGACGGCCAGGACGGCGAAGGCGGCCAGGTCCAGCAGGTTCATGCTCCCAGCGCGCGCTCGCTGGGACGCAGCCGCAGCGGCGCCAGGGTGCCGAGCGACTCGGCGACGACCACGGCGTCGTCGCCAGCCTCCAGCCGGAAGTCGGCCGCGGGATTGACGTGGGCGGCGCCGTCCCGGCTGATGGCGAGCAGCGTGGCACGGTGGTCTGCCCGGAGGCGAGCAGACAGCTCGTCCACGGAGAGGCCGCAGTAGGCGTCGGGCAGGGCGACGCGGTACAGCTCGGATCCTTCGCCGCCGGACACGATGTCGGTCATCAGCTCTGAGAGCCCCGGGTACAGCGCCGATCGTGCCAGCAGGCGCGAGGCGAGCCGCGAGGTGACCAGCACCTCGTCGGCATGCGCACGCCGGAGGTGCTCCACGTGCGCCGGGTTGTTGACCTCCACCACGGTCCGGACCTGCGGCGCGATCGACTCGATGGCCATGGTCGTCAGGATCGAGCGCATGTCCGCCTCGTTCGAGGGGTCCGGCGGAACGATGAGGGCGGCCGATGCCTCCGCGATGCCGGCCCGTGCGAGGTCGTGCTCGCTCGTCGTGTCGCCACGCACGAAGTAGACCCCCTCCCCGGCCGGATTCCGCTCGGCCTCGTGGATGAGGACCACCTTGGCCCGGTACTCGTCGGTCCTGAGCTCCTTCACCATCTCTCGTGCGGTCGTGTTCCAGCCGCAGATGACGATGTGATCGCGGAAGCCGGCGGCTCCCATCCCCTGGCCCTCCTTGAGCAGAAAGTCGATGACGAAGCCGACGATGGCACCGGTGATGGCCCCCACGATCGCCACCCCGAACAGGACGAGCAGCCAGCTCACCAGCCATCCGCCCGGTGAGTCGACGTAGTTGCTGTCTCCCTGGCCGAGGACGGTGGTCACCGCCCAGTAGAACGATTTGCCGAAGGCGCCGGGGGAGAAGTCCTTCTCCAGGATGGTGATCGCCGCGGCCGCGACGACCACGACGCCCACCAGGCCGCCGGCCAGCGAGATGAAGAAGTGCCGGTCGGCCGAGCCGGAGACCCGGCGCGCGTGGAAGAGGACCCTCCGGAGGAGCGGCGGGATCGCGAAGAAGGAACGCACCCGGGCGGGCAGCATCGGCGCCGATTGTGCCATGCGCGCCAGCGCATGGACAGGTGTCAGGCCGTCTACGGCTCGGTGCGCACCCGCCCCGTGCGCCAGAAGAAGAAGGCGCCCAGGGTCCCGAAGACGATGATCACCAGGAAGACCGCGGCGTAGGGCGGATCCCCGGGCAGGCCGGAGGTCGGGGGTCCCTGGGGTGGCCGGGCGTCTGACGGGCGCAGCGCGTCGAACGAGGTCTGGTAGACCGCGGTCGGGCTGCACGACGTATCGGTCAGGTTGCCCTGCGGGTCGATGCCGGGGAAGACGAGGTAGCGCTGGCCCGCCTGCCAGCTGCGGGAGCCCTCCGCGTCCGCGGAGCCGCCGTAGACCGTGATCGGATCGGCCAGGTTGGGGCCTTTCCAGATCTCCTCCACGTCGAAGGACGCGGTGTAGCCGCCATCGGTCACCGATGCCACCGTGCCAACGAACACCGTCGATGCCCGGGACAGCGCGTCGGCCGGCGGGACGACGGTGCCGCACGCGGCGGCGACCGGAGCGGGGACGGCGGTTCCGGCCAGCGCGGCAACGGCCAGAGCGACGGCGGCCAGGAGCGGGAGTCGAGGGGCCCTGCGGCGGCGGGGATTCACGGTGTGGCAGTCTAGCGGGGGTGCGGGCCCGATGTAGAGTATCGGCCTTGGCTGCGGCTCCTTCCGAGCCCGATCACACCGAGATGGAGGCCGATCCGAGATGGCGCGTATCGTCCGCGCGGCGCTGCTCCAGGCGGAGTGGACCGGCGACAAGGACTCGATGATCGAGAAGCACATCGGCTATGCCCGCGAGGCCGCGAAGCAGGGCGCGAAGGTGATGTGCTTCCAGGAGCTCTTCTACGGCCCGTACTTCTGCCAGGTGCAGGACGCGCAGTACTACAGCTACACCGAGCACATCCCGGACGGGCCCACCACCCGGCGCATGCAGGAGCTCGCGCGCGAGACCGGGATGGTCCTTGTCGTGCCGATGTACGAGGAGGACGAGCACGCGAGCGGGCTCTACTACAACACCGCCGCGGTGATCGATGCCGACGGGACGTACCTCGGCAAGTACCGCAAGACGCACATCCCGCAGGTGAAGGGCTTCTGGGAGAAGTTCTACTTCCGCCCCGGCAACCTCGGGTACCCGGTCTTCGACACCGCCGTCGGCAAGGTGGGCGTCTACATCTGCTACGACCGTCACTTCCCGGAGGGGGCGCGGGCGCTGGGGCTCAACGGCGCGGAGATCGTCTTCATCCCCTCGGCGACCTCGCGCGGCCTCTCGGAGTACCTGTGGCGCGTCGAGCAGGTCTCCCACGCCCTGGCCAACGGCTACTTCGTGGGGACCATCAACCGTGTCGGCGTGGAGCCGCTGGGCGACGACGACTTCTACGGGCAGTCCTACTTCTGCGATCCGCGCGGCCAGTTCGTGGGCGAGGTGGGCGACACGCACCAGGAGGAGCTGCTGGTCCGTGACCTCGACCTCGATACCATCGACGAGGTGCGGCAGACCTGGCAGTTCTACCGGGATCGCCGCCCCGACGCCTACGAGGACCTCGTCCGACCCTAGACCGATGCCGAGCATGCCCGTGCGACCCATCCCCGTCCGGCGGATCGTCCCGGACATCAAGACCGATCGGCTCGACGAGTCGCGGCGCTTCTACACGGAGGTCGTGGGCCTGGTCGAGACCATGGACCTGGGCTGGATCGTGGGGTTCTCGTCGGAGAGCAACGAGACCGCGCAGGTCCAGCTCCTCACCCGCGACGCGACCGCCCCGCTGCTGCCGCAGGTGACGGTGGAGGTCGCCGATGTCGACGAGGCCTGGCGGCGGGCGACGGCCGGCGGCCACGAGATCGTCCATCCCCTGACCGACGAGCCGTGGGGCGTCCGCCGCTTCTTCGTCCGAGATCCCAACGGCATCGTGATCAACGTCATGCAGCACGCCGGCGGCTGACCTTCCTCCCGCCGCCGCAGACTGCAGAATTCCACTTCAAGTCGACACCTCCCGGCCCTGGAGCGTCCCTGGAGCCTGTCCGCTCCCTTCGGAGAGGTCGTGAGCGACGAGATTCGCCTTGAAGTGGACGAACTGCGCGAGTAAGCGACGACAACGTGGCAGATAAGGGCCGATGTGTTCACTTGAAGTGGAATGTCGCCACGATCGTTCGCCGCAACCCTGCCGACGCCCGTCTCGGCCGCCGTCGAGCGCTTCTGGGCGACGCTCGGCGTTCGACTGCGCGACGCCCGTCAGGCGCGCGGCTGGTCCGTCGCCGAGCTCGCAAGACGCGCCGGAGTCTCGCGCTCGTTCGCGTACCGCGCCGAGGCTGGGCGCCCCACGTCCGTGATGGCCGTCGCTCGGCTGGCGCTCGCCCTGGGCCTGAGGCTGGAGCCGGCCCTCATCGATCCGAGGCGGCGCGAGGTGCGGGCGGACCCGGGCGCGGACGTCGTCCACTCGGCAATGGGAGAGGGCGAGGCACGCCATCTGCGCGGGCTGGGCTTCACCGTGGGCATCGACGAGCCGTACCAGCACTACCAGTTCGCGGGGCGGGCTGACGTTGTGGCATGGGACCTGGGCCGCCGGGCGCTGCTGTACATCGAGAACCGGACGCGCTTCCCCAACCTGCAGGAGACCGCCGGCAGCTACAACGCCAAGCGGGCCTACCTGGCGGCGGCGCTCGGCGAGCGGCTCGGGGTCCGTCGGTGGGCAAGCGAGACGCACCTCATTGCCGGCCTCTGGTCGTCGGAGGTGCTGCACGTCCTCCGGCTGCGCACGGAGAGCTTCCGCGCGCTCTGCCCCGATGGCCCGGACGCCTTCGAGGGCTGGTGGGCCGGCACCCCTCCACGGGCCGGGACGAGCTCGGCGCTCATCGTCCTCGACCCCGTTGCGCGCGGCCGGCAGCGCCGATTCATCGGCCTCGCGCCAGCGCTCACCGCCCGTCCACGGTTCCACGGATACGCCGACGCGGCAGCACGGCTGACAGGCGCCCGGTGACTTCCGGGGTGCACCGCGGTCGTATCCTGTTGCCTTCCGCTCGAGCCGCGAGGGGGCGAAGGAGGACCGGGCCATGGACTTCGGCTTCACGCTCAAACCGGAGCACTCCCTGCAACGGACCGCCGACCTCGCCCGGCGCGCGGAGGCGAACGGCTTCACCTACGGCTGGCTCTTCGACTCCCACGTCCTGTGGCGCGAGCCCTACATCCTGCTGACCCTCATGGCGCAGGCCACGCAGCGAATGCGCCTGGGGACCTGCGTCACGAACCCCGCCACCCGCGAGCCGAGCGTCACCGCCTCGGCGCTGGCGGTGCTCGATGAGGTGTCGGAGGGGCGGATGGACCTCGGCATCGGTCGCGGAGACTCCGCCCGGCGGGTGCTCGGCAAGCCCCCGACCACGATCAAGAGCCTGGAGGAGGCGATCGGCGTCATCCGCGACCTCGTGGAGGGGCGCAAGGTGACCTACGAGGGAACGGAGATCCAGCTGCCCTGGGCCGGCCACTGGACGCTGCCCGTGTGGGTGGCCGGCTACGGACCGATGGCGCTCGCCATGACCGGCCGATGCGCGGACGGCGTGATCCTCCAGCTCGCGGATCCCGATCTCGTCCGCTGGTTCGTCTCGCAGGTCCGCGAGGCCGAGGCCGGCGCCGGCCGCGAGCGTGGCAGCGTCAGGGTCCAGGCGGCGGCGCCGGCCCACGTGGGGCCGCGGGATGAAGGACGCGAGCGGACCCGATGGTTCCCGGCCCTCGTCGGCAACCATGTCGTGGACCTCGTCAACCGCTACCCGCGCGAGCAGCTGCCCGACGCGCTGACCGGCTACGTCGGTGAGCGCGCGGGGTACGACTACCTTCACCACGCCGAGGTCGGCTCGTCGAACGCGGCGTTCGTGGGCGACGAGGTGACGGACCGCTTCTGCGTGCTGGGCGAGCCGGAGGAGCACGTCGCCAGGCTCCATGAGCTGGCCGATGCCGGCATCGACCAGCTCAACATCTACCTGATGAACGGCGACGAGGAGGAGCAGCTGGACCGCTACGGCCGCGAGATCGTCCCGAAGCTTCGCGAAGCAGCCGCGGGGCGCGGCTGAGCGGCGTCCCTAGGTGGCCGGCACCGAGCTGGTAGTCCCACTACCCATCTGACGGCCGAGCCCGCCCGACACCCCCGCCGGACGGTCGTTTGGGTAGTCCCACTACCGAACAAACCACGGAGCCCGCCCGACACCCCGCCGGACGGTCGTTTGGGTAGTCCCACTACCAACGGGGCTGGAGCAGCGCGGTACCATCCCTCCGACCGCGAGCGTCCCTGGTTGCGTGGCCGCTGCACCGGAGGAGACCAATGCGCACCCTGATCAAGAACGGCACCGTCGTCAACGCGGATGCCACCAGCCGGGCCGACGTCCTGGTGGACGGCGAGCGGATCGCCACCATCGGTCAGGACCTGCAGACCGATGCCGACCGCACGATCGACGCGACCGGCAAGTGGGTGATCCCCGGCGGGATCGACGCGCACACCCACATGGAGCTGCCCTTCGGGGGCACCTTCGCCAAGGACACCTTCGAGACCGGGACCCGCGCGGCGGCCTTTGGCGGGACGACCACGATCATCGACTTCGCGGTGCAGCCCCGCGGCGGCTCCCTTCGGCAGGGGCTGGACGCCTGGATGGAGAAGGCGGAGGGCAACTGCAGCATCGACTACGCCTTCCACATGATCGTGAGCGACGTTCGCGACGACGTGCTCTCGGAGATGGACCAGCTCGTGGACGAGGGGGTCACCACCTTCAAGCTCTTCACCGCCTACCCGGGCGTCTTCCTCAGCGACGACGGCTCGATCTTCCGTGCCATGCAGCAGACCGCGAAGAACGGCGGCATGGTGCTGATGCACGCCGAGAACGGGATGGCGATCGACGTGATGGCCAACCAGAACGCCCTCTCCGGCAACACCGACCCGTACTGGCACGGCGTCAGCCGCTCCCCGGTGATGGAGGGCGAGGCGACGAACCGGGTCATCCGCCTGGCGAAGGTCGCCGGCGCGCCGGTCTACATCGTCCACCTCTCGTCGCGGGAGGCCCTCAACGAGGTCCGGCGGGCGCGCGACGAGGGGCTGCCGGCCTTCGCGGAGACCTGCCCCCAGTACCTGTTCCTCTCCCTCGACGACATGGGCAACGGCTTCGAGGGATCCAAGTTCGTCTGCTCCCCGCCGCTCCGCCCGGCCGACCACCAGGACGAGCTGTGGCAGGGGCTCATCAAGGACGACCTCCAGCTCGTCGCCACGGACCACTGCCCGTTCGACTTCCACGGCCAGAAGGAGCTCGGACGCGGCGACTTCCGCAAGATCCCCAACGGGCTGCCCGGTGTCGAGGAGCGGGTCGACCTGATCCACCAGGGCGGGGTGGTGACCGGGCGCTTCAGCCCCAACCGCTGGGTGGAGCTCATCTCCACGGCGCCGGCGCGGATGTTCGGGCTGCCGCAGAAGGGCGTCATCGCTCCGGGAGCCGATGCGGACATCGTCATCTACGACCCGAAGCGCACCCACACCCTCTCGGCGAAGACGCACCACATGGACGTCGACTACTCGTGCTACGAGGGGCTGGAAGTGACCGGCGGGTCCGATGTCGTCCTCAGCCGGGGCAAGATCATCGTCGATGGCGACGAGTGGCTGGGCCAGGCGGGCGACGGCCGTTTCCTGAAGCGACAGCGGAATGCCTACCTGCGATAGGTGTCTCTTCCCGTCCACCCGAAGGCGCGCGTATCCTTCCGCATGCCCCCTTCCGACGGGTGCTGCCCGAACCCCGCTGCGAGGATTGCTCCAATGACGAACCGACTGCGCATCGGCGCGCTCGCCGGCCTCCTGGCCGTCGCGGTCGCCGCCTGCTCGAGTGGCGGCGCGAGCCCCACTTCATCGGCCACCCTGAGTCCCACCCCGACGCCGGTGCCCACCGCCACCCCTGTCGCCAGCGAGGCGACGGGCAGCGGGATCCCGTTCCCCTCCATCGGCAACAGCGACCAGGCGCTGGAGGCACTCCTTCCCGACACGGTCGACGGCATCACGCTGCAGAAGTACAGCATGAAGGCCAACGAGTTCATGAACTCGAGCCAGGCCGATCCGCAGTCCCAGGCATTCCTCAACGCGCTCGGCGTCGCGCCCAGCGAGGTCTCGGTGGCGTTCGGCTTCGGCGTGGACATCGCCAACCAGTCCGCCCTCGGCGTCTTCGCCTTCAAGGCGCCCGGCGCCGGCAGCGACCGGTTGCTGACCATCTTCAAGACGGCCGCCGAATCGGGTGACAGCAGCTACCAGTGGCAGTCGGCGACGGTCGGTGGCAAGTCCGTCCAGGAGTCGGACGAGCCGTCGCAGCCCGGCCTGAAGATCTACCTGTATGCCACGAACGACGTCCTCTTCCTCGTCACCGGCAACGAGGGCCCGGCGGCGGACACGCTGAGCATGCTCCCCTGATTCCCCGCGCTTCCCGACCGATGAGGGCCGCCCGCCGGGCGGCCCTCGCGCTCCGCCGTAGAATCGAAGGCCCGTGAGCCTCTCCGCCCAGCGACCCGCCGCCATCTTCGTCAACGAGGGCGCCGGCACCGCGCACAGCGCGAGCGTCCGGCGTGCCGTGGACCTGGCCCGGCATGCACTGGACGCGGACCTCCATGTCATCGCCACCCGCGACGGCGAGGAGCTGCGGGCGTGGCTGAGCGAGCGGATCGACCCCTACCGGCTGGCGGTCATCGCCGGCGGGGACGGATCGCTGGGCATCGGCTTCAACGTCGCGGAGGGTCGCGACGTGGTGCTGGGCTACATCCCAGCCGGGTTCGGGAACGCCACCGCGCACCTCCTGCGCCTTCCGCGCCGTCCGGACGAGCTGGTCGCCGTCCTGGCGGGCGGTGCCGCGCGCCGGCTCGACCTCATTCGCGTCGACGGTCGGCTGGCGCTCTTCGCGGGCGTTGGCTGGGACGCCGTCGTGGCCGGCCGCTACGCGCGCACCGGCGCCCGCCGCCTGCGGGGATGGGTGGCGGCGATCGTCGGGTCCTCGGGGGAGCTCGTCCGCCGCCATCGGGTCCGCGTCGAGGTGGACGGACGCGCAGTGCACGAAGGGCCCATGGAGCTCCTGGTGGCGGGCACCACTCCGTACTACGGACGCGGGATGGTCGTGAATCCGGGAGCGCGGCCGGACGCCGGGCGGTTCATGCTCCGTGTCTATCCCGGCCCCGTGCCGCTCCTCGCCCTGGAGGCGGCGCGCTGGCTCGCCCACGTCCGCCCCTCTGCCCCCGGTCATCCCGGCGCCCGCGCCGCGGTCCTATCCCTCGACGGGCGTCCCCTGCCGCTGCAGGCGGATGGCGACATGATCGGCCAACGCGAGCGGTGGGAGGTGGAGATGGTGCCCTCGGCTGTAGAGATCATCTGGGCTCGGGGCTGAGCGCAGCCCGCGTCAGTGGGCGGGCGACAGGCCCGCCCTGTCGTTCTATCGTTTATGCATGGCGCCCCTGCACCCGCGACGACGGCCGGTACCGCGCCGGCTCGCCGTGCCCATGCTCTCCCTCCTGGCCGGGCTGATCCTTTCCGCCTGCTCGCAGAACGGTGCGGCGTCCCCGATCGGCGGGTCGGGCGCGTCCGAGCCGGCGCCCGGTGGTACCGGCACCGGCACCTGCGCCCCCGCGTCAGCAGCTCTGGTCAGTCTCCTGCAGGCCGGCGTCGTGGTCCGTGGTGCGACGCTGTCGAACGTCCAGGTTGTCGCGGCACCCCGGCTCGACACGCAGTCCGACGCCACGCCGCCGTTCGCGCACGGGTGGTGGGTTGCCGGAAAGCTGACCGGGGCAGGCGTCAGGCCGGAGGTCGTGGTCTGGCTGCTCTCCGAGATCGATGCCCCCCGATCGGCGAAGGTGGTCGCGGCAAACGCGGCCGCCCAGCGCTACTCGCGCTGGAGCTCACCGGGCGGGGCGCTCTTCACCGGTCCGGGGCTCGACGCCGTCGTCTCCTGCGTCGGGCCAATGCCCGCGTCCTGATCGCTGGGCGTGGGCGGGCGAGGAACGAGGAGAGGCGGCGTCCCACCGGAGTGAGACGCCGCCTGCCTGAAGCCGACGTCGTCAGGGGTTGCGGATCAGCCTACGGGGCGATCTTGGCGAAGTAGCCGTCCTCCGCGTGGCCGGTCCGGCCGGCGAAGGTCACGTCGTTGCGCATGTCCGTCCAGTAGGCAACCACCCCGCCGTCAGCCGTGGCGGCGATGTTGCTGTAGTCGCCCAGGAAGCTCGTTGCAAACGGATAGTCCGCGTTCAGGGTCCCCGCGAACCAGCGGTCGCCCTGCGTCGGATCCGACAGGGTGGTGGTGACCTGCGTCGCCGTGTAGGCATCCGGTGCCCCGGTCAGCAGGGTATAGCCGTACTTGTGGTTGGCCGCGTCGTAACTTCGATCGAAGGTGCCGACCCGCAGGGTGCCCGACGTGTCGAAGACGGACCATGACATGAACTGGTCGCCGCCGATCGCGTACGCGGCGGGTGCCGACCACGTCGCACCGCCGTCCCACGACTGGCTGACGACAATGTCCGAGTTCGTCGTGGCCGAGTACGGGTCGGACGGGGCGGGCGTCGTGCTGTTCCGCATGTCGGACCAGACCACGGCGAGATGCTGTGCGTTCGTCGGGTCGGCGGCGATGTTCCCGGCCGCCCAGGTGCGGAAGATGCTGTCCTGGTAGGTCTGCCGGCCGAGCGCGATCGGGTAATCGGTGGCCCCGTCGATCACCGTGGCCACGTCAACGGGCTCGCCCATCGCGGCGCCCGTCGCCGGATCGACCTTGACGACCTTGTAGTCGTCGCGGCCGGTGGTGTAGTCATCGGTGTTCATGAAGGAGACGTAGATGCTGCCGTCCGCCGCCACGACCGGGGTCGACACGAACGCGTCGTGGAGCGAGCCGGAGATGACCGTGGGCGCCGTCCAGTGCCGGCCGGCGTCGTGGGTGACGACCGCGTAGATCCGCGCGTTGACGTAGGCGCCCTTCTGGGCGAGACGGAAGTCGCCGAAGGTGACGATGGCGTTCCCATCGCCCCACGCCGCGATGTACTCCTTGTCGAGCAGATCACCCACGCTGGTGGCTGTACCGCTGCCGCGGCCGACGACCCTGCCGCTCCAGTGGACGCCCTTGTCCTTCGAGACACCGACCCAGACGTCGGGGTTCGTCGCGTTTGCGGGGCCAACGAAGCGGAAGCCAAGCGTCGCGTAGTAGGCGTTGCCGGCCGCGTCGAAGGCGAGCGCCGGGTCGCCGGTGCCCTGGTAGGCGAAGTTGTTGTAGATGGGGTACTCCGACCAGGTCTGCCCGCCGTCGAAGGTGACGTGCGCGCGGGAGAGGACGCTCTCCGTGACGTGGCCGCCGGGGTTCAGCCCGAGCTGGTAGTCATTCAGTCCGCCGATCATGTTGTCGGGATCGGTGGGGTTGACCGCGATGGACGTCTCGTTGTGCGGACCGACGGTCGGAGCGCAGTCGGTGTTGACGTTGGCGGCGTTGGATGGGGTGGTGGTGCAGATCGCCTGGCCGATCTTCGCGGCCGGCCCGCTGCCGAAGACCGCGCCGGCGACCGGTGCCTCACTCACGCCGTTGTGAGTGAAGTCGACCGGCTGGGGATCGTCGCCGGCGAGGGCCACGCCCATTCCGGCGACGAGCGCAACCGTCGCGGACAGCGCCGTCAGACGCAGGAGGAACCTTCTTCCGGAGTGCATGAATCACGAGCTCCCTGCTGCGGATCTTGGCTCGACGGCGCGGGAGGCTCGGGTGCGGCCGCGGGCCGAGCGAATGTCGGGGTCGTGTTGGGCCGCAACCTCCGCCCCATGCTACCGCCCCCGGCCACATCCGTGACCCCGCCTGCCCGGTTGTCTGTTGCGCGCTGTCACCGGCCCGAGCGGCGCACCTGGTCGAGCGCGGCGAAGGCGGCGCGACGCAGGCGTTGCGGACCGGACCCGTGGATCCGGACCTCGCGCTCGGTAAAGGCTGCGGACCCGGAGCGCGCGGTGAGGGAGACGCGCACGCGGCTCCGCCCCAGCGCCCCGGGCGGGTCGAGCCGCACGGCGAGGCGGGCGTCCGCCACGGGCAGGCCCGCCTCCCCGGATTCGTCCACGAGGAGGAGACCGCCGGCGAAGCGGGCCTCGCCGCGGGCGGGCTGGTGCCCGGAGAGGATCGCCAGCAGGGCTCCATCGGTGCCGGATTCCTGTGTGGCGAGGGTGGCGCAGCCCGCAGCGGCCAGGAAGCGAAGCGCGACGGCCGGGAGGGTGTCGGCATCGGTCCCGTAGACGTCGGAGCCAAGGAGATCGCGTGCCCGGGCCACCGGTTCGTCCAGGAGCGCGGGCGGGCCGGTCGTGCTGAAGCGCAGGTGGACCCCGTCGTCGCGGGCGTAGATGCCGGCGGCGACCCCGGGTCCCGGCGCGGGGAGCAGGTCCCCCACGCGCTCCACCACCGCGGACTCCCCGATGCCGAAGGTCTTGACCGACCGGCTCCGAACGGGCGCCAGCTCGAACCGGTGCTCGAGCCGCGGGACGACCTGCTCCGCCCACATCCGGCGCATCTCCGAAGGGACGCCGGGCATGAGCACCGCCACGCGGCCGTCGTGCTCCGCCCACCAGCCCGGGGCAGAGCCGATGGGGTTCTCGAGCGGCTCCGCCGACGGGGCCAGCAGTGCCTGGCGCAGGTTGCTGGCCGGCATCCGCCCGCGGCCGCCGAACCGTGCCAGGAGCCGTTCCTCGAGCGCCGCGTCGGGCGCAAGCGCCTCGCCCAGCGCATCGGCCAGCCCCTCGCGTGTCAGGTCGTCGTGGGTGGGTCCCAGCCCCCCGGTGGCGACCACCAGGTCGACCTCGGCGAGCGCGTCGCGGAAGGCGGCGGCGATGGCCGCACGATCGTCGGGGAGCTGGCGGACGTCGGCCAGGGCCAGTCCCAGCCGCGCGAGCTCCGCGGCGAGGTGCGCGGCGTTCGTGTCGACGATCTCGCCGAAGAGGATCTCCGTGCCGATGCTCAGGATACGGGCCGCCGAAGGGCGTGCCGCGGACCTCTCCGTCACCCGGGTTGACATGGACCGAAGTCTAGGGGTCAGCCGGCCTCAGCCGGCCTCCGGTCCGCGCTCGAGCTCCTCCGCCACTCGCCGCAGGAAGGCCTGCACCGCCTCCCGCTCCCCGGGCCCCAGCCCGGCCAGGGCCCGCTCCACCGCCTCGCCCCGCCATGCGTAGAACGCGCCGATCAGCTCCTGCGCCTCCGCCGAGAGGCTCAGGTGCACCACGCGCCGATCCTCCGTCTCCCGCTCGCGCACGACGTGGCCGCTGTGCTCCATCTCGTTCGCGATGCGGCTCGCCCAGCCCACGCTCACGCCCAGGCCGCGCGCCAGCTCACCCACCGTCTCCGACTCGACCATGGCCAGGTGGATGGCGGCGCGGACGGCGTGCGGCGACATCGGCGGAGGGCTGGGCGTCCCGGGGACGCGGGACTGCCGGGCCGCCTCGAGCGCTCGGACCAGGAGCTCGCTGGTGCGATAGGCGTCCTGGCTGATCCTGGCGCCGCGGCGCCGCGGCGTGCTCGGTTGCGATGCCATGCGGGACAGTGTACCGTTCCTTTCCTCACGAAACTACTTCGTGAGGAAACCGATCCGTGCTGCGCCTCCGGGTGTCTCCCCCCACGCCCGGTGGCGCAGCTCCCGCAGACGAAGGAAGACCGCGACCGCCATGGCCCACCGCAGCCGCAATCGCTGGCTCGGGCTGGTGATGCTCAGCCTGGGTCTCTCGATGATCATCGTGGACGTCTCGATCGTGAACGTCGCGATCCCGGTGATCATCGAGGATCTCAAGATCGACTTCACCACCGCCGAGTGGGTGAACACGACCTACAGCCTCGTCTTCGCCGCCCTCCTCGTGACGCTCGGACGCCTGGGGGACCTGATCGGGCGGCGCAAGGTGTACATGGGCGGCCTGGTGCTCTTCGTCCTCGCCTCATTGGGCGCCGGCCTCGCACCGAACGGCACGCTGCTCGTGGGCGCCCGCCTCCTGCAGGGCCTGGGCGGCGCCGCCATCAGCCCCGCGACCCTCTCCATCGTCTCGAGCGAGTTCCGAGGGCGGGAGCGGGGGATCGCGTTCGGGATCTGGGGCTCGGTGATCGGGGGCATGGCCGCCATCGGGCCGCTCATCGGCGGCTGGCTCACCACCAACGCCAGCTGGCGCTGGGCCTTCCTCATCAACGTCCCCATCGGCGCGGTGGCGCTGATCGGGACCCTCATCTACATCAACGAGTCGCGGGACGAGGACGCGCAGCGGCGCTTCGACCTGGTGGGCGCCCTGCTGACGATGACCGGCTTCGCGAGCCTCGTCTTCGGCCTGATCGAGGGCTACAAGTACGGCTGGTGGGGCCAGTCGAGCCCGTTCAGCATCTTCGGCCTGACCTGGCCCACGGACTGGCCGATCAGCGTGGTGCCGGTCGCCTTCGCGCTCTCCGCCGCTGCGCTGGTCTTCTTCACGGTCCGCGAGCTGCGCAAGGAGGCCAGCGGCGACCGCAGCGGCATCTTCGGCTTCCGCCTCTTTCGCTACCCCGGATACCGGTACGGCAACCTCACCGCCCTGATCCTGAGCCTGGGCGAGTTCGGGCTCCTCTTCGTCATCCCGCTCTTCCTGCAGGGGATGCTGGGCCTCTCCGCCTTCGACACCGGTCTCACGCTGCTGCCCCTCGCCATCGGCACGTTCATCGCCGGTCCGTCTGCCGGCGCGCTTGCCGCCCGGATCGGCCCCAAGTGGGTCGTCACCGGCGGCATGGCGCTGGAGGCCATCGCCATCTTCTGGATCGGGCTCCTCTTCAGCCCGGACCTCAACGTGTGGTCCCTCGTCCCGCCTCTTGCCCTCTATGGCGTGGGCGTCGGACTGGGGACCGCCCAGCTGACGAACGTGGCGCTGGCCCAGATCCCGCGCCACGAGTCGGGGGTCGCCTCGGGTGGGACCTCGACCCTCCGCCAGGTCGGCAGCGCGCTGGGGATCGCCATCCTGGGCACGACGCTCGCCATCGGGCTCGGCCAGGGGACCCGCGACCGGCTGGAGACCGCGGTGCAGCAGCTCCCGCCGCAGGTCACGCAGTCGCTCCCGTTCCCGGCGGGCCAGCTCGCCGAGACGATCGCGAAGCCCATCCAGTCCACATTCGGCCAGGCCCTGCCGGGGATCCTGGCCAACCCGCAGCTGCCGGAGCAGGCCAGGTCGGTGATCCGCTCGGCGGTCGAGCAGTCGTTCGTCGACGGAGCGGTGAACGCCTCGCGGGCCGCGACCGGGTTCGTGCTGCTGGGCCTGATCCTCAGCCTCTTCATTCCGAACGTCCACGACGAGGCGGAGGAGCCGGAGGCGTTGAGCTAGGACGCGGTCGCCGCGACATCGGTCTACGATGAGAGCCCGAGAACCGATCTGTCCGGACCGATGCCGGCGAGACGGCGTCGCCCATCCTGTGTCGACGAGGAGGCGGTCGTGACCGACCCTGACCTGACCATTCAGCGTGCCCTTTCAGACGAGCTGCGAGACTGGCTGACGGCCAGCCTGCGCTATCCGGTCCTCGCGGTGGTGACCGACGAGGGAGCCCCGAACCAGTCGGTGATGTGGTTCGACCTCGACGCCGACGAGCCCGACACGATCCTGATGAACACCCGGGAGGGACGGGCGAAGGCCCGCTTCCTCCGCCGCGACCCTCGGGTCAGCCTCTGCTTCGAGGACGAGCTGACCTGGGTGGCGCTGCAGGGCCGGGTGGAGCTCGACGACGACCCGGAGCGGGCGCTCGCCGACATTCGCCGCCTCGCCGTCCGTTACGGCGACGACCCGGACGGGTTCAACGGCCAGCAGCGGATCTCGATTCGGCTCAAGGTCGACAGGGTGGTGCGCCATGGCTGATCCCGCGCACCTCGCGCGCACCGACGGGCCGCCCCCGGTCCGTTTCGGCCTCCTGGCCTGGAACCAGTACACCGACTGGCAGAGCCTGCGCAACGCGGGCGTCGCCGCCGACAACCTCGGGTACGACGACCTGTGGACCTGGGATCACCTCTATCCGATCGTCGGCTCCGACAAGGGGCCGATGTTCGAGGGCTGGCTGACGCTCGCCGCCTGGGCCGAGGCGACGCGAACCTCCCACATCGGCCTGATGGTCGGCGCCAACACCTTCCGGAACCCCGCCCTGGTGGCGAAGATGGCGACCACCCTCGATCACATCTCCGGCGGTCGCGCCGTGCTCGGGATCGGCGGCGCCTGGTTCGAGACGGAGCACACCGCCTTCGGGATCGAGTTCGGGTCCTCGCCGGGCGAGCGGCTCCGCTGGCTGGAGGAGGCGGTGGGGATCATGCACGGCATGCTCCGCGGGGAGGAGCCGTCCGGCGATCGCTACTACCGTGCGTCGCAGGTGCGGAATCTGCCGCCGCCCGTGCAGGCGCGCCTGCCGATCGTGGTGGGCGGCGGCGGCGAGAAGCGGACGCTGCGCATCGTGGCGCGCTACGCGGACGCCTGCAACGTGGGTGGCGGGCTGGAGAACGTGAAGCGCAAGGACGAGGTGCTCCGCCGGCACTGCGCCGAGGTGGGCCGGGACCCGGCGGAGATCGAGCGGACCGCGGGAGTGGGGGTGTGCATCATCCGCGACGATCCCGCAGAGGCGCAGCGCGTCCTGGAGCGCATCTTCGAGCACAACGGCGGCGCGGAGCCGTGGACCGACCAGCTGGTCGGTACCCCGCAGCAGGTGGCCGACAAGCTGCGGCCCTACCTGGAGATCGGCTTCCGGCACTTCAGCGTCGGGTTCCCGCCGCCCTTCGACGAGGAGAGCATGGAGCGGCTCGTCCGCGAGGTGAAGCCGATGCTGGAGTCCGCCTGACCGAACGGCCGCGCTTGCCTGGCCCGGCGCCGCGCGTGGCTCGTCCCCGCCGGCCACCCCGACCCGGCGACTCGCGAACCCCACGCGACTCGCCGGCGCACGCGACTCGCCGGCGTGCGCGACTCGTCACCCGCTGCTGTCATCAGCGGTAGCCGCATCGCACCCCACGCGACTCGTCACCCGCTGCTGTCATCAGCGGTAAGCGGCTCGGGGCCCCTGCGCCGGCGTTGTCGTCGGCACGCTCACGCTCCCGGGCCCCGTCACCAGGCGGCCCTGGGCGGACGGAAGCCGCCTAACGCTGCGGTGATCCGCGCCTGACGAGTCGGAGCGTTCGGGCGAGCGCCCGGCCGCCGACAGCTGCGGTGATCCGCGCCTGACGAGTCGGAGCGTTCGGGCGAGCGCCCGGCCGCCGACAGCTGCGGTGATCCGCGCCTGGCGAGTCGGAGCGTTCGGGCGAGCGCCCGGGCGAGCGCCCGGCCGCCGACGGCTGCGGTGATCCGCGCCGGGACGCGGAGGCGGTGATCCGCGCCGGGACGCGGAGTGGGCGGAAGGGTACGCTGGGGGCGTGCGCGTGACGATGCTCGCCGGCGGCACCGGCGGGGCGAAGATGGCCCACGGCTTCCAGCAGGTCCTGGCCGCCGGCGACCTGGCGGTGGTCGTCAACGTGGCGGACGACGCCGAGCTCTTCGGTCTCCACATCTCGCCGGACGTGGACTCGGTCCTCTACACCCTCGCCGGGATCGCGAACGCGGAGACCGGCTGGGGGCTGGCGGGGGACACCTGGACGGCGCTGCGCATGCTCGGCCGCTACGGCGAGCCGACCTGGTTCCGCATCGGTGACGCCGACCTGGCAACGCACGTCCGTCGCACGCGGCTCCTCCAGGAGGGGGCCACGCTCACCCAGGCCACCGAGGCCATGAGCCAGGCGCTCGGGGTCCCGAGCCGGCTCCTCCCTGCCACGGACGACCGGCTACGCACCACGATCGGGACCGATGCCGGCGAGCTCGACTTCCAGGACTACTTCGTGGGGCGCCGCCAGGAGCCGGAGGTGCGGGCCATCCGCTTCGACGGGGTCGAGGACGCGCGGCCGACACACGAGGTGCTCGACGCCATCGGTGCCGCCGATGCGCTCGTCATCGCGCCATCGAACCCGCTGGTGAGCATCGGTCCCATCCTGGCCCTGCCGGGAATGCGCGAGGCGTTCGCTGCCGCCAGCGACCGCCGGACGCCGCGCGTCGCGGTCAGCCCCATCCTGGGCGGACGTGCCCTGAAGGGACCGGCTGACCGCATGCTCGCCTCGCTGGGACACGAGGCGAGCGCCGTCGGGGTCGCCCGCCTGTACGCCGGCCTGGTCGACACCTTCGTCCTCGACGAGACCGATGCCGGCCTCGCGCCGCAGATCGCGGCGCTCGGGATGACGCCGCTCGTCCTTCCCACCGTCATGGCCGGTGACGAGGACCAGGCGGCGCTGGCGCGCGCCCTCCTCGATGCGGTGTCGCGCGAGCGTCCGCCGCGCACCTAGGCGAGCCGGCCCCGCCACCGAATCGGGCGGTGGCCGTCCGGCGGCTATGCTCCGCGTGTGACCAGCCGCACGCGCGTCATCGTCCCGCACCGGGGCCTGGAGGCCTCGAAGACGCGCCTGGCACCGGTGCTCTCCGTGGTCGAGCGGGGCGCGCTCGCCGGGCGCCTCCTGGAGCGGGTGCTCCGCGTCGCGCGGGAGGCGGTCCCCGACGTCGTCGTCATCACGCCCTCCGCGGCGCTCGCGCCGCTCGTGACCGCGACCGGCGCGCGGCTCGCCGTCCAGCGCGGCATGGGGCTCAACCAGGGCCTGGACCAGGCGCGCGAGGCTGCGGTGCGCGACGGGATCGACACGCTCGTGGTCCTCCATGGCGATCTCCCGCTCCTCACGGCAGAGGACGTGACGGCGCTCGCCCTGGCCATCGACGCCGAGCGCGGCGTGGCCATCGCCCCGGACCGTGCAGGGACCGGGACGAACGGGCTCACGCTCCGTCCACCGCCCGCCATCGGCTTCGCGTTCGGCACGGGGAGCCGTGCCGCGCACGAGGCCGCCGTCCGTGCGGCCGGCCTGCTGCCGGTGATCGTGGAGCGCGAGGGGCTCGCCTTCGACCTCGACACGCCGGAGGACCTCGCGCGCTGGATGGCAAGGGAGGTGCCGGCGTGAGGACGGACGGCGGCCGGGTGGAGCTGACCGCGCTCGACGGTATCGGTGAGGTCCATCCCGGCGACGACCTGGGTGCCGCGATCGCCGCAGCACTCGCGGCTGCCGGCATCGGCCTGGAGCCGGACGACGTCCTGGTCGTGACCCAGAAGATCGTCTCCAAGGCGGAGGGCAGGATCGTCGAGCTCGCGTCGGTGGAACCTTCGCCGCGGGCACTCGACTGGGCCGCGCGCTGGAAGAAGGATCCGCGGCAGGTAGAGCTCGTGCTGCGCGAGTCGGCGGAGATCGTCCGCTGGGCAGACGGCGGACTCATCATCGCCCGCACCCGTCACGGCCTCGTCTGCGCCAACGCCGGGGTCGACCTCTCCAACGTGACCGATGGCGGGACCGCAACGCTCCTCCCGCTCGACCCCGATGCCTCCGCCCGCGCCCTGCGCCATCGGCTCCGCGAGCTGCTCGGGGTGGCGCCGGGGATCGTCATCTCCGACTCGTTCGGGCGGCCCTGGCGCAACGGGATCGTGAACGTCGCCATCGGTGTGGCCGGCCTGGATCCCCTCGTCGACCTGCGCGGAACCCCCGATGCCCAGGGACGGATCATGCAGTCGACGGTCATCGCGGTGGCCGACGAGCTCGCGTCGGCCGCGGACCTGGCCGGGGGCAAGACGGCCGGGCGCCCGGTGGTCCTCGTGCGCGGCTACGCGTCCCCGGGATCGGTGACAGCAGGCACCGCCGACGGGACCGATGCCGGCGCGGCCACGATCATCATGGATCGCGCGCACGACCTCTTCCCCTGAGGTGCCCGGGGTGGCGGCAGAGCCTCGCGCGCCCTCCCGGAGAGGAGGGGTGGCACGAGGCGTGCAACTTCACCGGTGTGACCACCGCCGTGCCCCCCGCACCTACCGATCGTCCCGTTCTCGGCCGCTATCGGCTCGAGGACCGGCTGGCGATGGGCGGCAGCGCGGAGGTCTGGCGCGCGCGCGATGAGCGCACGCATCGGCCCGTCGCCGTCAAGCGCCTGCACTCCCATCTCGCCGCCGAGGAAGGGGCTCGGCTGCGGCTCATCGGCGAGGCTCGCGCCGTCGCAGAGCTGTCCCATCCCGGCATCGTCCGCGTCCTGGACATCGATCCCGGTGATCGGCCGGCCGTCGTCCTGGAGCTCGTCGACGGTGAGTCGCTCGCGCAGAGGCTCCGGCGCACGGGCCCGCTCCCGCCGCGCGAGGCGGCGGCCGTCGGCCTGGGCATCGCCGAGGCTCTCTACCACGCCCACACGCGCGGCATCATCCACCGCGACGTGAAGCCGGCCAACGTCCTCCTGGCCGCGGACGGACGGGCCGTGCTCATCGATTTCGGGATCGCGCGGATCCTGGGCGATGCGGCCGATCCGGGGACCGAGACCGGCATGGTGATGGGGACCCTGCGCTACATGGCCCCGGAGCAGCTCGCCGGCGACCCGCTCACCCCACGCGTCGACCTCTACGGGCTGGGGGCCGTGCTCTTCGAGATGCTCAGCGGCGCGCCCCCGTACCCGGCGTCTGCTCCCGCGGAGCTCCTCGAGGCGCAGTCCGCGGGCGCCCCGGAGCTCGACGGGACCGATGCCGCCCTCGCGCACCTCGCCCGCGCGTGCCTTGCGGGCAGCCCAAACGACCGACCCCTGCACGCCGGCCTCGTCGCATCGGCGCTGGCTGCATGGCTCGAGGGAGATCCGTCGCCGGCCATGGCCCTGCACGCGGATCCGGCGCCCGCACGTCACCGCCCTTCGGCGGCCGTGCGGGAGCTCCCCCCGACCACGCTTCTGCCCCCGGCCCCGCGCCGCACATCCGCGCGGCGGGCCGGTCCCCTCCGCGGCCGGCTCGTCTTCCCGCCGATGCCCCGCGTGCCGCGCGGCATCGGCTCGAAGCTCGTCGTCGTCTGTCTCACGCTGCTCGTCATGTTCGCGGCCGGTGCCGGCTTTGCCGCCGTCACGAAGCTCGGGTCCACCCGCGAGACCGCGTCGGGCGCGGGACCCACGGCGCCTCCGGTGATCGTCCCCGCGCTGCCCGCCTGGGCGGCCTCGCTCGCATCCGACTACCGCACGGCGTGCGGAGCCGGCGCACCGGTGGCGAGAGCCACGGCGAACGATCTTGCGGAAATGGGACAGGCGGCGGCCCAGCGGTACGTCGAGGCGCTCTCCGCCGGGTGTGCGGCCGAGCAGGCCCCGACGCCGGCCCCGACTCCGGTCACCACCGTCTCGGGCGGGTCCTCACCGGCCGGCAGCGCCGGCGGCCGTGGTCAGGCCAACGGCCACGGCAACGGCAACGGGCGGGGCAACGGCCACAGCCACGAGGGCTAGGCCCCACCACCAGGCGGGGCGCCAGCCCGGAGTCCGTCAGCCGGGGAAGGCCCGTCAGCCGGCGAAGGCCCGTCAGCCGGGGAAGCCCGTCAGCCGGGGAAGGCCCGGCAGCCGGGGAGGGCCGTCAGCCGGGGAAGGCCCGGCAGCCGGGGGAGGGCCGTCAGCCGGGGAGCGGCTGCAGGAAGAGCGCGACGATCTCCCCGTTCTCCACGCGGAAGTTGGCCTCGACGTGCATGGACGGGGCCCCGGGCCGCATGACGGTCATGTCGGCGACGAAGCTGCTCCCCATGGAGCGGCTGTCGTTCGCGTACATGCGGAAGCCGTCACCGGCGCGCACGAACCAGCCACCGACCCGATCGCGGCCCCGCAGGTTCGTCCGCTCGTCCGAGCCGGGGGTCGAAATGCCGAGCACCGCGTGCTCGGCGAAGAGGTTCACGGCCTGCTCGCGCCGATCCTCGTTGATCAGCTCCATGAACAGATCGACCGTCTCGGTGGCTCCCATGGCTGGAGGATACCCGAAGCGCATAGACTCATTTCCGCCATGGCATCGCTTCGCATCGGCCTCATCGGCTGGGGCACCGTCGGCGCCTCGCTCGGTCGTCTCGTGGCGGCCGGCCCGCTGCCGGTCGAGCTGACCTGCCTGGCGATCCGCGATCCCGCACGTGCGCGCGCCAGCGCCCTGCCGCCCGACGTTCCCGTCGTGGTGCCGGAGGAGCTCGTGGCGATGCCGCTCGACGCCGTGGTCGAGCTCGCCGGCGGCATGGATGCCCCGCTCGGCTGGGCACGACTGGCGCTGGGGCGCGGCGTCAGCTACGTGACCGCGAACAAGGCCCTTCTCGCCAACCACGGCGACGAGCTTGCCCGGCTGGCGACGGCGCACGGCGCGGCCCTGGCCGGCTCGGCGAGCGTGGGCGCGGGCGTTCCGATGATCGAGGTCGTGGCGCACCTGGCCAGCACCGGGTCAATCGGCCGGCTGCGCGGAGTGCTGAACGCCACCACGACCTACATCCTGTCCGGCATGGGAGAGGGCCGGCCGTACGGGGACGCGCTCCGCGAGGCGCAGGGCGCCGGCTACGCCGAGGCGGACCCTTCGCTCGACGTGGACGGGCGGGACGCGGCCCAGAAGATCGCAATCCTGGCCGGGGTGGCGTGGGGCGAGTTCCGGAGCGAGTCGCTGGTGGAGCGCCATGGCATTCGCGCGCTGGAGGTCGCGGAGGGCCAGACGGTGCGGCTGGTGGCCGAGGCCACCGAGGAGCACCTCACGGTGGCCCCCCGCGAGGTGGAGCCGGAGAGCCCCATGGGTCGCACGAGCGGCGTGGAGAACGTCCTGGAGGTCGAGGTCCGGGCCGCCGGGACGTTCCGGGTCGCCGGTCCGGGCGCCGGAGGGCGGGTCACCGCGGGCGCGGTGTACGCGGATCTCGCGCGGCTGGTCGCCGGCGAGCGTCCGGTCCTGTTCGGTGGTGCCGCGTGACCGGCTGGCCGATCGTGGGTGTCGCCGGCGCGCGGGGCGTGGTCGGGGGCGTCTTCCTCTCGATCCTGGCCGATGCGGGTCTCCCGTCCGACCGGCTGCGGGTCTTCGGGACGGAGCCCGGCCGGACGACGTTCGGCGGCGCGACGGTGGCCGTGCAGCCCCTCGACGACGAGACGGCCCGCGGGCTGGACGTGCTCTTCCTGGCGACCGACGGACCGGTGAGCCGCGAGATCGTGGCGGGGCCCGGCCGCGGGGTGCCGCTCATCATCGACAACTCGAGCGCGTTCCGCCTCGACCCGGCCGTGCCTCTCGTCGTGCCGGAGGCGAACGCCGAGGTGCTGCGGCACCGGTCCGGCAACCTCGTGGCGAACCCCAACTGCACCACTGCCGCCGCGGTCGTGGTCCTGGCCCCGATCCGCGATGCATTCGGCCTCGAGTCGGTCGATCTGGCCAGCTACCAGGCGGTGAGCGGCGCGGGTCGGGCAGGGCTCGATGCCTTCCTCGCCGAGCGCGGAACGGAGCACCGCGACCCCGCGCCGGACTCACCGTTCCACGGGCGAATCGCCGACAGCGTCGTCCCGCAGATCGACGTCCTGGCCGATGACGGCTGGACCGGCGAGGAGCGCAAGATCCACGCGGAGCTCCGCAAGATCCTGGGCCTGCCGGAGCTCGACGTCGCCGCCACGACGGTCCGGGTGCCGGTCCACACCGGGCACTCGCTCACGCTCCACCTCCGCACCGCGCGCCCGGCGAGCGTCCCGGGGCTCGAGGCCGCCCTGCGCCGCGCTCCGGGCATCGAGTTCCGGCCCGCCGACGGCAGCCAGCGCCACCCGATGCCGCTCGACGTGGAAGGCCGCGATCCGGTGCTCGTGGGCCGGCTGCGAGCCATTCCGGGGAGAGAGCGCGGCTTCGCCTGCTTCCTCGCCAGCGACAATCTTCGCAAGGGAGCTGCCCTCAACGCGCTCCAGGTCGCGGCAGCGGCGGACCCGGAGCGGTTCGGCCGCCTGGTTCCGCCGCCCCGCTGAGGGCCCGCATCACGCTGACGCTCGGGTCCGTCGCGTTGCGATCCGGCCACGTCTCGCTCCCCGGCGGCCCGTCCCGTCCGGGGCCCGTTCTCCCACCCGGGACCGTCCTCGCGACGCACTCCCTTGCACCCGCTCCGACCGCAGCTGACCAACACGTTCGCGCTTCAAGCACGCACGAGTCCGCGGAATTGCGGTCTTCCCGATCCCGAGAGGGCGACGGACCCACACCATTCCACTTTGAGGCGGAGAACCGGCAGGCTGGGGGCGCGATGGCATCCCGGAACCTGCCGCTTTGGCACGTGGATGTCGTCTTGAAGCGGAATCCTCTCCGGTCCGGGCTCGTGAGCTGCAGCCCGGCGGCGGGTGAGCACACCACGGCACTATCCGCGGTGGTACATCCGTGAGGGGCCGCAGCGTCGCCATCGGCCTATCCTTTGCCTCACTTGCCATCAAATCGAGGGAATCCTTCCGTGCCCGAATTCTCCGAACTCGCGCGTGCCTTCCTCGATGAGGAATACGCGGAGTCGCCCACCCACGCCAGCTCCCTTGGCCTGACCGATTTCGACGATCGGCTCGACGACCTGTCGGAGGCGGCCCACGAGCGGCGCAGCGCCGCCATCGCCCGCTGGACGAAGGCGTTCGGCGACCTCGATCCGAGGGCACTGACCTTCGACGAGACGGTCGATCGCGACCTGGTCATGGCCAGCCTGGCTCGGCGACGGATCTTCGACGAGTGGGAGGTCTGGCGCCGGCACCCCGACACGTACCTGGACCCCGGCCTGCACGGCGTCTACTCGCTCTTCATGCACCGGCTGCGGCCGGAGGCGGAGCTGGTGGCCGCGGCCGCCGCGCGCCTGCGCGGCGTCCCCGGGAACCTGGCGGACGGCAAGCGCAATCTCCGTCCGGACCTCGTCCCGGCCATCCTCCTCGACCGGGCGGTCAACCAGGCCAGGGCGGGAGCGCGCTACGCGCGCGAGCTGCTTCCCGCCGAGGTCGCCGATGCCGCGGCGCGCGCGGAACTGGCGGCGGCGGGGAGCGTCGCGGCCGCCGCCTACGAGGACTACGCCGCCTTCCTCGACGAGATGCGGCCGAGCGCGACCGGCGACTGGGCGTTCGGAGAGGAGCGCTACACCGCCGTCCTGCGGGAGGCGGAGCTGCTCGACCTGGACGCTCGCTCGCTGCGCGAGCGCGGGCGGCAGCAGCTCGAGGAGCTCGCGGGGGAGCTGCGCCGCTGTGCGCGCGACCTGCGCGGGACCGATGACTGGCACGGCGTCCTCGCCGAGCTGAACAAGGACCGGCCCGCCACCCCGGAGGCCATGCGCGAGGGATACGAGGAGTGGACGGCGCGCGCTCGCGCCTACCTGGCCGAGCACGGCCTCGTCAGCTTCGCGCCGGGCGAGAGCTGCTCGGTTGAGCCCTCCCCGCCGTTCCAGCGTCCCGTGCTCGCCGTGGCGAGCTACCAGAATCCGCCCGCCTTCGCCGAATCCATGCGCGGCCACTTCTTCGTGCCGTTCCCGCCGGACGGCGCGACGCCGGACGACATCGCCAAGCGGCTCGAATACAACTCGTATCCGGGGATCCCCACGACAGCGGTCCACGAGGCCTACCCCGGGCACCACTGGCACCTGTCCATGGCCAAGCTCAATCCGTCTCACCTGCGCCAGTCGCTGGGCACGAGCTACTTCAGCGAGGGCTGGGCGCTCTACGCGGAGCGGATGATGCGCGAGCAGGGCTTCTTCGCCGATCCGCGCCACGAGATGTACCAGTACGAGGCCACCATCTTCCGGGCCGCCCGCATCGTTGCCGACACCAGCCTCCACATGGGCGAGATGACGTGGGACGAGGCGGTGGAGTTCATGCTCGCCAACACGAGCCTGACGGAGCCCACCGCCCGGGCCGAGGTGACCCGCTACTGCAGCTGGCCCACGCAGGCCTCGTCGTACCTCACCGGCTGCCTGGAGATCGTCCGCATCCGCGACCGGTTCCTGGCGGCACGCAAGGCGAGCATCCACGACATCGGTCACCTGCGGGACTTCCACGACAACCTCGTGAGCTCCGGAGACCTGCCGATCGCCCTCGCGGAGCGCTCGGTGATGGCGAAGGCCTAGACCGATGGCGTCGCTGCCGCGTTCTCGCGCCCCCCGGGCCTTCGCAGGCTCGGGTGCTGCGCTGGTCGCGGCAGCGGCGCTGCTCTCCGGCTGCTTCGGCGGCAGCCCGTCGGCAAGCCCCAGCGCACCCGCCGTCTCCCCCAGCGCGGCGACGGGCTCGGCGTCCGTGAGCCAGGCGCCAGCGTCCGCGAGCGTGGCCCCCGCCGGTGGGGAGCTGGGCGTCGGGACCTACGCGCAGGTGATGGTCGACGGGCTTCGCGTGCGTGTCAGCGCCAAGGCCAGCGCGACCCCGGTCGGTGCCCTCTTCTTCGGCGACGTCGTCCGCATCCGCGCGAAGGCGGGCGAGGCGGGCGGCTACACCTGGTACGAGGTGGAGTCGTTCCAGACCGCCAACGACCAGCCCGTCACCGGCTACGTGGCAGGAGCGAAGGGCGACACGGCCTACCTCAAGGCGCTCGCCGGCAAGCCATCACCGACTCCATCGCGCTCACCGACCCCCAGGCCCACCGCCTCTCCCTCTGCCGCCGGCTCGGGCTAGGTCCCGCTCACGCTGGCGCGTCGCTCCCGCTCACGCTGGCGCGTCGCTCCCGCTCACGCTGGCGCTCGCTCCCGCTCCCGGCCGGCCCGGTCCTCGCCTCGGAAAGCTGCTTGAGCTCCGTCATCCGCGCGCCCAGCTCCCGCAGCTCCTCGCTGTCGAAGGCGCGCCGTGCCTGCACGAACATCGTCTCCTCCTCCTCCGAGATGTGATGCTCGATGTTCTCTGTCATCACCGCGAACTTGGCGGCCCAGCGCTCATCGGTCACATCGGTCCGGGCCAGCTCACCCATCACCTCGTCGACGACGTGGTGCTCCTCGAAGCCCTCGAGGACCGTTGCGCGCGCCTTCGGATGCGCCTTGAGCGCGGGATAGAAGATCTCCTCCTCGATCCGCTCGTGGACCTCCATCTCCTTCCGGATGGTCGCGAACAGCTCCTCGCGTCTCGGCTCCTGGCCCGTGCCGCTCTCCGCTCCCTCCTTCAGCAGCTGCCTCATCTTCCGGTGGTCCTCTTCGAGCAGGGCGATGGCGTCCATGGTCTCCCTCGCTGTTGGCTGGCCGATGCCGCCGTCCGTGGGCAACCCTCGTGCCAGGCCGTCCTGGCCGACACGGCCCTTTTTGTTAGCCTTACTAACGAATGGCCCTTCCGCGACCGGGTCGGGTGCGCCGCGAGGCTCTCGGGCGCGGCTTCGTCGCCCTGAAGTCCCGGAACTTCCGGCTCTACTGGATGGGGCAGGGGATCAGTCGCATCGGGACGTGGATGCAGCAGATCAGCCTGCCCTGGCTCGTCCTGCAGCTCGGCGGGTCGCCAATCCAGCTGGGGATCGTGGCGGCCCTGGAGTTCGTTCCCGCACTCATCCTGGCGCCCTTCGGTGGCGTCCTGGTGGATCGCATCGACAGGCGCCGGACGCTGCTCCTCACCCAGTCTCTCGCCACGGTCCAGGTCGTGATCCTCTTCGCGCTCACGGTGAGCGGGCTCGTCTCCATCCCGGTCGTGATGGTCCTGTCGTTCGCGCTGGGGATCGTGAACGCGCTCGACATGCCGGTCCGCCAGGCCCTCGCCGCCGACATCGTCCCGCGCGAGATGCTGCCCAATGCCATCGCCCTCAACTCCATGGCCTTCAACGGGGCGCGCGTCATCGGGCCCGCGCTGGGCGGGGTGATCATCGCCATCGGCACCGAGCTGTTCGGGTCGAACCTGGCCGGGATCGCCTTCAACTTCGCGGTGAACGCCATCAGCTACACCGCCGTCATCTACAGCGTCTGGCGCATGGACCCCGCCGAGATCCGGGAGATGCCGCATTCCGAGCAGCGATCGCCGGTGCTCGAGAGCGTGCGCGAGGGGATGGCCTATGCCGCTCGGGCACCCATCATCCTGTGGGCCCTGGTGCTCCTGGGGCTGGTGGGAACCTTTGGCCTGAACTTCCGGATCCTCGTCCCGCTGTACGCACAGGACACCCTGGGCCTGGGTGCCGTCGGCTACGGCGCCCTCTACGCCATGACCGCCCTCGGCTCACTCGTCGGCGCGCTGAGCCTGGCCTACACCCGGCAGCGGCGCGCCGTGGCGCTCATGCTCGGCGGCGGCCTCCTGTTCGGGGCGGTGGAGATCCTCATCGCCTTCGCGCACGCCACGCTGCCGGCGATCCCGCTCATGTTCGGTGCCGGCCTCTTCAGCATGCTGATGATCAACACCGTGAACGCCACGGTGCAGGCCAACGTCTCCGACGCGCTCCGAGGGCGGGTGATGAGCCTGTACGTGATGGTCTTCGCCGGCACCTCGCCCATCGGCGGCATCTTCGCCGGAGTGGTGGCGGAGCGCTGGGATGCCCCGGCCGCCTTCCTGGCGGGCGGCGTGATCAGCGTGGTCGCCGTGGTCCTGGTCGCCTGGCGCTGGCGAGTCGCCGCCGCGCACGGGCGGCTGGGGATCACCCGCATCGGCCAGTCGATGGAGGCGGAAGGGAAATCCGCGGCGGACGGCCAGACGTCGGGGGAGGAACGCCGCGCGCCCCGAGAGCCGGCCGCCTGATCGAGCCCGCGCTCAGGAGCCCAGGCCGGCGGCCGCGAGCAGGTCGTCCAGGATGGCGTCGCGGTGCTCCAGCGCCAGCGACAGGTGGCCGTGCCCCTTCGCGAGGTTGAATGTCGCCCCGGGGATCCGGTCCGCCAGCCATCGGCCATGGGCCACGGTCACCAGCTGGTCCAGCTCGCCCTGCCAGATCCGCACCGGCACCCCGATGGCGGTGACGTCGAAGCCCCAGGGCCGGGTGAAGGCCAGGTCGTCGTCGACCCAGCCGTCGAAGCCGTGCTCGAGCGCCCGCCGCGTCCCTGCCGCGTCCTCCTCGGCGAACTCCCCGGTGAGGACCGCGAGGTCCACCGGTGGCAGCAGGTCGGCCATCATGGCGGCGATCGTCTCCCCGGTCACGTGGCGGTATGCCTCGCCGTGGACCGCCATCCATTCACGAAGGGCGTCCTCGCCGCGCAGTGCGGCGCCGAACTCCTCGACGTTGCCATGGGCCATGCCTTCGAAGAAGTCGAGCCCGGACGCCTCCCAGGGCGCGACCGTGACGAGCGCTGCAGCGGCCAGGCATCGGTCCGGGAGGAGCGCGGCGCAGGCGATGGAGTGAGGTCCTCCGCCCGATCGGCCGATGGTGACGAACCGATCGATCCCGAGCCGGTCGGCGAGGGCCGAGACATCGGCGGCGACGTCCCCGACCGACCGGCCGGCGTCGCGATCCGAGGTGGCGTAGCCGGGACGGCTGTACCCCACCAGGCGCAGGCCGCGTGCGGCGACGGCCTCCTCCCAGTCCGCGAACTTCGTCGCTTCGCCGGGTGTCCCGTGGTGGGCGATGAGCGCCATGGGACCGGCGCCTCCGCCGGTCAGCACGTCGAGGGATCGGCCGTCCGGAAGGGGGATGCGCTGGATCTCCATGCCCCGGAGTATGCGCTGGCCGCCGGTCAGGATTCGGGGGTCGTGACCTTGACGACCTCCGCGCCCAGGACCGAGACGAGGTCGCTGGGCGCAAGGTGGATGTTGACCCCGCGAATCCCGCCGCCCACCGACACGGTCTCGTGCTCGAGGGCAGAGGCGTCGAGGATGACCGGCCACGCCCGGGTGGAGCCGAACGGGGTGATCGTGAAGCGCACGTAGCCCGTGGCGGCGTGCGCTTCGTCCGGGTCGGGGAGCGAGAGGCGCTTGACGCCCAGGTGGGCACGCAGCCGCGGCCAGTCGAAGCGCCGCCCCGCCGGGACGAGCACGAAGAGGTAGTCGTCCTCCCCGCGTCGCACGACGATCGTGCGCAGGAGCGCGCCCAGCGGGATCTTCTGCAGGGCGGCGCTCTCCTCCGGGCTGTCGGGGAGCGCCGTCTGCACGATCCGGTGCTCGACCGCGGAGAGGCGCGGGTCGCGGAGCGCGGGGGTGTCGGGGAGATTGCCGCCATCGGTCTGCATGGAGGTGCAGCCTAGCAGGCGCCGGTCGGGTGCCGTGCGCGGGCGGAAATGCGCAGCGGGACCCGCCCACGGAGGGCAGGCCCCGCTACCGGGGGAGACCGGGTTCAGTCGCGCGAGCGGACGCGACGGGTCGCCAGGCGCCGTGCGCTCCCGGCGGCGATCAGCGCGACCGCCAGCAGGAGCAGCACGCCACCGGCCAGCGGCGCGGCGCTGGCCGACGACGAAGCGGTGCTCGTGTTCGGCATGGCGCCGGCCGTGCCGTCGACCGCCAGGACCGCCGTCAGCCCGTTGCCACCCACCGCCGGCGAGGCCGCCGAGCCGATGACGAAGGCGCTGTAGCTGGTTCCGGCCGCCAGGTCCAGGGTCGGCAGTTCGAGCGCGACCGTGGTCGTGCCGGTCAGCCGGACGTCGAGGTCATAGGAGCCGGACGGCAGACTGAGGTAGCCGGTCGCATCGGGGTAGGCGAGGTTGGTGACGACGGCGTCGGCCACCGCCGACCCGCGCGGTGCGACGTCTACCGCCGGGGCATCGGCAGAAAGGTGGACCGCGCGCAGCTGTGCCGTCCCCGACGCGGGCGACGGGTCATCCACGATGACCTGGGCCTCGATGCTTGCCAGGGCGTTGGTGGCCGCAACGGTGTACGAGGTGCCGGCCTGCAGGGTGACGGTGGCGTCGATCACCGCACCGGTCGTGGTGCCGGCGGCGAAGACCTGGATGTGGTGATCGCCGGCGGGAACGCTCAGGTAGTCGGAGATCGTGCCGAAGGACACATCACCGAGGACCTTGTTCCCATCGGCATAGACGTCCACCGCCGGCGCATCAGGCGAGGCGTGCAGGACGCGGAGCCGGGCATCGCTGGCCGCGGCCGCGGATGCGGTGGAGGTCAGCAGCGCCACGGCCATCGCCAGGACGGCCAGGGGGGCGAATCGGAATCTCACGGGTTCATCTCCTCAGGGCGGGCTGGTCTGTCTAGTGTTTGTCCAGCTCCGGTGAGGGAACCCTACGGTGAAGTACAAGGAATGTCAAGGCTTATCCGCGACAATGACTCACCAAACCCTGTACGCCGGCTCGCATGCGGCGTGCTCTGGCTGAAGGCCGACGGCCGCCGGGCCTGCCCCTCCTCCTCTCCCATGCCCCCGGATGCCCAGGGCACGTAAACGCGAGTCGGGTGCGAGCGATATGCAGGCGATGGCAACCTGCCGCGCGTGGGCATGGTCCATCTCTCGCAAGTCGGGACGGACTCAGGCGTCCTCGACGGCGATCCGGATCCGCTTGTTGATCCGGCCCTTGGACTCGTAGCCGGTGACGCGGACACGGCCGATCTCGCCGGTGTGGGCGACGTGCGTGCCCCCATCGGCCTGGAGGTCCAGGCCCACGATCTCGATCGTCCGCACCTCGGTGATCCCCTCCGGCAGGAGGTTGATCCTGGTCCGGATCAGGTCCGCCGATGGCGAACGCCTCCTCGCGGGGCAGGAGGTTGACCCGGATCTCGCGGTCGGCGGCGATCTCCTCGTTCACCCGCCGCTCGATCTCGCTCACCAGCTCGGCATGCATGGTCTCGAACTCGAAGTCCATGCGCCCCGAGAGCGGCTCCATGTTGCCGCCGGTGACCTGCGCCCCGTGGTCCTTCCACACCACGCCGCACAGCACGTGGAGCGCCGAGTGGGTGCGCATGAGCCTGTGGCGACGGTCCCAATCGACCTCCGCGGTGACGGTGGCTCCCACCTCCGGCAGTGAGCCGTCTGGTCCGGCCGCCACCGCGTGGACGATGTCGCCGCCCGCCTTCCGGGCGCCGGTCACGGTCCAGGTGGGGCCGCCATCGGTCTTGAGCCAGCCCGCGTCCGAGGGCTGGCCGCCGCCTCCGGGATAGAAGACCGTCCGGTCCAGCACCACGCCCTCCGGGGAGCTGGCGGTGACGGTGGCGGTGCAGGTGCGCGCGTAGGCGTCGGTGGCCGCAATGCTCTCGGTCATGGCTGGAGGGTACACGCCTGCTCATGCTCCTGCGGCGTGTGACACGTGGGAGCGGCGCTCGCGTGTCACCCCACACCCGGCAGTTGTGCCCCGGCGCGGGAAGCTGCGCTCCCGCGTCACCCCACACCCGGCAGTTGTGCCCCGGCGCGGGAAGCGGCGCTCGCGTGTCACCCCACACCCGGCAGTTGTGCCCCGGCGCGGGAAGCGGCAGTCCCGTGTCACCCCACACCCGGCAGTTGTGCCCCGGCGGCCGGGCCGGCGCCGCCGGGGCAACGGGACGCGGCCGCCGGTACGATATGCGCTCTCCACCATTGACACGAGGTTCCTCCCTTGACCTTCTCCGCGCTGGTCGACGAGGTGCTGGCGGAGTACCTGCGTCTCTCCCCGGTGCATGCAACGACCCTGGGCAACCACCAGCACGACGGCGAGTGGCCGGACCTGACCGATGCCGGGCGTCAGGCGCGCATCGCCTTCCTGCGCTCCGCGCTGGGGCGGCTCGATGCGATGGACCACGCGGCGCTGACCCGGGACGACACGATCGACATGCGTATCCTCCGCGAGCAGCTGGAGGCCGACCTGTGGGCGGAGACCGAGCTGCGGGAGGAGGCCTGGAACCCGATGTCCTGCGTCTACCTCGCCGGCGGTGGGCTCTTCGCGCTCCTCTCGCGCGAGTTCGCGCCGCTCCCGGAACGCCTGGCGAGCGCGGCGGAGCGCATGCGCGGCCTGCCGGCCCTCCTCGACGCGGCCCGCGCGAGCCTGTCCGCACCCCGCGAATCCTCGGGCGGGGCCGCCCGCGGGGTGAGCCGCTTCCATCTCCAGACGGCGCTCGGCACGATGCGGGGTGTCGCGGATCTCGCCAGGACCGCCGGCGGGGAGGCGGAGACCCTCGACGACGAGGAGCTGCGGGCCGCGGTGCAGGATGCCTCCCGGCTGGCGGCGAGCGCGGTCGGAGACTTCATCGAGTGGATGCGCGACGAGCTGCTCCCCGTCGCGGACGGCGACTTCCGGCTGGGGCCGGAGCTGTACGAGGCGAAGTTCCGCCACGCGCTGCGCTCCGGCCGCAGCGCTGATGCGCTCGAGCAGCGCGCCGCATCGGCCTTCGCGGAGGTGCGTGCCGAGATGGTCCGCCTGGCGCGCGATCTGTGGGCGGAGTGGGTCGGCGACGAGCCGATGCCGGACGCGGACACGCCGCTCGTGCGGCGCGTGCTCGACGCCATTGCCGCGGAGCACCCGGCCGCCGCCGAGCTGCTGGACTTCTGCCGCGAGGAGCAGGGTCGGATCGAGGCCTTCATCCGGGAGCGCGACCTCATCGGCCTGGCAGAGGAGCCCATGCAGATCATCTGGACCCCGCCCTTCCTGCGCGCCTTCGGCGGGGCCATGCTCATCCCGCCCGGTCCTCTCGACCGCGGGCTCGACAGCTTCTTCGCCATCACGCCCATGCCCGACGACTGGACGTCCGAGCAGCGCGAGTCGTACCTGCGCGAGGAGAATGCCCGCCAGCTCCGGCTGCTCACCATTCACGAGGCGGTTCCCGGCCACTACCTGCAGCTGGCCTACTCGAACCGGACCGACTCCCTGGTACGGGCCGCGTTCCAGTCGGGCGTCTTCGCCGAGGGCTGGGCGGTCTACGTGACCCAGGTGATGATGGACGTCGGCTACGGGGCGGACGACCCGGCTCTCATGCTGGTCCACTGGAAGTTCTACCTGCGCGCCATCACCAACACGCTGATGGACATCGGCATCCACGCCGGCGCCATGGACGAGGCGGATGCCTTGCGGCTCATGGTGGAGGGCGGCTTCCAGGAGGAGTCGGAGGCGGTGAAGAAGTGGGAGCGGGCGCGCCTGTCGAGCACGCAGCTTTGTGAGTACTTCCTGGGATCGGTGGAGATGACCGACCTCGAGCGGGAGGCACGCGGCCGGGCCGATGCCGCAGGGCGCCCCTTCGTGTGGCGCCCCTTCCTGGAGTCGGTGCTGGCGCACGGCACCCCGCCCACCCCGGTGATCCGCGAGATCCTGTTCGGCGACTGACGACCGGCCCGCGGGGGCCCCGGTCGGGACCGATGCCGCGGCGATTCTGGGCCGGACGGCCCTTGTGGCACCGCACGGCGCAATTTGTTAGCATTGCTAACCACTGCCGATGACGTTCCAGGACCTCACGCGGCGCCTCGCGTTCGCCGTTCCTTCACCCCTGCGGGCATCGCGCCGGAGCTCGGCTCCGGCGCCGATCATCCCGACGCCCCCCGGATCGGGGGGCATCTTCGCCGCGCTCCGCCATCGGAACTACCGGCTCTACTGGTTTGGCCAGGTTCTCAGCCTGGTGGGGACCTGGATGCAGTCGGTCTCCGAGCCGTGGCTCGTCCTCAAGCTCGGCGGCACGCCGCTGCAGCTGGGCATCGTGCTCGCCCTGGAGTTCCTGCCCTCGACCATCCTGGCGCTGTACGGCGGCGTGCTCGCGGACCGTCTCGACAAGCGCAAGGCGCTGATCTGGACCCAGGTCGCCGCGGCCATCCAGGCGGCCGTCCTGTGCGCCATGACCGCCACCGGCTCCATCCAGATCTGGCACATCTACATCCTGGCCACGGTGCTGGGCTGCATCAACGCGGTGAACATGCCGGTGCGCCAGGCGTTCGCGGCGGAGATGGTGCCGCGTCGCGAGCTGGTGAACGCCATCGCCCTCAACTCCGCGTCGTTCAACGCGGCCCGCATCGTCGGGCCCGCCATCGCCGGCATCACGCTCGCGCTGTGGGGGACCGCGGTGAACTTCGGGATCAACGCGGTGAGCTACGTGGCCGTGCTCATCGGCCTGATGATGATGGACCCGCACGCCCTCTACAGCGCTGTCCGCCCTGACCGGGCGGTCGGCGCGTGGCGCAGCATCCGCGAGGGGATCGCCTATGCCTGGCGGACGCCCGCGGTCCTCTGGCCGCTCGTCCTCCTCCTGGGGATCAGCATCTTCGGGCTGAACTTCCAGACCCTCCTGCCGCTCTTCGCCAGGAACACGCTGCACCTCGACGAGACCGGGTACGGAGCGCTCTTCGCCGTGATGGGAATCGGCTCGCTCGCCGGCTCCCTCAGCCTGGCCTTTGCCGGGAGCCGGCGCCCGCTCATCCCGCTTATCATCGGCGGCGGCGCCGGGTTCGTGGCCGCGGAGGTGATCCTGGGCCTGCTGCGCATCCCGGAGCCGGCCTACGGCATGGTGGTCCTGGTCGGCTTCTCGTCGATGCTGATGATCAACACCATCAACGTGACCGTGCAGTACGGCGTCCCCGACGAGCTTCGCGGCCGGGTGATGTCCCTCTACGTCCTCGTCTTCGCCGGCTCCTCACCTCTTGGCGGGCTGTTCGCCGGCGGAACCGCGCAGCTCTTCGGCGCGCCCGCGGGCTTCGTCGCCGGGGGCCTCCTCTCGGCGGCTTTCCTGGTGCTCGTGTCCTGGAAGCTCGTCACGCGGGTGACGCCGCCCACCCTGGTCCACCGCGAGGAGGTGCCGGAGCCCGTGGCGCTCCCCGCGCCCGAGGCAGGAGCGGAACCGGCGGAGCCGCCGGTGGTCGTCGCCGCGGCGGACTGAGCGGCGACGGGACGGCCGTCCGCCCAGGGATGGGAGACGGCGTCGGCATCGGTCAGGGGTCGAGACGCGACGGGCGCTAGGATTCGCCACCGATGCCTCCGCAGATGCCCGTCCCTCGACGCGCACCCGGGTTCGTCACCTTCTGGGACGGGCTGACCCGCGGCTTCGCCGCGCTCCGCTGGCGCAATTACCGGCTCTACTGGTTCGGCCAGATCGTCAGCCTGGTCGGCACCTGGATGCAGTCGGTCAGCCAGCCCTGGCTGGTGCTCCTTCTCGGCGGGACGCCGATCCAGCTGGGCGAGGTGCTCGCGCTCCAGTACCTGCCCTCCACGCTCCTCGCGCCGTTCGGCGGCGTTCTCGCCGACCGCGTCGACAAGCGACGGGCGCTCATGGTGACCCAGGCGGTCGCCATGGTGGAGGCCGGCGTCCTCGCCGTCCTGACCGTGACGAACGTCGTCCAGATCTGGCACATCTTCGTGCTGGCGGGCGTCCTCGGCATCGTCAACGCCGTGGACATGCCGGTCCGCCAGGCCTTCGCCGCGGAGCTCGTGCCGCGCGAGGCGCTGGTGAACGCCATTGCGCTCAACTCGGCGAGCTTCAACCTGGCGCGCGTCATCGGTCCGGCCGTCGCCGGCGTCACGCTGGCGCTCGCCGGCTCGGCCTTCAACTTCGGCCTCAACGCGGTGAGCTACCTCGCCGTCCTGCTCGGCCTCGCGCTCATGGACCCCGCCCATCTCTACCGGATCGAGCGGCCCCCGCGGATCCCGGTCCTCCGCAGCCTGAAGGAGGGCTTCGACTACGCCCGTCGCACGCCCACCGTCTTCTGGCCCCTCGTCCTGCTCGGGGGGATCAGCACCTTCGGGATGAACTTCCAGACGCTCGTCCCGCTCTTCGCCAGGAACACGCTGGCGCTGGGTGCGAACGGCTACGGCGCGCTCTTCGCGGCCATGGGGGTGGGCTCGCTGGCCGGCTCGCTGGCGCTTGCCTTCACCGGCAGCCGGCGGCCGGAGCTGCGCCTGATCCTGGGCGGCGCGGCGGCCTTCGTGGTCGCGGAGCTGGGCCTGGGCCTGGTGCACGGGCCGATGGCGGCCTACCTGCTGATCCTCCTCGTGGGCCTCTTCTCCATGCTCTTCGTCAACACCGTGAACATCTCCGTCCAGCACGGGGTGCCGCACGAGCTGCGCGGCCGGGTCATGGCGCTCTACGTCACGGTCTTCGCCGGGAGCACGCCGATCGGCGGCTTCTTCGCCGGGGGCGTCGCGGAGGTGTGGGGCGCCTCGGCCGGCTTCGTGGCGGGCAGCGCAGTCTCGGCGGCGGTCCTGGCCCTCGTCACCTGGGGACTCCTCGTGCGCCGTCGCGCGGAGCGACGCGCCGCGACGGCCGGCGCGGAGGCGGAGACCTCCTAGGCGCCGTTCTCCTGTGCGTCGCGTGGCCGGTCCGCGGATCCCTCGCCGATCCGTCCGCGGCCGGGGAGCAGTACCCGCAGCTGCTCCAGCGCCGCGCCAAGGTTCTGGCGCTGATCCTCGGGGAGCGGCGCCAGCAGCTCGCCGGCGGCCGCCAGCAGCTCGCGGCGCATGGCACGCACCCGTCGCCGGCCGCGGGGGGTGAGGGCCAGCCGTACCGAGCGGCGATCCGCCGCGTCCGGCCTGCGCTCGACGAGGCCGGCGTCGACGAGGGCGGCGGCCTGGCGGGTGATGACCGGCGCGGAGACCATGAGCCGCCGCGCGATCTCGCCCTGCGCGGTCGGCCCCTCACCGTCGACGATCCGCAGCACGTTGTACTGCTGGTAGGTGAGCTCCTGCCACGCCGGGCGCTTGCGGGCGTGGGCGAGCAGATGGCGCATCACCGGGGGGATCGTCGCGACCAGCCATGCCTCCAGGCCGTCGAGCGCGCCGGGGGGCTGCTCACGACCGGTGGAGGGACGCGTGGAGATCGACATCGACTCCGATCCTAGCATCCGGCGAGGTGGAGCGACGCTCGCGCGTTCTGGCCCGCTTCCGCGGGTCACCATCGGTCCGGGCTCACCGGGGGGAGACGCGAGTAAGCCGGCGAGCATCGGCCGATAAGGCCCCGCAGAGCATCCTGGTTTCGATGCAGACATTCAGCTCGCGACCGCGAACTCGCGGGCGCGACCGCGCCGAGCGCCTCGCCGTGCGGTTCGGCACGGAGCTTCGTATCGCCCGCGTGGCCGCGGGTCTCACCCAGAGCCAGCTCGCTCGACTCGCGGCGGTTTCGCAGCAGGTGGTGAGCCGGACCGAGCGGGGGGACGTTGGCGTGTCGCTCGACGTGCGGTGCCGGCTCGCGGCGGCCTGCGGACACGAGCTGTGGTGGAGGCTGGATCCGGTGGGGACCGTCAGCCTCCGCGATTCCGGCCAGATGCGCATCGCCGGGCAGCTCGCCCGGGTGCTCCACCCGTCCTGGGCGGTGCGCTTCGAGGTACCGATTCCGGGAGGCAGCCCGCGAGCCGCGGACATGGTCCTCTCCCACGCCGACGAGGTCGCGGAGATCGAGGTGGAGCGGTCGCTGGTTGACTTCCAGGCCCAGCTGCGCGCCGGGCAGCTCAAGCGCCAGTCGCTTGCCGAGCGGGAGGAGTCGCGTCCGGTCCGGTTGATCATTGCAGTGAGCGACACCGTCGCGACCCGGACGAGGCTCCGTCCGCACCTCGACGTCGTTTCCCGCGCGCTGCCCGCATCCTCGCGCCGGATCTGGGCGGCGCTGCGCTCGGGCGAGCCGATAGGGGCGGACGGCCTCCTGTTCGTTCGGCCGACCTCGTCCTAGCCGTTCCCGTGCGGCCTGCCGTTCTGCCGCACGCCCCGCAGGTGTAGGGCGGCGCGTGGGAGCTGGCCGAGGCGCTGTCCCACAACCGGCAGGCGTGGGGCGATGCGTGAGGGCTGCCTCCCGTTCTGCCGCACGCCCAGCAGGTGTAGGGCGGCGCGTGAGGCCCGCCCGAGGCGCTGTCCCACAACCGGCAGGCGTGGGGCGATGCGTGAGGGCTGCCTCCCGTTCTGCCGCACGCCCCGCAGGCGTAGGACGGCGCGTGAGGCCCGCCTGAGGCGCTGTCCCACAACCGGCAGGCGTAGGGCGACGCGTGAGGGCGCCGCGGCGGCGGCTCAGGCCCTAGACGACGCGGTCCTCCTCGAGGTCCTCTGCGAACTCCCTGCCGAGGCGCGCCGCGTCGTACGCCTTGCCCATGAGGTGGTGGTACGGCACGCCGGAGAAGGTGTGGTGCGAACGGGTGGGGACCTCGCCGTCCCCCTCCCACTCGCGGCGCTGCAGCGCCACGTAGCCGTCCTGCTGGCCGTCCGCCATCTCCACGAGCAGCTGGTTCAGGCCGTAGCCGGTCGCGTGCTGCGCGCCCAGGGTGATGAAGACGAAGCCGAACCCCAGCTCACCCAGCTCCGCGAAGGTGATGGGCGAGGGATCCCGGAACCACTTGAACGAGCTCGACCAGTTGAATGCGAAGCGTGCATCAGGGAAGCGTGCGTGAACGCGCGCCGAGAACTCCTCCACGGGTCCGCGGTCGGAGGTCGGGAACTCGCACCACACGAGATCGGGGATGCCGGTATCGAGGTAGCGCAGCGCCCGCTCCACGGCGAGGTCCAGCCCGCGCGCGGGCTCCGGCGCATCCACCGCGGAGAGCCCGTCGGTGCGCGCGATGACCACGAAGTCGGAGTTGCCAAGGTCGTCGGCGACGGCGCGCATCATGCGCAGCTTGCCGACCATCTCGCTGGCCGGGATGAGCGCCTTCCCGCCAATGTGCCCGCAGCGCTTGGGCAGCACCTGGTCCTCGATGTGGGCCGCCGCCACGCCCGCGCGCACGTACAGCTCGGTCGTGCGCTGGACGTTGAAGATGTTGCCGTAGCCACCGTCCATGTCGACCACGACCGGGGGAATCTCCAGGTGGCGCGGCGGCACCCCGCGCTCCGGGTCGCCCACGGCCTGGGTCAGCTGGAACTTGCGCAGGGCCATGATGGTGCGCTGCGCGCCGTCCGCGATCTCCGGGCCGGAGTAGAGGTCCATGTCCGTGGTGCCCAGGTGACCGATGGCGAACGAGTAGCCGCTGAAGTAGACGGCCTTGTACCCGTGGTACATGACGAGCTGGGCGCCCATGGGGTCGTAGACGCCGGGCCCGAACAGATAGGGCTCAGTCTCCAGGAGACGGCGCATGCGGGTGGAGGGGTTCTCCCAGCGCGAGGCGGGGACGGTGTAGCCGGCGGGCAGCAGCGGAGTCTCGACCAGGTCGAGCTCGGGCCGGGTGCGGCGCGCGCGATCAAGGGGTGTGACGGCCATGGCGGCGCTCCTTCGTGCGAAGTCGGGCGAGTGGAGGAGGAGGCGTCGACCTACTCGTTCTGGTGGTCGCGGTGGCACCAGTCGGGGCAGCCGCACTCCGCGAGCTCGGCGGTGGTCATCACCTCGGGCTCATCGGTGGGCGGCCGGCGGAACCGCAGGCCCTCGAGGATGGCGGCGATCCGGGGGCGTCGAGGGCGCGTGGCCAGCCGTCCGGGCAGCGCCTGTGCATGAAGGCTTTGGTACATGACCTCACCTTGCCGGATGGCGTACGATAAGTCAAAGCAACTGTTCCGATGGTGTCCATAACTCTTACTGATGGCTGAACGAAGGCCCCGTCCCCGTCCGCGTTCCCGCCCGGACCCTGTCCCGCAGCCTTTGCTCATGGCGCAGGTGGAGTCGCTCGTCGTCGTGGCGGAGACCGGGAGCATCGGTGCGGCGGCCGAGCAGCTGTTCGTCACCCAGCCGGCGGTGACCGCCCGGATCCAGGCGCTCGAGGAGGTCCTTGGCGCGCGACTCCTCGTGCGCGGGCGGACCGGCAGCCACCTGACCGATGCCGGCCGTGCCTTCCTGCCCTACGCGCAGCGCGCGCGTGCCGTGCTCGCCGCCGGCCGGGCCCAGGTGGCCGAGATCGCGTCCGGCGCAGCCGGACACCTCGCCATCGGTGCGGCGCCGGCCGTGAGCACGTACGTCCTGCCAGCGGTCCTCCACCACTTCCAGGAGCAGCATCCCCGTGTGCAGCTGTCCGTCCGCTCCGGCCACTCGGAGGAGGTCCTGCAGATGGTCCTTCGCGAGGAGATCGAGCTGGGCCTCATGCGCCCCATCAGCCACCCGGAGGTCAGCGCGGTCCTGCTCTACACCGACGAGCTGGTGCTCGTCGTCCACCGCGGCCATCCCTTCGCCCTGGCCGGCACCATCCGCATGGGCCAGCTCTCGACGGAGCACCTGATCCTCTTCGACCGGACGAGCAGCTACCACGAGCTGACGAGCGCCCTCGTGCGGCAGGCGGGGATCGCGCCGCGAGGGACGATCGAGGTGGACAACATCGACGCGGCCAAGCGGATGATCGAGCAGCGCCTGGGCATCGCCCTCCTGCCGCGGACCAGCGTCCAGATGGAGATCGGGACGGGGCGCCTGGTGCCGGTGGTGGTTGCCGACCTGCCGCCCATCAGCCGCGAGATCGTCGTGGCGCGCCGGCGGGACGCCGGTGATCCGTCGCCGCCGGTGGCCGCCTTCCTCGCCATCCTCGACGAGATGCGTCCGGGCCGCGACCGCGAGGGGAGCCTCCTGGCCTAGCGCCACGCCCTGCCACGACCGGGAGCTCCCGCGGCGCGGGCCGCCCGTGCACCGGGCTCGGAACCGCGGGGGGCAGGGCTTAGAATCGGGGAAACGCTGACCCCGACCCTGCACCCGCGCAGAACGCGTCCCCGCCCGGGGGCTGCGAGGCACCGCGAACAGGAGGCGCTCACCTTCCATGACCACCGACGAGCACGTCGAATCCGCCACGATCGAGAACCTGCTCCGCGAGGACCGCACCTTCCCGCCTCCCGCGGCGTTCACCGCGAACGCGGTGGTCACCGACCCGGGCATCTTCGAGAAGACCGCGACCGAGGAGGGGTTCCGCGCCTTCTGGACCGATGCCGGCAACACCCTGGACTGGATGGAGCCCTGGAACGAGCTCTACACCTGGGAGCTGCCGTACGCGAAGTGGTACATCGGCGGGAAGCTCAACGTGAGCGTCAACTGCCTCGACCGGCACGTGAACGCCGGGCTCGGCGACCGGGTGGCCTACTACTGGGAGGGGGAGCCCGGCGACAGCCGCACGATCACCTACTCCGAGCTCCTCGCCGAGGTCTGCCGCCTCACGAACGCCCTGCGCTCGCTCGGGGTGAAGAAGGGCGACCGGGTGGCGATCTACATGCCCATGATCCCGGAGCTCCCGGTGGCCATGCTGGCCTGCGCCCGCATCGGCGCGCCGCACTCGGTGGTCTTCGGCGGCTTCAGCGCCGACGCGCTGGCCGGCCGCATCGAGGACGCCGACTGCTCGGTGGTGATCACCGCCGACGGCGGCAACCGCAAGGGGGCGCAGGTGGCGCTGAAGGCGAACGCGGACGAGGCCATCGAGCGGACCACATCGGTGCGGCACTGCGTGGTCGTGCGTCGCACGGGCCAGGAGGTCGCGTGGGCGGAGGATCGCGACCACTGGTACCACGAGCTCATCGCTGACCAGCCCACGACCGCGGATCCGGAGCCCATGGACTCGGAGGATCTCCTCTACCTGCTCTACACCTCGGGGACGACCGCCAGGCCCAAGGGGATCATGCACACCACCGGCGGCTACCTCGCCGGCGTCGCAACCACCCATCGGCTCATCTTCGACCTGCACCCCGAGACGGACGTCTACTGGTGCATGGCCGACATCGGCTGGGTGACGGGGCACTCCTACATCGTCTACGGACCGCTCGCCAACGCCTCGACCGGGATCATCTACGAGGGGGCCGTGGACTTCCCGGACAAGGACCGATGGGCGCAGATCGCGGCGAAGTACCGCGCGACGATCCTCTACACCGCGCCGACCGCGATCCGCGCCCTCATGAAGTACGGCGCGAGCGAGTTCGAGCGCGACGACCTCTCCTCTCTGCGCCTGCTGGGTTCGGTGGGCGAGCCCATCAACCCCGAGGCGTGGGCCTGGTACTGGAAGTACATCGGCGGGGAGCGCTGCCCGGTGGTCGACACCTGGTGGCAGACGGAGACGGGGATGATCATGATCACGCCGCTCCCCGGGGTGACGACGCTCAAGCCCGGGTCGGCGACCTTCCCCTTCCCCGGCGTGAAGGCGGAGGTCGTGGACGACAGCGGGCGCGCGGTGCCGCTGGGCGGTGGCGGGTACCTCACCCTGGAGCGGCCCTGGCCGGCGATGCTGCGCGGCATCTACGGCGACCACGACCGATACGTGCAGACGTACTGGTCGCGCTTCCCCGGTCGCTACTTCGCGGGTGACGGCTGCAAGCGCGACGATGACGGCTACTTCTGGCTCCTGGGGCGCGTGGACGACGTCATGAACGTCTCCGGGCACCGGATCTCGACCACGGAGGTGGAGTCGGCGCTCGTCTCGCACCCGTCGGTGGCGGAGGCGGCGGTGGTCGGGCGTTCGGACCCGCTCACCGGCCAGGCGATCTTCAGCTACGTCATCCTGCGCTCCGGGATCGAGCCAGCCGAGGCGCTGGCCGTGGAGCTGCGCGAGCACGTTGCGGGGATGATCGGCAAGTTCGCGCGGCCCAAGCAGATCCTCTTCACCCCGGACCTGCCGAAGACGCGCTCCGGCAAGATCATGCGACGGCTGCTGCGCGACATCGCCGAGCAGCGCGACCTGGGCGACGTGACCACCCTCGCCGACGCCGGCGTGGTGAGCACCATCCGGGATCAGTCCGGGCGCGGGGAGGAGTAGGCCCGGGGGCCTGCGCCCCGCGCCCGTGCCCGCGCCCGCATCGCCGCGGCCCGGGGCGCGGTCACCCGCGGGCGCTTACCCGCCCTGGCCCCGCGTGCTGCCGCGCTGAGTACGCGGGTGACTCACCGCGCGCGGATGGAGGCGCAGGCCCCGCGTGCTGCCGCGCTGAGTACGCGGGTGACTCACCGCGCGCGGATGGGAGCGCCCGCGCGGCGTCTGACAACCCCGATGAGTCAGGCGAGTCCCAACGCCCGGTTCTCGCGCCGGGTGACTCCCCCGCGTCATCATCGGCGGTGATGGATGCCGGTCTGCACCACGGGCGTGCGCAGGAACCGGCGACGGAGTTCACCCGCTGCCGCCCCCGCTGCGGGTCACCGCCGTGGTGGCGCCACTCCCCGAGGTCCCTGACCCGGGGCTTTGGCGCTCTCCGCGCTTGACGACCGCGGCGCCGACTGGGCCAGCGGCGGTCGACGGGTGGCCCTCGGGCACTCCCCGCGCGACGCCTCCCTGCGGACTCGTGCGTCCTGGCGGTGCCGATCCCGTTCGACGCCGCCGGCGCGCCGGGCGACGAGCTCCCGCTCGCGAACGAAGAGGATGCCGTCGCCTCCAATCGGCTCGCCCGAGCGGAGCGCCCGCCAGATGCGCATCGACGGCACCGAGAGCGTCGCCGACAGGAGCGATCCCAGGGCTCGAACCTCCCGGCGGACGCGCGCCGTGTCGGGAACCGCGATGATCAGGCGAACCGGCCTTCCGTCCCCGCGCAGCTCGGCCAGGGCGGCTCGCTTGAGCTGCCCGCTCCTCAACTGCGCCTGGACGTCGACGAGAGCGCGAACGATCTCGATCATCGCTACCTCCGTCGGTCCGCCGATCACCAGATCCGCCGCCCTCAGACCGTCGGGTGAGACCGGGACCTCCAGCTGGCACCGGGAACCCGGATGCGCGATCGTGGCGATCTCCTGGGCCATGGACAGCTGCCCGCGATCGCGCAGGGACACCGATGCCAGCGGATACAGCCGCACGCTCATCTCGTAGCCGACGGCTGCCGCAATGCGGCACAGCGCGTCGAAGGAGACGCCGGGCGAGGCACGCTCGGCTTTGCTCACCGCAGCCTGCGAAAGGTTTGCCCGACGCGCCACCTCGCGCTGCGAGAGGCCGGCGGTCACCCGGGCAAGGCGGAGCTCGCGAGCGAGACGGCCCCGGAGCTCTCGGGCTCGTTCCCTGCCAACGTCGACGGGTCGGGTACGGAAGGTCCGGAAGGTCCGGAGGGTTCGGGAGGTCCGGAGGGTTAGGGAGGTCCGGGAAGTGCGCATGGAGCCGATGATGGCGCGTGCAGCCGTACCGACCGCTTAGCTGCTGGTTACATCCCGGCAGGGTGGCACCCTGCTCGCTGAGGACCGCCGCTGAATACGACGCAGATGACGCCGGAGAGTACAGGAGCGCGGATTCGGCTCCGACCGCGCCGCTTGAGTCCCCGACGTATTCGGCGAGCGCGGATTCGGCTCTCGCCGCGGCCGGTGAGTCGTCGGAGGAATCGCGCGCGGGGCTGGCTCGCGGGGCTGGCTCGCGGGGATAGGGCGGGGCTACCTCCGGGGCTCGGCCGCCGAGGACCGCCGCTGAATACGACGCTGATGACGCCGGAGAGTACAGGAGCGCGGATTCGGCTCCGACCGCGCCGCTTGAGTCCTCCGCGTACTCGGCAGGCGCGGATTCGGCCATCGCCGCGGCCGGTGAGTCGTCGGAGGAATCGCGCAGGCGGGGCGAGGCACACGGGGCCCCCGAGAGTCGTCCGGCACTCTTCCGGCGAGCGTCGCAGGAACGGTCCACCCGGTGGTTCGGGGGCCGCTTCCCCGTGAGCGTCTGCTACCATGCCGCCGATGTCGAAGGACCGCACGCGACGAAGCATCATCGCCGCGCTCGCAACGGTGCTCTGGCTGGCCTACATGGCCATCGGCCTGGCTGCCATCAACCATTTCGCGCCCACGGTGAACGGCAACGGACCGGAGGGGCTGGCAGCCTTTATCGGGCTGGTCTCCGGCGTGGTGACGGTCGGCCTCATCATGTGGGCCGCCTCCGAATAGACGTCGCCGCTTCCGCGCGGGACGCGCTGAACACGCAGTCGGGCCCGCTGCCAGCGGGCTCGATTCGCGACCAGGAGGCCCCATGCCCCTTGAGCTCGACCCTGCCCCGCCTCTCGTTACGAGAAGGTCGGGATGCACGTCACGGAGCGCTACGACCAGGTCGGCAAGGTGCTTCGCGAGGGGCGGGACATCGCCGTCAACGGCGTCGAGGCCTGAGGCCCCGGCATCGGTCTAGTCGACGTCCCCGGAGAACAGGTTCGCGCTCGGAGGCCGCTGGCGGTCAGCCGCCGGGGAGAGGAGCCGCTCGTACAGCCCGGGCCGCCGGTCGGCGATGGTGTCCCACTCGTGCTCCCCCGGCCGCAGCCGCACGTGGGTGTTGCGCGCCTCCTCCGGCGCGATCTCGCCGACCAGCGTCTCCTCCTCCACGTCGCTCGCCGTGGCGAGCCGCTTCCCGTCGTAGTCGACGAGGATCGAGCGGCCCAGGAAGGTGGTCCCGCGCTCCGTCCCCACCCGGTCGCAGGCGAGCAGGTAGCAGTGGTTCTCCGCCGCCCGCGCCGGCGCGAAGAGCTCGGGGTGGAACTCGACGCCCACGGGCCAGTTGGTGGGCAGCACGATGAGGTCGGCACCGTCGAGCCCCAGGCAGCGGGCCGCCTCCGGGAAGCGGAGGTCGTAGCAGATGAGCACGCCCACGCGCATTCCCGCGAGCTCGTAGACCCGGGGAGCGTCCGGGCCCGGGGTCGCGAAGCGGTCGACGCCCAGGAAGGGCAGGTGTGCCTTGCGGTACCGGAACCGGCGGCCGTCGGCGGCGATGATGTGGGCGAGGTTGTAGATCTCGTCGTGCTCCGGCTCCAGCGAGCCGCAGACGATCGCCATGTCGTGCTGCTGGGCCAGGGCCGCCAGCCGGTCCTCCGCCACCGCCTTGGCCCGGCGCGCCACGGGCATCGCCTCGTCCAGGGAGGTGAACCCGTACCCGGTGATGGCGGCCTCCGGCAGGACGGCGAGCCCCACGCCGGACCGCGACGCCTGGTCGAGCGCGCGCTCGATCCGCTCCAGGTTGCGGTCGACCTCGCCGAGCTGGGGGTCGATCTGGCAGGCGGCAACCTTCATTGCGGCATCTTACCGGCCGTGTCATGCCCTCCGTGGAGCCTCCCCGGGGCGGCGCCCTTCGCTATGATCGGCGCGTGACCCCTTCCGCCCACGAGCCACTCGAGTGACGGGGCCGCGGGATCCGCGCGACGGCCCTCCCGTCCACCCGGACGACGACTCCTCCTGGCCCACCCGGGACCTGGAGGAGCGAGAGGCCGGAGGCGAGGCCGATGTCGCCGGGAGCGAGGTCCGCGGGACCGATGCCGGCCGGTCCGGCGGCCCGCCCGATGATCCCTCCCCGGACGGTTCCCCGCGCGACGAGGCGGACCGGCCGGAAGAGGTGACGCCCGATGCCGCGGCCGCCGGCGAGGTGGTCGAGGCGCCGCCCGGGTCGCGGCCGGAGATCTGGGACACCCGCCGCTTCGGCGACCGGCGCCGGCCGACCACGGCCGAGCAGGCGGTGCCGTGGCTCGTGGGCCTGGTCCTGGCCCTGGCGGGGATCGTCATCGTCCTGCTGGCGCTCATCTACACCGACGCAAACGGCGGCTTCGGCGCGCTCTCCTCGCCGAGCCCTTCGGCCGTCCCGTTCGTCTCGCCCACAACGGCGGCCACCCCCTCGCCGACGGCCGTCCAGTCGGCGACGCCATCGGCCTCCGTGACTCCCGCGCCCACCCCTGCACCCACCTACGGCGCGCTGGAGATGGAGTACCTCATCCGCCCCGGCGGGACGCGCGTGGCGGAGCTGCTCCGCAACGACTTCGCCAGCTCCGCCTCCGCCAGCGTGGTCGAGCGGGCGAGCTCGGACGTCCTGCACTACGCCGTCGCGCCGGACGGCACGGTGGCCGCGGCCATCGTCAACGGCAGGTTGCTGGCGCTCGAGGCCGGCAAGCCGGCCCGCAGCCTGGCGAGCGGGGTGGTCGCGGTGACCTTCGCGAGCGACGCGAGCACGGTCTACACGGTGAAGATCGCGCGCGCCGGCACCAACGACACGGCCACGCTGCTGTCCATCGCCTTCGCCACCGGCAAGGCCTCCACCCTGGCCACGATCAGCATGACCCATCCGGCAGCCGTCTCGCGCTCGCGCCTCGATGCCGCGCGCTTCTTCGACGAGGGAGGTGCCGACCGCCTCTACGCCACGAGCGACGGCAATCTCGTCCTGTGGGTCTCCGGCGCGGGCCAGTGGCGGGTCGACCCGGCCGACGGCAGCACGCTGCCGGTGACGCGCCAGCCGGTCCTCTGGTCGCCGGACGGGACCCAGCGCATCGCCGTCACGCAGAGCGGGACGACCACCACCCTCGCCCTCGTGGACAACTCCGGCGCCACCCTGGCGCGCACCCAGGTCACCGGGCTCATCAGCCACCTGCGCTGGTCGCCGAACGGCAGGCAGGTCGCCTTCACCGCGGGCCTCGAGTTCTCGGGCGGCGGCGTGCGCCAGGACCTCTGGACGTGGGACCTGGTGAACGGAAGAAAGCCCCGCCAGCTGACGAGCAACGGGGCGACCTGGGGCGCGGAATGGCTGGGTGTCGCACAATTCTGGCAGCCATGACAGAACCAGCCGTGAACGAGACCCCATGAGCCCGCGCCCCGTGATCGTCAACCCCATCGGCGTGGAGCTCGACGAAACCGCTCGCCTCATGCGCATCCGCTGGGACGACGGGCACCTGGGCGAGTGGGCCTGGACGGACCTGCGCCGCGCCTGCCCCTGTGCGCTGTGCGCCGGCGAGGGGAACATGCCCGGCCTGGTCACCCTGGAGACCGTCCTCACGCCCGAGCAGACGACCCTGTTGGAGGTGCGCTGGATCGGCCGGTACGCGCTGGCGCCCATCTGGGCGGACGGCCACGACTCCGGCCTCTTCACCTATGGCCGTCTCCGTGAGCTGTGCGCCTGCCCCGAACATCGCGGCACCCGCGAAGGAGCGTCCTAGACCGATGGCGACCGAGCACCCGTCCCGCGACGGCCTCATCCTGGTTCACGCCCACCCCGACGACGAGACCATGGCGACCGGCGGCGTCATCGCCCGCAGCGTCGCCGAGGGACGCCGCGTCGATCTCGTCACCTGCACCGGCGGCGAGGAGGGCGAGATCCACGACCCAACCCTGGACCCGGACGAGGCGCAGCCCCGCCTGCGGGAGATCCGGCGCGCGGAGCTCGACTGCTCGGTTCGCGCGCTGGGTGACGGGGCGGCGAACGGGGGCCGGCTGGAGCTCCACCTGCTCGGCTACCGTGACTCGGGGATGATGGGCACGCCGTCCAACGACCGCGCGGACGTCTTCTGGCACGCAGACCTCGACGAGGCGATCGGGAAGGTGGTGCGGGTCATCCGCCAGGTGAAGCCGGCGGTCATGGTCAGCTACGACAGCAACGGCAACTACGGCCACCCCGACCACATCAACGCCTACCGGGTCGCCGTGGGTGCCTTCGAGGCGGCCGCGGATCCGGCGCGCTATCCGGAGGCCGGCGAGGCGCACGCGGTCGCCAAGCTCTACGAGACCGCCTTCAACCGCGAGGCGATGCTGGGCCTGATGCTCGAGCTGCGCCAGCGGGGGATCGACCTGCCCTGGGACTTCGGGGATGCGCTGGACAAGGCGGCGGAGGCGGCGGCCGGGTACGGCTTCACGGACCTGAACCCCACGAACGTCGAGGCGCTGCGCCAGGTGAGCGAGCTCCTCGCTGCGGGGCAGGAGGAGGGCGCCACGTTCGGCACGCCGGACGCCGCGGTGACGACCCGGGTTGACGTCTCGGCCCACATCGGTCAGAAGCAGCGCAGCATGGACTGCCACCGGACTCAGCGCCAGGACTTCGGCTGGCTCCTGGACCTGCCGGAGGACCTGCGGGACCGGGTCAGCTCCACGGAGGACTTCGTCCTGCGCACCTGGCGCGGCCACGATATCCCGGAGGGGCTCCGCGAGGACTCGCTCTTCGCCGGCCTCCAGGCCGGGCGGGTACGACCCGCGGTATGAGCAACGCCAGCATCGGTCTCGACGAGACGCTCCACGCCTACCTGCTCGAGGTCGGCGTCCGCGAGCCGGCCGTCCTGCGCGAGCTCCGCGAGCGGACGAGGGCCTTGCCGCAGCACGGCATGCAGATCGCGCCGGAGCAGGGGGCGCTGCTGGGGCTGCTGGTCCGCCTGATCGGCGCCCGCCGCTGCCTGGAGGTCGGCACCTTCACCGGCTACAGCTCGACTGCCGTGGCATTGGCCCTGCCGATCGACGGCCGCCTCGTGTGCTGCGACGTCAGCCGCGAATGGACCGATATCGCCCGGCAGACCTGGGAGCGGGCCGGCGTCGCCGACCGCGTGGAGCTGCGGCTGGGGCCAGCCACCCAGACCCTCGACGGTCTCCTCGACGAGGGTGCCGCGGCGAGCTTCGATTTCGCGTTCATCGACGCGGACAAGTCGAGCTACGACGGCTACGTGGAGCGCGCGCTGCGCCTGGTCCGGCCGGGCGGGCTGATCGCCATCGACAACGTCCTGTGGTCCGGTCGGGTGGCGGATCCGTCCGCGGACGACGCCAACACGGAGGCGATCCGCGCCCTGAACACCAGGCTCGCCACCGACGAGCGGGTGGATGTGGCCCTGGTCCCCATCGGTGACGGCCTGACGCTGCTTCGCGTGCGGGAGCCGTAGGTCTGGCCCCGGAGCACAAAGGCCGTCATACTCCTGCGGGCAGATCCCGAGCAATGGAACCATGCTGACCTGCACCGCCTGCGGCACCTCGAACGACCCCGGCGCGAAGTTCTGCGTCGAGTGCGGCACCCGGCTGGCTGCAGGCTGTCCGGCCTGCGGCACGCTCAATCCGGCCGGCGCGAAGTTCTGCGCCGAGTGCGGGACGTCGCTCGCCGGCGGCTCTGGACCGGGTCCTCCGGGGGGCGCCACCCGGATCGAGCCTTTCGAGGAACCCGGCTCGCTGCCGGCGCCGGGGGGCCCCATCGCGGAGCGTCGGCTCGTCTCCGTCCTGTTCACGGATCTCGTCGGTTTCACCACGGTCTCCGAGCACCACGACGCGGAGGAGACGCGGGACCTGCTGAGCCGGTACTTCGAGACCGCCCAGCAGATCGTCGAGCGCCACGGCGGGGCCGTCGAGAAGTTCATCGGCGATGCGGTGATGGCCGTCTGGGGCACGCCCACCGCCCATGAGGACGACGCGGAGCGTGCGGTGCGCACCGCCCTGGAGCTGGTTGCCGCGGTGGGCTCCATGGAGATCGGCGGCGAGCAGCTCCAGGCACGGGCCGGGGTCCTGACCGGCGAGGCGGCCGTCACCATCGGCGCCACGAACCAGGGCATGGTGGCCGGCGACCTGGTGAACACCGCCTCGCGCATCCAGTCCGCTGCCCAGCCCGCCACGGTGCTCGTGGGCGAGGCGACCATGCGCGCGGCATCCGGCGCCATCGCGTTCGAGGAGGCGGGCGAGCGAGAGCTCAAGGGCAAGGCGGCGCCGGTCCCCGTCTGGCGCGCGATCGCGGTCGTCGCCCGGCGCGGGGGATCCGGGCGGGCGGCCCAGCTCGAGCCGCCGTTCGTGGGCCGGGACGAGGAGCTGCGCGCCCTGAAGGAGCAGTTCCACGCCACGGCCCGCGAGGGCAAGCCACGCTTGGTGACCGTCGTGGGGCAGGCGGGCATCGGCAAGAGCCGCCTGGGCTGGGAGCTGGAGAAGTACCTCGACGGTGTCGTGGAGACCATCTGGTTCCACGAAGGGCGTTCTCCCTCCTACGGAGAGGGGATCAGCTACTGGGCCCTCGCCGAGATGGTTCGCGGCCGGGCGGGCATCGCCGAAACGGACGAGCCCGCGGGAGCCCGCGAGAAGCTGCATGCGACCGTCGAGCAGTTCGTCGCCGATCCGGCGGAGCGACGCTGGATCGAGCCCAGGCTCGCCGGGCTCCTCGGCATGGACGACCTCCCCGAGGAGTCACGCGAGGAGCTCTTCGCGGCCTGGCGGACATTCTTCGAGCGGATGGCTGAGCAGGGGACCGTCCTGCTCGTCTTCTGGGACCTGCAGTGGGCCGACCAGGGGCTCCTGGACTTCGTGGAGCACCTGCTGAGCTGGGCGCGCACCTCACCGGTCTTCGTCCTCGCCGAGGCCCGGTCGGAGCTGCTGGACCGCCGACCCGGGTGGGGGACGAGCGTGCGCGCCGCCACGACCATCCACCTCGAGCCGCTGGCGGATGCCGACATGCGCCGGCTGCTCGCGGGGCTCGTGCCGAACATGCCGGAGGCCGCACAGCGAGCCATCGTCGGCCGCGCCGAGGGAGTGCCGCTCTATGCCGTCGAGACCCTGCGCATGCTGCTCGATCGCGGCATCCTCCACGCGGAGGGGGGGCGCTATACCCTGGACGGCGAGCTCCCGGACCTGGCCGTTCCCGAGACGCTGCAGGCCCTCATCGCGGCCCGGCTCGATGCGCTGGGAGCGGAGGATCGGGCGGTGGTCACCGACGCCTCCGTCCTGGGCCTGAGCTTCACCGTCGACGCCCTCGCCGTCGTGAGCGGGGCCGAGCGCTCCGCCCTGGAGGATCGGCTGCGCCGGCTCGAGCGGCGGGAGATGCTGGTGCTCGACGCGGAGCCCCGCTCCTCGGAGCGGGGGCAGTACCGCTTCGTCCAGGGGGTGGTGCGCGAGGTCGCCTACCAGTCGATCGCCCATCGCGACCGTCGGGCGAAGCACCTCGCCGCGGCCCGCCATTACGAGTCGCTCGGGGAGGCGGAGCTCGCCGGCGTCCTGGCCAGCCACTACCTGGCGGCCTACCACTCCACGCCTCCCGGGAAGGAGGCGGACACCCTGGCCGCCCAGGCCCGCGTCGCGCTTCGCGCCGCCGCGGACCGCGCCCTGGCGCTGCACTCCGCCGGGAACGCGCTCGGCTACCTGCGGCAGGCGCTGGAGGTCACGCCGGACCCCGCCGAACGTGTCGCCATCCACGAGCGGGCCGCATATGCCGCCAGCCAGTCGGCCGAGACCGAGGTCGGAGAGGAGCAGGCGCGCCTGGCCGAGACGATTTACGGCGAGCGAGGAGACCGGCTGGGCGTCCTGCGCGCCAGGACCCTGCGGGCCGAGATCGCGCTCTCCGACCACCGGGACCACGACGCGACCGCCATTCTTGAGCCCGCGTTGGCCGAGGTCGCCGACCTCCCCCCGTCACGCGAGGCGGCCGTGGCGCAGGGCGAGCTCTCGCGGGTGTTCATGCTCCGTGCCGACCCCAGGGCGGTCCATTGGGCGGATGCGGCGCTCGCCAGCGCGCGGCTCCTCGAGCCGTCCGACGTGGTCGAGATCCTCGTCAACAAGGGTTCGTCCCTCGCCGGCGGCGACCGCTCCGCCGAGGGCGAGGTGCTGCTGCGGGGCGCCATCAACGTGGCCGAGCGGATCGGCGACGTTCCTGCGCAGCTTCGAGCCCGGAACAACCTCATCGGCCAGCTCGAGCTCAACGGCCTCGACGAGGCGGCGGCGCTCAACCGCGGCAGCTACGAGATCGCCCGGCGGCTCGGCATCCAGTCCTGGGTGCTCCAGACCGTGGGCATGGGCCTGCGGGTCGTCTTCGACCGCGGCGACTGGGACACCTGGGTCTCCGAGGCGGAGGCGGAGATGCCGGCCATCTGGAGCTTCTACCGCGTCAACTTCGAGGGCCACCTGGCGCTGCGACGAGCCTATCGCGGCGGAGCCGCCGGGGCCCTGGACCTGCTCGGCGAGATGGCATCGCTCGAGGTTTCCCAGAGCAGCGCCCAGGCGCGCGCCTTCCTCGCGGCCCAGCGCGGAGATGTCCTGATCGCCCTCGGCCGCTTCGAGGAAGCGTATGACGCCGCGCGCTCCGGCTGGGGCCTGGCCGACATCAGCTACTACAGCATCCTGGCCGCGCTGTTCGCCGCCACGGCGCTCGCGGACGTGGACCGGGTCCGGGAAGCGCTCGCGGCCGGTGAGACTCTGTGGCGCACCACGCTGCCGGGCCACCGCGGGTTCATGGCCCTTGGCCGCGCCATGGACGAGCTGGCCTCGGGCCGCTGGCCGGAGGCCCGTGCGGCGTACCGGGAAGCGCGCGGGTTGCTGGAGCAGATCGGCGCCCGCACCATCGTCGCGCGCCAGGACCTGGCCGTGGGTCATGCTGCCGCCGGCCGCTTCCCGGATGCGGACGAAGCCGCCCGTGCCGCGGAGCGCTTCTTCTCCGGGCACGGCGCGGACGGGTACGTGGCGACCTGGCGAGCGATGGCGATATCGCGCGCCGGCACGCCCGCCGGCGGCGGACGAGGCGCGTCCCGGGCGGCCGGCGGCGAACCGGCACGGTCGCGCTCTGCCGGCGACTAGGGGTTCAGTTCTGCCCGGAGAGCGCCACGAAGCCGTGTCCGCCCATGACCCGCCAGCCGATCCCGTCGTGCTCGAGGTGGTAGAGCGCCGGCATCGGCATGCCCAGGTGGAACCGGAAATCGACACCCGGCTCCAGGGCCTGGAGGATGAGCGAGATGAGGTTGCCGTGGCTCGCGACGAGGAGCCGGCCGCCATCGGGGTGGCGGGACCGAAGGAGGTCGAGGACCCCGAGGCCGCGCCGCTGGGCCTCGCGTCCGCTCTCGCCACCGGGTAGCGCGTAGTCGGGATCCGCCCAGCCGCGCTCCAGCTGCTCGCGCCAGTCCGCGGTGGGGAGCGGGGCGAGCAGGCGCTCCCGCAGGTCCGCGATCTCCTGGATGGGCATCTCGCGGCGGCGGGCGATGGGCTCCACCGTCTGCCGCGCCCGCCGGTACGGGCTCGAGTAGACGGCCCCGATGCCGTACGCCTCCAGCTCGTCCGCGAGCTGGAGGGCCGCGCCCGTTCCGGCGGGGGAGAGCGGCCGCTCTCCGTCGCGGTCCTCCCAGCCCGGCGAGCCGGGAGGGATCGAGGCCGCGTGCCGGACGAGGATCACGTCCAGCCGGCCGAGTCGGCTGATGCCGGATGGTGGCTGCTGCATCGGCCGCAAGTCTAGGCGGCTACGATGGCCCCGCGATGACCGCCATGAGCACGGCCTGCTTCGTCGTCTTCAGCCTCGCGGCGCTGGTGGACTGGTTCGCGGTGGGGACGAAGCGGCGAAGCGTGGAGCTCCTCACCAAGCCGGCGGTGATGCTGGCCCTCATCGGCGCCGCGCTGCTCCTCGACCCCCGAAGCGACCTGGAGCGCGCCTGGTTCGTGATGGCCCTCACCGCCTCCTTCGCCGGGGACGTGGCGCTCCTCGTGCGCGGCCCGCGCGAGCGGCGCTGGTTCGGCGTGGGCCTGGGCTTCTTCCTCGTCACGCACCTCGCCTACGCGGGTGGCTTCCTGGGCCAGCAGCGCGCTCTCGGCGCGCTGGCCGTGGCCGGCGTCGTCGTCTCGCTGACCGGGATCCTGGAGGGGAGCCGCGTGATCCGCGGCGCGGTCAGGCGCAGCGGGCCCCGGCTTGGGGTCGCCGTCGGGGTCTACTTCGCGGTCCTCTCGCTGATGACCATGCTCGCCGCGGGCACGGGAGACGCCACCGCGGTGGTGGGCGCCATCGCGTTCTTCGTCTCCGACGCCATGCTCGGCTGGGACCGGTTCCTCACGCCCATCCCCGGTGGACGCCTCCCGCGCCGGGTCAGCTACCACCTCGGCCAGGCGCTGCTCGTCCTCTCGCTCGTGGTCTGATCGCGGCATGGCCCGCGCCGCCGAATCCCGGGCCGATCACGCCTTCCAGCACTTGTCGCCGCCCGGCGCGTTCGCTCACCGTATCGGCGTGACGCCCTCGGTGCACGTCCTGGTCGGCGTGGTGTGGATCCTCGCCGCGGTCGCCATGGCTGCCGGCCAGTTCCTGCTGGCCGCCCCGTATACCGCCGACGCCCTCCTGGCGGCCACGGCCGTCACGCTGCTCACCTCCGGACCCATGCTCCTTGTCGCGTGGGGCCTCGCCATCCGCCACAGCTCGCTCGTCGCCACCATGGCTGCGTTCCTGGGCGTTGGCGTCACCGGCCTCATGGTGCTGGCGAACAGCATCGCGCTGGCCAAGCCGCCTCCCGCCGAGACCCTGCTGGTGGGTGGGCTCGGCGCCCTGCTGGGGATCGCCGCCTGGATCGCCCGGGTGGACCTGCGCCGGTCCGCCGCGGGAACCGGCGACCCGTCCCGCTAGACGGGCGGGCCGACCCTGGCCAGGGATGGCGCGCGGGCGGAGCGCCGCAGCCGCGCGGCAACCGCCTCCGCCTCGCCCATGACCCGGAGCACGTTCTCGCCCGCCAGGCGGGCGAGGTCGGCATCGGTCCAGCCGCGCTCGACCAGCTCCGCGAAGAGGTTCGGATAGCCGGAGACGTCCTCCAGCCCCTGGCTGGTGAAGACGGTCCCGTCGAAGTCGCCACCGATGCCGACGTGCTCCACGCCCGCGGCCTTCACCACGTGCTCCACGTGGTCGGCGACCAGGCCGATGGGCGGGATGGGCAGGTCGAGCGACCCGATCACCTCCTGCTGGATCGCGCGAAGCTCCGCCGGATCGGTGACGCCGGCCTGTCGGCGCCGGGACTCGGCGATGGCGGGAACCAGCATCGCGGCCGCCTCCGGCGAGACGAAGCCCGCGACGAAGGTGATCATCACGATGCCCCCGTTGGCCGGGACCCGTCGCAGGATCTCGTCGGGGACGTTGCGAGGGACGTCGCACAGGGCGCGGGCCGAGGAGTGGCTGAAGATGACCGGCGCCTGGCTGACGTCCAGGGCGTCGCGCATCGTGGCCGGGGCCACGTGCGAGAGGTCCACCAGCATCCCCAGCCGGTTCATCTCGCGCACGACCTCCTTGCCGAAGGCGGAGAGCCCGTCGTGGCGCGGCTCGTCCGTGGCGGAGTCGGCCCAGTCGGTCGTCGCGTTGTGGGTGAGGGTCATGTAGCGCGCGCCGAGCGCGCCGAAGGCGCGCAGGGCACCCATGGAGTTCTCGATGACGTGCCCGCCCTCCATGCCCAGCAGGCTGGCGATCCGGCCCGCCTCCCACGCCTCCCGGGTCTCGCGCGCCGTCCACGCGAAACGCAGGTGGCGCGGATAGCGCTCGATGAGGCGCCGCGCCAGGTCCAGCTGCTCGAGCTGGTTCCGTGCGTGGTGCGCCTCCGCGCCACCCTCTCCGGGGACGTAGACGCTCCAGAACTGGCCGCCCAGGCCGCCGCGGCGGGCCCGCGCGAAGTCCGTGTGCCCGCGTTCCGGCCCCGGCTGCCGCCGCTCCCGCACGAGCTCGTAGGCGGCGACGTCGTTCGGCGCGTCCACCGCGTTTCGGATCGTCCAGGGCAGGTCGTTGTGCCCGTCGACCAGGATGTGCCGGCGAAGCAGGTCCCGCGCGTGGCGGACTGCCGCCGCCTTCGTCGTCGTGGTCGCCATGCCGGGACCCAGTCTAGGGGCTGGCGCCGCCCCGGCGGAGCGGAGAACCGGGCGCCGCGGCGAGCTCAGCCGTCCCGCCGGCAGCGCCCGGTGAGCACGCCGCGGGCGAGCGTCACGGGGGCGATCCGCCCGCGCAGCTCCGCCTCCCCGAATCCCGGCTCCATGCCGGTCGACGCGGAGAGGGCGAAGACCTCCCAGACGTACCGGTGCTCACCCGACGGCGGGCACGGCGCTCCGTAGCCGGCCGTGCCGAAGCCATTGCGTCCCTCTGCGCCGGCCGCCGCCGACCCGCTCGCGCCCTCGGGCAGGCCGCCCTCGACTTTCCCGGGCGGGATGTCGGTGGCGAGCCAGTGGACGAAGCCGTGGGCGTCGGGGTCCGTGACGATGATCGCGATCGCGCTCGTCCCGCTGGGGAGGTCGGACCAGGCGAGCGGCGGCGAGAGGCCGGCTCCGTCGCAGGTGTAATGGGCGGGAATGGCGCCGACATCGGTGAAGGCGGAGCTGCTGACGTCCATGGTGCAAGGCACCTCCATGCAGGGGCTGCACGGCACGGACGGAGCATGGCACGAGCCAGTGCGCCCCGCTCCATGCCGCGTCGCGCCGGCCCGCCGGGCCCGGAAGCCTCGCGGTCCATCTCCAGCCGCTGCCGGTACCGCTCGCCCTCGCCGCCGACTGACCCGCGCGACGCCCGGAGGGCGCCGGACGGCGGGACCGACCGGCGGGACCGACCGGCGGACGGCCTGCGCGGACGGACCCACGGGCTGGCCATTTCCGGGCCGCATGGCCCTACGACGGCGCCGTCGCAGCGGGGAACGTTAGGGAGTGACCACGAGCCCCGAGACCATGGACCCCGCGCCCATCCGCTCCCTGCCGGAGACGAGCGAGCGCCACGACGCGCTGATGATGCGCCACGTGGACGCGCTGCCCGCGCTGGCGGAGACGATCGACACGGTCCGGCCGGAGGCTTTCGCGGCCCGCTTCGCGCAGGAGGTCCGCTGGCTCACCGAGCAGATGCAGCCCCACATCGAGGCCGTCGAGTCCAGCCTCTACCCGCAGCTGGAGCGGCTCATGCAGAACCGCCACTCCATGCTGCCCATGCGTCACGAGCACGGCGAGCTGCGCCGCATGATCGCTTCGCTGGGCACGTACTGCGACGTCGCGCTGGGCACCGGGCTCGCGGAGGCGGAGCAGGTCGGCCTGCGCCGCGCGCTCTACCGCCTGCACGCGATCCTCAAGGTGCACCTCGCCGAGGAGGCGGACTACCGCGACGTGCTCGAACGCAACCTCTCCCCCGAGGAGCGCGATGCCCTGGCGCGGTCCCTGGACCACGCCATGATCGAGCCCGTCTAGCGGCGGGACGGCCCGCGCGGCCGCGCCACGGCGGCGAGATAGCGTCCGTCGAACTCTGCCATCAGCCTGCCTCGCTCGCGCATGACCGCCGCCCACTCGTCCAGGGTGGCGTAGCCGGCATCGGTCAGCTCGTACTCCCGTCGCTGGGGCCCCGTCTCGTCGCTCGACCAGCTGGAGGTCACCAGGCCCGTCTCCTCCAGGTCGCGCAGCGTCCGGTAGACCTGGCCGAAGTCGAGCTGGGAGCCGGTCGCCACGCCCATCTCCTCCAGCTGGCCGACGAGTGCGTACCCGTGGGCGGGTCCGTCGGCGAGGAGGACGAGCATGAAGGGCTCCATCCAGCGTCGTCGCCTGCCCAGCGGCACCCAGCCGTGGTGCACCGGCGTCCCGAACCGGTCGCGGTCCGACGCGATGGGATCGCGGATCGGCGGCGTGGTGGCCGGGACGGCTCGGCTTGCGGGGTCGGACATATGCTCAGGGAGTGTATCTGCCTGAAGCACTGGTCGGAAGGGCGGCGCGCGTTCGAGCCCGCCGAACCGATTGTCGCCGGCCGGACCGATGCCGGTGCTTCCCCGACGCGAGGTTCGGGCCGCCCGAACCGATTCGCGATCGGGACGCTGTTCCGGCGGCCGAACGGGGCGGATCCCCGAGCTCCGCCGCCAACTGGTTCGCGCCACCCGAACCGGGCGTCGGCGCCAGGGCCGCCGACCGCGGGGGAGCGACGTTCGGTTCGCCCCGCCCGAACACGGCCGGGCCGGCCGCCACGCGGACCACCGGCCGGGCGGGAATGGCCGTCCGGCGGGCGGACCCGCCGGACGGCTCGAGCCTCACGGCGCGGAAGCTTCCGCGCGCTCCCCCCGCAGGGCGAAGAAGAAGAGCGCTACCGGCCGGTAGACCGCGTGGGCCAGCTTCATGAACGGGGCCAGGAGGACGAGCTCCATGGCCACCGCCACGTGGAAGAGGAAGACCCAGTAGCCCCAGGCCGGTGCGTCCGGCAGGTAGAGCGCCAGCTCGATGCCGAACCCGGTGACCCCGGTGATCCAGAGCAGGACCAGGAGCATCCAGTCCGCCGACGCCGAGGTCCGCACGGAGCGGTGCGACTTCCGCAGCCGGTCGACGATGAGGAGCGTGACGCCGTAGATCAGCGCCGCGCCGGCCACCGTGCCGAGCAGCCGGACCGGGTACCAGATGGGCACCGGCGTGCCGGTCGCCTTCCAGCCGATGATCTCCAGGCCGTAGTCGAGGACCGTGGCGGCCAGCAGGCCCAGGAAGCCCCACATGGTCAGCGCGTGGAGGAGCCAGCGCCGCCGGTACCACGGCACCTTCGCCTCGTTCTCGACGTCGCAGTCGGCGCGGTAGCGCGCCTGGCCCAGCGACTCGATCCCGATGGCGCTCCATGCCGAGCGCAGGCTGGCCATGACCGCCGCGCGGCTCCCCAGCAGGGACCTCCACGTCACCCCTTCCACGCGGGAGAGGTGCAGGGCCATGGTGACGATCCCCGACAGGCCGGCGATGACCACCGCGGCCATGACGATGAGGCCCATGGTGTGGATCAGCTCGTTGGGGATGAACCCGAAGAGGGCCAGCGTCGCGGTGTCCTGCGGCCCGTGCGAGGCGTACATGAACGCGGCGAAGAAGGCGGCCAGGATCAGGGCGATGGCCGTCCCCAGGACCGGCATGGTGTACATCGCCCGCGCGAACCCGGTGTGGTCGTAGCTGGCGATCGCGTAGCGCCGCGTCGCCGCCATGAACTCGGACGGCTCTGCCTCCATCGGGCAGCTCTCGGAGCACTCGCCGCAGGCGTAGCAGGTCCACAGCTCCTTGGCGGAGAGCAGCTGGTCGCGCATCCCCACCTGGGCGAAGCGGATCATCTTCCGCGGGAACTCGTTCCCGTCGCTGGACAGGGGGCAGGTGGCGGTGCAGGTTCCGCAGCTGAAGCAGGCGGAGACGTTCGCCGCGCCAAAGCGCTGGATGTCGGAGTACAGCCCCAGGTCGACCTTGGTGGCCGGGACCGGGGCAGCCGTGGCGGTCATCAGGAAGTCCTCCCGGTCGGCTCGTAGGAGAAGTACCCGTCACCGTCGCTGCCCTTCACCTCGGCCAGCCAGCCGAAGCGGCGCATGCCCATGACCCAGTAGACGACCTCGTGGGTCGGGGCCCCGATCGCCTCGGCGATCTGGGGAACGGTGAGGGGGCCGTCGGCCAGGGCGGCCAGGATCCCGGCGCGCATGAAGGGCTCCTCGCGGATCACCTCGCGAATGTCGCGATTGGGCGCCCCGGCGGACGTCGACCCGGGCAGCAGCCCGGACACGGACGTGGTCATCAGGCGGGCACCTCCACAAGGCTCTCGATCATGCTGGTGACCTGGGCATCGGTATAGCCGAGCAGGTCGATTGCGTTCTCCGGGCACATCGGCACGCAGCCGCCGCAGCCCTTGCAGCCCGTTGGGCTGATGACGGCAAAGTGCCCGTCGCCCTCCTCCGCCATGCTGATGGCGTCGTACGGGCAGACGGTGAGGCAGTCGCCGCAGGCGGTGCAGGCCACCGGGTCGACCGTCGCCACCAGCGGGTCGAGCTCGGTGTAGCCCTTCTTCAGGACCGCGGCGCTCTGGGTGACCGCGGCCAGGCCGGAGGCCACGCTCTCGGCGCTGGTCTTGGGACCCTGGCAGGCGCCGGCGATCAGCACCCCGTCGACCACGGTCTCGACCGGGCGGAGCTTGGGGTGGATCTCGTTGAAGAAGCCGTCGCTGCCGGCGGGGAGCTTGAGGACGTCGACCAGCCCGCTGTTCTCGCGCGGGACCATGCCCGTCACCAGCACCACGAGGTCGGCCGGGATGGCCAGCTCCGTGTTCTGGGTGAGGAGGTCGCGCATGGTGACGGTGAGCGAGCCGTCCTCGCCCAGCGCCACCGCCGGCGGCGCGTCGTTGTCGAACTTCATGAAGACCGAGCCGGCCTTGCGGGCCTCCTCGTAGAGAGGCTCGAACTTGCCGTAGGTCCGCATGTCGCGGTACAGGTGGAACTGCCGAACGGAGGGGTCCAGGCCGGCCACGTCGACCGCCGCCTGCACGGTGGCCGCGCAGCAGAAGCGGCTGCAGTAGGCGTTCGAGCAGCCCGCGGTGTTCCGGCTCCCCACGCAGTACACGTAGGCCACGCTGCGCACCGGCCGCCCGTCCACCGTCAGCGGCCCGCTGGCACGGTCGACCATCTCCTTGAACTGGGGCAGCGTCACGACGCCCGGGATCCCGTAGCCGAACTCGCCGGCCTCCGGCTCGTAGGCGTCGAACCCGGTGGCCGTGATGATCGTGCCGACCGCGACCTCGATCGCGGCGGAACCCGGATCGCCCACCCGGATGCTGACCCGGTAGTTGCCGAAGCTGCCGGCCTTGCCCACCACCTCCGCCCCGGTCAGGACGGTGATGGACGGGCGCTTGCGGATCTCGGCGACCAGGCTCGAAATGAGCTCGCGGCCGTCCCGGCGGTGCGGGTACATGGGGCCGAAGGTCCTGACCCAGCCGCCCACCTCGAGCTCGCGCTCGACGAGGGTGACCTTGAGACCGATGTCGGCCAGACCGATGGCCGCACGCAGGCCGGCGATCCCGCCGCCGATCACCAGGGTGTGCGGCAGCGTGTCGACGACCATGGGCTCGAGCGGCGAGGTGAGGCGCGTCCGGGAGATCCCGGCCCGCACCAGGGCGGTGGCCTTGTCGGTGGCACCGTCGTGGTCGTCGGTGTGCACCCACGAGCACTGCTCGCGGATGTTGACCTGGGTGTACTCGTACGGGTTGAGGCCCGCCCGCGAGGCGACCCCGCGGAAGGTGTAGGTGTGGAGCTTGGGCGAGCAGGAGGCGACGACCAGGCCGTCGAGCTTGTTCGCCTCGATGTCCGCGACCATCTCCCCCTGGGTCGCGTCCGAGCAGGCGAACATCTCGTGGCGGGCGACGACCACGCCGCCCTCGTCGCGGATATCGGCGACGACCTTCTCGACGTCCACGTAGTCGCTGATGTTCCCGCCGCAGTGGCAGACGTAGACGCCGATCCGGCGACCCTCGCCGGGCTCCTGCGGCGCTGCCTCGTGCTGCGCGTTCATGCCGGCACCATCTCGATCGTCTCCTCGGACCCGACCTTCGTCTGCTCGAGGTGGGCGGCCACCTGGGCCGCCGACGCTCCCGCGTGGATGATCGAGTCCGCGATGTCCTTGGCCCCCGAAGCGGCCCCGGCCACGAAGACGCCGGGGATGTTCGTCTGGCCCGGGTTGAGGTCCTCCTCCGGCTCCGCGACGTAGTTCCACTCGTCGAGCGAGAGCTCGCCGACCTCGAACAGCTGCTCCGCGTCGCGGTTGGGCTGGACGCCCACCGCCAGCACGACCAGGTCGTACTCGGCCTCCGTGATGCGGCCGCCGTTCTCGATGTCCTCGTACTTCAGGACGAGGTCGCCGTTGGGCTTCTCCGTCACGTCCGCCACGCGTCCCTTGACGTACGTGGCGCCCATCGACTTCGCCTGCTCGTAGAACTCGTCGTAGCGCTTGCCGGGAGCCCGGATGTCCATGTAGTGGACCGTCACGTCGGCCAGTGGCAGGGCGCCCATCAGGAGCTGGTTCTGCTTGATGGAGTACATGCAGCAGAACCGCGAGCAGAGGGGGTTGCCGACCGTCATGTCGCGCGACCCGGTGCACAGGATGTAGGCGATGCGCTCCGGAACCTTGCCGTCGCCGGGTCGCAGGATCGTGTTGAAGGGACGGGTGGGCGCCAGCAGGCGGTCCATCTGCATCCCGGTGATCACGTTGGTGTAGCGACCGAAGCCGTACTCCGGCTTGAGGTCCGCGGGGAAGAGCTTGAAGCCGGTCGAGACCACGACGGCTCCGACCTGCGCCTCGAAATGCTCGTCGCGGGCGTGGAGGTCGATGCAGCCGTCCACCGGGCAGGCCGCCACGCACTCGCGGCACTCGCTGCAGACCGCACAGTCCAGGCAGCGCCCCGCAGCCGCGCGGGCCTCCGCCTCGCTGAGCCCCGCCTCGATCTCCCGGAAGTCGGTGGGGTTCGGCAGGAGGGTCGTCCCGTCGGCGGACGCCGGGCGCAGCGCGTACTCGCGCTGGCGGGCCAGGACCGCTTCCTTGTCGACGACCGGCAGCCGGTCGTCGAAGCCGTCCATGGTTCCGCCGGTGAGCCAGCGGTCGATCATGTGCGCCGCCCGCCGCCCCTCGCCCACGGCGCGGGTGATGTCGGTGGGCCCGTGGACCGCGTCGCCGGCGGCGAAGACGTACTCGAGCTCCGTCTGGCGGGTCCGGGAGTCGGAGCGCAGCCGCCCGTTCTCCTCGGTGGCCAGCTGGCCGCCGAAGGCGCTGGTGTCCGGCTTCATGCCGATGGCGGCGATCACCAGCTCGCAGGGAATGACGTGCTCGCTGCCGGAAATCGGCTCCGGCCGCCGGCGCCCGGAGGCATCCGGCTCGCCCAGCCGCATCCGCGTGCAGCGCAGGCCGTTCACGGCACCGTTGGCGTCGCCGGTCACCTCGACCGGGGCCACCAGGAACGCGAAGCCCACGCCCTCGGCCTCCGTGTCGGTGGCCTCCACGTGGTGCGCCGGCATCTCCTCGCGGCCGCGCCGGTAGGCGACGGTCACCGATGCGGCGCCCAGGCGGCGCGCGGTGCGCGCGGCGTCCATGGCGACGTTCCCGCCGCCCACGACCACCACGCTGCGTCCGGCCAGGTCCACCGGATCGCCGAGCTTCGCCTTGCGCAGGAAGTCGGTGCCGCCCACCACGCCCAGGCGATCCTCGCCCGGGACGCCCAGTCCCAGGGAGCGGTGGGTGCCGGTGGCGACCAGCACCGCGTCGAAGCCTTCCGCCCTGAGGGCGGCGACGTCGCGCACGGTGGTGTCGGTGACGATCTCGACGCCGACATCGGTCAGGTTGGCAATGTCACGCTCGACCACGGCCTCGGGCAGGCGGTAGGACGGGATGCCCAGCCGCAGGAAGCCGCCGGCCACGGGCGCGGACTCCAGGATGCGGACCGCATATCCAAGCCGGGCGAGCTGCCAGGCGGCGGTCAGGCCCGTGGGCCCGGAGCCCACGATGGCGATCCGCTTGCCGTTGGGCGGCGCGATCGCGATCCCCGGTCCGGAACCGGTCTCATCGTGGTGGTCGCTGATGAATCGCTTCAGGCGCCGGATGGGGAGCGTCCCCTCCAGCGACCCGCGGGTGCACTCGCTCTCGCAGGGGGCGTAGCAGGCGCGTCCCAGGGTCCCGACCAGCGGGGTGGCGTCGAGGACCAGGTTGTAGGCCTTCTCGTACTCACCGCTGCGGATCAGCGAGACGTAGCCGTGGGCCTGGATCCCGGCGGGGCAGGCGAAGCTGCAGGGCGAGGAGCCCTGGCGGTCGATGACCGCCTTCTTCGGCACGGCCTGCGGGAACGCGATGTGCGCGGCGCGGCGCGCCACCAGGTCCGCGTTGAACTGGTCGGGGACGGCCACGGTGCACGCGGTCTCGCACTTCTGGCAGCCGGTGCAGGCGTCGATGTCCACGTACCGCGCCTTCTTCGTCACCGCGGCGTGGAAGCGCCCGTCGGCGCTCTTGCGGATCCCGTCCACCTGCGCGTAGGTCAGCGCGGTGATGTTCGGGTGGTGGATGGTCGCCGCCATCTTGGGGGTGCTGATGCAGCTGGCGCAGTCAAGCGTGGGGAAGACCTTCGAGAGCAGGATCATCTTCCCGCCCACGCTGGCCTCCTTCTCGACCAGGAGGACCTTGTAGCCCATGTCGCCCAGCTTCAGGGCGGACTCCATGCCGCCGATGCCGCTGCCGACCACGAGGACGTCGTAGTCGAGCTTGTTCGCGGCCGGGACGGCGCACGTATCGGTCATTGGATGCTCACCTCGCCGATGCCGGGCCGAGCTCGGCCAGGGCGCTCGAGAACTGCGTGACGTGCTTCGTGAACGGCTCGGCGCAGACGGAGCAGATGGCCGCCATGCGCACCCGGTTGGGATCCACGCCGCGCTCCCGCATCGCCGCCTGTGCCTCGCCGATGATCCGCGACGAGCGCTTGCCGCAGTCGGGCAGGTACGCGCATTCGTCGCCATCGGACGCGATGAAGACGCCGTCGAAGCCGACGTCCAGCGCGTGGAGGATCCAGGAGGGGCGGATCCCGCTCGTGCACGGGAGGTTGATGACCTTCACGCCGGGCGAGTAGTGCATGTGGGAGCTGCCGGCCAGGTCGATGCCCGGGTCGGAGATGTTGTTCGTGCTGAAGACCAGGATCCTCGGCCCCTGGGCCGCGGGTGCGGACGGCGCCTCGGCAACGGTCTGCGCGCTCATGGATCGACTCTCCCGTGGTGGTGGATCACGGGGTGCGGCAGGTGCGCCCCGTGATCCATGCGGTCCTACTTGCCCCGCCGCACGAAGACGCGGTCGTAGCCGGAGTCCGCGATGGTGCCCAGGAACTCGTGGCCGACCTTGTTCGACCACGCGCCGATGTCGGTCTTGGTCACCGGATCGGTGGACCAGATCTCGACGATGTCGCCGATGGCGACGGTGCCCATGCCCTTCTTCGCCTCGAGGAGCGGTCCGGGGCAGGCGGCGCCGCGCGCGTCGATGACCTTGGCGGCGGTGATGTTCTCCAGTGGCTGGCTGACGGTGGTGTCCATGTGAGGCTCCTTGTTCGTGCCGCCCGCTCGGGCGGTCGGCTCCGTGGCTGGCTGGCTGGTAGCGGCTAGTAGACGAGGGCGTTGGTGGCCGAGGTGATCTCGGCAATGAAGCGACCGGCGGCCACGACTTCGGCGCCCTCGACGAGGTCGGACTCCGGGATCTCGCGCCCCTTGAGGCACGGTCCGCAGACGAGCATCGTTCCGCCGAGCTCGCGGAAGTCGTTGATCAGCTTGGCCAGGGGCGGGAAGGCCTTCGCCTCCACGTGCTCCGCCTCGCCCTTCTGGACGATGCAGACACCATCGGCCTGGAAGCCCATCACCACTTCGACGTCGGACGCCAGGGCCGCGCAGGCCATGACGAACGGGATGGTCGAGTGCTCCGGGTGGTCGGGTCCGTGCGTGACCATGAAGACGAGCTTCTCGTGGTCGGCCATATCGAATTGACTCCTTTGACTGGCTCGCGCGCGAGCCTTCAGATGACGACGATCGGGCCGCCGTCGGCCGAGAGCAGGAAGGTGGCAATGCCGCTCACGCCGTCGACGATGGGATCAAGATCCCCCTGGTCGAGGCCGAGCAGCTCCAGGGAGTTCGTGCAGGCGTTGATCTGGACCTCGCCGAGCTCCTTGGCCTGGCGCAGCGTCTCCACCCACTCGAGCTTCCCGTTGGGGGTGTGCGCGCGGACCGCCGCGGCGCCGGCCTCGCCGGCCTCGGGAAGGAGGCCGTGGGGCTGGTCGATGCGATCGGCGCGGAAGGCGTCCAGGGCCCAGAACTGGAGCAGGATGTTCACCTGCGTGCCAAGGGCGGCGGCGCCCGCCGTCATGATCGCGGCCGACTCGAGCTTGTCGTCGGTCCCCGCGCAGAGGACCAGGGAGAGGGAATCGCTCATGGGTGAGAGACCTCAGCGAGCTCCCGCCGGCGTGACCGCCGTGGCGGCTCGGCGGGGGTGAAGGTGGCGGCCAGGCTCGAGAGCCGGCCCAGCCGACGGAAGAGGACGTCGCGCATCAGGTCGCACGCCTGGAGCACGCCCGGATCGGTGAGCTCGTAGCGGACGTCCCGACCATCGCGAACCGCGTCGACCAGGCCCACGCCGCGCAGGGCGGAGAGGTGCTGCGAGACGGTCGGCTGGCTGACGCCAAGGCGCTCCGCGATGCAGTGGACCTCCAGCGGCCCCTCGCCGAGCAGGTGGATGATCTCCACCCGGCGTGCGCTGCCGAGGGTCCGGAGGATGGTGGCCTGGATGGCGTAGATCTCGTCCGATGCGCGCAACATGGGTCAGCTCCTCCGCCCGTGGCGTTCCAGCAGTGGCATCGGTTCTCCGCTTCGTTCGTTCGGGTCGTTGCGTTTGGTTGCTTGCGTGGGTCGCGTTGGTTGCGTTGGTTGCGTGTGTTCCGTGGTCGTTCCCCGGTTCGGCCCCGGGCGGTCTGTTGACCCCCTGCGGCCATCTATAGGATTCGACCTGCTATATGTCTAAGGCATCTATGCGAAAAGTCGAAGGTGCCGAATGGATCGTCCGGCGGGACGACCGGCCCGCCCCGGACCGGGACCATTCACGGACGCCTCGCCATCCGGACCGCGCGTCGAGGCCCGGCTCGCTCCTTGCGGCCGCTCCCGTTGCCTCCCGGAGCCGGCCCGGATCCGGCCCCCATCCGGCCCCGATGTTCGCGCGGGGCGCACCGAATGTCGCCGGATGGCCCTCCCCGGCGTGCTGCCCGACGTGGTGTTCGCGCCGGGCGCACCCAATGTCGCCTCTGGCCGCGGCTCGACCCTTCCCCAGGCCGTTCAGCACCGCCCGACCGCCAACTGGTGCGCCCGGGGCGAACATGGCGTCGCCATCGGGCTCTCGGCAGCCACTCCGCCGACGGCAGGTTCGGGCCGGGCGAACATCGGCGCGCTCCGCGCGGCGGGGCGTGCGGCGGGGCGCGCGTACGGCGGCGCTAAGCCGGCGCTAATGCCCGGATAAGGGGACATCAGCCACCATCGGTCCATGGCAGGACAGATCCGGCGGGTGGCAGAGGCCAGGCGTCTGGCCCTGGGGCAGCTGCGCGAGATCGGCGAGGAGATCCGCCGCGCGCGGCTGGCAGCGGGAATGACCCAGTCGCAGGTGGCGCAGCGGATCGGCTGCCGGCGGCAGCGGATTGCAGGAATCGAGGCCGGCGCCATCCGGACGCTGCCTCTGCCGGACCTGTTCGCCGTCGCCGCGGTGGTCGGGCTGCGGCCTGCCCTGCGCGCGCACCCGCACGCATCCGCCCTGCGCGATGTGGGGCAGCTGTCGGTCACGGCCCGGTTGCGCGCAGTGCTCTCCCGGGCCTGGCGCCTCCAGCTCGAGGCGCCGGTGGTCATTCGCAATGACCTGCGCGCGTTCGACCTGGTGCTGCGCCGGGTTGACCCCGCGGTGGTGATCTGCGTGGAGATCATCACCCGCCTGGTCGACGCCCAGGCCCAGCTTCGCGCCGTGCACCTCAAGTGGCGCGACGGCGCACCGCGCGGCGCTCGGCTGGTCGTCGTGCTGGGCGACTCGCCGGCCAACCGGCGGGCGCTCGCCCTGGTGCGCGACCTGCTTGGCGACGAGCTGCCCCTCAACGGCCGAGGGATCCTGCCGGCGCTCGCGGAGGGCCGCGACCCCGGCGGCAACGGAATCCTCCTGATCTAAACCGATGCCGGCCGCACGGCTCGGCCCCCGCGCCTCCCGGTTGAGCTGGGCTTCGACCTTCGCCCCGGAGGGCTCGTTGCCGCCGTCCCTCGCCCGGATGTTCGCGCCGGGCGCACCCAATGTCGCCCGACGCCCCATCCGGGCGCACTCCCCGACGTGGCGTTCGCCCCGGGCGCACCCAACGTCGCCCCAGCCCGGAATCCGCTGCTTGCGAGGGCCTGCTCGCCCGCCTGGATCGCCAACTGGTACGCGCCGGGCGAACATGGCGTCGCCATCGGGCTACCGGCAGCCACTCCGCCGACGGCAGGTTCGGGCCGGGCGAACATCCGCGCCCGGAACCACCAGGGCGGGAGACGGCCGGGAAAGGGAAGGGGTCCACAGGCTGTCCACCATCGGTCCACAGGCGGCCCACATGCTGTCCACACGCGTCGTACACGTATCCTGCATCTTGTGGCCACCCACCTGCGACCACCACCACATGTTGTGGTTTCAGGCTTGACGGCCCGCAGTGAGCGTCCTACACTGTCCATCCTGACTTCGGCGCCGATCGGCCTGTTCGCAAGGACGGCCATGGCCGGCAGAGGCGCCCAGCGCAACCGTCGGCGCCAGCGGCGCCCCTGGTCCCACCGCACCTACCTCCGTAGGTCGTGCTGTGCCCGGGAGCTGCCCGGAGGGAGCACCGACGGGACGAGAAGCCCGGGAGCCGAGGAGGCCCCCGGAGGTAGAGGGACGAGAAGAAGCATGGCACGCTCCGCGACCCCCACCACGGCGGCCGCCACGACCAACGGCCACAACGGCAACGGCAACGGAGGCAATGGCCACGACGGCAACGGGCACGCTTCTGGCAACGGAAACGGGCACGGGGCCGACGCAAAGGGGGTCGCGACGCGCGTGCAGACGAAGACGAAGACGGGCTACCGGCAGCTGGCCCCCGGCGAGGAGAAGAGCTGGAAGGGCGTGACCGTCGAGCGGCGCTTCACTCGCGCGGGAGTCCACCCCTACGACACCGTCGAGTGGGACACGCGGGAGGCGTCCATCACCAACGAGCACGGGAAGGTCGTCTTCGAGCAGCGCAACCTCGAGTTCCCCAAGGCCTGGTCGGCCCTGGCCACCAACGTGGTCGCGTCCAAGTACTTCCGCGGCACCATGGGCACGCCGGAGCGCGAGCACAGCGTCCGCCAGATGATCGATCGGGTCGCGGACACCATCACGGACTGGGGCATCAAGGACGCGTATTTCGCCACCGATGCCGACGCCTCCGCGTTCCGCGACGAGCTCAAGGACATCCTCCTCAAGCAGCGGGCCAGCTTCAACTCGCCGGTCTGGTTCAACGTGGGGATCGACGCGCATCCCCAGTGCTCCGCGTGCTTCATCAACTCCGTCGAAGACACCATGGAGTCCATCCTGACCCTGGCCAAGACGGAGGGGATGCTCTTCAAGTTCGGCAGCGGAACCGGGTCGAACCTGTCCACCATCCGCTCCAAGACGGAGGGGCTCCGCGGCGGCGGCAGTGCCAGCGGCCCCGTCTCCTTCATGAAGGGCTTCGACGCCTTTGCCGGCGTCATCAAGTCCGGCGGCAAGACGCGACGCGCCGCGAAGATGGTGATCCTCAACGTCGACCATCCCGATGTCGAGGAGTTCATCGACTGCAAGCTCGTGGAGGAGAAGAAGGCCTGGGCGCTGATCGACGCGGGGTACGACGGGAACTTCAACGGCGGCGCCGCCTACGAATCGGTCTTCTTCCAGAACTCGAACAACTCCGTCCGGGTGACGGACGCCTTCATGGAGGCCGTGGAGCGCGACGCGGACTGGACGACCCGCGCGGTCACCACCGGTGAGCCGGTCGAGACCGTGAAGGCCCGCAAGCTCCTCAACAAGATGGCTGAGGCGGCCTGGGTCTGCGGCGACCCGGGGATCCAGTACCACGACAACGTGAACCGCTGGCACACCTCCGCCAACACCGCGCCCATCAACGCCAGCAACCCGTGCAGCGAGTACATGTACCTCGACGACTCGGCCTGCAACCTGGCGAGCCTCAACCTCATGAAGTTCGTCAAGGACGACGGCGAGTTCGCCATCGAGGACTACCGCCACGCGGTGCGGATCGTCTTCACCGCGCAGGAGATCATCGTCGACAACGCGAGCTACCCCACGCCGCGGATCGGGGAGAACTCCCGCGACTACCGCCCCATCGGCCTGGGCTACGCCAACCTCGGTGCCCTGCTCATGAACCGCGGCCTCGCCTACGACTCCGATGCCGGTCGCTCCTACTCGGCGGCGGTCACCGCCCTGATGCAGGCGGAGGCGGCGCTCCAGAGTGCGCGCATCTCCCGCGACCAGGGCGGCCCGTTCGCGGGGTACGCGGTCAACCGCGAGCCGTACCTCAAGGTCATGGGCATGCACCGCGACGCGGCCTACCGCATCGACACCAGGAAGGTCCCGGAGGACCTGCTGGACGCCACGCTGACCGCGTGGGACGAGGTGGTGGCCCTGGGCGAGAAGACCGGCTTCCGCAACGGGCAGCTCAGCGTCCTGGCGCCCACCGGCACCATCGCCTTCATGATGGACTGCGATACCACCGGGGTCGAGCCCGATATCGCCCTCATCAAGTACAAGCGCCTCGTGGGCGGCGGGTACCTGAAGATCGTGAACCACACGGTCCAGCAGGCGCTCAAGCGGCTCGGCTACTCCGCCACCCAGGTCGAGGAGATCGTCAGCTACATCGACGAGCACGAGACCATCGAGGGTGCGCCGGCCCTGCGCGACGAGCACCTGGACGTCTTCGACTGCGCCTTCAAGCCGGCCAACGGCGCCCGCTCCATCCACTACAACGGGCATCTCAAGATGATGGCCGCGGTCCAGCCGTTCATCAGTGGCGCCATCTCCAAGACGGTGAACATGCCGGAGGCGTCGACCGCGGCGGAGATCGCCCAGGTCTACATCGACGGCTGGAAGCTGGGCCTCAAGGCCATCGCGGTCTACCGGGACAACTCCAAGCGCAGCCAGCCGCTGAACACCAAGAAGGAAGGCGGCGACCTGGCTGCCAGGACCGATACGGCCGCATCGGTCACCACCGTCTACCGACCGACCAGGCGGCGCCTGCCCGATGAGCGCAGCGCGTTCACCCACAAGTTCAACGTGGCCGGGCACGAGGGCTACCTGACCGTGGGCCTCTACGACGACGGGCAGCCCGGCGAGCTCTTCATCCGGATTTCGAAGGAAGGCTCAACGGTCGCCGGGATGATGGAGGCGTTCGCCATCGCGGTGAGCGTGGCGCTCCAGTACGGGGTGCCGCTGAAGGACCTGGTCAACAAGTTCAGCCACATGCGCTTCGAGCCGGCCGGGTTCACCGGGAACCAGGACGTGCCCATGGCCAAGTCCATCGTCGACTACATCTTCCGGTACCTCGCCAGCAAGTTCCTGTCGCGGGACGAGCAGGACGTGGTGGGTGTGATCAACCGTCAGATGTCCCTGGCCGAAGCGCCAGCGGTGACGGGGGAGGCGTCCGAGGAGGGACCCACCGCCTCAGGCTTCGCCACTTCGGCGGCGGGGACCTCCTCTGCCGCCGCAACCAGTGACGTCTCGGATCCGGGACGGGGAGATGAGACGGTTGGCGAGACCACCGCAGCAGCGATTCCCGTCGAGGCGCCTGCCGGCGCAGATGCCGGGGAGGTGCTCGAGGAGCATGCGAACGGGCTGCTGGATGGGCTGAAGATCGTCGCCCAGGCTCGCGACGAGCGGCTCTCGGTTGGTCAGCCCACGGTCATCTTCGACACCGCGGACTCGCCGTCGTGCAGCGAATGCGGCTCGATCATGGTGAGAAACGGGTCCTGCTACAAGTGCATCAACTGCGGCGCGACCTCGGGCTGCAGCTGACGCGGATCCAGGTCAACGCAAGAGCCGGGCACACGAAGCCCGGCTCTTTGCGTTACCGCACGCCCGCCGCGTGCGCGAGACGGGCTCAGGGCGCCTCTGCCAGCAGGCTGCACAGGTTTGGGCCGATGGAGTCGTCGTAGGCGAAGTCGTGCTTCCCGGCCTCCCACAGGACAATGGTCTGCTGCAGGTCGCCATACACGATTCGTCCGACGTCCCGGAATCGGATGCCCACGCCGGGATCAGTGATCAGGTAGCGGAACCCGGAGATCGACTTCGTGAATTCGTCGGTTCCGGGGACGCGTTCGATGATCTCCTGAAACTCGCCGGCGACGACGATATGGCGGCCGGTTGACAGGTTCGTCAGAACATCGTGGGGAGCGCGGACGCGGTCGATCGCCTTGTCCACATTGCCTTCCTCATCGGCCCACACCGTCACGGCCTCCCACCCGCTGGTGTCGAGGCGAACGTCGAAATAGGAGCCACATGAAAACACGAATGAATCGTCCCACGTGAAGGGGCCGATATGGTCGGGACCTGCCGCCAGCGCAACGGGAACAAGCAGCCCACAGGACAGCACGAAGGCCGTAACGGCCGCGCCCACGCGGCGCACGGATCCACGAAGCATCAATGAGCCTCCTTTGCCAGCTCAACCGACCCGCCGAACGCGGTGCCGGATCTCCCGTGGAACGTACCCGTGGCGGGTGGCGCGGTCATCGGGGCTAGCTTCAGCGGATGTGCGGCCCGCATTGCGGCCAGCACGGAGGAGGCGCGGCGGCGAAGTGCCGTGGACGATCAGGTGCGCTGCAGATACGCAAGCGTGGCGAGGACGCGTCGGTGAGACTGCTGGCTCGGCTCCAGCCCGAGCTTCGAGAATATCTGCGTGGCGTGCGCCTCAACCGTGCGTTCGGTGACCACCAGCCGCGCCGCGATAGCGGCATTCGACAGGCCTTCGGCCATGAGCGCCAGGACCTCGCGCTCGCGACCGGTGAGCTCGCCCAAGGGATCGCGCCGCCGTCTGCGCTGCATGAGGCGTGACACGATGGTGGGATCGATGACGCACTCTCCCTCCGCGATGCGACGGAGCGCATCGGTCAGGACGGCTGGATCGAAGATCCTCTCCTTGAGCAGATAGCCAACGCCTTCGGGGTACTCCGCCACGAGAGTCGTGGCGTACTCCGGCTCGATGTACTGCGAGAGGATGAGGATGCCCGTGCCGGGATGGGTGGTACCGATCTGCTCTGCAGCCTGCAGTCCCTCGGTGGTGTGCGTCGGCGGCATGCGAATGTCGATGACCGCCGCGTCGGGCTGGTGCATGGCCACCTCAGCCAGGATGCCAGCCACGTCGCCCGCCTGGGCCACAACCTCGTGGCCCGCCTCCTCCAGCACCTTGACGATGCCCTCCCGCATGAGCAGGACGTCGTCGCCCACCACTACGCGCACGGGATCCACACTCGCAGCATGCCGCCCTCCATGGACCATGCGCCGTCAGCGGCGCTGACCCTGTCTGCGATCGCCGGCACGACGTCGGCCCCCAGCCCCCCGATCTCGAGGACCAGCCGATCGTCGTCGCGGTTGGCGCGCACCGAGAGCTCCTGCGCACCAATCGAGGTCGCCACCTCGACGGCTTCGGCAACCACCGCGTAGCCGGCCCGCTCCGCCGCCAGCGGAAGTCGCTCTGACGTGATCTCGCGTACCGCAACCGGGACGTCGGCGGTGTCGGCGAGCGACCGGAGAGCGGCCCGGAGGCCGGCATCGGCCAGTACCGCCGGATAGATCCCGTGCGCAATCTCGCGGAGGTCGGCGAGCACCGCCTCCGCCTCCTCGATGTCGGTCCGGAGCGCGTCCGCGGCCTCGTCCTCGCCGGCTTCCTGGGCCGTCCTGGCCGCTGCCCGCAGCTCGTACAAGACCGCCAGGAGCGCCTGCTGGGCTCCGTCATGCAGGTCGCGTTCCGCGACGGCGCGCGCGGCGTCGCCGGCTGCCACGATCCTCGCCCGCGACGCCCGGGTCTCATCCACCTTCGCGAGCAGCTCCGCGCGCAGGCGTTCATTCTCCAGCGCCAGTCTCGCGGCAGGGCCGAGCAGCCGATCCAGGTCGCCTTCTTCGACAGCTCCCGGGTCGTAAAGGGCGAGCCCAATCAACCGTCCCGCCAGCATGATGCGGAGGACCGAACGCCCGGCCTCCTCGGGTGCCGCGCGGAATTGCCCCGAGGCATCCACGTATCGTCCTTGGTCGGGCAGCCAGTAGAGGAACTCAAGGCTTGGGTCACCTGCCTCCGCGGCGATTGCCGGGACGGTGCCGGAGCTGGGCGTGCTGCCAAGGTCGGCGGCGAGCCGCACCACGGCCAGCCGGCTCCGCCACGCCTGGATCACACTCCAACCGAGGCCCGCGGCCAGAACGGCCACACCCAGCGCGCGCACCTGATAGATGGCCACGTGGAGCGGAAAGCGAGGCCCTTCGTGCGGGTCGATCAGCAGCGCGATTCCGTGCGCCGCACCGCCCAGCGCGACGAACACCGCGGGGATCAGGATGGGTGACATCAGCCGCCGGCTCGCGCCCGTCGCTCGTGAAAGGGTCAGCGCGGCGACCGCCACGATGCACGCGGCAACGGCGGTCTCGAAGGCAGGCACGCCAAACCGGAGTGCGTCGCCCAGAACCGGCACGTCCCGGAGAAGGAGGAGGTCATCGGCGCAGTTGCTCCAGCAGTACAGGTCGGTGCGCGGATCCCTGAAGAGCAGGTAGGCGAGGGCGAGAAGCAGTGCCAGCACATAGCCTGGCAGCACCAGGCGGCGCATGAGCCCACGCGCCTGCGGTCGGCGCTGGACGGCAACCAGGTGCAGGATCAGCGGCAGGAAGAAGAAGGCCGCAGCTGTGGCGAGCGTCCGCACCACGACGATCCCGCCCTGCCAACCGACCCAATCGGCGGCAAGCCAGCAGATCCCGGCGAGGACCGCAACCCAGCCGCTCCTGGTGCGCGTCCCCGTGAGAATGAGACCCGTGCCGGCCAGCACAAGACCGCTGCCGCCGATCAGGTCCAGGGTCGCCGACAACGGGGACGCGCCCGCATAGGTGGTCAGCCAGGCCGATGTCTGGGGAATCACCGCCGCCGTCAGCAGGACGAAGGCGATCTCCACCGGGACCACCCAAGCCACGCGCGGTCGCTCCGGGGACGCCACGTCACGATTCTCGCACGCTCATCTCGACCTCCAATTGCGGCTACCCACAGTCCTTGAGGCGGATCGGCTCGGTGTCCGCCACGCTGACAGGGTGGACGCGAGGTCGCATGCTGACGCAAGTCATCGAGCGTGGAGGGACACTGTGATGAGGGCAAGGCTGGCGGTCGGGCTCACCGGCCTCCTGCTGCTGACTGCATGCGGCGAGGCGGTGTCGTCGGCGGCATCGCGGGTGCCCTCCGCGATCGGAACGGCCAGTAAATCGAGCGACGCGAGCCAGCTGGAGGGCGTTTGGCATACCGGCGTTGTCACCCCCGACGACGCCGTCGCCACGCTGCAGGCGGCCGGTCTGGGTGAGTACGCACAGGGGTTCCTCAACTTCTGGCAGCCGGGAGCGGAGAACGTCTTCACGCTCCGCATCACCGATGGCCGCTGGGCGTTCTATCTCTCGAAGGACGGCGGCCTGGCCGAGGAGGTCGACGCCGGTGCCTATACCATCGACGGCAACACGGTCACCATTCGCCACAACGAGGGGACCGATACCCACCGGTGGTCGGTGAGCGGCGACACCCTCACGATCGAATACGTGTCCGATACCATCGAAGCGCCGGTTCCGCGTGGGGAGGAGATTCTCCAGCGAGTCCTCTACATGTCCTCGCCATGGACGCGAGGCAAACCGTGAGCGCGCCGGTACTCACCCGCCTGCCGGCAGCGGCGGTCGCCACGGCCATTCTTCTGGCGTTGGTGGCGTGCTCCTCCAGCCCGGTGGGCGGCGATAAGGCGGGGGGTGCGGAACCTCCCCTCATGCTGACGATCGCAAGCCCCGATGACGAGGGGACGCCGGGCACCCAGGCCATCAGGCATTTCGCCGAACAGGTGTCGAACCGTTCGGGCGGCCGCATCTCCATCCGGGTCGAGTGGAGTGCCGCCGGGAGCGCCACCGACTTCGAAGGCGAGGTCATCCGCCAGGTCCTCGACGGCGAGCAGGATCTGGGGTGGGTCGGCACGCGCGCCTGGGACAGGCAAGGGATCAGTGGATTCTCCGCCCTGCAGGCGCCATTCCTGATCAGCGACTACGCCGTGCTCGACGCCGTCATGCGCAGCGAGATTCCCGGACACATGCTTGCCGAGCTGGAGGGTATCGGACTCACCGGCCTGGGCGTATATCCCGACCAGCTCCGCCATCCGCTCGGCTTCCGGCATCCCTTCCTCGCCCTGGAGGACTTCGACGGAGCTCAGATCCGCGTGCCCAGCTCGAACGTCTCCGATGACATCCTGCGCTCGCTCGGGGCGGTACCGGTCCATCTCAACGGCCCGCCAATGGAGGAGGCGATTGCGAGCGGCGAGCTGGCGGGTGCGGAAACCTCCATCGGGAACGCCAGCTCACTGCCGCAGGGTGGGTACATGACCATGAACGTGACGTTCTACCCGAAGCTGTTCACGCTGTTCGCGGCGTCCGATCGCTACCGTGACCTCTCCGAGGCGACGCAATCGGTCCTGCAGGCGGCGGCGGACGACACGCTCGCCTTCCTCCTGACCGGGGATCTCGAGCGCTCCGACATCCAGGCCTTCTGCGAGCTTGGCGGAACGCTCGTCAACGCGGAGGCCAATGAAGTGGATCGGATGATCGCGGCCGCCGCACCTGTTCGGCGCGAGATGGAAGCGGATCCGCAGGTGGCGGCGTACCTCGGCGAGATCGTAACGATTCGCTCGGTGGCGCCAGCCCCATCCGCGACGGTCTGCCCGCCCTGAGCCCTGTCACCGATCGGCGCCCGGGAGCGGGATGGCGGCAGCCAAGCGCGTCCCTGATGCGACGTCGCTCGCCAGGTCCATCCTCCCGTCCATCGCCTCGATCCGATCCTGGAGCCCCCGCAACCCGGAGCCGGCGCTCGGATCGGCCCCACCGATGCCGTTGTCTTCGATCACGAGGAGCAGACGGGGCCCCTCCTGCCACACCCGCACGCCCACGGCCGATGCGTTGGCGTGCTTTACGGCGTTCGCAATCGTCTCGGAGCAGACGTAGTAGGCCGCCAGCGCGACCGGCTCAGGCAGGGCTCCGGCCTCGCATGCAACCTCCACCGGCACCGGTGATCGCTCGGCCAGCTGATGCAGTGCGAAGGCGAGGCCATTCCCGAGCAGCGCGGTGGGATGCAGCCCCCTGGCCAACGCCGCCAGCTCGTCGGTTGCCGTGCCGAGCGTCACCCGCGCTCGGGCGAGGTGGTCGGCCACCGCCGTCGCACCGCCGGCCGCAGCGGCCGACTCCATGTCAGCCAGGGATGCGTCAAGGTCGCGGAATCGCCGCAGCGGGCCGCTGTCAATGCGGCGTTCCAGGCGGGCCAGCTCCGCATCCGCCGCGAGGACGAGGCGCCGGCGCGATGCCCGCACATCGGCGAGCTGGTCGAGGACGCTGGCCCGAAGCCGGACGTTTGCGGCCGCGAGGGCAGTGGCGGCCCGAACCGCATCGACCAGCGAACGGCTCTCCAGCGCGGCGGGGTCATGCACCAGCACGGCTGCCGGCGCACGCTCGTAGTCGATCCTCAGTACCGATCGCGGATCGTCTCCCGCCGGCAGGGAGATGGCCTCGCCGGAGGCGTCCAGGTAGCGGCCGGAGGGCGCGTGCCAGTAGCCGATCTCCATGGAGCCGTCACCCACGGCCTCGGCCAGCGCCGCCCGAAGCGCACCCGATCGAGGCCGGGAGGCCTGCACCAGCACGTCGGTTACGCCCATCGCGCGCAGGCGGGGGCTGAGGGTCGCCACGGTCAGGGCGATGACGGCGACCACGACGCTGGCCTGGTCAATGAGCAGCACCACGCGGTCGGCCTCGCCGCTGGGAACGCCCGCATGGACCACGCTCGCCAGCGCGAATGCGCCGCCCAGCAGGACCGTCGCCGCCAGGCCGACCAGGCGTGCCCGGCGCGCCGACGGCGGAGCGGACAGGAGGTGCATGGTGGCCACCAGCGTGACCACCACGCCCAGGCCGATGCTGACGACGGGCATGGTGGCAACCACCGGCACGCTCCACACGAGGTACGCGACCACCACCGTGCCCAGCTGCGAGGGCCCGGCGAGGCGCCCACCGGGCACGGCCAGCGCGGCGTGCATCAGCACGGCTCGATGCGTCAGCGTGAGCTGGCTGGCGACGGCGGCCACCACCGCGGCCGGCAGGGCACTGAAGTTGCCTGCGAACCAGATGAATCCCGCGCCGGCCAGGATGAGACCCATGCGCGAGGCGGGTTGGCGGATGGCGATCAAGGTTCCGCATCCGATAGCGGTCCAGCCGACCAGGAGATCCGGGATCCAGCGCCCGGGGTCACCAGGGCCGAAGGAGACGGCCTCGGCACCGATGCCCAGGATGACCCCGCCCAGCATGATCGCCCAGACGCGCGGGGTCGGCCTCATGCGCCGATCCACCAGCCCATACGGGACAGCCTAGCGCCGAATCATCGCCAGATGTCCCTTGCCGAAGCGCCAGAAGTTACGGGGGAGGCGTCCGAGGAGGGACCCACCGCCTCCGGCTTCGCGACGTCGGCGGCGGGAACCTCCTCTCCCGCCAGTCCCGGTGACGTCTCGGATCCGGCAGGGGGAGATGAGGCGACCAGCGCGTCCATCACGCCAGTTGGTCCCGGAGAGGCGCCTGCCGGCGCCGAGACCGGAGAGGCAGGCGCCCCCGAGGGCGAGGAGCACGCCAACGGCCTGCTGGACGGTCTGAAGATCGTGGCGCAGGCTCGCGACGAGCGGCTGAGCGTGGGTCAGCCCACGGTGATCTTCGACACCGCGGACTCGCCGTCGTGCAGCGAGTGCGGCTCGATCATGGTCCGCAACGGGTCCTGCTACAAGTGCATCAACTGCGGTGCGACCTCGGGCTGCAGCTGAAAGTCCTGGGCACGGAGGAGGTGATCGTCTGTGCCGAAAGGGAAGGGCGTCGAAGGTCCTCCGCGATGGGCGGACCGGGAAGGACTCGAAGAAAGCGGCGGGGAGCACGCTGAGCCAGCAGCCCTCGAAGAGGAAGTAGGCGAGGCCTCCTCCAGGAGGCGGAAAGGCCGGGCAATTCGCCCGGCCTTTCGCTTTGCGGTCGCCCTGGGCAGCGGCCGCCTGCACCGAGGCCGTCCGGCCGGCCCAGGCCGTTGCCCCGTCGCGCGCTCCGCGCCCATGTTCGCCCCGCGCGTACCGACTGTCGCCCAGCTCTCCTCCCGGGCGCTCTCTGCGACGTGGTGTTCGCCACGTGCGTACCGAATGTCGCCCAGGAGGCCGGACGACACTCCTCCAGGCCCTCCAGTGACCCTTCCATCCCGGACTGGTGCGCCCCGGGCGAACATCCCGTCGCCATCGGTCCGGGAGCACAGCCCCCGGCGACAGCAGGTTCGTCCGGGCGAACATGAGGGCCGGGCCGGCGGGCAGGGCCCGGCCGGCGCACAGGGCCGGCGCCGCAACAGGGCCGAGGGCGGTGGGCTTGACGGGCAGGGTTCTCGTCGAGCAGTATGTGCCATATCGATGCATCTGGTTTCGGAGTAGTGAGCGTGGCACGACCGACGAGCGGAAACCTTGCCGAGGGATCCGTGCTGGTCCTCATCTCGCTGGCGAATGGACCAAAGCACGGCTACGCCATCCAGACCGATGTCGCCGCCTTCAGCGGAACCGAGCTGGGACCTGGGACCCTGTACGTTATCCTGCCCCGTCTCGAGCGCGACGGCCTCATCGAGCCTCTGTCCGCCGAGGGACGCCGGCGGCCGTACCGGATCACCAGGGGCGGTCGCGAGGTCCTGCGTCGCGAGCTCACCCAGGCGCGAACGCTGAGCGGCGTCGGTCTGCGGCGCCTGGAGGAGGCTGGCTGATGCGACTCGTGCTGTGGCTGTTCCCCGGCAGTTGGCGTGCCCGATACGGAGACGAGTTCCTGGCCCTGCTGGAAGACCAGCCAAGCCGGCGCCATCGGCTCGCCGGCATCGGCCGGTGTCTGATCGCTGCACACCTCGACCATGCCGTGCCACCCTCGCAGGCACCAGCACCGTTGAGGGGAAGATCCCTGGTGGTTGCACTGGTCGCGATGGCGCTCGTGGCCAGCGCTCTCGGGTTCCTCTTCTTCGAGGGTGCCTCCTACAGCGCTCTGACTCGAGCAGCTGATGTCCTTGGGCCGCTGCTGCTCATCGTGCCCATCGCGATGGTGCTGGCCGGGGTCTGGGCGCTTCGGGGGGAGGCCCAGACCCCATTGCGCGCGGCGCTCCCGGGGATCGGGGTGAATGCCTTCCTGCTGGTCGCCATTGGTCTGGCCATCTTCGTTGCCCTGCGACCGCAGCTCGGGTTCTTCGCGTCGCCACCGCTCATCGAGCTGCGCCCGTTCCACGACGTCCTGGCAGCCTCCACGCCCGCCGGACGGCTGGAAGCCGTGGCCACGGTTGCCGGCAACATCGGGCTGTTCAGCGTGCTCGGCTTCGCCCTGGCGCTCCGGCTGGGAAGGCGTGGCACGGGCCGCGTGATCGGCCTGGCCGTCGCCTTCGCGCTCATTCTGGAAGTCGCACAGTCCGCGCTCGGAACGGGGCGGCCCAGCGACGTGACCGATGTCCTGGCCCGAGCCTTCGGCGCTTGCGTGGGATATGCCGCCTGGCGCCTGCCGTCGCGGGCCTCGGCAGATGCGAGCGGCTCCACTTCCGAAACGCCGTCGATCAGCGGGCCGCCCTGACGAGCCAGGCACCGAGGACGAGCAGCTGGAGAGCAGTCACGACTCCGATGGCGAGCCCGGCCGGCGAGACATGGCCATCGCGCAGGGCCCCAGCCACCTCGCTCAGCACTTGTAGTGCGAGCAGGGCCGCGACGAGCGCGGCCGTCATCCACAGCCCACGGCTCGCGCGTGGCGACGCGAGTGGCCGCGCGGCAAGCAGCAGGGACGCGGCGAGCACCAGCATGGGCCAGATCCGGGTGGCCGGGCCGACGGCGTCGGCCTCGAGCTGGCCGAGCTCGGTGAGCTGCCACAGACCGATGCCGGTCTGCCAGGCACCCAGCGTCAGGTAGAGGAGAAGCGCGAACAGCCAGTCGCGCCGCGGCACGCCCAGCACTCCGCCCGACACCAGCCGAGCCATGAGTGCCAGCCCTCCCAGCGACGCCGTGGTCCACACGAACGTCGCCGCGCCAAGCGCCACCGGTCGCGCGGGTTCACCGAGGCTGCCTGTCAGGGCATCGGTCAGGAAGCCCACGAACGGGAGGACCAGGACTGCCGCACCGATGATCACTGCGACCTGGACGAGCCCAAGTCCGGCAAGGCGCCAGGGCGGGATCTGCCGCGGGACGTCTGCCTCGATTCCCTCCAGGCGCTGTCGGATCGGGTCCCATTCGCGATCGTCCTGCCAGCTCATCGGTCCGCCCCCATCTCCCGGCGCAGGACGGCCAGGGCGCGCTTGATGAGCGATCGCACACCGGAGCCGCTGATGCCCAGCACCGTTCCGATCTCCTCGGCCGTGAGGCCGCCGGCGTAGCGCAGCACCACGGCCTCGCGTGCCGCCGGCGACAGGGCGCGGCTGGCTGCCTCGAACCACAGCCATGTTTCGCGGACGCCCTGCTCCCAGCGCGCATCCGGGATCTGCTCGCTCACCTCGGCGGCGGATCGGTGGCCGGCACGTCGCGCGTGGTCGATCAGCACGCGCCGCGCGATGGTCAGGGCCCAGGCGCGGTGTGTCTCGTGGTGCGGGCCGCGCCCGTCGAGCCAGGCCCGAAAGGCGTGGTGGAAGGTATCGGCCACCACGTCCTCCACGTCGTCACGCGGCCCGCCCGAAAGGAGGACGTAGCGGAAGACGGGCCGGTAGGTGGCCTCGTAGAACGCCACGAATCCATCCTCTGCCGATTCCATCGTGTCGGAGAGGAAGACGCTCGGATGGGCCTGAACGTCCCGTGCGGCTGGGCGCTGGCTCACGGGCGAGCTCATCTTCCGATGGTGTCAGCCGAGATCCGGACGCCGGGAGCGGATGACCCACAGCGATCCCCCGATCGCCAGGACGGTGACGGCCCCCAGGGCGCCGATCTCGCGCAGGACGAACAGCGAATACTGAGTCGGCGGTGCCGCCAGGTAGAGCTGGCTCATCCCGGGCGGGATGCCGGTGCCGCTGGGGCTGAAGGCGTCTGGATAGCGGCGAAGGGCCTCATCGAAGGTCAGGATCTCGCCGGTCGCGTCATCGCGGTATGCCGTGTCGTACACCATGACGCCCGAGAAGTCCGCTGAATCGGAGGGGATCCAGGTGGCCTCCGCGCGCATGAGCCCTTCGCGCCAGAGGGTCAGTGCCACGACGAGGGCGATGGCCGCCACGCCGGTCACCAGGATCGCGGGCAGCGTCCGTCCCATGGCCAGTCCGACCAGCACGCCGATACAGAACACCGCCACGCCACGCGCCGCCACCACGGGTCCGTGCATGGCGAAGACCGGGAACCCGAGGGTGCCCGATGGGGTTGCCGTGATGAGCGCCTCGCTCGCCTGGCCGACGAGCAGGAGGGCGACGCCGATGGCGATCAGGATCGGGCGCTGCTCGCAACGCGAGCCAGCGGGCGCGCGACAGGGACAGCGACCAGGCGATGGACGAGGTCCGCTTCTCGATCTCCCGTGCGACGAGCGGCGCACCGAGCAGGATGCCGACGATGAACGGCAGCACCGTTGTGGCGCCCTCGAGGATGGGATCGAGGGTGGTCAGGTAGCTGCCCCGCTCGATCAGCGACTGGCACGCCGACGATAGGGACCCACCTGGCGCCGTGGCATAGCAGGCCTCCACATCGGCGCTGGTCAGCGATGTCTGCCAGGCGGCAAGGGCGGTGATCCCGGCAAACAGCAGGGATCCGCCGATGAGGACCGCGATCTCCCACCGCTGCAGACGCCAGGTCAGGCGCAGCTGGGTGATCACGCTGCGGCCGCCGCGCTCCGGCCGGAAGCCAGGTAGCCCAGCACGATCTCCTCGAGGGTCGCGGACCTGTCCCCCTCACCTCGAACCAGGTGAATACGTGAGCCATCGCCGGCGGCGAAGGAGCCGATGGCGTCGGGCCGGTCGGACGTCGTCACCGAGTGGCCCGCCATGGCAGCCGCCACCGTCTCATGGAGGAGGACATGACCTACGCCCAGCACGATGAGCCGGTCGCAGGCCTGCTCGACGTCGGTCACGATGTGGCTCGAGAGCAGCGCGGTCGCGCCGTCGGCGCGGACGGCATCGGTCAGCACATGCAGGAACTCGCGGCGGGCGAGCGGGTCGAGGGCGGCAAGCGGTTCGTCCAGCAGCAGGATCTGCGCTCGCGTGCCCAGTGCCAGCGCCAGCGCCACCTGTGCCTGCTGGCCGCCCGACAGCGACCGGGCACCGCGACCTACCGGGATGTCAAGCTGCGCGAGCCGCTGCTCGGCGTAGGCGCGGTCGAAGCCCGGACGCAGCTGCGCGGCGAGATCGAGGTGGTCGTCCACTGAGAGCCCGTCGTACAAGGCCGGCGACTGCGGGATATAGCCGATCCGGGCCAATGCTTTCGAGCGGTCGCGCCAGGGATCGATGGCCATGACGCGCACCGACCCGCGCGTCGGTTTCTCGAAGCCGACCCAGGTCTTGATCAGCGTCGATTTCCCGGCGGCGTTTGGGCCGACCAGGGCCGTGATCCCGCCGGTCGGCAGCTCAAGGTCGATCCCCGCGAGGGCCGTCACGCGACGGCCGTAGCGCTTCGTCAGCTCCCGGGCCTCGAGAACCTGGTCGGTCATCTGGCGTCCCCTCCGTCCGGGGATGATGACGCAACGAGTGAGGCCACAGCGGGCAAAACCGGCACCTCCGAACCGCACGCTCCGCGCCCATGTTCGCCCCGCGCGTACCGACTGTCGCCCAGCTCTCCTCCCGGGCGCTCTCCGCGACGTGGTGTTCGCCCCGTGCGTACCGAATGTCGCCCAGGAGGCCGGAAGGCACTCCTCCGGGCCCTCCAGTGGCCCTTCCATCCCGGACTGGTGCGCCCCGGGCGAACATCCCGTCGCCATCGGTCGGGAGCACACCCCCCGGCGACAGCAGGTTCGTCCGGGTGAACATCAGGGCCCGGCCCGGCTGGCCCACACCCCCGAACGGCACGCTCGAAATGGGCCTGCTCGCCCCTTGCGCACTGCCGCTCATGCTCCCAACCTGACGACCGCGAGGCTTCTGATGCAGACCGCCGGAGGGAACGTCGGATGGCTCGGGGGCGATGCTCCGGCCGGTCGCAGTCATGATCCGCACGGGGATGCCGGTCTCCCCGGATCACGGCGAGCCGACGGAACCCGGTCACGGAAAGGACGGAGACACCTAGTGGAAGGCGTCCTGCTTCTGTTCATCCTCTTGTTCTGGTTCCTCCCGGCGATCGCCACCGGGGTCATCGCCAGCAACCGCGGACGGAGCGGGGCCGGCTGGTTCCTGCTCGGCGTCTTCCTGGGCTGGATCGCGCTGGTGATCGTCCTCGTCCTGCCCACCCCCACCGATCCGATGCCGGTCAACGTCCTCCCGTCGGGTGGCGATCCGCGACAGCCGTGTCCTCGCTGCGGCGAGTCGATCCCGCTGGCGGCCAGGGTCTGTCGCTTCTGCGGCCAGGAGCTCTCACCCGCTGACTGACCTCGCTCGCGGTCGTCCGCCGCGCCCTACCGAGCGAGGTCGCGGAAGGCGGACCAGCTCGGTATGGGCCGGGCAAGGAGCAGCGCGCCCAGCATGGCCAGGAACGGAAGGGCGATGACCGCCGCGAGCACCTCGGGAACGGGCACCACCAGCGGCGAGTTGCGACTGGCGAGCAGGCCCCAGACAGGCAGGAGACCGGCCGGAACAGCCAGCACGCCTGCCAGCAGGGCAATGACACCGGCTCGGGCAGCGGCAACCCGGCGGCGCAGCCGCGGCTCGGCGCCGAGGGCCAGCAGGGTGCGCTGCTCGGGACGCGACTCGGCCTCCCCCAGGGCCACCGCGATGCCGGTCACGCTCAGCGCCAGCAGCAGGCTTGCCGCGATCGTCGCCAGCCGGAAGCCCTGACCTGCGAGCTGGGGCGGGATGGCAGCGTCGACCCACGTATCGGGATACTCTCCGGCGATCCGCCCCGCGGCGGCCAGGTCGGCCTCCGTCACGTCGTGTCCCAGGCGGACCAGGTAGCGCTGGCTTGTCGGAGGGACGCCGAGGCCGAGTCTGCGCGCGCTATCCGCCGAGAGCACGGCATCGGGCAGGTTGCCCATCCCGCGCTGAAGCCCACCGGCGACGTTGACAACGGGAAGGGTCGTGCTGTCGGTGACCGTGCCCTGGTCATCGGTCAGCGCCAGCGTGGCCGTGCCTGCAGCCACGGGATCCCGGGTGATGAGGACCACCGATCCGGCTTGGAGGGCGGCCGCTGCACTCTCGGCGTGCAGCACCTTGAGCAGCTCCGCGTCGCCCACCGTGATGTTGAGGTACTCCTGCCGGTTGGGTCCGCTGCCGGTGCTGAGGACCGGATACCGGCCCTCCGGCCCGCTGATGCCGGGCACGCGGGCGGCGGCGATGGCGCCCAGCTGGCGGGCGATGTCGGGTCCGGCTGCATCCACGTTGCCCTGGAGATAGATCTGGTCGGGCTGCATGTACGGCTGCCAGTGGGCCTGCGCCGCGGCCTGGGCACTGGCGGTGTAGGCGGCGAGGGCGACCGTCGCGGCGAAGCTGGCGAGGATGGCGGTGATGATCGGGCCGCTCCGCGATCGTGCCCGAGCGGTGTCGCGCAGGGCGATGCGGCTGGCGAGCGGGAGCAGACGTGCCGGGCGTTCCAGTCGTTCCACCAGCCACGGGCTGCAGGCTCCGAAGCCGAGCGTGCCGAGCACGGCACCGAGCAGCAGCATGGGCACGCTCAGCGCGCTCGTCGTGTCCTGCAGCCGCAGCCCTGCTCCGACAAGGGTCAGCCCGATCGCGAGCCCAATGAGCACCACACCCAGCGCCAGGGATCGGTGTGCGGGAGCCGATGGCGGCTTCCGTCCCGAGAGCGCGGTCATGACGGGGACCCGGGCGGCGGTTCGAGCGGGAACCAGGGCAGCCAGCAGGCTGGCGCCGATCCCGATGGCGACCGCGATCGCGACCCACCCCGCCGAGATGCCAATGGGATCCGTCCGCCGATCGGTGAGCTGGTCGAGCCACCGTGTAGAGGCCAGGGCGCCGGCAAGTCCGACAGCGATGCCCGCGAGAGACCCCAGCAGGCCCAGCAGCAGCGCCTCGGCCAGGACGCTGCCGGCCAGGTGGCGCGGTGCGGCGCCGGCGGCGGCCAGGAGTCCCAGCTCGTGCTGGCGACGTCGAACGCTGACCGCGAAGGCAGCGGCCGCCACCAGGGCCGCCTCCACCATGGCCAGGCCACCGAGGACGATGATCGCCGGACTGGCCTGATCCGCGGGGGATCCGGAGCCGCCACGGAACCCGACGTGGTTCACGGCCGCCGTCGAGAAGTCGATGCTGGTGGGGTCGATCCCGGCGGGGACCTTCACCAGCCAGGGCATGAAGGTGGGATCGGCGCTCCGGGCGAGGGACGGATCGGCGAGCACCTGGCGGGACTGCAGGTTGAAGGGATCCTCTACGAGGCCCACGACTCGCTGCTTGCCCATCCCGGCCAGGGTGATGGCATCGTCGATGCCGACCCCCGCCAGGTCGGCGACGGGCCGGCTGACGGCGACCTCGCCTGGAGCGGCCGGCGCGCGGCCGCCCACGATGGTCAGCATGCCGCGGGCCAGGCCGTCGAGGTCCATCGACCGGACGGTCACCGATGCCGTCATCCCGGTCAGGACCAGGTGGTCTTCAGTGCTGGACACCGGCTCCACCTGGCTGCCCGTCGGGAGCACGGCCCGCAGCTTTGCGAAGGAGAACGCCTCACCCGGGTATGCGAGCAGGTCGGCGCGTCCCATCTGGTTCGTGGCGCTCTCCTGGTAGGTCGGCGTGATGGCGACCATGACCGCCGTCGCGCCCACAATCCCCGCCACGGGCAGGCCGATGAGGACGGCAATCAGGAGGCTGCGCCATCGACTGCGGCCGACGTTGCGGCGGGCGATGCGCAGCAGTGCCCGGGTGCCGGCGCCGTTCATGCCGCGTGGTGGTCGGAGGCGGAGCGGGCCTCATCCACGATCCGCCCGTCGCGCAGGAACACGACCCGGTCCGCCCAGGCGGCATGCGCCGCATCATGGGTGACGAGGATCCCGGTGCCGCCATCGTCGCAGTGGCGCCGCAGGAGGCGCATCACCGATTCACCGGTGATGGAGTCCAGGGCTCCGGTCGGCTCGTCGGCGAGGAGGATGCGGCGTCCGCCGACCAGGGCCCTGGCGATCGCCACCCGTTGCTGCTCGCCGCCGGACAGGTCGTCCGGGAACCGATCAGCCAGGCTCGCAAGGCCCACCGATTCGAGCGCCGCATCGGCCTCGCCTCGTGCCCTGCCCGGGGAACGGCCGTCCAGCTCGAGCGGGATGGCCACGTTCTCGCGGGCGGTCAGCCCGGCCAGCAGGTTGAGGTCCTGGAAGACGTACCCCACCGTGCGGCGCCGGAGGATCGCCAGCTCGCGGGCGTTCATGGCTCCCACGTCCTTGCCCTCGACCAGCACGCGGCCCTGGCTCGGGCGGTCGAGCCCGCCCACCAGGGACAGGAGGGTCGTCTTTCCCGAACCGGAGGGGCCCATGACCGCGATCAGCTCGCCGACGGCCACGGACAGGTCGGTGGGATGGAGCGCCACGACCTCGGTGTGGCCGGCGCCGAACCAGCGGCCCGCACCCTCCAGGTGAACCAGGGCGGTCATGAGCTTCCCTCCATGGAGCCGGCCGTGCGGGCCAGGTGTCGGATACGCGCCTCTGTGGCGTCCAGCCAGCGGATCTCCGCCTCGGTGCGGAAGATGAGCGCGTCGAGCATGATCAGGAAGGCCACATCGGTGACCGGGTCCGCCTGCGCCTTGCGCCGGGTGTAGGCCTGCAGCTGTTCGACCGATGCCGTCCGCTGCCGCTGCAGCACCTGCGTGACGTCGAGGTCGCCGGCGGCCACCGCCAGCAGCACCTTGATCGTCAGCTCGTCGCGCGGCGGCCCCTCCGGGACGACGGGAGAGACGAACCACTCGTCGAGCTGTCGGCGCCCGCTGGCCGTGATGCGGTACTCGTTGCGGTCGCCATCGGTCCCGCTGGCCTCGACCAGGCCGTCACGCTCCAGGCGCTGCAGCGTTGTATAGACCTGGCCGATGTTCAGTGCCCACTGGTTGGCCGTCCGGCGCTCGAAGTCCGTCTTGAGCTGGTACCCGTGGGTGGGCGCCTCCGCCAGCAGGGCCAGCAACCCGAACTTCACCGACACCGAACGCCCCTCCCTCCGCATGGATGCGGGCAGGATACATACTCGGTATGTACTTCGCAACTCGGTCCATGTTCGCCCCGCGCGTACCGACTGTCGCCCAGCTCTCCTCCCGGGCGCTCTCCGCGACGTGGTGTTCGCCCCGTGCGTACCGAATGTCGCCCAGGAGGCCGGAAGGCACTCCTCCGGGCCCTTCAGTGACCCTTCCATCCCGGACTGGTGCGCCCCGGGCGAACATCCCGTCGCCATCGGTCCGGAGCACACCCCCCGGCGACAGCAGGTTCGTCCAGGCGAACATGAGGGCCGGGGCGGCGGGCAGGGCGGGGCCGCGGACCGGGCCGGGGCGGTGGCACGACCGGGGCCGCGTTGACGTGAATCGTACCGAGCCATACGATTCATACCGTGGCCAGTCGAGTAGGAGAACGCGGACAGATCACCATCGAGAAGGCGATCCGTGAGGAGCTGGGCATCTACGCCGGCGACGAGGCGATCCAGCAGGTCCAGGACGGGCGCATCGTCATCGAGGTCGTCCCGGGCCGGCATCGGCGTTCGCTCGCCGGCGCCCTGCGGGACAAGCTCGGTCGCCGCCCGGACGACGAGTCGTGGGAGGCGCTGCGGACCGCCAGCTGGGAGACCGCGGATCCGGACCGACCCAAGTGATCGGAGCCGATACCTCCGTCCTGGTTCGCTACCTGGTTGGCAGCCCGCCGGCCCAGGCCCGCCGAGCCGCTCGGCTATTCGACGGCGAGGATGACATCGGCGTCTCCGTGGTCGCCCTGGTCGAGTGCGCGCACGTGCTGCGCACCCGGTACGGGGTGGGGCAGGCGGACATCATCGAGGCGCTCATCGGCCTGGTGCAGAAGGCCAACGTCCGGGTCATCGAGCTTCGCACCGAGCTTGTCGTGGAGCTCCTCGTCCGCGCGCGGGGCCTTCCGGGACGGCCCATCCCCGACGCGCTGATCGTCGCGGCCAGCCTCCAGGCAGACGCGCTGCCCCTGGCAACCTTCGACCGCGAGCAGCGCCGATACGGAGTGGCGACGCGGGCAGCCGTGACGGACGTCAAGCGCGTCCAGGGTCGAGCGAGTGGATGGCCTGAACCTTGACCGACCACGCAGACTACTCACCTTCGCTCGACGACTCAGGGAGGGAGAGCAGGTGCGCAGCATGTTCGCGCTGGCGGCGTCGGCACTCGCGGGATTGGCGGCGGTCGTTGCGAGCCTGGACGGCGATGCCGACATCGTGCCGTTCTTCGTCGGCCTGACCTTCCTGGGAGGCGTGGGAGGGTGGGCCGCGCACCCGCCGTTCGAGGGATCACGACGCCGGATTGGTCGGGGAGCCACACTGCTCTGGCTGATCGCGGCCGTGTGGGTCGGGGTGCTCCTGGTGATGTCGGTGACGGTCTGGCAGGCGTCCGGACCCCCGCCGCGACCGGAAGACACCTACCTCGGCCTGACCGCCACGGTCTATCACGTCGTCGGTCTCTACGCTGGGGCGCTCCTCATGCTCGTGAGCGCGTTCGGCCCCGACCGCTGGCTCGGCGAGCGGGAGGCAAGTGGGAGCGGCCAGCACAACAGCGGAGCGATTTTGTAAGGCTTCCCCGTGTTGGCAGTTACGGGTAGCCGATCCCGAACGGGTCGGTGACCATCTGCTGCGACCCTGGGGCAGGGACTGGAACCTCGTGGGCCGTCACCGTCTGGCCACAGCCCAGGGTGCCCTCCAGCAGGAAGTGATCGAGGTGTGCGTACGCCACCTGGATCCTTGGCCAGGGTGCCCCGGCGTCTGCCACGGGGGTCAGCACCCAGGTGGCGCGCAGCGTGTGGCCCCCTCGGATGGCCGACAGGCCGATCCCGATCGTGAAGCTCCCGATGGTATCCGGCAGCAGTGCCACGCTGGGCGCCGTGGATCCGAACCAGCCTGCGGGCTGCCCTGTGGCGACATCCACCACCGGCACGTCGTTGGAGGCGAGCATCCAGGCCGGCAGGACGGCGTCCGGGGCATCGTTCACCAGGCGAAAGCCGGCGCTGTCGCCGTAGTCGGTCGGATGGAAGAGGCCTGCCAGACCCTCGGGCAGCAGGTCGGAGCGCCGCCAGGTCATGTCGGCGACCAGGGTTGCTCGCGAGGTATTCGCGACCGTGCCGATGCCGTCGAAGGCGACGTCACCACGGTCACAGCGCATCGAAGCGGTCAGGACAAGGTCGGACGCCCCGGCCTGGGTGGGATCGGGGAGAGCGGCCAGGGCCGGCGGCACAGTCGCCGGCAGGAGCAGCGAGAACGCCAGTGCGGCCACCATCACGCGGCCGATGGGGCGCGAGCCGGCAACGAACGCCTGCAGCCGGTATCGGTCCACCAAGACCTCGAAGAGGACCAGTGCGGACAGGATGGCGCCCAGCGGGATGGTGACTGAGCCGGCGTCGGTGGCCAGCACCGAGCCGATGCCCCACAGCAGCAGTTCCACGGTGACGAACAGTGCGTACCACAGGGCCCAGCGCTGCCCGCGCGCCAAGGCCAGGAAGGCCAGGGCGATGGCCCACAGGCCCAGCCCGTCCACGGCGAGTGTCCCGACTGCCCGGACCGGCGTCGCCTGCGGCAGCATGACCAGCAGGCCGATGCCGGACAGAACCACGACCACCGCGAGCGTGAACCGCAGCCAGCCGACGGACGGCGGCCGGTCGCCGCGGGGCGCCACCGCGGGCAGCAGGATTCCCACGGTGCTTGCCCACAGCCGTGAGTGGTACGTCCGCCGGAAGTCGCGTCCGAGCTGCTCGGCTCCGCCCAGCTCGCGGACGGCGCGCTCCACTGCGGCCGGCTCGTCCATGCCTGCATCCCGGTACGCCTGCACTCGCTCGATGAGATGCCCGTACAGCTCCTCGGCGATGTCCTCGCGAAGCTCCGCGGGAACCGCCGAGACATCCAGGATCGCCGCAACGTGCGCGTGCAATCGCGCAGCCGATTCCGATGCCGTCGGGACTGAACCCCCCGGTCCGGTCACCGACCCAGCACTCCATCGGCGGCGGCCGCGAAGCGGCGCCATGCCCTGCGGCCATCGGCCAACGCTCGCTCGCCGGCGATGGTCAGGCTGTAGTAGCGGCGCCGCGGACCGCCGGCAACCTCGACCCAGCGCCCGGCCACCAATCCTTCGCGCTCCAGGCGGCGCAGCGCCGGATAGACGGTCCCCTCGGGCAGGTCGATCACCGCGTTGGACCGATCACGCAGCGCGGCGACCAGCTCATACCCGTACATCTCGCGCTCGCCGAGCAGGCCGAGCAGGAGGAGGGCGTAGTCACCGCGGTCGAGTCTTGGCGGCACTGTGGTTCTACCTAGTACGTCTAGGTATGCTACCGCCGCCCGCAAGAGGGGAAAGGGCCATCCGGCCTGTCTCGCGACACTGCTGACCGTGCTCGCCACGTGCCTGGAGGCGGTCCAGGGCCGCCATTGTCCGGCCGCGTTGGCGGTGGCGACGCCCGACTTCACCCCGAACATCAAGGCGTTCTGCGCCAGTCCCCTCCGCATTACCGGCTTCGAGATCAACCCGAACCAATCACGTCCGAACGGCGACCGAGGAGGTGTTCGGTGAGCACTCAAGGATGGCGACTTCGTGATGCCCGATGGCGATCACGCCTGGTTCTACGCGCTCACCCACCAGTCCGGCATCTGCTGGCGGGTCTCCGGAGGAGGCTTGGGTCCTCGATCCTGGCTCGGCACCGGGCGAGTCGGGAATGGGCCTCAGCAGGCGAGTCGTCGCACTACGGTGTCGTCATGAGCGAGAGGCGTAGGCCCGTCGCGAGCCCCGGAAGTGCTACACGTGGGACTTTCTGTTGCACTTATCTGGAACCCTACACGTGAGATAGGGCGGCGGAGAGGACGGACCGAGCGCAGCCATTCGAACCATACGGCTGGCGATTCCCAACCTCGCCCGGGGGCTGCACCGCTGTCCCCTCCGAAGCGGCGAGCGGCACAAGGAGCATGCGCGAGCCGATTGCTGACGAGGCTCTGACAGTCTGTCGGTTACGATCAACCCGTGCGAACCCGAATGCTCTCAACGGCAGGCTAGCGCATGGCGACCGGCGACCTCCTTCGGCGTCTCTTCCAAACCCACGCCGCCCACGATGACGACGGGTTCCGGGCAGCCGCCTCTGCGGTCATTCATGAGGAACGACTCAAGAATCACCGCCTCCTCGCGGATGATCTCCAGCGTCTGCTCTCAAACGGTGCGCGGGCTCCCGCGTACGCACTTCGCATCGACGATGTCCCAAAGGACAGGGAACGAGGCGTCCCACTTCTTGAGTTGGCGACCCCCGATGTGCCATGGGATCGCATCGTCCTTCCGGCGCGGACCTCGGAGCACCTGCGACGTATCGCCGAGGAGAACCGGCGGTCGGACGTGCTGGCGGCCTACGGGTTGCGACCGAGCCAGAAGATTCTCTTCTTTGGGCCGCCTGGCTGCGGAAAGACCCTAGCGGCACATGTGCTGGCCAGTAGCCTTGGTCGCCAGCTCGTCATCGTGCGCTTCGACGGCGTCGTCTCCTCATATCTTGGAGAGACGGCGGCCAACCTACGAAAGGTCTTCGACTACATCAGCTCCGGATGGTATGTCGTCCTCTTTGATGAGTTCGACGCCATTGGCAAGGACAGGGACAGTCCCTTCGAGCACGGAGAACTAAAGCGGGTCGTGAATGCCCTGCTGCAGATGATGGATGGCTTCGGGGGTCAGAGCCTCCTTGTGGCTGCTACAAACCACGAGGGGATGCTGGATTCTGGCCTGTGGCGCCGATTCGATTCGGTTCTGAGGTTCCGCTATCCGACGCAGCAAGACAGGGCCGTGATGCTGCGGATGTTCCTAGGAGGGTTCCGGGTTCCAGCTGCTGTGGTCACGTCAGTTGCCCAGCGCCTCAAGGCTGCCACCGGTGCCGACCTGGAGCTTGTCGCAGTCGATGCCGCGCGGCGCGCCGCGCTGAGCGGAACGAGCGAGATAACCGAGCACGATTTAGCGGCGGCGGTGAGCCAACATCAGGAGCGCATGCAAGAACTCGCGCGGCCGAGACGGAACGCCCATTCAGTTCAGGACTGACCTGTTCAGACTCGAGCGCGCATCCGTGCGAAGACTCGACTCCGTGCACGCATCCGAGCGTACAGGTCGGCGGTCTGATCGGTCTGGGACACGGACACGATCGCGGCAAACCTCTGCTGGGCAACATCAACAGGAGCCCACTTGCGTTGGGCGACCACGAGTAAATGCAGCGGCCCATCGTCATATCGCCAACCGTGGTTGCTCACGCGTGCAGCTGAACGCTGGAGAGTCCCTTTCTCCCGGACCCGCGGGCCCGGTCGGAGGCCAATCCCAGTGGGCCCCCCATCGGCACCCCTGAGTCGGTGCAGGGCAGGAGGGTCTTCTCCCTCGCTCAGGGCCGCGCGTTCAACAGGCGACAGAGCCTGCATGACTCTCGTGATCGCGGCGGCTGTTGTGTTCCGTAAGAGCCGTGCGTGCATGGCAACCCCGAGATAACTGTCCGCGCGGGTATGGCGGGTCGGTGGGTCGAAGGCTAGTACAACGCGCAAGAAGCCAGGACCACGTCCGTCGAAGAACTCGGCCGGAAGGGCTGGTACTTCGTAGATCCGGTAGGAGTCCAGAGGCAGGCGATCCTCGACTGCAAGCACGACGCAGTTCTCAGCCGACCAGCGCGCTCGATCGAAATCGGGCTGACCGTATCCATACAGATTCAGGATCTCAGGGGAATCGGGGGAATATGGAGCCAGACTCGGTGGCCGTGCGTCGGGAACAGCCGCGGATTCCGCGATGAGCGCGCGGATCAGGTTGCTCGTGGCTCCTGGGAACTCCCTGAAGAGACGTGCGGCGAGATTGGCCACCTTTGGCGCCGCGAAGCTTGTGCCGGCGACCAGTTTGAGCAGGCGGCCGTCGGGAGGAGCGAAAGCGCTCGACGTTGTCGGGATGCCCGCATAGTTCGGCGTCGTTGCGATATACCGGCGCTCGAATCGACTATCGCCGGCGTCGTCGACCACCTCTGGCTTTACCGCTCCCCCAATGCCGGGCCCAGTCCTTGTGAATGGCGAGGGATAGCCAGCTACCCCTGCCACAGGGCGCTCGATGCCAGGTCGCGTCGGCCTATCGACCGCAGCCGCACCAGCGGACAACCCGCCGACAGTCAGGCCGATCGAGGCGGTCGCGGGATCGAGGATATGCGAATCGCTTCTGGTCAAGTAGTCCGGGTACTGTGTGAGGATCTGTTCGGCAGTCAGGTCGCTAGGTAGGTAATTGCCGGTGGAGACGACGAACAGGACCTCCTTCTCGCGATGCTTGTATGCGAGCTCATCCAGGAGCGCGGCTAGACGGAACTGGTAATCCCCTCCGTAGACTCGATCGGCGTTGCCAAGTGAGAGATTGAAGACATGCGCGTGAGGGTAGTGCTCAAGGAAGTAGTCGACCGCTGTTGAGAGCTGAGTCTCGAGGAGTTCGTTCTCGTCGTACTCCCCGCGATCGTTCGTCACGCGAGCGGAGTAGAGCCGCGCGGTTGGGATGAAACGGCCTCCCGTGACGCCATCGAGAAGCCGGCCATACACCGCGATCCCTGCGACTGCTGTCCCGTGTCCCGGCAGGACGCCGTCAACATCCTCAGGGCCGGCTGATCCGATGTGGCCCGCCGGATCACCAAAAGCCTGTGCGTCTCCGAGGACTGGACCAAGCAACGGATGCCCTTGGGCTACTCCACTGTCAACAACGACGATACCGGCCAGATCCTCGGGCACATCAATACCCAGAACCGGACCGCCCTCCCCCAACTCGAAGTAGTCGATGTCTACTCGCTCGAAGGACGCGAGGGGTCTGCGTTCGAGTTGCTTTACGTAGTCAACCTGCAGGAACTGGCGGACGAGAGCCGGACTGCAACGGACTCGCAGGAGACAGAGTGTGCTACCGACATAGACGTCGGTGACATTCGCCCTACCGTCCTGGGTCGCCAGACCCTCAATCTCTTGGACCCATCGCCACGCCTGTTCGGTGTCATCCGGGCGGTACAGTTCGAGATCGAGGAACTCTGTGGATCCTTGCGCAACCGGGTTCTGGGTGAGCACTGGTCCTGTGCGGTCATCCGCCGTCAATTCGGCGATCGATTCGACTGAATCGAGGAAGCGATAGTGTCGCCCGTGGTCGTCCTGGTCAGCGTATGTGTGGAGGTGCTCGCGTAGGCGGCGGAGAGTTGCCTCGTCGGGGAAAACCACGACGGCCTTTCCGGGGGTCCGGGCTAGCAGTCGGAGGCCGACACTACTGAGATTCGCCTCATCAACGTTTCCCCCCTCCACCAACTGCAGCTTGAAGATGAGCCTCGGGTTGATAGCCGTCGGCGCCAGGCGAAGTCGCTCTGCGAGGGAGTCGGCGACGGTGTCGGCCTGGTCCAACAGCGCTGCGCCGTGTGTTGCCACGCCCGATCGCCGAAATGCGGAGCCGCCCTGCCTACGTGGACGGGGCAGCGCACCGGTAACGGCATCCAACGCGAGGTGATCATATTGACGAGGCAAAGGCGGCTAATCCTTGTGCGAAGTGTGGCAGGTTAAAAGGAGCGCGGGTCTCCACATCGTGGCAGTACACGTAGCAGCCCTTCATGCCGCGGGTGAGGAGGACGCGGTAGGTGCGCTTGACGAGGTCGGTGAAGCGGTCGCCGGAGCGCTTGACGATCGAGTCGAAGGACTCGGAGGGGTCGCCGATCCAGTCCTCGGAGGCGGGATCCCAGCGCAGGTCGCGGCCGATGATGACGCCCACGTAGTCGAACTCGAAGCCCTGGGCGGTGTAGATGCAGCCGACCTGGTTGATGCCCGCGGGATCCGAGGCCCAGTAGCGCTCGGGCGGGATGCCGTCCGCCAGGCGGCCGGCATCGGCCTTGGCATTCCACGGCATCTCCCAGGAGCCGATCTTCACGTCGTTGACGAGGGTGCCATCGGGCTCTGGGTTGCTCCAGCGCCAGCAGAAGCCGGCGGTCAGGCGCGCGGAGTGGCCCTCGGCGGCCCGGGTGCGGATCAGGGCGTCCAGCTGCTCCACGGAGTCGACGATGCGGAAGTCGAAGTTCTCGTTGCCCTCCCAGACCGGGTTGGCGGTCTCCGCCAGGCCCAGGGTGTTGTCGACCCAGCTGACGAACGCCTCCGAGCCGGCGCAGCGGAACTGGGTCTCCAGCTCGAAGACGTCGATGGCGGCGTCGTTGCGCAGCGCCGCCTCCGCGATGAGGTCGCTGGTGCCCACCTCGTTGGGGCGCACGCCCTGCAGGTCGTCGATGAAGAAGACGCTTACCTTCGCCGCCCGGATCAGCTCGTCCACCTGGGGCAGGTCCGTCCGCTTGGCCTTTGGCGTGTAGCGGTTGGCACTTGTCTCGCGGAGCCGATGGGCCTCGTCGCAGATGAGGACGTCGATGTCGTTGGTCTCCGCCGGCCCGTACGAGTTGAAGTACTTGAACTGGGTGGAGGCCCGGCTGCCCACGATGCGGCGGACGTTCTCCGTGAAGGCCTTGGATCCGGTGGCGTGCTGGGTGTTGTAGCCCTGCTTCGCCAGCTCGCCCACCAGGTTCAGGGCGATGACGCTCTTGCCGGTGCCCGGGCCGCCCTTGACCAGCATCACGCCCTTCTTCGTCTCGGAGAAGCTCTCGCGGGCCGCGGCCAGGACGGAGTTGAAGACCACCAGCTGCTCGTCCAGGAGCACGAACTCGGTCTGGCCCTTGACCATCTGGTAGGTGTGCTCGAGGAGCTTCTTGTGACGGGCGGTACTTCGAGGCGAGGACCTCGGCCAGGACGGTGTTGCCGTCGCCGCCGTCCAGGCGCTCGAGGAGGTAGTCCGCCAGCTCGTCGACCAGGTCGCCGGTGAAGAGGGGATTGGCCTTCAGGGCTTCGGCATGTCGTGGGGCGAAGAGCTCGCCGGTGGCGTGGTCCATGTTGTGGACGTAGCTGACCGCCGCCAAACCGATGCCGCCCTCGTAGAACGCCGTGTGGGTGTCGAGCAGGTACTGCTGGTATCGGCCCACCTGGACGCTGGGGTGGAGGACGCGTCGCGTTGCGTGGCCCACGAACGTCTCGACGCATTCGGGGACGTTGCTGGGGCGCGACATCGGTCCATTGCTTGAGCTCGATGATCACCGCGTTGCGCGCGCCGGTGGCCGTCGTCTGGTGGCCGGTGAGCATGGCGTCCAGGCGCAGGGAGCTCAGGGGCAGCTGGTACTCGAGGATGATCCCGTGGTCCTTGAGCCCCGCGTGGTCCACGAGCCAGCCCAGGCTGGTGAGGGAGTTCTGCCAGGAGTTGTACTCGGCCGCGCCGGGCTTGTGGCCGAGCTCCGCCTTGTACTCGACCGCCAGCTTCTCCGCGATGCGGTGCGTGCATCGCGTCCCGCACGAACTGCTCGGTCGTCCCCGCGTAGAGCTTCATGGTCTAGCGTTGACGAGCTGAGTTCCGACAGGATCCCGTTGTACCAGCCCAGGCGAACTCAGGAAGTTGGAGAACGCGAAGAGATGAGACCCCTGCGACGAGCCATCAGCCACGACAATGAACCAGGCCGATGCGCGGCCGGCAGTCGTATCCGGCATTCCCGCTCGAGTCCCCCGTGTGGGCAGCTTCTGGCGTAGCGTAACTCCTGGTTCCACTAGGATTTGCCGGCGAACGCGCATCGCGAGGGAACGTGCGCTTCTGGGTGGGTATCACCGATTACGAGTGGTATCGGTTCCTCGCCTCACGCCCTGAGCTCGACGAGGCGAACTTCTGGCAACCGACCGCTGGCCGACGCACCGCCAGCTTCTGCCGGGGGAGCCGTTCCTGTTCAAGCTCAAGGCTCGCCACGGCGGCTTCATCGTCGGCGGTGGAAACTTCGTCACCTGGCGAGCGGACTCTACCCGCGCTCGAGGCAGCCCACATCCGCCCGTACAGCCTGCACGGCGAACACCGGATCGACCACGGACTGCTGCTACGCCGCGACCTGCACGCGCTCTTCGACGACGGCTACATCACCGTCACGCCTGAGCATCGCGTACGTGTAAGCCGCCGCATTCGGGAAGAGTTTCAAAACGGGCGAGACTACTACGCGCTTGACGGCACCAGGGTGCGGCTGCCGGCCCCGCCAAACCCGCCGCCGTCACGTCAGTTCCTCGAGTGGCATGGCGACGCGAGGTTCCTGGGGTAGGCGATCGCCGACGAACACGACCTCCGCGTCCGCCTCGCCGCGTTCCAGTGGCTCACGGCGCAGCGAGGCCTCTATCCGAATACGTTGCCCCGCGGAATCCTCGAGCAAGGGTTCGACTTCCACGGCTTGGGGGTCCCGCTCCTGGGACCTCAGGGCATCTTCAAACCCGCCCTTCTCACCGACGGCCCGCTTTCCATCACGACCATCCCAGGTCGGTACGGCGCCGTGGAGGCCGAGCGCGGTCTCCGCCGGTACGCGTACCGCGGAGAGGACCCGCAGCATCGGGACAATCGAGGGCTCCGCCGAGCCATGCGGTTGCATCTGCCGCTCGTGTACTTCTACCGGGTCGTGCCCGGGGAGTACGTGGCGCAGTGGCCTGTCTACGTCGTGGACGATCGGCCTGCTGAGCTGTTCTTCGGCGTTGACCTGCGCGATGTGGACGCCGCGGCGGTAGAGGGTCTGCCGCTGCGTGCCATTGCTGAGGGCGCCGGCGATATCCAGCGGGGCTACGTCCTGTCGACGTTCCGAAGGCGTGTTCATCAGCAGGCGTTCCGGGCGCGGGTGCTGGAGGCGTACCGGACCCGGTGCGCGCTGTGCCGGCTGCGGCACCAGGAGCTGCTCGATGCGGCGCACATCATCGCGGACGCGGATCCTGAGGGAGCGCCGGTGGTTCCGAACGGGCTGGCGCTGTGCAAGCTCCACCATGCCGCGTTCGATCGGCACTTCCTGGCCGTTCGGCCGGACTACCTGATCGAGGTGCGCCAGTCGGTCCTGGAGGAGGAGGACGGACCGATGCTGCTGCACGGCCTCAAGGAGATGCACCACCAGCCGATCCTCCTGCCGCGCTCGGCGTCCCTCCGGCCGGATCGTGATCGGCTGGAGGAGCGCTACGCGGTTTTCCTCGCGGCCAATCCGAACGCGTAGCCTAGGGCCGTCAAGCAGGACTGGCGGCTGTTAGCAGAACCGGTCTGTGGGGTTCGGCAGAGAGGTCTGCTGCCGAACGCTCACGCTGAGATCCGGGTTGATGACCACCTCGATGAGGAATGGCGGCTCGCCCGTCAGAGCCGAGGAGGAGACGGTGCCGAGAACGGGCCCGCCGATACTCCCCGGTGTGGCGCGCCCGATCTGATAGGCCCACGGGGCCTCCGGCACGGGCCCCGACGACTCCATGCTGGTGCACGCCGCGACAAGGCTCCAGGAGCTGCTGTCGTCGATTGCCATGTCCACCGTCGACTTGTTCTCCACCATCATGCAGAGCAGGGTGTGAGGGTCGGGCGTGGAGTACGGGTGCGGTGAGGTGGACGGGGCCGGAGCAGGGCCCATGGGCAGCCCGCCGCACCAGCCGGGAATCTGGACCTGGAGGATGGCGGCGGGCGAGCTTGACGCCACCGGAGCTGTGGTGCCGCCACCAAAGGATGCCCGGCAGGATGCTGCGAGAAGGACCGTCGTGACGATCGCGGCGATGAGCGAGCCTGGCGGTCTGGTGTCCAGCATCGCCCTGTCCTCTACACCCGCTCGAGCCGCTGACGTGCGTCTCGGTACAACGGATCCTCCGCGACGAGCTTGGTCGATTGCGTATCCATGAATGTGGGTGATGTGGTCGTGACCGGCCGGCGGGGCCGCAGTACTTCCGTGTGGCCAGGGATGAGGGATCTGCCCATTCCATGCCGCAGCTGTAGAGCAGGGTTTCCTGGTCCTTGGAAGGTCACCAGCTCGCTCGCTGAGGTGGAGGAGAGATGGAACACCTTGATGTCACTCACCTGCAGCGTGAGGCGGTTCCGCTTCGTGACGCATCCGGCCAGGCCCCCGGTTGGACAGTGCCTGCACTCTAGCAATGGCGGGCAACTCCGGGGGCCCTTGCGCGACAAATGTGGATTGACTGGCCGCTGCTGTCGGGTAGCATGCCGGCGCAAAGAGGGGAGTCCTTACTGTGGAAGTACGCGCCTGCGGGCATGCTGCCCAACCGTGGGACGGCGGTCACTGCTACGCCTGTGAGCGGAACGAACGCGACCGCAAACGCAGGCGGCAAGAACCAGCGCCGCTTCGGGCTGCCGCGACATCCGTCCCTCGGGCGAAGGTGGCGAGCGCTTCCCCTGCGCCCCTGACCGAGCCTGCTGCGGCCGGCGCCCTCGCCGACCGGTCCAGTGGCGCTGGAAGCAGTGATGGGTCGCCAACTTGCCCTCGCTGTGGCGGTCACATGAGCGTTAAGACGGCCGGTAAGGGCGCCTACGAAGGTCAGCCCTTCTGGGCGTGCGACCGCTTCCCGAAGTGTTGGGGTAAGCGAGGCATCCAGGGCTCGGAGCGGCTCGCTTCCGCTCCGCTATCCCGCACGACCGCTCCGACGGCACTCAGTGCTCCGATCAGATCCGACCGGGTGGCAGGAGGATCGGCGCAGGCGCGGTTCGATCGGGAGCAGGAGCGTCAACGACAGCGCGTTCGCATGGCATGGCCGGCTTTGGCATCCATTGCTGTCGTCGCGATGTTGATCGTCTTCTTCAGTCTGCGCGCGCTTGTCGGCGATATCTGGGCCGGGGTCGGAGCTGCAGGAACCGGTCTTCTCGCCTTCGCCTTCGCGGACCGGCTGCCGAAGGACGCGCAAGCGTGGCGGCGCGGTGCGCAGGGTGAGCGGAGCACTGCGTCTTACCTGACGGACCTCGAGGCGGGCGGGTTCGTCGTGCTGCACGACCGGCGCATGCCGGGGAGCAGAGCGAACATCGACTCCATCGCCATCGGGCCATCCGGCGTCTGGATCATCGAGACCAAGCGGCTGACTGGAAGCGTCGAGATCCTGAACGAACGTCTCTGGGTCAATGACCAGCCACGCGACAAGCTCGTGGAGCAGGTCTACCGGCAGGCGGTTGAAGTCCAGATCGCGCTTGGTGGGGCTTCGGTTGGAGCGCCAACAGTGCGTCCGGTTCTCTGCATCCATCGGGCAAAGCTTCCGCGGGAGCAGGATGTGCGTGGCGTCATGGTGGTCAACGGGCGGCGACTAGCTCAGGCCCTTCAAGAAGCGCCGACAGTTCTGGATGCGAATGCCGTGCAGGCGATCGCACGGGAGGCCGATCGGATCCTTCGGCCGATGCGGCAGGTCTAAGGCCAACCGTGCAGCGGGCCAGGGCCTCGGAAGCCACTCTATGAGCCGGTTGGTGGCGCGAGGTCTGGCGGCCACGCTCCTGGTCGTGGGGCTCCTCGCCATCGGTGCTGCGCCGGCCCTGGCCCTGTGCGCCGGGGAGGTTGACGCCGTGAGGGTGGCTGCCTGGAGCGCCGATCCGCAGAAGGCGGTCTTCGTGGGCAAGGCCGTCGAGACGCGCAGCGACGGGTACAGCGCACTGTTCGAGGTAAGCGAGGTGTGGGGATCGGGTCAGGTCGGCCACTGGCAGCCGGTCGTCGCTCCGCAAGAGGGTGTGTGGTTCGAGGACAACCCGATCTGGCACACCGGGGAGACCTACCTGGTGATGGCGCATCGCCGGGGGAGCGTGCTCCTCTCGCAGAGCTGCACCTCCATCTACCCGCCTGCTGCGTACCAGGAGCTTCGGCCCGCGACAGTCACTCAGCCTGTCGATAACTCCAGACCCTTCCTCTGGGCCTGGCGACCTCTGGTGTCCGTGGACTGGCGATCCGTGGCGCCCGTTGTCGCCTTCGTGATGATCACGGCGGGATGGATCGCCTGGCTCGTGCGTCGGGAGCGGCGTCGGCTGCGGATCCCGAAGGAGGGGATCTGGGAGTGAGCGCGCGTTCGGGGAAGGGATGCGCCGGCTCGCCGTTTGCGGTGGGCGACCACCCGGAATCGACGGCGTACGCCTGTCTCGCTCCGTCCACCCAGGGCACGCTGGTCATCGACGACGCGACGGGAGAGATCCTCCCAGTCTTCCCCGGCGAGCACAGCGGCGCCTCGTCGCGGGAGATGGCTCGGGCGGGGCCTTCGCCATCCCCGAGAGGTTATGGCGCGGGTTCGCGGTTGACGATGGTGAAGCCGGCGGCCTCCTCGAGGGCCGTCTCGGAGACACCGAGGAGACCAGCCAGGCCGATCTCCTCGTCGATCTCGGGCCACGCTATGGCCGTGCGGTAGTCGACGATCCGCCAGTTCGCGCGCTGTGCGGGGGTGGCGGCTTCCAGCAACGGGAACTCCGCGATCGGCGCGCTGATCGCGCGTCCATCGGTCAGGGTCACGGTGAGCTGCGCATCGGTGACCCGGACATCGGCCGCAAGAGCGGGACGGTTCAGGGAGGCCATCACGGCTGGGGCGTGCGCGGTTGGCTGGGCTCGAAGCCGGCGGCCGCTTCGAGGTCGTCCTTCCGGGATTCCAAGCAAAGCCGCGACGCCGATGTCCTCGTCGAGCTGCGGCCAGCGGATGGCAGTGCCGAACGCCGTGATCTCGCAGTCGTCAAGCTGCTCGGGAGTCGCTCCGCGCAGGCGCGGGAATCGGTCCAGCGGGACGCTGATCTCGCGCCCGTCGGCGAGGAGGACGTAGAAGCGGCCGCGGTCCACGTGAACCGAGGTGGCAACGGACGGCCGGAACCCGAGCTTCCTAGCCGAAGAACTCATGCCACCTCTCCTCGAACTCGCTGTGGCGGGCTCGGACAACCGCCTCGATCCGGGCCAGCTGACGGCGATTGTATCCCCGGTTCCTGTCGACGCTGACTGGTGCGTGCCAGACCTTCGCGGCTCCACCCTGGCCCTCGACGTGTACGTGGGGTGGCTCGCCGACATCGGTCGATCTGAACCGAAACGCCAGGCCCGCTTCCTCATGGATGGTTGGCACCGGCCGCAGGATGCGGACCAACGCGTACTGCGGCGTTAGCGGGGGCTTATCCTGGCGGCGGGGATGGACAACGAGCACGATCTCCGCGTCCGGCTGGCTGCGTTCCAGTGGCTCGCGGCGCAGGTCGAGCTGCGGGGAGAGGTGCTGCCGCGGGCGATCCTGGCGGAGGGGTTCGTCTTCGACGGACAGCGGGTGCCGTTGCTGGGGCCCCAGGGCATCTTCAAGCCGCGGATCCTGAGCGAGGTGCCGCTGTCGATCACGACGGTTCCGCGCGGTCCCTACTCGGACGCCTTCGGGCCGAGCGGGCTGCGGTACGCGTATCGGGGGACGGATCCGGATCACCCGGACAACCGAGGGCTGCGCCTGGCGATGCAACGGCAGCTGCCGCTCGTCTACTTCTACGGCCTGGAGCCTGGGCAGTACCTGGCGGTCTGGCCGGTGTACATCGTCGGGGATCGGCGGAGCGAGCTGTTCTTCGACGTGGCGGTCGACGATGCGGCGCAGGCCGCGGTGCCGGGCGCCATCGGCTCATCCGTTGCGGAGGACCGGGCGGAGATTCGCCGCGAGTACATCACGGCATCGGTCAGGCGTCGGCTGCACCAGCAGGCCTTCCGGGCGCGGGTGCTGGAGGCGTACCGGACCCGGTGCGCGCTGTGCCGGCTGCGGCACCAGGAGCTGCTCGACGCGGCGCACATCATCGCGGACGCGGATCCTGAGGGAGCGCCGGTGGTGCCGAACGGCCTCGCGTTGTGCAAGCTCCACCATGCCGCGTTCGATCGGCACTTCCTGGCGGTGCGGCCTGACTACCTGATCGAGGTGCGCCGGTCGGTCCTGGAGGAGGACGACGGACCGATGCTGCTGCACGGGCTCAAGGAGATGCACCATCAGCCGATCCTCCTGCCGCGCTCGGATTCGCTGTGGCCGGATCGTGATCGGCTGGAAGAGCGCTATGCCGCGTTCCTGTCGTCTGGTCCTCAGGCAACTCCGCGATAGGCGTGAGCCGCCAATCTCCTGCGCATGCCCCACGGTTGAAGTGCGTGTGAATATTGGGTGACACCGAAGGAGCGACAATGAGCGTGCTGAGCATCAGACGGGCGGCAGTGGCGGGTCTTGCCGTGTCGCTGGTCCTGTCAGCTGCCATCGCAGCGCAGTCCGCGAAGCACCTGGAGGTGTTCGCCTACATGCTGTTCGTCACGCTTGCTGTGTCGAGCGCCACGGTGGCACTCCTGCTAGTCATCGATCGCCACCTTCGGCATCGCCGGATGCACTGATCGAAGCCGCGACCCCGGGTCAGCCTCGCGCTGGCCCGAGGTCAACATCCCGGGATTGGGCTCGCGGTGCGGGGCCCACCACGCTGTGCTCGATCGGCACTTCCTAGCCCGTGCGGCCGGCCGCTCTCCTCGCCGTGTTCCCCGGCGAGCACGCCGGCGCTTCGTAATCGACGCACTCGAGATGGGCCGGCGTGCCTCGTGTGCGCTGCAGCCGATGCTCGACAGTTCAGCGGGCCATCATGTGCGCCAATCCTTTGGCATCGGCGCGGGGGAGTCGTTGGTGCGGTCGAGATAGTCGTTGACGACCTCGTCGAAGCGATACGTATCGGCACGAGTGGCGTCGACGCAGCAATAGGCCTGCATGATGTAGAGCGTCGTGGGGCTGGCGGTCAGGGCGAGACTATCGGTGTAGAGGTACTCCCACCCGCGGTGCGCGCCGAACGTGAGCTCGCTCCGCAAGGCCGGATCCTGTGCATTCCCGTCGATGACCATCGCCGCCAGCTCCCAGCCGCTGTACCCGGTGATCTCTGCAGCCATGGGGACGACACCTGCGATTTCGCCACGGGTGACCCATCCGAAACGGATGCTGGCTCGCCCGCCCCCGCTGCAGGCCTGGAAGGCGGATACATAGATGCTGGCGATGCCCCCGTCCGTCAGCGATGTGCCGATGAACGCCATCCGCTGCGAGAGCGGCGAGTCGAGAATCGGTAGACGGCTCCGGAGTTCTTCCGCGGGGACCATGGAGGGCGCGGGTGCCGTGTTCCCGGCGGACGCGAGGAGGTCGAAGCACCCGGGCTCGACCGCAGCAGCCGCCTTGGCTGAGCTATTCGCCTCGGGCGTTGTTGGCCGAGTTGAAGGGCTGGGAGTGGCGATCGCCGTTGGCAGGTTCGTGGCGATTGCGTGGCTGGACGAGCTCCCTGCAGGCGCCGGGCTGAGGGCCGCGCTGCCGCGCCCGTCGCACGCGGAGAGCGCCACGCCAACCAACGCCGCAACCGCAATGGCAGCTGGCCAGGGACGGGATCTCGTCGAGCGCCCGGTCATCTCAGCCGTTGCCAGGTTGCGGCTACCGCCGGCTGTGGGCGTGGCAATGGCTCGCGAGCGTGCGACCGGAGCGCTGTTGACGGGTAGAGGCGAATCACTCGCCGCGTTCTCCCCCTTGGGCAGTGCCTGCACTCTAGCAACCGCTGCAGCTCGGCGGTGCGGTACTTAGGTAACGTTCGGCATGACGACTCAGAGCTCGCGGTTCAGGATGGTGACGGCGAGGGCTTCCTCGAGGGCCGTCTGGAGACACCGAGCAGGCCGGCCAGGCCGATCTCCTCGTCGATATCGGGCCACGCGATGGCCGTCCGGTCAGCCATCCTGGAAGCCGGCGGCCGCTTCGAGGTCGTCCTCTGGGATGCCTAGCAGGGCTGCGACGCCGATGTCCTCGTCGAGCTGCGGCCAGCGGATGGCTGTGCCGAACGCCGTGATCTCGCAGTCGTCAAGCTGCTCGGGAGTCGCTCCGCGCAGGCGCGGGAATTGGTCCAGCGGGACGCTGATCTCGCGCCCGTCGGCGAGGAGGACGTAGAAGCGGCCGCGGTCCACGTGAACCGAGGTGGCAACGGACGGCCGGAACCCGAGCTTCCTAGCCGAAGAACTCATGCCACCTCTCCTCGAACTCGCTGTGGCGGGCTCGGACAACCGCCTCGATCCGGGCCAGCTGGGGCATCAGCGTCGACGAGATCGAAGAGGCGTACCTGTCGCCGGACGCGACGCGGCCATCGAGTCACGACGACGAGCGCGAGATCCGGACGCGCTACTTCGGCGAATGGGCCATCGAGATCGTCGTTGATACAATCGATGGTCGCGTGCTGACCACATGGCGAAAGGATTCCCGCTCATGACCCATCTGCTCCTCGAGTACGACGAGTCGGTGGACGCCGCCTACCTCCAGGTCTCCGAGGCTGCGTTTCATCACCAGGAGCGGCTGGACGATGCCCGGGCGGTCAACTACGCGGCCGATGGGTCGGTCCTCGGGATCGAGCTTCTCTCGCCGGCACGCAAGGGCGTCGTGGTCGATGGCCTCCCCTACGGGCGCGATGTCGAGCGCGTCATGCGAGCACGCGGATTCAAGATCCTGCAGCGCGCGGGATAAGCCGGGGCGCACCCCAATCGCCCCCGCAAGCTCGCGACCGTTCGCCGAGACTGGCTGGGAGCGGGACAGTCGGTTCGGCCCTGTTGGCGAGGTCGGCGCGGCGAGACGATCGTGAGCAGGTTCGGGACGACCCGGATGTCCGCGACGTGCGCCAGGGTCGCGCCGTTCCGTTGGGGCAGTCGCAGTAGCCGCCGAGGAGCTGGGGCTGGGAGTTCCCATCGCCGGATCCGCGGACGAGATCGCCGCGACCATCCGGCAGTTCGCCGCGATGGGCGTCACCCGCGTCGAGCTCATGGCGTGGCCGAATACGCCGGCATCCCTGGTGGCGCTGGCGCCGGTGCTGCAGCTCCTCGACGGTACCGCCTGACCCTGTCGGACGCGCCCGGGTGGGTGGTGGCGTCTCGCCGAGAGCTTTGAGGCCGAGGACATCGGTGCAGCTGAGCGGCTTAGCGCGCGGCACGCGGATCTCGACATCGGCTGACGGATGCCTCGCTTGTGGATCCTGCGGCCTTCCTCGACCAGATCCGCCGACAGGCGGTGGGGATCAGGCGAGGGCGCCCGGCCCAGGAGGCGATATCAGGTGGCCGCGTGGACCTGCGCCACGACGTCGGCCATGACGGGGATGGCCTCGCGCAGCACTGAACGGTCATCCGGTGGGTGGTACAGGTTGCACCGTATCTCGCTGAAGCCCAGCTCGCCGAATCGCAGGATCCCGTTCGCCAGCTCCTCCGCGCTGCCGCGGACGAGGTCCTGGTCCGGGAACCGGTTCAGCGGGTCCAGAGAGTACACGTCGAGCGTGCGCTGGAGCGTGGCCGGATCGCGGCCCACCTCCGCGCAGGCCTTCTCCAGCTCGGCCACGATGGGACGCAGGGGCTCGAGGTCCGTGCCCGTGGTCGTCCACCAGTTCCATCCATCTGCGTGGCGGGCGGTCAGGCGCAGCATCTTCGGGCCGGCCGCGGCGACGACGATGGGCGGTCCCTGGGGTCGCGGGCCGCGCATGACGAGCTCGGCGCTGCGCGCGGACCAGTGCTTCCCGACGAAGTCCACCCGCCCGTCCTTCAGGAGGCCGTGGATGATCTGCAGCGCCTCCGCCAGGCGGCCCGTGCGCCGGTCCGCCGGGACGCCGACCGCTGCGTAGTCCACGTCCTCCGTGTTCCCGCGACCGATGCCCAGGATGTAGCGCCCGTCGGAAATCTCGTCGAGCGTGTCGGCGATGTTCGCCACCAGGGTCGGGGGACGATACGGGCCGTTCAGGACCGAATGGCCGATGTCGATCCGATCCGTCACAGCGGCGATGGCCCCGGCCATGGCAACCGACTCCCACCAGCCCACCGTCTCCTCCGGGTCTCGATAGAACGTCCCGTCCTCGAGAACCAAGAGGTCGAAGCCCGCTGCCTCCGCGTCCCTTGCCTCCTCGCGGATCGCCGTCCAGCGGGGCGCCTGGCGGTCGCCGCCCGGGGGGCCGCCGTGGAGCATGATCGTCACGCCGATACGCATGTCGCCTCCTCTCTCCTTTCGCCCATGGTCGCAGCGCCGGTCAAACCGCCGGCGACCGCTCGGAGGGGTCAAGGCGCGCGCTCGTCTCGCGCGCCTTGACCCAGACGGCTAGCCTCCTGGGATGGGCGAGTTGGTCCACCTCTGGTGCACGCCGCCGCACGGGATCTGCGTCATGGACACCGCCATGGGCCTGAAGCCGGCGCGATGACACGGTCGAGCGAGCGGTAGCCCGTGCAGCCGCGAATCACCCTCATCACCCTGGGCGTTGACGACCTGGAGGCAGCCGTCCGCTTCTACCGCGATGGGCTGGGACTGCCCACGCAGGGCATCATTGGCACCGAGTTCGAACACGGGGCGGTGGCCTTCTTCGAGTTGGCCGGCGGGCTGCATCTTGCGCTGTGGCCGCGGGAGTCGATTGCCGCCGATACCGGCCTGCCCGTGAGCCCTCCGTCTGCGACGGAGGTGACGCTCGCCCACAACGTGAACAGCCGCGAGGCAGTGGATGCGGTCATGGCCCAGGCAGATGCGGCGGATGCCCGCATCGTGAAGCGGGCGGCGGACACGTTTTACGGCGGGTACGCGGGCTACTTCGCCGACCCGGACGGGCACGTCTGGGAGGTGGCCTGGAACCCGGCCGTCGCCGTCGAGGACTCCCGGTCCGAGTAGCGGGGGCCCGGGCGCCCGAACACGCGATGGCTTGGCCCTAGTCGGTGGTCTTCGTGTGGGTGGCCCGGGCGCGGCGCCTGCCCTCGTGCATGGCCTGGACCCGTGCGACCGGGATCGCCTGGCCCTCTTCGACCAGGTCCGCCGGCAGCCGCTGCGCGTCGGGCATCTGCTCGCGCCACGGATCATGGTCGCCCAGGATGCCGAGCGCGGTGCGAATGGTGAAGTCGCCGGGAGCGATGTCGTCGAGATCGTCCCAGGAGACGGGGAAGGAAACCGGTACGCCAGGCCGGACGCGAGGGCTGTACGCGGCGACCACCGTGGCGCCGCCGACCCGGGTGGAGTCCACGAACACCTTCCCGCCCCGGTCGGCCTTCACGAAGGCGGTGGTGGCGACCTCCGGATCGAGCCGCTCGACCCGGGCGGCGATTGCCCGGGTGGCGGCAGCCGAATCCTCGAACGTCGTTCCGTCGATCGGCACGAACACGTGCAGCCCCTTGGCGCCGCTGGTCTTGACTGCGCCGCTCAGGCCGGCATCGGCCAGCGCCTGGCGGACGGCGCGCGCAGCGCGAACCGCCATTCCGAAGGCGTCGGCATCGGGCGGGTCCAGGTCCAGGACCAGGTGGGTGGGGCGATTCGGCCGGTCCGCGCGCACCAGGGTTGGGTGATACTCGACCGCCCGCTGGTTCGCGAACCACAGGAGCGTGCGCCGGTCGTTGCACAGGGCGTACTCCACGTCCCGCTTGGACGACTCGGCCCACCACCGCACCCGTTTGACCCACGGCGGGGTGTACTTCGGGAGGTTCTTCTGCATGAAGGCCTCCTGGCCCCGATGGACGCGGATGACGGACAGGGGGCGATCCTTCAGGCCGGGGAGGATCCGGTCACGGACAGCGTCGAGGTAGTCGACGAGGTCCCGCTTCGTCGCGTCCGCTCCGTCGAAGAGGGGCTGATCGAGGTTCGTGAACGTGAGGCCGTCGCGTGCGTCATCCCGGTTGCTGGTCATCGCGACGGCGAGGGTACATCGAGCTGGCTGCCAGGCGGCGTTGGGCGAAGGTGCTAGTCTTTACCCATGGCTCAGAAAGTAAAGACTCCGCGCCTCGCCACGAGGATCTCCAGCAAGCACCAGGTCACCATCCCGCGCGATGCCATGGCCGGAGCCGGGCTGCGGACGGGCGATCGCCTGCGTGCCGAGGCTCGCGGTCCGGGGCGCGTGCTGCTGGTGCGCGAGGACGACCCCGTTGCCCGCCATGCGGGGAGCCTGACCGGCGTGTATCGGCCCGGCGAGCTGGACGAGCTGCGCGACGAATGGCGCTGACGATCCTGGACGCCGGGGTGGTCATCGGCATCCTCGACGGCTCGGACCCCCATCACGTTGCCGCGCGGGCGGCGCTGTCAGCGGCCCTCGAGGCCGGGGATGGGCTGGCGTTGCCGGCATCGGCCTACGCGGAGGCACAGGTTGGGCCTGCACGACGGGGTCGCGAAGCCATGCAGCGGCTGGATGCCTTCATGGCGGACCTGTCGATCGAGGTTGAGCCCATCACCCGCCAGGTCGCGTCGCGCGCCGCCAGGCTCCGGGCTCGCCACGGTGCCCGACTGCGGCTCCCGGATGCCCTGGTGCTGGCTACCGCGCTGTACCTGAAGGCGGACCGCGTCCTCACCACCGATTCCCGGTGGCCGGAGGTTGGCATCACGGTCGAGGTGCTGACCTGACGTACCAGCGGGTGGTAAGCATGCCACCTAAGGTATGGCACAGGGCAGCGGAGCGGCTCATCGCGCGGCATGCGGATCTCGACATCGGCCTGGCGGATGCCTCGCTGGTGGTGCTCGCCCATCGGTACGCGATCCGGGAGATCCTGACGCTGGACGAGCGGCACTTCCGGGTCCTGCGCGCCGCAAACGGCCGTCCGTTCCGCATCCTGCCGGCAGACGTTTGACGACGAGGTGCCGGCCCGGGCTGCGGAGCCAGGGTCCCGGGCACGCCGCAGGGCGGGCAGCACGAAAAGCGCGTGTTCGGTCGGCACCGCAAACGACGTTGCTGAGGAAACACACGTCCGCATTGACACCCAGAACCGGACGTGCAACCATGACGGCCATGCCGGCACGCGTGAAGCGCACGTACAACCTCGCTCCGGCCACCGTGCGTCGCGTGCGGGAGATGGCGGAGCGCTACCACCTTGCGTCGTCGCAGGATGCGGTCGTGGAGCTCGCCGTTGACGAGCTCGAGCGCCGGCTGCTGGAGGCCCAGGAGGCCGACCTCTGGGCCGCGGCGGCACTGGACCCGGCATTCGTGGCCGAGGCGGAAGAGACGGAAACGGTCTATGGGGCGGCCGACCGCGAGACATGGCCGGCCTGAGCGCCGCGCTGCGCTGGTCGGTGGTCGTCGTCGACCTGGACCCGGTGGCCGATCACGAGCAGGCCGGCCAGCGGCGGGCGCTCGTGGTCTCGTACGAGCCGTTCCACCGGTCGGGGCTGGCCACCGTGTGCCCCATCACCGCCTCGCGCTCGGAGGCTCGGTACCCCGGGGACGTGCCCATCTCCGCCGGTGAGGCGGCGCAGACGCGCGACGGCGTGATCCTGGCCAGCCAGGTGCGCACCATCTCGCTCCGACGTGTCCGCGGGGCGCCGCTGGGAACGGTGACGGACCGGCAGATCCGCGCCCGGGTGCGATCGGCCCTGGCCCATCACCTGGGCCTGGACATCCCGGCCGTTGCCGACGGCGCCCGCTGACGTTACGGTGCATCGCCAGGCTCTCGATTCCGACGCCATCCTCGCCGACCTCAACGAGGAGCAACGCGAAGCGGCCACGGCCGTCAGCGGACCGGTCATGATCCTGGCCGGGGCGGGAACGGGAAAGACCCGGGTCATCAGCCACCGGGTGGCGTATGCCGTCGCCATCGGCGCCGTCGACGAGCGGCAGGTCCTTGTCGTCTCGTTCACCAACAAGGCTGCCGACGAGATGTCCCAGCGCCTGCGCCGCCTCGGGTTGAGCCGCGCGACCGCCTCGACGCTGCATGCAGCAGCCAAACGCCAGCTGGAGCATTTCTGGCCCCTCAGGCACGGAAGGCAGCTCCCGACGCTGATCACTTCGAAGCTCCCGGTCATCGGCCCGCTGGCGCGCCGCCTCCCGGGCGGGTACCGCTACGTGGCCGCGCGGGACCTGGCGGACGAGATCGAGTGGGCGAAGAACCGGCGCGTCGCTCCCGCGCAGTACCCCGACCTCGCGGCCGCCACGGATCGATCGCCGCCCATCCCGGTTGACCTGATGGGCCGCCTCTACGCGGACTACGAACGGGCAAAGCAGCGAGCCGGCGTCCTGGACTTCGAGGACCTGCTCGAGGAGGCCGTTCGGCTGTACGGCGGGGATGCGGAGGCCGCGCAGCTCGTTCGCCGGCGGTACGCGTGGTTCAGCGTCGACGAGTACCAGGACACGAACCCGCTGCAGCAGTCCCTGCTCGATGCCTGGCTCGGGGACCGGCGCGACCTGGCCGTGGTCGGGGATCCCAACCAGACCATCTACAGCTTCACCGGTGCCACGCCGCGGTACCTGCTCGAGTTCGCGACGCGGTTCCCCGAGGCGACCGTCGTCAGCCTCGTCCAGAACTACCGGAGCACGCCGCAGATCCTGGGGCTTGCCAACCGGCTCGTCGCCGGCTCGGCCGGGCCTACCCTCCGTGCCACGAGACCGGAGGGGCCGGCGCCTGGCATGCACGCCTACCCCGATGGCGCCACCGAGCTCGCCGCGCTGGTCGAGCAGATCCGCCAGCTGCTGGCGAACGGATCGAGGCCAGGCGAGATCGCCGTGCTGACCAGGACCAACGTCCAGCTCGAGCCGATGGCGGCGGCCCTGCGGGCGGCGGCGGTGCCCTTCCATTTCCAGGGAACGCCGTTCTACCGGACGCCGGAGGTGCGCGGCGCCATCAGCGCGCTCAGAGGTGCACGCCAGGAGGACGGCGAGGACCTGGTCTCGCTCGCGCTCCGGCGCTGGCGACCGCTGGGCTTCGATCCCGATGCGCCGGCGACCGACGACCCGGAGGCGGCACTGCGCCGCCAGCTGTTCGAGACGCTGCTGGGGGTGGTGCGGGCGGTGGTCGCGGCTCGTCCCCAGGCGGGGCCCGGCGACGTCCTTGCCGAGTTCGAGCGGCAGGCGGCCGTGGAGACCGATGAGGCCGCCGACGGCGTCACCCTCTCCACCATCCACGGCGCCAAGGGCGCCGAATGGCCCGCGGTCTTCGTCCCCATGCTCGAGGACGGGGCGCTGCCCATCCACTTCGCGTTCCGCTCTCCCGAGGCCATGGAGGAAGAGCGTCGCCTGCTGTACGTCGCCATCACCCGGGCGCAGGGAAGGCTGGCGCTGAGCTGGGCCAGGCTGCGCGAGTCTCCCAAGGGAAAGGCCGAACGCCGGACGGTCAGCCGTTTCGTGGAGCCACTGCTGCCGCCGCGGGCCTCCCGGGAGGTCAGGCGGACACCGGAGAAGCGGCGCCATCGGTCCGCAGGCAACGAGGCCGATGCCGACCCGGACCGTGGGCTGGTGGAGCGCCTGATGGAATGGAGGCGGACGCGGGCACGCCAGGACGGCGTGCCGGCCTACGTCGTCGCCCACGACGCCCATCTGCGGGCCATTGCGGCGGCCCGACCCTCCACCCATGCGGAGCTGCTGGGCATGCCGGGCATGGGTCCGGTGAAGACCGAGCGCTACGGCGACGACATCCTCGCCATCGTCCGCGGCCATGTGCACTGACGAAGGATGCGAATGATTCTGCCCAAGGTCCGCGATCCGAGGTTCATCACCGTTCGTCGCGGGGGGAGCCTGGAGGACGCGGATCACCACCTGCTCGCGGTGTGGGCGGCCGACTGCGCGCAGCATGGAGCTCGTCGAGTCGCGATCCACGCCGTCGGGCGTGACGATCCAGACCTGTCGACCCGCCGGCCGGGCGACCTTCGGGACCGGCGGCTGAGGGACATGGCGTCGCATCTGATCAGCGTGCGGATGGCCTGACCATCATCTCCACGGTGACCAGGTCGCCATCGGTCACATCCTCCGCGTCGCGGACGGCGTCCTTGACGGGCAGGGCATAGCCGCCGTCCTTCGGGAACAGCGAGGTCTCCCGTTCCGTGTCCCCCATCCGGGCGCGGACCGGGATGACGCCCCAGCCGTAGCTGACAAACGGCGCGAGGGCGTGCAGCTCGGCGGAGACATCGTCGGGGATGGTGACGAAGTGGTACGGGGACGGGCCCCGCCAGTACCAGATCTCTCCGGCGAACTCGAACTGAACCCTCATGGGGAATGGCGAGTCGCGGTCGAACGGGTTCATGCGCAGATCATCGGGGATGCAGGACGCGGGGGGAACGGGCGCGCATGGTGTGGCGTTCCGGTCGACGCGTCCGCGTGGCGCCGAGGCACGACCGAACCCCGGCTCTGGGGCCGGGGTTCGGTGGGTATGCCTCGCTAAGCTGACCCGGAGGGGTCTAGCGCTTCAGGCTAGAGCTGCACCGCCGGGACGCGCAGGACCTGGGCTCCGCTGCCCGGGTATGGCGGCCCGGACGGGGTCCACAGGGAGAGCCAGAAGTTCTGGGCTCCAGCCGTTGCGGTGAAGGAGAACGTGGCGGTCCCGTTGCCGGATGCATCCGTCACGAGCGCGCCATCATTCGACGGCGTGCTCGTTCCGGGCGGGCAGGTGCCAGGGTTCTGCTCGACCCATACGTCGTAGGTCGCGCTGGGCAAGCCATCCCACACGTTCACCTGCACGTAGATCGTGTCCCCGGCACGAGCCCATGTGACCGTGCCGTCCGTGGGTGTCGAGAGATCGGTGACGCCTGCGGCGCAGGTCCACGTCGTAGCGGGCGAGGAGCTCACGTCATACAACGTGGCCGTCTCGAGGTTGACGTCGTACCGGAAGTACGTCGCCCAGTTCTTGCCGGGGAAGGCAGTGACTCCAGGCGCCGTTCCGGCCCACGCGCTTTCGCTGTGGGTGGCATAGGTCACCGACGCCTTGTAGACCAGCCCGTTCGGGTTGGATGCCGGCCCAAGGTTGAGGCCCGGCGCGGTGCAGTAGTCCGTGTCGGTAGCGCAATAGCCGTAGTTGCGCCATACGAAGCTGAGGGTGTTGTCACCGACAACCGGTGTGAAGGGATACGTCTCGATGGTGCTCCACTCGTGGTTGTCCGTGAATGGCACGTTCACCTCGCCGTCGGTGCCGATCACCGAGCCGTTGTGCCACACACGCTCTGCGTTGTCCGCAGTGACCATGTCAACCGACCCGGTCAGCGGCAGGGCGCCGCTCGGAACCGGCAGGTTGCCCTTGGCCAGCCGCCAGCTGTCGGGGACGGGAGATACGGCCTCCTGTGCCTCAGTCGAGATCCAGGTGGCCCCGGTGATCTGCGGCCATGAGCCGGGAGCATACGATGGCTCAACCGCAGCCAGGGGCGCGCCCCAGCCGGCAGCGGCAGGGGTCAGGTAGCTCAGCACCGGCCCGTAGACGGGGTCGCCGACCGTGCTGTAGATCGTGTCCGTGGTGAGGCTGGCGGCATTCGTGTCCCAGACCGTGGCGTGAACGGCGATGAAGGGGTTTGTTCCGACATCGTCGATCGCGAAGGTGAATGTGTCAGTCGTCACGCACGGCGAGTAGGTACCCCCATCCGGGAACTTGCCGGGAATCGGATTGCCGTTCTTCTGGGGAATGTCGCCAAGAACGTTGGCGGCGATGACGTGGCTCTCCGTCATGCACCAACCGCCGGTGATGTCGACCTCAACGTAGATGGTCGTCGTGTCGTTCCAGACGTACACGTCCCCGACGTCCGTGGTCTGGCCCGCGTACAGGTCGGCGACCTTCGTGCCTGCGGGCGCTGCCGCGGCCGTGCCGGTCATGCCGATGGCGGCCGGCCACGCGACCAGGGCCAGCATGGTGGCAACGGCGGCAGTCTTGATACTCCAGGCGCCTTTCATGGGACAACCTCCCTATCCGTGGTGTTGGAAGGGGGAAGGGAGCGGATCGGTGGCCGGATGGATCCGGGCACGCGGAGTCGACAGAATCGACGTCTGGGCAGCTTGATGCCGGTTTGGGGCTGGGCACGTCACGGAGCTGAGACGGACGATCGCGTTCCTCCCCCTCGCGCGGCACAGGCGCGCGCTTGCCACCGGGTCGGTCTCGCCGCTGGCTCGAGCGCGCGCGGGGCGACCATTGGATAGGGCGCGCGCCGTCTACGCCTCCCCGGATGTGTGTGGAAGGCTTACGCCGCTCTCCCGGCTGGCGAAAGGGCCGAAGGACCCCAACGCCCTGTTTCAGACACGATTCCGCGGCAGGGCTGCCGGCGCTCCGCTCGACATGAGGGGGACTGAATGGTCGCTGCCCGGAGATGACGAGGTGCCGGCGCCAGATTGAACCCTCTTCGTCAGCGGGGCGTCGTATGGGGTGACAAGGTACCGATACGCCGCGCCCATGCGCACGGAGGGATGACGCCCATGTCCCGGGTTCTACGCCACCGATCGCTGCCGCCACTGGGCGTTGCCCTGTGCGTCCTGGTCCTGTTGGGAGCCTGCGCGCGGCCGGGCACGGAACCTTCCGCCTCGACGCCGACGTCGCAGGCCACGCCCGGCACCACGACCACGCCGAGCGTGCGGCCCGCGACCGCAGCCCCGACGCCCGTGCCGACTCCCGCGCCGGAGACCTGGAAGAGCCTGGCCTGGACGCGTGTCGACAAGACCTTCACGTTCAGCCTGACCGCCGTGAGCGCCTGGAAGGACGGCTACGTCGGTATCGGGCTGGTGTGGGACGCCGAGGACAGGCCCGCGGCCGCGTTCTTCGCCTCCGCCGACGGGATGGCCTGGACCCTGGCGCAGAGCCTGGCGCCCGGCGAGGAGCAGACGCCGGTGCGGCTGCTGGTCACGCACGACGGGCTGCTGGCGGTCCTCAACGTCATCGACCCGGCGGCGAATCGGGCCCATCCACAGTTGTGGCACTCGACGGACGGGCGCACCTGGCAGGAGCTTTCCAGTCCGACCTGGGCGGCCGCCTGGGCAGCGGGAAGCCGCTTGATGAACCTGGCCAGCGGGCCAGCCGGGGTGGTGGCGGTCGGAGGTGGCGCTGCCGGAGCGGCCGCGCTCTTCTCCGCCGATGACGGTCGAAGCTGGCAGGTGACCACCCTTGCGGCGGACTCGGGGTCGCAGGCACGCGGCGTCGTCGCCACCGCGCAGGGCTTCGTGGCGGTGGGCGTGATTGACGGGGAGTGGGACACGCAGCTGATCGAGGTGCTGCACGGACGCTCCGCGGCGTGGGTCTCCGCGGACGGACGCAGCTGGCAGCCGGCGGGGATCCAGCCGACGGAGGACGCCGACCGGCTCACCTTCACCGGCGTCCACGCGGCGACCGAAGGCCTGCTGGCGATTGCCTCCGATACCAGTGGTTCCGTTCCGGGTCAGCCCGGCGAAGTCTGGGCTTCGGCGGACGGGCGTCGCTGGCAGCCCCTGGGGCGTCGAGGCGAGGTCGTGCCCGCCGGAGACCTGCGCGGGGACGGGGTGCGAATGCTGATCCTGGGCACCGGCGACTGGTCGCCCTTCGGCGATACGCCCTGGCCGGGGTACGTCAGCGGGTGGACCTCCCTGGACGGCCGGACCTGGATGCCCGTGTCCTTCAGCGGACAGCTGATGGACCAGGAGTCGGCGGATGGCTGGTGGCTCACTGATCGAGGGCTGGTCTTCAGCGGCAGCAGCGTGATCTGGGTCGCCACGGCCGGCTGACCGGGCGCCCTGCCCCTCGCGAGCTCGTCAGGAAGACACCTCCACGTGGGCCGACCGACGGCTCAGGCCGTTTCCACCGGGACCGCGATGGACGGCTCACCCATTCCCACGTGCCGCACCGAAGGCACGAGGGCGACGCTGAGACAGACCACCATGTTGATCGCCCCGGCCACCGCGAGAGCCTCGGCATTGCCCACGGCGCCGGCGATCGGACCGATGAGCGCATAGCCGATGGGGTTGAGCGCCACCGAGCCGAGCCAGTCGAAGGAGCTGATCCGCGACAGCGCGTGCTCCGGCACGTTGCGCTGCAGCGCGGTGAGCCACAGCGTGTTCCCCAGTGCGAAGCCGATGCCGACGAGGAAGCTGACCCCGGCGAGTGCGACGAGCGGAAGCGGCACCGAGAGCGCAATCAGTAGGAGCCCCGCCGGCAGGACGAAGAGCTGGCAGGCGACGAGAGGGCGGCTGACGCGCAGCCGCAGGGCAAAGAGCCCGCCGAGCACCGAGCCGGCCGACTCCACCGCCAGCACCAGTCCCCAGGCCGCGGCGCCGCCGAGCCGTTGCTGGGCAACGAGCGGGCCAAGGACCAGCAGCGCGGGGAAGTAGGTGAGCTGGAAGAGACCGAACGAGACCACCATGGCCACTGCCCAGCGCCGCTGCACGAACTCCCGCCATCCGCCGCGGAGGTCGGCCAGGACGGAGGCTGAAGCGATCCGCACCGCCGAGGAGAGCCGCATCGATGCGGTCAGGACCGCTGATACGACGAAGGTCAGCGAGTCGACGGCCATGGCGATCCCCGGGCTTCCGGTCGCCACGATGAGCGCACCGATGGCGGGACCGGCAATCGAAAGCACGCTGCTGGCCAGCCCCAGCAGGGCGTTCGCCTCCTGGAGCCGATGATCGCTCACCGCTTCCTTCACGAGGCCCACCGTCGCCGGCCGTGAGAACGCCGCGGCGAGTCCGAAGATGGTCTGGAGGACGGCGACGTTCCAGACGTTCGCGCTGCCGGAGATGACCAGGATGGCCGTGACCGCCTGGGACGAGGCCTTCACCACATCGGTGCTGACCAGGATGGTGCGGCGGGAGATGCGGTCGGCGAAGACCCCGCCGAGCAGCAGGAGGACCACCATCGGTACCTCGCGCGCCAGCAGGACGATGCCGAGATCGGTCGCGCCGCCGAAGCCGAGCACGGCGAAGGCGAGGGCCACCGTTGACATTCCCGACCCGAGCCGCGAGACGGTGACGGCGGCGAGGTACCGGGCGAAGTTGCGCTCTCGGAGGACGTCGAGCGATCGCGGCGCGCGCATCCGCGGAGTCTAGTGCCGGGCTGCCGGCCGCCACCTCGCCCGGCCCGGCGCTCAGTGCGTCGCCGACTTGTCACTCGCGGATGTGGTCAGCGTTAAGCGGGTTCGGTCACCGGCGGGGGCCCTGCCCGGGCGGATTCCACGCTCGGCTGGCGTCCGGTACAGCCGCTTGAAGCGCTCCGCAGGCGCCTAACGCTGATGACAGCAGCGCCTGACGAGTCAGGGGCCCGCCAGCGGCGCTAGCTGTATCGGTACCCGCAGTAGCGGCAGACGACGGCCCCGGAGGGGATCCGGCTGCGGCATGCCGGGCAGATCCTGGTCGAACCGATGCCGGTAATGGCCCCGATCCCGCGCGCGAGCCCGCCCAGGACCATGACCACGATCCCGGCGACGATCAGGAGCACGCCGGGAATGAAGCCCAGGATCGGGTTCGCCACGATGACGACGATGCCCAGCACGAAGAGGATCAGACCGATCAGCATCTGCGCTTGATCTCCCGGCCGCCGATGCGGGTGGACGTCACTTCCCCGCAGGCTCCGGAGCCTCCTCGTCCTGCGACTCGTCCGGCTGGTTTCCAGGATGTCGGGATCGGTCGTCCTCCTCGTCGGCCCAGTCTTCGGACGCGACGGCGCGGCGATCCTCGCGACGAATCTGCTCGTCCACGTCCCCCTCGCGGGCGGCCTCCCGCAGGAAGGGTGTCAGGTCCATCTCCGCCTCCTTTCCCACCGCATTCTGCGCGGCGAGTGGCTGCACCAGCCAAGGGCCGTTGGGCACCAGCCCGGCGGGACCTCGCGCGGACGGCGTGCCACTCGCAACCACGGATGCGGAAGAGGTCTTCCCCGGCGCCGATGTCGACGATGTCCACGTCTGCACGCGCAACGACGGCCACCTGGCCCCCCGGGCAGTGGCGAAGTGGAGGGCCCAGCGCAGGTGAGCGCCGGCTCCGCCGTGCGGGGCGCCGCCGACTTGTCACCTGCGGATGTGGTCAGCGTTAAGCGGGTTCGGTCACCGGCGGGGGCCCTGCCGGGGCGGATTCCACGCTCGGCTGGCGTCCGGTACCGGCGCTGGAAGTGCTCCGCAGGCGCCTAACGCTGATGACAGCAGCGCCTGACGAGTCAGGGGCCGGCGAGAGCCGATACCGCTGATGACAGCAGCGCCTGACGAGTCAGGGGCCGGCGACGGCGGCGCCGGCGAGAAGTGACAAATGGGCGACTCGTGGTGCGCGGGAGCACCACCCGGTCTCCGACCCCCGCTGGGGCGTCGCCTTGACCATGGCTCGCATCGGGTCCACGCTGATTCGCCGGAGCGGAAAGGGATCGGAGATGGATCGGCTCGTGCCAGTCCCACCAGGCGGTCAGCTGAGCCAGCCAACGTTGCGGGCCGCGGTCATCGGTACCGGTTTCGTGGGTCCGTTCCACGTGGACGCCATCCGGCGCGCCGGATACGCCGAGGTGACATGGTTGGTGGGCTCCCACCCGGCGCGGACGCAGGCACGTGCGGCGGCGCTGAGCGTGCCGCGTGCGACGACCGACCCCGAGGAGGTCTTCCGCGACGCCGATGTCGACGTCGTCCACGTCTGCACGCCCAACGACAGCCACGTGGACCTGGCCGAGCGGGCGCTGCGGGCCGGCAAGCACGTGATGGTCGAGAAGCCGCTGGCCCTCACCACCGCCGATGCGCGCCGGCTCCGGGCGCTCGCGGCGGAGCGCCGTCTCCACGGGGGCGTCGCCTTCACCTACCGCGGCTACCCGATGGTCCGCGAGGCGCAGCGGCTGGTGGCCGGCGGCGAGCTGGGGTCCCTCCGCCTGGTGCACGGCGCCTACCTGCAGGACTGGCTCTCGACGGATGCTGACTACAACTGGCGCCTGGAGCCGGCGGCCGGTGCCTCCCGGGCGGTGGCCGACATCGGCTCGCACTGGTTCAACACCGCCGAGTACATCAGCGGCGACCGGATCATCGCCGTGTGCGCTGATTTCGCGACGTTCATCCCGGTCCGGCAGCGTCCCGCTATGGCGTCCGTGGCCTTCGCCGAGGCGTCGGGGGAGCGGGTGGCCGTGGAGATTGGCTCGGAGGACGCGGCGACCGTCCTGGTCCGATTCGCCTCGGGAGCCCGGGGGGCCATGGTCCTGAGCCAGGTCAGCCCGGGGCACAAGAACACCTTCACCCTGGAGCTGGCCGGCTCGTCGGCCTCGCTGGCATGGGCGCAGGAGGTGCCGGAGCGGCTGTGGATCGGCACGCGGCAGGACGAGCGGACGCTGGTCCGGCCGCTGGCGCCACCCCCGGCGGCGGGGGTGCCGTCGCTGCCCTCCGGTCATCCCGAGGGCTGGACGGAGGCGATGCGGGATCTCATGCGCGCCTTCTACGTCGCGATCGCGGAGGACCTGGACCCGGCCGCGGCACCGTTGCCATACCCGTCGTTGGCCGATGGCGTCCGAGCGGTGGAGCTTGTCGAGGCCGTGGTCGAGAGCGCCCGCACCGGCGGCTGGGTCTCCATCGGGTAATGCGGGCTGAAGGAGCGCGTCCTGCGACGGTCCGCGATATCCACGAGATCGCCCGCGCCCTGCCGGGGGTGACCGTGGCGGATCGGGATCCGCCGGTCTACCAGGTCAGCCGCCGAAGCTTCCTCTTCTTCCGCAACCCCCGGCCGGACGCGGTGGATCCCGAGACGGGCGAACGCTATACCGATGTCGTCGTCTTCTGGGTCGACTCCGAGCTCGAGAAGGAGGCGATCCTGGCCGACGGCTGGCTGCCGTTCTTCACCACGTCGCACTTCAACGGGCACGCCTCGGTGCTGCTTCGAGGCAGCAGGGTCGGCGAGCTGACCCGTGACGAGCTGGCCGGGTTCGTCGAGGGCGCCTGGCTGTCCCGCGCGGGCCCCCGGGCAGTGGCGAGGTGGAGGGCCGAGCGCAGGTAAGCGCCGGCTCCGCGGTGCGGGGCGTCGCCGACTTGTCACCTGCGGATGTGGGCAGCGTTAGGCGGTTCCCCTCACCGGCGGGGGCCCTGCCGGGGCGGATTCCACGCTCGGCTGGCGTCCGGTACCGGCGCTGGAAGTGCTCCGCAGGCGCCTAACGCTGATGACAGCAGCGCCTGACGAGTCAGGGGCCGGCGAGAGCCGATACCGCTGATGACAGCAGCGCCTGACGAGTCAGGGGCGCCCGGGCTGCTACTCGGCGCTCGTCAGATCCTTGTCCTCCATCTCCCACGCGTGGTCCATGGCGTGGTGCGCGGTGCGCCGGATGAGGAACGCCAGGGGCCAGCTCCGCGTCGGCCGGCCAGCCGCATGGTGCTCGCGGATGGCATCGAGGTACCGGTCCCGGTACGCCGCGAGCTCCTCCCGGGACAGCCTGGCCTCGTCGTCTGCACGGATGCCGACCTTGCGCCACCAGTTGTGCCGCTCGGCGGCGTAGACGTGGAAGACGATCTCATCGCGTGATCGGCCGCCGCCGCGCGGTCCCTTCGCCAGCTCGGGCGAGACGCGGTCCGCGACGTCGTCGAGATAGCTCCAGGCAGCCTCAAGCAGCGCGATCCGTCGTTCCAGCTCCTCCGTGGGCAGGGCTGCGCGCTCGATCTGCGACGGGACGTGGGCGATGCCCCAGAAGTCGGTCGAGCTCGAACCGGTCACCCGCTCGACCACCTCGAGGCGTGGCTCCCGGGCGACCGCCCCGAAGGAATCCGCCAGTCCCGCCCGGCGGGCGACATCGGTATAGCGGGGGAGATAGCGCGCCAGGGTCTCCAGCGCCGCCTCCTTGGAGGTGCCCCATCGGTCCAGGCCGGGCCAGTCCATGGCTCCCGCCACGGTCCGGCGCCTGGGCCCCATCTCGACGATCACCCGCAGCCGGTCTGTCATGCCGAAAAGGGTACGTGGTCGGATACCGCGGGACTGATGCATCCCGCGACTGCGGCCTACGCCAGACGCCGATAGACCTCCAGCGCCTCCTCGGCATCCGGCGATGGCGGCAGTCCCATCTGCTGCGCCAGGTAGGGCGCGTCGAGGACCGGGCCGACGAGCGTCGCCGACGCCTGGCTCTGCTGCCAGAGCAGGCCCAGGAAGTAGAGGCCGGGAATGTCGCTCACGCCGTGGCGCTGACGGGGGATGCCCTGCTCGTCGGCGACCGGCGCGGCGATGAGGGAATGGTCCATGCGGTAGCCGGTGGTCCACAGCACCGTCGCGATCCCTTCGGCGCGCAGGTCGAGCTCCGTCCGCTCCGGGGGGTCGTAGGGGTACGGGGACAGGGTGACCGGGGCCTCGTCGATGCCGGCTCGCTGGATGTAGGCGTCGATGGGCGGGCGGAAGGACTGATCGAAGAAGCCCTCCGCCCGGGCGAGACGCGCGCCGAGGTCAGGAGCCACGGTCACGCGGGTCCCGTCGATGCGCTCCAGGTGGCCCAGCAGGGTCACCCCGTCCTCCGCCGCCATCCGTCGCAGGCTCACGTCGTGGCGGGCGCCGTGGTGACCGGTGAGCTGGGGTGTGCCGGCCAGCCGCAGCCGCGGGTCCGGCAGCGAGTCGACCGACGGCAGGGGGAGGCCGAACCGCGCGCCGTCTACCCCCAGGGTCACCAGCCAGCGGAAGATGTCGCGGCCGCGGTACCAGCGTGGTGCCCACCCGTTGCTGCCCACCGCCAGGAAGACGCGCCGGCCGGCATCGGTCAGCTCGTCGGCCAGCTGAATGCCGGTCTGTCCGGCGCCCACGACCAGGACAGCGCCCGGCGGGAGGTCGTCGGGCCGGCGGTAGTCATGGGAATGGAGCTGGTGGATGTCGGTGGCCAGTCCCGCCGACAGCGCGGGGATCCGTGGCACGTGGTAGCTCCCGGTCGCCACGACAACCTCGTCGGCCGCGACCTCGCCGTCGCTCGTCTCGACGCGGAAGCCGCCGCCCTGGCATGGCGTCACCCGCCTGACCTCGGTCTCCAGGGCGATGGGCGCACCGATGCGGTCCGCATAGCGCGCGACCCGGCTGACGATCTCGTCCCGCGGCATGAAGCCGTCGGGGTCGGATCCGTCATAGGGGTCTCCGAGGAACGACGAGAGCGTGTTCGGCGTGACGAGGCGGAACCCGTCCCAGCGGTCCTGCCAGCTTCCGCCAAGGGTGGAACGCCGGTCCACGACGAGGTGCTCGCGGCCCGCCTGGGCCAGCAGCCTGCTCATGCTGAGGCCGGCCTGCCCGGCGCCGACGACGAGGGTTGGGATGCGGCTCGGCAACGTCATGGCGGGAAGGTACCCGGTGCGCGGCGAGCGGGGAAGTCTCGATTTCGAACCAGGGTGGGGCTGGCGCGCGGTGGCAGAATCAGTCCATGGGCGACTACTGCTCGTTCACCAAGGCGGTGGAGCACCTTGGGGACCGATGGAGCCTGGTCATCGTCCGCGAGCTGCTCGTCCACGGGACGCGGAGCTACAGCGACCTGCTGGAGGGAGCGTCCGGCATCAGCCGCTCCGTCCTGGCAGCCCGGCTCAGGAAGCTGCGCACGCTTGGCCTGCTGGAACAGGTCCACCACGAGGGCGGTCCGGCCCGCTACCGGCTGACGCATGCGGGCCGTGAGCTCGCGCCGGTCCTGCAGGAGCTGCGCGGGTGGTCGGAGCGGTTCGTGCCGGAGGATCCGGCCATGGCCGAGGAGGATCCGGACGTCGTTCCGCTCTGGCTCAGCCGGCGGCTGGAGCCCCGCCGCGCTCCCTCGCGGCCCGCGGTCCTGGAGGTCTCCGTGCAGGGCGGTCGCCGGGAGCGCTTCTGGATCGTGGTGGAGCGCGGCGCCGAGCCATCGGTCTGCATCGAGGACCCGGGGCTGTCGGATGAGCGGTACGTGTACCTGGAGGCGGCGTTCGGGGACCTGCTGCCGCTGGCCCGCGGCCTCCGCGACTGGCACGCGGCGGTCGACGACGGGTCGGTCAGGCTGTTCGGAGACCCCGGGTTGGTCACCCGGCTGCCGGGCTGGTTCTCCCCGCCCTCGTGAAGGAGACCCGCCCGCGGGCCGGGTCGCGGGGGCGGGCGTCGCACGGGCGGGCGTAGGATCGCGCCATGCAGCGGCGCGGGCTGGATCCTCGGCGTCTCGGCGGCCGCGCCGCGCTGATCTTCGGCGCGCTTGCCGTCTGCACGGCCGCGTCCTGGACCCTCGAGAACGCGACCGGCCTGCCGGACGCCTCCGCGGTGTACCTCCTGGGCGTCGCCGCCGTGGCCGTGTGGGCCGGTACCACGCCGGCGCTGCTCACCGCCGTCGGCGCCTTCCTGACCTACAACTTCCTGTTCATCGAGCCGCGCTACACCCTCACGGTCGCCAGCTCCGAGCAGCTGCTCTACCTGATCGTCTTCCTGGTCATCGGCACCCTCATCGGCCGGCTGGCGGGCATCCAGCGTGACCGGGCCCACGACGCACTCGCCCGGGAGCGCGAGGCGCAGGCGCTCTACGCCATCAGCCGCTCTCTCAACAGCAGCGAGCCATTGGAGCGGGCGGTCGAGAGCGTTGCGCGGCGGCTGTCGACAGAAACCCACATGGAGCGGGTCTGGGTCACCGACGCCGCGCGCTTCCCGGGACGAACGATTGCCGACACCGCGGGGGACCTGCCGCAGCCCGAGCCGGGGCCGTACGCCGTCCTCCAGGCCGATGGCGACGATCGTCCGGCATGGCGCAGGATCCATCCGCCCGAGCGCAGGACGCGCGAGGCGACCGGAGCGCTGTACCGGGTGGAGCTGCGGGTTGGCGAGGAGTCCTTCGGCTCGCTGTGGGCGCGTCCGGGCGCACGCCATGGGCGAACCGGGCGCGTCGGACTCCCGGCTGCTCGCCGCGGCCGCGGACCAGATCGTCCAGGCTCTGCGCCGCCAGCAGCTGGCGGCCGCGGCCGCCGAGGCGGAGATCGCGAAGCGCAGCGACAGGGTGAAGAGCGCGCTGCTCGACTCGGTCTCGCACGACCTGCGCACGCCGCTGGCGACCATCCTGGCCGCCGCCGGGACCCTGAGCGACCCGGAGATCGTGGTGCCGCGCGAGCAGCAGGTGGTCCTGGGGACGGCCATCGAGACGGAGGTCCGGCGGCTGGACCGGCTCGTGCGCAACCTGCTCGACATGAGCCGCATCGAGGGGGGTGCGCTGCGCCCTGCGGTCGAGGTGGTCCCGCTGCTCCCGATCGTCGAGAGCGTGCTCGAGCGGCTGCAGCCCATTCTTCGCCGGCACCGGGTCGAGGTGGAGGTGCCGGACGACCTTCCGCCGGCGGCGGCCGATCCACTCATGCTCGACCAGGTCCTCACCAACCTCCTGGAGAACGCGGCACGCTATGTCCCGCCGGAAGGCACGGTCCGCGTCCGCGCCCTCCGCGAGGGGCAGGAGGTGCTTGCCGTGGTCGTGGAGGACGATGGTCCGGGCGTGGCCGGGAACCTCGATCTCATCTTCGACAAGTTCCACCGCTACGCACGCCAGGATGGGGACCGGCGCGGGACCGGCCTGGGGCTCGCAGTGGTCCGCGGGCTCGTGGAAGCGATGGGCGGCAAGGTCCACGGCGCTCCGAGCGAGCTCGGCGGCCTCGCCATCGAGATCCGGCTGCCGGCCGGCAGGGGCGACCCGTCCGCTCCGCCGCTGAATGCCGGGTTCCCGGCGCTGCCGTGAGCGCCGGCATTCTCCTCGTCGAGGATGACGAGGGCACCCGAGCGCTCGTCGCCGCGCACCTGCGCGCACACGGATACGCGGTGCGCGAGGCGGGGGACGGAGAAGAGGCACTTCGCCTGTGGGAGGCCGGGCGTCCCGACGTGGCCCTGGTCGACCTGGGCCTGCCCGGCATGGACGGGCTCTCCCTGATTCGTCGCATGCGTCGGGACGCGATGACGCCGATCATCGTCCTCTCCGCCCGGGAGCAGGAGCGCGACAAGGTCCAGGCGCTGGACCTTGGTGCGGACGACTACCTGGCCAAGCCCATCGGGATGGCCGAGCTGGGAGCCAGGATTCGGGTCGCGCTGCGGCGCAGCATCCGCCCGGCGACGGAGGCCGATGGCGTCCTGCGCGTGGGCCCGGTGACCCTCGACGCGGGTCGGCGAGAGACGACGGTGAGCGGCAGGCCGGTCCATCTCACGCCGCGGGAGTACGAGCTCCTCAAGGTGCTGCTCAGCCACGCCGGCCGAGTGGTGACGCGCGGCAGGTTGCTGCGCGCGGTGTGGGGCCAGCCCTACGCAGAGGAGGCGCACTACCTCCACGTCCACGTGGCGGCAATCCGCCGCAAGCTCGCCGCAGCGGATCCGAGCGGGGAGGCAGCCAGGCTGATCGTGGCGGAGCCGGGCGTCGGATACCGCGTCCGCGACGTGCCCGACGACGCGTCGTACGACGAGCGGGGTTCTTGAGCGCTTCTTGAGCGGCGGCGGTGCCCCGCAGGCCCGTTTCCTCTTGGCGCACCGACGACGCTGGCGGCATGGGTCTGCACAGTGCCTCGTCGATGCCGCTGCCCGCGGAGCCGTCATCCGCCGACAGGGAGCTGGCGCTGGTCTGCAGCTCGGTGAACCTGGTGGCCGCGGGAGCGGCAAGGCGCGTGACCCACGTCGGGCTCCGCTACGGCGCCGACATCTTCGGCTCTGCGCAGGCCGTCGCGCGCCGGCACGGAGTCATCGTGCGGGTGCGCTGGTATCCCGATCGGCGAGATTGCGACATGACGGTGGAGCCCATCGGGTGAGGGCCGAGGCGTCGGAAGACGGGGCGCCTACCCCCGAGCTGCGCGAGCTGCGTGAGCTGCGACGCCGACGGGGGAGCCGTCCCGGCGATCGCTACGTCAGCGTCGTGGAGCCGTTCTCGAGCGACTTCCGCTGGCAGGCCCCCGGGCACCTGGTCGCGTCCGAGCGCGTGCTGCGTCCCGGCGGACGCGCAGGTCGCGCCGTCGAAGCCCTCCGACACGTGGCCATCGGCCGCCGTATCGCGTCCGAGCACGAGCTGCGCGAGCGTATCGGACCGATCAAGGGCCTCGCCGTCTTCGCCTCCGACAACATCTCCTCGTCGGCGTATGCCTCCGAGGAGATCATGCGGGTGCTGGTGGCGGCCGGCATCGGCTCCCTGGTCCTCACGCTGCCGCTCACCATCGCCATCGTCGTCGTGCTTGCCACCGTGGTCACCAGCTACCAGCAGACGATCCGCGCCTATCCATCCGGCGGCGGCTCCTACATCGTCGCCAGCGACAACCTCGGCCGCCTCCCCGGACTGGTCGCCGCCGCGGCGCTGCTCACCGACTACGTCCTGACCGTGGCCGTCTCGATCGCGGCCGGCGTGGCGGCGCTGACCTCCATCTTCCCCGGCCTCTTCGACTGGCGAGTGGGCCTGGGCGTGGCCTTCGTGGGCCTCCTCTGGCTGGGGAACCTGCGCGGCATCCGCGAGAGCGCCAACCTGTTCGCGATCCCCACCTACGTGTACCTGGTCGCGATCTACGGCCTGCTCGCCTTCGGCCTCGTCCGCTTCCTCACCGGGACCCTCCCGGCCTACACGCCCCCAGCCGGCTGGCTCAGCCAGCAGGGCGCCGAGGGGCTGAGCCTGCTCCTCATCCTGCGCGCCTTCGCTTCCGGCTCGGTGGCGCTGACCGGAACGGAGGCCGTTGCCAACGGCGTGCCGGCCTTCAAGCCGCCCGAGTCGCGGAACGCCGGCCGGGTGCTGATCATGATGGGCGCCTTCTTCGGCACCATCTTCCTCGGGATCAGCTTCCTCGCCGGCCAGCTGGGGGTGGTGCCGGATCCCAGTGAGCAGGAGACGGTGATCAGCCAGGTGGCCAGCACCCTGGTCGGCGCCGGCTCGCCGTACCACTACCTGATCCAGATCTCCACGGCGCTCCTGCTCGTGCTGGCGGCGAACACCGCCTTCGCGGACTTCCCCAGGCTGGCGAGCATCCTCGGCAAGGACCGGTTCATGCCGCGCCAGTTCCAGTTCCGCGGTGACCGGCTGGCGTTCAGCGTCGGGATCATGGTCCTCGCCGTCCTCGCCGCCGTCCTCATCGTGGCGTTCCAGGGCAGCGTCACGAACCTCATCCCGCTCTATACGGTCGGCGTCTTCATCGCCTTCACCCTGAGCCAGTCGGGGATGGTCCGCCACTGGTGGCGTCTGCGTGGATCGGAGCGCGGATGGCGATGGCGCGCTGCGCTCAACGGCGCCGGCGCGGTGGCGACGGGCATCGTGGCGACCATCGTCGGCATCGCCAAGTTCGCGCTGGGCGCCTGGATGATCCTGCTGCTGATCCCGCTGCTCATCGCGGTCATGTGGGCGATCGGGCGCCACTATCACGCCCTCGAGGCGGAGCTGGCGATCACCTGGCCACGCGGCGAGGTTCCGCGCCGCCGGCCGCGGGTCGTCGTGCCGGTGAGCCGCATGGACCGGCCCACACTCGAGGCGCTCGGCTACGCGCGCTCCATCTCGGACGACGTGACGGCCGTCCACGTCACCGACGACCGCCAGGCTCTCGTGCAGATGAAGGAGCGGTGGGAGGCGTGGGCCGGTCCCGTGCGCCTCGTCATCCTCGAATCGCCGTATCGGGCGTTGCTCCAGCCGCTGCTCCGCTACCTGGATGCCACCGAGTCACTCGACTCGCCCGCCCGCACCACCATCGTCCTGCCGGAGTTCGTGCCGCGTCACGCCTGGGAGTACCCGCTGCACAACCAGACCGCGCTGCGACTGAAGGTCAGGCTCTTCTTCCGGCCCAACACCGTGGTCATCGACGTGCCCTATCACCTCAACGGCAGCGCAGGCCACCGGGAGCGGACGAGCAGCGATGAGCTGCCGCCATCGGCCTAGCGGGATCGCAGTCCTCACGGGGCAGGTCCGTCGCCTTCAGGCTCCACCCACCCACGCGAGGCGCTCCCGCCGAGGTGGCATGGGCCACCCGAGCGCGGGGCCGTGGTCCGAACGGAGCATCCGCCGGTCCGATTGGCCCTTGGGGCTGGCCCGCCGGCCGGGCGAGAGTAGGTCCATGTCCACCATGAATCGGCAGGTGCGTCCGCCTGCCTGGCTGCTCGTCCTTGCCGCCGCAGCGAACGTGGCGGCGACCGTGCCCACCGTCTTCGTGCCGGACCTCCTCAGCGGGGCCGCCGTGATGGTCGGCAGCGCACGTGGCACCGCGCTCATCATGCTCATCGTTGGCGTCCCGCTCCTGCTCGTCGCCATGGCGCTCGACCGGAATGGCTCCCGCCGGGCCCCGGTCGTCCGCATCGGCGTGCTGGCGTACCTGGCCTACAACGACTTCATGCTCCTCTTCGCGACGCCGTTCAACCCGCTCTTCCTGGTGTACGTCGCGGCCATGTCGTCAACCGCCTTTGCCCTGGGCGCCAGCCTCCTCCGGGCCGATGCCGGCGACATCGCGGCCCGGCTGCCGCGCACCCCGGCCCGTGTGGTGGGCGGCTACGTCGGGGTCATCGTGGCGCTCAACGCGTTCCTGTGGCTGTCGAAGATCGTCCCGGCCATGTTCGCGGAGGTTCCGACCTCGTTCCTGGACGGAACCGGCATTGCCACGAACCCGGTCTTCGTCCAGGACCTCGTCTTCTGGCTGCCCAGCGCCGCGCTGATCGCCTGGCTGACGTGGACGCGCCGGCCCTGGGGAACGCTGCTCGCGGGCGCCTACCTCGTGTACGGCCTGGTCGAGTCGATCGGCGTGGCGACCGACCAGTGGATGGGCTCCTCGGCAGATCCGTCCTCGACCGTGGCAACCATGGACGCCGTGGTCATCTTCGTGGTGCTGGCGGTGATCGGGATCGTGGCGCTCGCCTTCTACGCCCGCTCCACGGGGGCGCCGACGCACGCCGAAGAGCAGGCAGGCGAGGCGCCCGCGCGCGGCTGACCCTCCCGTCCCGGCCCGGTCGCCGCGATCGGCACCCGATGTTCGTCCCGCCCGAACCGCTTGTCGGAGGAGTGGCGCTGCGGCCGCGATCACAGACCCGATGTTCGTCCGGCACGGACATGGCGTCGGGGAGGCGTCGGCATCGGTCCGGAAGGCGACATTGCGTTCGCCCGGCGCGAACATGGCGTCGGGGAGGCGTCGGCATCGGTCCGGAAGGCGACATTGCGTTCGCCCGGCGCGAACATGGCGCGGGGGAGACCCGCATGCGGCGCGGCACCACGAGGTCAGGCCCTGGCCGCCTCCCGGCGCTCGTAGGTGACGGTGAGGGTTCCCTCCGGCCTCGAGACGAACATGTAGGCGAGGATCAGGAGGCCGACGGCGAAGATCGTCAGCACCACGGCGATGAGCACCGCGCCCTCGCTCCACTGGCCGTCTCCCCAGCTCTGGGCGACCGGCAAGTAGCCAAGGGACGCGAGGGCGGCGGCATCCGCCTGGTACGAGGGGATGACGTCGGCCTGTTCGCGACCCAGGTACATCCGGACGATGACCGGCGGCGAGTCCATGCCCGGCGCCGGCCATGGCGCGGTCACCTGCCGTCCGCCACCGCGGACCAGACCCCGGATGAGCAGAGCTCCCAGGACTGCCAGCAGGACCAGCACGGCAAGCCACAGGAGGCTGATGCTGAGCAGGAACGGCCCCTGGACGACCACGATTCCGGTTCCCCCTTCTGTGCGGCTACGCGAACTGTAGCAAGCCGCGGGCGGGCTGCGCCGCAGCCGGGGCCGAGCCGTGGCAGGGCCCGGCCTCGAACGCTAGACTGGTTGCATCGTGAACGATTCCGCGACGCCACCGCCATCACGTCTTCCCGCGCTCTACCTGGGGCACGGCGCACCGCCGCTCCTCGAGGATCCGGCCTGGATGTCGGAGCTCTCCGGCTGGTCCGCGACGCTGCCGCGGCCGAAGGCCATCCTCATCGTCAGCGCCCACTGGGAATCCGCGCCGGTCACGCTGGGTGCGACACGACCCGTGCCGCTGGTCTACGACTTCTACGGTTTCCCGCCGCACTACTACCGCATGCGCTACGACGCCCCATCCGCCCCGGAGCTGGCGGACCGGGTGGCCGCACTGATGCCCGACGGCGAGGAGGTGGTGCGCACGGACCGCGGCCTTGACCACGGGGCCTGGGTGCCCCTCACCGCCATGTTCCCGGGGGCCGATATCCCGGTGCTCCAGATGTCGATGCCGGACCTGGACCCGGAGCACCTCTTCGCCCTCGGCCAACGGCTGGCGCCGCTGCGGGACGAGGGCGTCCTCGTCATCGGCTCCGGTTTCATGACCCACGGGCTCCCGTTCGTCCACGAGTACATGCGGGGCCGCCCCGGGGCTCCGTCCTGGTCGGTGGAGTTCGACCGCTGGGCGGCGGAGTCGCTCGCCCGCGGCGACCTCGACGAGCTGATGGCCTTCCGCGAGAAGGCCCCCGGCATGCCGTACGCGCATCCGACCACCGAGCACTTCGCGCCGCTCTTCGTGGCCCTGGGCGCCTCCTCCCGACCGGACGCCGCGCCGGAGACACGCATCGAGGGCTACTGGTACGGGCTCGCCAAGCGGTCCGTGGAGCTCGGCTAGGGCGTCGCGCCGTACGGGATGACCCACGAGACGAGCTCGTTGCCCATCCAGATCATGAGCACCTGGAGGCCGACGCTGACCGGGGCCAGCAGCAGGATCCCCACCGAGCCGCGCCGCCAGAGCCACGCCCCGGCCACCGTCGCTCCCAGGTAGAGGGCGGCCGCGCCCGCCTTGATGAGGACGGCGAGCATGGCGTTCGTCGGCTCGCTCGCTCGCAGCAGGAAGAAGAGCAGGAAGCCGCTGAGCACCACGTGCAGGAACACCGCGATGCCGGCGTTCGCGTTGAAGGCCAGGCCGAGGGGCTTCATGGCTTTCGGGTCACTCCGCAGGACTGGGCGCAGCCACTGTAGCAACTCGCCGTGAGGTGCAGTTGCCTCTTGCCAGCCGGGCAGATCTCGCCCACGCTGACGCCACGGAGGGTGTGCGCGTGAGCGGAATGGCGATTCGTCGCGGGGTCCTCGTCCCGGCCGGGCTGGTGGTCCTCGCCTTCCTCGTGGTCTTCTACGCGGGGATGCTCGGCTCGCTGGGTCCGCTCGACAGGGACACGGCGTTCCGCGTGGCGATCGGCCTGTGGGTCGTTGCTCCGGTCGCCGGCGGCGGCCTGGTCCGATCTCTCGAGGGCCGGCAGGTCGTGCTGGCCGCGATTGCGCTCGGCACGCTGGTGGGGATCGCGGTGGCCTTCCTGTACCTTACCGCGGCAGGGACCGCCTCCCTCAGCTCCGCCTGCGCGCAGATGCCTCATGACGGGGCTCTCTACGTGCTGGGCTGCCTGATCGTCGGCGCCATCGCCGGCATCGGCATGGCGGCAGGCGTGGCCGTCACGGCCGCGCTCGCGGCGCGTGACCGCTGGCTGTCGGCCATCGTCCTGGGCGGAGGCGCGAACTTCGGTCTGGGCATGGCCGCCTACGCCCTGGTCTACTCCGTGGTCACCTGCCTCCGCCCGTAGTCGGCCGACCGGCATGCACGATTGCGTGCTTGTCGGGCTGGGGTACGATCGGACGTGGTCGACGGCCCGAGCGTCGATCCGACGAAGGATATGCGGATGAGAGCAATCGCGTGGCGGTCGGCGGCCGCATCGGTCCTCGGGACCCTCCTCCTTGCGGGTTGCGCGTCCTTGCCGTTCGGGGATGGAGGCGTTCTCCAGCCGCCGCCGCCGGCCACTCCGTCGGACTACGCGGGCCGCCAACCCGGCCGTGCTCACGGTGCGCTCGACACAGACCTCGAAGTGGTCGTAGCCCAGCCCGGAGCGGTGAGAGTGGGGTGCTGCCGCCCGACCCAGGACCCTGTGACCGCCGCCGTCGGGGATGCGGCCCAGCTTCTTGTGGTCCGTGCAGCAGCGCGCCGGGATGGCAGGCCTGTAGCTCGCACGCATTCTCGTCGGCTGCTGCTACCCGGAGGGGACCCGCCCTCCATTTCGTGCGGCTCGGTCAGGGTCCCACGAGCCGCAGCTGGCAGGTGGACGACGGCTCGGGCGGCGTGGCCGCCGGCGACAGCTTCGTCCTGGGCGTCCAGACCGCAAAGGTGCAGGCGGGCTCCTACACCATCACCCTCTTCGCCCGTCCGTGCACGGCGAGCTGCGATTACCTCGCCCCCGAGGTTGCGCGCTGCACGCGGACATTCGAGGCACTGCCGGATGAGCAGGTCGCGGTGGACGTCACCTTCCCGCTGGAGAAGCCGTGCACGATCAGCGTCGGGCGGTCCTGAGCTCCGCGACCGTCAGGCGCTGGTCGCCGTGTCCGGCTCCGGCTCCGGTTGCCGCCACAGCTGGAGCCACGGGTCCATGAGCGCCTCGAAATCCTCCGGCGCGATCCGGTCGGCCATCACCTGGGCACCGATGGCGTCGAGCACAACGGGCGACGCATCCACCGCCGCCTGGGCCGGCGAGATGTCACGGGTGTAGCCGCTGAGCTCCGGACCGCCGCTGAACCAGCGGTTCACCCAGCGACGCACGGCACCCTGCGCAGCGTCCAGCTGCTTCTCGCGATGCGCCAGGTGAGCGGCCTCGAGCACGGCCTGTCGAGCGCGCTGCCGGTCGGGGTCCTCACCCGCGAGGCTCGCCAGGAAGAGGGCCTGCATCTGGTTGACCGACTCGAGCCGCTCGAGGAGCTCGTCGACGCCATCCTGGTTCGGACCGTACTCGTTGCCCATCTGTCCCTGCGTTCTGCGGTGACGCGAGCGCACTCTAGCAGCCGCTGCCATCCATGCCCCAGGACCCTTGCGCTCGGGCGGGAGGCGAGCCTAGGATGCGCCGGCCAGCCACCGGGGGAGATGGGCTCCACGGCCCCCGGAAGGCGCTTCACCCACCGCTTCGCGGTTTCGTGCAGCAACACGATGGAGCATGGCGGCACGCCGTCCAGGGCACGCCGCCCAAGGGGAGGGATCCATGGTTCGGAAGGAGCTGGCATCCGCCGTCGCGGCGCTGATGCTTCTGGCGCTCACGTTCGGCGGTGTCTCGCAGGTGCGAGCGGCCTATCCGGGTTCGAACGGCAACATCGTCTTCTCGAGCAGCCGAGCCGGCGGCGCCACCCTTGACCTGTGGTTGATGGACTCAAGCGGCATCATCCTGAACCAGCTGACCTCGAGTCCGTACGCGGACCTCGACGCAACGTGGTCGCCCGGTGGGCACTTCGTCGCCTTCACCCGCTACGCGGCGTCCCTCTCGGACGGCGACATCTGGCTGATCAACGCCGACGGGACCGGCCTCAAGCACCTGACCAGTGGCTCCTACGACGACTACCGGCCCAGCTGGTCTCCGGACGGCGCGAAGCTCGTCTTCAGCAGTAACCGCTCGGGCGTCTATCACCTGTACACCATGAATCCCGACGGCAGCGGTGTGACGCGGCTCACCAACAGCACCGCGAGTGATTTCGAGCCGGCCTGGTCGCCGGATCGAACGCGGATCGCCTTCATCTCGAACCGGCGCGGGTACTACGAGACGTACGTGATGAACGCGGACGGCACGGGTATCAAGCGGCTTACCACGAACACCACGGGGGTCCTGGACGAGAGCCCGAACTGGTCGCCTGATTCGAGCAAGCTGACGTTCACCCACATCATCGTCAGCGGATCGAGCGCGACGGCGGGGATCCGGGTCATCAATGCCAGCACCGGTTCGCTGCTGAGCTCGGGCGGCCCCGGCAGCTACAGCGAGTACTCCCAGTTCTCGCCGGACGGCTCGCATCTCATCTTCGACTCGAACTACCTTGACCCGAACCCCTCGAACACGGTTCCCGAGTACGACATCGTCGTGTCCGACACCGCTCTCGGGTCCGTGGTGCCGCTCACCAGCGGTGGCGAAGGTGTCGACAACGGGCTCCCTGACTGGCAGCCGGTGCCGGCCTTCCCGCTGGTGGACGCCCGCTTCAGCGCCTTCGACCTCGACATCCAGTGGCTCTATGGCTCCGGTATCACCAAGGGTTGCAGCGTGGAACGCTTCTGCCCCAATGACGTCGTGACCCGCGGCCAGATGGCCGCCTTCCTGGACCGCGCGCTCTCCCTGCCGAGCACCAGCACCGACTACTTCACCGACGACGCCACGAGCATCTACCAGATCGACATCAACCGCCTGGCGGCGGCCGGCATCACCACCGGCTGCAGTGCCACCACCTTCTGCCCGAATGCCAACGTGACCCGTGGCCAGATGGCCGCCTTCCTGGTGCGGGCCCTGTCCCTGCCGGCGGCGTCGACCGACTACTTCAGCGACGACAACGGCACCATCTTCGAGCACGACATCAACGCCCTGGCCGCGGCCGGCATCACCACCGGCTGCAGCGCCACCAGCTTCTGTCCCACCAATCCGGTGACTCGCGGTCAGATGGCCGCCTTCCTGCATCGCGCGCTGGGGTAGGAGGGAAGAGCGCACGAGCGGGCCGGGCGAGCGTAGCGCGCGGAGCCATGCCCGACCGGGACGCCGGACCCCGATGAGTTTCGGGGGCGGATGTCGTTCAATGGACGTATACCGTCAGGAGACCACGACCATGAAGCCCATCTATCCCATGCTCTGGTTCGACACCCAGGCCGAGGAGGCGGCCAACCACTACGTCTCCATCTTCCCGGACTCGCGGATCAACGGGATGACGCGGTACGGGCCTGCCGGGCCCGGTGCCGAGGGTGCGGTGATGACGGTGGACCTGGAGCTCAACGGCCGTCGCCTGGTCCTGCTCAACGGCGGACCGGAGTTCCAGTTCAACGAGTCGGTCTCGTTCGTCGTGGAGTGCGCGGACCAGGAGGAGGTCGACCGCGTCTGGGCCCGCCTCGTGGACGGCGGCGAGGAGGCGCCCTGCGGGTGGCTGAAGGACCGATACGGGCTCTCATGGCAGGTCGTCCCCACCGCGCTCCTGGAGATGCTGACCGATGCGGACCCGGAGAAGGCCCAGCGCGTGAACGAGGCCATGCTCAGGGTGGTCGGCAAGTTCGATATCGATGAGCTGCGTGCCGCATTCGAGGGCCGCTGACGGTGACCGACCGCCTGGCTAGCCCCTTTCCCCCTTCACCCCGCTTCCCTGATGTGATCAAGCGCAGCGGCCAGGCGGGCGGCGTTGCTGGCGTAGGGCCGGGCGTAGGCCCACTCGCGGACCAGGGTCCCGATGAAGCGCTCGGCCTTGCCATTGGTCTGCGGCCGATAGGGCCGGGTGCGGGTCTGGGGCCGAGTGCCCAGCACGGCCCGGTAGGCGGCCGAGCGATAGGCCCAGCCGTTGTCGGTCATCACCCGTTCGACGCGCAGGCCGTCGCGGGCCAGCTCGGCGAGGGCGATCTCCAGCGCGCCCGCCGCACTGCCCCGCTCTCGTCGGCGACCGGGACCACCACGCTGCGCCGGCTGCGATCGTCGACGAACACCTCGAAGTGGTCGTAGCCCAGCCCGGAGCGGTGAGAGTGGGGTGCTGCCGCCCGACCCAGGACCCGGTGACCGCCGCCGTCGGGGATGCGGCCCAGCTTCTTGTGGTCCTGGTGCAGCAGCGCGCCGGGATGGCAGGCCTGGTAGCGGCGCACGGGCAGGTCAGTCGGTCGGTCGGTGTCGGCCAGGCGCGGGACACCCGCCCGGCGCAGGACGGCGGCCACGGTCGAGGGCGATGGCCGAGCAGGGGTCCCAGCCGGTCGGGTCCCCAGCGCCAGGTGTGGCGAGCGGCCAGGATGCGCTCGGTCTCGGCCGCCGGCGTCAGCCGCGGCGAGTGATGCGGTCGCGAGCTGCGGTCAAGAGCCCGGCCCGACCCTCCGCCCGGAAGCGGGTGATCCACTTGTAGCCGGTGGCTCGGCTGACGCCCTGGGCCCTGGCGGCCGTCGGGACGCTCCAGCCCTCGACCAGCACCCGCCTCACCAGCAGCTCCCGGCCGAACAGGTTGAGCCTGGCTCTAGGAGAGCCACGAGAGTCTCCTTCGCGGTTCGAGCTTCAACAACCCGAACCCTGCGGAGACTCTCATTGTCACAACGTATCTGCTGAGACAGCTAGCCCGTGGGCAAGGGGGCGGTTGCCCGGAACACCCTGGTTCCAGTGCCGACCGTCCCGCCGCCGATCTCGAGGTAGTAGACGAGCTTCCCGGAGCTGACCAGGAGCGCGGCGTCCCAGCTCCCGCCGGTGACGGGGAAGTCCGCCTGGCTGATGGCAGGGGCCGAGCCGTCACGCCGCCAGGTGACGCCATCGGCCGACCACGCGAGGCCGCGGTCGGTCAGGACGTGCCCGGCGTACACCATGGCGAAGCCATCGGGCACCGCCGCCACGCGAGGTCGATCGAGCGACCCCATCTCCCAGTCAGCCGAGGCGGTCAGGACCGGCTCGTCCCGCGGGGTCCACGTCACGCCGTCCGCGGAGATCGCGAGGCCAATCGCCCCCGTTCCGCCGACGGGTGCGTCCCGCCCGGTGAAATACATCGCCCAGCCGCTGCGGGTCGGGACGACGCTCGGCCACGCGAGACCGCCGGCATCCCACGACCCCGCCGCGCCGGGTGTGAGGATCGGCTCCGGGTCCACCGTCCAGGGGCCGTCGGGGCCCGGTGCCGTCGCGCGGCCGATCTCCCAGGGCTCGCTCGTGTTCACGCTCTCCAGGATCAGGACCCAGGTCCCGTCCGCAGCGATGAAGCCGGTCGAGACGTCTGCGCCGGGCTGCGCGAACGGCACCGCGTCGCTGGTGAAGACCGGGTCACCGGAGGCGGGCGTCCAGCTGACGCCATCGGTCGAGGCCAGGTGGTAGAACTCCACCTTCCCCGGCCAGGCCGTGAAGGCGTTGGCGAACATGTGGAGCGTCCCGTTGTCGTTGATGACGGCGCCGGGATTGATGAAGCTCTCCGTCGAATGGACGAGCGCAGTGGTGACCACAGGCGTCGCGCCATCGAACGCGAACTTCGTGCTCGCGGCCATGGACGCCGATGGTCCGACGGACGCGGAGGCGGAGCCCGCGGCCGGTGGCGGCGGGCTGGAGGACCCGCTCCCGGCGCTGCAGGCACCGAGCACGAGGCCCAGGCCGACGAGGAAGGTCGCGAGACCGCCGGACGCTCGGCGCATGGTGTGGGCCCTCGGCTGCAATCGCGGATCGGTACCTGACATACGGAATGGGCCCGGGCGAGGTTCAGTCCGGATGCGGCAGGCCGATGCGCTCCATCCGCCGGGCCAATGTGCCCTTGACCCTCTTCGATCACCGGCCGAGCGTGGTCTTCGCCGGGCGATGCCGGCGCAGATTGAACCGTTTGCGCGCGTCGCCGGTCGTATCGGGCGTGATCGAGGAATGGGTCGCGCTGCGGGAGCGGGGAGTGGAAGTGCTGGCTGCCGATCTGGGTGGATCGGCGGAGCGACGTGCCGCCGCGTTCTCGACCCTGCTCGACCGAGCGCTGGACCGGAGCTTCCGCCTGGCGGCCGTCATCCTTCGGGACCGCGACGAGGCCGAGGATGCAGTGAGCGATGCGGCCCTCCGCGCGTGGCAGCACGTCTCCGCCCTCCGCGACCCGGCGCGGTTCGACGCCTGGTTCACCCGCATCCTGGTGAACGTGTGCCGCGACCGCCTGCACCAGCGGAGCCGTCGGCGCGAGGCGCCACCGTCCCTGCTCTCGGAGCCGGGCGACCGGGCCGATCCCATCGGCGACTTCGTCGAGCGCGCCGCGCTGCGGGATGCGCTGGCCGCCCTCACGCCCGAGCACCGCGCGGTGGTGGCGCTCCATCACCTCGAAGGGCTGACCGATGAGCAGATCGCGCTCCAGCTGAACGTCCCCGTTGGCACGGTGAAATCGCGGCTGCATTACGCGCTGGCCGGGCTGCGCGCGGCGTACGACGCCGCGCTGCGCGAGCCGGAGCCGATCTCGGAGAGGACGAAGCCATGACCGACGAGCGCTCGCGACGCTTCGAGCAGGACCTCGGCGTCGTCCTGCGGCAGACGGCCGGGGACGGGGCTCCCGCCTCCCTGCGCTACCGCCTGGCCGATGTCACCGCCACCCCGCCCCTCGAGCGGCGCTCCTGGTTCGCGCCTCCCCTGCGGTGGGCCGCTGCTGCCGTCGCCGTGGTCGCGCTGGCGGTGATGGCCATGCTCCTCATCCCTCATGTGAACGTTGGACCGGTCCCGAGCGGCTCGGCGCAGCCCACCGCCAGTGGGACGCCGCAGAGCGGCTCGCCGACACCGACCAGCGAAGCCTCGCCGACGGCCACGCCATCGGTCTCGCCCTCGCCAACCGTGGCGCCCACGCCGGCTCCGGCTGCATGGAAGAGCCTGACCTGGTCCACCCCGGCGCCTGCACCCGGATATGTGCAAGACGTGGTGCCGTGGGGGACCGGGTACGTGGGCGTTGGCGACGCCTGGCGGGAGGGCGGTCTCGACGCTGCGTTCTTCACGTCTGCAGACGGAGCGCGATGGACGGTGGCGGCCCGGCAGGCGACGCCTGACGGCAACGTGATCGCGGACCACATCGTCCGCGCTGGGGACGGCCTCCTCGCAGTGGGGAACGCGGTCATGAACGGGCCGGGAGAGAAGCCCGACTTCGCTCCGCTCCTTTGGGTATCGTCCGACGGACGGAGCTGGACCCAGCTGCACAGCCCGACCTGGGACAGCGCCCTGCGGGGGATGGGAGTCTCGAGGCTGCTCTCCGGGCCCCAAGGGGTCCTGGCCCTGCGCCTCGGCACCGATCCGATCGTGCTCTTCTCGCCGGACGGATCGAACTGGACCCGTGCCACCCTCCCGGTCACGGAGCAGGCCATCGCGAACGACGCAATTGCCTATGCCGGCGGTTTCGCGATCGTGGGTCGCGACGGACAGCCCGATCACTTCTCCGAGGCGGTCATGGAGTCACAGTCACCGCCCGGCGTCGGCCGGCCGGCTGCGTGGATCTCCGCGGATGGGGTCCACTGGACGGAGGCAGGGGTTGAGGGCAGCGAGGTCGCCGGGGCGGGGCTGGGCCAGGTCGTGGCCGTTCGCGCCGGGCTCCTCGCGGTCGGCATCAACAGCACCGCGGACTTCTACGACGGGAAGATGACGAGCTGGACGTCGGCTGACGGTCGAACCTGGTCCATCGCCCGTGACGCGACGTGGCCCGTCCGTGCCGGACTGTTCCCGACGCTGACCTCCGATGGCGTCCGCGCCGTCGCCTTCAGCTCCGCGCCGGAGGGTTCCGTCCTGGCAGCGTGGGCCACCACCGACGGGGTCGATTGGGCACGGCTTGCGTTCACCGATCCAGCCAACGCGCCGATCATCGACTGCGGACAGGAGACGTGCGTCCGGATGGGCGCGGCCTGGATCGAAGCCCATCGCATCCTCGTCATGGCGAGCGGGGACAGCACCGCGACCACGGGCGGGACCGCACAATGGTTCTGGGCGGTCACGCCGGGATCCTGAGCGGAACCTGACGCGAGGTGTCATCTCACGCGGCGCAGGGTTGGGGCGTTCCATGCGCATGAGCCCCCGCGACATGACCTCGAACCCCGCGAACTCCTCCCGCACCGATCCGCTGGTCCTGGCCGCCATGGCGGCCTCGATGCTCCTGTGGGCATCTGCGTTCGTGGGCATCCGGGCCGTTGCCGACGACATCGATCCCGGGGCGCTGGCCCTCGGCCGCCTGGCGGTCGGCTCGCTGGCGCTCGGAGCGCTGCTTGCCACGCAGCCCCGGGCGCGCGGTGCCATGAGCCGGCGGCATCTGGCGCTTGCGATCGGTTCCGGCTTGACCTGGTTCGCCATCTACGCGGTTGCCCTCAACACCGCCGAACGGACCGTCGACGCGGGGACCGCGGCGATGCTGGTGGGTACCGGGCCCATCTTCGTGGCCACCCTGGCCGGGCTCTTCCTGGGCGAGGGATGGTCGGCACGGCTCTTTGCCGGGTGCGGCATCGCGCTGGCCGGCGCGGTCGTCATCGGTCTGGCAACCTCGAACGGGGGGAGCCAGAGCGTTGGCTGGGGCGTGCTGCTGTGCGTCCTGGCGGCGGTGGCCTACGCCGTGGGCGTGACCCTCCAGAAGCCGGTCCTCCACCACGTCTCGGCGCTGCAGGTCACGTTCATCGCCTGCCTCTCGGGCGCCGTCGCCTGCCTGCCGTTCGCTCCCCAGCTTGCCTCCAACCTGGCCGATGCCGGCCCGTCCTCCATTGCGTGGCTCGTCTACCTGGGCCTCTTCCCGACGGCGGTTGCCTTCACCACCTGGTCCTTCGCGCTCTCGCGGACGCGGTCCGGGGTGCTGGGCTCCACGACGTACGTGGTGCCGGTGCTGGCCATCGGCATGGGCTGGATCCTCCTCGGGGAGGTGGTGCCGCCGCTGGCCGTGGTGGGCGGCGTGCTCTGCATCGGCGGCGTGCTGGTGGCCCGCTCGCGGGGGACGTGGCGGCCCGGATTCCTGAACCGGCGTCCGGCGCAGAGCTGAGGGCCGACGGAGGCCGGGACGCCGCGAGGCAACCCGAGCCATGCGCCACCGGCTACTCCTCGCCGATGTCTTCGTTCCAGATCTCCGGGTGCGCGGCGATGAACTCGCCCATCAACGCCACGCACTCGTCCGAGTCGAGGTTCACGACCTCCACGCCGCGCGAGCGGAGCAGCTCCTCCCCGCCCATGAACGTCCGGTGCTCGCCGATGACGACCCGCGGGATCCCGTACAGCAGGATCGCGCCGGTGCACATGTCGCACGGCGAGAGGGTCGTCACCATGGTCGATCGTCGGTAGACCGATGCCGGGAGCCGGCCGGCGTTCTCCAGCGCATCGGTCTCGCCGTGGCGGATGGCGCTGTTGTGCTGGACCCTTCGGTTGTGGCCGGCGCCCAGCACCGTGCCGTCCGCGTCCACCAGCACCGCGCCGATGGGGACCCCGCCCTCGTCCCGCCCGGTGCGCGCCTGTTCGATGGCGAGCTCGAGCAGCTCCTCGTCCGCGACCATCGTGGGAGGGTGAAGCAGCATCCGACCGCCGTCAAGGCGTGAGACCAGCGGATGTTCGAGCGGCCCGATTACGGCAGCGCGCGCACGTACGCGAAGGCGATCTCGTCGGAGCTGGCATGGATGAGGACGAGGGCGCCGCGATCGGTGGCGAGATACGCCTTGCCCGATGCGTACGACGGCAGGTCCACGACGATGACCTTCCGCCCGTCCACGGAGGTCTCCGTCCGGCCGCGGGCCTCGAGCTGGCCGACGGTGAGCATCGGATCGAGCATATCGCCGGGATCCACGCCGTCGGCCCGGATGGCCATGACGAGGAGGTCGCTGCCGTAGCTCCCGCGCGTGACCGTGGCCTGCGCCGGGCGTCCGCCCGCGGCGGTGATGACGGCGTTGCAGTCGCAGACGGGTCGCGTCTCGAAGGCGGCCGCGCGGTGGGTCGCATAGCTGATCCGGCGACCGTCGACGTTCGCCGGGAGCCAGGTCGCGGGGTCGCCGGCATCGGTCAGCAGGCTGCAGCCGGCCAGGACCACGATGAGCCCGATGGCCGCCGCGCGAAGGGTCCTCCCACCCATTCGCGCATCCTTCGGGCGTGGGGGGTGCCAGTCAAGGTCCGGACGGCCCCCATCCCATGGGGCCGTGAGGTGGGCGATCAGGCGCGTGGCGCGCGGAAGACGAGCGCGGCGTTCATTCCCCCGAAGCCGAAGGAGGTCGAGAGGGCGGCCTCCGGCCGCGCCGCCATCGGTCCGGCCAGGACGTTCAGCTTGCAGCGGGGGTCCTGATGGGACAGGTTGCAGGTGCCCGGCAGCAGGCCGTGGTGGAGCGCCAGCACGGTGATGGCCGCCTCGATGGCCCCGGTGGCGCCCAGGGCATGGCCATGGAGCCCTTTCGTCCCGGAGACGGGCACGCGCCCGGCATGTTCGCCCAGGGCCAGGTGGAGCGCGTTCGCCTCCGCCAGCTCGTTCAGCACCGTCGATGACGCGTGGGCGTTGACGTAGCCGATCTCGTCGGCGCGCACCCCGCCGTCGTCGAGGGCGGTCGTCACCGCCGCCGCGGCGGCCTCGCCGGAGGGAAGCGGGGCGGTGAGGTGGTAGCCGTCCACGGACGCGCCAAAGCCCACGATCTCCCCCAGGATCGGCGCGTTGCGCCGCAGCGCCGACTCCCAGGCCTCCAGGACGAGAACGGCGGCGCCCTCGGCGATGACGAAGCCGTCGCGGTCGACGTCGAACGGGCGCGAGGCGGTGCCCGGGTCGTGGTTGCGTCGGGAGAGGACGCCGATGGCGGCGAAGGAGCCCACGCACAGTGGCGCGAGGGGTGCCTCCGCACCCCCGGCCAGGGCCACGTCCACGATCCCGGCGCGGACGGCCTGGAATGCCTGCCCGATGGCGGTCGCCCCCGAGGCGCACGAGTTCGCGTTGCCGATGGCCGGCCCCCGGATCCCCAGGTCGATGGCGACGTTGCTCGCCCCCGCACCGCCGAAGATGGCTGTCGCCAGGGTGGGAGCCACGGCGCGCGGGCCGCGCCGCAGGTAGGTGCTGTGCTGCTCCTCGCCGAACGCGACGCCCCCCAGCGCGGAGCCGATCCAGACCCCGGTCCGTCCGTCGGAATGATCCGCGCGCGAGAGGCAGCACGCCGTGATTGCCATCCGTGCCGCCGCCACGGACAGCTGGCTGAAGCGGTCGAGCCGCCGGGCGCGCCGTGGATCGAGGTGGTCGGTCGCGCGGAAGTCGTCCACCTGGGCAGCGACCTGCGAGGGCAGTCCGCTGGCGTCGAACCGGTCGATGCGCCGCACCGCCGAACGGTTGGCCAGCACCCCCGCCCACAACCCGTCCCCGCCATGGCCGATGGGCGTGATGGCCCCGATGCCGGTCACGGCAACCCGACGGGGAGACCCGCTCCAGGGGTTCGCCCGCGGCGCGGTGCCGCTCGCGCCCGGCGGGGTCACCGGGGAGGCTCCACGCTGGCCGCCTCGGCGAGTGCCTTCACCCGTCGCAGCGTCCGCATGGCGATGGGGTCGATGAAGCCCGGACCGATGATCCACTCCGCCGCGAAGCGGCCGATGAGCGGCCAGCGCAGCGTAAGCTCGTGCTCGATGCTCGCCTCGCAGCCGCCGTCCACGGGCTCGAAGCGCCAGACCGCGCGCATGCCACGGGTGACGCCGCCGGTGTGCCGGAACTCGATGCGTCGGGCGTCGGTGGCCACCTCCTCGACCGCCTCCCAGCGGACCGGGATGGGACCGCGACGTGCGCCCATGGCGTAGCGACGAAGGGAGGCGCCGCGCGGGGCAGCGTTGGCCGGGACGGCGGGTGCGGAGGTGTCGGGGATGCGCCGAACATAGCGGTAGTGCGGCAGCAGCCCGGGCCAGCGCTCCACCTGCGCGGCGATGGGCAGCACGCGCTGCCAGGGCGCCGCGACGCGGATGGCCACCCGGCTCCTCACGGTCGCAGCACGCCCAGGAGGAAGCGCGGCGAGAGGGCGTCGGCGGCCGGCCGGCAGTCGCCCAGCGCTGCGCCGAGCAGCCGGGCCTGCTCTGCGCGCGAGCCCAGGCGCCGGAGGGCGTACCCCATCACGGGGCCGGCGGCCAGCATGCCCTGGACGAGCCAGGTGAGCCGGTCCTTGGTGCCGAAGACCGACCGCCGCTCGGCGCGGTACCACGCCGGCACCTCGACCGCCGGGGCGGCGAGCGACTGGGCAGCCGCGCGGGCCGAGCGAAGCGCCCTGTAGATCCCCTCGCCGGTGAACGGGTCGATGAAGCCGGCTGCGTCGCCGACGAGCAGCCATCCCGGACCGGCGACGTCGGAGACGCGGCAGCCGATGGGCGCGGCGCCACGGATGGGACTCATCCGGCGCGCACCGGACAGTCGTTCGGCCACGGCGGGGAGCCCCGCGATCGCCGCCTCGAATCGCTCGCCCGCCGGCACTCCACCCCGCATGGGCAGGGCCATTCCCACGTTCAGCCGATCGCCCGGGAGAGGAGCGAGGCCCACGTACCAGTCGGAACCCACGTGCATCTCGCCGTGGTCCCGGACCTCCGCGACCCCCGTGTAGTGGGCGACGAGCCCCAGGCGTCGCGGTGCGCGAACCGGTCGCTGCACGCCGAGACGCCGTGCGACCCGCGAGCGCGCGCCGTCCGCGCCGATGAGCCAACGGCAGTCGACCGCGATGCGCCCGCTCGTCGTCCGCAGGATCGCGCCGGAGACGCGTCCGTCCACCCGACGCAGCTCCTCGAAGGTCGTGCCCTCGAGGAGCCGAACGCCGAGGCGGACGGCGTGCGCAGCCAGATCGGCGTCGAACATGAGCCGGTCCAGCCCCCAGGCGGTCCGCTCACCGAGCTCGTCGCTGTAGGTGATCGCCACCCGCGCCTCGCCCCGGATCACGTGCATGCCCGTGACGGGCACCGCGTGACGCTGCCAGGCGGCGGGCGCGAGACCCAGGCTGGCGAGCTCCTCCGCGATGCGGGGGCTGGCGTACTCGGCGCACGCCTTGGAGCGCGGGTGGTGGTGCGCCTCGACGAGCAGGACGTCCCGCCCGCGAAGGGCGAGACCCGCGGCGACCGCGGCCCCGGCGGGACCTCCGCCGACCACCAGGACCTCGCAGCGGAGGCGGTCGAGCAGGCCGTCCACGGGAAGCTCCTCAGTCATCGCCCGCCTCGTCGGCGGCTCCCGGGCCGCGCGGTCCGTGCCGTCGATACACCGTCGTGACCCGGGGCCAGAGCGGCCACGAGCGCCAGGCGGGGTGCATGCCCGCTTGCGCCGCGACGGCATCCAGCTCCGCCAGCGTGTACGCGCGTCGTGCGGAAACGATCCCGTCGTGGCGCGTGTAGCGGCCGCGGGTCAGGGCCAGGACCGCGGCGGCAGTGCCCAGATAGGGGAGGAGCCCGCGATGCAGGTCGTTGACGACGACGGCGCGCCTCGCCACCCGCCGCAGCTCCGCGAGGGCTGCGCAGGCGTCGTCCGGGTCAAGGTGGTGCAGCAGCAGGGACGCATGGGCGACGTCGACCGCGCCATCGGGAAGCGGGAGGGCCCGGGCGTCGGCCTCGATGACCCGCACGGCCGCGACGGAGGCGAGCTCGCGGCGGGCGACGGCGAGGACTCGGGGGTGCAGCTCCGCCGCGATCACCCGCGCGGAGCGCGCCATGCGGCGGGCGAAGTCCCCCGACCCTGTTCCCACGTCGAGGACGCTCGGGTCCGGGGCCCCGGCCAGGAGCCCGCGCACGACGCGCAGGCTGGTGCCGACCCCGCCGGGCAGCCGGTTGAGGAAGGCCATCTCGCGGAGGTTCGTCTCGAGCTCATCGGTGTCGAGGTCCGGGCGGTCGATGAGCTCGCGCTCCACGGAACGTGCGATGAGGAAGGTGGCCAGCGGGAGCCCTCCGTGTGTGTCCCGCCACTCGGGTGGCGCAGTGGACGCAGCCCCGGGGCAGCAAGATGCACGCCAACAGTTGCTGCATCTCGACGGTGCCGATGGCGGTCGGCGGCCCCCGTGCCAGTCCTCAGGGAGCCGGCTGCGCCGGATCGTGCCAGGCGATCACCTCGACGCGATCGCCGAGAGCGAGCGAGCCCGTGCCGGCGTGGTTGAAGTTGCGACCGAAGACGACGCCGCGTTCCGTGCGCCGGTACGTGGCAAGCGTTCGCAACGGCTCCTTTCCGCGCTCCCCGGTGCGCTGGTCGAAGGTCGGGATCGGGCAGCGGACGCAGCGCGTGGTGCCGGTCAGCTCCACGCTCCCGATCCGGATTCGAGCCATGCGATCCTCCGCGTACGGCTCGGCCGCCTCGATGACGAGCGACGGCCGGAAGCGTTCCATCGGCAGCGGCGCGTGCATCCGGGAATTGAGGTCCGCCAGCGAGGCGGTCGAGACGACCATGAAGGGATAGCCGTCCGCGAAGGCCAGCTGCCCCGTCCCGCGATTCGCGCGCCGATCCCCGTCGTCGGGCATGCGGACAAGGCGGTAGCGGCCCGGCCGTTCCCGCGACAGGTACTCGGAGAACCAGGCGCTCGCCGCCGGGCCCTGGTCGAGGGCCAGGGTGGCGCTGTCCCAGATGCGGACCGGGACTGGCTCGCCCTCGCCGCCGGCGAGCGGCAGCGCGAGAGCCGGCATGCCCGGAGCCCGCAGGACCAGGTGATCGCCGTCGATGGAAGGCTCCACGAAGACGAGGGAACGCGCGGCCACGCCTCGCCCGGAATCGGCTCGCTGGGCCGTGAACATGCCGCGCTCGTCGACCACCATCCACTGGCGGTCGTAGCGGATGCCCATCCGGCCGACATCGGCCTGCTCGAGGGGAATGCCACGGCAGGACTTCACCGGGTAGCAGGTGAGGCCGGCGACGCGGAGGTGATCCATGCGGGCGCAGCGTACGGCAGCCAGCCCCGTTGCGCCCACCGGCATCCCGGTCCGGGCCGCGCGGCCGCGCCGGGTCTCGGCCGCCGCAGACTGAGAGGTGAGGCAGGTTTCACCCGTCCTTTGCCGTTCCTTTACCAAGCGGGTGCACCATGAGGTGTGAGCGGATCTCCCATCCACTCTCGTCCTCCAACGCGAAAGGGCGTCCTCGAAACGGACGCCCTTTCGTCTGCCCGGCCGCGGATGGTCCACGCTCCTGCGCGATACTTCGCCGATGAACGTGCCGGCCACCGGCGTCGCCCTCCGCCCCTGGTCGGGCGAGGATGCCTGGCTCCTCCACCGGCTTCTCGGCGATCCGGAGATGATGGAGCACCTGGGCGGCCCGGAGCCGCCGGAGAAGATCCGCGAGCGCCACCGCCGCTACGTCGCCATGAACGAAGGAGACGCGGGGCGGATGTTCGTCATCACCGCCGACCCCGGCGCCCGGGCGGCGGGGTCCATCGGCTACTGGGAGCGGCCGTCCGGGGACGAGACGGTGTGGGAGACCGGCTGGCTGGTCCTCCCCGAGTTCCAGGGACGCGGGATCGCGACGGCGGCGACGCGCCTGCTGGTGGAGGAGGCACGGCGGGCGGGGCGGCATCGGTCCATCCACGCCTACCCCGACGTGGACAACGGGCCGTCGAACGCCATCTGCCGCAGGGCGGGCTTCACGCTGCTCGGTGTGCTGGAGTTCGAGTACCCGCCCGGCAGGCCGATGCGAGGCAACGACTGGGCGCTGGACCTGGCTCCCGGGGGCTGACGACCTACCGCGCCAGCGACCAGGCGTAGGCGGCGTTGCCGCCGTAGCTGAGCTGCACCGACACGAGGAGGTACTGCCAGGATCCCGGCGGAATGGGACCGATGCGTCCTGCGCCATCCACCGATACCGTGGCGACGGTGCTGTCGGAGGCCATCACCTGTACCTCCGGGGCTGCCGCGGTGGCGGGGAGCGCCAGCCGGGTCGGATTCGTGACAAGCGGGTTCGGAGCTGCATCGAGGGCGCCGTCCGCGTCGGCGTTCGGACCGCACCAGCTGACGATGCGGCCGGCGATCCCGTCGACGGTGACGATGGGCGGGAGCGGTTCGAGCGCCCCGGAGGGCCGAACGGGAGGATCGATGGGGTCCGGGTCGGCAACGGTCGGAGACGGCGTGGCTGACGGGGGAGTTGCTGCCGGGCTGGCGCCGGGGGCTCCGCTGTCACGCGCATTCGGGATCCGGTAGACGAGGCCCGTGCCGTCATCGGCGCGCAGGGTCAGGCTGGTGCCGGTCACCGAGGCGCTGAACCCGGCTCCGAGCACATCGAGCACCTGCCGGTCCTGGCCGGCGAGGGTCGTGGTGCAGAGGTGCATGCCGGGAACGAGGTCCTGCACGGTGACCCGGTCGCCGGAGCGCCGGTAGGTCCCGGCGAAGTCGCGGCAGCCGGTCGAACCGGTCCAGGGTCCCGTCCTGCGCGAAGACCAGGATCGCCGGCTCGTCCGCCACGGAGGAGGCGGCATCTCCGCTGATCAGCGAGTCGAGCTGCCATGTCGTCCCGACCAGCGCGGCGTCCGCCACGGGAGGCACCCGGCTGAAGCGAAGCTCCACCCGCGGCCCGGTCAGGGTCAGGACATCGCCGTTCAGCCCGGCGGTGTCGACGGCGGCGAGGGCGGCATGATAGGCAGTCTCGAGCGTCATCAGCGGCTCGTCGCAGCCCATGTCGGTCATCGCCAGGCTGCCCAGCGTCACGCTGCTGCCCGAGACGGCAATGGTGCCGGAGTACAGGTTGCATACCCGGCCGCCGACCCGGTCGCCGTCGATCACCAGCGTCACCTCGCGGCCGGTCACGAGCGGGATGGCGACATCCTGGTGTGTGCCGCTCACGAGCTGCCAGGTCCCGTCCAGGGAGAGGGTCTGCCCGCTGCCGCCGCCGACCCCCCGGCAGGCAGCGAGCACGAGCAGAAGACCGATGGCGGCGAGCGCGGCGATCCGTCGCGTCATGCCAGCCAGACGCGCGGAGGTCCTGCGAGGTTCCGTGCCTGCCATCCGCGCGGCAGCGTACTCCGGTCCAGCCGGCGCGCAACCGCCGCGCAACCGCCGCGCAACCGCCGCGCAATGGCCCTTGCGCGCGGGGCCGGCCAGGGGCGAGGCTGTGCGGGAGCGGTGACGCGTCGGAGGCGGCATCGGCAAGGTATGGGAGGGTTCTCGGAAGATGCGCAAGCTGATCGTGGTCCTGGCCGGGCTTGGGGTGACGGGAGTGCTCGCCGCGCGGGCGCTCGACCGATGGCGCGCCGCCTGGGGCGTCGTGCCGGAAGAGGCGGACGCGACGTACCCCGGCGACGACCTCGTGGCCCATGCCGCCGGATCGGAGACGCACGGCATCACGATCGACGCGCCGCCCGCCGCGGTCTGGCCCTGGCTGGTTCAGATGGGATACGGCCGCGGCGGCTGGTACAGCTACGACCAGATCGACATGGGCGTGCCGAGCGCGAGCGAGATCCTGCCCGAGCTCCAGCAGCTCGCGGTGGGCGACATCCTGCCGACCCACCCCGGCGGCGGGTTCGAGGTCCGGGTGCTCGAGCCGGAGCGCGCGCTCGTCGTGTTCATCGACAGCGCGCTCGTCCGGTCGCAGCTGGCGGCTGCCGAGGCGGCAGGCGTCGAGCGGGCATCGGCGAACGTCGAGGCTACCGGCGCGGCGATGAGCATGGCCCAGCCCGGTGAGTTCGCAGCGAGCTGGGCCTTCGTCCTCGAGCCGCTCGACGGCGATCGGACCCGCCTCGTGGAGCGCGTGCGAGTCTGGTACGGCGGCGAGGAGCAGCCGTGGATGCGCTTCACGATGCCGCTCCTGGGCTTCGGCGTCTTCGTGATGGTCAGGCGCCAGCTGCTCGGGCTGCGCGAACGAGCGGAGCGCCGTGCGTCGGCGGTGAGCAGTCCCGCGGAAGGTGCTCCATCGGCTCCGGAGGCGTTGCCCGCCTGATCGGCCGGTCTCGCGGCCCTGCAGCCTCGCCCCTACTGGGTGGTTCGGCGCTGGTAGAGGAAGAGGGCGATCGGGAAGAAGACGATGAGCAGGCCGGCGCACCAGGCGAGGGCGGGGACCAGGTCCGGTCCGCCGTTGCCTCCCAGGATGAGGCTGCGGACGACGTTGATGGTCAGCGTCATGGGCTGGTTGTCGGCAAACGCCTGGAGCCACGACGGCATGGTGTTCGTGGGCACGAAGGCGCTGCTCGCGAAGGTCAGCGGGAAGACGAGCAGGAAGATGAGCCCCTGCACCGCCTCCGGGGTGCGCACGAAGGCGCCGGCGGCCACTCCGATCCAGGCCAGCGCGAAGCCGAAGAAGAGGAGCAGGGCGGTGGCTCCCGCGAAATGGGCGACCGTGCCCTCGGGCCGGAAGCCGACCGCCAGGCCCACGACGCTCATGATCGCGATGGCCAGCATCCCGCGCAGCAGGTCGGTGAAGGTGCGGCCGGTGATGACCGCGGACTGCGACATGGGCAGCGACCGGAAGCGCTCGATCATGCCCTTCGACAGGTCGTTGGCCAGCAGGATCCCGGTCCCGATGGCGGCGAACACGATGGTCTGGACGAAGATCCCCGCCATCAGGTAGTTCACGTAGGTCGTGCCCTGCACCGCGATCGCGCCGCCGAAGACGTACCGGAAGAGCAGCACGAACATGATCGGCTGGACCGTCACGTCCAGGAGCAGCTCGGGAGTGCGCCGGATGTGGCGCAGGTTGCGCTTCACCATCTCGAACGAGTCGGCGAGCCACCAGCGCACGCTCATGGCGCCGGCTCCTCTTCCGCGGGCGCAGCGGCGCCGTCGCCGATCGACTCCCCGGTGAGGCCCAGGAAGACCTGGTCGAGGGTCGGGCGTCGGAAGCCGATGTCGTCCACCGAGACGCCTGCGGCGTCGAGCTCCCGAACGGCCCGGGTCAGCAGCCCGCCGTGGGAGCGCACCGGGACGCTGACGTGCCGCACCTCCGCGTCAACGATCGCCGGCTCGCCGGCCAGGGTGTGCAGGACGGCGGCGGCCCGCTCCAGGTCGGCGTTCTCGCTCACCACGACCTCCAGGCGCTCCCCACCGCTCTGACGCTTCAGCTCGTCCGCGGTGCCGCGGGCAATGACCCTCCCGTGGTCAATGACCGCAATGTCGTCGGCGAGGCGATCCGCCTCCTCCAGGTACTGGGTCGTCATGAGCAGCGTGGCGCCGCCCTTCGCCAGCTCGGCGATGAGATCCCACATGGCCAGCCGGCTCCGCGGGTCGAGGCCCGTGGTGGGCTCGTCCAGGAAGAGGACCGGCGGCCGCGCGACGAGCGCGCCGGCAAGATCCAGGCGGCGGCGCATCCCGCCCGAATAGGTCTTCACGATCCGGTCCGCGGCGTCCACCAGGTCGAAGCGCTCGAGCAGCTCTCCGGCGCGCTGCCGCGCCGTACCCGACGGCAGCCGGAAGAGGCGCCCGATCATCTCCAGGTTCTCGCGGCCGGTGAGGAGCTCGTCGAGCGCGGCGTACTGGCCGGCCAGGCCGATGCGCGCGCGGACCTCGCCGGGGTGGCGCCTCACGTCGATGCCCGCCACCTCGGCGTGCCCGGCATCGGCCTTGATCAGGGTGGTGAGGATGCGGACCGCGGTCGTCTTGCCCGCCCCGTTGGGGCCGAGGACGCCCAGGATCGATCCCTCGGCCACCTGGAGGTCAAGGCCGCGGAGCGCATGGGTGCTGCCGAAATGCTTCTCGAGTCCCTCGGCGAGGATCACGGGGCGTGTCACGGACGGTGGAGGGTATCAGACGATCGTCAAACCGTGCGCGAGGCCGCCCGGTGGGTGCGGCAGAATGAGCGCATGGCCGTGCCGGTTGCGATCATCTCCGCGCTCCCCCAGGAGCTGGCCGCCCTCCGCGCCGCCATCGACCGGCCGGAGGAGCTGCGTATCGCCGGGGACGTCCTGGCCTGGCACGGCATCCTTGACGGCCAGGAGGTCGTCCTCGCCGAGTCCGGGATCGGGAAGGTGGCCATGGCGGCGTCGGCGGCCCTGCTGCTCGCCGCGGTGGAGCCGGAGCTCGTCGTCTTCACCGGGGTCGCCGGCGGCCTGGACCCCACCCTCCGCGTGGGGGACGTGGTGGTGGCCGAGCGCCTCATCCAGCACGACGCGGGCGTGGCGGAGCCGGGCGGCCTGGCGGTCTACCAGGCGGGCCACCTTCCCTTCTTCAACCCGACCGACCGGCTGGGATTCCCCACCGACCCGGCGCTCCTGGCGACCGTCATGGAGCGGCTCGGCGGGCTGCAGCTCGAACCGGTCGACGGGCATCGCCCGCGCGTGGTGTCGGGCCTGATCCTCACCGGTGACGTCTTCGTGAACTCCGTTGCCGTGCGGCATCGGCTGCAGACGGAGCTCGGCGGGCGGGCGGTCGAGATGGAGGGCGCGGCGCTGGCACAGGTCGCCGAGCAGCTCGGGACGCGTCACCTGGTGATCCGCGCATTGAGCGATCTCGCCGGGGAGCGGGCGCCCTCGCCACCGGACTTCGCGCGCTTCCTGGAGGTGGCGTCCGCGAACAGCGCCGCGGTGGTCCGCCACCTCCTCCCCGTGCTCGCGGACCGGGGTTAGGCGAAGGTCGCCTCCACCTCGCGCATCAGCTCGCGCACCTCGGGCGAGTCCTCCGGCTCCACGGCGCCGCCCGCTGCGGCCGCGGGCTGGACGGCAAGGCGCCGGATGGCGCGCAGCATGTGCCAGCCGACGAAGGCACCGGTCGGCTTGATCGTCAGCCAGTAGAGGCCGAACAGCACGCGGGTCGTGGGACCGATGGCGTGGACGCGCTGCTCGATGGTGATGCGGGAGCGCGACGGGCCCAGCCGGGTGACGCGGAGGCTCATGGCCAGCTTCTCGAAGCCGCGGGTGTTGAACTCGCGGAAGCCACGGGCCCCGCTGAGCGGCTGGGGCTCCTGGTCGGTCGGATCGTGGAGTCGCGCCACCGTGCCCAGGGCGATCTCCTCCGGCTCCTCCCCCAGGATGATCGTCTGCGTGCTGCTGCGCATGAGGGCAAGGAACGGCTGCTCCGGATCGGCCACGGGCGCGTGACCGGTGAGCGTGGCGGGAAGGTAGCGGACGGCACCCAGGAGCCACGCCATCCGCATGTCCCGCAGGCGCAGCTCGCGGATCGCGTGCATCACCGGCCCAGGCTCGGCCGGCACCTCCAGGCAGATCGTGTCGCGGAACTCGTAGTCGGGGAGTAGCCCGTCCAGCAGCTCGCTGGGACATGGCCGGTATCGCCACGGCCTGGTCCAGACGAGTGCCGCGAACGACGCCGCGCCGCCGGCGAATGCAATCCTGTCACCCCGCATGGTTCTCACCTCCGCAACCCGGTCCGCGCCGCTGTCCGGCCCACGAGCCGATGGAGGCAGGATCGGGTTCCGTGCCGGGCGAGCCCCAGTGCCGTTCGCCCCCTCCTCGGGGTGCCAAGGTCGCAGATGCCGGGTCGAGGCGAGCAGGCGGATGAGGGCTCAGGAGCCGATGGCGGGGAGGTCTCCGGGGCCCGGCGAGGTGGAGGGCCCCTCCCTGGCCGGCCAGCGGACGGCGGCAGCGATGGCGAAGCCGGCGGCCGCCAGCAGCCCACCGCACACCTGTGCGCCTCGCAGCCATGTCCACCACCAGGCGCCGAATGCCCCGCCCGCCGAGGCGATGCTGCTCCAGCCGGTGACGGCGCCGGCGAGCAGCGCGATGCCGAACCCGATCCCCACCGGCCAGCGCCAGTCGAGCGGCGGGCCGGGCTTCGCGACGGCGAGCGCGACGAGTGCGGTCATCTCGCTCGCGGCCACGCCGAGCATGGCCACCACGATGAAGGCCGCGAAGATCGCCGGGTTGATCTCCGGCGGCGCAAAGGCGAAGGGCGCGACGCTCGCGGTGGCAGCCACCGCCGCGGCGCCGACCACGGCCAGCGCGGCGACGCGTGCCCTGCCCGGCGAGTGGCGCCCGGACGCGGGACGCCACGACGGGCGTCCGACTCCCCAGGCGAGGCCGAAGGTGCCTGCGACTGCGACCGTATTCGCGACGAGGTTGGCGTCCTGGTAGGTGACCAGCAGGGCCGGGTCGCCGCTCAGGATCATGCCCGCGTCCGCGGCCTGGAACCACAGGAGGAGCGCCTGCGAGGCCAGGGCACCGATGGCCCAGAGCGTCGCGCCGACCAGGATGATCCGGTGCCGGGCGCCCAGCGCAGCGCCCGCGAGCAGGACCGCGGCGAGCACCAGAAACGGCTGGGCGTCCTGCAGGCCGCCGAGAACGAATCCGAAGGCGAAGCGCTCATATCCGGTGACCACGTCGACGAGCCGGCTGCCGGCGACGAAGGCGGCACTCGCCAGCAGCAGCGCAAGGCCGATGGCGGCCCGCAGTCCGGGGTGGCGAGCGCCGGTTCCCCCGATCATCTTCGAATCCCTCCCTCGACGCCCCCGCGCCGGGTGAGGCTCAGCTGATGTCGATCGTCTCGCGCGGGGCGTCGCGCCCATTCTCCTCCGCGTCGAGCTTGCCGATCCAGTGGTCGAGGTAGGAACGTGCGGCCAGAAGCTGCTCGCGGCCCGCGGCCCTCATGTGCACCCGGGCCTCGGCCGGGAAGAGGTTGTGCATCAGCGCCACGATCGCCGACTCCATCCCGGCGCGACGCTGGCGCCGCGCCAGGCGCCGTTCCAGCGTCGCGACGCGCTGCTCGAGTTCCTGGTTCCGCTGGTCATCGGCCATCTCACGTCACCTCCTGCTCGATTCGCCCGCAGCGCGGGCGGGGGCCTTGAACCGGATCTTCAGCACATGATCTTCGAAGTGGGCGCCGAGCGCCTCCGCACCGATCAGGGCGCGCGGCAGGACGAGGTTCCGCCGCCACGTGCCCACGTCCAGGACCAGCTCGTCCGCGTGCCGCGACAGCGAGATCTCGTCCTTCATGGTGAACGGCAGCTCCAGCGAGAGGACGAACTGGCCGTCCTCGCGGACCACGGAGTACGGCCGTCCGCGATAGAAGTGCTCGGTCGGGTCGTTGCCGTGGTAGATGGCCTCCGCCAGCTCGCGGAGGCGCTCGGCGCCCACGACCTCCTGTTCGAAATAGGGCGCCGGGAAGACGGGGATGGGTGCGAACGTCTGCTCCACGATCGGCTGGTTCGCGCGCTGCGCGTCGTACCAGCCCCGGAAGTAGCTCCCCACCGCGTCGGGCAGGATGCGGTTGGCGATGACGAGGTCGGTGGGGTAGTCGTAGAGGTGAAAGTAGGTGAATGCGCGCTGCGCCTCCTTGACGACCACCGATTCGAGGGTCAGGACCACCCGGATCGAGGTCTTCTCGGCATCGGCAAGGAGGTCGTGCATGTGCTCGAGCCGCCCGAAGAGCTCCTCGCCGGCGTCGAATACCGCGTCGTCGGGCATGGGAATCCCGACCACGCGCTGGACGAGCGGGCCGGTGAGCCGGCTGATGCGGCGGCCGATGGGCTCCACCTTCTCCATCCACCAGCTGACCGCCTCCGGCAGCGAGAGGAGCCGAAGCGTCTCGCCGGTCGGCGCGGCGTCGACCACGATGACGTCGTACTGCCCCGAATCGTGGTGATCCGCGATCCACAGCAGGCTGCCCACCTCGTCCATCCCGGGCAGGACCGTCAGCTCCTCCGCCATGACGTCGTCCAGGCCCCGCCAGCGCAGCACGCTGGAGGCGTACTCCTGGATCCGGCCCCAGTAGCGCGCCACGTTGTGGAAGACCTCCGATTCCTGCCCCCACAGGTTCGGTGCGATCTGGCTCGGCTCGGGGCCCAGCTCGACGCCGAACACGTCGCCGAGGCTGTGGGCGATGTCCGTGGAGAGCACGATCGTGCGGTATCCGCGCTCGGCGCAGGCGAGCGCGGTGGCGGCGGCGCAGCTCGTCTTGCCGACGCCTCCCTTGCCGGTGTACAGCAGGATGCGGGTCATACGTGGTCGCGGAGCCCCTGTGCGGATCCTCGATTCTACCCGCAGATCGGTGCTGGACAGCCGGCATCGGCTCGGCCACACTCCGCCCACGCCCAATCGATGCCGGGCGCCCGGGAAGCAATGCGGAGGAGGGCCGCTTGTCCCAGGTGGAGCAGTGGCGATCCGGCGACCACCGCGCCGCGCTGACCGCCCGCAGCTTCGAGCACGACCAGCCCCGGCGCCGCGTGGTGCCGATGGTGAGCATCTGAGGAGGGGGCCATGGTCAACGCGCGTCGCATCTACGTCTACCTGCTCTCCGGCATCAGCCTCGGGGTGCTGCTGGTGGGACTCTCAACCCTGCTGCGGGTCCTCTTCCAGGACCTGGGCCTGGGCACTGACTCCTTCTTCGGCGACCCGACCTCGAACCGCGAGCAGCTGACCCTCGGCGCGGCCCTCGTCGCGGTGGGCCTCCCGGTGTGGCTGATCCACTGGACCCTCGCGGAGCGGGGCGTACGGCCGGGCCGGCTGCAGACCGACGACGAGCTCGGCTCATGGGTCCGTGGCCTGTACCTGGCGGTCGTGCTCGCCGTGCTCCTTGGCATCGCGGCGGCGAATCTGAGCCAGCTCGTCGCGCATCTCGTCTATGCGCTCGCCGGCGCCAGCTCGCTCATCTACACCGGCGACGTGCCCACCGAGCTTGCCGGGCTGCTCGTCGCAGGCGCCGCCTGGGGCTATCACCTCTTCGTCCGGCTCGGCGACTGGCGGCGCGGCCGGGTTGCCGACGCCGGCGCCTGGCTCCCGCGGCTGTACCTCTATGGCGCCATCGGTGTCTCGCTGCTCGTGCTCCTTTCGTCGCTGAGCGGCCTCGCCGACCTGGGGATCCGGGCCGCGGTGAGCCCGGAGCGGACCTCGTTTGCGGACACGCCGTGGTGGGCCTCCCCGCTCGCCAGCTCGCTCTCGGGCGTCATCGTCGGCGGAGTCGTCTGGACCGGGCACTGGTGGTACGCCGCGAGCCTGGCCGCGGATACGAGCGGGCGGATGCCCCGGGAACGACCTGCCCGCCTGCGGCTCGCCTACTTCGCGGGGATGCTCGTCGTGCTCGCGGGCGTGGCAATCGGCGGGCTGGTCGGGGCGACGAGCGCCCTCCTGCGCCAGGCGCTGGGCCTCGACCCCACCTCGGGACTTGACCAGACGCTGCTGGAGACGGTCGCCACGCCCCTGGTGGTCGCGGTGCTCTTCGGGATCGCGTGGTGGCTGCATCGCGGGTGGCTTGCGGCCGATGTCCGGTCGATCGCCGAGCCGCTGCGGAGCACGCATGCGGCCCGGCTGGACTCCTACGGCCACGCGCTGCTGGGTCTCGCGATCGCCGGCCTGTCCGGCGCCTGGCTCATCGCGCTCGCCATCGAGGCGGCCTTCGGGAGCCCCGCCATCCTGGGCGGCGCGTCGCCGCTCTCCGAGCAGGCCGCGATCGCGACGCCGGCATTCGTCCTGGGAGGCGTGGTCTCCGTGTGGGGGTGGGCCCGGATCGGGGCTCGCTGGAGGCGCGACACGCTGTCGGAGGCCGGTTCGTCCATCCGGCGAGCGGCGCTGCTGCTCATCATCGGCGTCAGCGTGGTGGCCGCCATTGGTGGGCTGGGGGTGCTCTTCTACCGGCTCTTCGGAACCCTCTTTGGGGTGAGCCTCTCCAGCGACGTCGCCGGTGACCTGGCGATACCGATCGCGGCCCTCCTCGTCGCGGCGGTGGCCGGGCTGGCAAGCGGGTGGGCGATCCGCCGTGACCAGGCGGTTCGCGCTGCCGCAGCGGAGCCCGGGCCGTTCGTTCCCGCGACCGCCGGGGGAGTGCCGCCGTCCGCGGCCGAGGCGGCGTCCGCCCGCGTCTCCGTGACGCTGCGGCTCTCCGGTCCCGACGCGGGATCGATGCGGGAGGCGATCGAGGCGCTCCGGCGAGCGCTGCCGCGCGACGTGGAGCTGGAGCTCCGCGAGCCGGTGACGCGGCCCGAGCCCTAGCTCGGGCCGACCGCCCGGGACGGATCCTGCGTCCGCGCTTCGAGCTCGAGCAGCGCGCGCTTGCGGTCGAGGCCGCCCCCGTAGCCGCCAAGGCCGCCGCCGGTTGCGACGACCCGATGGCAGGGGACCACGATCGCCACCCGGTTGCTCCCGTTCGCGCGTCCCGCGGCACGTGCCGCGCCGGGCCGGCCGGTGGCGGCCGCGAGCTCCGCGTAGGTCAGCGTCGCGCCGAAGCCGATCCGGCGCAGGCCGCTCCAGATGCTTCGCTGGAACGCGGAGCCCGGCGTGTCGAGCGGGACGTCGAACTCCTCGCGGGAGCCGGCGAAGTACGCGCCGAGCTGGCGGCGCAGGGCGTCGAGGTGACGGTGGCCGCCTCCCACCAGCCGCCCGCGCAGGCGGGACAGTGCCGCCACCTCGGTGGGAAGCATGGGACGGTCGGTGAACTCCAGGAGGCAGACGCCGGCATCCGTGGCACCGGCGAGCATGGGTCCCAGGGGCGTGTCGATGAGGGTCGTGACGACGCGGTCCCGGCCCGGCCGTCGACGTCTCGCGGTGCGGGCGGCCGAGAGCACGCCGGTCAGGCGACGGGCGCGCAGGTAGGCGGCGAAGGTCATGCGGTGGCGGCTCTCCATCCAGCCCTCCAGCTCGGCAGCACCGATGCCGGCCGCCTCCGCGACCTGCCAGACCTGCCGCCGCGGCGCCGGGTCCGCCTCGACCAGCGCGATCGCGCGCCCGGCCCAGGCGGGATCTCGTGCGTCGGCCAGCGGGCGGCAGCGGCGGCAGGGGCGGAATCCCGCGAACAGTGCGTCGCGAGCACCCTCGACGTGCCGCACGTTCTCCGGGCGCGGCCGCGCGCCACACCCAGGACGGCAGAAGATTCCGGTCGTGTGGACCGCGCTGCAGGTCATGGCGAGCCGCCTCCTGGTGCGATGATCACCCCGGCACGTGAAACGCGCCGGCCCTCCCGCCCGTGAGATCGGCCGGTGGCGGCCCGGACTCATGCCTGAGGGAAGCAGGGAGGCGACACATTGAGCAAGCTGCTGATCGCGATCGTCCACGAGCTCGATGCGGAGCGCGTGATCTCGGCACTGGAGAAGGCCGACCACCGGGTGACGATGCTCCCGTCCGTCGGCGGGTTCCTGCGCATCCAGAACGCCACGCTGCTCATCGCCGCGGAGGAGGATGCCGTCCCGGGAATCCTGGCCATCCTGGAGGAGCACTGCTCCGCGCGCGACGTCGAGCTGCCGCTCGTCGTCCCGGGACGCCTGGCCGACGAGCTCCCCCGCGTCGTGCGGCACGGCGGAGCCACGGTCCTCATCGGGGACCTGCAGTCGATCGTCCGGATCTGAGCGACGCTCGTCGTGGGGATCACCGAGGCGCTCGCCATCCTCGCGGCCGGGTTCGGCGCGAGCGCGGTCAACACGATCGTGGGGTCCGGGTCCCTTATCACGTTCCCTACGCTGCTGGCCTTCGGCTACTCGCCGATCGTGGCGAACGTGTCGAACACCGTGGGGCTCGTGCCGGGTTCACTGAGCGGCGCCATCGGCTACCGGCGCGAGCTGACCGGTCAGCGGTCGCGGGTCATCAGGCTGGGTGCGGCCGCCACCCTGGGCGGGCTGACCGGCGGCATCCTGCTCCTGGTGCTGCCGGCGTCCGCCTTCGAGCTCGTCGTCCCGTACCTCATCCTGCTGGCCTCCGCGCTCGTCGCCCTGCAGCCGTGGCTGGCCAGGGCCATGGTCCACCGCCACGTCCACGGTGCGCCGCCATCGGTCCTGCTGATGGCCGGGGTGTACCTGACCGGGATCTACGGCGGGTACTTCGGCGCGGCCCAGAGCGTCATCCTGATCGCCATCCTGGCGATCCTGCTTCCGGACGACCTTCAGCGGCTCAACGGCCTGAAGAACGTCCTGACGGTCCTCGTCAACGGGATCGCCGCCCTGCTCTTCGTGCTGCTGCCGCTCGTCCTCGACGTGCCGGGCCCGGCCTGGGAGGCCTCGCTCCTCATCGCCGTGGGGGCCATCGGCGGCGGGCAGATCGGCGCGGTGCTCGGCCGTCGCATCCCGCAGGGGGTCCTGCGAGCGATCATCGTGGTCGTGGGCGCCGGCGTGGGCATCAGCCTGCTCCTGGGCTAGCGGCGCCGTCGTCGATCCGGAGCCGACGCCGCGGACGCCGGGGCCTCGCGCGGACGACACGGCAGGGGCCGTTCCTCTCAGAGAATTCTCAGAAACGCGTGCCATCCTGCACGCATGATGCACCTGCCAGATGACGAGACCCCGGGCTCGAGCCAGGGGTCCGCATACCTGCCTCCCACCTCCTCCGAGCCCCGGGTCACCGCTCGCGCCGCAGAGCGCCGCGGCGGCTGGTGGGTCCCGTTCCTCGTCCTCGCGCTCGTCGTGGGCCTGATCTCCGGCGCCCTCAGCGCAGTCGCGGTCTCGAACCTGCTCGACCACAACGCTTCGGCTGCGACCCCGGCGACGACCACGTCGGGCGGGACCGTGGTCAGCAACGTTCACCTCGACGAGAGCTCCGCGGTCATCACGGCCGTCAAGAAGGTCTCCCCGGCCGTGGTCACCATCGAGACCAGCGCCGGATTCGGCAGCGGCGGCAGCGGATCCGGTTTCATCTTCAACGCAAACGGCTGGATCCTCACCAACCGCCACGTGGTGGAGGGCGCGCGTCAGATCAAGGTCATCCTCGCCGATGACCGCACCTTCACCGGCACCGTCTACGGCATCGACACCATGACGGACCTCGCCATCGTCAAGATCGACGCCACGGGCCTGCCGACCGCCCCCATCGGCTCCTCCGCCGACCTGCAGCCGGGCCAGCTGGCGATCGCCATCGGGAACCCGCTCGGCACCTTCCAGAACACCGTCACCACCGGCGTCGTCTCCGGTCTCGGGCGACAGATCACCGCGGGCGACGTCAGCCAGACGAGCTCGGAGCAGCTGAACAACCTGATCCAGACCGATGCCGCCATCAACCCGGGCAACTCCGGCGGCCCGCTCGTCGACAGCGCGGGCGAGGTGATCGGCATCGACACCGCCGTGAGCCAGAGCGCCCAGGGGATTGGCTTCGCCATCCCGGTCGACGCGGCCAAGGGCATCATGACGGAGGCGCTGGCCGGCAAGCCCCTGGCGCGGCCGTGGATCGGCGTCTACTACCAGCCCGTGACGAAGGGCCTGGCACAGCAGCAGAACCTCCCCGTCGACCACGGCGCGCTTGTGGGTCCGCCCTCGAACGGCTCCACCGGCGTCCTGTCCGGGACGCCCGCCGCGAAGGCCGGACTCAAGGACGGGGACATCATCACCGCCGTCGACGGCCAGACGGTGGACGACACCCACGACCTGTCGAGCCTGATCGTGACCCACAACCCGGGCGACACGGTGACCCTCACCGTTCAGCGCGGCTCACAGGTCCTCACGCTCCCGCTCACCTTGGGCACCATGCCTGCACAGAACGGCTGATCCGCGGATGCAGCCGAGCCTGAGCCGCGGCCTGACCCGGGTTCCTCTTCCGCGAATCTGGCGCCTGCGGGCCGCCGACATCGGGGCGATCGGCCTCGGTGTCGGCGCGCTCGTGGTCGGGATGTGGGTCCGCCACGGCGGCCTGGACCAGCTCACCACCGTCTCCGGCGTGCTCACCGCCGCCGGGCAGGTGACGGCCCTGGTCGGCACCTACCTCGCGCTCGTGCAGCTGGTGCTCATGTCGCGCTCGCCGTGGCTGGATCAGCAGGTGGGGATGGAGCGGATCGCGGTCTGGCACCGCTGGATCGGCTTCAGCGTCCTCTGGCTCCTGGTCGGCCACACCGTCCTCACCACGCTGGGCTATGCGATGGGCGACCACAGCTCCCTGCCGGCCGAGGCGTGGACGCTTCTGACCATGTACCCCTACGTGCTGATGGCGACCGTCGCCCTGGGCCTGCTGATCATGGTGGCGGTGGCGTCCATGCGGGCGGCGCAGCGGCGCATCTCGTACGAGACGTGGTACGGGCTGCACCTGTACGCGTACCTCGCCATCGCGCTGGGGTTCGGCCACGAGCTCGCGGTGGGGACCGACTTCACGAACGACCCGGTGGCGCGCCTCTTCTGGATCGGCATGTACATCGCCACCATCGGCCTCATCCTCGTCTTCCGGGTGGGACAGCCGGTCGCGCTCTCGCTGCGCCATCGGCTGCGGGTCGCCGCGGTCGTTCCCGAAGGCACCGGCGTGGTCTCGGTCTACGTCACCGGTCGCGATCTCGATCAACTGGCCTGCCGCGCGGGCCAGTACTTCGTCTGGCGCTTCCTGGCCGGCGACGGCTGGTGGCGTGCGCACCCGTTCTCGCTCTCCTCCGCGCCCAACGGACAGCATCTGCGGATCACGATCAAGGACCTGGGCGACTACTCGCACCGCCTGCTGGCGCTGAAGCCGGGAACGCGGGTCTTCGCCGAGGGTCCGTACGGAGCCCTGACCGGTGCGCGCCGCAACCGGCCCCGGGTGCTGCTCGTCGCCGGCGGGATCGGGATCACGCCCCTGCGTGCCCTGCTCGAGGAGCTGCCGGGCGGCGCGGTGACGCTCCTGTACCGCGCATCCGACTGGACCGACGTTGTCTTCCGCGAGGAGCTCGACCAGCTCGTACGGGAGCGCGGCGACCGGATCCACTACCTGGTGGGGGAGCGCGGAAGCGAGCGGGTCCGAAGTGATCCCCTGGCGCCGCGTCAGCTCGGGAAGCTCGTGCCGGACGTCCGCCACCGCGATGTCTACGTCTGCGGGCCCATCCCGATGATGGACGCGGTGCGCCGCAGCCTGCGGGCCCTTCGCGTCCCCGACACCCAGATCCACATGGAACGCTTCAGCTACTAGGACGGTACCAACGTGTCAGTGCTGCCGAAACGCGGCGTCATCGCCGCCGCCATCACCGCCCTTGGCCTCGCCCTGCTCTTCAGCTTCAAGACGCCCGACAAGCCGGTGCAGACCATCACCGGATCGGGCTCGACCGGGGGCACCGGCGGGACCGGGACGACGAGCGGCAGCACCGGCGGTGGCACGACCGATGGCGGCGGCACCGGCGGCACCGGCGGCACCGTCTCCAACCCCGATGCCGGCGCGACGGCGACGGCCACTGCGGCCCCCAGCACCGGTGGCGGGGGGACCCAGGACGGCACCGTGACCGGTCCCACCGTGCAGACGCGGTACGGGCCGGTCCAGGTGCAGCTGACCTTCTCGAACGGGAAGATCACCGACGTCCAGGCGCTCCAGCTCCCCAACGACCGGCAGCGCTCCGCGGAGATCAGCCAGTTCGTGGAGCCGTACCTGCGCCAGGAGGTCCTCAACGCGCAGAGCGCGCAGATCGACCTCATCAGCGGAGCCACCTACACCTCGTACGCGTACGAGCAGTCGGTGCAGGCGATCCTGGACCAGGCCCATGGCTGATTCGTCACGCCGGAGCGATGGTGGCGCCGGCATCGGTCCTCTCACCGACGCGGTCTTCGCGCACGCCAGGGTGGAGCACGTCATGGGAACCGCCGTGGGCATCCACGTCCGCGACACCGACCTCGCCCCGGGAGCGCTCGCGGGGGCCTACGCCTGGCTTCGAGGCGTGGACGAGCGTTTCAGCACCTACCGGGCCGGGAGCGAGATCAGCCGCATCGCGCGCGGGGAGCTGCCCGAAGGCCAGGCGAGCCTCGACGTGCGCCAGGTGCTGGCGCTGTGCGACGAGCTCGCCGGGGAGAGCGGCGGCGTCTTCGACGCGCGCCACCATCGTGCCGACGGGGCGCTGGATCCGTCAGGGGTGGTGAAGGGCTGGTCCGTGGACGAGGCGGCGCTCCTGCTGGACGCCGCGGGAGCGCGGAACTTCGCCATCAACGCGGGCGGCGACATCGTGGTCCGTGGTGAGCCGGCTGCGGGCCGTGGCTGGCGGATCGGGATCCGCCACCCGTTTCGTGCCGACCGCGTGGCGCGCGTGCTCGAGGTCCGGCGCGGTGCCGTGGCCACCTCGGCTGCCTACGAGCGCGGGAACCACATCACCGTCGCCGGCGGGTCGGCGCCGCCGCCGGAGCTGCTGAGCGTCACGGTGGTGGGTCCCAGCCTCACCTACGCCGACGCCTACGCAACCACCGCGTTCGCCATGGGTCTGCGCGGCCTGGGCTGGGTGGCCGGCCATCCGGGGTATGGCGTCTACGCCATCACCGCCGACCAGCGCGCGCTGTGGAGTCCGGCCCTGGAACCGCTCCTCGTGGCGCCCGCCGCCTGAGCGCGTCGCGGTCCCGGGGTCCCCGCTGGCTCGCACGCGGGCGTGTGCGCGGCCCGAGGGCGTCGCGCTGCGCGAGCGTGTCCGCAGGCCGCCGGAGGTCGTCGCGCTGCGCGACGGCGTCTGCACACCGCTCTGACTCGTCACCTGCTGATGTCATCAGCGTTAGGCGGCCTGATGCCGGTCTTCGACGGCCGGCCAGGGCCGATCCGTGCTGGGCAACGGGACACGGCTCGGTCGTTCCAGGTCTGCGAGCCGCTTAACGCTGATGTGGTGCGCGCCTGACGAGTCAGCCGCCGGCCCGGGTCCTGGCGCTGATGTGGTGCGCGCCTGACGAGTCAGCCGCCGGGCCCGGGTCCTGGCGCTGATGTGGTGCGCGCCTGACGAGTCAGCCGCCGGGCCCGGGCCAGGAGGGATCAGAGGGTGTCGACCCGGACGTCGCCGGCCCCGTCAAGGATCTCGATCTCGTAACGATCCGGGGTCCCCGCGAAGTCGCCGGCCTCGTACTCGCGCTGGCCGCTCACCTGCTCGACGCTCCGGCCGTCGAAGCGCAGATGGCTGACCCCGCCGGCAAGCCGCAGGCGCACCGGCGTGCCGGACGGGCGGCGCAGGCTCGCGCTGCTCACCACCCCGGTGACGCGCACGCCGGCCGTTCCGACCGGTGCCGGAAGGTCGAGATGGATGTGGTTCGCGCCGCCGGTCACCTCCAGCCCGTTGAGCGGCGCCTGCGGCGCGCCCGCGAGGTCGGTGATTCCGCCGGAAACCACGATGGTCCACGGGATCGCCGCGTTGAGCCGCACCCGGGCGCGCCGCCCGGAGAACGGTGAGCGCCGGTAGCGGACCGTGACCACGCCGTCGGCGGTGCGGCAGTCGGGGAGCGGGCCGGTGAACTGCGCGCTGATGAGATGGTCGGGAGCCGCAGGGCCGTCGAAGGTGAGGCGCGACGCGGAGCTCTCCAGGATGATCCGGGCGCTCGCGCGGGGGCCGAAGGGGGCAACGTTCATGGACAGGCGCGGACCGCCCGTGGCGAAGACGAGCCGGCCGCGGGTCGCACCGGCGAGCGGCGCGGTGTAGGTGTCCTTCACGAAGCCACCGCGCGTCGCGGCCCGCAGGCGCGCGGTCGCGTCCAGGTGGGTGTCGCCGACACGCCCGAGGTAGTCGGTGATGGCCGCGCGCTCCGCCGGCGGGTATGCGGCGAGCAACTCCTCGCCGGACCGGGCGAGCGGTTCCACCACGGCGATCAGCTCCTCGAGCCGGTCGGGAGCCAGGCGCACGACGACGCGTCGCCGGTCGCCGGGATGAGCCTGGCGCACCACCAGCCCGGCGCGCTCGAGCCGGTCCAGCACGCCGGTGATGGCGCCGGTGGTGATCCCCGCCACGTCCGCCAGGTGCCCGGGCGTGGTCTCGCCCTCGCTGGCGATGAGCTGCAGCCCCAGCAGGTCCGTCGCGTTGAGCGCGAGCCGCTCCGCGATGGCCTCGTAGAGGACGATCGCGTGCGGGTTCACGGCCCGTGAGAGCAGCGTGGCCAGGCGCCTGGACGAACTATCGGTTGACATCGGTCGCCATTTCGCTCAAGATGTGACTATCTTAGCACCTAAGATACTTAGAGTCCATCTCCAGTCGAGCAGTGTACCGCGACACCCGGGGAGCAACATGACGAAAAGGACAGACCGATGATGGAGCATCCAGGAGACCCGGCCATCGAGGCGCGCGACCTGGTCAAGACCTATCCCGGCGGGGTCCGGGCCCTGGACGGCCTGAACATCACCGTGGAGCCGGGCAGCGTCTTCGGCCTCCTGGGGCCGAACGGGGCGGGGAAGTCGACGACCGTGAAGATCCTCACCACGCTCTCGCGTCCGGACTCAGGCAGCGCGCGGGTGGCGGGGATCGACGTGCTGCGGGACCCGACCCGCGTTCGCCACACCATCGGCTCCGTGAGCCAGGGCTCGGCGGTGGACCCCTCGGCCACCGGGCGGGAGAATCTCCTTCTCCAGGGCCGGATCCACGGCATGCGGGGCGGACGGCTGGCACACCGGGTGGATGCGCTGCTGGCCCGCTTTGAGCTCAGCGACGATGCAAATCGTGTGGCGGGCACCTACTCGGGCGGGATGCGACGCAAGCTGGATGTGGCCATGGGCCTCGTCCACGAGCCGCGGGTCCTGTTCCTGGACGAGCCGACCACCGGCCTCGACCCGGAAGCGCGCGCCGAGCTGTGGGACGAGATCGCCCGGCTCACCGCGCGTGACGGACTGACGATCCTCATGACCACGCACTACCTGGAGGAGGCGGACCGGCTCGCGCGCCGGCTCGCGATCGTGGATCACGGCCGGGTGGTCGCCGAGGGGACGCCGGAGGCTCTGAAGGCCGATCTCCGCGGTGACGCGATCCACGTCGAGCTGCGCGACCCGGCGTCCGGTCGTCGGGCGGCCGCCACCCTGGAGCGGATGACGGGGCTGAGCGAGCCCACCCTGGAAGGTGCGGTCCTGCGCGCCCGGGCCGAGCACGGCGCCTCCGCGGTGCCGGCGGTGCTGGCCGCGCTCGACGGTGCGGGAGTCTCCGTGGCGGCGGTCACCGTCGCCCGCCCCTCTCTCGATGACGTCTATCTGCGACACACCGGGCGCACGTTCCGCGCCCAGGCCCAGGAGGTTGCCTGATGACTGCCGTTGCCCAGACCTGGTACATGACCGACCGCCACGTGCGGTTCCTGCTGCGACAGCCGTGGTTCATCGCCACCAGCATCGTCCAGCCGGTCATCTGGCTGCTCCTCTTCGGGCAGCTGTTCCGCAACGTGACGGAGATCCCCGGGTTCGCGGCCGCGGGCGGTTCGTATCTGGATTACCTGACCCCCGGCATCCTGGTGATGACCGCGCTCTTCTCCTGCGGCTGGAGCGGAATGGGGATCATCGAGGACCTGGATCGGTCGATCATGGACCGCTTCCTCGTCTCGCCGGTGCATCGCAGCGCATTGATCAGCGGGCGCACCGCGTACGAGATGGTCTCCCTGCTCATCCAGGCGCTGATCATCGGCGGCCTGGCCTGGCTCCTGGGCGCCCACTTCGCGGGCGGCCCGCTGGGCTTCGGGGCGCTGACCGTGTGCGCCATGCTGGTGGGGGCGGCGTTCGCCTCGATCTCGCAGGCGATGGGCCTCGTCCTGCGGCAGCGCGAGTCGGTGATCGGCATCAACGTCATGCTCGTCCTGCCGCTGAGCTTCCTGTCGGCCGCCTTCCTGCCCCTGGATCTCGTGCCGGGCTGGATCCGGACGGTGGCCGCCTACAACCCGGTGAACTGGGCGGTCGAAGCGGGCCGCGCCGCTCTGGCGGCGAACCCCGACTGGAGCTTCATCCTGCCGCGGATGGGCGGCCTGCTGGGTGTCACCGTGGGTGCGATCCTGCTGGCCACGGCGGCCTTCCGCAGCTACCAGCGCTCCATCTGATCACCGGACCGATGCCGGCGCGTCCGTCGGAGGCGCGCGAGGCCCGGGACGGTCGCGTTGGCGTCAGCCGGGGGCCTTGGTGATCCGGCGGCGGGTCGAGACGTCGACCTGGGCCTCGCCCTCGTGGGCCGGATGCTCCACGAGCGCGATCAGGCGGCTCGACATGAAGCGGCCGGTGCGGACCGGCGTGCCGCCGCGGGTCACCTCGCTCACCTCGACAACGCCGCGGCTGGTGGTGACCTCGATGCGGCGCCCCGCACGGGTCGCCTCGATCACGAACGTCTGCGTGCCCTGGCCGGTGTCGACGACCGCCTCGACGCGGTCTCCCTTCGCCATCAGCGCCTCCCGCCCCGGCGAACGCTCTCCGGGGAGCTGCCCCCTTGCGGGGGAGCGTACCACCCGCTGTGCCGGCTGCCGGGGCGAGATCGAGGTGGCGTCAGATGCCGCGCTGGGTGTGGCGGATGCGACGCATCTCGGCACGGGCGCGGACCATGACACGGGCCGCGCCGACGCCGAAGAGGGGGTGCACCAGGAGCTGGCGCTCCGTGGCGAGGGTGTGGTTCAGGCGCCCAAGGAGGCTCACGGGGCGATGGCCGGGGGGCTCCGGCTCGCCGAAGGCGTGTCGTGCGTTCTTCATCATGAGAAGGGGCAATGCAGCCGTCGTGCCACACGCGCGCGCGCTCGATCCAGAGGCCGCGGCTCAGTCCTCGCCGCTGACCTGCAGCGCCTCGAAGCGGATCGCGCGCGGGCCGGCAACGGAATGGTCCTGGGCCGTCTCGGCGGAGAAGCGCGCGGCCGCCATGGCGGTGAACAGGTTGCCGGTGACCGATCCGCCCTTCACCGGATGGGTCTCGCCGTGCGCGTGCTCGTAGCCGACGCGGATCTCCATCCCGAAGTTGCCGGTCACGTCGTCGACGCTCGGGGACGAGAAGGCGAGCACCTCGATGACCGGACCGTCGACGACGAGAAGGTCGGCCAGGGGCGTCGGCCCGGGGCCGATCTCGGCGACACCGGGGCGCCCGGTGGCCGGCACGCCCAGGTACTGCGCGTAGCGCTGTGTGGCGGGTCGCGCGCGGAGCACCCCCTCCTCGACGACGAGCAGGTCCTGCGCCGGAAGCCCGTCGTCGTCGAACCGGTACGCGTGGCCCCCGTAGGGACGGCGGGCGTTCGAGCGCAGGGTCAGGAGATCGCCGGTGGGCTCCGCGGCGCCGTACACCGACGCACCGGTCTCCCACGGCGACAGCCCGGCGTAGGCGCGCGCGGCCTGGCTCTGGAGCAGGTAGGCGCCGGGCGCGTCGAAGATCCCGCCGCCGAAGAGCTGCTCGAGGGCCATGCCGCGGACGACGACGGGACCGGTGCGTGTGCGAGGAACCCTGGCGCGGGCCGCATCGCGGGCAAGCCGGATGCCGTCCGTCACGAGGTCGGGAAGCCGCAGGTCCTCGAGCCGGCGCGCGCGGGCGTGCGCGAAGTGCTCGACCTCGTCATCACCGTCGCCGGCAAGGAGCGTCAGCTCCAGGAGGAGCTGGGTCGCCGCGCCGGTGCCGTGGAGCCCGCGGCTGTTCGCGATCTCCTCCTCCACCGCGGTGACGAACAGCTCGGCCGCGCTGACACGTACGCCGGCGACGCCATCGGTCAGGTCGCGGATGAGCTCCATTGCGCCGCGCCCCGCATTGATCGCATCCTCGTCGGATGCGAGCGCGGGGTCGGAGAGCGCGACCTCAGGGTGGTCGACGGGATCGGCGAGCGCCCACGGCGGGTTGTGGACGAGCCGGGCCATGGCGACCGCCTCGTCGAGGCGCGCGGCGAATCCATCCAGCTCGTCGCGCCCCACCGGCAGGTTCGAGGCGCCTCGCCGCGTCTCGGAGCCCACCGGGTGGTCGTTGAGGACCTCCACCTCGTACAGCTCCCGCCCGACGCGTCGGACCGCCTCCAGCACCCGCCCGGCGAGGTAGACCTGCGCGCCGGTGGCGCGATGGCGCCGCACCGTCCAGTCATGGACCTGCGGGTGGCGCTCCAGCCGCTCGATGACCCGGGCGTCCATCACCTCAGCCCACCCGGCATCGCGTGCGCAGGTAGGGCCCGCCGCTGGCGACGGGCACGATCTCCTTCCAGCCCTTCCCGCAGCGCCCCGCGGTGAACTCCACCTCCGTCGAGAGGCCCGTGACGTTCGCGAGCAGGTCCGGGACGTAGCCGGTCATGGCAATGGGTCCATACAGGACGCCGGTGGGCCGGCCGTGCTTCACCTCCCTGGCGAAGAGGGTCGAGATCTGGATGCCCCAGCCCTTGGGGTCCTCCATCCCGCTCATTCCGCGGCAGATCACCAGGCCGTCGTCGAGCTCGGCGACGAGCTCGTCCGCCGATCGGTCTCCGGCGGCGAAGAAGGTATTCGACATCCGCGCGTAGGCCTTGCGCTGGACGCTCTCGCGTCGGCCGTTCGCGGAGCGCGGGATGCCCAGGCGGGTCGCGGAGTACAGGTCCGTCAGCCCGCGCTGGAAGATGCCGTTGCGGATGATGGTGGTGGGCGTGGCGAGCTGCCCTTCGTCGTCGACGAAGTAGGAGCCGTAACAGCCCGGATAGGTGGCGTCGTCCATGATCGTCACCGCGTCCGAGCCCACGCGCCGGCCGACGTACTCCGCTGCCCGGGCCCGCTCCTTGAGGAACATGTCGGTCTCCACGCCATGGCCGAAAGCCTCGTGGGCGAGGATCCCGCTCGTCGACGGGTCGGTGACCGCGTCGTAGGTGCCCGGACGCGGGGGCCTGGCCCCGAGAAGCGCCTCCGCCGTCTCTGCGCACTCGGCCAGCTCGTCGTCGGTCACGTCGATGCGCTCCAGCCCGCCGGTCCCGCCCTGGCTGATCGCGTCGAACTGGCGACGCTCTCCGTCCGAGACGAAGAGCTGCAGGATCAGGGCGGTCCGCGTGATCTGCTGCGTCGCCATGCCGACGCGGTTCACGAAGATGGAGGTCAGCGAGGAATCGCGCTGGATCGCGAGGGCCTCCACGGCGCGGGGAGCTGCGTCGCGCAGGCGTCGCCGCAGGCTGTCGCAGCGCTCGATGCGCTCGGCCAGCGGGACCTCCCGCGGATCGCGCTCGACGGCCGTGGCGAAATCCGCTTCGGGCGGCCCCTCCGGCACGATGTCGAGGACCGGCCCCACCTCGTGCCGGGCGGAGTCGCGGCTGCGCGCGAGGAGGTCGGCCGCCGCGGCCCGGACCGATGCGGGGTCGAGTGCGTCGGTCGCGGTCTCGTCCAGGGTTCGCCCCGTCGACGCGGTGAGGACGATGCCGCTCTGCGGATCGGCGCGGTTCGCCTGCTGCTCTCCGTCACGCAGGACGATCCCGCTCCCCTCCTCGAAGCGCACGAGCGCCGCGGCATACGGGACCTCTCGCTCCATCTCGGACACGATGTCCCGCAGGAAGCCAAAGCGCTGGCGCAGGGCGGCGGCGGTGGCTGCGGCGGCACCCGATAGCGGTGCGGCAGGCTGCTCCATGCGCCAAGGCTACCCGACCGCGCGATGGCAGGACGCGGGTCTCCGTTCGGGCATCGGCCGCGCAAGGCCCGGACTTCGTGCGCGGAGAGTCCCGAGGCAGGGGACCTTCGGCACTCCCGATGCCGGCGCCGCGGCGGGAGGATCGGTGCAGAAGAACACGCTCGCGGAGATCCGCGCCATGCCCGTCCCAACCCTGGCCATCAGCCAGCTCGTCGGTCTCGACTGCCTGTGCGGCGAGCACCTCGAAGGCGAGGACACCGACGACCTGCAGCCCGTCTACCGGGAGCACCTGCTGCTCAGGCACCCGGAGGTCCAGATGGACCGCGCCGCCCTCGAGGCCTTCGTCGTCGCCAACGCCTACGAGGTCTGAGGGGGGACGCCCTCCCCGGACCTCCGAAGCCCCCTGCTCAGGGGGTGCGCCAGGACCGCCACCAGGCGTAGCTGCCGGCGGCCAGGACCGCCCCCACGACGATGAGCAGGGAGTGCATGACCGGGTGCCAGGTGCGCACCATCGCCAGCTGCACCCCGATCCAGAGCAGCTGGCCCGCGCCCAGCGCGAAGGCGAGGTACGGCGCCGTGCCCAGCCGCAGCAGTCCCGCGGCCACGACCACGTACGAACCGATCCCGAAGATGCCGAGCAGGAGCAGCCCCGGCACCAGGTAGTCGGCGAACGGTGAGTGCTCCAGCCAGCTGACCGGCATCTGCATGGCGGAGCCGTCCGGTGAGCTGACCAGGGACCAGCCGCCGAACAGGGCGGCCGGCCCAAGGACCATGCCCGCGACGACGAGCGTGAGCCAGGCGGCGGCGGGCAGCCGATGATTCGCCGGTCGCGCAACGGCCGGCAGAGAGGTGGAGTCGCGCATCCCCGATTCCCTCCAGGCGAGGTTTCCCCCCGGGGGAGATTGGAGGGCGATGCGCGATCCCGGCAGTGCCGTTCGTCATCCGTGGCCCCGCTTGTTGGCACCGACGACGCAGGCTAGCATCGGACCATGGCCACCACCGCCACCGCACCCCTCGTACGCAGCCTGCCCGTCCCCGTCGTCGCCCGCGCCACCGGCGCACATCCGCGCACCGTGGAGCGGTGGCGGGCCGGGGCGACGCCTCGCAGGCGGCGGTTCACCGGGCGCCTCGACGACCTCCGCGCGGTGCTGGAGCTCCTGGGCCCCGGCCTCTCGCGCGCCGGCCAGGTGGCCTGGCTGAACGGGAGCAGCGCGTACCTGGGCGGCGACCGGCCCGTCGACCTGCTCGCGGCCGGCGAGGGCGAGCGGGTCAAGGGTGCTGCCGTGGCCTACGCGGCGGGAGATCCCACCTGACATCGGGGTCGCCGCACGCAGCCGTTCTGCTGACCTCGCTCGCGGGGCCTGCCTTCCGGCAGACCGCGATCCACGTCCCGTCCTGCCTGCCGCCGCCCGGGCCTGCGCTCCACCCGGGCCGTTACCACCGTCGCGGCGACCCGTGGCCCGCGTACGCCTGCCTCGACGAGGACACCATGTGGGCGGAGTGGGAGCGGGCCACCGGCGGGGCCGTCGATCCCGCGGACGACCCCCGCTGGGTCTGTGAGCTGCGCCTGGACCTGCAGGTGCTGGACCTGCGCTCCGATGGCATGCGCCGTGCGCTGTCCACCTCCATCGACGACCTCGTCGCGCCGTGGGCCCCCGACCGGCCGAACGCCGCGTGCCTGAGGATCACGGCGGCCGCGATCGCGCGCGGGGCGGACGGGTTCGTGGTGCCGAGCGCCGCGAGGCCCGGAGGCTGGAACGTCGGCATCCTGCCGCGGGCCTTCGAGAGGGTCAGCGTGGTACGCCGGCGTCGCGGAGCAGCGCCAGGTCGTTTGCAGCGGTAACTATTGCGCCGGCAACTAGTTGGTGCTATCGTAGAGTCCCGGAGGCGGACGGCCGTCCCCACACACACCGCAGAACCAGGATGCAAGGCATATGTCACTCGCAGATCTCTCGCTTCTCGCCCTCCGGCTCGTCATCGGGCTGACCTTCGCGGCGCATGGCGCTCAGAAGGCCTTCGGCTGGTGGAACGGACCGGGCTACGGAAACTGGCAGAAGTCCATGGAGGGGATGCGCTTCCAGCCCACCGCGCTGTGGGCCGTCGTCTCCATCGGCGCCGAGCTCGGCGGAGGCCTCCTCCTCGCCATGGGTCTCATCACTCCCATCGCAGCCGCGGTGCTGGTGGCCCAGTCGGTGGTGATCATCCTCAAGGTCCATCTGCCCAACGGCTTCTGGAACGGCCAGCGCGGCTACGAGTACCCGCTGGCCCTGATGGCCGCCGTGGCCGCCATCCTCGGCATCGGCCCGGGAGCCCTCTCGCTCGATGCGGCGCTCGGCTTCTCCCTCAGTGCGTTCGTGCTCTGGATCCTGCTGGCGGCCGGCGTCCTGGCCGGCATCGGCTCCTACGCCCTCACGCAGGCCGAGCCAAGCGGCCGCGCGACGGCGGCAGAGCACCGCTAGAGGCGCCAAGGAGTCACTCCCGCGGAACGACGCGCCGGGTCCCGGACCCGGTGCGTCCGCTCGTTCCTTGATGACAAACGGTGTCGCGCCGGTGCATGATGCGCGTGCCGCGCCTCCGGCCCCCGGTGAGCCGAGCGCGACCATCGCACCGGCTCTTCGGGATCCGAGCACCGGAGGGAACGTGGACGTCGTGCTGGTCGGCTTCATCGCTGGCCTCATCTTCGGAGGGTGGCGTTCCGGGCTTCTGCGCCGATTGATCGGTATCGGCTTCATGGCGCTGTCTTTCGTGCTCAGCGCCTGGTTCCGCTATCCCATCGGCCTGGTTGCGTCCGCGTTCTTCAAGGACATCCCGGCTGGCTACGCCAACCTGGTCGGCTACACGATCGCATTTCCCGTCGTGCTGGTCGGGCTTCACCTGGCCGGCGGCTTTCTGCTCAAGGAGGTCTCCGTTCGGGGCATGACCAAGGAGCTGGACCAGGCGCTCGGCGCATTCTTCGGCGGGGTGGAGGCGGTCCTCATCCTGTCGGCGGTGATCGTGATCATGGACGCCTACTTCGGCACGAGCTCCAGCCTCATGGGCACGGCGGGCCTCGGGGCCCTGAGGTCGTTTACCGAGGCGCTCAACGGCTCCACGACGGTGCACATCCTGCGGGGCAGCACGGTTCCCTTCGTGCTGGCGGTGCTGGGACCGTTGCTGCCGTCGGACATCCGCACCATTCTTCCAGGCGGCCTGCCCGGACTGCCGACGGAGCTGCCCGGCATCCTGCCCCTCCCGACGCCGTGACGATTGCGCATCGAGGTCCGCGGCCCGCCGGCGTCCCCGATCCGGCGGGCCGTTCGGCACTTGAGGAGGGGACATTCGCCCAGGCGGATCCGGGCCATTTCGAATTGCCCGCATCGGCATGTCCGCATATCGTCATAGGGACACGGCTGCGCTCGCGCCGAAGCTCCGGCGATATGCCGGGACCGGGCGTTCGCCGCGAGAGGAGAACCAATGAGCCGTTACCGAGCGCTCGTGACGCCCCTGGCAATCATCGCCGCGGTCGTCCTGTTCTACATGGAGAATCCCTGGTTCGCCCCCGATGAGGGGACCGCGGTGCGCACCGCGGCGACCGTCGTCTTCTGGGTGCTCTCCATCGCGGTCCTGCTCCTGATGTTCCAGGATCGCAACCGTCCGGGAGCCGATCTCGTCCAGGTCGAAGGCCCCTCGTTCACGCGCTACCTGTTCAGCAACACCACCGCGGGCTGGTTCTGGCTGCCGATCCGCATCTTCCTCGGATTCGAGTGGCTGACGGCGGGCTGGGAGAAGGCAACCGGCGGCGGGTGGCTCGACGGGGGCAGCTCGCTCCTCGGCTACTGGCAGCGTGCCGTGGCGATCCCGCAGTCGCCGGCCAGGCCGCCCATCTCCTTCGAGTGGTACCGCGGCGTCCTCGACTACCTCATCGGCATCCACGCGGAGAGCTGGTTCGCCTGGATCGTCACCTTCGGTGAGATCGCGGTGGGACTCGGGGTGCTCCTGGGCGCGCTCACCGGCATCGCCGCGTTCTTCGGCGCGACGATGAACATGAGCTACATGCTCGCGGGCTCCGCGTCCTCGAACCCCATCCTGTTCGCGGCGTCGATCGGCCTCATCATGGGGTGGCGGGTCGCCGGCTACTACGGTCTCGACCGCTACCTCCTGCCGCGCCTGGGCGTTCCGTGGACGTCGCAGAGCGCGGAGCCGCGACCTGCCGTGGGGGCTCAGCCGACGACCTGAGCGCACGCTCGATCTACCACGGATACCAGACCGCCGGGTGATCTCGCCCGGCGGTCACTGCTGCGCTAGGCCGATGGCGCGATTCGCCGCCAGTCCGTCCTGGGCGAACCGGGCCTGCCGCACTGGCTCCGAGGCATCCCAGGGTCACCCCAAACCGCGGGGAGATTGGTCACAGACCAGCCTGATGTCCATTGACCCGTGGCTGAACTGACCTGCCGAGAACAACGATCCCCGCAGCGATGACGACGAGGCCCACGACGGCCGCGGCGAGCAGGAGGATGCCCGGGACGCCGTAGTAGTAGTAAAGACCGGTGCACGCCGGGACGTTGGGGTCGAAGCATCGAACCGAACCGAACATCCCGCCATACGAGGAGATGATCGCCACACCGGCGGCGCCTGTCCCGACGAGGAGCCCTCCGACGATGAGCGCGGCGATGCTCAGGGAGATGCGAGTCGTCATGCGCTTCGCCACGGTGCCGAGGGTAGCAGGGGCCCGCAAGGTATCGATCCCCCCGGAGCTGGATGGCCGGTCGCTACGGCGACGGTGCGCGAGCCGCGTTGGCCTCTCGGTCGGGGGACTTCACGCCCCCGAAGCTGATCGGACAGGCGACGCCGGTCGCAAGATCCGGACAGTAGCCGTCCGGATTCTTGGCGCAGTGCTATGAACAGCCATTGACGGGCGTCCACCCGCCGTCGATCCTGATGGCCGAAGCTCCAGGGGGATTGTTATGAAGACGAGGCTGATACTGACCGGCGCAACGGTGCTGGCTGTCGTGGTGCTGTTCGCGGCGTGGAATGCGGGCGCGGGCCGAGTGCCCGGAGACGCGGGGCCATGCAACTCCGTGTCGAGTCCCGACTGCCAGCCCTACGTCGACCTTATCCGGCAGGACCTGGGGACCGATGCCGGCGGAGTGGCGAGCATCCGCAGCGGATCGTGGTGCGGGCAGAGCAGCTGCCAGCAGGTGTTCGGGTTCCCCGGGCCGCAGTTCCGCCTCGTGGTGACGCTCGATTCAGGCCGGGCTCTGACCTACCAGTGCGGGGTCTGGTGGTCCGGCTCCTCGGATGCCGCGATCCCCGCTGGCTCGGGAGAGCTCGCCCTGTACCGCAACTGCTCACGGGAAACGGGCGCTCCCGTCACGCCTCCACCACCTCCGCCTGGCTGACGCGCCGAGTCGCAGCGAGGCGGGACCGGTCGGCTAGGCCTGCTGCATCGGCTCCGAGGCGTCGCCGATGCTGACGCCCAGGCCCGTTGGGCAGGCGACGCCGGTCGAAAGATCCGGGCAGTAGCCGTTCGGGTTCTTGGCGAGGTACTGCTGGTGGTAGTCCTCCGCGAAGTAGAACTCCGACGCCGGGACGATCTCCGTGGTGATCTCGCCGTAGCCCGCCTTGCGCAGCTCCGCCTGGTAGGCGTCGCGTGAGGCCGTGGCCGTGCCGGCCTGTGCATCGGTCCGGGTGAAGATGGCCGACCGGTACTGGGTCCCCACGTCGTTGCCCTGCCGCATGCCCTGGGTCGGGTCGTGGTGCTCCCAGAAGACCTTGAGGAGCTGCTCGAAGGTCACGCGCGACGGGTCGTACACGACGCGGACCGTCTCGGCATGGCCGGTCTTCGCGGAGCAGACCTCGTTGTACGTGGCGTTCGGGGTGAAGCCGCCCTCGTAGCCGACGGCGGTGACCACCACGCCCGGGACCTCCCAGAAGTCCTTCTCCGCGCCCCAGAAGCAGCCGAAGGCGAACTCTGCGACCTCGGTGCCGGCCGGATACGGCGGCTTGAGGGCGACGTCGTTGACGAAGTGGCGTTCGGCGGTGGGGATCGCCTCCGAGCGGCCGGGGAGCGCGTCGGCCGGCTGTGGCATGCGCTGCTTGCCGGCATTCAGGAAGGAGAACATGGTGGAAGTGTACGGGCGCCGGATGACGGATGCGTGACGGCCGGATGAAGCCTCAGTGCGCCGGCGGCAGCTTCCGGACCGGCAGCGGCGGCGTCGCGGGGTCCCGCTCGTACCCCTCGAGTGCGCGGCAGTACGCCAGCGCGGCAATGGCCACCTCGATCTGGCCCGCGTCGGGTCTGGCGGTGGTCAGCCGCTGGGTGAGAAGCCCGAGACGGGTGAGGAGGGTGGACAGCCCGCGGCGGGTGGATCCCCAGCGCAGGGCCTCGTACGCGGCGGCGGCGATGAGCGGCAGCGCCGCCACTCGCAGGGCAAGGTCGATCCCCACTCCGAACCGCGGCAGGGCGGCCAGGAGCAGCGTGTCGAGCACGAAGAGGATGACCAGGAAGCCGGTGCCGCAGCGCGGATGTGCCGGGTCGAAGCGCGCGACGCTCTCCGGGCTGAGTGGCTCGCCCGCCTCGAAGGCGTGAATGGCCATGTGCTCGGCACCGTGATAGCTGAACAGGCGCTTGAGCCGCGGGAGATGGGTGATGAAGACGGTGTAGCCCGCGAAGAGGCTCGACTTGAGGGCCCCCTCCCTCAGGCGCGTGGGCAGGTCGGCCTGCAGGTCCAGGGGACGTCCGGTGACCAGCAGCGGGACGGCCACGAAGACGAAGAGGGCAATGGCGATGCCGATCGACCAGGCCATGGGGAGGTACCAGCGGGGCAACCGGCGGCGCTCGCCGGCGGTGTTGACCTGGATGGCCTCGATCATCGTCCGGTACCCGACGCTGAACGTGGTGCCCAGGGTCGCCAGGCCGCGCAGGAACGGACGCGTCCGCCAGCCGACGGGAGCATGGTGCGGAGCACCCTCGAGGACGATGGTTCCATCCGGATGACGAAGCGCGTACGCCCACGCGGTGGAACCGCGGATCATCACGCCTTCGATGAGGGCCTGGCCGCCATAGCGGATGGATGGGGCAGCGGACGACACGGATGCGACCTCGGGAATGCTGGATGAGGATGCGCGAAGGGTGCGTCGCCTCGCCCGGCAGCGCGCATGGGCCCTCGCGGCATCGCGGTTCTGGCCAAAGGCTCGACCGACGTCGACCAGCTCCGCCAGTGCCGAACGGCCCGGACCTCAGGCCGTCCCGGTGCCCGGGTGCCGTGCGGCACGGGGTGAAGGCCGGACAGCCCGGTCCGGCGGGGCCATTCGGCCCGGGACCCGGGTACGCGACCGGTACTTCTGGCCGCTGAGCCCGGCAGCGTCGAGCGCGTACCACGCGTGGCGTAGGCCCATTAGGCGGCTTGTCGCCGCAGCCGACCGTCCGCAGACTGGCGGCGGAGGAGGCGCTGACGCCCACGCGCCGAGCCCACGAAATAGCACACCCGTCGCGAGGCGGGGCCGCAAAGCCACGGGACTCTCGAAGTCAGCCGGGTTGCCGAATGGGGTCTGAGCATGTCGTTCTGGGATGGCTACCGCTGGCAGCGCCCGACGCTTCCGGCCAGGAAGGAACCGCAGCGGCATCGCGTGCGCGATGCAATTGCCACGGCGGTCATGATCATCGGTCTGATCGCCCTGGTGCTTCCAATGACGCAATCGCGCGCCGGTCTCCCGGTCCTGCACCTCACGCCAACCGCCGCCGCGGTCGGTGAGCAGGTGTCGGTCACCGGATCCGACCTCCCGGAGAAGGCCACGTTGGCCCTGAGCATCGACGGGTCGGCAGCGGGCCTTCCACAGGTTCGCGTCTCGCCGAAGGGCACGGTCGCGGCGGTCTTCACCGTCCCCGCCGTGGGCACCGGGAATCACACGCTCACCGCCGAGACCGTGCAGGCGCGCGGCAAGAGCGTGTCGCGCAGCTCCCTCACGCTCGTGGCGTCGGCGACGTTCACCGTCGTCGCCTCCAACGGTGAATCCGGCAGCGCCGATCCCACCGCGACCGTCGGCGGGACGCCGACTTCGAATCCGACCGCCACGGCCACGCCAACCGGCGTGCCCACCGGCACCCCCACCGCATCGCCCACGCCGCTGGTGACGGCGGCCCCGACCCCGTTGGTGACACCGGATCCGACGCCGGCGCGAACGCCCGCGCCGACTCCCGCCCCGACCGCGACGCCCGCTCCGCCGAAGACGGCGTCCGGCGTGCCGGCCATTCCCGGCGGCGGCAAGGTCCTGTTCAACGCCGCGACGGGGAGCCTGGGCTACCTGCGACCGGAGACCTATCCGAACGACCACCCCGGCGACGGGATGATCGCGTGCGGAACGTTCACCGCGAACCCGCAGTACTTCCCGATCTACGGCGGCGCGCTGCACCTGCGCACCCAGAAGGTGAACGGGCAGTGGCTCCAGACGTTCCTCACCACGCGCACCACGTTCGCGCAGAAGTACGGGATCTTCCGGGCCGCCCTGCAGTGGGACAACGGCTACCAGCTGTGGCCGTCGTTCTGGCTCTACGACCCGAAGTGGTCGGCCGCGGAGATCGATGCGGTGGAGAACCACCCGAACCCGGACAACCCGAACAACTGGGGCTTCAACATGCATCCGGGCACCTACGGCAAGAACCTGCTGGCGCCGTCCAACCACACGACCACCTGGCACGTATACGAGGTGGAATGGCGTGCGACCTTCGTCGCCGTCCGGATCGACGGAGTGGAGAAGGCCCGCTTCACGAGCGGCGCCCCTTCGGTTCCACTGTTCGCCGCGTTCGACATGAAGCTCGGCACGCCATGGCTGAACGAGTGCCCGAACTCGACGACGCCGACCATGGCCGAGCTGCGGGTCGCCTGGCTGCAGGTCGCGCCGTAGGTCGACCACCGGGACCTCCCTTTCCCGACGGCCGGGCCCTCCGCGGGCTCGGCCGTTTCGCTGCCCGGGCCTTGACATCGAATTCATCGCACGTAGAATTCATCGCGCGTTGTACGGCGGGACCGATGGCGGCAGGACGTCGCCGCGGCGCGGAGCAGGAGGAGGAACGAGCCGATGCTCGCAATGGCCCTGAAGGAGCTGCGGCAGCTGCGCCGCGACCGCCGCACGGTGGCGATGATGGTGATCCTGCCGGTCCTCCTCCTCGTGGTCTTCGGCTACGCCGCGCGCTTCGACATCGAGAAGGTGCCGACCATCGTGGCCGGACCGAACGCCGCCGCCATCGCGGCGCAGCTCCCGGACCGGCTCGACGTCATCGCGACCCACACCGACTGGACTCGCGCCGACGGCGTGGACGCGCTGCGCCGGACGGAGGCGACCGTGGTCATCCTCACCGACCCGAAGGCGCCGGCGATCCTCATCGACGGGGCAAACCTGTTCGGGGCGCAATCGGTCCTGCGCGCGGTGGCCGCCAACCCGCAGCTGCCGAAGGCGGAGGTCCTCTTCAACCCGGACCTGGCGACATCGGTCGTCATGGTGCCGGCCCTGATGGGGATGATCCTCGTCTTCATCGGCACCATTGCCACCAGCCTGGGCGTGGTCCGCGAGCGGCAGAGCGGGACCATGGAACAGCTGGCGGTGATGCCGTTCCGGCCGCGCGACGTCTTCCTGGGCAAGATCCTGCCGTACTTCGCGGTCGGCATCGTCGACCTGGTGATCGTGGTCTTCGCCGGCCTGTGGATCTTCGGGGTGCCGTTCAACGGGGAGCCGTGGGTCTTCGCCGTCGGCTCGCTGCTGTTCCTGTTCGTCGCGCTGGGCATGGGCGTCCTCATCTCCACGGTCAGCGAGAACCAGGGCCAGGCGATCCAGCTGGCGATGATGACCCTCCTGCCCCAGATCCTCCTGTCGGGGATGATCTTCCCGCTCGACTCCGTGGCCGCGGGCGTGCGCTGGATCGGCTACCTGCTGCCGCTGACGTACTTCGTGGAGATCGCGCGCGGGGTGATGGTCCGGGCCACGCCGTTTGACGCTCTCCTGTTCCCCATGGGGATGCTCCTCGTCCTGGCGGTGGTCGTCTTTGCCCTCTCCGTCCTCCGCTTCCGGCGCGATCTGGCGCCGTCCCCCGCAGGAGGCGAGGCGCCCGCGGCCGCCGGGGAGGCGACGGCGTGACCGGCCTGCGGCTCGGCCGCTCGCCCGATGACCGGCTCACCGGCTGGGGCGTGGAGCGGGTCACCGTGCACTACGGCCGGCGGGTGGCGCTCGACCGGGTGAGCCTGGGCGTGGGCGCCGGCGCGGTGACCGCGGTGGTGGGTGCCGATGGCGCGGGCAAGTCGACCCTGCTGCGGACGCTGGTCGGGGCGCAGCGCGCCGTGAGCGGGCGCGTCCGTCGCCCGGCGCGGCGGCGCATCGGCTACGTGTCGGCCGGGCCGGGGGTCTACCGCGATCTCACGGTGGACGAGAACCTTGCCTTCGCCGCCGGCGCCTACGGCGTCCCGCGTGCCACCGCCCGTCGCCGCATCGACGAGCTGCTGGAAGCCACGGAGCTGGCCGACGTCCGGCGCCGCCTCGTCGGGCAGCTGTCGGGGGGCATGCGCCAGAAGCTGGCCCTGGCCATGGCCGTCGTCCACGTCCCCGAGCTCCTGGTCCTGGACGAGCCGACCACCGGGGTGGATCCGGTGAGCCGGGCCGAGCTGTGGCGGCTGATGGCCGGGCTGGCGGCGCAGGGAACCGCCATCGTCCTCGCGACGACGTATGTCGACGAGGCCGAGCGGGCCGCCTCTGTCCTGGTCCTGCTGCGCGGACGGACCCTCGCGGTGGGCACCCCGCGCTCGATCCTCGCCTCGGTGCCCGGAGAGCTGTACCGGCTCCCCGGGGCCACCGACGACCCCCGGGCGTGGCGGAGGGGCGCCGAGTGGCGCCTCTGGTCCCCGGGCGGCTCGGCGCCGGCGGGAGCCGACCTCCTGGTCCCGGACCTGGAGGATGCCCTGGTCATCGCGCAGCTGGCCGTGGAGACCGGAGCGGGCGAGGGAGCGGCCGCATGATCCTGGCCCAGACGATGGCGGTCACCCGCCGCTTCGGTTCGCAGGAGGCGGTCTCCCGCGTCGACCTGCAGGTGTCGCCCGGCGAGGTGGTGGGCCTGCTGGGCGCGAACGGCGCGGGGAAGACGACGCTGATTCGTCTCGCGCTGGGCCTCCTGCGCCCGACGAGCGGGGGCGTGCGCCTCTTCGAGCTCCCGCCGTCGCGCGCGACCCGCGCACGCATCGGCTACGTCCCGCAGGGCCTGGGCCTCTACGACGACCTCACCGTGGCGGAGAACCTCGCCTTCGCGGCACGCGCCTTCGGGCACGCGGTCCGTCGTGACCGCCTGGACGCGGACCTGCGCACCGCCCTCGGGACGCTCGTGCGCGACCTCCCGCTTGGGCTCCGCCGGCGCGTCGCCTTCGCGGCGGCACTCGCCCACGATCCGGAGCTCCTGGTCCTGGACGAGCCGACCTCCGGGGTCGAGCCGCTGGCGCGGGCGCGCCTCTGGGAGACGATCCGCACCGCGGCCGAGAACGGCGCCGGTGTCCTCGTCACGACCCATCACATGAGCGAAGCGTCCGAGTGCGACCGGCTCGTCGTCATGGTGAACGGCGCTGTCGCCGCCGCGGGGACGGTGGCGTCGATCGTGGGCGATCTCCGGACCGTGGCGGTCGACGCCGAGCGCTGGGAGGGCGCGTTCGCGGCGCTCGATGCCGCCGGCCTCCCGGTGGCCCTCGTCGGGCGCAGCCTGCGGGTCCCCGGGGCGCCCATCGAGGGGGTGGACCGGGTGCTCCGCGCGGCGAAGGTCGAAGCGCGTCTCGAGGTGGAGCCCGCCACCTTCGACGAGGCGTTCGTGGCCATCGCCCGCCGGGCTGCCTGATGCCGCGGACGGGGCGACGTCCCGGAGCCTCCGGGACGCGGGAGCAGATCCTGGCCGCCGCGCGCGCGGCATTCGCCGAGGCGGGCCTGGATCGCGCCACGATGCGCGGCATTGCCCGGCGGGCGGGGGTGGATCCCGCCCTCGTCTACCACTACTTCCACTCGAAGGAGCACCTCTTCGCCGCCAGCCTGGAGCTCCCTTTCGATCCGTCCCTCGTGACCCGCGCCGTCGTCGAGGGCGGGGCCGAAGAGGCGGGGGAGCGGCTGGCGCGGATCGCCCTGGACCTGTGGCGGGATCCAGCAACACGCGCGGCGTTCGCCGGGGTCGTCCGCTCGGCGACGAGCGACGAACAGGCCGCCGCGGTGCTCCGTTCGCTGCTGGAGTCGATCCTCCTCCCGGCGCTGGACGGTCTGCGGGTCGATCACCCCGAGCTTCGCGGTGCTCTCGCCTGGTCGGCCCTGGTGGGCGTCTTCATCGGCCGCTACCTGATCCGGGTCGGCCCGCTGGCGGAGGCCACGCCGGCGGCCCTGGAGAGCAACCTGGCCCGGATGATCCAGGCCGCGATCTCGCAGCCGATCAGCGAGCGGCAGCCACGCCCCGCCGATGACCTCGTCCGCTCCCGATGAGGTGCGCGGCGGAGGAGTCCGTGGGAGGTCCGTCGCGGAAGAGGGAGCGCAGCTCATCGGGGATGCGCCCGGGGCGTCCGTCCTCGCGCACCCAGGCCCACAGCGTCCGGACCTCGGTGAGGAGCTCGCCGTCCGTCTCGCGGTGAATGGTCGTGTGGCGTTCACCGCTGGCGGCGCCCATTCGCAGCGGGATGGTGGTCAGGAGCAGGAAGTCGCCGAAGGTGGCGGGCCGGAGATACCTGGCGTGATGCTCGCGCACGAACCAGCCGCCGCCGTTGGCCCGGTACCAGTCACGACCGAAGCCCATGGCCTCGACGTGCTCCAGGGCGACCTGCTCGACGTAGTTGAGATAGACCGCGTTGTTGACGTGCCCGTTGCTGTCGAGCTCGTAGAGGCGCACCGGCCAGCGTCCGTGGAACTCCCACGGATCGACCTCCCCGTTGCGGAACTGCAGACCGTCCATCGGTTCGGCGAGGATAGTCCGATGGCGGCCGGATCGCCGGGTGCCTCAGCGGGGCCGGACCGGCTCGTCCTCCAGGATCACCCGCAGCAGGTCGCTGGTGGTGACCACGCCGATCGGCGAACCGTCGTCGTCGACCACCACGAGACGGTGGATGTGCTGGTCGAGCATGAGCCGTGCAGCGTGCTCGACGGTGGCGCCCAGGTGGACCGTCACGGGCGGGCGCGACATGAGATGGCGCACGCGCACGTGGCTCCAGTTCTCGCCGATCAGCTCGCTGGAGCGGGCGCTGAGCAGATCGGTCTGGCTGATGACGCCGACGAGGACGCCATCCGCGACCACGGGGAGCCCGCTGATGCGATAGCTGCGCAGGAGGAGCTCGGCATCGGTCGCCAGGGCCTCCTCCTCGATCACCACGGGCTCGGTCGACATCAGGTTTCCCACCCGGTAGGCCGTCTTCGTCTTCATGGCTCGCTCCTCGAAGTCGGTGCCGTCGCGGATCCCGCGCCTCGCCAGCCTGCCGCTGCGGGACGCGCCTGGCAGCGGCCATAGGTCACGATCGGCGGGGCGTTCGTCCCTTCGCCGCCCGCAGGGCGGTACCATCGCCCGGTGAGCACCGAACCGGAGGTGGCCGGCAGCGAGATTCGCCTCAGCGAGCTCGTCGAGCCGAACCACGTCAACCATTACGGCACCCTCTTCGGAGGGAACGCCCTGGGCTGGATGGACAAGGCCGGCTGGCTCGCGGCGACGCGGTATGCGCGCCGCACCTTCGTGACGGTCGCGACCGATCGCATCGAGTTCAAGGTCCCCGTCCGGGCCGGACAGCTCGTCGAGCTCGTCGCGCGGGTGACACGCGAGGGTCGCACGAGCGTGACCGTCCAGATCGACATGTATGTCGAGGACCTGCTCGTGCCCAGGAGCCGTCAGCTCGCCACGAGCGGCTCGTTCGTCTTCGTGGCGATCGACGAGCAGGGGCGCCCGACGCCGCTCCGCGAGGACTGACCGCCGCCGTCCGCGCCGATGGGGCCGAGCGGCCCACGGCCGTCGGGCCATCCGGCCGGTGCGTGCCCGGATGGTCGGCGCAACGATGCGGTCATGTCCGGCCCGGATCCCTGGCTCACATGGAGCGCGCCGATCGACCGGAGCCTCCTCGTCGAGGAGGGCATGGTGATCTGCCCGCACCGCGGCGTCGTCGAGCTGGAGACCTGCCTGGCGTGCGAGTACCTGATCGGCGTGGAGGGGGAGTGGGACGCCAGGGTCCTCTGCTCCTACCCCGTCCCCGCCGCCACGCGCCAGGATGCGGAGGCGGACGCTGCGCCCGGCGAGCAGGTCAGTCGCCCGTGGCACCGGGTCGTTGCCGACCCGTTCGAGCCGGCGGAGGAGATCCAGCACCCGGAGGACCTGTTGCCCGGCGACGTGCGCCCGGAGCGCGAGGCGCCCCTCCCGGGCGGGCACACCGACCCCTGGGGCGTCGACGAGTAGCGCCGGGCGCGGCTCAGTCGCGGCCGATGGCGGCGAACTCCCCGAGGAAACGACCCGTCACGCGCGCCGCACGCCGCATGAGCTCCAGGCTGTAGCTCTCGTTCGGGGCGTGGTTGCGGTTCTCCGCATCGCCGGCCCCCAGGGTCACCATTGGCAGCCGGTGCGGCGCGCAGACCTGGTGCATGGGCGCCGTGCCGCCCATGCTGAACCAGCGCAGCGGTCGCTCGGCGAAGATGCCGGCGTGGGCCCGCTCCGCGGCATCGACGATGGGGTCGTCGATGGACGTCCAGTAGGGGTGCTCGCCGCGGTGCACGGTGAGCGCGACGTCGGTGAAGCCCCGCGCGTCGAGGTGGGCGCGCAGCGCCGCCACGATCGCCCGCGGATCCTGGTCCGGGATGAGGCGCATGTCGACCTTCGCGCTCGCCTCGGCCGGGACGATGGTCTTCACCGAGGGGCCGGTCCAGCCGGCAATGATCCCCGAGACGTTGCAGGTCGGATGGAAGGTGTCCGCCGCCTGGGCGGCCGCCCCGGTCAGGTCGCCCACGAAGCGCTCGACGCCGTAGATGCGCTTGATCTCCGCCTCCTCGAAGGGAAGCGTTCGCAGGTGCGCGAGCTGGGCCTCCGTCGCCGGCACCACCGCGTCCATGAAGCCGTCGATGGTGATGGTCCCGTCGGGTGCGCGCAGCGTGGCCAGCGCCTCCATCAGCCGCCACGCGGCATTCGGCAGGAGCTGCGCGCCACCGGAGTGCGCGTCGTAGGCGAGCGTCCGCACCGTGAGCTCCACGTAGGCCATGCCGCGAACACCGCAGACCAGCATGGGACGCCCGGCCTCGTCCACCCCGCCGCCCTCGATCAGCGCCCCCTCTCCGGAGAAGAACTCGGGCCGCTGCCGGAGCAGCGATGCGAGGTGGGCCGAATCCGACTCTTCCTCGCCCTCGACGACGAAGCGCACCCGGCAGGGCAGCTCGCCCTCCGCGTCCCGCAGCGCCTCGACGGCCTGCACCCGGTGCAGGAGCTCGCCCTTGTCGTCGCAGACGCCCCGCGCGAAGAGGCGCCCGTCCCGGATCTGCGGGTCCCACGGTCCGGTCTCCCACAGCTCGAGCGGCGCGGCCGGCTGGACGTCGTAGTGCTGCACCGCGACGAGAGTGCGCGGCCCGGAGCCCAGCTCGCCCACGACCACCGGCGGCACGCCGTCCTGGCGGAGGACGGTGACCTCTGCCCCCGCGGCGCGCAGGCGCTGCTCGATCCATGCCGCGCCGCGCTCCAGCTCCGGCAGGTGCGCGGTCTCGCTGGGAATGGTGCAGAAGTCGCGCAGCTCCTCGACCCACGCGTCGAAGCGCTCGTCCACGATCCGGTCGAAGGCGGTGAGGTCGGTGCTCATCGCTCTTCCCACGGGGCATCGGGGTCGACCGGGAACGGGGCGCCGTGGCCCGGAACCACGACCGTGGCCTCGGCCAGGATGCGTCGCCGGCTCTCCTCGAGAACGGCCTGGTCCGGCGCGTACGGATCCTCGACCGGTGTGCGATCGCTGAACCACCAGGCATGGGTGCAGGCCATGACGCCGCCATCGGTCTCCACCAGCCAGGTCACGTCGAGCTCGGTGTGACCGGGAGTGGCCAGGAGGCGGACATGCGGGGTCGGCCGGTAGCCGTCGCCGTCGTGGTCGAGCCACAGGTCGCCCCGGTAGCGGGCCCAGGCGTCCACCACCTCGGCGTTGGGGAAGAGGCCCACGTTGACGGTGTGATCCGGATGGTGATGGGTGAGGAGCACGTGCGTGACCGATGCCGGCTCCACCCCGTGCTCGCGCAGGGGACCCAGGATCGCATCGCGATCAGGCACCAGGCCCGGGTCGACGACCAGGCGGGCATCCCCGTCCACGACGAGGCTCACCGTCCCGGCGACGTGGTCGCCGCGGACATAGCCGGCGTGGAGGACGTGGAGGGTCGCGGGTCCCGTCATGCGTGGCGAAGCCTAGCGCTTCCGCTTGGGCGGCAGGGAACGCCCGTGCACCAGCGCGCGCTCCACCCAGGGCCGCGAAGCCTCCGAGGTGGCAAGCTCGCGCGGCAGGAGCAGGTACCCGGTCATGGGGCGGCCCGGCACGGGTGAGAAGGCTTCGCCACCCGCGGCGGCGAGCGCGGCACGGTCGTCGTCCGGCAGGCGGACCACCCAGCGGTCGCGGAACAGGCTCGTGAAGAGGTTGCCGTTCACGAAGCAGGCGGGATAGCCGAACATCATGCGGCGCTCGACCCCCGGCTCGGCCAGCACCCGTGCCGTGCCTGCCGCGAACTCGTCGGAGAGATCGGGAGGAGACGTCTGCCAGCTGCCGGTCCTGTCGTCGGTCACGGTTCTCCCCGTCGTGAGGCTCGTTGCGGTGCACAGCGTAGTGCCTGGGTGACGGCTCGGTCGCGGCCGCGGGGCGTGCGGCCTCGGGTGGGGATAGCCTGTGGACAGAGCGCCCGATCCGCGGAAAAGTGGGGGATAAACCCCCTTGTCCCGCCGCGAGAGCGACCGGTATGCTGTGGTCGTCCCGAAGGGGCAGCGCAACCGGATCAGGCGATTGCATCAAGGGTTCCGGGGCCGGTTCGATGATCTCGCATCGTTGGACTGAGCGCAGTTCCTTCGGGACATTTCGTTTGCTCCGCGCTTTGGGGGAGCCCGCCGGATGCTTGACCCGATCGAGATGAGCGGTGGCGCGTGGACCGCCGCGGTGGACCCGCCGGTGCTGCTCCCCAGCAGGGACGCGCGGCTCCTGGTGGCCTTCACCCCGCAGCGCGAGATGCGCACGCGCGTCGTTCGCGCATCCCTGGTGGGGATGGAGACGTACCGCTACCGGGAGACGGAGACGACGGCCGGGGCACACGGTGCGGTGAGCACGCAGACCGTGGAGCGCACCGGTCACGAGGAGGTCGGAAGGGTCGAGACCACGCTCGCCGGGGAGGGCGTCCTCGCAGCAGGCGAGGAGGTGCGCTGGGAGTGGAGCTTCCACGTCCCCGACCTGGGTCCGGCGACCTTCGAGGGCGAGGTGCTGCGCTGCGACTGGGAGCTGCGCGTGACGATCGACCGGCCGATGGCGCGCGACGCCGAGCTGCGCCTGCCGATCCGCGTCGCCCAGCCGACCGCATTGCTGCGGGCGGGCGTGCTCGACATCGGCCAGTACGGCCTCTTCGAGGAGGCGCCCGTCAACGTGGACGCCCATCCGGCCCAGGTGCGCCTGGAGCCGGTGCCGCTCTGCGTGTCGCAGCCCTTCCACGGCACGGTGACGATCGAGACCGGGGAGCCTGTCGCGGTCCAGGACGTCCGGCTGGAGCTGCGCGTCCACGCCCGGGTCACCCGCAGCGGAGGGAAGGAGGAGGAGGTCTGCATTGCGCAGGGCCACCTCCAGGCCGATGGCAGCCTCTTCGGCGGACCGCTGGCGGTCCACCCGTTCAGCGCCGATCCGCCCGGCGCCTGGCTTCCCACCGTGGATCTGCCGCACGGGCTCGCCCGCGCCGAGTTCCACGTGATCCTCGCGCGCGCCTGGGCGCGCGACGTCCACTACGTCCGGGAAATCGCGCTCTGCTCCACGACGGACCTCTGAGGGGTGCGCGACAGGTGCACGGCATCGACCTGGGCCACGCTGCCCAGGACGATGCGGGCCGCGTAGCCCTCCTCGTCCATGTCGGCCGAGGTCCGGCGCAGCTCGCGGAACTGGCGACGGACGACCCGCTCCGGCACGCGTCGCCCCGGGCGCGCCGCGTTGCGCGCCAGGCAGGTCTCGAGCGGCAGGTCCAGGACGATGGCGATGACGGGGCGACCCGCGCGCCGCGCGGCGGCGAGGAGCAGGCGCCGGGCCCACGTCTGCGTGCTGGTCGCATCCACGACCGTGAGCAGGCCGCGTGACAGTCGATCCGCGAGGGCCGCGCCGAGAAGCCGGAACGCGGTCTCCGTCGCCGACTGGTCCGCTTCGTCGCCGGAGACGCGCGCACGGAACGCGTCCGAGGCGAGCACCTCGTCCGGGGCGAAGTGCCGCGCGGCGAACGTGCTCTTCCCGCTGCCCGCGACTCCGACGAGGAGCACCAGCGCGTCCCCGGGAAGGGCGATCGGCGTGCCGCCGGCAGTCATCCGATCGCCTCCGTCCAGCGAGTGAGCGGATCCAGCAGGTGGGGGCCGTTGTTGCGCACGCTGTTCACCGCCGGCGAGACGGCGTAGGCCTCCAGCAGGCCGTCGGGGGCGCCATGCAGGAGCGGACGGACCTCGGCCAGCGGGGTCGACTCGGCCAGCCAGGCGGACCAGTGATCGGGTTCCAGGATCACCGGCATGCGGGGATGGATGGCCGCCAGCGCGGCGCTGGCGGCCGTCGTCACGATGGTGCAGCTGTAGAGGCGCCGCGCGGTCTCCGGGTCCCGCCAGACCGACCACAGGCCGGCGAAGGCCATGGGCGCTCCGTCGGTCCGCCGCACGGCGTATGGCTGGGGCCGGCCCACGGGCGGCCTCCGCCCCGGGGCGCCAGGGCGACCGGGCACTGGCGGCGGGTCGCGACGCCATTCGTAGAACGCGTCGGCGGGGACGATGCAGCGCCAGCGCCGGAAGGCGACGCGGTAGGCCGGCGACCTCTCCACCGTCTCCGCTCGCGCGTTGATCATCCGCGCACCGTCCCTCGCACGCTCCGCGTAGACGGGCACCAGTCCCCAGCGGAAGACGTCCAGCTGGCGCTCCCCGTGGTGCTCGACCACGGCGGCCACCTCGTCGGTGGGCGCGACGTTGAAGCGCTCGCCGGCGATCTCCGTCACCGGACGCGCCCGGAAGAGCCGGGCGAGCTCGTCCGAGGATCGTGGCTGGGCGAACCGTCCGCACATACCGGTCCATTCTGGAGCATGGCCGGGTGACCTTTGGCCTCGCATGGCGCCGCCCGGCGCGGCAAGATAGGCAGGCAATGACACGACGAATCGGCATCCTCACCGGCGGGGGCGATGTCCCCGGCCTCAACTCCGTCATCAAGTCCGTGGTCTACCGCGCCTCCGAGCTCGGATTCGAGGTGATCGGCATCCGGCGCGGCTGGAAGGGGCTCACCCACATGAAGCCCGGCGGCGAGCCGGACGCGGACTTCATCCGTCCGCTCGATCGACGCTCGACGCGGGCCATCGACCGCACCGGCGGCACCATCCTCCACACGTCCCGGACGAACCCGGCCAAGATGAAGGAGGCGGCGCTTCCCGACCATCTCGACGCCGCGCGCCGGTCGCAGATGCAGACCGGGGAGGGGATGTACGACCTCACCCCCCTGGTCCTCGAGAACCTCGGACGGCTGGGGGTCGAGCGACTGGTCGCCATCGGTGGCGACGACACGCTGGGCTACGGGCACCGCCTGGGGGCCGAGGGCGTTCCGCTCATGGCGATTCCCAAGACCATGGACAACGACGTCCAGGGCACGGAGTACTGCATCGGCTTCTCCTCCGCGGTCACTCGCGCCCGGGAGCTGATCAACCGGCAGCGAACCACGCTCGGCAGTCACGAGCGGATCGGCGTCTTCCGCATCTTCGGGCGCAACAGCGGGTACACCGCCTGGTACGCCGCCTACGTCACCAGCGCGCGCTGCGTCATCCCGGAGTCGAGCTTCGACCTCGATCAGCTGGCCGCGCTCATGATGGACGACCGGGCGGCGAACCCGTCCGGCTATGCGTTCGTCATCGCCTCCGAGGGGGCGATCTGGAGCGGGGGCACGCTGGGGGAGGTCGGAGAGGCGGACGCGTTCGGCCACCGTCACAAGACGGACGTGGGTCACGCCCTGGCGGAGGAGCTCCGCCGCCGGACCGGCGTCGAGACGGTGAACAGCGACCTCACCTACGACCTGCGCTCGGGCGACCCCGACGCGCTGGACCAGATGGTCGCCACCACCTTCGCGAACGTCGCGATGGACCTGTTGGCCGACGGCGTCGCCGGGCGCATGAGCGCTATCCGTGACGGCAAGTACTCCCACGCGCCGCTTCCGGACCCGGCGCTCGGGCCGCGCAAGATCGACGTGGCCACGATGTACAACGTCGACCGGCTCCGCCCGCAGTACGGCGGGAAGCTCGGGTCTCCGCTCCTCCTGGGACCGCCGCTCGCCGACTGAGCCCGCGCGGTCCCGGCGGTCCTTCGCGCGGAGCGCGTAGCATCCGCGCATGCCCGCCCGCACCACCTGGTCGCCCGACCGACGCCTCCTGACGACCGGGCTCATCGGGCTCATCACCGCCGTCGCCTTCGAGGGGATGGCGGTGCCGGCCGTCCTGCCCGCGACGGTCGACGACCTCGGCGGGCTCGCCCTCTACGGCTGGGCCTTCGCCGCATTCTGGCTGACGAACATCGTGGGCATCACCGTGGCTGGCACGGACGCGGATCGGCACGGTCCCCTGCGCGCCTTCGTCGTCGGTATCGGGCTCTTCTGCGCGGGCCTGCTCCTGTCGGCCACCGCCTTCGGCATGCCGATGGTGATCGCGGGACGGGCCGTGCAGGGGCTGGGGGCGGGCGCCATCGGCTCCGTCGTCTACGTCGTCATTGCCCGCTCCTACGACCCCGCCGCCATGCCGCGCATGCTGGCCCTCAACTCCAGCGCCTGGGTGGTGCCCGGGCTGGTGGGGCCTGCACTGGCCGCATGGGTGGTCTCTGCGCTCAGCTGGCGCTGGGTCTTCGGTGGGCTGGTGCCGATTGTCCTGGTCACCTCGCTCGCGGTGGTGGTCCCGATCTCCCGGCTCGGGCCGGCCACCGGGGGCGGTGAGCGCCGGCGACGCCACGCGCTCGTGGCGCTGGGGCTCGCCGTCGGCAGCGGGCTGCTCCTCGGCAGCCTCTCCGCGGGCAGCCTCGTCGTCGCCGTACCGCTGGCGCTGGCCGGCGGCACGCTCGCGGTGGTCGCGCTGCGGGTGCTCCTGCCCGCCGGTTCCCTCACGCTCCGCCGCGGGCAGCCGGCGGTGCTCGGGACGATCGCGCTGATCGCCTTCGGCTTCTTCGGCACCGAGGCCTTCGTCCCCCTGGCCATCACCGGCGTTCGCGAGGCCGGGCTGGCGGTCGGCGGGCTGGCGCTCTCCGCGGCCGCGGTGACGTGGACCGCGGGCGCCTGGATCCAGGCTCGCCTGGCGCCGCGCGGCTGGCGGCGCGGGCTGGTGAGCGCCGGCGGCCTGCTCATCGCGGGGGGCATCGGCCTGTCCGCGCTGGTCCTCCTGCCGGGGCTGCCCGTCGCCACTGCCGGGCTGGCCTGGGCGGTCGCCGGGCTGGGCATGGGCCTCGCCTACTCCACGCTCACTCTCCTCGTCCTGGAGACCGCTGAGCCGGGTCGGGAGGGTGTCGCGTCAGCCGGGCTGCAGCTGGCGTTCACCCTGGGCACTGCGTTCGGCTCCGGGGTGGGCGGGGCGCTGGTCGCCCTGGCCGACGGGGGCGTCCTGCCGCTCGCAGAGGCGATCGCCCTCACCGACGTCCTGATGCTCGCGGTCATCCTGGCGGCCACGGCGGCGACGCGGCGGGTGCCGGCGCGCGGTCCGCGGGCCAGCGGTCCTCACCCGGTCGGCGAGACCGCGCCCGGGATACGCGAGATGCCGCCGACCTCGCCCGCCGGCCAGCTGCCGGGCCTGACCGAGGAGCCGCCCCGCGAGGCGGTGTGACGACATCGCGGCGACCCGGTTCGGCCCGGCGCGATGTGCCGCAGGTCCGCAGACGGGGGGTCATTCGGCCCTGCACGCCGGCGGTGCAGCCCCGTATAACGCCACGACCAGCCGCGATCGTCATTGCCAGCCGAGCCGGCCTCGAGCCGAGGAGATCCATGCCGCGCATCCAGGCCATATGCCGATGAACGACACCGAGGCCGACGGCCTGGGACAGGCGCACCTGGAGGTGTCCGTGCCGGCGCCGGTGGATCGCGACCGGGCGGCCGCGGTGCTCGGGCCGCGCCGGGGCGCCTGGATGGGAGAGCCCGTCGGGGCGGACGTCACGGTTCCGAAGGGCATGGAGCGGCACCTCATCGACCTGCAGATGCGCGTGGCGGAGCGGTCACCGCTCGTCACCTTCCGCAAGGCCGCGTACCTCGACGTCGGCACGCTCCGCGAGACCGCCGACAGCGTCCGCGTTGAGGTGTCGTGGCGCGCCGCCGGCATGGCGCCACTCTTCCCGGTCTTTGCGGGGCACCTGACCTGGGCCCAGGGAACGCTCGCCCTGAGCGGGGACTACGCCCCGCCCGGCGGCAGCGTGGGAGTCATCGCGGATCGGCTGCTGCTGAGGGTCGCGGCGCGCGGAACGGCGCGCTGGCTCCTGGCCCGGATCGTCGACGTCATGGAAGCCGTCGAGCCGGGCGGTCCTACCGAGACCGCCGAAGGCGCCTAGCGCGCTCCGGCGCCCGGGCCGCCATCGGTCCCGGAGGCCCTGCCGAGGGCCGGGTTACACCACGTTGATCTCGCGGACCGGCTCGCCCCGCACGATGCGTCCGTACCCGAGCGGGGAGAGGTCCAGCGACTCGTAGCGCCCGGTCGCGATCCACTCCGCCAGCCCGCGCCCGACTGCGGGCGCCTGCTGCAGGCCATGCCCGGAGAAGCCGTTGGCGAAGAGGAAGTTGGCGACCTCGGGGTGCGGCCCCAGGATGGCGTTGTGGTCGAGGCTGTTCACCTCGTAGTGCCCGGCCCAGCCGTCGAGGAGGCGGATCGCCTCGAAAGCGGGGACCCGGTTGGCCAGGGTGGGCCAGACGAACGCCTCGAAGGGGCCGCGGTCGAAGGTCAGGTCGAGCGTATCGGGATCCGCCTCTCCCTCCACCGGCGAGTAGCCACCGATGTAGGCGGGGGCCTCCGGGCGGAAGTAGACGCCGCTGGGATCGATGGTGAGCGGCGCGGGGGCGACCGATGTGCGGCAGTCGAAGTGGTAGACGTAGCGCTTGCGCGGGTGCACGGGCAGGTCGGCGCCGATCATGGCGGCGACGCCGGCGGCGCGCGGTCCGGCCGCGTTGACGAGCCAGTCGCAGCCGATGCGGCTGCCGTCCGCCAGGCGCACCCCGGTCACCCGGTCGCCGTCGCGCTCGACGGCGGTCACCTCCCCGGTGACGTACTCGACACCCAGGGAGCGCGCCTTGCGGCGGAAGGCCTGCAGCAGGGCGTAGGCATCGAACCAGCCCTCGTCCCGCGTCCCCAGCGAAGCGCCCGCGAGGTCGTCGACGCGCAGCCACGGGAAGCGGGCACGCAGCTCCGACGGATCCAGCAGGACGACCGGCACCTCGAGGGCGCGCTGGATCGCATGGTTGCGCTCCAGGACCTCACGCCCCGACTCGCTGGCCAGGAAGAGATACCCGCCCTCCACGAACTCGATCTCCGGGGCCGGCTCCCCGCGGATCCCCAGCCAGTCGTCGAGGTGCTTGATCAGCTCGATCCCGAAGCGGCTGATCTCGATGTTGATCTCCGTGCTGAACTGGAGCCTGATCGAGGCGGCGGAGAGCGTCGTGGAGGAGGTGCGATAGGTGGGATCGCGTTCGACGACGACGATCCTGCCGCTCCAGTCGGGGCGCCTGCCGAGGAAGGTGGCGACGCTGCTGCCGACGATGGCGCCGCCGACGACGATGACGTCGGCCCGATCCAGGTTGCTCATGGCACGGATGCTACGCGAGGCGCGGCATGCCCTGCGGCGCCTCGCGCTCACCCCCGGCGCGAGCGCGCCGACTCGTCCCGGATCCGCTCAGCTGCGACGCAGGCGCTGGCGCAGGATCGTGCGCAGCCGTTGCTCCGGCGTGGAGCGCGGCATGTCGAGGTAGATCTCGTGGTGCGGCCCGACCGGCTCCCAGCCCTGGTCGCGCACCTCCGCCTGGAGCCGCATCAGCGTCGGCCACTCGGCGATGTACGGTCCCCGATGGAGGATCTGGCCCACCAGGCCCTCCTCGAGCACCTCGAGCCGCGCGCGGTCGAGGGCGGGGGAGCGGCGGCGCAGGCGTGCCGCCTCCCGGGCGGAGCGGACGAGATCCCGCGTCACGGGCTCCGGCTGGGGGACCATGACCGTCCAGTTCCACTCGTGCGGCGCCTCCGGGCGCCACGGCTCCCCGGTGGACGAGCGCCAGAGCGCCTCGAGGGGCATGATCGGCCCCATCGCGCTGCCCGACTCGCGCAGCAGGTCGCGCACCACGTAGGAGAGCGCGTACACGGCGTGGACCGCATCCGTGAAGGCGGGCGCATCGGGCGGTCCCAGCCCGTCGATCATCAGGTAGCCCGCCGCCGGCATCTCCCGGATCTCCGCATGGTGGGCTGGCGCGTCGAGCGCGGCGCGCAGCCCGGCCGGCACGTCGGCCAATGGCGCGATCGTGGTCATCTGCACACTCCTCGACTCCGATCCCCGGCATCCCCCCGGGGTCTCGACGATGCGCCGCGGGCACCGCCGGCCCCAGAGCCGATGCGACCGTTCTCGGCGGGCCGCCGGCACCGAAACGCGGGCCGAGGCCTCCCGGTGAGGCCTCCGGCGGCCTACACTTCCCCCGTGGCAACCCCGAGCGCCAAGGCCGTCATCCTCGCGGTGGACGACGACGCACCGGTCCTGCGTGCCGTGGAGCGCGATCTGCGCGCGCGGTACGGCAAGGACTACCGGGTCGTGGCCGCGGGATCGGGTGCAGAGGCGCTCGACGTCGTCAGGCAGCTCACCGTGCGGGGCGGTGCCATCGGCCTCTTCGTCGTCGACCAGCGCATGCCCGGGATGACCGGGATCGAGTTCCTGAGCGCGGCCCTGGAGCTCCAGCCGGACGCCAAGCGGGTCCTGCTCACGGCATACGCGGATACCGATGTCGCGATCCGGGCCATCAACAACATCCGTCTCGACCAGTACATCCTCAAGCCCTGGGATCCGCCGGAGGAGAGGCTCTACCCGGTCCTCGACGACCTGCTCTCGGACTGGATCGCGACCTTCCGGCCGCCGTTCGAAGGGCTGCGGCTGCTCGCCCGTCGCTGGTCGCCTCGCGGTCACGACATCCGCGATTACCTCGCCAGGAACCAGGTCCCCTACGCCTGGCTCGATCCCGAGGCGGACGATGAGGGACGGCGGCTGGCCGCGTCCGTGGCCCAGGGTGACGGTGGCTCGACATCCGCTGCCGCAGCGGTCGTCGCGGGGACGGCGTCCGCGGCAAGCTCGGCGGAGCTGGCCGTCCCGCTCGTGCTCTTCCCCGACGGCACCGTCCTGCACGACCCCACGAACCGGGAGATCGCGGAGAAGGTCGGGCTCCAGACGCGTGCGGCACTGCCCTTCTACGACCTGGTCATCGTGGGTGGCGGCCCGTCCGGGCTGGCCGCCGCCGTCTACGGGGCGAGCGAGGGCCTCAAGACGGTGCTCGTCGAACGCGAGGCACCGGGCGGGCAGGCGGGCACCACCAGCCGCATCGAGAACTACCTCGGCTTCCCCGCGGGCCTCTCGGGAGCGGATCTCGCGCGCCGTGGCCTCGCGCAGGCCAGGCGGCTGGGAGCGGAGATCCTCTCCCCGCAGGAGGCGGTCGCCATCCGGCGGAACGACCCGTATCGCGTCGTGACCCTGGCGGACGGCACGGAGCTCTCCTGCCAGGCAGTCATCGTGGCGACCGGCGTGAGCTATCGCCAGCTGACCATTCCCGACGCGGACCGGCTCGCGGGGGCGGGCATCTACTACGGTGCGGCCACCACGGAGGCGGTGCTCTACCGCGGCATGGACGTCGGCGTGGTGGGTGGGGGCAACTCGGCCGGGCAGGCGGCCGTCTACCTGTCGCGCTTCGCCCGGCACGTGCGGCTCCTCGTGCGCGGCGAGACCGTGACGGCGACCATGAGCCAGTACCTGATCGACCAGATGGAGGCGCTTCCCAACGTCGAGATCCTCGTGCGGACCGAGGTCGCCGGGGTCGCCGGCGAGCGGGAGCTGGAGCAGGTGACGCTCAAGGGACCCGACGGCGAGGCGCCCGTCCCGCTCTCCGCGCTCTTCGTCTTCATCGGACAGTCGCCGCGAACCGACTGGCTCGACGGTCTCGTCCTGCGTGACCGCGCCGGATTCGTCCTCGCCGGCCGCGAGGCGTTCGTGGACGGCCGCCCGCCGCAGGGCTGGGGATCCGAACGGGAGCCGTTCCTCCTCGAGTCGAGCGTGCCCGGCGTCTTCGTCGCCGGCGACGTGCGCTTCCGCTCGCTCAAGCGCATCGCGAGCGCCGTCGGCGAGGGGTCCATGGCGGTGCAGTTCGTCCACCAGTACCTGGCGACCCTCTAGGGTCGCCCGGCCCATGGTCCTCGACGCGCTCCGAGCGGCACCGCTCTTCGCCCAGCTCCCCGACGAGGACCTCTCGCGCCTCGCCGCCATGGCGCAGTCGATGACCCTCGCGCCCGGCGACCTGCTCATCCGCGAGGGCGATCCCGGCGACGCGCTGTACGTCGTGGTGGCCGGCGAGCTCGACGTCACGAAGCGGAGCGGCGGCGTGGAGATTCCCCTGAACCGCGTGGGTCCGGGAACCATCCAGGGCGAGATGTCGGCGATCGAGGGGCGGCCCCGGTCGGCATCGGTCCGGGCCGTCACGGGGGTCGAGGTGCTGCGGATCCCGCGTGAGGCGCTGCTCGGCGTCTTCACCGCGGCGCCGGAATCGGCCTTCGCCATCCTGCGGGTCGTCCTGAACCGGCTGCGCTCGACGGAGTCGCTCCTCCGCGAACGGGAGAAGCTGGCCGGCCTGGGGACGCTGGCCGCCGGGCTCGCCCACGAGCTCAACAACCCCGCGGCCGCGATCCGCCGATCGGTCTCGTCCCTCGAGGAGGCGATCGCCGCGCGCGATGCCCTGCGCCCCCCACGATCGGTCACCGAACTGCGTCCAGCGGACCCGGCGCCGATCCTGGGCCCGCTCGATCGCTCCGACCGGATCGACGAGCTCGCGGACCTCGTCGACGACTCCGGGCTGGCGGCATCGCTCGTCGACGCGGGCTGGACCCCGGAGCAGCTGCGCGACGTCTTCGCCGGCCTCGGGGAGGACGAGGCGCGTGACGGCGCGGCCTGGCTGGCGCAGACGAACACCGTGACCTCGCTCCTCGCCGAGGTGAAGATGGCCGCCGATCGGATCAGCGAGATCGTCGGCGCGGTGAAGAGCTACGCGTACCTCGACCAGGCTCCGGTCCAGCGCATCGACGTGCGCAAGGGCCTCGACGATACGCTCGTCATCCTGGCCCATAAGCTCAAGGCCGGCGTGGACGTGATGCGCGACTACGCGCCCGACCTGCCGGAGATCGACGCATACGGCAGCGAGCTCAACCAGGTCTGGACGAACATCATCGACAACGCCGTGATGGCCATGGAGGGTCGCGGCGCCCTTGAGGTCCGGGCCGAGCCGACCGAGGAGGGCGGGGTGCGGATCGCCATCTGCGACAACGGCCCGGGGATCCCGCCCGGCGCCCAGCCCCATCTCTTCGAGCCGTTCTTCACGACCAAGGAGCCCGGTGTGGGCACCGGCCTGGGGCTGCACATCAGCCACAACGTCGTCACCCGCCACGGAGGGCAGATCGACGTGGAGTCCCGGCCCGGGCGGACCTGCTTCCTCGTGACCCTCCCGCCGCACCTGCCCGTGGCGCCGTCCACGGAGGACCAGACACCGGCCGACGTCCCGTCGCCGGGGACCTGAGCCCGCTGCCTGTCCCCGGGGCCGGGCTTGCCGCCGTTACCGCGGCAGACACGGGGAAAGCCCCCGTCGAGCTCGGCGGGGGCTTCCGCTTGCGGGGTTCGGTTGAGCGGCTACGCCCCGGTGGTCGGGTGGCCCTGGGAACCCGGCGAGCCGAGCGCGCTCCATCCGGCGAGGACGAAGACGATCACGCCCACGATCAGGCTGTTCCAGAGGGCCGTGCTGTTCCCCGCGAAGCTCAGGACCCACGCGGAGATGAAGATCCAGGCGCCCAGGACCAGGTTCACCCAGCTCAGCCAGGGCTGCTCGACGAGCCATCCGGCACGAATGGCGCCGATGCCGGCCACGGCCGCGCCCAGGATGACGTCATTCCACACGGCGCCCTGCATCCCGGAGAAGCCGAGGACCCACGGCGAGATGATCAGCCACAGGCCCGCGAGGATGTTCAGCCCGCTCGCCCATCGAACCTGGATGTCTGCGGATTGGGTAGTTGTCTGCATAGTCAGCCTCCTCGCTGTTCAGCGTGGTTGCTTGTCACGCTCCGATGAGGCGCATCATGCATGCCATACGACAACTGTTCTGCGGTGAACGGACCGTCGCCGGCCCGATGTAACACGGGAGACCGCGGACCCTTGACGGGGCGGCCCCCGAACCGTACCGTTCGTGCTCACAGGTGAAGACGGCGACGAACGGGACGAGTACTCGTCCAGGCGAGCCTGACAGGGAGCCGGGAGCAGTGAGACCCCGGTGGCGGCGCGGACGGCGAATGGACCCGGGAGCTCCGGCAGCGAACGCGGATCGGTCGACATCGGTCCACCACTAGCGGCCGGCGGAGAGGCACCGATATCGAAGCCGAGGCCCTCGCGCGGCGCACGGCGCGGCGCGGCGGTCGAACGAGCCCGGAGTGAGAACACCGGGGAACAAAGGTGGCACCACGAGAAGACCCCCTCGTCCTTTGGGACGGAGGGGTCGCGTTGTTCTCCGGAGGTCACCTTCATGTCCCCAGCAACCCGGCGCCGGTTCCTGCTCGGTGAGGCCGAGATGCCGACGCACTACTACAACATCGCCGCCGACCTGCCGGTGCCCCTGCCGCCGCCCCTGCATCCGGCGACCCGGGAGCCCATCGGCCCGGAGGCGCTCGCGCCGCTCTTCCCCATGGAGCTCATCCGGCAGGAGGTGAGCACGGAGCGCTTCATCGAGATCCCGGGACCGGTCCGCGACGCGTACCGCATGTACCGTCCTTCGCCGCTCATCCGGGCGGTCAATCTCGAGCGGGAGCTCGACACGCCAGCGCACATCTACTTCAAGTACGAGGGGGTCTCCCCGGCAGGGTCGCACAAGCCGAACACCGCGCTGGCCCAGGCCTTCTACAACCGCGAGGAGGGAGTCCGAAAGCTCGCGACCGAGACCGGGGCCGGCCAGTGGGGGAGCGCGCTCGCATTCGCGGCAAGCCAGTTCGGCCTGGAGTGCCGGGTCTTCATGGTGAAGATCAGCTACGTCCAGAAACCATACCGGCGCTCGATGATCCAGGCGTTCGGCGCTTCGGTGGTTCCGTCGCCGTCCCCGGAGACCAATGCCGGGCGCGCCATCCTGGCCGAGGACCCCGAGTCGAGCGGCTCCCTGGGGATCGCCATCAGCGAGGCGGTGGAGGTCGCCGCGACCAGCGACGACACGAACTACTCGCTGGGGAGCGTCCTCAACCACGTCCTGCTCCACCAGACGGTGGTGGGCCAGGAGGCGATCCGGCAGATGGAGATGGCCGGCGAAGGGCCCGATGTCGTCATCGGCTGCGCGGGAGGCGGCTCGAACTTCGGCGGGATCGCGTTCCCGTTCCTGCGGGACCGGCTGGCCGGACGCTCCTCGACCCGGTTCGTCGCGGTCGAGCCGGCCAGCTGTCCCTCCCTGACGAAGGGGGAGTACCGCTACGACTTCGGGGATACCGCCGGCACGACGCCGCTGCTGAAGATGCACACGCTCGGGAGCCATTTCCGTCCGGCACCGATCCATGCCGGCGGCCTGCGCTACCACGGCATGGCGCCCCTGGTGTCGCACCTGGTCGAGCTGGGCTTCATCGATGCGGTGGCGTACCCGCAGAACCCGTGCTTCGAGGCGGCCATGCGCTTCATCCGGACCGAGGGTATCGTCCCGGCGCCGGAGTCGAGCCACGCCATCAAGGCGGCGATCGACGAGGCGCTGCGTGCGAAGGAGGCCGGTGAGAAGCGGGTCATCCTCTTCAACCTGTCCGGCCACGGGCACTTCGACATGGCGGCGTACGACGCGTATCTCGCGGGCGAGCTGACCGATGTCGCCTACGAGCCCGAGCCGGCGCGGGAGGCGACCGGGGAGCGGGAAGCGGTCACCGCCTGACCGGGCGGTGAGACGAGCGGGGCGGCCCGGGTGCCCGGGCCGCCCCATGCTCTGCCCCGGCTCCTGTGGCCGCCCATCGGACCCGGACGGCGCATGGCGCGGATCGGGCACGAGGGCCCGCCGTTCGCGGCGAACGCCTCATCGGCGCACACTTGTTGGTGCAACCACCCGCGACCGTTGAGAAGAGCCAAGGAGCTGCCACTCGATGCCACGCGCAACCTGGAACGGCACCGTCCTCGCGGAGGCGACGGACGATGCGGTCGAGATCGTCGAAGGGAATGTCTACTTCCCGCCACAGGCGGTTCGGATGGAGCGGCTGCGAGGGTCCGACCATCACACCGTGTGCGGCTGGAAGGGGACCGCGAGCTACTACGACGTCGTCGTGGGTGACGAGGTGAACGGCAATGCCGCCTGGTACTACCCCGAGACGCTGCCCGAGGCGAAGAAGGTGGAGGGGTACATCGCCTTCTGGCATGGCGTGGAGGTGGAGCAGTGAGCGGTCTCAAGCTCGGCCTCCAGGTTCCCAGCTTCACCTGGCCCGGCGGGGCCGCCGACATCGGTCCGACCCTCGGCCGGATCACGGAGACGGCGGACGCCATCGGTCTCGACTCCATCTGGGTGATGGACCACTTCTTCCAGATCCGTTCCGTGGGGCGCGCGGAGGAGCCGATGCTGGAGGGGATGACCGCCCTGGGCTTCATGGCCGCGCACTCGCAGCGAGCGCGCCTGGGGCTCATGGTCGGCGGGATCCACTACCGGAACCCTGCGCTCTGGGTGAAGGCGACCACGACCCTCGACGTGCTCTCCGGCGGTCGCGCCTGGTTCGGGATCGGCGCGGCCTGGAACGAGGAGGAGTCGATGGGACTGGGCTTCGAGTTCCCGCCCCTGCGCGAGCGCTTCGAGATGCTGGAGGAGACGCTGCGCTACGCGAACGAGATGTGGACCGGAGAGCGCGGGAGCGAAGGGCGTTTCGAGGGCAGGCACATCAGCGCGACGCGCCTGCTGAGCTCCCCGCAGTCCCTGAGCCGTCCCCGGATCCCGATCATGATCGGCGGCGGCGGTGAGACGAAGACCCTGCGCCTCGTGGCGCAGTACGCCGACGCCACGAACGTCTTCGGCGACCCGACCCGCATCGCGCACAAGTACGCGGTGCTCCGCGAGCATTGCGAGCGGCTTGGTCGTCCGTACGACGAGATCGAACGGAGCACCCTGCAGACGGTCGATCTCGACCGCGAGTCGCCCGATCAGGTCGTCGAGCGCTTCGGCGCGCTCGCGGAGGCCGGCGCCCAGCACGTCATCTTCAGCGTGCGCGGGGTGAGTGATCTCGCCCGACTCGAACGGATCGGGCGGGAGGTCGTTCCGCAGCTGCGCTGACCGCCAGCTGCGCTGACCGCCGTCAGCCCAGCGGCGCGAGTGCGGTGACGATCGCCTCGAGGCCGTCCGCCAACTCGGCGGGCATGGGGCTCGCGCCGTCGGCGAGCGCCGCTGCCAGCGTCCGGCGGCGAAGCTGAAGCACCTTCCGGCGGGCGGAGACCCCCGAGCGCGTGAGGTGGACCAGGGTGGCGCGCCGATCGCGCTCGTCCCGCTCCGTGCTGATGAGCCCGCGGCGCTCGAGGCGGCGCAGGATGCGGCTCGTGGAGGGAAGCGACGCGTCGATCCGGGCGGCGATCTCGCCGACCCGCAGCGGGGCGCGGCGCTGGCCGATCACCACCATCACGCGCCACTGGGCGAGCGTCAGGTCGAGGCCGTCCGCCGCTTCGTTGAGGGCACGGGCCGTCACGGCAACGAGCTGCAGGGCCAGCGTGTCGATGGCGTCGAGGATGCGTTGGTCGGTCATGGTGAAGAGAGCGTAGGGAAACGGTTGCCCGAGCGCAGGGTCCTTCGTCCCGTTTGGGCGGGCCGACCCGCACATCCTACGCCCCGGTCAACCCTCCGACAGCAGCGCGGCGGCAACTCGGTCCGCGAGCAGCATCACGGTCAGCATGGGGTTCACGCCCGTGGCGGTGGGGCAGAGCGAGGCATCCGCCACGCGCAGACCCCGCACCGTGGCTCCGCGGGCGTCCCGCCGCACCGAGCCCCACGGATCGCAGGGATGGGAGCGCGGGTCCGTGCCGGCGCGGGCGCTCCCCATCTGGTGGGCGCTGAAGACGGTGATCCGGTTGGGAGCCATGTTCGTGGAGGCGAGCCCGCGCAGGAAGCGCCGGAAGGCTGCCTCGCCGTCCGCGGTCCGTAGCGCGCCGCGCGGGCTGGGCGACGGTGGAGAGCTCGACGGCGCCGGCAGCGCGGGCGAGGCGCGCCATCTCGACCAGGGCCCGACGCGCGGTGTCCGCGTCGGCGCCGGCGAAGCGGTAGTCGATGCGGGCGCGCCCGTGGCGCGTGGCGGCGACGCGCCCGCTGCCCGTGTCGCGCACGATCCCGATGAGCGGAGCGTCGAACCGTGCCCGCTCGAGCCGCGCGGCGGTGGCGGCGGCTCCCTCCCACCCGAAGGCGCTGGCGACGAGCCCCGGGTGGGCGGGCGCGGATTCGATGACGAAGCCGCCATGCGCCGGACCGATGCCGTCCGGGTCGGCCGCCCCGGGCAGCAGGAACTCGAGCGCGTGCGCCGCCTGCGTCGGGCCGATCCACATCTCCGCCGGATCGGCCAGCGTCGCGGCGATGGCGACGACCGGGTGGAGGCGCAGGTTGCGCCCGATGCCGGGGTGCTCGAGCCCGGAGGCGCGGAGCAGGAGCGGCGTGCGCAGCGCGCCGGCCGCCACGACGACCTGGGCCGCCGTGACCCGGTAGGGGCGCGGCCTCCCGGCGGCGTCGAGCAGCGTCCCGCTGACGCCCGCCGCGCGTCCGCCGGCGATCTCGACCCGTGAAACCGGGGCGTCGACGAGGATGCGCGCGCCGGCGCGGGCCGCCATGGCCAGGTGCGCGCGCAGGCCCGAGCGCTTCTGCCCGGAGCGGCAGCCGAAGCCGCAGGCTCCGCAGTCGATGCACGGGCCGGCGTTGCGCTCGCTGGGCGTGGCCTTCCAGCCCAGCGCCGCCGCACCGTCGAGGATCAGGCGGTCCTTGGGCGGGATGACGGTCGGCGGCTGCAGGTCGAGCTCCGCCCGCAGGCGGTCGATCGCCGCGTCGGTCGCGGGGCCGGCAATCCCCTCGAGGCCGTGCTCGCGCTCCCACGTGTGTCGCAGCCAGGCCGGCGGGGCGATGGAGGTCGTCCAGTTCACCGTGGTGCCGCCGCCGAGCCCGGCGCCGGCAAGGATCGTGATGCCCAGGTCGTGGCTGGCGGTCGTCCCGCGGTCCAGGTAGAGGCGTGCCATCCCGTCCGCCTCGTGCACGGGCATGTCGGCCTCCGGCAGGTAGGGGCCGGCCTCGACCACGAGGACGGAGCGGCCGGCCTCGGCCAGGCGGGCGGCCACCAGGCCGCCGCCCGCCCCGGAGCCCACGACCACCACGTCCGCCTCGAGCGTGACAACGCCGTCGCCGCCGGCGACCCCCAGCGGGGCAATCGACGGCGGCGGTGCCGCGACCGGCGCCGGCGGGACGTAGCCCATGCGGGACCAGGACGGGTTGCCCGCCCCGTCGGGTCCCGGATCGGCGTAGGCAAGGAAGAGCCCGAGGCGCTTGATGACGGCGAAGGCGCTGCGGATCCGGCCCAGCGGGTGGCGTGACCACGCGGCGAGGACCGCCTCGCGGCCCGCCGGGTCGAGCGACGAGAAGCGCCCCCAGCGCCCCGCCGTGGCGAGGAGCGCGGGCGGGATCTCGAGGGAGCCGACGGCCAGCTTGAGGAGGCGCAGGTCGTCCGGATCGGCGACCGCGTCGAGCGTCTCGGCGGCGAGACGAGCGCGGCGCTCGGCGTCGGCGGGCGCCTGCGGAGCAAGCGTGGCGAACGCGGTCGCGAGGGTTCGCAGGAGGGCGGGAGACCAGCCGGGCGCGGACGGTTCGCCGGATGCCGGATCGCTGGCGGCCGCCATGGGCTCAGCCCTCCGCCAGCTGTGCCTCGAGCTCGGCGATGGGCCGCACGGACCGCTCGCCGGTCGCCCGCACCGTCACCTCGGCGCCGCCGGCGGCGAGGGAGCGCGGCGAGAGGGTGACGATGAGCGGCATGCCGAGCAGCTCGGCGTCGGTGAACTTCACCCCCGGAGACTCGTCGCGGTCGTCGTAGAGGACCTCGATGCCGGCATCGGCCAGGCGCTGGTACAGGCCGTCCGCCTCCGCCAGCACCCGCTCGTCCCTCGCGGCACCCACGGTCACGATGTGCGCCGCGTACGGGGCAACGGCCTCCGGCCAGGCGATCCCCTTGTCGTCGTGGTGCTCCTCCACGATGCACGCCACCGCCCGCCCCAGGCCGATGCCGTACGAGCCCATCACGATCGGGTGGCGCTCGCCGTCCTCCCCGAGATAGGCGGCGCCCATGGGAATGGAGAAGTCCGTCCCGAGCTTGAAGATGTTGCCCACCTCGATCCCGTTGCGGAGCACGACCGGATCGCCGCAGACCGGGCAGGGGTCGCCGGCGCGGGCGTTGCCGATGTCGACGGTGATGTCCGGGGCGAAGTCGCGCCCCACGTTCACGTTCCGGAGGTGATATCCGGCGCGGTTGGCGCCGGCGACGAGGTTGGGCGAGCGTGCCGCGAGCGCGTCGACCACCACGAGGGTGTCGTGCGCACCGATGGGCGAGGCGTAGCCGGGCTCCATCCCGGCGGCCCGGATCTCCTCCACCGTGGCCGGGCGGAGGGTGCTGGCCTTCACCGCGTTGGCGAGCTTGGTCTCGTTGACGTCGCGGTCGCCGCGGACGACGGCGGTGACCAGGCGCCCGTCGCCGGTCATGAAGAAGGTCGCCTTTGCCGTCCGCTCCGTCCCGACGCCCAGGAAGGCCGCCAGGTCGGCGATGGTCGCCATGCCGGGCGTGGCCACCTCCTCGGTCGGCATCGGCTCCTCGGCCGCAGGCTCAGGCTGCGGCGTCACCGCGATCTGCTGGTTCGCGGCGTAATCGCCGCGCTCGCAGATGACGAGGGTGTCCTCGCCCCAGTCGTTGAGGACCATGAACTCGTGGGCGAGCGAGCCGCCCATCATGCCGACATCGGCTCCGACGGCGATCGTCTTCAGGCCCAGGCGCTCGAAGATGCGGCTGTAGGCCTCGTAGTGCTTCTGGTAGCTGACGTCGAGCCCGGCGAGGTCGCGGTCGCAGCTGTAGGAGTCCTTCATCACGAACTCGCGGACGCGGATCAGCCCGCCGCGGGAGCGCGGCTCGTCGCGGAACTTCGTCTGGAAGTGATAGAGGAGGAGCGGCAGCTGCCGATAGCTGGACACGATCTCCCGCAGCAGGCTCGCCACGACCTCCTCGTGGGTCATGGCCAGCACCATGTCCCGGTCGCTGCGGTCCTTGAAGCGGACCATCTCCGGCCCGATCTTCTGGTAGCGCCCGGACTCCCGCCACAGGTCGGCCGGGTGCACCACCGGCATCTCCATCTCCTGGCAGCCGATGCGATCCATCTCCTCGCGGATAATCTCCTCGACCCGGTGTGTCACCCGCCAGCCGAGGGGCAGCAGCGAGTAGATGCCGGTCCCCAGCTGGCGGACATAGCCGGCGCGCAGCAGGAGCCGGTGCGAGGCCATCTCGGCGTCGGATGGGTCCTCGCGCAGGGTCGCGAAGAAGAGCTGGGAGAGCCGCATGGGTCAGCGAAGGATAGCCGAGCCACGCTCGGCGCGTCAGGCCTGGCTCGCCGCCGCGGACGAATCGACGAGGTGCTCCGAGCCGCGGAGCTGTCGGAGGGGCACCACCGCGATCCCGAGCAGGATGACGGTCACCACGATGATCCCGTCGAAGCCCAGGAAGTCCGCGCCGACGCCGGCCGAGATGCTGCCGACGATCTGGCCCACGCCGAGGAAGACCGAGTAGAGGCCCATCACCGCCCCCCGGTCCTCCGGGTGCGCCTCCGTCATGTCGGCCAGGAGGCCGAGGGCCGCCGGTGTTCCGCCGGCGAGGACGAAGAGGCCGCCAAGGAGGAGGACGACGAGGATGGCGAGCACCGGCCAGCCGAACGCCTGGCTGTGGTTGACGCCGGCGATCCCGGCGAGCATGACGACGCCGCCGGCGATCCCGAAGCCGATGATCGTGGTTCGCCGGTACTTCCTGAAGCGGTTGCCCCAGAAGATGAGGCCGGCGAGAAAGACGAGCAGGCCGATGGCGGCGCCCACCGAGACGAGCGCCGGGGCCATCCCGCCGTTGAGGACCTGGTTCGGGAACCTGGCCGCGCCGTGGTCGACCGGCTTCACGAGCTGGTAGACCGACTGGCTGGTCCACGAGCCCACGACTGCGTTGAGCGCGATCCAGGTGGGTGCCAGCAGCCAGATGACCCGGCTGCGCAGGAGGCGCAGGTAGGCGTGCACGTCGAAGCGCCGGCGCTCCTCGCCCTGGTGGCTGCGCGCCTCGCTCCCGAGGGCGGTGACCCCCCAGCGATAGACCGCGAACGAGATGGCGTAGACGACGGCGTTCAGGATGAAGGCAAAGGGTCCGATGGCGCCGAAGAGCGCGGGACCGGCGACGACTCCGACGCCCAGCCCGGCGAGGGTGGCGGCCTCGAAGCGCGACACGACCCGGCCGCGCATCGCCTCGTCACCGGAGCTGGCGGCGGCGATGTAGCCGAGGATCGACGGGATGCTGGCGCCCGCCGCAGCCCCCTCGAGGAAGCGGGTTGCGCCGAGCCAGAAGAGGACCCCGGCGCCGCCGAGCGCGCCGAGGAGGATCGAGTGGGTGCTGATCGCGGTCATGAGCGCCGCCAGCGCCCCGAAGAACGGCCCCCACTGCATCACGCGGTGGGGACCCAGCCTGTCGGAAAGGACCCCGAAGGCGGGAGAGAGGATGAGCTCCGAGGCGAAGTACAGCGCGCTGAGAACGCCCACCTCGACGGCGGTGACCGCCGGGCCGCCGTGCTGGTGGAACCGCGCCAGGTAGGTCGCGAGCATGGTGCCCGTCAGCCCGGTGGAGAAGCGCAGGGTGAACGTGCCGGCGAGGACCGCGGCGATCGAGCGACCGAGCTGCGAGGGCGTCACGTTGGCGACAGGGTAGCGGGCCTGCGCCCACCACGCGCGGGAGGCGCGATGCTACCGCGCCCCGCCGGGTGGATCGGGCCGCGACTGCTCGGCCGATGCGGGGAAGGCCTGCCGCTCGGGTCCGGGTTCGAGCGCGGCGGCGGGTGTCGGCCCGCCCGTCGCGGCCGGATCGGGGTACGCCTGCGGCGGCCGCGTGGCCCGGAGCTGCGCGACCCTGCGCCGCCGGCGACGCATGGCGAACCCGCCCATGGCCAGCCCGTCCAGGATGAGCAAGGTGCCGCCGCTCACCGCGACACGCAGGCGTCCCGTGTCGGCGGCGGTCTCTCGCGTGGTTCGGGCGGCGTCGGCATTCGAGGTCGCCTGCGTCGCCTGCCCGCCCTCGAAGGCCGAGCGCGCGTTCGCGAGCTGGCTGTGCGGATTGGCGAAGAGCAGGCCCACCCACTCGAGAGGTGTCTCCTCCCGTCCGACGGTGCTCGTCGCCGTCCTGATGGCCGCGAGCGCGGTGAGCTCGTCCGCGGCGTCGCGCTGAGCGACGGCGAAGGTCGGTCCCGCCGCGAATGCGCTCTGCAGGGTGCCGGGAACGGTGAGCGAGAGGCCCCCGGCCTGGCCGGCGATCAGGTCACGCTCGGAGAGCACGCTGTTCGCGTCGGTCAGCAGGGTGTCCGCCTGCGCGAAGTTCCAGGCGCCCATGGCGTACCGGACCGACCGGGGGAGCTGCCAGTCTCCCGCCGCCTTCAGGGTGGCCGCGTACTGCCCCCGAGCCGCCGCGCGCGTCGTCATCTCCACCTTCTGCCCGGGCGTCACGACCCATTCGCGCCACAGGTCGTCGTAGCTCGCGCCGGTGCGCTCCTCGAGCAGGTCCAGGAGCCGCTGCCAGCCGGCCATTCCGCTCGCGACCCCCGTCTCCGGCTTCGCCGTGGCTCCCGGTGGCTGGTAGGAGGCATCCCCGTTGCTCGCCGCCCGCCAGACCTTCTGCAGCCCGGCCGTCGTGGCTCGTCCGGCGATCTGGCGTGCCAGGGCATAGCTGGCGGCGTACGCGTAATCCTCGATGGTGGTCGGCTCGCTGCCGACCACGTCCCACGAGTTGAGCGGGATCCTGTCCGCCTCGAGCGTCGGCGTCAGCGTGAAGATGTCGCCGTCCGCGCCGATCTGGCGCCCCGCCTCGACGCCGTAGTACTCGGCCCACGCCTCCCCGATCCAGCGGTCGGCGAAGAGCCGGGCGTTGAACCAGGTGTGAGCGGCCTCGTGGAGGGCCGTGTAGCCATCCGCGTCGTAGCGGATGTCGATCGTCTTCGTGACGTCGTTGTAGATGCCCGCGTAGTCGCCGAGGCGCGTGGTCGCCGCCTCCTCCACCTTGAGCTCGCCCGGAACCGCGAACGGAAGGCCGATCAGGCTGCTGAGCACCGGGATGCCGCGCTTCATGAGGCTCCCGATCTCGGTGCCCCACTGCGGATCGTCTTCCCACGCGCGGATGAGCACGGAGACGGCGCCCTGCGGCAGCGTGATCGACGTCGTCGACTCGGTGAACGCCCCGGGGCGTTCCGCGGTCACGTAGGCGAAGAAGCTGTACGGGTCGGGGATGCTCTTCGAGGTGAGCAGCGTCGTCCCGCCGGAGCCCGCCGAGGAGGTCAGGTCCCCGGCCTCGACGCTCACCGTGTAGCCCGGCGGGATGACGACGCTCACCGTGCTGCCCGGCGTGTTCTCGCTGCCGAAGGCCCACACCGGGAACGCCACCAGGCTGGATGCCACGCGGACGTCTCGTCTCGGCGCGCCGCCCGGATCGGTGATGTCGTAGGAGACGCGGAAGCTGATCGATTCGCCGTGGAAGACGGCCTTCCCGAAGGCGACCTCGATGGTCGTGAACTCCGCGGCGCGGCTCACGACCGATGCCGCCAGGGTCCGGCCGCCGCTCTTCGCCACCAGGTCCTGGATCCCGGGCTGCACCGCGAAGCGGGTGGTGCTGTAGTAGTAGCGGCCGTTGGGCGGGTCCGGCGTCGTGTTGGTGGCGACGACGTCGATCGCCACCGCGATCCGCTTCTGCGTGGGGAGGGCGGTGTAGTGCGTGGTGGTGACGACCTGCATGCCGGCATCGGCCGCGCGGGCTGCAGGAGGTGCCACGAGGGCCAGCCCCCCGATCAGCACCGCGCCGGCGACGGCGAGCAGCCGACCCGTGACGGAGCGCTTCACGGCGGGCAGTATGCCGCAAAATGGCGAGGCACCCACCCGACACGCGGATGGATGCCTCGCCGGTAGCCCGGTGCCGAGCTCAGCGCCTCATGCGGAGGGCTGACCGGTGGGCGCCTCCAGGCCGAAGGCGACCTCCAGCTGCTCGAGCGGCCGGAATCCGACCGCGGCGCGCGGCTGCTGGCCCGGCGCGAAGATCGCGACGGTCGGGATGCTCATGATCCCGTAGTGCTGCGCGGTGTGCGGGTTCGCGTCGACGTCGAGCTTCACGACGTCGACCTTGCCCTCGTACTTGGTGGCGAGCTTCTCGATTTCGGGCGCGACCATGCGGCATGGACCGCACCAGGCAGCCCAGAAATCGACGACCACCGGCTTGTCGTTCTTGAGGACGAGCTCGTCCCAGGTGGCATCGGTGACTTCGCGGACGTTCGACATCGGTCTCTTCTGATCCTTTCGCTGGGTTGGTCTGCGGGTTCGGCGCCTGCCTCCGTGAGCTCGTCTCAGCGGGCGAGCTGCTGGAGCAGGCGATACGCCTCGAGGACGGCCGGGTCCACGAGTCGATAGAAGACGGTGCTGCCGTCGCGCCGGCTCTCGACGATCCCTGCGCTGCGCAGGACGGCGAGGTGCTGGCTCATGTTGGGCACCTGGCAGCCGATGCAGCGTGAGAGGTCGCCGACCGACCGTTCGCCGGCCGCGAGCTCCTCGACCACGCAGAGCCGCTTGGGGTCCGCGAGCGCCTTGGCGATCGCGGCTGCCCGGCTGCGGTTCAGATCCGTGGCAAGCGTGCTGGCATCCATTTCGCGCCGATTGTCTCACGGGTTGCGCAAGCACGCAAGTCCCTGCGGCGTGCGAATCGCGACACGCGAGATGTCGCAAGCCGTGCGGAGGATGCGGGCATGACCGTTCAGTTCATCTGCCCGTGGTGCGAGGACGAGGTCGCGTTCGAGGTCGACGAGGCCGCGGACGAGATCGTCTGCAGCGCCTGCGGAACCCGGACCGAGTTCGCCCCGGATCCGGTGGCCGCCTTCAACCTGCTGTACCAGGCCGCGTGACGACGCGACGTCCGCCCGGCTGATCCCGCGACGTTCCCGCGCGGCCCTCCGCTAGGGTGCGGCGCCGGACGAGAGGCCGTCGCCGGCGAGCTCGGCGGCGATGTCCGCCGGCACCTCCACGCCCAGGGCGCGGCAGAGGTGCGCGACAACCCGGCGGTCACGCAGAAGCCCGGCCTCGCGGGACTGGGGAAGGTGCCGTTCGCCCGGGAGCCACGCGACCTCCAGGTGACCTCCCGCGGCCCGGACATCCGCGACGAGGCGGTCCGTGTGACCGCGGTGCACGTTCTCGTCGAGGGTTCCGTGGATGACGAGCAGGCCGGGGCCGATCCGATCTGCCTCTGCCGGCAGCGACGACGAGGTGTAGGCATCCGGGTGCGTCGCCGGGTCCCCGAGGTATCGCTCCGTGTAGGCGGTGTCGTACATCGTCCAGCTCACCACGGGAGCTCCCGCAACGCCGGCCCGGAAGATGTCGGGGCGTCGTGCCAGCGCGCGGACGGCCATGTAGCCGCCGTAGCTCCAGCCGGTGATCCCGACCCGTCCGCGGTCGAGCCTGGCCCCTGCCGCGAGCTGCTCCACCACCGCCACCTGGTCGTCGAGCTCCACCGTCCCGAACGCCCCGGCGATCGGCGCCTCGAACGCGAGGCCGCGGTTCGCCGAGCCGCGCCCGTTGGCCATGGCGACGAGGAAGCCGGCGTCGGCGAGCGCCTGGCGGAGCGGGAGCACGGTGAGCTCCCACGCCTCGCGCACGTGCTGCGCGTGCGGGCCGCCGTAGACCCAGACGACGGCGGGCGGAGGGTCGGCCGCGGGTGCGCGCGGCGGGAAGAGTGCTGCGTCCAGGGGTGTCCGCCCATCGGCGGCCGAGAAGGTCGCGAGCTCCGGGACGACCAGGCCCAGGCCATCCGCGGTCGCGGACGGCTCGTGCATCTTCAGCGGCGGGCCTCCGTCTCGCGACCTGACCACGACGGCCGGCGCGGCGTGGCGTGACGACCAGGTGTCCGCCCAGCGGGTTCCGTCCTTCGAGAAGACGACCTGGTGCCAGCCGGTCTCGCCGGTGAGGCGCCGTGGGCGCAGGACCGGCTGCGTGGCATCGAGGGGGACGGCGTAGCAATGGCGCTCGAGGCTGCCGTCCGCGGTCCCGATCACCAGCGCTTCACCGCGCTCCTCATCGACGTGGACGAGCTCGGTGACGACCCAGGGTCCGTCCGTCAGCTGCCGCTCCAGCGTCCCGTCCGCGGCGTGGAGAGCCAGGTGCCGGAACCCGTGCGCCTCCGTGGCCCGCAGGATCGAACCGTTGCCGAGGATCCGCGTCGCGTCGTCGAGGTTGAGCCACGGATCCGAGCGCTCCTCCCACAGCTCGCGTGCCTCTCCGGCGGCCCCCACGCGCCACCAGCGCAGCGAGCGCTGGGCCCGGGGCAGGACGGCGACCAGCCAGCCACCGGCCGGATGGGCGACCACGCGGGCGAGATACCCGTCGCCGATGTCGAGTGCGACTTCGTGCGTGGGCGCGGCCGGGCCGCCCCATGGATCGAGCGCCACGACGCAGAGGGCGACCGCGGCGTTGGGGCCGCCGGCGAAGGGGTAGCGCTGGTGCTCCGGCTCGCCGCCATCGGTCCGCGTGCTGCCGATCACCACCTCGGGGATCGTGCGTTCGTCAACGCTTGCGAAAGCGAGCGCATTGCCGTCCGCGCTCCACCAGCAGCCTTCGAACCTGTCGAGCTCCTCCGCCGCAACGTACTCGGGGAGCCCGTTCTGGCGGCCGTCCGCGGCCGTATGCGTCAGTCGCTCGCGGCGGTCGTCCGGACCGGCGATCCACACGTCACCCTCCGCGATGACGGCGAGGCGGCGCCCGTCCGGGGCGGGAAGGACATCCTGCATGCCCTGCATGGCGGGAAGCGGGCGAGCGGCCTCGCCGTCCCTCGAGACGAGGCAGCCACCCGAGACGACGGTGGTCACGAGATCAAGATGCTCGCTCGCGCGATAACGCGTGATCCCAAGCCCGGTCTCCCGCCGACGCTGGCGGTCGAGCTCCTCCTCCTGGCTGAGAGCCGCGGCGCTCGCCGCCGTCGCGGGCGGCTCCGCGATCAGGTGTCGCTGCTCCGTCGCCAGGTTCAGCCGCCACAGGCTGCGGACGTTCGAGCCCGGCGGCGCCTGGAGGTAGGTGAGGCCGGTCCCGTCCGGGGTGAAGCGCAGGTGGATCGGGTGGTCCATGCCGGGCAGCGGCTTGCGCAGCAGCCGCTCGAGGTTGGTGCGTCGCGCCGTCATGCGGCGAGTATGGGTCAGGCGACCACGGGGCGCCGCTCGTCAATGCGCCCGCGCCCACGCCTGCGCGAAGGCAGCGACTGTGAGAGGCTGTTGCCAATGCCCGCATCCCCGCGCCGTCGCCAGCGGCGTTCGCTCCTGCCGGCCTTCACGCTTCTGGCGGTCATGATCGTGGGCGGCGTGGTCCTCGTCACCCTGCTGCCGGGCGTGGATCTCTCGGGCCGCCGGATTCCGGCTATCGCCCTCGAGGCGTACCGCCGCGCCTCGGCGGAGGCCGGGCAGATCGCTCCGGACTGCTCGGTGGACTGGACGATCCTCGCCGGGCTGGGCAAGGTGGAGTCCGATCACGGGAGGGTGAACGGGCCCCACACCATCGAGGCCGACGGAACGGTGCGGCCGCCGATCATCGGGCCGGCGCTCGACGGCAGCGGTGGGACGCAGGCGATCCACGATACCGATGACGGCCGGCTCGACGGCGACCCGCTCTGGGACCACGCGGTCGGGCCGATGCAGTTCATCCCCGCCACCTGGCGCGAGCTCGGCCGCGACGGGAACGGCGACGGGGTGAAGGATCCGGAGAACTTCTACGACGCGGCGCTGACCGCTGCCGCGCACCTCTGCCTGCGCGAGCCGGGCGACTACACCGATCGCGGGCAGCTGCGACCGGGCGCTCGTCGCGTACAACAGCTCACAGCGCTACGCCGATGACGTGCTGCGCTGGATCGACGCGTATCGTGCGATGGGGCCCGATCAGCTCGTGGTCCCATCGGGCGGCTGACGCCCCGCCAGGACGCCCCGCCAGGACGCACCGTCCGGGCCCCGCGTCAGGACTCCGCGACCTCGATCGTCTCGATCCGGTCGCCCGGCTCCTGGTCCCGTCCCGGATCGCGCTCGCGGATCGAGAGCAGGACGTCCATGCCCTCGCTGACGCGCCCGAACACGGCGTGCCGGTCGTCGAGGTGAGGGGTGGGGCCGTAGGTGATGAAGAACTGGCTGCCGTTCGTGTTCGGGCCCGCATTCGCCATGGAGAGGGTGCCGGCCGCGTCGTGACGCAGCGAGGGGTGGAACTCGTCGCGGAACTGGTAGCCCGGGCCGCCGCGCCCCGTGCCGGTCGGGTCGCCGCCCTGGGCCATGAACCCTCCGATCACGCGGTGGAACGTGGTTCCGTCGTAGTAGCCGGCCCGGGCGAGGTTCACGAAGTTCTCCACGGTGAGCGGTGCGCGGTCGGCGTACAGCTCGACGACGATGTCGCCCTTCTCGGTCTTGAAAGTCGCGGTGTAGTGCTTGCTCGTGTCGAGCGCGCCGCTGGGCGGCGCCGGTCGATCTGCCATGGGGTCTCCGCATCGGCTTCGGATTGGACCCTGCGATGCTACCAGCGGAGGCTCCGGCACCGCGACGAGGCTCAGGGCTGCTCGATGTCGATCACCAGGCGACTGGGCGCCCGGAGCGTCAGCACCCGGATGCAGGCATTCGAGCGGAGGCCGACGTACCAGCTCGCCACCGCCTCGAAATCCCCGGCAGACTGCAGGTCCACCAGCACCGGGCTCCCCGGCGTGAAGCTGACCGGCCCTCTGTACGACAGGCTGCCGTCCAGCGCCTCGGCGGTTCCGCCGCGGAGCACGACGTGCAGGAAGCGTGTCCCCGAGACGGTCAACGGCAGGTCGCTGGGATCCGCGGCGAAGGGCGGGGTCGCGACCTCGACCAGGTAGGCGGGCAGGCCGCTCGCGAACTCGAAGACGATCCGGTCGTACCCCGCATGGCTGCCGACCGCGACCCGGGTGATCTGGGCTCGGCTGACCGTGGCCGCCGCGCGGACCGGCAGTGAGCAGCTGAAGGCGCCGAGCGGGTCGGGCGTGGCCGCCGCCGCCGGCGTGGCCGATGCGACAGGGCTCTCGATCGGGACGGCGGACACGGGCTGGCTGGCCGTGGCGACCGGGACGGAGCCCGCGGCGATGGAGCCACCCGGCGTGAGGCTCGCGCTGCACGCGGACAGCGTCGCCCCGGCGATGACGAGCAGACCGAGCATGGTGGCGGTCATTGGGCGGAACGGGTGGGACATCTGCGTGCGCTCCCTGCGGTCCCCCGACGGTCGAGGGTCGTTCGGCATGAGGACGTCCCGGGACCGGCGCCGGTTACACGCGCGGGCCGGAGGGTCCGCGGGCAGTGAGGGCGGCGGCCCGGCAGAATACGCCGATGCATTCCGCCCGCCGGTCGCAGGTCAGCCCCCTGGCGGTGGTCCTCAACCTCGGCACCGTCTACCTGGTCTGGGGCTCCACCTACCTCGCCATTCGCGTCATGGTCGAGACGCTGCCGCCGTTCGCCGCCGCCGGCGTGCGATTCCTCGTTGCCGGGATCCTGATGCTCGCCTTCCTGTGGGTGCGGAGCCGGCTCTCCCGCTCGCCGTCGGCCCGGCTCGAGCGCGTGGGGTGGCGGGAATGGCGAACGACGGCGATCGTCGGGGGGCTGCTCCTCCTTGGCGGCAACGGCTTCGTCGTCCTCTCCGAGCAGCGCATCGACTCCGGCATCGCCGCGGTGCTCATCGCCGCCGTGCCGATCTGGATGAGCCTCATCGAAGCGGTGCTCACCCGGCGTCGTCCCTCGCTCCTCGCCCTGGGCGGCGTGGGGGCCGGGTTCCTCGGGGTCCTGGTGCTCCTGGCGCCGGCAGGCGGCGCGGTGGCCGTGGATCCGGTCGGGATCGGGATGGCGGTCTTCGCCAGCCTGAGCTGGGCGATCGGCTCGCTCTACGCGCGCCATGCGCCGATGCCGCACTCCGGCCTGCTGGCGACCGGGATGGAGATGCTGTGCGGCGGCGTCCTGCTGGCGGTTGCCAGCCTCGTCACCGGGGAGATCGGCGCGGCCGACCCCTCGACGTTCTCGCTGGCGTCCACCGCGGCGGTTGGCTACCTCATCGTCTTCGGCTCCTGGGTCGGGTTCAGCGCGTACACCTGGCTCCTCAAGCACACGCCCGTCTCGACCGTGTCGACGTACGCCTACGTGAACCCCATCGTGGCGGTGGGCCTGGGAGCGCTCATCCTGGGCGAGCAGCTCAGTCCGAGGACGCTCGTCGCGTCGGCGCTCATCATCGGCGCGGTGGTCGCCATGGTGAGCGGGCGGCCGCGCGAGATCGAGGAGATGGCGCCGGCTCCGGAGCCGGTCCTCGAGCCGCACGAGATGCGTGACGGCGAGGGGCCGGAGCCCGACGAAGCCGGGCCGGCGGCGCCCGGCGGGGGCAGCGACATCGGCCTCCGGTAGCGGGCGGGCCTCAGGGCGTGTAGTCGAGCTCCGAGTTCTTCCAGATCCGGTCCAGGACGTAGTGGCCGTCCCCCTGCGGATCGGTGAGGGCCGGGCGTGCCGCGTTGATCATCACGTAGGGGTGGAGCCGGACGTTCACGAGCTTCGTCCCGTCGAAGGTCATGTCCAGGATCACGCCCTCCTGGGTCTGCTGCCACCAGTCCTGGCCGTACTGGTAGTTCCCCGGGCCGGCGTTGAGGACGCGCACGCCGGTCGGACCCTGGTCGAGGAACGTGCCACCCGCGATGTGCAGGCCACCGGCGATGATCTGGTCGCAGCCGGCCGCATCCATCCATTCCACGGCCTGCTGCTGGGCGGGCCCGAGGTCCGGCTGGTACTCGGGATCGGGACCGGCATGCCACCACTGCGGGTCGCAGATGACCAGGTCGGCGCCCCCGTCGCGAGCCCGCTTGACGGACGCGTCCACGTTCGACCTGGTGAGCCATGCGACCCCGGGGGTGCCCGCCGCGGCGTGGATGGGGCCAAGGACGTTGTTCCATGAGACGAACGCGATCTTGAGCCCGTGGGTCTCGACATATGCCGGCTCCAGCGCCTGGTCGAGGTCCATGCCGATGCCGGTGTGGGCCATCCCGTACTTGTCGAGGATCTGGAGCGAGGACCGGATTCCGGCCACGCCGCGGTCGCTCTGGTGGTCGGCCGCGAGGAATACCGCATCGATTCCGAGGAGGTCCCGCCATCGCGGGACCACGAGCTCCGGCACCGACAGGCTCGGAGGCCCGTTGAGGCTGGGGTGCCAGGTGCTGTTCGGCACGATCGGGCACTTGTGGTCCGCGAGCGCGATGTCGGCGCGCTTGGTGATCTCGGCGGTCGCGCCGTCATTCCCGGTCTCCACGGGCGCGACGATCGGGAACACCGAGACGCCGGCGGGCGGGTACGGGTTGTTGTACGGCTTCCCCCTGTACCTGGCGGTCCCGCCGTTGAAGATCCAGTCCCAGCCCTTGCCCCTGGTGACCGCCTGGTAGGCGCCGTTCCGGTCCGAGCAGAGGCTCCCCACCGATGCCAGCGTCCAGATCTGCGAGGCGTCGTAGGCGGTCCAGGCGGCGTCGAGGGCATCGGGTCCCTCGGACGGCGCCGAGCCCATGACCGGGTAGGGGAGGGCCCGCGACTCCGGATCCCCGAACAGGTCCGCTCCGAAGAGGCCGAACGGACCGTCGCCCGCGATGGGCAGGACCTTCGTCGCCGGCTCCACGAGACCCGGCGGCAGGAGCGCCACGAGTGCCTGGTCGGCCGTGATCGCCGACACGATCTCGTCCGCGGGCCGGCAGGGCGCGGTCGCCTCGATTGCCGGCTTCGTGACAGTCACCCCGCAGGGCACGACGAGCTTGCCGCTGGAGGCGAGCGTCGCGAGGTCGTCCACGGCGATCACCGACCTGAGGTTGGTGAGGCCGGTCACGACCGCGAGCGGGAAGGTGGCGGGGGGCGCTGGCGTGGGGCTGGGCGTTGCGGTCGGAGCGGGCGATGGCGTCGGGGAGGCGGTGGCGGAAGGAGTCGGCGTCGCGCTGGGGCCCGCGCACCCCACGAGGATCGTCATGACCGCGACGAGGGCGACGCCCCGTACCCGTGCCCGCCAATGCATCGCGCTATCCTAGGCGCTCCGCACCGCTGCCATTCAGATGCTCGAACGCGCCCAACGGCCCACCCCGCGCGCCAACCCCCGGCGGACGCTTCGCGCCCTCGCCGGGGCGCTCGTCGTGATCGCCGGGCTGGCCGCCGGCCTCGCCGCGGCCCCGCCGGCGGCCGCCATCGGTCCACTCCCGGGCTGCCGTCTCGCCGACATCTACACCGTCCCCAGCGACTACGACAGCTGGAGCACCACGCTCGTCGACTGGCTGCTGCGAGTCCCGCAGGACTACGTGCCGCCCGACCTGGTTTCGACCTCCGAGGCGGGGATCAGCGGCGGTGGCCTCATCCGGGCGGTGGCCATCGACGACCTGCGGGCCATGGCCGCCGCCGCCGCCAGGAACGGCACGCCCATCAGCGTCATCAGCCCCTACCGCAGCTACCGGGAGCAGGTCGCGTCGTTCAACGGATGGGTCGCCAAGGACAGCTACGAGCACGCCATCACGTACTCGGCGCGCCCCGGCCACTCCGAGCATCAGCTGGGCCTGGCGATCGACTTCGGCCAGGTCGGCGGTCCGAGCTCACTGTCGTTCCCGGACTGGGCGACCACCCCGACCGGGAAGTGGATGCACGACAACGCATGGAAGTACGGATGGGTGCTGAGCTACCCGTGGGGCAAGAACCATTCGCTGTGGAACGAGCAGGCGTGCTTCCACTACGAGCCGTGGCACTACCGATACCTGGGTCGCGACATGGCGGCCAGGGTGCACGCCTCGGGCCTGACCATTCGCGAGTACCTGTGGACGCACTACACGCTGGTCGACGCCAAGACGGGCAGCCCGCTGCCCACCGCCAGCCCGACGCCCTCGCCGACACCCACGCCCTCGCCGACTCCTTCACCGACGCCGTCCCCGTCGCCCACCCCGTCGTCCACGCCCACCACCGCCCCGACCCCCACGCCCTCCCCGGCACCTGCGCAGGCCGCCTGGTTCGGGGTGGACCAGCCGGTCGTCCTGGGCGGCTTCCTCCTGGTCCTGCTCGTCCTGGTCGCGGTGGGGGCCCTCGCCCGCAGTCGCTCCCGGCGCTGATCCGACGCTGATCCGCGGCTCGGCTACGCCTGGGCGGCCGGCAGCCTGAACCAGATCGCCGTCTGGCCGTTTCCCGACCGCGCGCCCACCTGGCCGCCGTGGGACTCCACGATCTCGCGGACGATGGCCAGCCCGATCCCGCTCCCACCGGTGGCGCGCGTCCGGGACCGGTCGACGCGATAGAGCCGCTCCCAGATGAACGGCAGCTCGTCCGGCGGGATCTCCGGGCCGGTGTTCTCGATCTCGCACCGCACGCCGTCGCCGTCGACCCGCAGGCGAATCACGACCTCGCCGCCGTCATCGGTGTACCGCGCCGCGTTCTGCATGAGGTTGGTCACGACCTGACCGATGGCATCCGGCTCCGCCGTGAGCCGCGGGAGCGCGGCCACATCCTCGATCCGGACGCTGATCCTGCGGCTCGCCAGCTCGGGTGATGCGATGGACACCGCCCGCTGGACGACGGCCGCCAGGTCCACCTCCGCACGCGCCTGGGCGCGCTCGCCACGCTCCCCCCGCGCGAGCTGGTCGAGCTCGGTGACGAGATGGGTCAGCCGCACGATCTCCTCGTTGACGGTGCGCAGCATCTCCGGCGTGGGCTCGATGACGCCGTCGGCGAGCGCCTCGGTGTAGCCCTGGAGGCTGGTGAGCGGCGTCCGCAGCTCGTGGGCGACGTCCTCCACCAGGGCGCGGCGCAGGCTCTCGACGCGCTCCAGCGTCGCGGCCATCTGGTTGAACGCGTCGGCCATGGCCCGCAGCTCCGGGTCCGGCGGGTCGGGGACGCGCGCCGCGAGGTCGCCGGCGGCGATGAGCCGCGACGCCACCGCGAGCCGGTCGAGCGGCCGGAGGATCCGCCGCAGGAGCCACCAGGCGAGGAGGACGCCGAGCAGCACGCCCACGCCGGCGCCGATGAGGAGGACCCGGCCAACGTACTGGTCGAACATCCCCTGCGCCTCCTGCGCCGAGGAACCCGCCTGCATGGCGAGCTTCATGATCTGCTCGCTGCTGAACTGCTCGACGGCGAAGAACATCACCCCGGCAACGCCGAGCGTCAGGATCACGGAGAGGGCGATCAGCCGGGCGCGCAGCGAGGGCATCGGTGCAGTGGATCCGGGCTCAGCGCTTCGTGGTCACGCCGTCGTCCCGGCCGGATCGCGCTTCTCGACCGCTACCACGAACTTGTAGCCGACGGTGCGAACGGTGGCGATGAAGCGCGGATCGGCGGCGTCGTCCCCGAGCTTGCGGCGGAGCCGGCCGAGGTGGACGTCGATCGTCCGGTCGATGATGCCCGGGTCGTCGGCGCCGTGGATCGCGTCGATGAGGTCGTCCCGGCTGAAGACGCGGCCCGGGCGTCGCATCAGCCCCACCAGCAGCCGGAACTCGAAGGGGGTCAGCTCCAGCGCCTCTCCGTCGAGACGGGCCTCCACCGCGTTGGGGTCGACCTCCAGGCCGTCCGCCACCAGGACGGGCTCGTCCGTGGCGCGATCCAGGCGCCGCCGGCGCAGCAGGGCCCGCACCCTGGCCATCAGCTCGCGCGGCGAGAAGGGCTTGACGACGTAGTCATCCGCCCCGAGATCCAGCCCCACGACCTTGTCGCTGTCTCCCGAGCGCGCCGTCAGCAGCAGGATCGGCACGTCGCTCTCGTCCCGGATCCGCCGGCAGACCTCGAAGCCGTCCAGGCCGGGGAGCATCACGTCGAGGACGACGAGATCGGGGTGAGCCCGGAGCGCCGACGCGACCGCCATCTCGCCGTCGGCCGCGACGAGCGTGCGGTGGCCCTCCCGCTCGATGTAGAGGCGGAGGAGCTCGCGGATCTTCGGGTCGTCGTCGACGAGCAGGACGGTGGCCATGGCTCGCGGAGAGTATGACCCGGTTGTGAAGGACCGATGAAGCGGCCGCCATCGGTCAGCCGATCGCATGCAGTCATCAGAAGACTTGCATACCGCCATATGAGTGCTGTGCGGCAGGGGAGGAACGGGACAAGCGGACCCCGCACTCCTCCGAGCGAGCGGCGTATGATCGGGCTCCCATGACACGCGACCGAGCTCACGACGCGCTGGCCTTCGGCACCGGGACCAGCGCCGATCACGAAGACGGTATCCGCTGGGTCGACTACGAGAACATCAGCTGGAACCCGGTCTTCTGCAAGCGGTGCGACATCTGCATCGAGATCTGCCCCAAGGCGACGCTCGTCCTGCGCAACGACGCGATCTTCGAGGAGGAGAACTGCATCCTGTGCGGCCTCTGCGAGCGGTACTGCCCGGATCTGGCGATCGAGATGATCCCTGCTGCCGTGGCGGAGCATGCCGCCCAGGCCGCGGCCAAGCGCGCGCGGGCGGAGTGAGGACCCGATGCGGAAGCTGATCCAGGGCAACGAGGCCGTCTTTCGGGGCGCGGTGGCGGCCGGGGCCAACTACTACGCGGGCTACCCCATCAGCCCGTCCACCGAGATCCTGAACATCGCATCGGGCTACGCCGCTGCGCACCACCGCGAGTTCCGATTCCTCCAGGCGGAGGACGAGATCGCCAGCGCGAACGCCATCATCGGCGCCTCCCTGGCCGGGGCCAAGTCCTTCACGGCAACCTCCGGCCCGGGCTTCAGCCTCATGCAGGAGGCGGTCGGCTACGCGCAGAAGGTGGGCGTTCCCACCGTCTTCGTCGACGTGCAGCGGGTCGGTCCTGCCACCGGCATGCCCACCATGCCGGGCCAGGGCGACATCGCCCAGGTGAAGTACGGTTCCTCGGGCGACTACACGCCCCTCGCCTTCTACCCCAACGGGATCGAGGAGGCGTTCCGGGTGACGGTCCAGGCCTTCAACGCCGCGGAGGAGTCTCGCTCCCCGGTCGTGGTCCTCTCCGACACGTTCGTCGGGCACCTCAACGAGGTCGTGGACCTCGACGAGCTGGCTCACGGCATCGAGGTCGTCGAGCGCACCATCCCCGCCCTGGGGAGGCACGAGCCGGGCAATCCGCGCTTCTTCGCCGGCGTCCTGATGTACGAGTCCGGTCCCTCGGCCGGCGAGCCCGCGACAGCGGACGGCGACGAGTACCTGCGCCAGTTCTACGCGGCGAAGCATCGGCACCTGGAGGTCGCGAAGCGCTACGCGCTCTACGAGCACGGCTGGAACCGCGACGCGGACGTGCTGGTCATCTGCTACGGGATCGTGAGCCGCGTGGCCTCGCCCCTGGCGGCGGACTACGCCCTCTTCCGGCCCATCCGGATCCACCCCGTCCTCGGCGACGAGCTGCGCGAGATCACCGCCCGTTACCGCGAGGTCGTGGTCATCGAGGCGAACGACGGACAGTACGCGGACATGGTCGAGCTGGCGATCCACCGACCGGTCAGGCGCGTGCCGCTCCTGGGCGGGCGCATCAGCATCGAGGCGGTCCGCAGCGGCCTGGAGCGCGTGCTCGCCGGCGGACCTTCCGAACCCCCCATCCCGCCCGCGCCCACCGAGCGGGTCGCGCCGTCGCCACTCGGCATCGGCTGAGACTCGAAGGAGACGAGGCAATGCCTGAGCTGACCATGGCGGAGCTCAACTACAAGCGCCACCTCAAGGTGGACCTGTTCCCCACCATCTGGTGCCCCGGCTGCGGCATCGGCTCGATCATGATGCAGCTGGCCATCGTCCTCGAGGAGATGGGCCTGGACGAGACGAACACCGTCATCGTCACCGGCATCGGCTGCACCGGCCGGATGGGGTCCTACCTGAAGCACGAGAGCGTCTACACCCTCCACGGGCGCACCCTGCCGGTGGCGGAGGCGATCAAGACGTTCCGCCCGGAGCTGAACGTGATCGTGGTCTCCGGTGACGGGGACCTGGCGAGCATCGGCGGAAACCACCTGATCCACACGATCCGTCGCAACGCGAACGTCACCGTCCTGTGCAACAACAACGAGATCTACGGGCTGACCGGCGGCCAGACCGGGCCGACCACGCCCACCGGCACGAAGACGCTCTCCAGCCCGATCGGCAACCCGAACACGCCGATCAACCTGCAGGGGCTCGTCCGCAGCTCACCGCACGCGCTCTACGCCAAGACCACGGTCTACCACCAGTCGCACCTGCGCAGCGTGATCTCCGAGGCCGTGCAGCACACGGGCTTCTCCTTCGTCGACATCACGAGCCAGTGCATCGAGAACAACGGGCGGCGGATCGGGTTCGCGAGCGCGAACGAGATGCTGACGTACTATCGCAAGACCTACAAGCGAGCACCCAAGGACGCCCAGGTCCTGGCGAAGCACGAGCTCGGCATCCTCTATCCGGCCGTGCAGGCCGGCGACGGGGCCGATGGCGACGGGACCAACGGCGACGCTCCGGCGTCCAGCAACGGCAGCTCGGCGAAGGGGTAGGAAGATGAGCACGTCCATCGCCCTCGACGGTGTCGGCGGCCAGGGAGTCCGCGTCATCGCCGGGGTGCTCGGCAACCTGCTGGCCCGGATGGGCAAGCACGTGACCGTGCTGTTCGACTACGACTCCTCCGTCCGGGGCAGCATGTCCGACGCGTTCGTCATCTTCGACGACGATCCCGTCGTCAACCCGGTGATCGAGGACGCCGACATCCTCCTCAAGCTCGCCAACAAGGGCCACCTGCACATCCACGGACACAAGGTCCTGACCGATCTGGGTCTCGCCGGCCCGGGGGACGAGCAGATCCCGTTCGCGGCGCTCGGCAGCCAGCAGTTCGGCAAGGAGCTGTTCGGGAACATGATCGCGCTCGGCCGGCTCCTGCGGCTGGCGGGCGTCGACTATGACGAGGATGCGATCCGCGAGTCGCTTCCGCGGCGCTTCAAGGACGAGAACGTGGCGGCCATCCGGTTCGGGTACGAGATGACCGAGGCGCAGATCGAGGAATTCACCGCCGAGGCTCCGCCCTCGCGCTTCGAGATGAACCACGCGGCGACAGCGCCGGCTCCGCTCCGCGGCCTCGACGCCGCCTACGACACGGCGACCGCCCAGGCCACCGGCGGCGAGACCGGCTAGGCCCGCTCGCCGCCTGTCGCGATCTCCAGTGGCACTCCGGGCTCGTCACCGCCGCTTTCCGCTCCCTGCCTGGCAGGACGTTGCCTCGCTCGTCGTGCCCCTGGCGGTTGGCGCCGCCGGCGGCGCGATCACCGCCCCCGCCATCCCGACCTGGTATCGGTCGCTGCGAAAGCCGGCCTGGAACCCGCCGGACGCGGTCTTCGGGCCGGTCTGGACGGTCCTCTACCTGGCGATGGGCGTGGCCCTGGCGCTGGTCAGGCGCAGGGCCGATGCGGATCGGAGGCGGCTGCCGGTGCGCCTCTTCGGTCTGCAGCTCGGGCTGAACTTCGCGTGGAGCGCCGTGTTCTTCGGCCTGCGGCGTCCCGGCGCGGCGGTGGCGGTGATCGTGCCGCTGTGGCTCTCGATCGCGGCCACGACGGTCGAGTTCTGGCGGGTCCGGCGGCTGGCCGGGCTCCTTCTCCTTCCCTACCTGGCCTGGACGACCTTCGCGACCGCCCTCAACGTCGCGGTCTGGCGGCTCAACCGCACCTGAGCCGCCAGGTGGATCCTTCGCGCAGGCGGGCGAGCCGCGCCAGGCGTCAGGTCTTGCGGCCGCGCTTGATCCTGATGCCGTCGAAGGTGACGGTGACCGGCTCGGAGTAGCGCTTGCCGTTCGTCTTGTCGTGGCGCCCGAAGGTGGGGGCCTCGATCGAGACGGACATCCGGTACTCGCCGTCCTCGGGGATGTGGACGCTGCGCCCGTAGTGGAACATCGTCGGATGCCAGAGCAGCGGCAGGTGGTAGGTGCCCACCTCGGTGCCGTCCCGCGCGAGGACGACCTGGACCATGAGCTGGGGGACGAAGCGATGGTCTGCCGCGTCCATCACGACCACCTCGAGGTGGGCGTTCATGTTGGCGGCAGGCTCCTTGAGCGCCAGCTTTCCGCCGAGCATGTGCCAGAGGGGTTCGGCCTCCTCCGCGGCGACGCCCACCAGGTAGTCGCCTGCCTGCTGCATGGCACCGTCGTTGGCGACCTGGCTGATGAAGTACTCGACCATGCGGTGGTACGCGTCGCCCGCCCGGGCGGCGAGCTCCAGGCCCTTCCGGCTGGCCTCGTCGGTGACGTCGCGCGGAGGTGCGCTGGGTGTCGTCATGAGCTGCTCCGTGTGCTGCGTGTCCGGACCGGATGCGGTGCAGCGGACGTGCCAGCCCGACCGGGCGGGAGGCTCAGGCCGGCAGCGGGAGCTCGAGGGCGTCGATGGCGTCGTCCAGTGCGGCGGCCTCCTCGGCGGTGAGGGAACGCATCGGTGCACGGAGGACCGGCTCGATCGGGACGCCGCGCCGCGCGATCACGTGCTTCGCCGAAGCGATGAACCCGTGCGCATCCATCGCCCCGCGCAGCCCGCGCAGGCGCGCACCGGCCGCCTCCGTCGGGTCGTCGAGCCCGGCGCGCACCACGTCCGGCCAGGCGGCGGCCAGGCCGGACACCGAGCCGATGGCCCCCGCGGCGAGGGCTGCGGGGATGAACGGCTCCTGGCCCACGAAGACGGGCAGCCCCATCTGCAGGAACGGCTGCACCTTCTCGAACGGTGCATCGCTCACCTTCAGTCCGGCCAGGTTGGGGGCCGCCTCGCGCACGCGCTCCACGACGCCCGCCGTCACCGGGTATCCGCTGCGTGCCGTGAAGGCGTAGATGAAGAATGGGAGTGGTGCGCACGCGGCTGCAGCGGCCGCGAGGTGTGCGGCCAGCGCTCCCTCGTCGAGGGGATAGTACGGCGGCGGGATGACCGCCACGCCGTCCGCTCCGATCTCCGCGGCATGCGCCGCGAGGCGAACGGTCTCCGGGGTCGACTGGGCGCCGCAGTGGACGATCAGGATGCCGCGAAGCGCCGCGCGGAAGACCACGGCGGTGCGCATTCGCTCCTCCGCGGACAGGAGGATCCCCTCGCCCGTCGTGCCGCAGGCGAAGACGCCATCGGCGCCGTGCGCGGCCAGGAAGGCGACATACGGCCAGATGGCACGCTCGTCGAGCGCGCCGCCGCCATCGGTCAGAGGGGTGACGGCTGCCGCCAGCAGGAGCGGGTGATCGGCGTCGAACAGGGAGGCCATGGGCGAAGGGTAAGCGAAGTCGGGGCTTGCCAGCCGGCTCGGAACGCGCTTCCATGCGTGGACCCAGCATCTGGAGAGAGGAAGATGGGCGAACCGAGCAACCGCGAGACGGTGGAGCGCTACGCGAGGTCGCTGACGGCGCTCGATCTCGAAACGCTGACCAGCCTGCTCGCCGACGACATGGTGGAGGACTACCCGCAGTCCGGCGAGCGGATCGCAGGTCGCGACCACTGGGTCACCATGCAGCAGGCATGGCCGGAGGTGGTGAAGCCGCGCGTCGAGCAGGTGGTCGGGAGCGATGACGAGTGGGTGGCGGGACCGAGCTGGGGCCTGATGCGGATCACCGGGACCGGCGACGACTTCTGGATGCATGGCCGCATCACCTACGCTAACGGGGAGACGTGGCATGTCGTCCAGCTGCTGACCCTGCGTGACGGCCGGATCTCCCGGATCCGCAGCTACTTCGCGGCGCCGTTTCCGCCGGCGGAGTGGCGCCGGCCGTACGTGGAGCCGATAACTCCCGAGACATAGCCCGCGACGGGGACCGGCCGGCATCGGTGTAGACTCGGATGCCTGCCGAACGTTGCCCCGACCATGTGCACGCGGAGGAACGCTCCCTCGCCATGACCCACGCCATTGCCGGGCGCCCCGGCCCTGCGCAGCCGTGACCGCCCGTCTCGTCGCCCTGTACCAGCAGCCGGACGACCCCGCTGCGTTCGACGCGCACTACCGCGACGTCCACACTCCCATCATCCTGCGCTACCCCCGGCTGATCGAGCTGCGCACGACCCGCGTGGAGCCCATCGGGCCCCGCTCGACGCCCTACTACCTGCAGGCGGAGATGGACTTCGACACGCGCGCGGATCTCGACGCGGCGCTCGCCGGCGAGGCGGGAGCGGAGAGCGCCCGCGACCTGCGCAACTTCGCCACCGCGGGGGTCACCCTCTACGTCGTCGATGACAACGCCACCACGAGCGCCGCGCCGGGCGCGGCCGGCTGAGGAGGTTTCATGCCCGAGTCCGATCTCGCTCCGCGGGCCCAGGCGCCCGACGCCCTCGGCTTCGAGCGAATCCGGTACGCGAAGGACGCCGGGAGCGGGGTGGCGACGGTCACCATCGACCGCGCGTCGGTGATGAACTGCTTCGACTTCCGCACGCTCCGGGAGATGGCGCGCGCCTTCGAGGACGCCTCCTGGGACGACGAGATCGCCGTGGTCGTCGTGACCGGGGCGGGCGACCGCGCCTTCTGCAGCGGTGCCGATCTCGACGAGCAGGCGCGGATGGGCGCCACCAGCGGGCAGTACTGGCGCTGGATGGGCGCGTTCATCGAGATGCACGACCGGCTGCGCAACATCGGCAAGCCGACCATCGCGCGCATCAACGGAGCAGCGGTGGGCGGCGGCCAGGAGCTGCAGCTCGCCTGCGACTTCGCGGTGATGGCCGACGACACCTACATCCGCCACGTCGGCCCGGAGCACGGCTCCGTCCCATCCGGGGGAGCGACCCAGTGGCTGCCGCTGGTCGTCGGCGACCGGCGCGCCCGGGAGATCGTGATGCTCTGCGAGCAGATCAGCCCGCAGCAGGCGCTCGACTGGGGGCTGGTGACCCGGGTTGTGCCGCGGGGGGAGCTGGATGCCACCGTGGCGGAGCTGGCGGCGAAGCTGCGTCGCAAGCTGCCCGAGACGGTCCGCTACACGAAGACACAGCTCAACTGGTGGCGAGACCTGGTCTGGTCCCAGACGATCACCCACGCACGCGATTGGCTGGCCATCCACTCCACCTCGGACGAGACGCGCGAGGCGGTGGACGCCTTCCATGCCAGGCGCGAGCCGGACTACGGGATGCTGCGAAGCCTGCAGGCCGGCGAGGGACGCACCTGCGACGAGTGCGGCCAGACGGGGATCAGCATGGGCGCCCATTACTGCCCCGGGTGCGGACATGCGCTGACCGCGCTCCAGGAGGGCGTGCCGTGAGCGCCGAACCCGAAGCCACCGTCCTCGCCGAGCGCCAGCCGGAGCTGCGCACCGCGCTGGTCCGCCTGAATCGGCCGAAGCAGCTCAACGCCCTGAACGGGCCCATGATGGACCTGCTCTGCGAGACGCTCGAGAGCCTGGACGCCGACCCGGAGGTGCGGGCCATCGTGGTCACCGGCAGCGAGCGCGCGTTCGCCGCGGGCGCCGACATCGGTGAGATGGCGAACGCGACCCCGGTCGACATGCTCCAGGGCAACCGGATCGGGCAGTGGGACCGGGTCCGGCGCATCACCAAGCCGGTGATCGCCGCGGTGAACGGCTGGTGCCTGGGCGGCGGCTGCGAGCTGGCGATGACCCTGGACCTGATCATCGCCGGCGAGGGAGCCCGCTTCGGGCAGCCGGAGATCGGCATCGGCGTCATCCCGGGCGCCGGGGGCACCCAGCGGCTGACTCGCGCCATCGGCAAGAGCCGGGCCATGGAGATGGTCCTGACCGGTGAGCCGATGGCGGCCGCCGAGGCGCTCGCACGCGGCCTCGTGTCCCGGGTGGTCCCCGACGAGCTCGTGGTGGAGGATGCCATGGCCCTGGCCGCGCAGATCGCCATGAAGTCGCCGGTGGCGCTGCGCGTTGCCAAGGAGGCGGTCAACGCGGCGTACGAGCTGCCCCTGACCGATGCGCTCGCCTACGAGCGGCGCCTCTTCTACCTCCTCTTCGCCAGCGAGGACCAGAAGGAGGGGATGGCCGCATTCCTCGAGAAGCGGGCGCCCGACTTCAAGGGGCGATAGTCCTTGCCAGTCCCCGACGATGGCGGCCCGACCTCACGAGGCGATTCGGCGCTCATCGTGGCCGTCCCGGAAGCGGACGCGCTGGTGGGTGACCTGCGCCTGGCCCATGACCCGGCGGCTCGGGCAGGAGTGCCCTCCCACGTGACGGTCCTGCTCCCGTTCGTTCCGCGGGCCGGGATCGTCGAGGCGCTCAGGAGCAGGCTGCGCGAGGCTTTCGCCCAGGCGGCCCCGTTCGACTACCGGTTCGAGCGCGTGGATCGCTTCGGCGAGACGACGGTCTACCTGGCGCCGGAGCGGCCCGAGGACTTCACCCGCCTCACGGACCTCGTGAGCACCCGCTGGCCGGAGCATCAACCGTACGGCGGCGCCTTCGCGGAGGTCATCCCGCACCTGACCGTCGGGGATCGCCTGCCGCCGGGGGATGCCGCCGGCGTGGAGTCCGAAACCACGGAGCGCGTGCGGCGCGTGGGCCCCGTGGCAGGCCGCGCCGCAGCGGTGCTCCTGCTCGTCGCTGACGAGGCGGGACGGTTCTCGCTCGACAGCGCCTATCCCCTGGGCGGTCGCTGAGCGGCGCGCGGGTGGAGGACGAGGAACCGCGCCGACCCGTGGGCGGGTTGAGCGTTCGACCGCCGGCCGGCGTCGAGCTTCGCCCGGTCGCCCGCGACGACCGCGTGGCCGCCATGGGTCTGCTCCGGGCGCGGGACGCGGACGCGCTGCCGGCGGACGACCCGTCCAGCATGGCGCGCTGGGAGGCGCTCCTCTCCTCGATCGATGCCACACCGTACCTGGCGGTCGCCGACGGCGAGCCCGTCGGCCTCCTCCTGCTCCTCTTCCGGCGTCGCCTGAACTTCGCGACCTGGGAGGGGTGGGTGCCGGAGCTGGTCGTCGCCGAGGCGGCCAGGGGGCGGGGGATCGGGCGGGCGCTGCTGCGCGTGGCGATCGAGGAGTGGCGGCTGCGCGGCGCCCATCGCCTCGCCGTGGAGGTCGAGCCACATGAGACCGCGTGCGCGGCCATGCTCGCCGGGATGGGCTTCGAGGAGGCCTTCATCCGTTTCCGCGCGGAGCCGATCACGCTCCGCGGTCGCGCCGCGCCCGCGGGAGTCGAGATCCGTCGCCTGGAGCAGGCCGATTTCGAGCCTGCCACCCGCCTGATCGCCCAGATGAGGCCACGCCACTCACCGGTTCCCGAGCGCATGGATGCCGTGGCGCGCACGTATCGCGACCTGATCGGCCGGCCGGCGGACCGGTCCGTCGTGGCATTGCGGGACGGCGTGCCGGCCGGCCTCTGCACCGCGATCCTGCGCGACACCCTCCGGCGCCGGCAGCCGGAGGCGTGGATTCCGGAGCTGATCGTCGACGAGCCGCTCCGGGGAACCGGCATCGGGGCGGCGCTCCTGGATGCGGCCCTCGCAACCGCCGCGGCCGCGGCGGCCGGCGGCGCGGTCCTGGAGTCGGCCCCCGGACGGGGCACCGCACATGCGCTGTACCGCTCCGCCGGCTTCGTCGAGGCGGGTCGCGTCTTCACCCTCATGCGCGACCGATGACGCTACGCTGCCCGGGATGGTGAACGACCCCGAGCGCCCCGCGTACCTGGACCGTCTGCCGATCGGCGAGCGGCTGCCGCTCGGCGAGCTCACCGGCGACCCGCTCTTCCCGTTCGACGGGGACCTGGCGGTCCAGCCGCTGGCGGCGCCGGTCATCCCCGAGCCGGTCCGGCGGGGCGCCCCCGGCGGCGAGCCGTGCCCGACCTGCACCGCCCCGGAGGCCGGGACGATCTGGTCCAACGAGCGCTGGCTGGTGCGCGCCGACCCGGACGAGCCGCACGGCCTGCCGATGGTGGCGCTCCTCCTGCCCCGCGCGCACCACGACCTGCTCGACCTTCCGCCGAACCTCACCGCCGAGCTGGGACCCATGATCCAGCGCGTGGCGGCGGCCATCTCCGCCCTCCCCGAGGTCGGCCGCGTCCACGTCAACCGCTGGGGAGACGGCTCGGAGCACTTCCACGTCTGGTTCCTGGCGCGCCCGCTGGGGATGTGGCAGATGCGCGGCGCCATGTTGGCGGTCTGGGACGACCTCCTTCCTCCGGTGCCCGCCGGCGAGTGGCGGGCGAACACCGCCCGCGTCGCCGCGCTCCTCGGCGCGGAAGACGGCGAGGCCCGGTAGGAGAGCCGGCGTCGCGCCGGGGATGCCCCTGCCGCGCCGGTTGACGGCGCGCAGCCGGGGGAGGGGCGGCAATGCAGCCGGCATCGGTCCTGCCTAGAATCGGCCGATGTCCGCCACCGAACGAGGGATGACGCGCGAGCAGCTGCTCGTCACCGCGGGCGTCATGGCGGGGATCGCGGTCGCCGCGCTGGACTCCACGGTGGTCGGCACGGCGATGCCGACGATCATCGGCCAGCTGGGCGGGATCGAGCAGTACGGGTGGGTCTTTGCCGCCTACCTGCTCACCGCCACGACGACCGTCCCGGTCTTCTCGACCCTCGCCGACGTCCGCGGGCGGAAGCCGGTCTTCCTTGCGGGACTGGTCCTCTTCGTGGGCGGCTCCGCCCTCTGCGGCCTGTCACAGAACATCCTCATGCTCATCATCTTCCGCGCCATCCAGGGACTCGGCGCGGGGGCGGTGCAGCCGATCGCCTTCACGATCGTGGGCGACATCTTCGAGCCCCGCGAGCGGGCGCGGATGCAGGGCGTCTTCTCGAGCGTGTGGGGCGTGAGCGCCATCATCGGCCCGGCGATCGGCGGCGTGATCACCTCGACCGTTGGCTGGCAGTGGGTCTTCTACATCAACGTCCCCGTGGGGCTGCTCGCCGCGAGCCTGATCTGGACCAGCTTCCACGAGGAGATCGAGCACCACCAGCACCGGCTCGACCTGGCCGGCGCCGCGGCGCTCACCTTCGGGGTCGCGCTCCTGCTCCTCGCCGCGTCGGAGGGGAGCCAGCTGGGCTGGTTCTCGCCCATCGTCCTGGGCTCGCTGGTCGGGGCCGTGGTGCTCCTGGCGCTCTTCGCCCGCGCCGAGCAGCACGCGCCGGAGCCCCTCATCTCCGTGGCGCTGCTGCGGCGGCCGATCGTTGCCGCGGGCCTCGCCATCGGCACCCTGGCCGGCGTGGTGATGTTCGGGGTCACCGCCTATGTGCCACCGCTGGTGCAGGGCGTGATGCTCGGATCGCCCATCGAGGCCGGCCTGGCGGTGGGGGCCATGAGCATCGGCTGGCCCATCGGCTCCATCGTGTCCGGACGCGCCATGCTCCGCTTCGGGGTGCGGCCCATCGTCCTGCTCGGCACCGGCGGGCTCGTCGTCGGAACCATCCTTCTCACCCTGGCGCCGGGCATCGGCTCGGTCTGGTACACCGCCTTGGCGACCGCCGTCACCGGGCTCGGCATGGGCTTCACCACGACGCCGCTCCTCGTGGCCATCCAGACCGCGGTGAGCTGGCGCCAGCGCGGCCAGGCGACCGGCCTGGTGCAGTTCAGCCGGACGATCGGCGGCGCCGTCGGCACGGGCCTCCTTGGCGCCCTGCTCGCGGCGGCGGTGGGCGCCACGGCGAGCGTGATCCTCGATCCGATCGCCCGGACCAGCATCTCGCCCGCGGCGCTGGCCGCGGATCGAGCCGGCCTCGAGTCGGGGCTGGGGTGGATCTACCTCATCCTGGTGGCGGCCGCCGCGGGCACCTTCCTCCTCGCGGTGCGGATGATGCCGGCCTTCCGGATCGGCGACGAGGACGCGGTCGACGAGGTGGTCCCGGCGGTGCCCGGGGCGCCCTCCGGCGGGACCCCGGAGCCTCCGGTGGGCGCGCGGCAGCGCCCGGCGCGGCGTGGACCTGCCGAGCCGAGCCGGGGAGCCACCCCCGGGACGCCGGGCGACCCGTAGAATCGGGCCATGGCCGAAGCCCCCACCTCCTACGAGACCATCCGGACCGAGACCGCGGATGCCGTCCTGACCATCACCCTCGACCGCGCTGACTCGCTCAACGCCCTCAACGCGACGATGCGTCGCGAGCTGCTGGCCGCATTCCGCGCCGCCGGCCGCGACGACGACGTGCGTGCGGTGGTGCTGACCGGAGCGGGGCGCGGCTTCTGCAGCGGCGCGGACCTGCGGGGCGGCGCCGGCGAGCGCGAGTTCCGCCGTGTCCTGACCAGCCAGTACAACCCGCTGGTGCAGGCCATCCGCTCGCTCCCCAAGCCGGTCGTCGCGGCCGTGAACGGGGTGGCGGCCGGGGCGGGCGTCAGCCTGGCGCTGGCCTGCGACCTCGTCGTCGCGGCGGACGAAGCGCGCTTCGTCCTGGCGTTCATCCGGATCGGGCTCGTTCCCGACTCCGGCCTGACGCGCACCCTGGTTCGAGCCCTGGGCAGGCACCGGGCGGCTGCCCTCATCCTCACCGGCGAGCCGATGCCGGCCGCCGAGGCCGCCTCGGCCGGCCTCGTCGCGCAGGTCGTGCCCGCCGCCGAGCTTCCCGAGCTCGCCGGCTCCATTGCCCGCGAGCTGGCGGCGGGGCCGACGCGGGCCATCGGCTATGCCAAGCGCCTCATCGAGTCGGCCGAGCAGGACGACCTGGAGGCCAGCCTCTCGGCCGAGGCCGCCTTCCAGGAGCTGGCGGGGCGCACCGCGGATCATGCCGAAGGGGTGGCCGCCTTCACCGAGAAGCGCCAGCCGCGCTTCACGGGGCGCTAGCGGGTGACCGTGGAGGAGCCCGTCCGGGCGCTCGGCGAGGCACGCCGCGTCGGCGTGCTCGGCGCCGGGACCATGGGGGCGGGAATCGTGCAGGTCGTGGCCGAGGCGGGCCTGGAGGTGATCGTCCACGACCCGCTGGCCGGCGCCTACGATCGCGCACGGGAGCGGATCGCCGGCTTCATCCGGCGCAAGGCGGAGAAGGGCCAGCTCGACGACGAGGCGGCCGCACTGGCGGTGGCCCGCATCGGTCCGGCACAGAGCATGGAGGAGCTGGCCGCCTCGGACCTCGTCATCGAGGCGATCCCCGAGGATCTCGAGCTCAAGCGGGAGGCGTTCCGCCGCCTCGACGCTGCGGCAGCGCCGCATACCATCCTGGCCACGAACACGAGCTCCCTCTCGGTCGCCCGGATCGCCGCTGCCACGGCGCACCCGGAGCGGGTGCTGGGGATGCACTTCTTCAATCCGGTCCCGCTCATGGGGCTGGTCGAGGTGGTGGCCGGGCCGCTCACGGCACCGCTCGCCGTGGACGGCATCGCCATCTTCGCGCGCCGCCTGGGCAAGACACCGGTGGTCGCGGCGGATACCCCCGGCTTCATCGTCAACCGGGTGGCGCGGCCCTTCTATCTCGAGGCGCTCCGCATCCTGGGCGAGGGCGAGGCCGGGATCGAGGCGATCGACGCCGCCATGCGCGACGTCGGCTTCCGGATGGGCCCGTTCGAGCTGATCGACGCCATCGGCGCCGACGTCAACTTCGCGGTCAGCGAGATCGTGCACGAGCAGTTCTTCTTCGACCCGCGCTACCGCCCGCACCCGATCCAGCGGATGCTCGTGGACGCGGGACGCCTGGGGCGCAAGACGGGCGGCGGCTTCTACGAGTACGGGACCGATGGCGGCCGGACGCAGCCCTGGCCCGTCCTCGAGCGGCGCCCCGAGGGGCCGCGCGCCGATGCGCTCAACGCCGAGCAGATCGCTGCCCGGATCCTGGCCGTCATCGTCAACGAGGCCGCCTCCGCCGTCGCGGAGGGCGTCGCCTCGCCGCAGGCCATCGACACCGCCATGCGACTGGGGACCAACTATCCGTCCGGGCCGCTCGAATGGGGCGAGCGGATCGGCCTGGCGCACGTGGTCCGCACCCTGGACGGGCTCCACGCCCGGGTCCCGGACGGCCGCTATCGGACCGTGCCGCTCCTGCGCATGGTCGCCGAGCGGGGCGGCTCCTTCACGGACGGGCGCTGAGTGCCGCGGCCCCTCGCCGACCGCTACCGGGCGGTCGTCTTCGACATGGACGGCCTGCTGCTCGACACCGAGACGCTCTGGCACGGCGCGGAGGTGGAGCTCTTCACGCGCCACGGCGGAGAGTTCACCTGGGACGACAAGATGGCGGTGATGGGCACGAGCTTCGACCAGACCGCCCACTACTTCAGCGAGCGCCTCGGCGCCACCCCGGAGCAGGGGCGGGCGCTCGTGACCGAGATGGTGGAGATCATGCGCGAGAGCCTGGCGCGCCAGGTCCGGGGGCGGCCCGGCGCGATCGAGCTGGTGCAACGGCTCCGCGGCCGGATTCCGTTGGCGGTCGCCTCGAACTCGGGGCGGCTCCTCGTCGACACCGCGCTGGCCACCGCGCAGCTCACCGACGTGTTCGACGCGATCATCACCTCCGACGACGTGGCGCACGGCAAGCCGGCGCCGGATATCTACCTGCTCGCCTGCGAGCGCCTTGGGGTGGCGCCGTCGGACGCGCTGGCGCTGGAGGACAGCCCCACCGGGATCGCCGCCGCCAAGGCGGCGGGTCTCGCCTGCATCGGGGTCCCGCAGTTCGCCGAGACCGATGTCTCCGCGGCGGACCGGGTGATCGACTCGCTCGAGGTGCTCCTCGCCGAGGTGTAGGCTTCGCACCGCCATGTGCCGAAGCATCAAGACCCTCCGTGACCTCGATCAGCCCGCCGCTCCCGATGAGGTGCGCGCCGCCGCCCTGCAGTACGTCCGCAAGGTCAGCGGCTACCGGACGCCCTCGCCGGCGAACGAAGCCGCCTTCTCCGCCGCCGTGGACGACATCGCCGCGGCCTCCGCCCGCCTCCTCGAGGCGGTCACCGCGACGCATCCGGCCCGCCGCTCCCGGGTGGCACCCGGCGCCTGAGCGGCCCCGGTTCGGTCCGCGGGCCGGTCCGCGGGTCGGTCCCGTGGTCGGTCCCGCGGTGATTCCCGTGGTCGGTCGCGCGGTGGTAGTCCCACTCCCCATCTGACCGCCGGGGCACCGCCTGCGGGCTGCTCCCCGGTCGTTTGGGTAGTCCCACTCCCCGTTTGACCGGCGATCCCGCTCTCCCCGGTCGTTTGGGTAGTCCCACTCCCCATCTGACTGCCGGGGCGCCGCCTGCGGGCTGCTCCCCGGTCGTTTGGATAGCCCCACTACCCGGTTGGCAGGCCAGCCGGCTCTCTCCGGTCGTTTCGGTAGGCCGGACTCGTCATCGCCATTGGGGCCGTCGTGGTCCTCCACGGGCTGGTCCGCGCCCTCGTGCTCTGACATCGCCGACCGACGGCGAGCCTCCAACGCGCTCGATCCCTCCCCAACGCCGACAAACGAGGGGGGTGTCCGCTGACCGAGGAAGAAGCGTCTCCGTGCTAGCATCGGCCCCCATGACCCTCCAGCGCGACCGCGACCTATCGCGCACCCCCGTCCTCGTGGACGGCATCCGCACGCCGTTCGGCCGCTACGGCGGGGCGCTGGCCGGCGTCCGCCCCGACGACCTCGCCGCGCACGTCATCCGGGCCCTCGTCGAGCGCAATGGCGTGGATCCGGCGACGATCGACGACGTGATCCTGGGCGCGGCCAACCAGGCGGGGGAGGACAACCGCAACGTCGGCCGCATGGCCGCGCTCCTCGCCGGGCTGCCGGTCGAGGTCCCCGGCGCCACCGTCAACCGTCTCTGTGGCTCCGGGATGAACGCGGTGATCAACGCGGCGCACGCCATCGTGGCGGGCGACGGTGACCTGTTCGTGGCCGGAGGCGTGGAGTCCATGTCCCGCGCCCCGTTCGTGATGGCCAAGCCCTCGGCTGCCTTCCCGCGCGGCGAGCAGACGCTGTACGACACCACCCTGGGCTGGCGCTTCACGAACCCGCGCCTCGCCGACGCGTACTACCCGTACTCCATGGGCGAGACGGCGGAGAACGTCGTGGAGCGGTGCGGAGTCACGCGCGAGGAGCAGGACGCGTTCGCACTCGCCTCCCAGCGCAGATGGAAGGCGGCCCAGGATGCCGGGCGCTACGCGGACGAGGTGGTGCCCATCGAGGCTCCGGCGGGGAAGCGCGGCGAGACGGCAACGGTGAGCGTGGACGAGCATCCGCGGCCGGAGACGACCATGGAGCAGCTGGCAAAGCTGCGGCCGGCGTTCAAGCGCGATGCCTCCGGATCGGTCACCGCCGGCAACGCCTCGGGGATCAACGACGGCGCCGGTGCCCTCCTCGTCACGTCCGAGGCCCGGGCCGGCGAGCTCGGGTGGCGCCCGGTGCTCCGCCTGCTCGCCAGCGCCGTGGCCGGGGTGGATCCGGCGACCATGGGCCTCGGACCGATCCCAGCTTCATCGCAAGGCCCTCGACCGCGCCGGGCTCGCCGTCGACGACGTCGACCTCGTTGAGCTCAACGAGGCCTTCGCCGCGCAGTCGATCCCGTGCATGCGCGAGCTCGGTCTCGATCCGGAGAAGGTGAACGTGAACGGCGGGGCGATCGCCATCGGTCATCCGCTGGGAGCCTCCGGCGCCCGCCTCCTGACGACGCTCCTCCACGAGATGCGGCGCCGCGGCGGGCGCTACGGGCTGGCCACCATGTGCATCGGCGTGGGGCAGGGGATCGCGTCGGTCTGGGAGGCCGTCGAGTAGGGCGCAGCCGTCCCCCGGCGGTCCGGTCCTGCATCCACCGAGTCCCCGGAGGAGTACACGGCCGCGCCTGACCCCTTCCACGCGGCGGCTGAGTCCCCGGAGGAGTACACGGCCGCGCCTGGCCCCTTCCACGCGGCGGCTGAGTCCCCGGAGGAGTCAAAGGGCCTCACCGGACCGGGCCCTGGAACGATCCGGCCGCGCGGGGGGTCATACTCGGCGTGGAGGGAGTTGCGCCCAGCATGCACGTCGAGGAAGAGGGATCGCTGGCGGCCGACCTGTCAACGTCGTTCGACGAGCTGGTGACCGCCCATCACACCGACATGCTTCGGCTTGCCTACGGCCTGACCGGCGACGGACCGATGGCGGCCGACGTCGTGCAGTCCGCCTGGGCGGCGGCCTGGCAGCATCGACGCGAGCTGCGGGATCCGGGCAGGGTGCGGAGCTGGCTGCTGACCATCACCGCCAACCAGGCGCGCAAGGCGCTGCGCTGGCGCTCCATCCGCCGCTGGCTGCCGCTCGGCACCGTCCCGGAGCCGGCAGCACCGTCGAGCCGGCACGAGGAGCGCCTCGACCTCGTGGCCGTGCTCCAGGCCCTGCCCGTCCGCGATCGGCAGCTCCTCCTCCTGCGCTACGCCCTCGGGGAGACGTCGGCCGAGATCGGCCGGCAGGTGGGACTGAGCGATTCCGGCGTGCGGGTGCGCCTCTCGCGCCTGCTCGCCCAGCTCCGGAAGGACCTGACCGATGGCTGATCACCCCGATCCGAACCTCGAGCAACGCTTCGCGGAGCGGCTGCGCCGGGACCTCGACGCCGGGCTGCCCTCGATCGACCCGGCGGATGCCGCGCGGACGGCGAGGTCGCGCCGTGGCTTCCACCTCACCCGGGCGGTGCTCGGCGTGGCGACCGTGCTGGTCGCCGCCGCCCTCACCTTCGGGGTGCTGCAGGTACTGGGGCCCACCGGTCCGGGCACCGGATCCGGAAGCCGGGCGCCGTCTCCAACTCCGACCACTGCGCCGACGCCATCGTCGATCGCGGGCGTCGACTCGAGCGCGATCATCCGCGTCGCTCCCGGCGAGAACGTGCAGGTCGGCCCGGCCAGCGAGGACCTGCTCCACGCCTTCGACCAGGCCTGGACCTTCGCGCAGGCGCATGCGGACGACGTCGGCTACCCCTGGGTCGATCCGGGCAGCGGGGAGCTCGTGCTCTCAGCGGTGACCGCCCGGGGCCGCAGCCTGCTCGGGTCGGAGGCCGCGGATCTCACGGTCCCGTTCCGCATCCGCGACGTCACCCACAGCTTCGGTGAGCTGCAGCGGATCCAGGACGAGGTCACACGCCTCCGCGCGGAAGGCGTGACCGATGCCGACCTCATCTTCGCGACCATGCCCGACCACCGCGACAACCGCGTCCTGATCTCGATGAGCGCTGAGAGCCGGGCACTCATCGAGGCGCTGGCGCAGCGCTTCCCGGCCGATGCCATCGCCATCCAGGTCGATCCGAGTCGGGGCCCGGCCGGAGCCGCAGGCAGCTGACGGGAACCACCGCGATACCAACCGCGGGGGCCTCGGCCCCGGGGTCAGCGCGCCGACCATCCTCCCCAGCGGTCGACCTGCACGATCATGGCGGCCCCGAACACCGGGTCGGGCGCGCCGTACTGCGGATAGCGCCTGCGCAGCAGCGCGATCGCCCGCTCGCGCTCCGGTCCGTCGCCGACCACCCGCCCGGTTCCGTCCGCGCGCACCCACCACAGCTGCGACCAGTCGTCGTCGTAGTGGTCGACGAGCAGCGCCACGCGCGGCGAGCGCGCCACGTTCCGCAGCCGCGCCAGGTCCCGCGTCGACTTGGGCTTGGCGTCGACGATGGTGTGGACGAGATCGCCCTCCACCGCGAAGACCACCGGGACGAGGTGCGGGGCACCATCGGCGCCGACGGTGGCGAGGCGCGCAATCCGCGCCTCCGCAAACCGCCGCCGCGCCTCGTCCGGGGAGAGGCGCACCGGCTCAGGTCCGCGAGAGCTCGAGGCGCGGCAGCACCTGGCTGCCGTAGAAGTCGATGAACTCCGCCTGGTTGCGCCCCACGTTGTGGACGTGAATCTCGTCGAAGCCCATCTCCACGAAGCCGCGCAGGTGGGCGAGGTGCTCGTCGGCATCGGCGCTGATGAGGACGCGATTGGTGAAGTTCTCCGGGCGCACGAACTTCGCCATGGCCGCGAAGTCCTCCGGGTTGCGGATGTCCTGCTTGGGGAACGGCATGCCGCCGTTCGGCCACTCGGAGACCGCGTTGCGCTCGGCCTCCTCGCGCGTGGCTGCCCATGACACGTGGATCTGCAGCAGCTTGGGCATGGCCGCCGGGTCCTTGCCGGCCTCCTGCGCCCCATCGGCAAAGCGGTCCCACAGCATGTGGATCTTCTCGTCGGCGGCGCCCACGGTGATCATCCCGTCCGCGTGGCGACCGGTGCGCTTGGCGTTCAGCGGGCCGGCGGTGGCCACGTAGATCGGCACCGGCTGCTCGGGGCGGGTGTAGAGCTTCGCGGATTCCACGGTGAAGTGCTCGCCCCGGTGGCGGACGACCTTGCCGCTGAAGAGCTCGTTGATGATCTCGATCGACTCGAACATCATCGCGCTGCGGGTACCGACCTCCGGCCAGTAGCCGCCGACGACGTGCTCGTTGAGCGCCTCGCCGGCACCGAGTCCCAGCCAGAATCGTCCGGGGTACATGGCGCCCAGCGTCGCGGCTGCGTGGGCGACGACCACCGGGTGGTAGCGGAAGCCCGGGCAGACCACCGCCGTGCCGAACGGGAGACTCGTCCGCTCACCCAGTGCACCCATGAAGCTCCACGCGAAAGCGGCCTGTCCCTGCTGCGGTGTCCAGGGGTGGAAGTGCTCGCTGACCATGAATCCCGCGCTGAACCCCGCCTCCTCCGCCTGGGCGCACCAGTCGAGCAGATCGGTGGGGTGGAACTGCTCGAGCATCGCGGCGTAACCGATCTTCGTCATGCACGGAAGCGTAGCGCCTTCGCCTACCATGGACCGATGGCGACCCGCTCGCCGGCCCTCATCCGCTTCAACGATCCGGCTGCGTTCCTTGCCCGGGCGCTGCCCTTCCTCGTTCGCCACGAGGCGGAGCACAACCTCCTGCTGGGGATCGCCGGACAGCTCGCCGCGCGGCCGGATGCCTGGGGTGCCACGCCGCCGTACCAGGGCATCGTCGAGGTGGACGGCGAGGTCGTGGCCGTGGCCCAGCGAACGCCGCCGCGCAACCTGGTCGTGTCGCGAGTGGAGCCGGGGCTTCGGGACGCCGTGCTGGCGGCGCTCCTCGCCGACCTCCGCATCGCGGACCCCACCCTTCCCGGGGTCCTTGGGCCCACCGGCGTGGCGGAGGCACTCGCCAACGCCTGGACCGGAGGACCTGCCAGATGGCAGATACGGCTCGCCGAGCGGGTCTACGAGCTGACCGCGGTCACCGCGCCGGAGGCGGTGCCCGGCGCGATGCGCCGTGCCTCCGCAGCGGACCGCGAGCTTGTCACCCGCTGGATGGTTGCCTTCTCGGCGGAGGCGATGGGGCAGGTGGACCCGGAGGAGGCCGTGCGCGAGATGGTCGACGGCTGGTTCAGCAAGGGCACCCGAACCATCCAGCTCTGGGAGGTCGACGGCGTCCCGGTTTCCATGGTGGGCATCAGCGGCGAGACACCGAACGGCATCCGGGTGGGACCCGTCTACACCCCCCGGCAGCTACGTGGCCGGGGCTACGCGAGCGCGCTCACCGCGGCCGTCAGCCAGGCGGAGCTCGATGCGGGAAGGCGCTTCTGCTTCCTCTTCACCGATCTCGCCAACCCGACCTCGAACCACATCTATCAGGCGATCGGCTACCGTCCCGTCGCGGACGTCACCGACATTGCCTTCCTGCCTGCGTCGTAGCTCCCGGGCCTGCGTCGCAGCATTGGCCTGCGGGGGCAGCAGCGGCCGGCGGCCCCGATGGCTCCCGCAGCCGTCCCCGCACACCTGTGGGGCGTCTCCCGACACCGGAGCAACCCGTCACGTGTCCCCGCACACCTGTGGGGCGTCTCCCGACACCGGAGCAACCCGTCACGTGTCCCCGCACACCTGTGGGGCGTCTCCCGACACCGGAGCAACCCGTCACGTGTCCCCGCACACCTGTGGGGCGTACACCGGTGGGAGGTGGGAGCGAGCCGTGCGCCACCCGCGCCGCAGGTCTGACCACGGCCGAGCGTCCAACGACCAAGAACGTGGAAGGAGATCCCTGAAGAGAGAAGAGCCGCCCCGGGGGTTGATCCCGGGGCGGCTCGGCAGGGGGCAGGAGAAGATCAGCTGGCGCTGGTGCTCGAGGTCGAGGCCGATGGCGCGGCCTTGGGGCCGTTCCCGCTCCCGTTCCCGCTCCCGTTCCCGTTCCCGTTCGGCCGGGGGCGCAGAGGGCCGTTCCCGTTGAACAGCTTGCCGTCCTTGAGCGCCTGGTCGAGGCGGTCGAGGATCTGGGTCTCGCGGCCGGCGGTCATGCGGCCGGCGCTGACCAGCCTGTCGAGGTCCGCCTTGGCGGCGTCGTGGATCGCCGAGGTCAGGGTGTCGTAGTCCACGCCCTGGTCCTGCGCGATCTTCTTCAGCGACTCGCCCGAGACGATTGCGCTGTGCAGATCCGCGGTGGTCATGTTCAGCGTGTCGGCGGCTGCCTGCAGCATGTCGACGCCGATGCCGCGCTGAACCACGTTGCGGATCACCGCCTGCCAGCGCGTGCCGAGCCAGGCGCAACCGTCACCGGTCGCGTTGTCGATGCGTCCCTTGATGGCATCGCCCACCGCCCGGGGCAGGTCGCCGTTGGCGACCGCCTGGTCCACCGTCGCCTTCGCGGCGTCCTTCGCGGCCGGCGTCAGGTCGGCGGCGTCGACGCCAAGCTTGCCGGCGAACGCATCGAGGAACGTCTGGCAGTACTCGCCCGGGGATGGATCGGCTGCCACGACGCTCGTCCCCGGCGCGGTCGACGTCGACTGCGTGGGATTGGCGGAGACGACGCTCATCAGCGTGCCGCCCACCACCGCAGACGCCACCAGGGCGCCGGCGAGGCCCATGATCTTGAGGCTCTTCATCGGATTGGCTCCACCTTTCGCTGGTCGCTTGATTCGTCGGGACCGGCGAGGCGGTCGCTCGACTCGCCCTCCAGCCTCGTCGCGGGCGATGAAGATGGCGTCAAGATCGGTCCTGCCGGTCTTGACATCTCCTGAACAGCGGGGCGGCTAGGATGCGAGCCATGCCGGCCCGGGCACGCATCCTGATCGTGGAGGACGAGCCGCGCCTGCGCGCGCTCCTGCGGCTCTACCTGGAACGCGAGGGGTACGCCGTGACCGATGCCGGCAACGGTCCCACGGCCCTGGCAGCCTTCGATGCTCACGGCGCCGACCTCGTGATCCTGGACCTCATGCTCCCGGGCATGCAGGGCGAGACGGTGCTCGATGAGCTCCGCGACCGCGGCGACGTTCCCATCCTCATCACCTCGGCCAGGCGCAGCGACGCGGAGCGCATCGCCGGCCTGCGGATGGGCGCGGACGACTACCTCGCCAAGCCCTTCAACCCGCACGAGGTGACGGCCCGCGTCGCGGCAATCCTGCGGCGCAGCGCAACGGCCCGGGTTGATCCGCCGGCGGAGCTCATCTCGCTGGCCGGCGGCCGCGTGGTGCTCGACACCGGCAGCCGTCGCTACACCCTGGCCGATGGCGGCAACGGCGCCGGCGAGGGGCGGCTCACCCCCGGCGAGGCCGCGCTGCTGGCCGCGCTGGCCCGTCACCCCGGCCAGGTCCTGTCCCGCGAGCAGCTCCTGGAGTCCGTGGCGCGCCGGCCCGAGGAGGTCTACGACCGGGTCGTCGACGTCCACGTCGCCAACCTGCGTCGCAAGCTGGGCGACGACGCCGGGGATCCCTGGCTGATCGAGACGATCCCGCACGCCGGCTACCGCCTGGTGGCGCGGAGAGACCACGCGTGAGCGTCCAGCAGCCTCCCGGGCCGCCCGCGGCCGTGCGCACGCCCCCGCAGCCGCGGGGAGGTTCGCTGGCGTGGCGACTGGCGCTCCTCCTGGGCGCCATCTCCCTGGGCGTGCTGCTGGTGACCGGCGTGGTGGTCAATCGGGTCGTGAGCACCGGCTACGAGTCCGTGCTTCGGGCGCAGGAGCAGGACCGCCTGGACACCGCCGCCGACGGGCTCGCCTCCATCCTCGCCGATGCCCAGACGCGCCTGGGAGCGCTGGCCCGCATCCGCGCCCAGCTGCAGCGGCTGGCCACAGGCATGGGCGGCGAGCTGACGGTGCTGGGGCCGAACGGCAACGTGCTCATCGCCCTCGGGCGGCCGCCGAGCGGAGACGTCACCCGTCTGCAGTCGACCGTCGTCTCCGACGGGACCACGGTGGGAACGCTCGTCGTCGACGTGCCCTCGGCGGGCGCAGATCGCAGCTTCCTGCGGCTCTTCAACGCGGCGCTGATCGTGGCCGGGCTCCTGAGCGTCCTGGGCATCGTGCTCCTCGCGCTGTACGGGACGAGCCGCCTGACCCGTCCCCTGCGGACCGTCGTGGATGCCGCGCACCGGCTGGGGAGCGGCGACGGCACGGCGCGCGCGAGCGGCGGGCCCGACCGGGAGTCCGCCGAGCTGGCGGACGCCTTCAACCTGATGGCGGATCGCCTCGCCCGCTCCGAGATGCTTCGGCGCCGGGCGGCCAGCGACATGGCGCACGACCTGGCCACGCCCGCGACCGTCCTCGAGTCACAGCTGCAGGCGATGGTCGACGGGGTGGTGCCCGCGGATCGCGAGCAGCTGGACGCGGCGCGGGCCGCGGCGGGCGCACTGGGCAGCGTGATCGGGCAGATGGGCGAGCTGGCCAGCGCCGAGTCGGCGGCGCTGCAGGGGCACCCCGCGCGGATCGAGATCGGCGCCGCGGTGGGAGAGGCGGCCCACGGCGTCGAGGCGCTGGCGCGCGAGGGCGGGGTGCGCCTCGAGGTGGCGCCGACCCCCGGTCTCCGCGCCACGGTCGACGCCGATCAGCTGGGGCGCGCGTTGCGCAACGTGATCACGAACGCGATCCAGCATTCCCCGGCCGGTGGAACGGTGAGCGTGGCGGTCTGGGCCACGGGGTCGGAGGTCGAGGTGCGGATCAGCGACCAGGGTCCGGGGATCGCAGCGGCGGACGCCGATCACGTCTTCGAACGGTTCTACCGCGCGGATCGCTCGCGCGGGGGAGAGGCTGCCCATCGCGGGAGCGGCCTGGGCCTGACCATCGCGCGTGAGCTCCTGGCCGCGAACGGGGCGCGCGTCGCCGTCGAGCGCACCGGCCCCGAGGGGACGACCTTCTTGGTGTCGCTGCCACGGGTCGCCTGACGCGCCGCCATCGGTCCGGTCCGGTAGCCCCACTGCCCGAACCACCGTCCAGGTGCGCGTCAACGGTCATCCGGGTAGCCCCACTCCCGACGCGGGCGGTTCAGCGGAGCGCCCCGGGCTCTGCCGGCGCGAGGCTCTTCAGTAATCCCAGCTGCGCGGGCGATCCTGGGCGAGCCAGTCCGCGCGGATGATGGCCATCAGCAGAACGTCGTGGTGCGCTCCGTGGTGGAACCGAGCGCGCCGCATGAGGACCTCCCGGGCGAAGCCGGCCTTCTCGTACGAGCGGATGGCGCGCGGGTTGTAGTCGAAGGTCCGCAGCCAGATCCGCTCGAGCCGCATCTCGCCGAAGCCGAAGTCGACCAGGACGCGCACCGCATCGGTCCCCAGGCCCTGGCTCCACTGGTTGCGGTCGCTGATCAGGATGGAGAGCTCGCCCGAGCCGTGCAGGCGGTCGATGCCGCGCAGCCCGCAGTTGCCGATCGCCTCGGTGCTGCCGAGGAGGCAGATCGCAAAGCGCACCTCGGACCGATGTCGCTCATCGCCGCCGGCCATGTGCTGCAGCCACTGCTCGGTCTCCATCCGGGAGAACGAGCGGGTGAAACCCGCGTAATGCGCGAGCTCCGCGTCCTCCAGGGAGCCGTTCAGGGCGTCCTCTTTCTCGAGCGGTCGCAGCCAGACTCGCTCTCCGCGGAGGATGGGGTGATCCGGCGCCATCGGCATGAAGGCATCTTACCGATGGTGGGCGCTACCATTTCCGCATGACGACGACCGAGAGCGACCGCATCGAGCCGCGACTCCTCATCAACGGCGAATTCCGCGATGCCGCGGAAGGCGCCACCTTCCCTACCCACTCGCCGGCCACCGGGGAGAAGCTCGCCGACGTGGCGCGAGCCACCGCGGCCGACGTCGACGCGGCGGTGGCGGCAGCCCGGGCCGCGCTCGACGGGAAGTGGGCGCGGACCAGCCCGGCCAAGCGCTCGCGCATGCTCGGGCGCCTGGCCCAGCTCCTGGAGGGCGAGGCGGACCGCCTCGCGGAGCTGGAGACCCGCAACAACGGCAAGCCGCAGTGGCAGGCGCGATCGGAGATCCAGCAGGCGGTCGCCGACCTGGACTTCTTCGCATCGGCGGCCCAGCAGCTCACCGGGCGCTCGTTCGTCGTCAACCCCAGCACCCTGTCGTATACGCTGCGGGAGCCGGTGGGCGTGGTCGCCGCCATCATTCCCTGGAACTACCCGCTGATGATGGCCACCTGGAAGGTGGCCCCGGCCCTCGCCGCGGGCTGCACCATGGTCATGAAGCCGGCCTCCGCCACCCCGCTCACCGCCCTCGAGCTCGGGAAGCTGGCCCTGGAGGCCGGGATCCCGGCCGGGGTCCTGAACGTGGTGACCGGCCCGGGCGGCGAGGTCGGAGAGGCGCTCGTCAGGCACCCGGGCGTGGACAAGATCGCCTTCACCGGCGAGACGGAGACCGGGCGGCGGATCGCCGCGCTCGCGGCGGACGGGCTCAAGCGCGTCTCGCTCGAGCTGGGAGGCAAGTCGCCGAACCTGGTCTTCGCCGACGCGGCGCTCGACGCGGCGGTGGCCGGATCGCTGTGGGGCATCTTCTACTCGGCCGGCCAGTCGTGCGAGGCGCGATCCCGGATCCTCGTTGCGGCGGAGGTCCATGACGACTTCGTGGAGGCCTTCACCGCGAAGGCCGCCGCGCTGCGCGTCGGCGATCCGCTCGTGGCGGAGACGCAGATCGGCTCGCTCATCAGCCGCGGCCAGGCGAGCCGGGTGCTGGGCTACGTCGAAGCGGCGCGGGACGAGGGTGCCACCGTCCTCACCGGCGGCGCCGTCGACGGAGAGCTGGGAGCCGGCCTGGACGCGCAGGCGTACGTGAAGCCCACGGTGATCGACGGGGTCCGCAACGAGATGAAGGTCGCCCAGGAGGAGATCTTCGGTCCGGTCGTGACCATCACGACCTTCGCGGACGAGGCGGAGGCGATCGCCCTTGCCAACGACGTGCGGTACGGGCTGGCGGCCACCATCTGGACCGGCGACGGCGCCCGCGGCCACCGCGTGGCGCAGGCCATCCGCAGCGGCACGGTCGGCATCAACACGCCCTTCGCCGCCTTCCCCGGCGTTCCGTTCGGCGGCTTCAAGGAGTCCGGCTACGGGCGCGAGATGAGCCTCGACGCGCTGGACCTCTACACCGAGACGAAGGCCGTCCTGGTGGGCACCGGCGCCAGGCCCGTCAATCCATTCGGCGTCTGAGGCGCCGGTCGCGCTCATGCGGACGGTCCGGGCCCGGGGCTGGGTGGACGCGACGGTCGAGGAGGTCTTCGCCTTCTTCGACGATCCGGCAAACCTGGGGCGCCTGACGCCGCCTCCGGCACGGGTGCGGCTCGTGGGCGTGGATCCGGCGCCGCCCCGGGCGGGCTCGCTGTTCGAGTTCCGCTACGGCATCGGTCCGTGGACGCCGCTCGCCTGGCGGGTCCGGCTGGAAGAGCGCATCCCCAACGCGCGGTTCGCGGACAGCACACTCTCCGGACCGATGGCGGTCTTCGAGCATTCCCACGCCTTCACGCCGGGCCGGCGCGGAACCTGGGTGACCGACACGGTCACCTTCCACGTGGGGCCCGGCGGCCCGCTCGGCGCGCTCGTGGACGCCGCGGCCGGGCTCGTCATGCGTGCCCTGTTCGTCTACCGCCACGCCCTGACCCGTCTCCTGCTCGCCCGGGGCGGCTGACTTCGCGCGCAGCTCCCCGCTTGCGCGGGCTGCGGGCGGCGGGTACCGTGCCAGTCCAATGACCTCCCTGGCTGCCTGGTTCTCCCGCTTCCCGGAGGGATGGTGGGGCTACCACTGGGCGCCGCCGGAGCCCATGAGCGCCGTCGAGATCATCGCGACGGGGAGCGTGGACGCACGGTTGATGGCCACCCTCTGGGCGGTCGTGGCGCGCCGCGGCGGCGTGATGCTGGCCAGCGAGGCGCCGCAGGCCGGCAAGACCACGACGCTGTCGTCCCTCGTCGACTTCCTCCCGGACGGAACCGTCGGCATCTTCCTGCGCGGCTGGCGCCCGGATTTCTCCTGGACCGACGAGTACGGACCGGAGCGCACCTACCTGCTCGTCAACGAGATGAGCGACCACCTGCCGATCTACGTCTGGGGACGCAACGCGAAGGGCGCGCTGGAGCTGGCCGGACGCGGCTACGGCCTGGGCGCCACCATGCACGCGGACTCCCTGGAGGAGGGGCTGGCGGCGCTCCGCGAGGGCCTGGGCGCCACCGACGTCGACCTGGCAGGGCTGGCCATCTACCTCCAGTTCTCCGCGTACCGGACCCCGCGCGGGATGTATCGCCGCTGCGAGGAGGCGTGGCATTTGCGCCTCGACGAGGCGGGACGGCTGCGACCGGTGCGGATCGCGTGGATGGACGGGCAGCGTTCACCGCGCCTCACCGGCGCCCAGCGCCTGCCGGTGCCGCCGGTCCTGCCCGACGACGGGGGGCGCGCGCGGCTCCCGTTCGTCCACGACGCTGACGCCTATGCCCTCCTCGCCGCGGACCTGGGCCTGGCGCCCGCCGACTTCGAGGCCGAGCTGGCCGCCCGAGCCGCGTTCCTGGACGCGCTTGCCGGGCGGGGGACCTGTGACCCGCCATCGGTGGCCGCCGCGCTCGCGGAGTACTCTGGAGCCGGGAGCACGGCACCGGGGCCGCCCGGGCCGCCAGCCCCGACCTCCGATCCCGGCGAACCATCCGAAGGAGCCTCCGCATGACCACTCCCGCGGCAACCACCCTGGGCGAGCTGCGCGCCTCCGGCTGGCGCAGCCGCAGCGTGAAGGAGGAGATGCGGGCCAACCTGCTCGAGCGTATCCGCCGCGGCGAGGCCCTCCTGCCGGGGATCCTGGGGTACGACGCGACCGTCCTGCCCCAGATCGAGAATGCGATCCTGGCCGGCCAGGACGTGATCCTGCTCGGAGAGCGTGGCCAGGCCAAGAGCCGGATCGCCCGCTCGCTCGTCGGCCTGCTCGACGAGTGGCTGCCGACGATTGCCGGCACCGAGCTCCACGACGACCCCGAGCATCCGGTCTCGCCGCTCGGCCGGCAGATCGCGGCGGAGCAGGGCGATGCGACCCCCATCAGCTGGATCCGTCGGGACGACCGCTACGCCGAGAAGCTCGCGACCCCGGACATCAGCATCGCCGACCTGATCGGCGAGGTGGATCCGGTGAAGGTGGCGGAGGGACGCTACCTCTCTGACGAGCTGACGATCCACTACGGCCTGCTGCCGCGGGCGCACCGCGGCATCTTCGCCATCAACGAGCTGCCGGACCTTGCCGAGCGGATCCAGGTGGGCCTGCTCAACGTGATGGAGGAGCGGGACGTCCAGATCCGCGGCTACCGGGTCCGGCTCGACCTTGACCTGTTCGTCATCGCGAGCGCGAACCCGGAGGATTACACGAGCCGGGGCCGCATCATCACGCCGCTCAAGGATCGCTTCGGCGCGCAGATCCGCACGCACTATCCCGAGGACGCGACCACCGAGATCGCGATCATGGAGCAGGAGGCCCGCGGGTTCGACACGCTGGGCGCCGATGGCGGGGCCGCCGACGCCGCGATCCCGGTCCATCTCCCGGGCTTCATGAAGGAGATCGTGGCGGAGCTCTCCCAGCTGGCGCGGCGCTCGTCCGAGGTCAGCCAGCGTTCCGGCGTCTCCGTGCGCGTCACCATCGCGAATGCCGAGACGCTCTCGGCGGCGGCGCTCAAGCGCGCCGTCCGGCTCGGCGAGACGACCGCGGCACCGCGGATCAGCGACCTCCCCGCGGTGGTCGCGTCCACGGCGGGCAAGATCGAGCTCGAGACGCTCGGCGACGAGGAGCGTGAGGACCGGGTCGTGGAGAAGCTCCTGGCGCGGGCCACGGTCAACGTCTTCAACCGCCACTTCGCCCTGTCGGAGATGACGTCGCTCATCGAGCGCTTCGAGGCCGGCTCGGCCGCGGAGGTCGGCGAGTACGTCCCGTCGTCCACCCACGAGAAGCTCGTCGAGGAGCTGCCCGAGCTGCGGCGCGTCATCGGCCGCCTGGAGGTGGGGGAGGCACCGGCCTCCGTTGCGAGCGGGGTCGAGTTCGTGCTGGAAGGGCTCCACCTGAACCGGCGGCTCAACAAGGACCGGCGCGCCGGCGGCGTGCGGTACGCGCGGTAGCGGTGAGCCTCTACCGCTACTCCCGCTGGGACGGATCCCAGCAGCTGCCGCCCTTCGACGCGGACGACGTCCTGCGCGCCGTCTCTGAGGACATCCTGGCCGAGGGCGACATCCGGCGGGCGCTGCAGCGGCTCATGCAGCGCGGCATGCGCGGCACGCGCGGCGGGGACCTCCCCGGGCTGCGCCGGATCACCGAGGAGCTCCGCCGGCGGCGACGCGAGGAGCTGGAGCGCTCGAACATGGACGGCGTCATGCGCGACATCGCCGAGCGCCTGCAGTCGATCGTCGACCGGGAGCGCGCCGGGATGGACGAGCGCCTCCATGACGCGGAGCAGGCCGCCCTGGACGCACCGCCCGGGGATCAGCAGGACCAGGCGCGCATGGCCGAGCAGGTGCTGCGACGGACGGCACAGCAGCGGACGGACCGGCTCGACGCGCTCCCGGCGGGGGTCGCGGGCCGGCTCAACGGCCTCCGGGACTACGAGTTCATGGACCCCGAGGCACGCGACGCCTTCACCGCGCTCACCGACGAGCTGCGCCAGCAGATGCTGCAGACGTACTTCCAGGGGCTGAAGGAGGGCGTCCAGAGCGTCACCCCGGAGGACCTCGCGGGCGTGCGTGAGATGGTCCGCGACCTCAACGACCTGCTGGAGAAGCACGCGGCGGGGACGGACACGCCGGAAGACTTCGCGTCGTTCATGGGCCAGCACGGCCAGTACTTCCCCCCGGGGATCGAGAACGTCGACCAGCTGATCGACCATCTCCACCGCCAGGCGTCGCAGATGGCATCGCTGCTCAACTCCATGTCGCCCGAGATGCGTGCCGAGCTGTCGCAGATGATGGACGACCTGCTCCGCGACGATCGCCTGCGGCTGGACATGGCCCGCCTCGCCGGCAATCTGCAGGGGCTGCGCCCCGACCAGCCCTTCGGTGAGTCGTACCCCTTCGGCGGCTCCGAGCCCATGGGTCTCCCGGAGGCGCTCGCCGCGATCGACCGGCAGCAGCGCTACGACGACCTCGAGGAGCAGCTCAGCGCCGCCCGCGACCCCGAGGCCCTGGCCCGCATCGACCCGGATCTCCTGCGCGATCTGGCCGGCGACGACGCCGCCGAGGACCTGGCGCAGCTGCGCGAGCTGACGCGGGCCCTCGAGGAGGCCGGCTACCTGACGCGCGACGGCGGTCGGCTGGAGCTCACCCCGCGAGCGGCGCGCAAGCTCGGCACCCAGGCCCTGGCGGACATCTTCAGCCGCCTGCGTCGAGAGTCCCTCGGGGGGCATGCACTCCCGCGCACGGGTGCCGGCGGGGAGCGGACCGAGGAGACCAAACCCTTCGAGTTCGGCGACCCGTTCGCCGTGGACATCAACCGCACGCTCTTCAACGCCATGGCTCGTTCCGGGCCCGGGGTGCCGGTCGCCATCGGTCCGAAGGACTTCGAGGTCCATCGATCGGAGGAGACCACCGTGTCGAGCACGGTCCTCCTCCTCGACATGAGCCGCTCGATGCTCCTGCGCGGCTGCTCCACGGCCGCCAAGCGGGTGGCCATGGCGCTCCACACCCTGATCAGCACCAAGTACCCGCGCGATCGGCTCTTCGTCGTCGGCTTTGCCTACTACGCACGCCAGATCCCGCCGGAGGCGATCGCCACGCTCTCGCCGTACGAGTTCGAGTACGGGACGAACCTGCAGCACGCGCTGATGATCGCCCGCGGGCTCCTGGGCCGGCGCGGCGGCAACAAGGAGATCGTGGTCATCACCGATGGCGAGCCCACGGCGCACATCGCCAACGGCCAGGTCGAGTTCGCCTACCCGCCCACCATCCGGACCATGCAGTCCACGCTGCGCGAGGTGGGCCGATGCACCCGCGAGGGGATCGTCATCAACACGTTCATGCTCGAGCGCTCACGCTACCTGTCGGACTTCGTGGACCTCATGAGCCGCATCAACCGCGGCCGTGCGTTCTACGTGGAGCCGGAGAACCTTGGCGAGTACGTGCTCGTCGATTACGTCAGCAAGAAGACGAAGCGCGTCGCCTGAGGCGCGTCGGCCCGGCCCGTGCAGCGGATCAGCTGAACGGCTTGGCGACCATGTCGAAGACGGTGATCACGGTCACGACCGCCGTCACCCAGTAGATGACCTTGCCCACGGTCGCGGATCCAACGCTGGCGACGTCGGGCGAGGTCGCCGCGCCGGCAGGCACCGACGCCAGGGTGCGTCCCAGGGACGTGCGCCATCGGCTCCCGACGGTGGCATGCATGGCCAGCATGCCCACGAACAGGGTGTAGGCGAGGACCAGCCAGGGCGCCAGGAGGTTGAAGCCGATGGTCGCCGCGGCGAGGAGGCCAAACACGGCGCCGGTGACGAACAGGCCCGGGATGAGCCGGTCGAAGATCGCCATCCGCGAGAGGAACGCGCGCGTCGCGAGCACGTCCCCGCTGGCCGCGACCCGATCGAACACGTACGACGGACCGAGAGCCAGGGTGACGGCGGCGATCATGGTGCTGATATGCAGGAACTTGAAGACGATCCCGATCTCCAACTCGGAGCTCCTTTGGATACAGGCGCGGTGTACTGAATACTGTGATACTGTAGCGGCATGGGCGAGTTCGTCAAGCCTCGGCGCCGCTACCGCTCGCCACTTCGCGACCGGCAGGCGCAGCGGACGCGCTCATCCATCCTCGACGCGGCCGCGCGCCACCTCGAACGCGACGGATACAGCGGCTCAACGCTGCGCCAGATCGCCGAGACGGCAGGCGTGTCCGTGGAGACCGTCTACGCCACCTTCGGATCCAAGGCGGGGCTCTTTGCCGCGGTGGGAGAGCGCAACCTGCAGGCGGCCCTTCGCCGGGCAGTGCCCGGCGGTGACCTGCGCGCGCTCATCGCCGGGGGCGACCTGGAGGCTCAGCTCACAACGTTTGGCCAGGCGGCGCCCGCCATCATGGGGCCGATCTGGGCGATCATGGAGGCCCTGCGCGTGGGTGGGGCGACCGACACCGAGCTTGCCGCCGCGTACCGGACGGGCTCCGAAGGGCGCCGTGGGTGGATGCGCGCGTTCGCGGAAGCCTGGTCGGCCATGGGCCGCCTGCGGGACGACATCAGTGTCGACACCGCGGCCGACGTGCTCTGGGCGATCACCGCGCCGGATGCCTACCGGCTGCTCGTCGTGGAGGCCGGCTGGACCGCTGCCCGCTACGCGGCCTGGCTGACGGACGCCGCACGGGCGCTCGTCATCCGCTGATCGCTGCGACAATCGGCGGGTGGCCGAGTCCGTCGTCGAGCTGAGCGGCATCACCAAGCGCTACGGACCCGTCGTGGCCCTCGACGGCCTCGACCTGGCCGTCGCGCGGGGCGAGGTCTTCGGTCTCCTGGGCGCCAACGGGGCCGGCAAGACCACCGCGGTGAAGATCGTCCTGGGGCTCACGCACGCCTCCGGTGGAAGCGGACGACTCCTCGGCCGCGCCCTCGGGGATCCGGAGGCTCGACGGAACGTGGGGTACCTCCCGGAGCTCTTCCGCTACCAGGCCTGGCTCAGCGGGCGGGAGGTGCTGCAGCTGCACTGCCGCCTTGCCGGCATCGCCCCGGACCGATGGCGGGACGAGATCGCCACGGCGCTCGCCACCGCGGATCTCGAGGCCCGCGCCGACAGCCGGGTCGGCACCTACTCGAAGGGGATGCAGCAGCGCCTGGGCCTGGCGGCCGCGCTGCTGGGGCGCCCGGCGCTGGTGGTCCTGGACGAGCCGTCCACGGCACTCGATCCACTCGGGCGCCACGAGCTGCGCGGCATCATCCGCGGCCTCCGCGAGCTGGGGATGACCGTCCTCCTCAACTCGCACCAGCTGAGCGAGCTGGAGCAGGTCTGCGACCGGGTGGCGATCATCGACCACGGGCGCGTCCTCGCCAGCGGCGCCCTGGCCGACCTCCTCCGGCCGGGCGGGATCCGGCTGCGCGTCACCGGCCTCACCCCCGCGGGGCACGGGCTCCTGGAGCGGGCGGGGCCGGTCGAGACGGACGGGACGTGGATCGTCGTCCGCAACGTGGCAGAGGAGGCGGTGCCCGGGCTGGTGGCTGCGCTCGTGGCCGAGGGAGTCCATGTCTATGGCGTGAACCTGCTGCAGCCCAGCCTGGAGGACCGCTTCCGGCAGCTGTTGGGGGCGGCATGATTCGCGAGATCTGGATCGTGGCCGGCGTCACCCTGCGGGAGGGGGTCCGCCGCCGGCTGCTCCCCGCGCTGGCCGGCCTCTCCGTGGTCGCCGTCCTGCTCACCGCCTGGGGCTACGCCCAGCTGCCGCACCTGGCGCCGGCGGACGGCCCCTCGATCACGCCGGCCCAGATCCAGACACTCGCCTCGCAGCTGCTGATCGGCGTGATGTTCATGTTCAGCTTCGTCGTGGCGCTGGCCGCGGTCTTCGCCGCCGCGCCGTCCGTCGCCGGCGAGCTGGAGAGCGGCGAGGCCCTGGCCATCCTCGCGCGGCCCGTGCGCCGCAGCTCCATCCTCCTCGGCAAATGGCTGGCCCTGGCGATCGTGGTCGTGGTGTACGCCCTGCTCGCCGCCGGCTCCGAGGTGGTAGCCGTCTCGCTCGCCACCGGCTACCTGCCTCCGCACGCCATCTCGGCGGCCCTCTACCTTGCCGCGGTGGGCGTGATCATGCTCACCCTGGCGATGGCCCTCTCCACCCGCCTCCCGCCGGTGGCGACCGGCATCATCGCCATCCTGCTCTTCGGGCTGGCGTGGCTGGGCGGAGTGGTGGGCGGCATCGGCTCCGCCTTCAACGACCCGGTCACCACCCAGATCGGGACCGCGTCGCGGCTCCTGCTGCCGACCGACGGCCTGTGGCGCGGCACCATCTACAGCCTGGAGCCGACCTCGGTGCTCGTGGGGGGTGCCGTGGCGGGCCGGCAGGTCGCCGCCTTCCCGTTCTATGCTGCGACGCCCCCGCCGGAGGCCTATCTCGCCTGGTGCGCGATCTGGGCGGCCGCCGTGCTGGTGCTCGCCGTGGTGAGCTTCCAGCGGCGGGACCTGTGAGGAGGCCGGCATGACACGTCCGCTGAAGGTCGGGGTGCAGCTCCCGGAGGTGGAGCGGATCACCCCCTGGGCGGAGCTGCGCGAGATGGCCCGGACCGCGGAGGAGATCGGGCTCGACTCGATCTGGCTCGGGGAGCACCTCCTCTACCGCTATCCGGACGGAGAGATGCGCGGTCCGTGGGAGGCGTGGTCGCTGCTGTCGGCGCTCGCCGCGGTGACCCGCCGGGTGGAGATCGGTCCGCTCGTGGCGTGCGTGGGATTCCACAATCCCGCGGTCCTGGCCAAGATGGCCAACGAGGTCGATGCCGTCTCCGGCGGACGCCTGGTGCTCGGCCTGGGCGCCGGCTGGAACCGCACCGAGTTCGATGCCTTCGGCATCCCCTACGACCACCGCGTCAGCCGCTTCGCCGAGGCGTTCACCATCATCCGCGGCCTCCTCGGCGACGGACGGGTCGATCACCGCGGGCACTATCACTCCGCGCCGGACTGCGAGCTCCACCCGCCGCCGTTTCGCTCGGGGGGACCGCCGCTGATGGTCGGCTCCACCGGCGAGCGAATGCTGGCGCTGACCCTGCCGTCGGTGGCGTCGTGGAACGCGTGGTTCACCGCGTTCGACAACTCGCCGGCTGGGTATCGGCCGCTGCGCGAGCGGATCGACGCCGCCTGCCGCGCGGCCGGCCGGGAACCGTCCGAGGTCGAGCGCACGCTCGCGCTGCTGGTGGCGATGCCCGGCGCGGCGGGCCGCCCCAACGCCTCCGACGAGGAGGCGCCGGCGCCGCTTCCGGGCGACCCGATGCTGCTGGCGGAGACGCTGCGCGCCTTCGCCGCCGAGGGGGTGGCGCACGTTCAGCTCGTCCTGGATCCCATCACCGTCGAATCCGTCCGGGCCCTGGAGCCGATGCTCGCCCGCCTCGATGCGGGATAGGCCGGCTCCCGGCCGGCTCGGGCCGAATTCGGGCTGCTATGCTGCGACCCGTGGACGCTGAGCTTCCGGCGCTGCCGATCGGCCACTCCGGCCGCCTCGAGGCGGTGGGCCTGGCGAATGCGACCGGGAGCCACGCGCTCCTCGTCCGCCAGGACGCGACTCCGCGCGCCCTGCTCACCGGCGAGGCGAACGCGGGCACGCGCGAGCGGCTGGTGGTGATCCCGCTCGACGACGACGTCGACATTCGCGTCGACGGGGACGCACTGGCCGTGTGGCTCGCCGAGGGATCGGTGGGGCCCAGCGGCCAGGCGGCAGTCCCCGGGTGGGCGAGCGCCATCGGCTTCGTGGGGGTGGTCCTGATCCTCGGCTTCGTGGTCCTGGGCGGCGCCACGTTCTTCGGCTGGCTCCTGGACGTGCTGGGCCTGCTCCGATGAGCGGGATGCAGCCGCCCCGCACCGGGCTGACGCGCTCGCGCATCGAACTCGAGTTCGGATCGGCCGACGAGTTCGGACGGACCCTGGAGCGGGCCCTGTCCCGTGGCGGCGACCACGGTGCCACGATCGTCGCGTACCTCGATCGCGGCGACCTCGCGATCCACATCCCCTGCGAGGACGGGCCGGCATGGAACAGCGTGCCCCTCGTCCATCTCCACGACGGCGAGGAGCCGGACGCGGACGACTGGGCCGCCGCCAACGCGATCCTGGAGAAGCTCGAGCGGTACCGCTAGCCGTGGCGAACCGCATCGAGCGCGGCGAGGGCGCCGCCACCCTGCCGATCAGCGAGGAGCAGAAGCGCTGGCTCCGCTCGATGATGGGTCGCTTCGCGACCGGCGTCACCGTGGTCTGCGCCCGGCACGGTCCGCTCCTCTCCGGGATGACGGCCAACGCCATCAGCAGCATCAGCATCGACCCGCCGCTCATGATGGCGAGCCTCAACCGCACGAGCGAGACGCACGAGGCGATCATCGAGAGCCACGCGTTCGCCGTCAGCGTGCTGGGAGCCGGCCAGCGGTCCCTGGCGGACTGCTTCGCCAGGCCGGTGACGGAGGCGAAGCTCCGCCGCTTCTGCGACGCGCCGTGGCACGAGGCTGAGACCGGCTCACCCATCCTGGACGGGGCGATCGCCTACTTCGACTGCCGCCTCGTGGCGCGCCACGAGGGCGGCGACCACTCCGTCTTCATCGGGGAGATCGTGGCCGCGGGGTTCGAGGAGGAGGCGGATCCACTGCTCTACTACGCCTCCCGCTATCGCCGCCTGGCCCCCGAGGAGCCGGAACCCGCCGCGTGAACGAGCCAGGGCTCAACCCGGCCATGGCCTGGGACCGGCTCGAGCCGCCGCAGCGGGCCGGCGACGTCGCCCAGCGCCGCGGCCTGACGGTGGAGCCCCTCCGCCGCCTCGAGGTGGACGAGCTGCTGGTGGTGGACGACGACCTGCCCCAGGTGCATGGCGCCACCGTGGTGTGGCTCGAGCGCGAGCCCGATGGGGGCTGGATCGCGTGGGCCGCCGTCCTGGACGGCGAGCGCGCCAGCCCGTGGGTCGTGGCCGCGTCCCGCCTGCGCCTCGTCCGCCCGGACCCCGCCCTCCTGGCGCTCATCGGTCCCGCCGCCGAGGTTGCCGTCGAAGGATCGGCGCGCGCCCTCGAGCCGATGCCCCGGCAGCTGGCCTGCATCTGCCGGGAGAAGTCCGCGGAGACGGTCTACCGCGCGGCGGAGGCGGGCTGGACCAGCGTCGAGGCGGTGAAGCGCCGCACGGGCGTGCTCTTCGGGGAGTGCCAGGGGCGCCGCTGCGCCGCGCTCGTCGCCGGCTGGCTCGACCTGGCCGCCGACGATCCGCTGGCGACCATGACCCCGCGCCCGCCGCTCGTGCCGGTCCCGGCCAGCGTTCTCGCCGCCTTCGCCGACGCCTGATCTTCGCGGCGCGGGGCGATCGGCCTTGCAAGGGGGGTGCGCCCAGGCGTGACGCGTCAGGCGCCGATGACGTCCAGCGCCTCCCAGATGACGCGAAGGGCCGTGTCCACCTCGTCGTCCGTGGTGACGAGCGGCGGGATGATGCGCACCACCTGCGACCAGACTCCGCAGGTGAGGAGCAGGAGGCCGTGGTCGAACGCCTCGTGGAGGAGCGCCTTCGCCAGGTCGGGGCGCGGCGCCAGCGTCCCGGGGTCGGCGAACTCCATGGCGACCATCAGGCCGCGGCCCCGCACCTCGGCAATGCACGGGTGAGCGGTGGCCGCATCGCGCAGGCCGTCGAGGAGGCGCCGTCCCTGGCGCTCGGCGGCGGCGACGAGGCCCTCGTCCTCGATCACGTCCAGCGTGGCGAGCGCCGCGGCGCAGGCGACCGCGTTGCCGCCGTAGGTCCCGCCGTGGGCGCCGGGGGCGAAGCGGTCGAGGAGGTCGCCGCGGGCGAGGATCCCGGAGAGGGGCATCCCCGAGGCAATCCCCTTGGCCATGACCACGATGTCCGGGATCGCGCCCGTCCACTCGCTGGCGAAGAAGCGGCCGGTGCGGCCGTATCCTGACTGGACCTCGTCGGCGATGAGCAGGATCCCGTGCCGGTCCGCGATCTCGCGCAGGGCGGGCAGGAAGCCGTCGGGCGGGACGACGTAGCCGCCCTCGCCGAGCACCGGCTCCACCAGGAACGCGGCCACGTCGTCGGGATAGACCATGGTGGCGAAGAGCTCGTCGAGCTGCGCCAGGGTGAAGGACAGCGCGGCATCGGGCTCGCGCCCGGTGGGGTTTCGCAGCGGGTACGGGTAGGGGACGTGGTGGATCCCGCCCAGGAGCGGCTCGAAGTGACCGCGGTACTTCACGCCGGAGCTGGTGAGCGCCATGGTGCCGTGGGTCCGCCCGTGGAAGCCACCCCGGAAGGCGATGACCGCCGGACGCCGCGTTGCCGCCTTGGCGAGCTTCACCGCCGCCTCCACCGCCTCCGCTCCGGAGTTGGCAAGGAAGAGGCGCGCCGTCTCGCCGGCGGGCAGGTTCGGGAAGCGGCGCGGAAGCCGTTCGTGGAGGAGGAGGCCGGGCTTGTGGTAGAGGATGTTCTGCTGCGCGTGGATGATCTTCCCCGCCTGCTCGGCGATGGCTGCCGCCACCCGCGGATGCGCGTGGCCGGTGTTCGTCACGCCGATCCCGCAGGTGTAGTCGAGGTAGCGCTGCCCGCTCACGGTCTCGATCCACGAGCCGCGGCCGCGCTCCACCACGAGGTCCGTGTAGCGGGCCCAGACGGCGGGAACGTTCGTGCGGCGCTCGTCCCACGCTTCGGCGTCGGCGCTCAGAAGGTCGGCGGCGTGTTGATCCATAGCAGACGTGTCTCCTCACGGGAGTTGTTCCGCCACCTGTGCGGCAGCGTGGAGGGGAAGGTCAGCGCGTCCCCCGCGCGCAGCATGTAGCGCTCGTCCTCGCCGACCCAGATCGTCAGCGAGCCGGTGACCACGAACAGGAACTCCTCGCCCGGATGCCGGTACGCGCCGTCGCTGGTCGCACCGGCCGCGAGATGGAAGAGCTGCGGCTCGAGCTGGGCGGCGCCGTCGGCGAGCTGCTCGATCCGCACCCCGTCGGCGGGGAGGTCGAGGACGGAGCGTTCGTGTGAGCGGACCACCCGGCGGCGCCCGCGAGCGGGGAGCGAGCCGAGCGTCACCCCGTAGGCCGCGGTCAGGCGCTGCAGGGTCGCCACGCTCGCGGTCGCGGCACCGCGTTCGACGGAGCTGATGAAGCTCACCGAGAGGCCGGATGCCCCGGCCGCCTCGCGCAGGGAGAGGCCCCGGGCCCGCCGCAGCCCCCGCAGCGAGGCACCGTCGACCACCGACCCGGCCGGGCGTGGGCCGCCATCGGGATCGAGCAGGCGGCGGATGCCCGGCGCGTTGACCCGCTCCTCGGTCCGCATGCGTCGAATCTCGACGAGGCGGGCGAGATCCGCCTCCGTGTAGAGCCGGTAGCGGCCGGCGGTTCGCGAGGGAGCCACCAGGCCCTGGTGCTCCCACTGGCGGAGGGCGCTGGGCGAGACGCCGACCCGGCGCGCCGCCTCGCCGATGCGGAGGCCGCCATCGGTCTCGTCGGTCGCTCGCGGCACAACGGGACCGGCATGGGTGCCCCCCGTGCGTCCCGGGCTCTCCGGCGTGGGCCGGACGGGGTGGCCGCTCACTCCGGCTCGGAGACGGGTCGCGGGGCGACCAGGTTGCGGCGCTGGAGCCAGATCCAGGCGCCGATGCCGAGCGAGGCGATGAGGAAGATGATCGTCCCCATCACGTTGACCTGGGGCGGTACGCCGATGCGCGAGGCCCCAAAGACCCACAGCGGGAAGGTCACCGTCTGCCCGGCAGTGAACTGGGTGATGACGAAGTCGTCGATCGACAGGGCGAACGCCAGGAGCGCGGCGGCCAGGATGCCCGGGAAGATGAGTGGGAAGGTCACCTTGCGGAAGGTCGTCCACTCGTCGGCCCCAAGGTCCATGGCGGCCTCCTCCAGGTTCCGGTCGAAGCCCGCGATCCGCGCGCGGACGGTGATCACCACGTAGCTGATGTCGAACATGACGTGGGCGATGACGATGGTGATCAGGCTGCGGGTCAGGCCCACGGAGACGAAGAGCGTGAGGAGCGAGGCGCCCAGGACGACTTCAGGGGTCGCGATGGGCAGGAAGATGAGGAGGTTCAGGGGACCGCGACCGGCGAACTCGTAGCGGGTCAGCGCCAGGCCGATGAGGGTCCCCAGGATGGTCGCCAGCAAGGTCGCCACGAAGGCGACGATCAGGCTGTTCTTCAGCGCATCGGTCAGGCCGCCGACGCCGAAGAGGTTGGCGTAGTTCTCGAGGGTGAAGTGGTTCCAGGTGAAGTTGAACCGCCCCTCCACGTGGTTGAACCCGAAGAGGATCATCACCGCGATGGGCAGGAAGAGGTATGCCACGGCCAGCGCGGTGAAGGCCGGCAGGATTCGCGAGCTCCAGCGCTGGCGGCGCGGTCGGCGGTAGGCGGGGGCCTCGGCGCGAGGCTGCGGGGTGGTGGCGATGGCGGCCATCAGGCGGTCAGCTCCTCACCGCCCAGGATGCGCTGGTAGGCGATGACGCCCACCAGCAGCCCGACCATGAGCACCATGGAGAGAGCGGCCGCCTCGGGGTAGTCGTTGTTCTGCAGGAAGAGCCGCTGCACGACGTTGCCGACCATCGTCGTGTCGCGGCTGCCGAGCAGCTCCGCGTTGATGTAGTCGCCCACGGCCGGGATGAAGCTCAGGAGGGAGGCGGCGAACAGGCCGGGCAGGGAGAGGGGCAGCGTCACGCGCAGGAAGGCCTGGAAGCGGCTGGCGTAGAGGTCCGTCGCCGCCTCGATGAGGCGGTGGTCGATCTTCTCCAGGGCCACGTAGAGCGGCAAAACGACGAACGGCAGGAAGTTGTACGTGATGCCGCTCACCACCGCCACGGGCGTCGCGAGGAGCCGGAACCCTGGATCCAGGATGCCCCAGCTCTTGAGCGTCCCAAGGAGGATGCCCTCGTCGGCGAGGACGAACTTCCAGCTGATGGTGCGGATGATGAAGCTCGTGAAGAAGGGCAGGATCACGAGCAGGAGCAGGATGTTCTTGTAGCGGCCGCCCCGGAAGGCGATCGTGTACGCCATGGGATAACCGATGAGCAGCGTCAGCAGGGTCGCGACCAGGCCGTACTCGAGCGAGCGGATGATCTGCACCGACCAGCGCCCGACCGCCTCGGGGTAGATCCCGAAGTTCCAGGTCAGGGCGTAGCCCCGGGCCAGCGAGCCGGTCTGCAGCGAGACCGATGCCATGATCAGCACCGGGATCGCGAAGAAGACCAGGAGCCAGATGCCGCCCGGTGTCAGGAACAGGTACGGGACCGCCCCGCGCAGCCGACGGAGCATGGCCTCAGCCCTGGACGACCTGCTGGAAGAGGTCGTTCCACCGCTGCTCCTCCGCGTCCGAGAGGACCTTGTAGCTGTACAGGTTGCTCAGCATGTCGGCGGTCGGGAAGACGAGCGGCGAGTCGGCGACCGCGTTGAGGTAGTCGGCCGTGTCCTGGTCGCCGCCGTCAGCCGCGTCCTTCGCGTGCTGCTTGATGATCGCCTGCGCCTCCGGGACCGGGCAGATGTAGTTCACGTACTCGGTGATCTGCGCAGCAATGGCCGGCTGATAGACGAAATCCATCATGGCCTGTGCGTCGACCGGATGCTGTGCCTTGGCCGGGATGCACATGTTGTCGACCCAGAGGATCCCGCCCTCCTTGGGGACCACGAACTTGAGGTCGGGGTTGTCGAACTGGAGCTGGAAGATGTCTCCCGACCAGGCCATCGTCACCCACAGGTCGCCCTTGGCCAGCGCATCGGTGTAGCTGTTGTCGTAGTACTGGCGCACGATGCCGGCGTTGGCCTGCTCCAGCAGCTTCTTCTGGGCGTTGGTGGCGTCGGCGATCGTGGCGTTGAGCGGGTTCACGCCAATGCCGAGCAGCGCCAGGTTCATGGTGTCGCGCATCTCGGTGAACATCCCGACCTTGCCCTTGAAGGCGGGATCGAAGAGGTCGTTGAAGCTGGTGATGTCGCGCTTGGTGAGCTTCGGGTTGTAGGCGATGCCGGTGATCCCCGACTGCCAGGGCACCGAGTGGGCGTTGTTCGGGTCGTACGTCGGGTTCTTGTACTTGTCACCGGCGTGGGCGGCGAAGTTCGGGACGAAGGTCGGGATATCGATCTGCTCCAGGAAGTTGAGGCCGACCATCTTGCCGATCAGCCAGTCGGTCAGGACCATCAGGTCCCACCCGGTGTCGTTCCCGGCGGAGAGATCGGGCTGGATCGTCCCGAAGAAGCTCTGGTTGTCCTCGATCGCCTCGGTGTACTTGACCTTGATCCCCGTCGCGGCCGTGAAGTCCTGGATCGTCTTGTGCTTGGTCGAGTCCTTGTCGTCGGTGTCGATGTAGAGCGGCCAGTTCGCGAAGTTCAGCTGGCCCGCCGGCGTCGGGACGGGCGTCGGGGCGGTCGAGGCCGATGGAGTCGGCGTCGCCGCCGGGGTGTTGCTTGCCGCGGGGGAGATGCCGCAGGCGGCGAGGAAGGCGGAGATGGAGAGTGCGCCGCCCACGTAGGCGCCGCCGCGGCCCGCGCGCTTGAGGAAGTCGCGGCGGGAGAGGCGCCCCTCCGCGGTCAGGCGGGCGATCGCCGCCTCGATGGCTGTCTGCTGATCGGTGCCGTCACTCATCGGTCTCTCCTTCCGGGCTGTGGGGGTCGCCGCCGTGGTGCTCGTGCGGTCCCGCGATGACGAAGGTGTGCTGCGGCTTCCAGGTGACGCGGACACGCTGGCCGTCCGCCAGCACCTCCCGCGACCCGACGGTCTCGAGGTTCTGGGCGTAGACGGTCAGCCGCTGACCGCCTCCGGTGTCCACCAGGTACTGGGTGCTGACCCCCACATAGCTCGCGTCGAGGATCGTCCCCGCGAGCGCGTTGAGCGACGAGTCGATGGCCGCGTCGGGCTCGTCGCCGACCGCAACCAGGCGCAGCTTCTCGGGCCGGATGCCGATGCGGACCTCCGTGTCGCCGTCCAGGCCCCCCGCGGGGGCGCGAACCACGCTCCCGTCGCGCAGGCGGACGGTCGCGGTCTCCGGGTCGCGCGCCGTGACGGTGCCGTCCAGAAGGTTGCTGACGCCCAGGAAACCGGCCACGAACGAGGTGCGCGGCCGCTCGTAGAGCGCCTCCGGCTCGCCGAGCTGCTCGATGTGGCCGGCGCGCATGACGGCGATGCGGTCGCTCATCGTCATCGCCTCCTCCTGGTCGTGGGTGACGTAGATGAAGGTGATGCCGACCTCCGTCTGGATCCGCTTGAGCTCGATCTGCATCTGCTTGCGCAGCTTGAGGTCAAGCGCGCCGAGCGGCTCGTCCAGGAGGAGGACCCTCGGGTGGTTGATGAGAGCACGGGCCAGCGCCACGCGCTGCTGCTGGCCGCCGGACAGCTGGCTCGGCTTGCGCTGCTCGTAGCCGGGAAGCTCCACGAGATCGAGCATCTCGCCGACGCGCCGCCGGATCTCGGCGTCGTCGGACTTCTTGCGGCGAAGGCCGAAGGCGACGTTCTCGAAGACGTTGAGGTGCGGGAAGAGCGCGTAGTTCTGGAAGACGGTGTTGACGTCGCGCTTGAACGGCGGGAGATCGGTCACGTCCGCGTCGCCCAGGAAGATCCTGCCCGCGGTGGGCATCTCGAACCCGCCGATCATGCGCAGGGTCGTCGTCTTGCCGCACCCGGACGGGCCCAGCATGGAGAAGAACTCGCCCCGGTCGATCTGCAGCGTGAGGTCGTCGACGGCGGTGACGTCGTGGAACCGCTTCGTGACCCGCTCGAGACGAACGTCGTGGTCAGGCACCCGGGGCCCTCGTGACGCGGTGGGCGTGAAGCTCGAACCTTGTCGAGTTGCAGCAGGCTTTGGCGATGTTCGCCGGAGTATCCATGGCAGGCCTCGTTCATGTCAATGCGTTTCGCTCCGGCGAACGGCAGGGGCAGGTCGGCACGGCCGCGTGCGACGCACGTGAACCGCGGCGTGTCCTCTGCCGTATCGCTTTCAGGAAGCCTTGATCCGGCCGGGCTTGAATGAGGTTGGCTGCAACGAAGCCGAGCCGCGAAGCGTCATAGGAATCACGATGAGCAAACCGAGCCACGCGAAGCGCACCCGACCCCGACCCACCATCCTCAAGCGCCGGCGCATCATCCAGCGTCTCGCCGCGGAGCAGCGCGCCGTCCGCCAGCTCGAGCAGTGGCGGCGGGCCGGCTGAGGACTCCGCGGAGCCGCCCTCGCGGACGCGCCGGCGCCGGCTCCCTGATCCCTTGGTAGACTCGGTCTGCCGACGACACGCAGCCGCTGGAGCCGCATGGACTTCGCACTCTCCCCCGAGCACGAGGAGATCCGCCGCACCGTCAGGGACTTCGCCGAGGGGCGCATCGCGCCCGTGGCGGACGACCTGGAGCGACGCGGCGAGTTCCCCCACGAGATCATCCGCGAGGCAGCCGCCCTGGGACTCCTCGGCGTCCCGTACCCGGAGGAGGTCGGTGGCACCGGCCTCGACGCGCTCGCCTACGCCATCACCATCGAGGAGCTCTCGCGCGTCTCCGGAAGCGTGGGGATCATCGTCAGCGCGCACACGTCGCTCGGCTGCAACCCGCTCTACATGGCCGGCACGCCCGAGCAGAAGGAGCGCTACCTGCGGCCGCTCGCATCCGGCGAGAAGATCGGCGCCTACGGCCTGACGGAGCCCGGTGCCGGCAGCGATTCGCGCGGCACGCGAACCCGGGCGCGGCGCGAGGGCGACGAGTGGGTCCTCAACGGGTCGAAGCGCTTCATCACGAACGCGGGCGTCGCCGCCACCTACATCGTGACCGCGGTCACCGAGCGCGAGGCGGGCAGCGGCAGGATCAGCGCCTTCATCGTCCCCGACGGGACCCCGGGCTTCTCGGTGGGCCGCATGGAGGAGAAGATGGGCCTCCACGCCAGCAACACCGGCGAGCTCCTCTTCACCGAGTGCCGGATCCCCGCGGAGAACCTCCTGGGCGGGGAGGGGGAGGGGGACAAGCTCTTCCTCAAGACCCTCGACGGCGGCCGCATCGGCATCGGCGCCATGGCGCTGGGCCTGGCGCAGGCCGCGTACGAGGCGGCATCGGCATACGCCAAGCAGCGCGAGCAGTTCGGCCGAGCCATCGCATCCTTCCAGGGCGTCGGCTTCATGATCGCGGACATGGCGACCCAGATCGACGCGGCACGCCTGCTCGTCTACCGTGCGGCCTGGCTGAAGGACCAGGGCCGGCCGTACTCCACCGAGGCGGCCATGGCCAAGCTCTTTGCGTCCGAGGTGTCCCAGCGCGTGACGAACGATGCGGTCCAGGTGCACGGCGGCTACGGATACATCTCGGAGTACAAGGTCGAGCGGTACCTGCGCGACGCCAAGCTGACCGAGATCGGGGAGGGGACCAGCCAGATCCAGCGCATGGTGATCGCGCGGAACCTGCTCGGTATCAGGCCCTGGTAGCGAGCGCGGGAACGCGCTCGACGAGTCGGGACCGATGGCGGCGCCAGCGCGGCGCTGGCCGTCTCAGCGGCGGCGCGCCTTCTCGTCGTGCCTGGCGGAGCGGAACGCCACGAACGGGTCCAGGCTGGCCGGGTTCGCAAGCGACCCGCGCGACGCGGCGACCTCCGGCGGCGTCCCGGTGAGGATGCGCTTCACCGGCACCTCCAGCCGCTTGCCGGAGAGCGTGCGCGGGACGGCGGGCACGGCCACGATGCGGTCCGGCACGTGGCGCGGCGAGAGGGCGCCGCGCAGCTCCCGGGAGATCCGACGCCGCAGCGCGCCGTCGAGCTGGGCCCCGGGCGCAAGCGCCACGAACAGGATCAGCTCGTCGCCCTCCTCGAGGTGCACGACAATGGCGTCCGCGATCTCCGGCAGCCCCTCCACCACCGCGTAGAACTCCGCGGTCCCGATCCGCACTCCGCCCCGGTTGAGGGTGGCGTCGGAGCGGCCGGAGATGACGCAGCTGCCGCGCTCGGTGAAGGTCACCCAGTCGCCGTGGCGCCAGGCGCCCGGGAAGAGCGCGAAGTACGCGTCGCGGTAGCGCGAGCCGTCCGGGTCGTTCCAGAATCCCACCGGCATGGACGGCATGGGAGCGGTCAGGACCAGCTCGCCCTCCTCGCCGACGACCGGCTGCCCGTCCGGGTCAAGCGCCTCGACGCGACAGCCGAGGTGGCGGCAGCTGATCTCGCCCTCCCACACCGGGACCAGGGGGCTGGCGCCCACGAAGGCGGTGCACACGTCCGTCCCGCCCGAGACGCTCGCCAGCTGCAGCCGCGAGCCGATGGCGTCGTACACGTAGCGGAACCCCTCCGCCGGCAGCGGCGCTCCGGTGGAGCCGATGCTCCGCAGCGCGGTGAGGTCCACGGCGTCGCCCGGACGCAGGCCCACCTTCCGGCAGGCCATGAGGAACGGGGCGCTGGTCCCGAAACAGGTGATCCCCAGCTCGGCCGCCATCCGCCACAGGGCCAGGAGGTCGGGGTGAGCGGGGCTGCCGTCGTACAGGACGATGGTGGAGCCCACCGCCAGGCCGGAGACGAGGTAGTTCCACATCATCCAGCCGGTCGTGCTGAACCAGAAGAAGCGATCCGCGGCGCCCAGGTCGTGGTGGAGGGCCAGGATCTTCAGGTGCTCGAGCAGGATCCCGCCATGGCCGTGGACGATCGGCTTGGGGAGCCCCGTCGTCCCGGAGCTGTAGAGCACGTAGAGCGGATGGTCGAAGGGAACCTGATCGAAGACGAGCTCACCGGGCTCGGCGACGAGCTCGGCCCAGGGAACGGAGTCGGGAACGGCCCGCGCGACGGCCTCGACATCGGTCTCCAGGTAGGGGAGCACCACGGTGGCCCGCAGGCTGGGAAGCGCGGCCCGGATGGCCGCCACCTCGGCCCCGCGATCGACCGCCCGCTCGCCGTAGCGATAGCCGTCCACCGTGAGCAGGACGGCCGGCTCGATCTGGCCGAAGCGGTCGATCACGCTGCGAGTCCCGAACTCCGGCGCGCACGAGGACCAGACGGCACCGATGGAGGCGGTCGCCAGCAGGGCCACCACGGCCTCGGGCACGTTGGGCAGGTACGCCGCCACCCGGTCGCCGCGGCGGACCCCCAGCCGCAGGAGGCCGGCGCGCACCCGCGCCACCTCGTCGCGCAGCTCCGCGGCGGTCAGGGCCATCTCCGGACGGGACTGCGAGCGGGCGATGAGGACTGCGTCGCGGTCGGAGCGGCCCGGCATTCGCAGGGCGTGCTCCGCCCAGCTGAGGCTCGCGCCGGCGAACCAGCGTGTCCCGGGCATCTCCGGATGAGAGAGGATTGCCTCGGGTGGCGTGCCGAAACGGACCTCGAAGTGCTCCGCGATGGCGGACCAGAAGCCGGCAAGGTCGTCCACCGACCAGCGCCAGAGCTCGTCGTATCCGTCGAACCGCAGGCCGCGGTTGGATGCCAGCCAGTCCATGAACCGGCCGATGCGGGTCCGGCGGCGTGCATCTGCCGCCGGCGACCAGAGGACGGGCGGGACGGGCGGAACGGCCATGCCTCGATCATGCCAGACCGCGTTTCCTCACGGTATGCTGCGATGACGATGGTGCCGATTCCGAGAGCCGCCGCCCGTCGACCCGCTGCACGGATTCGGATCGCCGCCGCGGCGCTCCTGGTCGGGGGATTGCTGGCGACCGCCGTGCCGTCGCGTGCCGCCGGGTCGCTGGCCGCCGTCCCCGAGGAGCCCGGCGCCATGACCCTGACGACGCCCGTCTACGCCGCGCTGGTCGCGGACGTGAACGGCGACGGGATCCCCGACCTGGTGGTCGTGGTTCCGGCCAGCGGCGACCCGACCCGGCTGGCGGTGCGGGTCTGGGGCGCGAATCCTGACGGCACCTGGTACACCTCGGGCGAGGCGCTCCTTCGCCGTGGGGCGGACAGGGCCGGGCAGGCGGCGGCCTCGCCCGCGCCCGGTGCCGGCGCAACCGTCCCGCTGCACCCGGGCGACGGGGTCCGGCTGCTGGCCTGGCACGTCGGATCGCGAACGCGGATCCTCGCGGTGACCTCGTCCGCCACGTCCGTCAACGGTGAGGCGCCGTGCTGCCTGACAATCTGGGAGGTCAGCCAGGCCGCCATGCTGGACACGCCGCGCCTGACGGAGCTGGCGGACACCGGCCGCGGCGCCGTGGCGGTCGTGGCCGCCGACCTCGACGGTGACGGCGTCGACGAGCTCATCGTCCGCGAGCCGCCCGATTCGGCCACCACCTTCCAGGTCCCCATCACCGTTCTGCACTGGACCGGGGGCGCATTCGTCGCCACGCGGACGGCGGTGTCAGCGGACGACCCGGGCGCGGTGTCGATGTGGATCCTGGGTGATTCGGACGGCAGGCCCGGGGTTGAGATCGGACTGGAGGGGAACGGTTCGTGCTTCCCGTGGGCGACCTGGAAGCTCACGCGCCTCGCCGAGCGCGACGGGTCGCTGCATACCGACTCCATGTGCCTGGACCACGCCGGAACGGCGCTCGCGGTGCCGAACGCGCTCGGGCCGGGCAGCCCGGGCCTCCTGTACGGGGACACCCTGACATCGGTCAGCACCATCTCCTGGCCCGCCGGCAGCCCGGCGCACATCGTCTCGACCTCGTCGTTCGCCCGTCGCGGACGGCCCGTCGCCGTGCTCGGCGGCTCCGCGAACCCATGGGTCGTCCTGGAGAGCAGCGCCTCCGGGCAGCCGGTGATCGAGCTCGATCGTCCCACCCTGGGCCTGACCTCGGCACGCGGCCTCGCGGCTACCGCACCCGCCTCGCTGTTCGTCGACTCGCCGATGGCCCCGTACGTTGGCCCCTGGCCGGCGCCGACGCCGGGCGCGCCGGGCGGATTCCTGTTCGAGGGGACGCTCGCCGAGCCACGGGCCGACGGAGCGCCGCGGACCTCCCCGGTCGCCATGCTGGCGGGAGCCGCGCCGATCGGGATATTCGGACCAGGGGGTGTCGCCATGGCCCTGCTTCGCTTCTACGGACCGGGCGGCCTGGTCACCGATGCCGACACCGACCCGGCCGGAGGGACGCTGGGGTCCGGGACGCCGCACCTCGTCTCGCTGGTCCCGCTGGCAACTGTGATGACCCCGGAGGAGAACCGCGGCATCCTCGATCCTGGTCCGGTCGATGCCGTCGCCGACCCGTCGGCTTCCGATGCCCACGCGTTCCTTGCCGGTTCGCGGACGTTCCGGGTCAGCCTCTCGACGCCGGCCGGGTCGCTGAGCGCCGTCGCGGCCGGCGGCGGGCCGCGAGTGGAGCTGCTCGGCCTCCCGGCGCTGGACGGCCGAACGGCGGCCGCCGACGTGCCGCCCTTCCACGTTCCGATCAGCGGCCCGTCGGGAGGGGGACCGCGCTATCAGGCCGACCTCTACGTCGCGACGCCGGCGGGTCACGGGTACCGCGCCTCCTTCGCCGTCCGGGTGGTGAGCGGCGCCCCCTCGCTTGCCGTCGGTGCGGGCCTCTTCTCGCTCGGCTTCTCCGCGCGCGTCAGTGGATCCGCGGTACCCGCGTCCAGGGTGACCGTCGACGGAACCGAGGTCCCCCTCGCCGCGGACGGCACCTTCACGGCATCGGTCCCTGCCGGGCTGATCCCGCGCAGCGTCACGGTCGTCGCGGCCGATCCGTTCGGCCACCTCGCGACGGCCACGGTGAGCGTGCTCGCGCCCCTCGACTACCGGCGCCTGCCGTGGATCCCCATCATCGCGGCGCTCACCGTGGCGGCTGCGGCGGTCCTCTTCCTTCGTGGCCCCCGGCCCGCGCGACCGGCGACGACCGGCAGCGAGGAGGACGGCGTGGTAGAGGAGATGGACCTGGACTGACCGATGCCGGCTCCCTCCCCGGAGAGGTGCAACGGCAGGGCGGTGATATAGTCGGCCCGCCTTACCCCCGAGTGGACCGCGCTGCCATGGACGATCTCGACCGTAACCTCGAGCGGCAGATGCGCTCGCAGGAGCGGCAGCTCGTCGCGGTGCGCCTGGCCCTCGCCGCCCTGGCCGCCGTGGTGCTCGCTGCCTTCCGCTCCTTCGTGCCGGCCACGCCGGTCTTCCTGGGCCTGCTGGGCGCCGTGGCCGTCTACTCGCTGCTCGTGCTGTGGCTGATCGAGCGGTTCCCTGCCCAGGAGGTCGGGATCGTGGCGACCGCTCTCGACATGGTGGCGGTGACCGTGGCCGTCTACGTCGAGCCCGGCGCCATCGACGCGTACCTCTTCTACGGCCTGGTCGTGCTCGGTGCAGCGGTGCGCTTCGGGCTCGGCGCATCGGTCTGGTCGTCGCTCGTCTGCTCGTTCCTGTACGGGACCGTCGTGGTCCTGGGGACCGGTCCGGGTGACGCGGTCCGGTCCCTGCTCGTGGTGCGCATCGCCTATCTCCTCGGCATCGGCCTGGCGGCCGGGATCTTCGCGCGCGTCGTCCTTGGCCGCGCCATGGAGGTGGCCAACCTGAACGTGCGCCTCGAGGAGGAGGAGCGGGAGCGGGGCCGTGCCCGCGAGGAGGCGCTCCTCTCCCAGCTGGCGCACGACTTCGGCGCCTCGCTCGACCGCGATGCCACGGTTCGGATCATCGTGCGCAGCACCGGCGACCTCGTCGGCGACCTGGCGGCGCTCTGGCTCGTGAGCGAGGATGGAGAGACGCTGGACCTGGCCGACCTGGTGGGCCGTGACGAGGGCGTCTGCGAGCGCGCCCGGGCGCACGCCGCGGAGCGTCCGCCGCGGATGGGGGAGGGGGTGATCGGGCGGGCCGCGGCGACGGCGACGACCGTCCTGGCCGGGCCCGATCCGCCGCCGGTGGCGGACGCCGGCGACCCCGACGGCATCGAGGCGCTGGGTCTCAGTGCCCTCCTGGCGGTGCCGATCGTCGGCCGCGGCCGGGTGCGGGGTGTCCTGGTCGCCGCCAGCATCGGCGGAGCGCCGGTGGGCGAGGGCGAGCGGCGGCTGGCGGAGGCGATCGCGGAGCGTGCCGGCCCCGCCCTCGAGAACGCCGCGCTGTGGGCCGACCTCCAGGACCGGATGCGCCGCGAGCAGGAGGCACAGCGCGTGAAGGACGACTTCCTCTCGATCGTCAGCCACGAGCTGCGCACGCCGCTCACCTCCATCGCCGGGTACGCGCAGCTCCTCGAGCGGCGTCTCCACGACCACGCGGAGAACGACCGCGAGCTCGAGCAGGTGCGGATCATCCGTGAGCAGTCCGGGCGCATGCGCCGCCTCGTCGAGGATCTCCTCGACGTGAGCCGCATCGACCGGCGCGGCGGCGTCTCGGTCGAGACGGAGCCGGTCGACCTCGCCGTGGAGCTGCACGCGGTGGCGGACCGAACGCGTCGAGCATCGGGTGGACGCCTGGTGGAGGTCTCCGTGCCGGACGGCCTGACGATCTCCGCGGATCGCGACCGCATCGGCCAGGTGCTGACGAACCTCGCGGACAACGCCGCGAAGTACTCGCCGCCGGACGAGCCAATCTCCATGAGCGTCCACCGCGACGGAGACGAGGTGGAGATCCGCATCGCGGATCGCGGCATCGGCATCCCCGCAGAGCTCCGCGAGCGTGTCTTCGACCTCTTCGTCCAGGCGGAGGGCGATGCCACGCCCCGACGCTTCGGCGGCCTCGGGCTGGGCCTCTACATCTGCCGCGGGATCGTGGAGGCCCACGGTGGGCGAATCCATGCCGAGGAGAACGCCGGGAACGGCAGCGGCACGGTGATCGTCGTCCGCCTGCCGGTGCGCGCCCCGGTCGCCGGGCCGCCGCAGCCGAAGCCCGGAGAGCCGCCCGCCTTCGTCGTCCGTCACGGGTCGCGCTGAGCGCCGGTACACTCCCCGCATGCCCCCGGTGCGCCCCTTCCCGGCCCTTGGCTACGCCCTGGAGCGCTACGGCTCCACGCGGATTCCGCCGCGCATCCGGCTGCCCGACGAGGCGGGGGACCATCCCGGCCGCATCGCCGACCTGTCCGACCTCGTCTGCCCGCCGTACGACGTCATCGATCCGGACCTGCGGCGGACGCTCGCGGTTCGCGACCCGCACAACGCCGTCCGGCTGGAGCTTCCCTCCGGGCCGGAGCCCTACGCCGAGGCTGCGCGGACCCTCGCGGCGTGGCGCGACGAGGGCATCCTGGCGCGGCCGGACGAGCCGCGCTTCTACTACTACAGCCACGCCCGGCCGGATGCGCCGGACGACCCGGCCGTGCACGGGATCGTGGCGCGCGTCCTCCTGGAGCCGTACGGGGACGGTGTCCGCGCCCACGAGCACACCATGCCCGGACCGCGGGCGGACCGCCTGGCCCTCCTCCGTGCCGGCGCAACGCAGCTCTCGCCGATTCTCGCGGTCTACTTCGATCGATCGGAGCGCTACCGCCACGTGATGGGCCGCGCCTGGGACGACGAGTGGCGTGCGCGCGACGAGGAGGGGCTGCTCCACACCCTGGCCGCGGTGGAGCCGGACGACCGGATGACCGGGTACCTGTCGAGGCAACGCCTCTACATCGCGGACGGCCACCATCGGTACGAGACCGCGCTCACGCGCCAGGCGGAGGTGCGCAGCGATCCACGGTTGGCGGGAGCCCCGCCGGGCTCGCTGGGCGCGGACTGGACCATGATGGTGCTCGTCAACGCGGAGCTGGAGGAGCTCCAGATCCGGGCGACCCACCGGCTCATCCGTGGCGTGGACGAGGCCGCCCTGCAGGCACTGGCGGCTGAGCCGGGTCCGCTGTTCCAGGCCATCCCGGTGGCGCCCGAGGACCTTCCGGCCCGCCTGGCCGGGACCGATGCCGACGAGACGCCGGCCTTCGGGCTGGTCCTGCGGGAGAACGACGGCTTCCTGCTGGTCGCCGATGCCGACGCGCTTCGTGAGCGGATGCGCCGCGAACCGGTCAGCACCGCGGTCCAGCGGCTGGACGCCGCCGCGCTGCACGCAGCGATCCTCACCGACCGCCTGGGCCTGGATCCGCTCGTCGATGCCGGTGAGCGCATCCTCTACACTAAGGAACCCGTCGAGGCGCTGGCCCGGGTCCGCTCCGGTGCGGTGCAGGCCGCCTTCCTGCTCCGTGCCACGCGGCTCGAGCAGCTCGCGGCGGTGGCGACCGCCGGGGACGTGATGCCGCAGAAGTCGACGTACTTCTCTCCCAAGCTGCTGACGGGCCTCGCGTTCTATTCACTGGAGGACGAGTAACGCCGCCATGGTGCAGGCGATCAAGCGAGACGAGGTCTTCATCGAGCCGGAGGGCATCTATGTCGAGACCTACCAGCCCGAACGTCGATCTCGCAAGCCACCGCTCCTGTTCATCCACGGGGCCCTGACCGGCTCCTGGCTCTGGTCGAGCTTCGCGGCATACTTCGCGGAGCGCGGCTGGGAAGCGCATGCCATGAACCTGCGGGGCCACTACACGAGCGACGTCGCGGACCTGGCGCACACCTCGATGAGCGACTACGCGGACGACGTCGGCGTGGCGGTCCGGCAGATGGGACGTCCGCCGGTGGTCATCGCCTGGGGGATCGGCGCGCTCGCCGCGCTCCTGTACGCGGAGCAGCACCGCGTGCTGGGGCTCGTCCTGCTTGCACCCTCGCCGCCGGCGGCCGCGCTGCCGCGCCGCCCCGACAACCACGAGCTGGGGTCCGTACCGGACGTCTACGACGCGGAGTGGTGGGGCTGGATTGCGCCGCTCGAGCGGCTCCGGGCGTGGCTGCCGGACCTGGACGAGGCCGACCTGTCCAAGATGCAGGAGATGCTCGCCGGGGCGCGGGAGTCGGGAAGCGCCCGACGTGAGCGGATGCTCGGGGTGGAGGTCCAACCCGACCGCATCAACGTCCCCACCATCGTCATCGGCGCGGGCCTCGACGACGTCATCCACCCGTCGGAGGCGCGGCTCACCGCGGACCTGCTGGGGGCGACCTATGAGTACATCCCGGCCGGGAGCCATTTCGGGCTGGTCATGGGGTCGGGGACCTGGCCGCAGGTCGCCGGCAGCGTGCTCGGCTGGCTCGAGGAACGCCGGCACGCCATGAACGCCGTCCTCGCGGAGCTCGCCGCCGCTCGCTGACCTCGGCGGGGGCATCGCGATGCCGGCCGTGGCGCCTGTCGTATGCGCGGCCGGGTGTGCGAACGCCGGGGTTATGGCCACCATCGGTCCTGACTCGTCAGGCGCGGATCACCGCAGCGTCAAGCGAGTCGCGGCGCTCTGCGCCGGGCCGGACGGCCGGGCTGCGAGCGTGAATGGGCACCACCTCCGGCGTCCCGCGCCGCATCGCGTCGCTTAACGCTGATGACATCCGGAGGTGACAAGTCGTCGACGCGTGGAGCGCCTGCCGTGGGACGCGCCCACGCGAGGGCCGGAGACCACGGCCTCGTGGCGGCGGGACGTCGCGAGTGCGAGACTGGACGGATGGCGACCAACGACGAGCTTCGCACGCAGCTTCTCTCCCTCCTCGACGGCAAGGGTGCGCACATGACCTTCGAGGAGGCGGTGGCCGACTTCCCGGCCGAGGCGATGAACGAGCGCCCGCCCAACGTCGGCTACACGCCGTGGCACCTGGTCGAGCACCTGCGCCTCACGCAGCGCGACATGCTCGAGTACGTGACCGATGCCGGCTACCGTCCCCGGTCCTGGCCGCACGATTACTGGCCGGATCCGCAGACGGAGACCACGCCCGAGGGGTGGGCGGCATCGGTCTCCGGGTTCCTCGACGACCGGGCCGCCCTGCGGGCGCTGGTGGCCGACCCCGACGGTGACCTGACCGAGCCGATGCCGGCGACTCCGGGTCGCTCGCTCCTGCGCGCGGTCCGCATCATCGCCGACCACAACGCGTATCACGTGGGGGAGTTCGCGATCCTCCGCCAGGTGATGGGGAGCTGGCCGGCCGGGCACTGAGGCGGCTGACAGACTGTTTCCCCGCCTCAGGCGCCGATGCGGGTCACCATCAGGAAGACGATCGCCAGCACCAGCACACTGAGGATCTGCCCGCCGCGGGCCGTCCTGGCCGTGAGCTCGGCGATCCGCGGGGGCGGGCCGGCCATCTCGGCGGCGGACGCCGCACCCGGGCCGGCCGGCACCATGGCGCGCATCTCGCCCAGCAGCTCGGCGACGGTGGGGTTCTGGATCATGATCGCGTAGCCCAGCGCGATGACGTACAGCACGATGGCGATGAGCAGCCACGGCGTGAACAGGTTGATGCCGCCTACCAGGATCATGGCCACCCCGGTCACGGGCATGGTCAGGGCCAGGGGAAGCGTCATCCGCTTCTCGATGATCTCGAACGCCTCGACCGCGAATCCCGCGTGCTGCGGGTTCCGGTTGGCCAGGCCGCCGATGAGGGGGAATGCGAACCCGGGGCCGAACGCCACGATGGCGGTGATGATGTGGAGAAACAGCAGCACGCTGAAGAGGGTCACGGTCAACCTCTTGGCTCGGGTGAAAACGACGCGAGAAAGCCTAGCGCGTGCACGCAAGACCGGGCAGTGAATGGACGTCACACCGGCGTCCGGCATCGATCCTGCATTCCTTCTGCTGCAGGAACACCAACTGTTGGAGGAGGTTCATGCTCTGGATCCTCATCGCGGTGCTCGTCATCCTGTTGCTCTTCGGCGGCGTGGGATACGGGAACCGAGCCTCGTGGGGCGGCTACTACGGCGGGGGCGTCAGCCTGCTCTTCCTGATCCTGATCGTTCTCTTCATCGTCTGGGCCATCGGCGGCTTCGCCTAGCCGGCCTTCCGGCCCGGACTGACGGTGTCAGCGGCGCCGATCGCCTCGTGCGGTCGGCGCCGTCTTCTGTCCGCGTGGTTGAGGCTCCGCGAAGCCGCTTGGTATACTCCGCCGCGTCCCCTGTCGCCGTCGCAGCGACAGTTCCGTGCCGCATTCGTCTAGAGGCCTAGGACACCGCCCTCTCAAGGCGGAGATCACCGGTTCGAATCCGGTATGCGGTACCAAATTCGCCCGTTTCGGCCTGATCTGAGCTCAGATCAGGGGGTGTCGCCGCCCGCCGAACGCGGTCTGGTCCGTTATCTGGTCCCTTATCTGGTCCCTTATGCCGATGTGAGGAGCGGGCGGGGGCGGCGGCGAACTCCTGATCGAGCCACAGCGCCTCCGGAGGAATAGGATGGCTCTCGCGATGGTCGTCACCGGGCATGTCTCTTGACACGCATGGGCACGCGCCCATCTGCCCTGCATCCACAGAGGAAGAGGGACAATCGGATGAACATGAAGCCAGAGCCAGACCAGGTGGCGCGACTCCTCTTTGAGGTGCGCCGCGAACTCCAGAGCCTCGTGACACCAACGTGGCCGGCGATGCCAGCGATCCTAGAGAAGACCGAAAGCCAAGATGGACGTTCGCGGTTCGTCCTGTCCTTTCTCGGTTGGTGGATCCGCGTGCAGCTCGAACCGTCGCCGCAGGGGGGCGTGCTGCTGTCTGTCTCGATGACTCCCCAGGGTCCCCTTCGCCGCGCGATGAGCCTGCTGGCAGAACCGGTCGAATACGGATGGACTGACGTGTCGCGGCAAGTCATCCGGCATGCTCGAGAGACCGGCCCGGCACTGGAATCGGCGGGATGGACCATTCGTAGACGCCCCCCGGTGGCTCGAGCTCTCGCACAGCGGTGGCGAGAACGAGGCCTGCGCGTCGGCTGACGCATTCCTTCACCATCATCATCGTTTCGTCACCATCATCGTTCCCCTCATCCGCTTTGCTCGGGGCTGGCAAGCCACCTCTTCGGCCCTTGCTCTGACACTGATCATACTTGATGCACTGGCGCTTCAGGCCCGGCGGCTCCGGGACATGTCGCGCGGCACGAAGCCTCCACCTATGCCTTAACGACACGCCAGCGAACGCCGAAAGCGGTGGGAGCCAGGATCGACGCGACCATGAGCGCGCTCAGCCGGGCCGCAGCGGAACGTGAGGCGAGTCCGGACACCTGCGTTGGTCGCCGGAACGCCACAGACGATCCGTAAGCGGAGACTCGCGTGGCCACCGGTCAAGGTGAGCCGAGGCGCGACACTGGAGGCCTATGCCAGGTGCCGTCTGAGGCGGTGCGGTTGATCCCGGAGTGGGACATGATAGGGCAGACGCGTGCTCGGATCGGCGGCCTATGAACGTAGCGTGGGGGTTGCCCCCCAATCACCCGAGCAAAGAGTCGACGAACGGATTGCGATCGGTCAGCGCTGCCCGCACCTTCTGGCGTAGCAGGTCACTGAGCGATCGTTCTTGTTCGAGCGCTTGGACGATCTCCGAGAGGTGGCAGAGAACCACATTCACGCTGCCCTCGATCAGCCGCGGATCGCGCGCCGGATCCGTTCGAGGACCTTGTTCGCGAGACCTGGGCGCGGATGGCCGTCTTCTGCGACGTCGTGAGTCGCCGAAGGCTGCCTGCTCGGGGGTTGGGCATTGGCTCTCTGCCGCTCCTCCTCGCGCGCAAAGTCGCCGGTGAGACCGTCCAGATCTCTCCGACCTCGACCGAGGCTCATGGTTCACCTCCCGTGTCCATCACCAGCAGCCAGCGTTGCACTGTCGTCAAGAGCCTGTGCGGCCGGAACCTGGGCCGGCACAAGAAGCGCGTGGGGGTCGGAGACCCCGATTCGTGCCTGGATGAGACGGGTACGATCGGCTGATGTGGTCCCTCTTCTACCTGTTCATCCGTACTCTCGTCCCCCTCTTCATCGGCACCGGCAAGCGTGGCCGAGACGAGCATGCGAAGGACCTCGAGATCCTCGTCCTCCGCCACCAGCTCCGGGTGCTGCAGCGCGTGGCGGGCGCGCCGAAATACCGCGTCACCGACCGAGTCCTGCTCGCAGCAGCGAGTCGCGTTCTCCCACGTGACCGCTGGGTCGCCTTCCTCGTCACGCCGGCGACGCTCCTTCGATGGCACCGCGAGCTCGTGCGCAGGAAGTGGACCTACCGCCGGACCGGTCAGCCGGGCCGGCCACCGATCGAGCCTACGGTCCGTGCGCTCATCCTCCGCCTCGCCCGGGAGAACCCACGCTGGGGCTGCGTCCGGATCGAGGGCGAGCTGCGCAAGCTCGGGATCCGCGTCGGAGTGACGACGATCCGGACCCTGCTCCGCGCCGCCCGGCGCGGTCCTGCCCCCCGGCGGACCGGACCAACCTGGAGCCAGTTCCTCCAGGCCCAGGCGCACGGGATCATCGCCTGCGACTTCTTCACCGTCGAGACCGCGTGGCTCCGGACGCTCTACGTCCTGGTGTTCATCGAGCTCGGCAGCCGGCGGATCCACGTCAGTCCGGCAACGGCGCACCCGGACTCGGCATGGGTCACCCAGCAGGCCCGCAACCTGGCGCTCGGGCTCGACGCTCGCACCAAGCCAGCCCGGTTCCTCATCCGCGACCGGGACGCCAAGTTCCCTCGGTCGTTCGACATGGTGCTCCGCTCGGAGGGGATACGGGTCATCCGCACGCCGATCCAGGCGCCGAATGCGAATGCCCATGCCGAGCGGGTGATCGAGACGATTCGGGCCGAGTGCCTCGACTGGACGCTGATCCTCGGTCGACGGCATCTCGACCGCACGCTCCGCATCTACGCTGAGCACTACAACCGCGGGCGCCCGCATCGCGCTCTCGGTCTCGCCTCACCGGACGCGACGGCCGCAGAGCCGATCCCGGTCGACCCGTGCGACGTCCGCCGGAGGGATCTCCTCGGCGGGCTCGTCCGCGAGTACTACGGGCTCGCCGCATGATCGAATCCGGGTTTTCGACCCCCACGGGGTCACTGACCGCTCGCTCTTGGGCGTCTTCGGATCGCCCAGCCACCAGCGGCCGTGCATCCGCACCAGGGTGTGGTGGACGCTGATCCGGCGCGCGCCCCAGTCGACGTCCCGCCAGCGCAGGCCGAGCAGCTCACCCTGGCGCATGCCGGTGGTGAGGGCCAGCCAGCTCAAGTCGTTTTGGGATTGCTACTGAGGAAGCTCTGCCCACAGAAGCTGCAGCACATCGGAGTCTTGCGGGTGGGAAGGATCAGTCGTGCCCCTGATTACCGCGACTAGGCGACCCGAGACAGTCGGGCGAACGTACCCAGTTGTCGAGTGCGGATCGAGCTCAATGATTCGAGCCAATCGATTCTCAGAGAGGTCATACAAGTAGAACTTCGTGTCGTCTCGCCCCCAGGCGGCCGCAAATCGAGATCCGGCGGATGGGTAGTCGACTGCTGGCTGCGGATCGAAGCTGATGGAGACGGTGTCGCCGGTGGCGATTGAGTAGCGGGTTAGTGCACCCCAATCGAACACTCCATCACCTCCCTGCTTCCAGATCACCGTACCCCCCGTGAGCACCGGTTGAGCGGCCCCTCCGTTGTCGAGCCTGGCGGGGTGCCAGGTCGCTGTCATGGAGGCGAGGTAGACATGCCAATCCTCGGAGGTGCCCGATTGCTCAACCGTGCCATATGCGAGCCGATCCCCGTCGAGCGACGGGAACCAGAACTGAATCCGCTCGAACGCCCCTTCATCGAGTGTCCGCTTCACAAGCGTCGAGAGGTCAATCGCCCGTAGGAGACTGCGAGGACCTTCAGTGCCCTGGTGGAAGGTGGCCCAGACGAGCCACCGATCGGTAAGGGCAATACTGGGTGGTGGCGGCTGCATGCCACCGGGGCCATCGGTGCGATCCACTTCAATCGGCGACGATCCTGCATGCAGGAGCCACAAGCGCCAGCCGCCCGCTCCGAACACTCGTTCGTTTTGCTCTGCAAACGCATACCACGACTTAGCGACTGCAATGACTGACAAGTTGGAGTCCCGGTTGGGATTAGCAAAGACCTTGGCGACTCGGCCACCTGGTCGGTAGCAGTACAGATCTGGCGCGAAATTGCCCTTTGCTTCTGGGCCTGCCGACCAACAGATTTGCGTGCCGTCCGTGCGGACTTCAAGGAGCGGGGTCGTCAGCTTCTGCGAGATTGAATGCCACTGCAGGTTCAGTTGCTCCGGAGCTGACGTCGGGATCGCAGTGGTGCTAGCACTTCGAGTCGCACGGGGTGTCCCAGGACCAGGTGCGGATGACGCGTACGGACTCGGGTCAGTGCCACACCCGGTGATAATCGCGAGCGAGATGAGGAAGAGGGCGGTGGCCCCGCCCTCCCGTTTGGCTACCACACCACGTTGCCGGTGTTGTAAGAGTTCGTGTACCACACATCGAGTGACGGATCTGAGTAGCGCCCAGTGCTGCCCCCATATCCGCCGGCCGAGTCGGTGTAGTAGAAGAGCGGCGTCCGGGTGCCATCCCAGAACTTGTAGTAACCGCGGATGCCAATCCAGTGCCAGGCTGTGATGGCCGATGGCCAGCTGGTGAGGTAGTACATCTTCCCAGGATCGTGCGGCTTCACCGGCAGATCCAGCGTCATGCCGTACTGCCAGGTATCCGTCACGACCTTCCCATGGAGCGCCGAGCCATCCCCAGACGCCGCGTACAGATAGACCCACTCGGGGACTGGCTTGAGCACGAGATCATTTAGGCCGCCGGCGAGATTCGCACCAGACGTGCCGTTCGTCGTGGTGGACATGTGGCTCGCGATGGTGGCTTGGGTGTACTTGTTGTTCGACGTGGTGGTCCCGCCGGTGTTGCTGTTGTAGATGCCCCAGCTCAGGTTGATCGCGACCTGACCTGAAGCCGGACCACAGTAGTAGCTCTGAGCCTGCTGTCGCGCGTATGCGCTAAGCGCCAAGCTGGTAGGCGGGCAGTCTGGACCGCAGCTGTCCGGCTGCAGGCCTCCGACCTGCCGTGACAGGCCGGAAGTCTCGAGCCGCTTAGCAGCGTCGAGCTTTACTGACTCGAATGCTGCCTCGGCGGTCGTTCGCGGTGGGATGTACGTGTCGTTGGGTGGCTCGCCGTAAGTCGTTGGACCGGCAGCGGCAACCTGTCCCGAAATCAACAGCGCAAGGGCGATCGCCATCGGCACGCCCCACCGCAAACCGCGCAAACTCACTGCTTCGACCTCCTTCATTGTGCTCACATCCACCGGCGCTGGTGCCAGCAACGGACGCGCGCATTGCGCGCCCACCGGTCTCGGGGTGGTGGGTCAACCGTGCTCTACTCGACTCGCGGCGAGCAGAGCCGCCGGTCACTTCGGCAGAGGACGTTGCATAGCACTTGACCAGTCCGAACGGATCATCGCCAGGCCAGACAGGCTGCGAGGCAGCGGGCGGGAAGGGGAGCGAGCATGAATGCGCCCTGAATGTGCACTAAGGACCGCGGGATACGGTAAATGGGCAGTACTACCTACCCAACTGGGAGCCTGTACCGCCGAAGTCGACGTATGGGCACTGGATTGCCCTCTACGGCTACGAGGGTCTGTACGAGGATTCCAGCCGGTGGGCTGGAGTTGACCCGGTTCGGTGGACACCCTGAGAGTAGGCGCCACGAGCGCCCGATGGGAGTCACCGATGCCGAACCCCAAGCCGCCATACCCGCCCGAGTTCCGCTCTGAAGCCGTCCGCTTAGCCACCTCGCCCGGCAACACCCTGACCGGCACCGCCCGCGACCTGGGCGTCAGCCTCGAGAGCCTGCGCAAGTGGGTCCGCCAGGCCGACGTCGACGCCGGCCGCCGGGATGGATTGACCAGCGAGGAGCGAGCCGAGGTGACTCGCCTGCGGCGCCGGATCCGGGTCCTCGAGGAAGAACGCGAGATCCTGGTAAAAGCCGCCGCCTTCTTCGCCAAGGAGACCCGACGGACCCCGTGACCTGCTTCCGGTTCGTCGACGCGCAGAAGGCGACCCACCCGGTGCGGCGCATGTGCCGCGTGCTGGGCGTCTCCCCCAGCGGCTACCACGCCTGGCGTCGCCGGCCGCCGAGCGCCCGGGCCTGTGAGGACCAGCGCCTGACCGAGCTGATCAGCGCCATCCACGCCCGCTCGCGAGGCACGTATGGCGTGCCCCGGGTCCACGCCGAGCTGTGGCTCGATCACGAGCTGCACGTCGGTCGCAAGCGGGTCGCGCGGCTCATGCGTCAGGCTGGCCTGGAAGGCGTCCATCGCCGCCGCGGAACCAAGACCACGCGTCGTGGCCGGGACGATGCGGCACCCGCTCCGGACCTCGTGCAGCGTGACTTCCGACCGGCCGGCCCGGACCGGCTGTGGGTGGCCGACATCACCTACCTGCCGACCTGGAGTGGGTTCGAGTACCTGGCGGTGGTCATCGACGCCTGGAGCCGGAGGGTGGTCGGCTGGAGCATGGCCGGCCACCTGCGCACCGAGCTGATCATCAACGCCCTGGAGATGGCCCTCTGGCGCCGTCCCGGGGTCGGCCGCGGCCTCGTCTTTCACTCCGACCGCGGAACGCAATACACGTCGCTGGCCTTCGGGCGGCGCTGCCGGGAGGCGGGCATCGCGGCCAGCATGGGCAGCGTCGGGGACGCCTATGACTGTGAGAATGCGGCTGCCTCTTGGGCGGCCTGACCCCTGCTTACGACTGACCATTCGTGTCCTGGCTGTTGATCTGTCGGCCAACCGGCGAGGCGGACCATCGGTGCGCGGCCGAGCGAGCAGTGACCGAATAGCGCCTCTATGTCAAGAGGCGAGGGCGCGACGATGGGCCTGATCGGCAACCAGATGACGGTACACGACCTTCGCCAGCTGGCGCTTGAGGCTGCGGAGCGCCTCACGCGACGACTTGTGCTCGCTGATCTTGCGCTGGTAGTGGTCCCGTCCGGGGCCTGGATGCATGGTCTGGACGCGGGCGGCCAGGTGGAGCGCATTGTTGAGCGCGCGGTTGCCGCTGCGCGAAAGGCGGTGCCGGGTGACCTCGCCGCTGGAGACCTCGATCGGCGCGGTGCCGGAGTAGCTCGCGAAGCGATCGGCCGACCCGAAGCGGCTGACGTCGCCGACATGGCCGAGAATCTTCGCCGCCAGGACGTCGCTGATGCCGAAGACGGTGGTGAGCGCGGTGCCGCTGGCGGCGACGGCCGCCGCGCACCGAGCGCGGTTCTCGACGAGGGCCCGGTCGGCCCGTCGCAGGTCGGCGACCAGCGCACGCGCCATCAGCTTGCGCTCGAGGTCGACCGCGGTCTTGGGGCGGGTGGTGGTGACCAGCCTCGCGGCCGCCTCGGTCGAGAGCTCGGTGGGGGCCCCGCCCGGCCGCAGGTCGCGCAGCAGGCGGTGCAGCCGGTTGACCACCCTGCGCCGCTCCTGGGTCAGCTCGTCGCGACGGTCGGACAGGAGGCGCAGCACCATGCTGTGGTCCTCGAGGCCGACGCGGCGCAGGTCGGGCTGGCTCTGAGCCACCCGGGCGACGCTGGCGGCGTCGATGCCGTCGGTCTTGCGTCCGTGGCCGCGGGCGAGCAGGCGAACTCGGGCAGCGAGCGTCGCCGGCACGTCGAGCACCGTCTCCTCCCTGGCGACGAGCTGCTGTGCGAGGAGCTGGCCGAGACCCGCGGCGCCCTCGACGGCCCAGATCCGGTCGGGCCAGGGCTGCGCCCAGCGCAGGAGTCGCGCGAGGGTGATCCTGGTCGCGGGCACGCGCAGCTCGCCGAGGATGCGCCCGCTCGGGTCGAGCGCGACGGCGGTGTGCGACGACTTGTGGGGATCGATGCCGATGGTGATCACCTGGTGCCTCCTCGAGCTGTCCGAACGGTGGAGCACCGCGGCGGGCAACCTGAGTTCCAGGGAGCGCCTCACGCCTCTATCGAGCCACGCCGACGGCGGTCGGTGGCCGGCCGGCACGCTATGAGAGAGCCACACCTGGATGGTGGGCAAGGAGCGTGGGAGCCAACCGGTCACCGACCTCGCACCCTAGGGCCCGCGAGGCCCGCGTGCTGGAGGCATCTAAACAAGTCAGGAGCCTGATACCGCCAGGTCCCATCACAGTCCTGTCCGCCCGCCCGGCCCGCGTGCTGCCGAGCCAAAGCGGAGGACCGACAGCCATGCACAGCATTGCGCAGCAGGCCGACCGGCGGAAAGTGGCAATCGGGGTCGACACCCACAAGTACATCCACGTCGCCGTCGCGCTCGACGAGCTCGGCGGTCGACGCGGCCACCTGACCGTCTCGGCCGACAGCGGCGGCTACGCCCAGCTTGAACGCTGGGCCACCGAGCAGGGCGAGGTCGTCGCGTTCGGGATCGAGGGCACGGCCTCCTACGGAGCCGGGGTCACGAGCTATGTGCGCCGCCATGGTCACCGGGTGATCGAGGTCAACCGGCCCGACCGCCGGGAACGCCGGCTCAACGGCAAGAGCGATGCGCTCGACGCGGAGAACGCGGCCCGCGCCGTCCTGTCGGGCAGGGCGACGGCCACCCCCAAGGCGGCCGACGGCCAGATCGAGATGCTGCGCCAGATCAAGATCGCCAAGGACACCGCGGTCAAGGCACGGACGCAGGCGATCGTCACCCTCAAGACGCTCGTCATCACCGCGCCGCCGGAGCTGCGTGAGCAGCTCGAGGGTCTACCACGGGTGGCGCTGATCGAGCGCTGCGCGGCCCTTCGCCCTGGCCCGATGACGAGCCCGTTGGCCGCAGCCAAGCATGCTCTGCGCGAGCTGGCCCGCCGCTGGCAGCGGCTCCAGCTCGAGATCCGCGAGCACGAGCAGGTCATTGCCCGGCTAACCGCGGCGATCGCCCCGGCCATGGTCGAGGCGTTCGGCATCGGGCCCGACACCGCGGCCGAGATGCTCATCGTCGCTGGCGACAACCCCGACCGCGTCCGCTCCGAGACGGCCTGGGCCAAGCTGTGCGGGGTCTGCCCGGTGCCGGCCAGCAGCGGCATGACGTCGCGCTTCCGGCTCAACCGCGGCGGCCACCGCCAGGCCAATGCGGCGCTGTACCGGACCGTCATCGTGCGGATGCGCTTCCACCAGCCGACGATCGATTACGTCGCCCGGCGCACGGCCGAGGGCAAGACCAAAGCCGAGATCATCCGCTGCCTGAAGCGCTACGTCGCTCGCGAGGTGTGGGCGTATCTGCATCCGGCGCGGCATCCAGCGAAGACCGCACAACCTCCGAGTTGACGACTATAGGAGCTTCAATGCGGTGGCCGAGAGCTTCTTCGCTTCGCTGGAGACCGAGCTGATCGACCGCAGCAGCTGGCGCACCCGGGCCGACGCACGCCTCGCCGTGTTCGACTACATCGAGGCCTTCTACAACCCCCACCGGCGCCACTCCTTCACCGGTCAGCTGTCGCCGGCCGAGTGTGGACGCGCATGAAAGGTGCAGAGAGATCGCCACGAAAAGTGCAGAGGCGATCGACCTCAACCGAGCATAGCAGCCTCCCTTCCTGACCTGGGCGGGACGTGGGCCCGCATCCGGTAGCTCTGGCCCTTGATGTTGATGACCGTGGCGTGGTGCAGCAGCCGGTCGAGGATGGCGGTGGCCACCACCTGGTCGGCGAAGACGCTGCCCCAGTCGGCGAAGCCGCGGTTGGAGGTCAACACGATCGAGCCGCGCTCGTAGCGGCGCGACACCACCTGGAAGATCCAGTGCGCGGAGTCGGCGTCCATGGGCAGGTAGCCGAGCTCGTCGACGACCAGTACCGAAGGCCCGCTGAAGGTGCGCATCTTGGCGCTGGCGCTCCCCTCCAGGTGCGCGGAGCGCAGCCCGGCCACCAGGTCGGCGGCGGTGGTGAAGTAGGTGCGGTAGCCGGCCTCGGTGGCGGCGATGCCGAGGGCGATGGCCAGGTGCGTCTTGCCCACCCCCGGCGGCCCCAGCAGCAGCACGTTGCGGCGCTCCTCGACGAAGGACAGGGTCGACAGCTCGGCCAGCACGCCACGGTCGATGGAGGGCTGGAAGTCGAGCTCGAAGTCGGCCAGGCGCTTGACCAGCGGGTAGTGGGCGAATCTGAGCCGTCCGGCCAGCCGCCGCGCGGCGGTGGCGCTCACCTCAGCCGCCAGCAGGCGCTCGAGGACCTCGACCGGCGCGGCCGACTCATCGCGCGCCCGCTCCAGCTCGGGGGCCAGCTGCTCGGCGGCGGTGGCCAGGCCCAGATAGGCCAGATGCTCGCGCAGGCGACCGTAGCTGGTGGCCAGTCGGCTGTCCGTGGCGCGGCTCATGCGAGCACTTCGGCGTAGGTCGTCAGGGATCGCGGCTCGACCTGCTCGCCGGCGGTGCGCGCCGCCGACGGCCGAGGCAGCCGATCGGGGTCGATGATCTCGAGCCCTTCGAAGCGGGCCAGCAGCCGGCGCGGCACCGGCGTCAGCAGCCGGCGTTCGGCCTCCCACGCCTCGCCCACGATACGGCCGGTGGTGCGGTGCCGACGCGTCGCCACGACCTCCCTCGCCCAGCGCCGGGCGGCGACGTCGTAGTCGGCCAGGGTTGGCCGCCGCGGCAGCACCTGCCCCGTCAGCCAGGCCAGGAAGTCTTCCTTGAGCTCACGATTGAGACGCTCGACTTTTCCCTTGGTCTTGGCGCGATACGGTCGACAGGCCCGCGCTCGCATCCCGAGCAGCGCCGCGGTGTCGAGCCACTCCGGTGCGAAGATGGCGGCGCCGCCGGGCAGGCTGCCGATGACCAGGGCCGCATCGCGATCGGTGAGCATCTCGGCCGTGGCTCCACCCAAGTCGTCGACGCAGCGCACGATGGCGGCGAGGGTTGTGGCCCGCGTCTTGTCGGTCGCGAAGCGCACGGCCACCATGCGCGAGCAGCCCAGAACGGTGACCCAGGCGTGCAGCACGGCGCGGCCGTCGCCCAGCGGCCACGTCCCGCAATCGGTCCAGTCGCCCTGGCTCTGGATGCCGGGGCCGGTCTCGAAGCGGACCAGCGGCTCGGCCGTCGCGATGGGACGCAGGATCCGGAGCCGACGCCGGAGGCTGGCCACGCTGGCCGTGTAGCCGAGCTCGCGCAGCTCACGCAGCAGGACCGTGCCGCGCAGCGAGGGACAGGCGGTCAGCCGGCGCTCGACGTGGGCCAGCTGCGCCGGCGTCAGCTCGGCCGGCCGGACGCGGGCGGGATAGTGCGGCGCCGCGGGGGCGGTGGCATAGCGGCGGGCGGTGCGCCAGTTGAGCCCGAACTCCCGGGCCAGGGCGCTGATCGACCAGCCGTGGCGATGCAGAACGTGCAGGTCCATCCAGGTTTCCTCAGACTCCACTCGGTGCCTCCTGTCGGATTGTCCAGCGTCAGCAGCTGGAGCCTGACAGGGGGCGCCTCTTCGCTATCGGCCCAAATGAAAAGCCTCCGGTCCACGCCGGAGGCCTCTGCACTATTCGTGATCAGAACCCTGCACTATTCATTCGCGCTCACACCGAGTTCGAGAGGAGGTACCGTTCACCTTCACCGGCCGCCTGAATCACCTAGCGTTGGCGTGTCCACGAAAGCGGGGCAACTCCACTCGTTGGAGGAGCACAAATGACTGTCAGTCTGAGGCGGCTCGTTGGCCTTGCCATCGTCGTCTTTGTCACCCCGGTTCTGTCCGCATGCATTGGCTCTCCCAGGCCCCCATCGCCTTCAGTCCAAGTGACGGCGAGGCCCAGCTTGTCGAGTCTGGAAGTCACCCCGATGGTGGAATCCACGCCCAGTGCCTACCTTCAGCTCAACGACGCTATCGCAGCGCTGCGTTACCTGGGCTTCGCCGTCAGCGGCAACCCGAAGGCGAGCACGATCATCTATCGCGGAGTCGGGCCAGATGGCAACGTGAGCGTCGTGGTCACCGGCCATGGTGCCTTCACTGAGCAGCTGGTCATGAAGCAAAGCACCGGCCCTCTGGCAGCCCAGACTTTCTCCGAGGTGGCACGTGTGTTTGGCGGAACGGCGGCAGCGGCCTGGGTTAATGGACTTCTTCGTTCGGCCACACGACTTCCTCATCAGCCCCATGAGGAGGGTGCAACCTTCGAGCCGTCCAACGTCCAGATGGACTTCTCCTCGTACCTGCACGGGACCGAAGTATCGCTTGAGGTGTCCCCACTCTGATTCTCGCCGTGCTCCGTTCGAACGTCGCCACCAGCAACGTCCCGTTCGGCGTGACCAGGCTGTTGGGACCCTTATGAGTCCTGTCTCATGCGTCTCATGTGTCTCTTGGTGGCACTGGGTAGACGCGGCTGAGACGTATGAGACGTTTCACCAGGAATCCGGTATGCGGTACCAATCAGCTCCGTCAGGGCCCGATTCGTGCTCAGAATCGGGCCTTTCGCGGGCCCGATGAGGCGGTTTGACCCCCAATCTGACCCCTTATGAGGAAGGGTGCCGCGGATCGCGCATGCTTTGGGAGCACTTCGCACCAAGCACCGTGCTGGGCGCTCCATTCGTGCACCTGTGCGACGAGATCGGTCGCGACTACGACAGTATCGAGAAGACCGCGCCGTTCCTCTTTGACGTGGGCGAGCATGGTGAGAAGGTTCCGGAGCTGCTCGAGAAGCTCCGCTGGCTCTCCGGCATGGGGGTCGAGACGGTCTTCGGCTGGGTTGTCGGCGTCGACCGGGTCGACCCGATCGAGATCATGGGGAGCGAGGTGGTTCCCGCGGCGGCGGACCTGCACTGAGGCCGGTGAGCATGAGGTCCTGAACCTTTGTCGCTGCTGACTGATACCTCTCATGGGACTCCCGGCAGCACGGGCGCGCCTGGCTGAGACACTGAGACGACGTACCAGGAATCCGACATGCGGTACGACGACCGGCGACATCGGGTCGTGAACCACGGGCTCGTGGAGGCTGGCCCTGTCCTCGCTTCCGTGCCTGACAGGATCAATCGAAGGCCGGGCAGGCCGGGCAGCCCGGCAGCCGGGCCGGGCACGTCGCGGGGCGTGCCGGCAGGCAGGGTGCGGTCGGTCTGCCGGCGCGCGTGGGGCATTGCGTCTCGCGTCCTTTGTGGCGACACCGGTGGAATCGACGAGACGGCCCTTCCATCGGGCTTCGCCGCGCCGTATCGGCGAGGATCACGCGCGGTACGTAACCTCTGGCACATTCCCTTCTGACGGCAGCGCAACCGCGCGGGAAAGGCGCGCTTCGCGCCGGGGCTGGTGGGGCTGGCTATGACCGCGGGAGCGAGGAGGACCTGTTCGCCCCTGTAAGGTTGGGGAATGCCCGAGCTCGAGCAGCTGCATGCCGGCCATGCTCCGGCGGTCCTGGCCTTTGAGCTGGCGAACCGTGCCTACTTCGCTGCCTGGGTTTCCGACCGCGGCGACGACTTCTTCGCCCGCTTCACCGACCGGCACCGTGCCATGCTGGCGGAGCAGGAGGCCGGCACCTGTGCCTTCTACGTGCTCGTGGCCGATGACGGCTCGGTCCTGGGCCGGTTCAACCTCTATGACTTCGACGACGGCATTGCCAGGCTCGGCTACCGTGTCGCGCAGCAGGTCGCCGGTCGCGGCGTGGCGACGAAGTCCGTCCGGGAGCTGTGCCGGATCGCGGCGGCGCGGCACGGGCTGCGGGTGCTGCGGGCCGCCACCTCCCACCACAACGCCGCGTCCCGGAGGGTGTTGCGCAAGGCCGGCTTCGTCCCGGTTGGCCCGGCCGCCCCGGCCGATCTCGGCGGTAAGTCGGGCACCTGGTACCAGCGCGAGCTCCAGCCATAGACCTTGATCGTGCCGGCGGGTCGGCTGCGCTCGGTGCCATCGGACAGGAACTCCGGGCAACAGAAGCCGCGGGATGACGGGATCCTGGCGGTTGACACGGACCATATAGTCATGATTCGAACCGTATCGTGGCCCTCATGGTACGGCCTGCCCGATGACCCGCGACTGCCGCGATCCATGCACCGAGCTCGGGACTGGAGACTCATGGCCCAAGCCACTGCCGGCACCATGCGTGCGTACAACCAGCTGCGCGCGAAGCAGGCCGACGAAACGCGCGTCCGGATTCTCGAGGCGACCTTGCGGGTCATGGCTCGCGGCGTCGCGAGCGTGTCGATTCCGGTGGTCGCGCGCGAGGCGGGTGTCTCGATCCCGACGATCTACCGCCACTGCGGCACCAAGCAGGGTCTCCTGGCCGCGGTGTATCTCCATGCCGCACGCCGCGCCGCCCCGAACGAGTTCGCCCTGCCGCGAACGCTCGGCGAGCTTCGAGACGGCGTGCGTGCGATGTTCGAGAGCCTCGACTCCGCCGACGATCTCGCCCGCGCGGCGATGGCAAGCCCGGCGGCAGCGGAAGCACGGCGCATGGGCATGCCCGCGCGGCTCGAGATCAATCGCCGCCTGGCCAATGCGATCGCCCCGAACCTTGCCCGGCCGGACCGGGACCGGATCGCGCGCGTCCTCACGATCCTCATCTCCTCGTCGGCCCTGCGCCTGTGGCGCGATCACCTTGGCTCATCGGTCGAGGAGGCCGCCGACGACATCGAATTCGTGATCCAGGCGGCCGTCGCCGTCAGCGCGGGAAACGAACCATGACCTCGCCCGCGGTTCGACGGCTCAGCGAGGTGCGCATGGCCGATGTCGCCGAGGTCGGAGGGAAGGCCGGGGGCCTCGGCGATCTGCTTGCGGAGGGCGTCCGTGTCCCCGACGGGGTGGTTCTCACCGCCGGTGCCACCCCGATGACGGCCGACGAGCGCCGGTCGCTCCTGCAGCAGGTCGCCAGCGCTCTGGGCGGGGGCCGGTTCGCGGTGCGCTCGAGCGGCGTGGCCGAGGACGGCCAGGAGCGCTCCTATGCCGGCATCTACGAGACGGTCCTCGACGTGCCCGCCGAAGGGCTGGAGGCGGCCATCGACCGCATCCTGGCCAGCTCCGGCTCCGAGCGCGCATCGCAGTACGGCCCGGCGCTCAACGGGCGGATGGCGGTGATCATCCAGCGCATGGTGCAGCCGGCCGCCGCCGGCGTCGCTCTCACCGCCGATCCGATTGACGGAGATCGGCGAACGTGCGTGGTGACCGCCGTCCGGGGCACCGGGGAGCGGCTGGTGTCCGGGGCGGCCCTGGGCGACGAATGGATCATCCGCGACAACGCTGTCATCCCACGACGCCGTCCGGAGCAGGCCATCGATGCTCGCCAGGCAACCCGGGTGGCGACCGAAGCCCGGCGCATCGCGGATGCCCGTGGCGTCCCGCAGGACATCGAGTGGGCGATCGATGCCGATGGCGTGCTGTGGATCGTCCAGGCCCGACCGATGACCGCATTGCCGCCCGATGTCTCCTGGGATCCGCCGGTGCCCGGCGCATACACGCGTGCCTTCCGGTTCGGCGAGTGGATCCTGGAGCCGGTGACGCCGCTCTTCGAGTCCTGGCTGCTGACCGCCATGGAGGACCGCATGCACGCTCTTCTCGACGAGCTGCTGGGAGAGCGCGATCCGCGGCCCTACCACGTCGTGGTCAACGGCTGGTACTTCTACTCGCTCAACTGGATGTCGGTCGCCGTCTTCATCCGCAACGCGCCCCGCATGTTCCGGCGCCTGATCCGCTCTCCACGCACGGTCGCTGCGCTGTTTCCCATGACGGTCCGCCACAGCGTCCCGATCCTCGAGCGAGCGTGGCGCGGCGACCTGCTCCCGCGCTATCGGGCGGCGGTGGCGTCTGCGGAAGGTCGTGTCGAGACCGTGCCGATCGCGGAGCTTCCGAAGCTCATCGACGAGCTGGCACGCCTTGCCGGCGAGTACTTCACCTCGATCGCCGCGCTGGCGGGTGGCGCGTTCAAGATCGAGATCAACCTGGCGCGCTTCTATCGCCGGCACCTTGTCGGTTCACTGGGCGGCAGCCACCTCCCGCTCGTGGCGGGCTTCGAGCTGCCCGCCGAGTCGGGACGGCATGCCGTCGTGTCGCTCGACTGGTGGCACGAACCGGCTCAGTTGCCTGCACGACCCGCAAGTCGGTACGCGCAGGTGGCCGCGGCTCGACGGGCGGCCGAGGACGCGGCGTTTGGGGTCCTGGCCGCGAAACCGCGCCGCCTCCGCGCCTTCCGGCGCCTGCTCGCGGACACGCAGCACCTGGCAGCCGTGCGCGAGGAGCAGGTGGCCGACCTGACCGTCGCCTGGCCGGTGATGCGGCGCGCGGTGCTGCGCATCGGGGAATCGCTGGCCGCACGCGGCATGATCCAGGCCCCTGATGACGTCTTCTTCCTGACCCGCGCAGAAGCGCTCGCCGGGCTCGGTCAGGAGCGCGTGGTGCCGGTCGATGTGGCTCCCCGCCGCGCGACCAGGGACGAGCAGGCGAAGCTCGTGGCTCCCCTCATCGTGGGGCGGATGAGCCGGACGGTGCGGGCGGTGTGGGAGCCGCTGCCGGGGTTCGCGGGCGCCGTTCCGTCGGACAGTGCGCTCGTATCGGGCACGCCGGCATCGGGTGGGCGGGCCACAGGCCGGGTGCGGGTGATTCGAGGCCCGCACGAGTTCGGCGAGCTCCAGCCCGGGGAGGTCCTGGTCGCGCCGATCACGGCCCCGGCGTGGACACCGCTCTTCATCCATGCCGCTGCCGTCGTCACCGACGTCGGAAGCATGGCGTCGCATGCATCGATCATCGCGCGCGAGTACGGCATCCCGGCGATCGTCGGCTGCGGCGACGCCACCGTCCGCCTGCGCGATGGAATGCAGGTCATGGTCGACGGCAGCACGGGCAACGTCGAGCCCGCGTGAGGTGCTTGCCGGCCGTCGTGGGAGTGGAGCATGCCACTCGGCTGATCCGGGACGGGCAGCGGATCCGGGTGCACCGCTCGGAGGGGTACGTCGAGATCCTCCCCCGGATCGGCGGCAACGCGCCGAATTTTCGTTCGGCGTTGCACGCGTGGGCATGCTAGACTCGCCCCTGGCGCCACAAACGGCGTCGATGTTACGAAACGCGGCACCACGACACTTCCTCTCTTCGGTTCTCGGCGAGATAGGTTCGCTGAGGCCGCACGAGAAGGAGTGTTTCTTCATGTACAGCTCAATGACGGACAAGACGCTGACCTGCGTCGACTGCCGTCAGGAGTTCGCGTTCAGCGCGAGCGAGCAACAGTTCTACGCTGATCGTCAGTTCAGCGAGCCGCGGCGCTGCCCGTCGTGTCGGGCCATTCGCAAGAGCCAGCGCGGCAGCGACAGCGGCAGCAGCAACGGCGGTGGCGGCTACGGCGGCGGCGGCTACGGCGGCAGCTCGGGCGGTGGCTATGACCGCGGTCCGCGGGAGATGTTCAGCGCGACGTGCGCCACCTGCGGCCGCGAGGCCCAGGTACCGTTCCGACCGAACGGTTCCAAGCCCGTCTACTGCAGCGACTGCTTCACGCCCTCGCGTCGAAGCTACTAGCACTCGCCTCGCGCGCGACAACGAAGCCCGGCAGCACGCCGGGCTTCGTTCGTGCATGGAGCCTAGGGCGAGAAGGCGACCTTCCCGGCTCCGCTCGCCCGCGAGAGGCTGGCGCGTATCGCTCTCCGCCAGCTGGCCAGCGCGAAGCGGTGCGTGACCAGCTCGCCCACCGGCACTTCGGGATGCTCGGCGAGCAGGCGCAGAGCGAGCGCGAAGGTGTGCGGCTGGCTCTCCACTCCGGGCTCCCGGCCGTGCATGAAGCTGCCGATGAGCCGTAGCTCCCGCGTCCAGACGAGCGTCCAGTCCAGGTCGTGGATGACGCCCGGACCTCCCACGACGACGATCCGCCCTCCGGCGCGCGAGAAGCGCAGGGCCAGGTCGAGGCTGGCGGCCGTGCCAGCCGCGTCGAAGGTGACATCGAAACCCTCGGTGGCGACCGCAGGGCCGGAGATGGGCCGATGGAGGCGGGCGCCGGCGGCGTCGGCCAGCGCGGCATCCGTCGTGGAGCGGCCCGACTCGGCCACGATGCGCCCGGCGCCCAGGCGGCGCGCCGCCACCTGCTGAGCCCGATGGCGCGCCAGCACCGTCGTCTGCGCGCCATCTCCCAGCAGGGTGAGCCCGGCCACGGTCAGCAGGCCGATCGTTCCCGCCCCGATGACGAGGACGCGCTCGCCGGGCCGGATCGCGGCGCCCAGGACGGCGTGGAGCGCCACGCTGAACGGCTCGGTCAGCGCCGCGGCGCGGTCGGGCACGGCATCGGGTACGCGGTACAGCTGCGAGATGTGAGCCACCAGCTCGTCGCCCCAGGCCCCCGGCAGGCCGGCTGCGAAGCCCTGCAGGATGCCCGGCCCCAGGCGGCCGTCGGCCTGCCGTTCGCAGAGGGCCGGCATCCCGCGCCGGCACGCCGCGCAGGGGTCCAGGCCGCGCATGACGCAGGAGATGGCCGGATCGACGGCCACGCGGACGCCGGCCGGCCACGCTCGCGCCGCCTCACCGGCCTCGACCACGTCGCCCACCACCTCGTGGCCCAGCACCGCGGGGAACGAGGCGAACGGCGTCAGGATGGGGCTGGAGCGCCCGGTGAGGAGGGCGAGATCGCTTCCGCAGATCCCGGCCAGGCGTGGCCGGATGCGGACCCAGTCCGGGCCGGGGAGCGCCATGGGCTCGGAGGTGGAGAGCTCCATCCACGGCATCCAGCCGCGCGCCAGGCGGGGGAGCCGGGGACCGAGCAGTGCGACGGCCCGCTGGTTGCGCGGGGTCGCGGGGAAGCGGAGGCGGAGGCCACGGACCCTGCGGGCGGACATCGGTGCGGGCCGTCCCGCCGGCTAGGTCATGGGCACGCGGCGGACGATGCGATGCCCGACGCGTTCGAGGATCTCGTCGAGGTCGTGGCCGGTGATCGTCAGCCCGTGGTTGCGCAGGCCGATCACCGCCCGTGACGCGTCCGGCGCCTGCCGCACCAGCTCCGCGACCTCCGTCGCCAGCTCGTGCGTCCCGCACGGGTAGACGACCTCCGTTGACTCGGTGACGCCCTCCATCCAGCCATGGACGTGGAGGATGGCGCCCACCTCGGGGTGCTCGCGGTAGATCATCACGTGCTCGACCGCGTCCACCGAGACGCGCCGGGGACGCACCCCTTCGGGCACGCTGAGGTGGATGACGCTGCGCTCCTCGTCATAGCCGGTGACGAGCAGGATCTCTCGTCCCACCTCGCGAAGGTGGGACTTGTCGATCCCCGAGGCGCTCATCCAGAAGGTGTTGCCCTCGTGGCGCGCGGAGACGTTCCCGTACGAGAGGCCGCCGATGCCGAACAGCTTCAGGACGTGGCGCAGGTCGTCCGGGGCCAGCAGCTCGTCGATGGGCCAGGGGGCGGGGAGCAGGTCGAACTCGGCCAGGCGCAGGCCCGTGCGGTACATGGCCTCCGTGTGGGCGTCGCCGTCCCACAGCTCGCGCGGGAGGTCGGGGTGGAACTCGTTGTTGATGACCAGGTGGGAGTCCACCAGGGGGAGGAGCCGCTCGACGACCGCGCCGAAGAAGGCGTCGTCGTCCCCGTCGTGCCGGATCGGATGGAAGCCCTGCTCCATGGTGACGATGTAGGCCTCGGGGCCGTGCTCACCGTGGACCAGGGTGATGAAGACGTTGGAGAGCGATCGGACCAGGAGCGTGTAGGCGGCGCGGAGCATGTAGTCCGGCTGCTCCGGCAGCTGGCCGATGCCGACCACGAAGACGTCCTGGGCGCGGCGCCGGAATCCCTTCGGGCGGTCGACGTCGATGCTGTTGAGGATCACGCGCGTGCCCGGCGGCAACCCGTCGCCGTCGATCGTCCCGCCGTCGCGGTGCACGGGCCGCCCCACCGCCTCGAGACGCCGCCCGACCTCCGCCACGAACCACGACTCCAGGTCGGCGGCGGCCGGGCCAATGATCGCCACGCCGTTCGTCCGCTCCATTCCGCAAAGCGTACCCTCCGCGAGCCGACCCGGGGCGACGGAACGCCGCATGCGCCTCAGAAGAGGCTCGGAAGGCGCGGCGCCAGGATCGGTCCCAGGTCCACGCCCGCGTGCGCCTGGAGCGTGTGGAGGAGGGATGCGGTGGAGCCGATGCTGAACCGGTGCGCAGCGATGTAGGCGCGGACGGCCGCCCAGTACGCATCGGCTCCCATGGCCTTGCGCACGCTGTCCAGGAGCAGGGAGCCCTGGACGTAGATGACCTCGAAGTAGCACGCCGAGCTGTAGCGGTAGATCGACAGGTCCAGCCGCTGGGTGGCGCAGGTGCTCGAGCGCCACAGGCCGGAGACGGTGCGGGCCAGGTGGTCCGCGGCCGCCTCGTCGGCGAACGGCTGGAGCGCCTGGTCCGACCCCACGATCCCGTAGAACCACTGGTGAGCGGTCTCGTGGTAGACGAGCCAGCGCAGCTGCCGCCCGGACAGGCCGCCGGGGATCCAGATCAGCTGCGGCGCCTCCATCCCGTAACCGCCGGCGCTCTGCGCGACGGTGAACGAGGCGTACGGGTAGGCGCCGGCGAGGGCGCCCATGCGGGCGATGGCATCGGTGGCATAGCCCATGATCGTGGCCGTGGGGTAGCCGGGCAGGGCGAGGATCCGGACCGTGACGGCCCCCACCTTCGTCGACGTCACCGTGTACGACGGGCTCGCGGCGAGGTCGAAATCGCGGACGTTGCGCGCCTCGAAGGTCCGGGTCAGTCCGCTCCCCGCCACCTGCTCGCCGGTCGCGGCGATGACCAGCGGCCGGTCGCTGGTGACGCTGACGCGCACGCGAGGGCTCGACGCGGTGAGGAACGGATCGCCGTAGTTCGGCCGGTCGAACGCCCGGGCGAGGCTGACCCAGGGGATCCAGCGATACATCTCGATCACCCCGTTCGTCCTGGTGAAGAGCCAGTTGGAGCCGGCCAGGTCGGCGCGGAGGGTGGCGGAGAGGCGGAGATGGACGGTGACGGCGCCGCCATCGGCCAGGACCCGACCCAGGGGGACCACGATGGTCTGGTCGTCGACCTGGACGGGCGACGCACGCCCGTCGACGGTGACGGTGCCCAGCCGCATTCCGCCGATGCGCGCGAGGACGGTGTTGAGCTTGATCCGGTCGATGGGTCCGCCGGACGCGTTGCGGACGGCGATCGTCTCGTCGAGCGTCACCGCGCGGTCGTCGTAGTGGATCGTGGCCGCCACGTCGTAGGTCGCCACGAGAGCGATGCTGGTCCGGTTGACGCCGGCGGCCGGCGTTCGCGTCGGAGCGGACGTGGGCTTTGGCGTTGCGGTGACCGATGGCGACGGCGTGACCGATGGCGACGGCGAGACCGATGGTGACGGCGAGACCGATGGCGACGGCGTGACCGGCGCGGAAGGACTGGCCGTCGAAGCGGCGGTTGGGCTGGCGGTGGCAATGACGGGGGAGACGTCCGGCGACGGGCTGGCCGGCGGCGCCGCGCAGCCCGCGATCACGATCACGAGGACGGCGATGGCACGGACAGTCGTGCCCGGACGGGCCGGCATCGGTCCATGGTCGTCCGCGGTCGCCGGACGCTCAAGAGCCACCCGGCCCTGGGCCCGGGCACCGGTCCGTGCGATGCACGGCAGGACGCGCGGGAAGGCCCCTGTGACGATGGGCCGGCCGCACGGCCGGCCGCCAGGTCAGGGAACGATCGTGATCGGAGCGTCCTCGTAGGTCAGCATCCAGTCGACGCTGCCGAAGGAGGCAGGATCGATGGTCTCGTTCTCCTCACCCCTCTGCCCTCCGTGCCAGCGGCGAGGATCGGCGGGACCGCTTGAGCGGTGCTCGGGGGGAGACTGCCACAAGGGGCTGCCGTCGCGGACAGTTGCTCTGAGCCGGGGCGCTTGCCGATGGTGCGGGCAGGCCGCGGGGCCGGCCCAGTGCCGAATGTCCCGGAGAGCGGAGCGCCTCGGCTCACGTGAATGGCCTTCCCGCCAGGGGCTGGCACGACGTGTGCAACAACTGTGTGCCACTGCTGCCGGTGATCGGGGAGGGCGAGCGGGTCGCCGACCCCCGCTGACGCCGGCGGGGCGATGTCCCAGGGTCCGAATCCACCGTCTCCCGCGTCCCGGGCTTGGTCTGTCCACCCGCGCCCGGTCTGTGGAAAGGAATGTGGATAAGTTGGTGGACAGACCCCCTTACGCCTGACCGGATCGGCTCGTACCATTCGCCGCCGACGCCTATTCTTCGGAACTCATCGTTCATCTTCTGGAGGCGCGAACCCCATGCCCGAGCGGTTGACGGCTGCCCACCCTGATCCCCCTCGAATCGTCGCACCCGGTGATGCGCCGCCACCCGAGATCGCAGAGTTCATCCGGTATTGCCACGACAGGCGGGCCGCCAACTGGCCGGAGCTGTACGACGAGATGTGCGCCGTAGCATCACGCGGCGAGTTCAACGGATGGGGTCACGAGCAGCTGGCAGACCACGGCGTCTCCTTCGCCCTGGGCGGCATGCCGCGCCTGGCGATCTGGGTCCGAGCCACGCTGGCGGCCGCTGCGGAGCCCGTCGATCTCAGCGCGGGGACCACTCCAGCAGGCTGACCGGCGGTTCGCTGGGCGTCGTCCGGTCCCGCGCCCGGACGACGCCCGGACCGCCCGCGCCGCGCCCCCGCGACGCCCCGCTACCCCATCCGGAGTTATCCACACCCGGGCGTGACACGACCCTCGACTATCCACAGCCGGGGGTCGTTCGCTGCGTGCGGGAACGCGCTCAGTACGTGTGGCGCCGCGCCATCTCCCGCTCGATCATCCGCTCCATCACCATGTACTTCTCGATCCGGCGACGCAGCTCGTTGGCCTCCGGCGTGTACAGGTGGACGAAGTTCTGGAGCTCCAGGGAGAGCTTGCGGCTGAACATCCGCGCATGATCGAGGTTGCGCCGCAGCAGGACCTGGTCCATCCGGCGCAGGTGCTCCTCGTTGAGCAGGTCCTCGTCGCGGAGCAGCTGCTTGTCGAGCTCGATCTGGGTCGGCTGCAGCTGGACCTTGGTGAAAAGGGAGTCGTCCGCCATCGGCCCCGAGTCTAGCGCCTGCGCGGGACCGATGGCGGCGGCCCGCTGCGGCCCGGACCGTCGCAGGTGGCGCCGAAGAGCCCCGTGCCGCCCGCTACTCGCCTTCGCCGGGCGCGTGCTCCTGTGCCAGGGGCGGCCGCGAGGAGTCCCTGGTCATCACGCCGATGCGGTGGCGATACGTCAGCTCCCCGCCGTACCAGGTGGTGACAGCGAGGAGCACGGTGGTGGCCGCGGAGAGGGCGATGCCCCAGGGGAGCACGCCGCCCTGGGGATCGCCCGAGCGGACGAGGAGGTTCGCGAGGGCCAGGCTGAGGACGCCGATGTTGCCGATGGCATGGATCCAGCCGCTGATCGTCTCCCGCGGCGCGCTGAGCGTCCAGAAGTCGATGAAGCCGACGGCACCCGCGAAGATGCCCATGACGAAGCCGGCGCCGATGAGCCAGATCGACATGCTCGCCCAGAAGGCGGCGCCTGTTGCCCAGAAGACGACATCGGTCATCAGCGCCCCGACCAGGAACGCGATCGGGAACGCGATCAGCATGGGGTGGACCGGGTGCGACGCGATGCTGGCGGTGCTCTCCACCCCGTCCGCGCCATCCGCGGATGCGGAGCCCTGCTGCTGCTTGCTCTTCGGCCTCTGTCGGAACCTGCATCGGCGCCTCCTCGCTCATCCTGCTCGTCGAGGTTCGCCGCACATGGCGTGCCACGGGTCCTCCCTAGCGCTTCTTCCTGCGCGCGCGTCCGAGGCGCTCGTACTGTCGGGAGAGTGCCGGGCCGGAGAGTCCGTGGATCACGACGGAGAGGCACACGGTCAGGGTGGCAAGAGTGTAGACGAGCGGCTGGGCGCCCTGTCCACCCTCGTGCAGGGCGTAGTAGAGCGCGGCGATGCCGATGGGGCCGAACCAGCCGATGAAGAGCGCGTCCGGCACGCCGCGCACGGCGGGGATGATGAACGATGCGGCCAGCATCGCCGGCACCCGCCGGAAGAGAAGGATCGCCACCCCGGCGACGAGGAGCCAGATCCCCTGCTGGAACCACGTGTGCCAGGGCAGCGCGATCCCCAGCAGCATGAAGACCGGCAGCGAGAGGAAACGGCTGGCGATCTCCTGCGCCTGGCGCTGCGGCCGCTGGTGCTCCTCCTGGAGCGCCCGGTTGAGGCCGATGCCGGCGAAGAACGTGGCGAAGATGGCGCTGACATCGAGGAGGGCCCCGGCCCCCACCACCAGGCCGGTGAGCGCCAGGCTGAAGCCAAGGAGCCCCGGCCGGCGAACGAAGTCACGGCTGGTCGCAATCCGCAGCAGGCGCCCGGAGCCATAGCCGATGGCGAAGCCGGCGGCGCCCGCGGCGACCACGGACACCAGGAGCACGCGCCAGATCAGGGTGAGGAAGGTGTCGGTGGAGGCGTTCTGGGTGAGCGCCAGCGCCAGCGCCACGAATGGCAGGCCAAGGCCGTCGTTGATGCCGGACTCCGCCAGGAGCAGGTTGCGGATTCGCCCCGGAACGTACTTCTCGGTCAGCGGTCCGCTCACCACACCGCTGGCGAGGATGGGATCGGTGGGGGTCAGCGGTGCCGCCACCAGCAGGGCGCCAACGACCGACGTTCCCAGGACCAGCCAGACGATGAACGCCGTCGCCAGCCACATGGCCGGCATCACCACCCCCAGCACGACTCCCAGCGAGGTGAGCGAGCGGCGGTTCACGCCGCTCAGGGGAATCCGCAGCGCAATGGCCATGACGCCCACGGCCAGGGTGATGCGCGCAACGGCCCGGATGAACGGGTGGGCCAGCGTGTCGCCCCCCAGGTGAAGGAGATCGAGCGCCATGGGGCCGATGGCGATGCCGAGCAGCAGGGCAATCAGGGCGTCCGAGATGGGGCTCGTCTGGAGCAGCCGGCTGACGAGGGCGACGACCAGCAGGAGGCCGGCGACCAGCGCGAGCCCGAGCCAGAGGGTTGCCACCGCGACGGGACGCTACTGGAGAGGCCGGACCATATCCGGTCCGGCCTCCGGGAACGGGGACATCGGCTGGGCTTTCTCCGGCGGGGACGCACAGCCGATGTTGCAGGTCGCGTGCCATCCTCCCGACCCGGCCGGCGAGCATACTTGCTGCGCCGATGGTGACGATCGAAGGGCCGCAGTCGCGCTCCGGAGCGTGGGCGTCCCCGGTCCCCGAACGTGCAGGCATCGTGGTGGTCGGGGCCGGGATCCTGGGGCTCGCCACGGCCCGCGAGCTGCTCCTGCGTCGCCCCGAGCGCCCGGTGCTCGTCCTCGAGCGCGAGGACGAGATCGCGTCACACCAGACCGGGCGCAACTCCGGGGTCGTCCACGCGGGGATCTACTACGAGCCCGGATCGGCAAAGGCCCGACTCTGCGTGGAGGGCAAGGCGCTGCTCGAGGCCTACTGCGCGGAGCGGGCCATCCCCCTCGAGCGAGTGGGCAAGCTGGTCGTTGCCCTGGACTCTGGCGACCTGCCGCGGCTGGCGGCGCTCGAAGCGCGAGCCCGGGCAAACCGGGTCCCCGGCCTCGAGGTCCTCGACGGCGCGGGGATCCGGGAGCGAGAGCCGCACTGCGCCGGGATCCGGGCCCTCTTCTCACCGACCACCGGGATCGTCGACTTCCGTGCCGTGGCGGGCGCGCTGGCGCGCGACATCGAGGGGATGGGAGGCACGGTCGTGACGGGCCAGCGTGTCGCGCGGATGGTGGAGGACGGGAGCGGGGTCCTGGTGTCGACCCCATCGGCCGCCATCCGCTGCACGGGGGTCGTCACCTGCGCCGGCCTGTGGGCCGATGTCGTTGCCGTCCCCCGTCACGAACGCAAGCGGGAACGGATCGTGCCCTTCCGCGGGGACTATTACCTCCTCCGGGAGGACGCGCGCCCGCTCGTGCGCGGGCTGATCTACCCGCTCGCCGACCCGCGCTTCCCGTTCCTGGGGATCCACCTCACCCGGCGGATCGACGGAGCGGTGTGGGCCGGTCCCAACGCCGTCCTGGCCCTGGCCCGCACCGGGTACCGCCGCCGCGACGTGGACCCCGGAGAGCTCATTCGGACCCTGGTCCATCCGGGCTTCCTGCGGCTCGCCCGTCGCTACTGGCGCACGGGCGCCCTGGAGCAGTGGCGGGACCTGTGGAAGCCGGCATTCGCCGCGGCCGTTCGTCGCTTCCTGCCGGAGCTCCGCGACGAGCAGCTGCTGCCCGGCCCTGCGGGCATCCGGGCGCAGGCCCTGGACCGCGACGGCTCGCTCGTCGACGACTTCCGGCTGGCCGGCACCGCGCGGGTGGTTCGCGTCGTCAACGCTCCGTCGCCGGCAGCGACGGCGTCGCTGGCCATCGCCCGGGTGCTCGCAGACGAGCTGGAGCGACGCCTGGCGAGCTGAGGAGTCCCGGACCCCGCGGGCCTCGACCCGGTTTGGACGTGCGGACTATCCTGTGGCGCTGCCGGCAGATGCGCCGGTGATGGTACGAAGGTGGGGTGGTGCCGCACCGGCGCGGCCCGTTCACTGGGTGCCGCTGACCGGAGGAGGTGCGGAGCGCATGGGGTATTCGCTCGACGACAAGCTCGTCGTGGGGATCTCCTCGCGCGCGCTCTTCGACCTGTCGGAAGCCAACGCGGTCTACGAGACGGAGGGACTTCCCGCCTACCGCGCCTACCAGCACGAGCGCGAGGGGGACGTCCTGGCGCCGGGGACGGGCTTCCCGCTCGTGCGCGGCCTCCTGGCCATCAACCGCCTCGCACCGGAGCGGCTCGTCGAGGTGGTCGTCATCTCGCGCAACGACGCGGAATCGGCCATGCGGGTCTTCAACTCGATCGACCACTACGGCCTGGACATCAGCCGCGGCGCGTTCACCAACGGTGGCGACTCGTGGCGCTACATCCGGCCGTTCCACTGCAGCCTCTTCCTCTCGCAGGATCCGCGAAACGTCGTCACCGCGCTCCAGCAGGGTCTGCCGGCGGCTCTCCTCCTCGCTCCGCCGGAGGGAACGACCATGGAGGAGGAGCCCACGGAGGTCCGCGTGGCGTTCGACGGCGACGCGGTGCTCTTCGGCGACGAATCGGAGCGGATCTTCCGGGACGAGGGGCTCGACGCCTTCCAGGAGAACGAGCGGCTCCGGCACGACGAACCCCTGCGCTCCGGCCCGTTCCGGCCGTTCCTCGAGGCGCTCGGGCGGATCCAGGCCCGGTTCCCCTCCGAGGCGTCGCCCATCCGCACGGCGCTCGTCACGTCGCGTGGCGCACCCGCTCACCGCCGGGTGATCAACACCCTGCGGAGCTGGCAGGTGCGGGTGGACGAGACCTTCTTCATGGGCGGAGTGGAGAAGGCGGAGATCCTCCGCGAGCTGCGCCCCCACATCTTCTTCGACGACCAGATGGCGCATCTCGAGGACGCAGCGGGCTCGGTGCCGATGGCGCACGTGATGACCTCCCCGCAGCAGCTCGAGCTCTTGCCCACCGCAGCCCTCCCGCCCCGCCCGCGATCGCCGCAGTCACGCTCGCGAGGGGCAAAGCGTCCGATCCGGGCCGCGCGCCCCGATCCCGAGCCACGGCCTGCCGGCCACCAAGCGGCGGACCTCCCGGGCCGGACGGCCCCCAGCCCCGGCGAGGATGCACCCGAGCCGCCGGCACCCCGCGGGAAGCGGGCCCGGGTCGTATCCGCGGGGTAAGGTCGCCGGGCGGCGCCGCCGTCAGCCTCGCGCCGCCAGTCCCTCGATGGCGTCCCACAGCCGGCGTCGCTCGTCAGCGGACAGCCGCGTACCCGGGATCCGGTCGAAGGGACGCGGACGGCGATCCAGGTAGAGCCTCCCCCCCGGTGGTGGCGAGGGCTGGACGGTGGCGAGCCAGATGACGGTGTCGATACCCTCCTCCGGTGAGCGCAGCAGCGGTCCCATCACGCGGTGGAAGCCCGGGAGCGAAGCGGCCAGGCCGGGCGTATCGGCCCAGCCGGGGTGCATGGCATTCACGGAGATCGCCTCACCAGCGAGGCGTCGCGCCCATTCGCGCACCAGCGCCACCTGGACCCGCTTGGCACTGGCGTAGGCGCGGGGCCCGGAGTAGGGGGAGCTCGCGAGCTGCAGGTCGTCGAGGTCGACGGCCTGGGTGTACATCCCGCCGCTGGTGACGGCGATCACCCGCGCGTCGGCTGACCGCCGCAGCACCGGGAGGAGGCCGGTGACGAGCGCGAACGGCCCGACGGCGAGAAGCGCGAGGGTGGCCTCGATACCGTCGGGGCCGAGGGTTCGCTCCGGGTAGATCGCCCCGGCGCTGTCCACCAGGATATCGATCCGCTGCTCCGCGGCCAGGATCCGTTCGACGGCGGAGCGGACCGATGCCAGCGAGGACAGGTCGGCCCGGACGGCGGGGAAGCGGTCGACGCCGGCGAGGAGCGTGAGCTCGTCCCGCACCTCCGTCAGCCGAGCATCGCTCCTCCCCACCAGCACCACCCGGGCGCCGAGCGCCGCGAACGCGCGGGCGGTCGCACGCCCGAGGCCGGAGGTCGGGCCGGTCACGAGTGCCGTCCTGCCGCTCAACGCCCCGGGAGGCGGGGCCTGCCAGCCGAACAGCCGGCGACGGAGCGCCGGTCCCGTGCGGCTGAAGCTGCCCGCGACCGACAGCTCGAGGGCGCCGTCGACGATCACGCGCGGATCCACATCATCTCCCTGTCACTTCAGACGCTGTACAAACCCTTGACATCTTGCGGGGAATGCGGCACACTGCCGATGAACCCAAGACGAAGTATAGACACTGAAGCAAGCGGCTGCACGAAGGCCGCACACCGGAGGAGATTCACGTGCCCCGCCTGCAGGAGCAGCTCCAGACCACCTTGTCGATCGACGAGGCCTTCGCCTTCGTCGCCGATTTCGCCAACGCCAGTCGCTGGGACCCGGGAGTGGCGCATGCCGAGCGGATCGGCAGCGCTGGCCCCGTCGGCGTCGACACCCGGTACCGCCTCGGGATCCGCATGGGCGGCGGCGTCGCCCCCATGGAGTATCGCGTCGTCAGCCTGGAGCCGCCGTTCCGGGTCGTCCTCACCGGTGAGGGATCGGGCGTCACGGCGCGGGACGAGATCCGGTTCGCGCCGCTCGGGACGGGGACCAGCATCGACTACCTCGCCGAGATCCGGCTCCGCGGCCTTCGGAGCCTCCTCACGCCGTTCGCCCGCGGCACCTTCGCCAGGATCGCCCGGGATGCCCGCGACGGGATGCAGCGGACGCTGGACGAGCTCGCTCGCCAGCGCGCGGACGGGAGTGCTCGCTGATGCACGTCGCAATCGTGGGTGGCGGGGTCAGCGGACTCACCGCCGCGTATGCCCTGCGCAACGACCATCGTCTCACCCTGTACGAGGCCGACCCCCGGCCCGGCGGCCACGTGAAGACCATCGCCGTGGAGACCCCGTCGGGCCCGATGGCGGTCGACACCGGGTTCATCGTGTACAACGAGACGACCTACCCGCGCTTCGTGGGCCTGCTGGCGGAGCTCGGTGTCGAGACCCAGCCGAGCGACATGTCCCTGGGCGTGGCCTGCCGCGCCTGCAACGTCGCCTACAGCACGCGCGGCGCGGATACCTTCTTCGCGCAGCGGTCCGCCCTCGTCAGCCCGGGGCACTGGCGAATGCTCGCGGACATCGCGCGCTTCTACCGGGCGGCGCGGGCGACGCTCGATGCGCCGGAGCCCAGCGGGGCGACGCTGGATGATTGGCTCGGCGAGCGTTCCTTCGGGAGCCACTTCCGCACGCACTTCCTGGTTCCCATCGTGTCGGCGGTCTGGTCCACCGCGGCCGAGAGCATCGGCGAGTTCCCCGTTGACTATCTGCTCCACTTCCTGGACAACCACGGCCTCATCGGCTTCGGTCGCACCCTGCAGTGGCGGACGATCCGCGGAGGATCCATGACCTACGTGCGTCGCATCCTCGAGTCGCTTCCTCACGATGCGGTGCGTGCCGGTTCGCCGGTCGTCTCGGTCACCAGGGACGGTGCCGGCGCAACGGTCCGCACCGCCGACGGACGCAGCGACCACGTCGACGCGGTGATCATGGCAACCCATGCCGACGAGGCTCTCCGTCTCCTCGCGGACGCCGATCCCGGCGAGCGCGGCGCCCTGGGCGGGTTCGATTACAGCACGAACCGCGTGGTGCTCCACACCGATGCCCGGATCCTGCCCGCCCAGCGCAGAGCCTGGGCGTCGTGGAACGTGGACGTCCCCGACTGCGGGGTCCCGGGAAGCGAGCTCACGATGACCTATCACATGAACCGCCTGCAGGCGCTCGGAGGGACGGACGAGTATCTCGTCTCGATGAATCCGGGGGATCGGCTCGACCCGGCGCGCGTCCTTGTCGAGCGCGACATGCAGCACCCCATGTATACCTTCGACACCCTTCGCGCTCAGGAGCGGGTCGCGGCGCTGCAGGGGCATCGCCGCACGTGGTACGCGGGGGCTCATCTCGGCTACGGGTTCCACGAGGACGGCTGCCGCTCCGGGTACGAGGCCGCCGGGGCCCTGCTTGCCGGACGGATGGAGCGCGCGGCGTGAGGAGCCACCTCTTGGCGGGAACCGTCCGGCATCGGCGGAGCCAGACGACGAGCTACGCGCTGGAGCATGGGATCTGGTGCCTTGCCCTGGACCTCGACGAGCTCGACGAGATCGTCCGTCGAACGCCGCTCATTCGTCGCAACCGCCCGTGGCTCGTCTCGTTCTACGACACCGACCAGCTTCCGGAGCCGGCGGCGGATCTCCCGGGGGAGATCCGCGCTCGCCTCGCGGCGGCCGGCTTTGCGCCCGAGGGATGGAAGATCACCCTCGTCGCCACCCCTCGCGTGCTCGGCTACGTCTTCAACCCGGCCAGCTTCTATCTCTGCCGCGACCTCCGTGGCGAGCTGCGGGTGGTGATCGTCGAGGTCCACAACACCTATGGCGAGCGTCACCTGTACACGCTCACGCCGGAGCGGGTCGCGCGCCCCGACGTGACCCCCGGCGTCTTCGCGGCCTCGATGGAGAAGGCCTTCTTCGTCTCACCGTTCATCAGCGGTGACGGTCGCTACCGGGTCACCGTGCGGGACGACGAGGATGGCCTGCGAATCGGAATCAGCCTGCGGCAGGGCGGGGAGCCGGTCATCGCCACCAGCCTTGTCCTGCGGCGCCGGCCCCTGACGACCCGGAACCTGCTGCGGATGCTCCTGCGCTACCCGTTCGCCGGCCATCGCACCATCGGGCTCATCCACTGGCACGCGCTGCGTCTCTGGCGCCGCGGCGTGCCGCTCCATCCGCACGTCCCCGGGGATCGACGGAGCACCGCCGCCGGCGTACGATCGCCGCAGGAGGGACGCCCATGAACCGGGGACTGCTGGCGGCGCGCGGCGCGAGCTCCGGCCTGCTCGCGCGGAGCGGGCAACGGCTCGCGCTCGAGATCGGACGGCGGATACGCATCGGTCGCCTGGCGGTCGTCCTGCCCGACGGCACCCGGCGCGTCTTCAGCGGCACGGAGCCCGGCCCCGCGGGCGAGCTGCACCTCCACGATCCCCTGGCCGCATGGCAGATGCTCCTCGGTGGCGAGATCGGCGTTGGGGAGGGCTACATGGACGGGACCTGGAGCAGCCCCGACCTTCCCGCCCTGCTCAAGCTCGCGGCGCTCAACCGCGACGCGCTCGACCTGGCGAACGGCTGGCTGCAGCTCCCGCTGCGCGTGCCGAAGCTCCTTGCCCACCGCGCGCGGCGCAACACTCCGGGCCAGAGCCGGGCGAACATCCGCGCCCACTACGACCTGGGCAACGACTTCTACCGCCTCTTCCTGGACGAGACGCTCACCTACTCGAGTGCGGTCTTCGCCACGCCCGACCAGTCCCTTGCGGATGCCCAGCGCAACAAGTACCGGATCATCGCCGAGCGGGCCGGCCTGCAGGCGGGGATGCACGTGCTGGAGATCGGCACCGGCTGGGGTGGGTTCTCCCTCTACGCCGCCGGGGAGCTCGGCTGCCGGGTGACGTCCATCACGATCTCGAGGGCGCAGCACGAGCTGGCGACGGAACGCGTCCGGGCCGCCGGCCTGGACGACCGCGTGACCGTGGAGCTGCGCGACTACCGCGCCCTGACGGGCACCTACGACGCGATCGTCTCCATCGAGATGCTCGAGGCGGTCGGCGCGGAGTACTTCGGGACCTTCTTCGAAGCCTGCGACCGTGCGCTGCGTGCGGGCGGGAAGATGAGCCTGCAGACGATCACCCTGCCGGACGTGGCCTACGAATCGCAGCGGCGGGGTGTGAACTGGATCCAGACCTACATCTTCCCCGGCGGCCTGCTTCCCTCGCTGGCGGAGGTGGAGCGCTCACTGCACCGGACCCGCCTCCTGCTGACCGCGTCGCAGGACATCGCAGGGCACTATGCCCGCACGCTGGCCGCCTGGCGGGGGAACCTGCTGGCGCACCGCGACGAGGTCATGGCGCTGGGGCTCGACGAGCGGTTCCTGCGGATGTGGGAGTACTACCTGGCCCAGAGCGAGGCCGGTTTCGCCACCGGCCTCATCGGCGACCAGCAGATCGTGCTTGAGAAACGGCGGGGCCTGGCCCCCTGACGAGTCGATGACGTAGGTGGCCGGCTCTCACCCGTCCCGCCGCAGGTCCTCGCCGGGGACGCCGCGAGCCGAAAGTGCCGCGGCGAAGCCCTCCAGGTCGTCGAGGGTCAGGTAGAGCTCGCGGACCTGCCGGCGCGCGACGGGCACCGGCGTTCGCAGGTGGAGGCAGACGCCACCGTGCGCGCTCCCGCCGAAGGTGAGCTCGGGGCGTCCTGGGCTCGAGCGCACCCCGATGGCGCGCCACCATCGGTACGGACCGCTGATCGTCCAGGCCTCCACGTTGTCCAGGCCGATGCGGGCCGTGAAGAAGCCGAAGCGGGCGCCGACGTGATCGGCCCCGAGGTCGACGAAGGCGCGGCCCGGCACGACGCCGAACAGCAGCACGATCGGACGCGCGGCTGCCTGGAGCCGGATCGGGAACCTCATCCGGGACCGATGGCGCCGCCCCGTTCGGCGATCGCGCCACGGACGGCGTCGACCGCCAGGACCAGCTCGCCGGGGAGGTGCACGACGAGGGTGCGGCCGGCGCGGATCCGGGGGGCCGCGCTTCCGCCGAGCGCGATGACCATGTCGGGGCGCGACCGACGGAGTGCTGCGACCACCCGCCCGGCGCGGTCACATCGGCCTCGATATGCCAGTTTCGTCCTGTTCTGTGCTGAGTGGTACCGCCGGGAATATCGGGCTGAGTTTGGCTGGACCTGGGATCCGTTGTATGACGCGCTGGAGCTGAGGCTTGATGCACCAATCCTGGCGCGTGTCGTACCCAAGGGCTTGGAAACTTTCTGGGGCCGACCGGTCCATACCTACGAATCCGAACGCCGGAACTACCTCGGCTCGGTGTTCCGGGAAGGTGGCCTACCATTCCAGCTGCTTCGCGCCTCTGATAGCCGCTTCAACCACCTTTTCAGACAACTGCTACGGCAGTACGACCAGTTGCATCTCCTTGGTTTGAGTACCCCTGAACAAGTGCGGCGCAGGCTTGAACACGTCCATTTGCCCCAAGTGTTCAAGTCGGAAGCATCCATCGAGCTAATCGCCGGGATGGTAGATCAGCTGCTTCACCTGGTCTCGAACTACTCCCTGGACGAGGCACAAGACCCCGTCGATGCATTGGACAAGGCCTACCCGAAGTGGCGTGCCGGGTTTCCATTACCTCTCGACGAGGATACCGGCACCGGGCTCCTGAACAGCCTGCTCACGACCGCAAGCGATGAGCGCAAGAAGCGCCGTGTCTCACTGGGCAAGTTCTCGTGCACTCACTTCTGGCAAAAGGATATCCCCGAGAAACTCAGGGCACGGATCACGCTGCCAAAGAAGGTGAGCTTCCAGCTAGATGAGCCGCCATCGACGACCCGCTTCGACCTGGTTGTCGTGCAAGAAGACAAGATTGCGCGCGAGTTGGGGCCCGGCTATGCGCGAGTTGAAGGTATCAACGCCAACGTCGATCTTCGACTGCGAGAAGTGATCGCTTTTCACGAAGTTCCAGCGATCCCTTTGCGGTTGGCTGCAATGGTTGGTGGCGTCATCATCTCGTCCATCGCCATCCCAGGCAGCGATGTCGCATTGGGCGATGTACCCGTCGGCTTCATGCCGGACGATGATAACTGGCTGTTTGTGGGCCAGGCATCCTTCAACACGGCAAGCCGCGAAGTGTTGCTGATCCTGCCCAAAGGATCGAACTGGGAAGCCGACGATCCAACGCTTGTGGCACCGGAGACTGAGGGCCCGATTCCCTCTGGTCTTCCGGCAATTCGCATTAATGGGGCCGCGGACGTTCGAGTACATGCCGACGAATCATTTCGAGTGCGCACCGGACGTGATGGCCAACAAAGCTCGGGAGTCGCCTTGTCGGGCACACCCACGGGTTGGCCTACCAATCCAGCAGCCACCTATGTTGGTTTGCCCAGGGCAGGCACACCCGAGGCAGTGTCCTCAGAAAGTGACGTGATCGATCTGTTCGTGTCGGGACACGCACCAGGCAGCAGCCACCCACAGGACATGTTCGGGGCCCAGTTCGTATCTGTCCGCAACAGGAACGGCGACAGCCTGTTGCGACGAAAGATCGGGATACTGCCACCCGACTTCAGCCTGAGCATCATCAGCGGTAGTGACCCGGGCATGGGAAGCATTCAGGCCTCCACCAGGACACAGTGTCTGCTGCAAGTCGCAAGCTGTGAGGGGTTGAAGACCAAGCAGATCCGAGGTGACGACAAGGTCGAGCTGCAACTGCAGGCGACGAGCGGCATTCCAGCTCGAGTTACCTTAAGTGTCACCCCGAATCTCGAAGCAGGACCGATTCACATCTACCTGCCGTTTCCGGGCTTCGGTTGCATGGCCTTTGATCGTGATGGCGCGAGCCTTCCGGATGCCTTGAGCATTGATGACCTGCTGGGAGCGCGCTTGCACCTTCTGGGCAAGGGTGGTCGTACCACGGAGTTTGACGTTGAGCTTTCCCTGCGCGGACAGAACGCCCGCAAGGTCCACTATCGTTGGTCCCATCGAGTCTCGGGGCGACCGGTGCAAGTCGAACTCTTCAATCTTCGTGACCGCATTATTGATCTGTTGTCCCTGAAGCAAGGCATCGACCAAACGGTACGCCTCCAGGTGTTCATGGACGGACGTACCTTGGTTGCGCACGATATCCGACGTTACAAGTTCGCTACCAACTTCAATGCAAACGAAGGGATCTTTGAGGTCAGCCAAGCCGCTGCGGGTGTCGAGCCGGTCATGATGGCGCTCCCGGACCCGAAACGTAGGCCGGATCCGCTCACAGAAAGGTTGAGCGAGGGCGTTGCCACAGGAACCTTCGATCTACCCAATACACACGGACGTTCGGGTCCGTGGTTGATCTTCCCGAGCCAGACCAGCGAATGCAGCTTCCGCCCCTGCGTCGTCCCGGATGATCGGCAAGCCATGGATGACAAACCGCCGCCCGAAACCATGGAAGAGGCTGCCGCCAACGTCAACTTCAAGCTTCCCGATCGCGGCTTCGGCCCTGTCTTCGATGCAATGGCAAGCAATCTTCGACATAGCGGCTGGGATTTCCTGAAAGCTCATCTAGAGCACTACTCGCACCTCTCCCTCGCAGCCTTCGAATCATGGAAGGCGCTTGTGGGCCATCATCCGCGAGCGCTAGCGGTGAGTCTCTTCAAGTTCGAAATGGATCCGGCCTACATGGGAAGGATCGAGCACGAGTTCCCGTTTCTCTGGGAGCTCTTCCCAGCCATCCATGTGCTGGATGCTGCAAATACCTTCCGATCATTTCTGGTGGACGTGGGCCTCAGCGATGATGCTGTCTTGCCTCACGTCGATCATATGCTTGATCGATTTACGACGGTAGCACCCGCATACGCGGCGTCTGTGCATGAAATGTATCATCGACGTCAACCAATACCCCCAAGTGCGATTCTTGGTACGTGGTACACGGAACTACTACGTGACCGGAGTGAGGCAACATGGCCGGATTTTGGTTCACGACGATTGGCCGAATGGCATCAACATTTTGAACCGAAGATCCTGAACATCGAACCGGCACATGCACACCATCGGGCTGTCATGTACTGCCCCGTGTTCGCTGCAGCTGTTGCTGCCGACAAGGTGACAGTTGAGCAGGTATTCGTGGACAAGCCGGAAGCCATCTTTCTGCTTCGTCGGATTCGCGACTTTGATACGCGCTGGTTTGAGGCTGTGTACAGATTTTCACTCGCTGCGCTTTGTTCACAAGGAGAGTAACCACTCATGGGGAATCTTTTTCAGTCTGTCACGGAGCAAGCCAAAACACGAGCTGTCGAGTCCACATTGGGTGTCCTTGGCATCACCAACCCGGCACTTCGTGAACACCTGTCCAGCCTCCTCTACGCAGAGTATGGAGAGGATGGCGGACTACTGGCCTCTCCCGTTCTGGAACAGACCTTTGGCTGGAAGGCTGCGCCAGTGCGTATGAAGGACCTTGCGGGGGACGATGGGCTTTTCACCAACGACCTCATCCAGGCGATTGACCCGGAGGGGGACAAGCCGCGCTTTGCTCCGGACTGGAATCCTCATACACACCAGCTTGCCAGTTGGCGTTCGTTGATCGAGAACCGCAAATCGATCGTAGTCACCAGTGGCACCGGCTCGGGAAAGACCGAGTGCTTCATGATCCCGATTCTTGATGATCTGATCCGGGAGTACCTGGCCAACGACCGGAAGCCATTGGAGGGTGTGCATGCCTTGTTCCTCTATCCATTGAACGCACTCATCAACTCCCAACGTCAACGGCTGGATGCCTGGACCGAGCGGTTCGGCAACGGAATTCGTTACTGCCTTTACAATGGGAATACTGAAGAGCGTCGATCAAAGGTGCGGGCGCAGCAGCAACAGCATCCCAACGAGGTGTTGTCGCGTGAGCAGCTTCGCGAGGAGCCAGCACCGATCCTCGTGACGAATGGCACGATGCTGGAATACATGATGATCCGGCAGGTCGACGCGCCGATTATTGAAAAGTCACGTGAGCAGAAATCACTGCGCTGGATTGTCCTCGACGAGGCTCACACCTACATCGGCTCGCAGGCCGCAGAGCTTGCGCTTCAACTCAGACGGGTCATGGCCACCTTCGGTGTCAGTCCCAAAGATGTGCGCTTTGTTGCCACGTCCGCAACGATTGCGGAAGAAGGCGGTGCAGATCGACTCCGCGAGTTCCTGGCAAGCCTGACCGGCGTCCGGGCTACGGATGTGGATGTCATCGACGGCACTCGTGACGTTCCCGTCTTAACGAAGGCGAAGGCCAAGCCAGTCTCGCTGACGACGCTTGACGAGGTCGTCAATGAAGGCGCGTCTGCTCCCGACGTTTGTCCAGAACGCTACGAGATGCTGCTGGGATCCCCTGTGGCCCGCCTGCTGCGCGCAACACTGGTCGGGAAAGAGAAAGCGGTGACGCTGAATCGCCTTGCTGAAGTCGTGCAGAATGAGCTTGGTGAAAGCTTGTCTCAGGACGAACTTCTCCACTGGCTTGATGTGTGCTGCAGTACGCGACCCAGTGAACATAAGCCGCCATTCCTCAGGCTGCGAGCACATTTATTTCAACGTGCCATGCATGGTCTCTGGGCTTGCTTCAATCCACAATGCTCGATAAAAGCTGGTACTGCACTCAAGAAGGGCTGGCCGTTCGGCTTTGTCTACACGGACCAGCGACAAAAGTGCGATTGTGGAAGTCCCGTCTTTGAGCTGGTGCTCTGCAACAACTGCGGTACACCACACCTCTATGCCCAGGATAATGGAGGCACATTGGCGCAGTGGCAGGATCAGGGAGGTGACGAATTCACCCTTGAAGCCGACGACAACGACGAGGAACCAACCCTCCCCGATCATCAAAACAGCACAGAATCAGGGCGACTTGTCGTGCTTTGTGGATCCGAGTGCACTGAAGAAACGTTCATCTCGGCCGGGTTTGACCATGGTACCGGAGCATTCACGTCATTGAGTGACGATGCGGTAACGCTCGGCATCTGCAATCACGATTACACATGCAGCAACACGAATTGTGGCGCACCCGGACGGAACGGAGAACCGCCGTTCCGCCGAGCCTTGCTAGGAAGCCCCTTCTACATCAGCAACGCTGTTCCGATGCTGTTGGAACATTGTGAGGACTTCAAGCACCGGACATCCAAAGAACACGGTCCAAACTCATTACCTGGCCGTGGCAGGCGATTGATCACCTTTACCGACAGTCGTCAGGGCACGGCTCGATTATCCATCCGGATGCAACAAGAGGCGGAACGGAGCCGGTTGCGAGGGCTGGTGGTTGAAACACTGTCGAAGCGTCAAAGGCGGGAGACGAACGTTGAAGATGGTGCGGATCTTGATCCGGCTGGTTTGGAAGAGGCGATCAGAAAGCAGGAAAACACCATCTTCAAGCTCCGCGCGACGGGCCTTGAAGATGTTCTCAAACGTGAGAAAGAACATCTGGAGCGCCTCAAGGCCCAGCTTGCTGCAATGCGGGATGGCAGCAGCACCTCGTCCAGGCTGGTAACCATGGGCTGGGACGAGATGGCCAATCGGCTTGCTTCAAGTGATGACATCCAAGGACCGATATTGGTCAACAACAAGGCACAAAAGCCTGAAATCTTCGATGTGGCAAGCGGACCCATACGTCTGGCGGAGATGCTCCTTTTCAGGGAGTTCATGCGCCGTCCCAAACGACAGAACAGTCTAGAAACGCAGGGCCTTGTCGGCATCGGCTACAAGAACCTCGACAAGGTGACCAAAGTTCCAGAGCTATGGGATAAGGCCGGCCTGGACATCAAGGACTGGCTTGATTTTCTGAAGGTAGCGCTCGATTTTTTTGTTCGCGAGAACAGCTATATCCGGGCGGACCATGCATGGACGCATTGGATTGGAAGCCGGTTTGCACCGAAGACACTGCGCAACCCTTTGTCACAGGAACCAGATGATCGCCGCTCGAAACGCTGGCCGCAGATTCGCAGTGGATTGCACTCCCAGCGCCTGATCAAGCTCCTCCTTCTTGGGAGCGGCCTTGATCCTACTGATCCCGCCAGTGTGGACATGGTCAACCTATCGCTTCGTTGTCATGGAATGACCTGACGAAGACCACGATGATTCTCGAACACGAAGGGAACCAGTTCTCGCTCTCTCGCAAGAACATGACCTTCATGTTGCTCACGCAGGCGCATGTCTGCCCGGTAACCAACAAGCTGCTGGATACGGTTTTCAAGGGGTTGACACCCTACTTGCCGATGCATATCGACTTCTCCAAGCCCACGGGGAAGCAGATGGAGATGTACAAGACGGAAAGAACCAAACTTCCTACCGTGTGGAAGTTCGACCGATCTCAGGAAGACTTTGCAACGGGTATCCGCCAGGTGCGCAAAGCTGTGCGAGTCAACGCGACCGTTGCCGATCTACGTGCCAGAAGCCTGTGGACGGACATCAATGATCGCGCGGTGGAAGGCGGTTTCTACTACCGGGTCGCGGAGCACTCGGCTCAACAGTCATCATCGCGTTTGAACGCATATGAAAATATGTTTCGCGTCGGGCAAATCAACGTCTTGAATTGCTCAACCACAATGGAAATGGGTGTGGACATCGGTGGTATCTCTGCCGTGGCGATGACCAACGTGCCGCCGCACCCTGCCAATTACCTGCAGCGTTCTGGTCGGGCCGGTCGCGGAGATGATCCGAAGGCGCTGACCTTCACGCTATGCAAGAGCAACCCCCACGACCAGCAGGTGTTCGAGAACCCCAAGTGGCCGTTCACTTCGATCATCCCCGCGCCCAAGGTTGCGTTGAACTCCGAGCGCCTCGTTCAACGACACGTCAATGCACTGCTTCTGTCAACGTTCCTGATCGAAAGAGTTGGTGCATCCGACACTGAGCGCACCAAACTCAACACCGAATGGTTTTATCTCGGGGATGAAGGAAGCGCACCGTGCGACCGATTCATCCGGTATCTGGAGTTGGCTGAATCGCAAGTCGATGCGACTCTGGACAAGCTCGTGCGGGGCACCGCGCTTTCAGGCGTGACACCTAGCCTGTTGCGCAAGCGTACTCACGACCATACCGAGAAGCTGCGTGAACGGTGGAAGGCAACGTACCAACACATTGCCCAAGAGGCCGACGAAGCCAAGGCTGGCAGCGCGTACCAGACCCGCCTACGTATTGAAAAGACGCGACATTGTGGCGAGTATCTGCTACGACATCTGGCGGCTCGCACCTTCCTGCCTGGTTATGGGTTCCCGACCGACGTTGTCAACTTCGACAACTTCACCATCGAGGACTACGTCAGGGAAAAGAAGCGGCAGCAGAAGTCGGATCGGATGGGCCGCGAGGACAATATTGCACACTACAAAGGGTTGCCGTCCCGGAACTTGGCCATTGCGATCCGGGAATATGCCCCAGGAGCCGACATTGCCATCGATGGTCGAGTATTCCGCTCGGCTGGTATATCCCTCCATTGGCACAACTTATCCAGAGACAGCCGGGAATCGCAAAAGCTGGAGGTGGCCTGGCGTTGCAAGGTTTGCGGTACCAGCGGCTATGTGGCTGATCTGGATGAGATGCAGGAGTTGACCTGCTCCAATTCCGAATGCAGGGCGGCAATCACCGAACGTCACAAGGTATTGGTGCCATCCGGGTTCGTGACGGACGTCTATCAGGATGCATCCAATGATGTCGGATCACAGCAATTCATCCCGGTAGCAGAGCCGTGGGTATCATTGGAATCTCCGGCAGTTTCCCTTCCCAACCCGGCACTTGGTTTCATGGCTTCGAGCGCCAACGGACAGGTGTTCCATCACAGTGAGGGGCTCCATGGCACAGGTTTCGCGGTGTGCCTCACCTGCGGGCGCGCCGAATCAATGAACCCCAACGGCGAGTTTCCAGACAACTTGAACCCGGACACGGACCACTACTCACCGCGACCAGGGCCGGACGACAAGGATGATCGCATGAAGCGGATTGCGTGCTCTGGAAGCGCGACAATTCAGAGAAACGTCAGCTTGGGCTCGCGAACTTTCACCGATGTATTCGAGCTGGCATTGCGTAATCCAAAAACAGGCGAGCATATCCCGGATTTCGGTCCGGGGCTGGTCATAGCGACAACGCTTGCCGTAGCGCTCCGGAATGCGCTTGCTGCAATCCTGGGCATTGAGGCCACTGAACTAGGCTACGCTACAAGGCCGGTGAAGCTCGCCGGGGGCGAAACCATTCGTATTCTGCAGTTGTTTGACCTGACAAGCGGTGGCGCAGGGTTTGCATCCAGTGCACCCCAGCAGATTGAACGCCTTCTCAAAGACATGGTTGCGAACCTCCGCTGCAGTCACTGCAAAAGCGCGTGCAATGATTGTTTGCTTGATGCATCGACGCGGCATGACTTTGAAAAGCTGGACCGTTCACAGGCTCTGGCGTGGCTTGGGGAGCGGTTCGACAACCTCGTCGCCCTTCGCAATGAGGACCAACTCGGCCTTCCCGGTGCCACCTATGCCCCAGGTGGACTGGAAGATGCGATTCGATACCTGATCAGTCAGGGCGCGGATCAATTGGCGTTGTTCACCAACGAGGATACAAGTGGCTGGGATCTTCTTGCCCCCACCTTCAACAGAGCCGCAAGAAACTACCTGATTGACGATGAGCTTCAGGTGACCCTTGTTATCCCGAATAACATCAAGGATGACGAGTTGCTGTCGGATTTGCGTCAATTGCAGAGATGGGGTGTCCAACTGGCAACCATTGAGAAGCCCCTCAAAATACCCGTCGCGGTGCAAGCGAGGTTGGACGGCCACAACATCACGTTGGCGATCGAGAGTATTGGAGCAATCACGCCAGGGACCCATTGGCATCAGCCCGATGGGCTCGTGGTGAGATCAGACCAATTCCCAGTCATCGAACTGAAGGAACTTGCGCTTCCAGTAACTGGTAATGAGGGTGCGACTATCAAGGAGATTCAGATCCTTGATGAGTTCAACGGCAAGCTGGACAAGTTCGGCGCTCGCCTCTGGCACAGAATCCGGAAGGATGTTCCCGAGGTGGCCGAACTCTTCAAAAACCATGCCATCCAGAAGGCCAGCTACACTGATCGATACATCCAGAGCCCGACTGCAATCATGCTGCTTGGCGCTGTCTTAGGCCAGCTTCGAAAACACCTGAGGGAGAAAGCATCGGTCAACTTGGCGACTTGGTTCAAAGATCCCACAGCTCAACCGCGAAAGGCCTTTCACAACTGGGATGCTGAAGACGCTTTCGAGGCATGCACCCGCGCCTGGCTCGGTAATCTTACGGGCACCATGGTCAACCTGACCAACGCATCAACGGGACGCGAAATTGCTCATCACAGGAAACTGACGCTGACGTTCGAGAATGGATCAGTGATGGCGGTTCGGTTTGACCAGGATGGGTACTGGCAGGTGCGTTTCCCATCGCGCAACGACACCTGGTTCGACTTTACGCAACCAGTGGAGGATCAGTTGGCATACCTGTCCCGCCGTACTTCGGCAGCAGATGTGAGAAACTCATCTGACCAGTGGAAGACCGACATCGTGGTTACAGTCGAGCATTGAGAATGATCTTCTCTTCCATCCGATGCATGATCATACCGAAACGGCTCTATCGCGTTTCGTGTGGATTTTCCCCAGGCTGGAATTGGTTCACTCCTCTGGCACAGGCGCGGGATGTCATTGCCGAGTGGCGCCGGGTCTACAACGAAGTACGGCCGCACAGCAGTTGTGGCCGGATTCCACCATCTCGCTTCGCTGCCAACTATCGGCAAAAGGATCAGGTCGAGGATGAGAACGCAGCCACAGAGGCCCCCACGCAGTAACCTTTAACCCAAGGACTTTCCAGTTATTGCTGGCACGGTGATTGAGGGCAGGTCAGTGCTTCTCCAGCAGATGACGGAACTTGCACACGGTGGTTTCGTTAGGAACCGCTTCTCGGCCCAGGTCGATGCAAACAAACTTGCGCATCGCGCGCGAGTCGTACAGCTCTTCCTCTACTGCAGGATCGGACAGGGCATACCACTGCTGCAGAAAGTGAATGCGCAGCATCCGCTCCAGGCCGATGGGTCGGCGCCCGCCGCTTTCCTACCTTTTGGATACACCGGCTCAATCTGCGCGCACAGATCCTTCCACGGCACCACCTGGTCCATCTCGGCCAGGAAGATGTCGCGACGTGTAGACTTGCGGTGTTTCTCGAAACCACTATCGGCCTCGGTGGCCAGCGTCATCTGCCTGTGTGTCATCGGATCAGTTCCAAACGGGGTCGTTGCTTGGACAGCGGGGCAAAATCAGAGTTTCCCAAGGCTGTCGTGCCTCCTAACCATTACCACTTCCCGAGTTACGGACCAATCTATCCAATTAAAAAGAAGCTTTCGTGGGCTTATAATTCAGGTCCGGGCACGCCAATTCATCAATATTGGGCAGAGCAAGACCCACCTCCCGCTAACTGGAGTAGCATCGTGCGAGGGGACACACCTTATTCCAAGCACATCTCTTATCTCTATTATCGGGCGTTCAAGCCCTTAAACGGAAATGTGCATGGCGTGGCATTTGGCTCATCCAATGATTCTGGAGCATGACTAGTGAAGAAGCAGCGCTATTCTGTTGCACTTCATGAAGCAGCTCATCAAAATGGTTTGGGCGAAAGCGCGGCCGATTACATGGGCGTATACGGGGTACTCCGGTATCGTGCGAAAAACAATGGTTCCGATTGTAACTAGTCAATGAAGAATGAAAAAAACCTATCTGTTGCTTGTTGGATTTACTTACGATTATTCTAGTCGTGGCATTAATTTGTTGTTTAATTAAAAATCTAGACACAAACAGCAATGGCGCGGTGCAGTCAATATCCCTAAAGAAAAATAAAAATGGGGAAGATAGCGCTTTTGGCTCTAATGTTTTGAGCACATCCAGCACAATCATGCGTTTACCGAGTGTCACCCTGTCGTCGAATGCCGTGGCAGGGCATTATTCCGACAATGTGGTTGACCTTCCTCCTGAGAATAGTCCTTGGGACTCGACTTATAAAAAACTTGAACCGCTGATGAGAAGTGGCAATGTGTCAGCAGCAAAAAGGCTTTATGAGGACACCTACCGCTGCCTAAAGTACCATATGCTCCCGGTGATTATTGCGTCAGAGACCGAGGGGTTTAACGTGCCAAGCGAGGCGTCGGTTGCCGCTACGGCCAGGTATGCATCCAGGCTTGAAGATCTAGAGGAAGATGCCAATATTCTGCCTGCCATGTGTGGTTCAACGGATGCTGCGACACTCCGGCAGGCGCTACCCGAGATTTTGCGAAAAGCTGCGGAGCTGGGAGTGCAGGGCGCTGCCACATGTTATGTTTCGGGGAGTCTGTTTCCTTATAGCAGAAGCCCGGAGGGGCAGGCACTAGCTTCCCAATACAGGGTGGCGGCAGAGAAAATGGTTAAGTCTGCGTTGATTAACGGAGATTGGCGCATGCTTCATTTGCTGACGCATGCATCGGATGAGAGTAGCGGATATCAGTCCTCGTGGGTTCCTTCGCCGCTTGGCAATGATCCGAGGGTTGTATACGGACTAAATATATTGGAGCTCATCGGCGCTTCCGGACAGGAAGCCGGTGATATTGATCCAGGATGAACAATCAACTAAGCGCCATGGGCTATCACCGCAGGAGGTTGTATCCATGGACGAATGGGCGGAAGAGATGTACGCGAGATATTTCCGGGACAAGCCGCGGGGTGAACCGGCACCCGGGCTTTGTCCGATTGAGAGGGCGAGAGAGCTGTGAGCATTCCTGTGTAGGTGTGATGTCCTCCAGGCGGCGCGGTTTGTTGTGTAGGGTGTTGTTGAGGGAAGAATCGTGCCGTGACGTGAAGACCTTGTCGTGCGCTTTGCTTTGCTCGGCAGCACCCTACGTGCGGCGCAAGGGGCCGCTCTTGGTTCAGGCGCCAAGCGTCAGCAGGGACAAGCGAAGGGTCCAGATCCTTCGGGTTTTCTAATCAGGCTACGTCCTGAGGGGAAATGAGTGCGGTGAATCCTCTGGCATTAAGAGAAAAACCAGCGGCAAGGATTCCAGCCTGCGTGCGAACCGGGCCTCCACAGAAGACGTGTAAATCACCCGGCTATATCCGCCAAGGCGCAAGGGCCGTGCAACAATCTGCTGAAGATCGACCAGAATGCGCGCAACATCTGATTCGACTAGCCTTTTGTAGACACCTTGGAGTGATACTCGGACCCGCCTCGGTACCGAAGTACTTCCTGCCTACTATGTGAGTATAGGAGGCAGTTCCACCGTAGACTTCCCTGAACCGGCGACACCCGGAAGTGGATTGGCCTAACCCGTCACCCGCCCAG
>CAVZCE010000003.1:0-196146 GCA_963773695.1 uncultured Chloroflexia bacterium | reverse complement strand
GTTTTACCTGCGTGGGGAAACCCTACTCGTCCGTGTATGACGCGGCTTGACCTGGGCCGCCCCTGAACACCATCCTGACACTCGGCGAAGAGGCCTAGGCTGCGAGGGGGGAGAGTGAGATGACCAAGAACGAGGTGCGGCGCGTCGTTGCGATCTGGTTCTGGGACTCGTGGGGGTGGTTCGCGGTCTGCGGCGTGGGCGCTGCGCTGATTGCGGTGGTGAATGTCACCGGCTGGAACCCGTTTCCGGGCCACCACCTCGCTCTGACCTGGTTCGTCGGCACCTTCGTCTGGAGTCTGTGGTGGCTGGCCGGCGGCGCAGCCGTCGCAGCCATCGCCCTTTGGGTCCTCGTTGGCTTGATTGCGCTGGTCGCGTCACTGCTCCTGGTGCCACCGAGCCTCGTCGGCATTCCAAGCGCCGTCTTCTTCGCCAGTTGGGCCATCGTGACCATCTGGGACCCGGCCAAGCGGCTTTGGCAACGGGCCAACGCGTGGCTCACGTGGCCGCTCTTCCTGCTCGCCGTCCCGACTGAAGATCGAGACCGATACCGCCGATACCGTGACACGACCAACCTGCCCGCCCTGGCCAGCTTCGGCGAGGACATCCCGCGGAAGGTGTCGGAGCTTCGAGGTACTGCGGAGCGGGTGCGAGGGCTGGAGGCACCCTCGCAGCAGTGGAGGGATGTGCGTTCAGCGGTAAGCGACGGGTGCGAGCTGTGGGCGGACATGCTCGAGGGCAAGCAGGAGTGGGACGGCAGCGCCGTTGTTCGTGCATTCGCCCGCCGCGATGCGTCCTGGGAGGCCCTGTTCCATCACCTGTCGCCCTGGGGTTGGAGCCTCTTGATGTGGGGTCCTGCGCGGGGCAGAACCGGTCGCTGACTCTGTGCTCGGTCTAGCTCGCGTCAGCGAGCGACGCCAAGCTGGCCGCCATCTCGCGCTCCCGCCGTTTCCGTGCCCGGGCGAGGCCGTCAATGACCTTCTGCGACGCCTCGCGGCGGTGGCAGGCCGGGCAGTTGGTCTGGACGACGGTGCGCTGGTAGAGGGGGGTCTCCCACTCGTTGCCGCAGACGTGGCAGAGCCAGGCGACCTCCCGACCCGAGGCGCGGCTGATCTCGAAGGGTCGCAGCGCATTCTTGGTCGGATGCCAGTCTGCGACCAGGTCGGGGCGGTAGGCGGCGAACGACTCGGCGGGATGGACCCGGTTGCCCATGTGGTAGGGGCAGAACGAGGCGTGGTAGAGGCGGGCTCCGACCCGCGTCTCCCAGGTGTGAGCCGCGTTGAGCGCGCAGCGCCAGGCGACGCGCCTCTTGCTGCTGGCCGGCAGGGTGAAGGGATCGAGGTCGAGGTTGGCGTCCCAGTCCCACTCCACGATCAGCTCGGGGATGTCGGCGACCGCCTTTCCCGCGGCCGAGCCGTTGATGAACTGCGTCTTGGGGCGCTTCCGACGGCCGCGCGGTGGCCGGGGCACGCCGAACTGCTCCAGGATCCCGTAGGTCTCCTCGTAGATCGCCGCCAGGCGTCGTTGGTGGCGCTCGAGGTTGTCGCGCCGGGCGCGCTCGACGGTGTTGCGCTCCGCGTCGCGGACCAGCCGCGGCAGGGAGGCCTCATCGCGGTCGTGCCAGGTCCGCCACCAGCTCATCTGGCGCAGCGAGCCGTCCTTGGCCTCGACCGCCGGAAGCTGGTTCTCCCAGGCCAGGTGCGAGCGGTTGGCGCGGGACGCGAACAGGCCACGGATGATGCCGGCATAGGCTGCCTCGTGGGCCTCGCCGCGCGCCCGGAGGGTGATGAGGCCGAGCGCGATGTCCAGGCGACGGGCGTTCTGCCAGCGACCGGCCCGACGCTTGATGGGTGCCAGCCACTCGCCGATCTTGCCCTCCAGGCTGCCGGTGGAGAACGGCAAGCGGCCGTGGTCCTCCACGATCCGCCACTGGCGTTCGATGAGCGGCTCGTTGGTGGCCATCCACGAGCGCAGGGCGAGTCGCTCGGCTGGGATGTGCTGCTCGGCGAGGGCCTTCAGCCGCGCCCACTCCTCCGCACCGCGCTGGGCCTCGGCGATGGCGGTCATCAGCGGGTGGTCGCCCCAGCGCTTGGTGGTCGAGCGTGTCGGCGACCAGGGGATGGGTCGGTCGAGGCTGATCGGCTCCTCCAGCCGCACCCGCTCCGGCACGCCGTCGGCGACGGCCGCCAGCCGCATGCGCTGGGCGATGTGGTAGCGCGAGTGGAACAGGATGGCCTGCGGCCAGCTCTCGCGGACGGCCCGGGCGATGGCCGGGTCGAGGTCGGCGATGACCCAGGTCGGCGCACCTTCCAGCGAGCCGAAGAAGCGCCGCCAGCTCTCGGTGTCCTTGCCACCCTGGACCTGGAGCAGCACCGGCGGCCGGCCACGGCGCCCGTCCAGGGCGATCATGATCGTGCCCGCCTTCAGCGCCCCGCTGCGCTGCTCGCTCTCGCTCGGCTCGCTGCCGTCGGGGTTGGGCGGCGCGTCGCGGTAGCCACCGGCCATCAGGGTCGTGGAATCCACGATGACGATCCGCGGCCAGCGGGTGGGGCGCAGGGCCTCGACGACCGCCGCTCCGTAGGCGTCGAGGTAGCCGACAGCGAGGTTGGCCTGGTTGCTGGCCTCGCCGTGGCGCTTGCGGAAGACGGCCTCACGCAGCAGCTTGCTGGCCGCCCGCAGGCTCATCCCTTCCCCGATGCGGACCAACAGCCGCGCGATCTCCACCTGGCCGAAGATGAAGCGGTCGCCGGTCTTGATCCCTTCGTGCCGCTCATAGGTGTGGTCGCAGAGCGGGCAGGCGGCGCCGGAGTGCGGGTGGTCGGGCGTCGGCTGACGCACCGAGGTCGGTAGCGAGACGCGGTGTCCGCGGCTGCCCTTGCCAAGGCAGCGGTAGCGCGGGCGGCGGTGAGCGGGGCTCCAGCGTGTCGTGGAGAAGCCGTCGAGATGGACGGGCGCACCAGGATGCTCCGCGCAGGTTGGCCGGAAGCCGAGATGCCTGGGTCGCCCTGGAGATCGTCTGCTCGCCCCCACGGCGCGATCATGCCGCGGCGTTGCGACAGCTAGGATGGCACGAACGTCATACAGCTCTCGCCGTTTGACCTATGGGATTTCCCCACGCAGGTGAAACAGGGGGTGGTGGAGATGAGGGGACTCGAACCCCTGACCCCCGCGATGCGAACGCGGTGCTCTCCCAGCTGAGCTACATCCCCACGGAACGGGCGCACTGAGGCGGCCCGGAGTATAGCAGCGGGCCTGCGGCGGGCGCCATTGGCGGGTCTTGTTATAGAACAGACGTTCTATTAGACTGGCCGATGTGACCCGTGCCGATGCCCCCGTCCAGCCCCTCCCCGAGCTCCTGGAGCAGCTGCGTGCCCGGGGGGTTCGGCAGGGGGTTGGACCGATGGTGGCGCAACCGGCGGACCTCGCCACGCCCGGCGTCCGGGACGCCATCTCCACGGGCTTCACCACCCTTGACGCGGCCCTGAGGACCAATGGCTGGCCGCGCGGCTCGCTCGCCCTGCTCGATGCGCCGCGCGGAGCCGGCGCCACCTCGCTCGCCATTCGTTCGCTGGCCGCCGCGCAGTCCGCGGGCGGGATCGTGGCCTGGATCGACGCCGCCGGCTGCCTGGATCCGGCGACCCTGGCGCGGCTGGGGGTCACCCTCGAGTGGCTGCTCGTCGTGCGGCCCGCCTCGGCCGCGGAGGGCGTGGAGCTCGCCGGCTGGATCGCGCGCAGCGGCCTGGTCGACGCCCTGGCCCTCGACCTCGGGGAGGGGAGCGGCGGCGCCTCCCTCGTCGGGGAGCTGGATCGGCTCGGGCGGCTCCTGGTCCGGGGTCGCGCCGTCATGCTGCTGCTCGCCGGGGAGCGGCTGCGTTCCGCGGTCGCGCCGGTGGCATCGGTCCGGGTGGAACTGCGCCGCGCCGCATGGCTGGCCGTGGGCCGCGACCTGGTGGGGCAGCGAGTGCGGGCCACCGTCGCCCGCCACCGCTGGGCCCTGGCTGGCGGCGCAGCCTCGCTGGACCTGTGGTTCGCGGAGGGCCGCCGCATCGACCCGCTGCTGCCCGCGCTCGCCGTCCCCGGCGAGATCGCTCCCGTCGAAACAGAGGAGCGGCCCGCCCTGCGCATCCTCTCCGCCTGACCGGCGGCTGCCATGACCCGAATCCTGGCCCTCATCTGGCCCACCCTCCGCTCACCGGCTCCCGACGCGGAGCCGGTCGACGTCGCGACCATGCTCGACCGGCTCGACGACCTCTCCCCGCGGGTGGAGGCGGTGGACCGCGGCGTGGCCCTGGTCGACGTGACCGGCCTGGGGCCGGCGCTGGGCGACACCGGGGATGAGCGGCGCATCGCGGCGCGGGCCGTGGCCCTGGTCCGCGAGGTCGCCCCGCTCCCGGTGCGGACGGGGACGGGGGACAACCGCTGGCTGGCGGTCCTCGCCGCGCGGCTGGCCCTCGCGGCGCGCCCGGACCCGGCCACGGCCGCCGCCTTTCACGCTATCCCGCCCGGCCCGGCGGCCCGCACAACGCTCGCCTCCCTCCCGCTGGATTTGCTCCCCGCGGACCCGGCCACGCGGCAGCGGTTCGCGCTCTTTGGCCTGACGGCCATGGGTGAGCTCGCCGCGCTGCCGCGCTCCGCGGTGGGTGCCCAGTTCGGTGTGGAGGGCGAGCGGCTCCAGGCGCTCGCCCGGGGGGAGGATTCCCGACCGCTCGTTCCCCGGCGCCGCCCGGAACGGCTGACCCGGCGCGTGGCATTCGAGCCGCCCATGGCCGGGATCGGCGGCACGGCGCTCGTCCTCCGCCGCTGCTGCGCGGAGCTGTGCGACGCGCTCCGCGTCCGCCACCTGGCCCCCGGGCGGGCCGCGCTGACCCTGGAGCTGGAGGACGCCCCGCCGCTGGCCACGGCCCTCGCCTTCCCGGAGCCGGCGCTCGAGCCGGACTGGATCGCCCGGCTCCTGCTGGGGCGCCTGGAGGCGGAGGTGCGCTCCCGTCGCCTCCACGACCCGTCGGGCGGGGAGGAGGAGCCGCGGGTGGTCGCCATCGGCCTGGCGTTCGACCGTCTCAGCGACCCTGCTGTCCGCCAGCTCGGCGCCTTCAGCGTCCAGGCCGGGCGCTGGGAGGAGCTGCGCTGGTCGGTGGAGCGGCTCGCCACCCGCTTCGGCCCCGGCCGCCTGTGGCGTGCGACGGCGGACCGGCCGCGGGCCGCCCTTCCCGAGCGCCGTTCGCGCCTCACCGGACTTGGCCACGAGACCGATCCGACCGAGGAGGAGCCGTGACCCGCCTCTACCAGCACCATCCACTCGTCCAGGTCCAGACCGATGCCGACGGCACCCCGGTCCGCCTCCGCCTCGACGGCGTGGCCCATGGCGAGGTCGGGATCTGCAACCGCTGGCGGGTGGACGACGACTGGTGGCGCGAGCCGGTGGCCCGCAGCTACTTCAAGCTCGTGACCCGCGACGGGCTGCTGTGCACCGTCTTCTGGGACGAGATCCGCGGCACCTGGCACCTCGAGCGCATCTTCGACTGACGTGCGCGCCCCCCTCCGCCGGGACGGGCGCCGCTTGGCAGTGGGGCTACCCATTTGACCGAGGACGACCGGCTCACCGGTCGTTTGGGTAGTGGGACTACCGGCGCGGCCCGCGACGTGCCGTTCACCGGTCGTCTGGGTGGCGCGACTACCGGGACCACCGGGACCACCGGGACCACCGCGACCACCGCGACCACCGCGACCACCGCGACCACCGCGACCGCGCGGAGCGGTATGGCCGCTGTTGGCCACGTACCATTCGGGCGTGGTGCACGAATCCTTCAGCGTGGATCGACTCTGGCCCGATCCCGCCACCGACCTCGACCTGGACGAGGCCATGCGCGGCTTCGCGCCGCCGCCCGCGCCGGCCGGACGCATCCCGGTCGCCACGAACATGGTCACCACGCTCGACGGGCGTGCGCAGCTGGCCGGAACGGCGGAGGGCCTCTCCGGCCGCGCCGACCGCCGCCTCATGCGCCTCTACCGGTCGGCCTTCGATGCGGTCGGCAGCGGGGCGGGCACCCTGCGGAAGACCGACTTCTGGTCGATGCTGCCGGAGGATCTCGCCGCTCGCCGCGCCTCGGAGGGGCGGCAGCGCCAGCCGCTCGCGGTGGTGATCGCCGGCAGCCTCGCGGTGCCCTTCGACCGGCGCTGGTTCGACCGCGGGCAGCCACGCCTGCTCGTGGTGGGCAGAGACTCCCCGCACGCCGTGCCGGGCGGACCGCCGCTGCCCGGCGCCACGGATCTCCTCATCGCACCGACGGATCGGCCGGAGCCGGCCTGGCTCCTCGATCGGCTCGCGGAGCGCGGCGTGCGCTCGCTGCTCCTCGAGGGCGGCCCCACCATCAACACCGCCTTCCTCGTTGCCGGCTGCCTCGACGAGCTGTGCTGGACGGCGGGGGCGCGCATCCTCGCGGCGGACGGGCTGCCCATGTTCGCAACGCCGCCGGGCGGATCGCCCTTCGCCGTGACCCCCCGGGAGGCACGCCTCGTCTCGGTGCTGCGCGGCGGTGACGAGCTCTTCCTGCGCTTCCGATTCCCCGTGGACGGGTAGGATCAGCCCATGACGGAGATCGGACGGGTCGGGGCCTGGGGTCACCTCGACTCGCTCGCCATCGGCGAGGCACGAGCCTTCGCGCGGCGCGTCGACGAGCTCGGCTACGCCACGCTGTGGGTACCCGAGACGGTGGGCCGCGAGCCGTTCACGCTGCTGGGCCTGGTCGCCGCCGAGCTGCGCTCCGCCACCATCGGGACGAGCATCGTGAGCATCTGGGGCCATGACGCGCAGACGACCCGGATGGCCGCCCAGACCCTCCACGAGGCCACCGGCGGCCGCTTCGTCCTGGGGCTGGGCGTCTCCCACGCGCACCTCGCGGGCCGCCTGCGCGGCCACGAGTACGTCCGGCCCCTCACCCGCATGCGGGAGTTCCTGGACGCCTACCGGTCCGCCACCTACCGGGGACCGATGGCGACCGCCGCCGACGGGGCGCTGGAGCCGCCGGTGATCCTGGCCGCGCTCCGCGAGCGGATGCTGACCCTGGCCGCCACCGACGCCGAGGGTGCCTTCCCGTACCTCGTCACGCCCGAGCGCGTCGCGTGGACCCGGCATCTCCTGGATCGCGCGGCGGCCGCGGTGGACCGGCCGCGGCCGCGCCTCGCGGTCACCATGCCGGCCGTCCTGGAGAGCGATCCGGGCACGGCACGGGCGGCGGCGCGTGCCTACCTCGCCCCCTATCTCCGCACGCCGAACTACCAGGCGAGCTGGACGGAGCAGGGCTTCACCGCTGCCGACTGGGAGAAGCCGGGCAGCGACCGCCTCGTCGACGCCATGGTCGCCTGGGGACCGGCCGCCGAGCTGCGCGAGGCCCTGTCCGCCCTCCACGACGCGGGCGCGGACCACGTCGCGGTCATTCCGCTCGCCCCCGACGGGACGACCGAGCACCTGCCGGTCCTCGAGGCGCTGGCACCGGGGGTCTGATCAGTCCACCTCGAGCGATCCGGCCATAGGCCCCTCGCCCGCCGGCACCGGCGGCGCCGCGCCCGGCCCGCCGGGCGGCTCCTCCCGCCAGCCCATGGCACGCACGGCGGGGACGAGGAGGACCGTGAGATTGGCCAGGACGCCGATGCTGGCGGCGCCAAGCAGCGTGGTCGAGGTCCCGACCGCCGCGGCGATGGGCCCCACCAGGATGAACCCGAGCGGCTGGAAGATGATCGACACGAGCCAGTCGTAGCTGCTGACGCGCGACAGCCGGTCGGCGGGGATCTGCTGCTGGAGAACGGTGTACCACCACGTGTTCCCCAGCTCCATCCCGGCGAGCGCCACGAGGGAGGCACCCAGGATCAGCACCAGCGCCGCGGGCCCCGCGAGGAGGTAGAGGGGCAGGAAGAAGAGCGGCCCGATCATGAACCCGGCGGCGACGGGTCGTGCGGGGCGCCAGCGCAGCGCGATGAGCCCGCCCAGCAGGCCGCCGGCCGACTGCGCGGTCACGATGAGACCCCAGTCCGCGGCCCCGCCCATGGAGCGCTGCGCGACGACCGGGCCGAGGACGAAGAACGGGGCGAGGCAGACGTTGGTGAAGGCGAACGCGGGGATGGCGCTGCGCAGCCACGAGCGCGACACGACCTCGCGCCATCCCCGCGCCATCTCGGCGAGGAACGGCTGCCGCGGCGCGGGCTCGGCCGCCCTGGGCACGCGGAGCAGGAGCAGCGAGACGGTGCTGACGACGAACGTCAGCGCATCGATGGCGAAGACCCACCCCACGCTCAGCGTCACGACCAGGAGCCCGGAGAGGGACGGACCGATGATCCCGGTCGCGCTGCGCGAGAGGCTCATCCACGCGTTGCCCTGCTGCAGGCGGGCGGGGCTCACGACCTGGGGGATCAGGCCGGTCGAGGCGGGCATGAAGAACGCCGTCGCCCCGCCGATGAGGGCGGCACCGGCGGCGAGGTGCCACAGCTGCGCGGTCTGGGTCAGCAGCAGGATGGCGATGACCGCCTCGACGCCGCCGCGGACGACGTCGGCGACGAGCATGACGAGCTGACGCGGCAACCGGTCGGCCCAGACGCCGCCAACCAGGATGAAGACGAGGCGCGGGGTCGTGAACGAGGCGAGCACCAGCCCGATGGCGGCCGCATCGCCGCCCAGCCCCAGGACCGCGAAGGCGATCGCCACCGGCAGCATCGCGTCACCGACGGCGCTCGTCGCCTGGCCCAGCCAGAGCATGCGGAACGGGCCCTCGGCGAGCGGTCCGAGGCGGTCGCGCAACCGGGGCGCGGCGGTCATCTGCGTATCATGCCGCCATGACCGCGACCGCCGCGACCGTCCCGACGGGTCCGTCGGCTCCACGGCGGCTCGTGCCCTATGTCGCCGGGGTCGCCTGCGCGAGCACCGCATACATCGCCGCGTTCACCGCGGCTGCGCTCGCGGCCCGGTCGATCACCGGCTCCGCGAGCCTCTCCGGGGTGCCGAACGCCGTCGGCGTGGCGGGCACCGCGCTCGGAGCGGGGCTCCTCTCGGCGCTGATGGCGCGACGCGGCCGCCGCGGCGGCCTGGTGGCCGGATACCTCGTCGGGGCGCTGGGCGCGGTCACCGCCGTCGCATCGCTGGCGGCGAGCTCCTTCGCGCTCCTCATCGTGGCAAGCCTGCTCTTCGGGCTCGGCAACGCCGCCATCCAGCTCACCCGCTATGCCGCGTCGGATGCGCTCCCTGCCGAGGAGCGTGCACGCGCCGTGGGGATCGTGGTGTGGGCCTCCACCGTCGGCGCGGTGCTCGGCCCCAACCTGCTGCAGCCCGCGGGCTGGCTCGCCGAACGGCTTGGGCTCACGGTGCTGCAGGGCGCCTTCGGGCTGGCGGTCCTGGCCTTCGCCCTGGCGGCGACCGTCGCTCGCACGCGCCTTCCGGCGACGGCGCCGCCGGATCGTTCGCCGGGCATTGCCCCCGCGCTGGCCTGGCGCGACGTGCTCGGGCAGGCACGCGTGCGGATCGCGCTCCTCGGCCTGGTCGCCGGACAGGTGGTGATGGTGCTCATCATGACGATGACGCCCGTCCACGTTCGGGACACCGGCCACGACATCGGCACGGTGGGCATCGTCATCAGCGCCCACACGCTGGGCATGTTTGCGCTCTCGCCCGTCTCCGGTCGCCTGGCAACCCGGTTCGGATCGATACCGGTCCTTTACGCGAGCTTCGCGACGCTGCTGGCCGCGGCGATCCTGGCTGCGCTTGCGCCGCCCGATGCGATCACACTCCTCACCCTGGGCCTCTTCCTGCTCGGCTTCGGGTGGAACCTTGGCTTCGTGGCGGGGAGCGGCCTGCTCACCCGCGGTGCCGACCTGGCCGAGCGGATCCGCCTGCAGGGGATGACCGACACCATGGTCTGGACCGCAGCCGCCGTCGCCAGCGCCGCGTCGGGGGTCGTCCTCCAGCTCGCCGGCTACGCGACGCTTGCGGTCCTCGGTGGGCTGTTCCTGGCGATCCCGGCCGTGGCCATCATGGCCCTGCGACCGCGCCTGGCAGTGGAGGTGGTCCCCGGCTAGGGCGACGAGTGAGCAAGGCCGGTGCACCGCCCACGATCAGCCGTCCCGCTCGTTCCGCCGCTCCTGCCGCACGATCTCCAGGCTGGGCGCCATGAGCCCGGGGTCCGCCAGGAGGGCGCGGGCGGCATGCGCGCCGAGCGGTGCCAGCGAGGCCTCCAGCGCCTGCCGGGCGGTACCGCCGAGGCCGACCTCCGGTTCCCCGCCGATCTCCGCCACCGCCAGCCAGCGGTCGTCGAATCGCCGGAGGCGGACGGAGACGGAGAAGTCGAGCCCGGGGGCGCTGAGGGCGAAGTCGGTGCGGACGAGGGTCGAGGCGGTCATGGGCACAGGATGGCCCGGCAGCGTGACACCTTGGCTGTCGCGGTGGAGAGGACGGCTGGCTGGCCTGCCAGACCGCGCGATGTCGGGGACCACTCGTGCAGCACGTCTGCACAGCCGCACGACAGCCCCCCGACACCGCACGCGATTGGCGTTTCCGCCGTGTTCAGCCCTTCCCTCAATAGAACGGACGTTCTATCATGGAGCGTCCGATGGCCGATCCGGACGCCTACTGCGAGCTCCACGCGCACAGCAACTTCAGCTTCCTCGACGGCGCCAGCCACCCCGAGGATCTTGTCGCGCAGGCGGCGCTCCTGGAGATGCCCGCCCTGGCGGTCACCGACCATGCCGGCATGTACGCCGCGGTCCGCCTCTGGAAGGCGGCCGCCCAGACCCGGACCGATGCCGCCCGCTCCGCGGGCCTGCGTCCCGTGGAGGCGATCATCGGCCTGGAGATCGCCGTTCCCCGTGGCGAGGGCGAGCTGCGCCTCGCCCGGCGCGGCCGCAAGCTCAACGACCCGATCCGCGGCGCGAAGGCCAGCCGCGGGTGGCCCGGCGAGCTCCACGCAGGGCCGGCCCCCGGCGAGCACCTGGTCCTCCTGGCGCGCGACCCCGTCGGCTACACCGCCCTCTCGCGGCTCGCCAGCCGTGCCCACCTCGCCGGGGAGAAGCAGTACCCCATCTTCGAGCGCTCGCTGGTCGAGACCGCCCTCGACGAGGGGCGCGGCCACATCATCGGCCTCTCCGGCTGCCGGAACGGGGCCGTCCCGCGCCGCCTCCTCGCCGGCGAGCGCGCCGAGGCCCTCGCGGCGGCCAGGGACTGGGCCGCGCACTTTGACGACGGCGACTTCGCCATCGAGCTCTCCCACCATCTCGGCCCGGACGACGACTGGCTCGTCTCTGCGCTCGCGGCGCTCGCCGACGAGGCCGGCCTGCCGACCGTCGTCACCAACGAGGTCCACTACGCCGAGGCCGGCGGGCATCGGCTCCAGGACGTGCTCGTCTGCATCCGCCACGGCGCGACGCTCGACGAGGCGCGCGAGCTGCTCCTGCCGAACGCGGAATACCGCCTCAAGCCGGGACGCGAGCTGGCCGCCATCGGTGCAGGGCTGCCCGACGCGCGCGCCCGCCGGGCCTGGACGGACGGGATGGCGCGCGCGGCCGCCATCGGTCAGTCATGCCGGCTCCAGATGGACTTCGAGCGCTACCGGTTTCCGGGCTTCACGGTCCCCGAGGGCGAGACGCCGTTCTCATACCTGTACGAGCTTGCCCACGAGGGCTTACGGCGCCGTTACCGGCCCATTACCAGGCGGGCCCTGGAGCAGCTGACCCACGAGCTCGACGTCATCGATCGCACGAACCTCGCCGAGTTCTTCCTCATCGTCTGGGATCTCATGGAGTTCGCCCGGGCGAACGGGATCATCGGCCAGGGGCGGGGGAGCGCCGGCGACTCGATCGTGGCCTACTGCCTGGGGATCACCAAGGTCGACCCGATCGAGCACAAGCTCCTCTTCGAGCGTTTCATCAACGAGGCGCGCGCGCTGCCGGACATTGACATCGATTTCGACGTGAACCGCCGCGAGGAGGTGATCCAGTATCTCTACGCGCGCTACGGCGCCGACCACGCGGCCATGGTCTGCAACGTCATCACCTACCGCGCGCGCTCCGCGGTCCGCGAGGTGGCCAAGGCGCTCGCCTTCCCGCCCGAGGCGATCGACACCATCGCCAAGGCGCTCGACACCCGCGACGCGACCGACGTGGCCCGCGACCTGGCCCTGGACGGATCGTTCGCCTGGCTGTTCACCGAGCTTGGCGTACCCATGGAGGAGCTCGCCGTCCCTTCCGGCCGCGATGGCCGGGCCGGCGACGCGGCGAACGACCACGACGGCCGTCCCTGCTCGGAGAGCGGCTGGTATCCGTCCCGGCGGCCGAGCGTCCTCGACACCTCGATCGTGTCGGTGAAGCACGAGGGCTGGGAGCAGAAGCGCTACGGGAATGCCCCGCCGGCTGCGTCCCTCGAGGTGCCGGCGCCGCGCGACAACGGCTCGCCCGGGCCCTGGAACGACCCCCCGCCGGTCCTCCACCGGGTGAGCGAGCTGCGGCCGCAGCTGCACGTGCGCGTGGATCCGGAGAGCGGGATGCTCGTGGAGGAGCGTCGCCGTCCACCGGTGATCCGCGACGGCCGCGGCCGGGGAGCCCTGGCCGAAAGAGCCCACGTGAGCATGCCCAGGAGTACGAGAGCGCGAGATCGGGACGAACAGGCCTCAGGAGCGGCCGGGCCGCGTCCCTTGACGACCTCGGGTGCTCAGGGAGCGCGAGAAGACGCATCTTCGCGCTCCGTGAGTACTCCGCGTGATACCGCAGGGGTGACAGCCGGGGACAGCGGGACCGGGGACGGACCCGCGAGCCTCCACGCACGGCCGCGCAACCGCTGGCAGTGGCTGCTGGCCCTCTGCGCGGAGATCGACGGCTTCCCGCGCCACCTGGGGATCCACGTGGGCGGCATGCTCGTCACGAGGACCCCGCTGATCGACCTGGTCCCCATCGAGCGCGCGAGCATGCCCGGCCGCGTGGTGACGGAGTTCGACAAGGAGGACGTGGAGGCGCTGGGCCTGGTGAAGATCGACCTCCTCAGCCTCCGCACCCTGGGCGTGGTGAGCGACGTCCTGGACCGTGTCGAGCGCGACACCGGCGAGCGCCCGGACCTGGACTCCCTGCCCCACGACGACGCGGAGGTCTTTGCCACGATCCGCACCGCCGACACGGTGGGCATCTTCCAGATCGAGAGCCGCGCCCAGATGCAGGCGCTCCCCAAGGCCCGACCGGAGCGCTTCGAGGACCTCGTGGTCCAGGTGGCGATCATCCGTCCCGGTCCCATCCAGGGCAACGCCGTCCATCCCTACCTTCGCAGGCGCGCCGGACAGGAGCCGGTGACCTACCTCCACCCCAGCCTGGAGCCGATCCTGGACGACACCCTGGGCGTGATCCTCTACCAGGAGCAGGTGATGCAGATCGCCATCGCCGTCTGCGGCTACTCCGCGGTCGAGGCGGACATCTTCCGCAAGGCCATGGGCTCGCACCGCAGCCATCAGAAGATGCAGGCGGAGCGCGACCGCTTCGTCCACGGTGCCATGCGCACCGGCCTGACCGAACCCGATGCCGAGGAGCTCTTCAAACGCTGCTCCGCCTTCGCGGAGTTCGGCTTCGCCCGGGCCCACGCCGCGGCCTTCGCCAAGATCACCTACGACACCGCCTGGCTGCGGCTTCACTACCCGGTCCACTACCTCGCGGGTCTGCTCAACAACCAGCCGATGGGGTTCTACTCGCCGTCCGTGCTGGTGGGCGACGCGAAGCGCCACGGGGCGCGGGTCCTGCCTGTGGACGTCAACGCCTCGCGGTGGGAGCACGACGTCGAGCGGATCGGCGACTCCGGCGACCTGCGCCGGGACTACGCCCTGCGCCTTGGCATGCGCCAGGTCAAGGGGATCGACGAGGGGGTCCGCGAGCGGCTGGAGGCGGAGCGCGCCATCGGTCCGTACACGGGCGTGCGCGATTTCGTGGCGCGAACCGGGCTGGGCGAGCAGGTGGTCGAGCGGCTGATCGCCATCGGTGCCTTCGACTGGACCGATGCCGGCCGCCGCGAGCTGCTCTGGCAGCTCCGCACCACCCTGGCCGATGCCGACCCTGCCCATCCTGCCCTGGGGTTGACCGACGACGCGCAGCGCGCGCTGGGCGCGAGCCTCCCGGCCATGACCTTCGCGGAACGCATCGCCGCCGACTACCGGGAGCTGGGCCTGTCCCCCACGGCGCACCCGGTGGAGCTCTTCCGCGAGCGCATTGGTGCCCGCGGGGTGCTGACGATCGCCCAGGCGGGGCGGCAGCGGGATCGCTCGCAGGTCCGCATGGCGGGGCTGGCGGTGAGCATCCAGCATCCCATGACCGCCAAGAACTTCGTCTTCATCGCCCTGGAGGACGAGACGGGGATGATCAACGTCACCGTCCGGCCGCAGGTCTACACGCAGTACCGGGCGCTGCTCCACCGCCACCCGCTGCTGGTGATCGACGGGACGCTGCAGGTCTCCGGAGAGGTGCTCAACGTCGTCGCGCGGCGGATCCGTCCCGTGGATGCGGTGGTCGCCGAGGAGCGCCGCGAGACGCGCCTGCCCCTCGCGAAGCAGCAGCGCCTCTTCCGCTGACCCGCCGCTGCGTGGTCCGGCTTCGTTCGCGTCCCCGGCCTGCGGCTGGCATTCGGCCTGCAGACCGGGGACGACGTGCCGCCCTACTGGCTCGTCGTCATCGCCTGGATCTCGCTGGTGGTCGCCGTCGCCTGCGCGGCGGCGATCCTCTTCGACATCTACGGCCGGGGCTATCGCCAGCGGATGGGCGTGATGGAGGCCGTCTGGCCCATCACCGCCCTCTATGCCGGGCCGGTGGGGCTGTGGGCGTACCGGGTGGTCGGCCGCCCGAAGAGTCCCCGCTGGCAGGAGGAGCACGGCAGGCGCGAGCACCCGTTTCCGGTCGCCGTGGCGGTGGGCGTCATGCACTGCGGCGGCGGCTGCACGCTGGGCGACATCATCGGCGCCACGCTCGTCGCCCTGGCCGGGCTGGAGCTCGCGGGCCAGGCGCTCTGGCCGGAGCTCGGTGTCGACTACGCGCTCGCCTTCACCCTCGGCATCGGCTTCCAGTACTTCTCGATCGCGCCGATGCGCGGTTTGGGGGTCCGCGCCGGGATCATCGCGGCGCTCAAGGCGGACACCCTCTCGCTCTCCGCATTCGAGGTCGGCCTCTTCGGCTGGATGGTCGTCGTCCAGCTGGTCCTCTTCCCGCAGCACCTTCACCCGGACGGGCCGGTCTACTGGCTCATGATGCAGATCGGCATGCTGCTCGGCTTCGCCACCGCGTACCCGGTGAACTGGTGGCTGATCCGCGCCGGCATCAAGGAGCGGATGTAGGCGGGCCGGCTGGGGTACCCTGCACCGGATGGAGCGCACCGGCACGCACGCCGGCCGGCAGCTCGACGATTCGGTCACCGAATCCGCGACCGACGCCACCGAGCCCACGGCCCACGCCACCGAGCCCCCCGCCGCGAAGGCACGACGCCGAAACGAGCGGCTGCTCTACGTGATGGTGGGCGCCTACGCGGCGCTCGTCGTCTTCCTGATGATCGACCGCGGGGTCAGCATCACGCCCGACGTCCTGGCGGTCGCCTTCGGTCTCGTGGCCCTCTTCCTTGGACGGCCCCTGCTCTTCCTGCGCGACTGGATCCCCTTCGTGATCCTCTTCCTGGCCTACGAGCTCATGCGGGGCATCGCCGACGACGCGGGGTTCCCCGTCCACGTCACCGATGTGATCGCCGTCGAGCGGGCCATCGCCTTCGGGCACCTCCCCAGCCAGATCCTGCAGGACGCCTTCGACCCCACCCACGGCGTGAACGGGTGGACGATCCTGGCCACGATCGTGTACATGCTCCACTTCGTCCTGCCCATCGCCACCGCCTTCCTGCTGTGGCTCTGGCGCCGGCAGATCTTCTACCGCTACGTGGCCGCCTTCATCGTCCTCTCCATGACCGGCTTCGTGACCTTCCTGCTGCTGCCGGTGGCGCCACCCTGGATGGCCGCCCAGGACGGCTTCCTCAACGGGCCGTCCGGCCAGCCGGTCATCGCGTACCTCAAGCCCGACGCGTTCACCGCCCTGGCCGACGCGCTCGGGTTCAACGGGACCTGGCTCACGACCTACACCTTCTACGACGTGAACCCCAACGGCGTGGCCGCCTTCCCGTCGCTCCACGCGGCGTACCCGTTCCTCTCCTTCCTCGTCCTGCGACACGCCTTCGGGAGGCTCGGATGGCTGGCGTTCGGGTACTTCTGCCTCGCCTCGTTCTCGATCATCCTCACCGGCGACCACTACCTGGTCGACGTCATCGGCGGCGTGGTCTTCGCCTCGGTCGCCTACCTGCTCGTCGCCCATCCACCACGCTGGCTGCGCACCGTGAGCGCGCGGCTGTCGAGCGGTGACCGTCTCCTCCGCGCTCCATCCTGAGCAGCGGAGCCTCTGGCTTCGCTCCGAGGACATCGCCCTTGCGGCGTGGTCCGTGGCGCTCCCGGCGGTGGCTGCGGGGTTCGGGGCCTTCGGCTCGACCGATGCCGGCCCCGACCCCCTCGATCGGCCTTGCGGAGCTCGTCGCGGTGGGCGGCGCCATCGCGGCGCTCCTGACCCGGCCCCCGGCCCAGCCGGGCGTGCGGATCGCCGGGCAGGATGCGCCGCGCTGGGTCATCTGCGGCCCGCTCATCGGCGGGCTCTCGCTGGGCGCGGAGAACGCCGCGACGAACCTTGGCCTGGCGTCCGGCGGCTGGCTGGTCGGCATCGCGTTCCTCGCGATCCTGGTCGGGACCATGGCCGCGGACCACCTCCCCGTGGTGCAGCCGCCGGTGCGGCGGCTGTTCGCGGTCCCCTTCATCCTCGTCAGCGCCGCCTACTTCAACGGCTTCGCCGCGCGGTTCCTGGGATCGATCGACATCGGCCAGGTGGCGGGCAGCTTCGCCGGGGCCGACGCGAGCTTCGCCGCGTTCGTCGGCGTGCTGCTGCTCGGCGGAATGGCCGCCTTCTACGCGATGTTCGTGGTCGCTCCCCGCGAGCTCGCCGACCCCGAGGATGCGGGCCTGCGCTGGGTCGTGCGGTTCGTCCTCTTCGTCGCGTCGAGCCTGCTCGGGATCGGCTGGGTCACGCTGCTCGGGGGCTGATCCGGGTCAGCCGCCGCCGGGTGCTCCGAGCAGCATCGGCAGGAGCGTGCCGAAGAAGTAGCCCGCCACGCCCGCGAACGCCCCCAGGGCCAGGATCTCCACGCCCGATCGGAGCCAGCCGCGATGGGTCCAGCGCGACTTCGTGACACCGATGGCGAAGAGCACGAGCGCCGTGGCGATGACGCTGCCCACGATGCCGGACCGGATCGGGAGCACCAGGTAGGGGAGGATCGGCACCGCGGCGCCGATGCCGAACGAGACGCCCATCACCAGCGCGCCCTGCGCCGGCGACCCTTCGGCGTGCTCGCCGGTGAGGCCAAGCTCCTTCTCGACCATCGTCTTGAGCAGGACCTCGGGGGAGGCGGCGAAGATGCCGGCCACCGAGCGGGCCTCGTCTGCCGGCAGCCCTTCCTCTTCGAGCATGTAGGCGACCTCCGCCTCGGCCTCGCCGGGCCGCTCGGCCACCTCCGCGCGCTCGCCGACGATCTGGGCCTCGAAGATCTCCTTCTGGCTCTTGCTCGACATGTACTCGCCGGCGGCCATGCTGAAGATGCCGGCGAGGCCGGAGGCGATCCCGGCGATGAGGACCGGGAAGCGGTCCGCGGAGGCGCCGGCCACGGTGCTCACCACCGCCAGGGTGCTGACCAGCCCGTCCTGCGCGCCGAAGATCGCTTCGCGGACCTCGCCCAGCAGGCTGGCGCGGCGGCGCTCCTCCGCGAGGTGGCCGGCAATCCAGTCGGGGTCGAAGTCGTCTGCCGGAAGGCTGGCCCGCGTCCCCTCGTCGTCGAGCGGATGGGGTCGGGCGCTCGTGCTCATGGCGGGATCGTAGCGGACCGTTCCGGTCCGCAGGGGAACGGATGCGGCGGCAGCGGCGTCCTACCGGCACCTAGCAACGGTGCCAGCGAGGAGCCACCCCATGAACCGCATTCGACAGATCCGGGCCGGATCCGGGCGCGTGGCGCCCGGACGCCGTCGTGTCGCCGGCGCGGCGTTCGCGCTGATCGCCATCGGCGCCATCCTTGCCGCCTGCGCCTCCGGGGGCACGGGGTCGGAGTACGCGCCCGCCGGTGCCGACGTGCGCTCGGTCGCCGACCAGAAGGCAGCCGCGGCTGCCCCGTCAGCTGCCGCCAACGGCGGTGCCGCCTCGGGCGACGCCCAGTACGCGAGCATCCAGCAGCAGATCGTGAAGACCGGCGAGGTGACCCTGCAGGTCGCCAACGTGGCGAACGCGACGAGCCGGGTGCGGGCCATGACCGTGGAGCTGGGCGGCTACGTGGGTGGTGCCCAGGCCGGGACGCTCCAGGATGCGGCGACCCTCACGCTGCGCATCCCCGCCGCGCGCTTCGACGACGCGCTGAGCCGCCTGCACGAGATCGGGGACAAGGTGCTCGTGGAGGCGACCCGCGAGGAGGATGTCACCTCGAGCGTGGTGGACCTCAACGCCCGCCTCCAGAACCTGGCGTCCTCGGAGGCCCAGTACCGCACGCTGATGACGAAGGCCACGAAGATCGAGGACATCCTGGCCATCCAGTCCCGGCTGGACGACGTCCAGGGCCAGATCGAACAGCTCACCGCGCAGCTCAAGCAGCTCACGAACCAGGCCTCCCTGGCCACGCTGACCGTCACGCTGCAGCCGCAGGCGGAGCCGATCCAGGCGGCCTCCTCGGGATGGGATCCCGGCGCGACGCTCTCGGCGGCGGTCGGCGCGCTGCTCAGCTTCGGCCAGGGACTGGTGACCGTGGGCATCTGGCTCGCGATCGTGGGCCTGCCGATCGTCCTCGTCCTCACGATCCTGGTCCTCGTCCTCCTGCGGACGGGGCTCCTGCGGCGGACACCGGCGCAGACGCACGTCCCGGAGGCGTGACGCGGGGAGGCCCGGCGGGGCGGGGCGACGCGGGGAGCGCTCAGGCCTCGCCGGTGAGACGCCAGGCCAGCGGCAGGAGGCCGGCGGCGGCGAGCGCCTTGAGCGCGTCCCAGGGCAGGAAGACGAGCGCACCCTGGCGCACCGCGGTCGGAAGGTCGAGACCGGCGACCAGCGAGAGGACCGGCACGCCGATCACGTAGATCAGCGCCGTGCCGAGCACCATCAGCCACGCCGTCGAGAGCGGTCGCCGATCCCAGCGCCGCTCGGCGAGGCGGCCCGCCAGCGCCGCCGCGACCACGAAGCCAATGAGGTAGCCGCCGGTGGCACCGAGCAGCCGGCCGATCCCCGCGTCGCCGCCGGCGAAGACCGGCAGGCCGGCCATGCCGGCCAGGACGTAGAGCGCCATGGCAGCGGCGCCGCGCCGGAGGCCGAGCGCGGTGCCGACCAGGAGCACGGCACCGGTCTGCAGGGTGTAGGGGACGGTCGTCCAGGGGGCCGTGAACGAGACCTGGGCGGCGAGCGCGGTGAGAGCCGCGCCACCGACGACCAGGAGGGCGTCCCGGAGGATGGAGGCGGCCAGGGGGCCGGCCAGGGCATCGGCCAGGGTCGGGGCGGAGGTCGCGGCGGGGGTCGCGGTGCGGACGCTCATCTCGGAAGTCTCCTCGTGGCCGCTCGGTGTTTGGGCCGATTCTAGGCCGCGGATGCGCTAGACTGTGGGCGGTCCTTTAAGACCGGCACGGTGATGCCGGAAAGGAGCGAGATGCAGACCGCGACGCGACCGCAATCGAAGACGCCCGCCGCCACCCGGCGGCCGGCGTCGTTTCTCTATCCGAGACCCGTCTCCCCGGTGCCGGATCCGCTTCCCGGGCTCCTGGCCCTCGAGGGCGGAACCGTCCACCACGGCCTCCTGCGCGGCGCCGCCGTGCCGGTGGACGGCGACCTGATCTTCACCACCGCGGCGACGGGCTGGGGCGAGATCCTCACCGATCCGTCGTACGCGGGGCAGATCGTGGTCCTCACGCACCCCATGGCCGGCAACTACCGCATCGACGCGAGCGAGCTCGAATCGACGAAGGTGCGCGCCCGCGCGCTCGTGGTGAGCCGCCTCGTCGATCCGCCGGCCGGCCCGGGATGGTCGCTCGAGGAGCTGCTGCGGGCGGCCGGCGTCCCCGCCATGACCGGCGTCGACACCCGCTCGATCACGCTCGAGCTGCGGCGAGGCGCGGCTCGGCGGGCCGTCATCCGGCCGGACGGCACGGACGACGCCGATGCCGTCGCGCAGGCGAGGGCCAGCACCCGGTGGGAGTCGGTCGACCACGTGAGCGCGGTGGCGACTCGCGAGCCGTACGAGGTCGGTCCGCCCGGCTCGCCGCAGGCTCGCGTGGTGCTCGTCGACTACGGCGTCAAGCGTTCGCTGCTCGCCGCGCTCGCGGACCGCGGGCTGGCGGTGCGTGTCCTGCCGCCTGACGCCACGCCGGCGGACGTTGCGGCGCACCGCCCGGACCTCGTCGTTCTGTCGCCCGGTCCAGGCGACCCGTCGCGAATGGCGCCGCAGATCGCCGCGGTGCGCGAGATCGCCGCGACGGCGGTCGCGGGAGGCCCGCCGATCCTGGGGATCTGCCTGGGTCACCAGCTCCTCGCGCTCGCGACGGGCGCCGAGACGCGACGGCTGGCGGTCGGCCACCACGGTGGCAACCACGCGGTCATCGAGCTCGACAGCGGACGCGTCGACATCGGCGCGCACAACCACGAGGTGGCCGTCACGGACGGGCCCGCCCTGGAGGCGGCCGGATACCGCGTGAGCCACCGCGACCTCAACGATGGGACGGTGGAGGGCCTCGTCCACCGCTCGGGGCGGATCACCTCGGTCCAGTTCCACCCCGAGGGTGCGCCGGGACCAATCGACGCCGCCCGCGTCTTCGACCTCGCCACCTCGGCCGCCCTCGGGCGGACCCCGCCGCCCGCGTGAGCGACCTGCGGCGCGTCCTCGTCATCGGATCGGGGCCGATCGTCATCGGGCAGGCGGCGGAGTTCGACTACGCCGGGGTGCAGGCCTGCCTCGCGCTTCGGGCCGAGGGGGTGGAGACGATTCTCGTGAACTCGAACCCGGCCACGGTGATGACCGACCCCGACGTCGGCGGGACCGTCATCATCGGTCCGCTCACGCTCGAGAACGTGACGCGGATCATCGAGGAGCACCGCCCGGATGCCCTGCTCCCCACGCTCGGCGGACAGACCGGCCTGAACCTGGCGGTGGCGCTCGACGACGCGGGCGTCCTGGAACGCTGCGGGGTCCGCGTCCTGGGGACGCCCCTCGACGCGGTTCGGGCGGCGGAGGACCGGGGCGGATTCCGCTCGCTGGTGACCGGGATCGGGGAGCCGGTGCCGGAGTCCGCGGTGATCGAGGAGCTCGAGGACGGCATGCGCTTCGTCGAGGCCCTGGCCGCGCCGGTCGTGATCCGGCCCGCGTACACCCTGGGCGGCGGCGGCGGCGGCTTCGCCTTCAACCCCGCGCAGGCGCGGGAGCGGATCGCCCACGGCCTGGCCATGAGCCCCATCCACCAGGTCCTCGTGGAGCGCAGCCTCCTGGGCTGGAAGGAGGTCGAGTTCGAGGTGCTCCGCGACGGCGCGGACACCACGATCGCGATCTGCGGCATGGAGAACCTGGACCCGATGGGGGTCCACACCGGCGACTCGATCGTCGTCGCGCCCATCCAGACGCTGCCCGATCCGCTCGTGCAGTCGCTGCGCCGCTGCGCCCTGAAGATCGTGCGGGCGCTGAAGCTGGAGGGCGGCTGCAACGTCCAGCTCGCTGTCTCGCCCGACCACGACGACTACCGGGTCATCGAGGTGAACCCGCGCGTCAGCCGCTCGTCGGCGCTCGCCAGCAAGGCCACCGGCTACCCGATCGCGCGGCTCGCGGCGCTGATCGCGCTCGGGCGCCGCCTCGACGAGATGCCGAACCCCGCGACCGGCGGAGGATCCGCGGCGTTCGAGCCGGCGGTCGACTACGTCGTGGTCAAGCTGCCGCACTGGCCGTTCGACAAGTTCCCGACCGCGGATCGCTCGCTCGGCATCCAGATGAAGGCGACCGGCGAGGCGATGGCCATCGACCGGGAGTTCGGCCCTGCGCTCCTCAAGGCGGTCCGCTCGCTCGAGCCGCGGGGACGCGGCTGGCTCTGGGAGGACCCGGCGTGGGGGCTCGAGGACGGGCCGCCATCGGACCTGGAGGGCTTCCTGGCTGCCACCGACACCCGGCTCTGGCGCCTCGTCGCCCTCCTGCGCCACGGCCACGCCGATGCCGCGGCGCTGTCCCGCCTCACCGGGATCGCGCCCTGGTTCACCGAGCGGATGGCGGAGCTCGTGGAGGCCGAGCGGGGCCTGGAGGGCGTCTCGCTCCTGGAGGCGAAGCGCGCCGGCTTCGGCGACGCCGAGATCGCGGCGCTCTCCGGTGTGCCGCCCGCGGCGATCCGGCGCGCACGGGTGCGGGCGGGGATCTTCCCGTCGTACCGGCGGGTCGACACGTGTGCCGGCGAGTTCCCCGCGGAGACGCCGTACTTCTACAGCTCGTACTCGCTCCCGGAGGTCCCGCCTCCCGCCGAGCGTCGGAGTGTCATCGTGGTGGGGTCGGGACCGATCCGCATCGGCCAGGGGATCGAGTTCGACTACTGCTCGGTGCGGGCCGCCTGGGCCATCCGCCAGCTCGGCCTCGACGCGGTCGTCATCAACAACAACCCCGAGACCGTTTCGACCGACTACGACGCGTGCAGCCGTCTCTACTTCGAGCCGCTCGACACGGAGAGCGTCCTGGACGTCATCGACCACGAGCGGGCGCTGACCGGGGAGCCACCCATCGTGGTCCTCACCTTCGGCGGCCAGACCGCGATCGACCTTGCGAAGGACCTCGCCTACGCGAACGTCCCGGTCGCCGGGCTCACCGCCGAATCGATCGAGACGACGGAAGATCGCGAACGGTTCGCGCATCTCCTCGAGGAGCTCGGGCTCGAGGGTCCCTCCGGCATGCTGGCCACCGACGAGCGCGGGCTGCGGGCCGCCATCGCTGAGCTGGGCCTGCCGGTCATCGTGCGGCCGTCCTGGGTGATCGGGGGTCGGGGCATCGCCGTCATCAGGAACGAGGCCCACCTCACCGCCTATCTCGCCTCCGGGATCGGCTGGCCGCTGCGGGTCGACGAGCTGGTGGACGGCGTGGAGCTCGACGTGGATGCCATCAGCGACGGCACGGACTGGTGCGTCCCCGGGATCCTCGAGCAGCTCGACCCGCCCGGCGTGCACTCCGGCGACTCGGTCGCCGTGCTCCCGCCGCAGAACCTGCCGCGCGCGGTCCAGGAGCTCGCCGCCCAGGCCGCCGGCCGGATCGCCACCGCCCTGGGAGTGCGGGGCATCCTCAACGTCCAGATGATCGCCGCCGCGGACGGGCGCATCGTCGTGATCGAGGCCAACCCCCGCGCCTCGCGGACGGTGCCGATCGTGGCGAAGGCGACGGGACGCGACGTGGTGGCAGCTGCGGTCCGATGTGCGCTCGGCGCCTCCCTGGCCGAGGTCGGCCTCAGCCCGGGGCTGGCTCCGGACGGCCCCCTCGTGGCGGTGAAGGCACCGGTCGACTCGCTGTGGCGGCTGCCGGGCGTGGATGGCGTCCTGGGGCCGGAGATGCGTTCGACCGGCGAGGTGCTGGGCCTGGCCGCCGAGTATGCGGTCGCGAGCGCCTCGGCGGCGGAGGCGCTGGCCGCGCATCGTCACTGACGTGCGGCGCCGGGCGGAAAAGAGCCGCCGCAGCCCCGGTACGGAGGGTTCCCGGGCCACGGCGGCTCTTTTGAAGACGCGTCCGGGTGGACGAACCCGTCCTGAGCGGCGGTGTCAGGGGCCGCCTCTGGCCCGAGCTTCCGTTGGCGGCGCCGTCGCTCGACGTTGAACGGGGTCCGTCACCACCGGACGCGTCTTGGCCGCACAGAGAAAGCACGCGGCGTGCCAACCGACCGGCGCGGACGCGCAGACGACGAACTTCGCGCTCAGCGCCGCCTGCGCTGCTCCGGCGGCGGGCTCGCCAGACGGCGGCGCAGGTACCCGCCGTACCAGCCGGCGACGAAGCCGAGGAGCAGCTGGACCGGCGCCTGGTAGGCGAAGTAGACCCCCAGCGCTGCCACGTTCGGGCGGGCGGAGCCGGCGGTCACGAACTGGTCCGGGAAGATCCCGACGTAGACGGTCCACAGCGCCAGGCCCAGGAGCGCGGCCATCACGCCGTACAGCCACGGGCGCTGCCATCCGACCCAGCCGGCGGCGATGAGCGCGACGTACTGCGTGATGTTCACGGCCAGGAAACCGAGGCTGTTCTGCGACAGGACGGGAATCGCGATCGCCAGGCCGCCCCACACGAGACCGGGCACGACCCACGCGAGGGGATTCCGGCGCAGCAGGTACAGGCCGGTGGCGATGCGCGGCCAGCGGCCGCTGTACGCGAAGCCCGCCAGGGGATCGGGCTTGCCTCGCAACGGAGGTGCGGGCGGGATGATCCGCTCGAGCAGCCCCGGCTTGCGCTGCTCCTCCGGCTGGGCCTCGCTCTGCTGGTTCCAGGCGTCGTCGGTCTCGCCGCGGGCGATCTGTCGCGCGCGGCGGCGCGCCTCCGCGCGGTTCTCGCTGGCGTTGGTTCGGTTCGGCATAGGAACCCGAGTGTACGCGAGCCGTTCGGGGAGCGTGCGGGGTGTCCGCCTTGCGGACGCCTTCCCGCCGATCGAAGCCGGCGCTAAGCGCCGCGTAAGCGCACGTCGTCAGGCTGTGAGGCTGCCTGCGAGCCTCCGGAACGCCGAGGTGTGCCCCAATGTCCATCTGTTCGCTCCCGACCCGCCGGCGGGCGTGGCTCGCGGCCCTGTCCGGTCTGCTCATTGCCGGCGCCGCCATCAGTCCCGCGCTGGCGCACCTGCTTCCGGCGGCACTGGGGACCGATGCCGGCGGCGGGCCGCCGGCGCACCTCGTCATCAGCGAGGTGATGACGGGCGGCACCGGGGCATCGGATGAGTTCGTGGAGCTCTACAACCCGACCGCCGGTCCGCTCCTGCTCGACGGGCTGGAGCTGGTCTACGTCAGCGCCAGCGGTGCGACGGTCACCAGGAAGGCGAGCTGGGATGCCGGAGCCCAGGAGGTGCCTGCCCACGCCCACGTGCTGCTGGCGAACGAGGCCGGCGCCTACGCCGCCATGGCTGATCTCACCTATGCGAACGGGATGGCGGCGGCCGGCGGCAGCGTCGCGCTGCGGATCGCCGCGGACGCCAGCCCGGTGGACGCCGTCGGCTGGGGCACGGCGACGGCGTGGCTCGAGGGAGGGGCGGCGCCCGCCCCTGCCGCCGGCGAAAGCCTGGAACGGCTGCCCGGTGGCTCGCTCGGCTCCGGCCAGGACACCGACGACAACGCCACGGACTGCGTGGTGAATCCCGTTCCCGACCCGCAGAACGTGGCCGCGGACCCGGTCCCGCCATCCGCATCGCCCGCTCCCTCCGGAACGCCCTCGTCGTCGCCCGAGGCGACGCCTGCTGCCACCCCCACCACCACCTCCTCCCCAACGGCCAGCGCCACACCCAGTTCGACGCCCACCGCGACACCCACCCCGACCCCTGCGCCGACGTCGTCCTCCGGGCCCGCCCCCCTCGCCATCGCGGAGGCGCGGGCGCTCCCGGACGGAAGCGAAGCGCGGATCTCGGGCATCTCGCTCATGGACGCGGGCTTCGCCGACGGCGGTGCGTGCGTCACGGACGGGAGCGCGGGCATTGCCGTGCTGGCCGACGGCGCGACCTTCGCACGGGGCGACCGGATCGACGCGGTTGGGACCGTCGAGGACCGCTATGCGCAGCGGACCCTGCGAGTCGGCGCCGACGGCCTCGGTGTCGAAGGCGCAAGCACCGAGCCGGAGCCCGTGACGGCAGCGACGGGGGACGTGGGCGAAGCGTTCGAGTGCCGGCTCGTCGCCGTGAGCGGCGCGATCCAGGGTGCGCCGTCGACGCTCTCGAGCGGCCTCGCCTTCGAGATCGACGACGGAACCGGCGCCGTGCGGGTCCTGGTCGCCGCCGGCAGCGGGATCGAGACCACGAGCTGGCTGCGCGGGGCGTGGCTGACGGTGGTCGGGGTCGTCGGCCAGCGCGACTCGAGCGGGACGGGTGCGGCGGGCTACCGCGTGCAGCCTCGCGATCCGGGCGACGTGCGGGCACTGGAGCCTTCCGCCTCGCCGAGCCCGACCCCCTCCGGGTCGCCGGCGCCCTCCGGATCGGCGAGCCCGTCGCCATCGGTCCCTGCGGACCTCGTCACGATCGCGGCCGCGCGTGCCGCGGCGCCGGGAGACCACCTGCGGGTGCGCGGCGTCGTGACGCTGCCGAACGGGCTCGTGGACGATCCGACCGCAGTGATCCAGGACGCCTCGGGTGCGATCGTGCTGCGCATGGGCGACGACGCCGGGACGCTGCGCCGCGGCACCCTCGTCGAGGTGGTCGGAACCCGGTCGACGAAGTCGGGCATGGCGACGATCCGCAGCGACGAGCCCCCGCTCGTGCTCGGGATGCAGGACGAGCCGGCTGCGCGTGCCGGGATGACGGGCGGACTGGGGGAGGCGCAGGAGGCGCTCCTGGTCATCGTGCGCGGCGTGGTCACCTCGGCCCCGTCCCGCTCGACCGCCGGCAACGCCGCGTTCACCGTCGATGACGGCTCCGGTCCGCTTCGGGTCACCCTCTTCGCCGCGGCCGGGCTGCCCGATGCCCTCGTCGCGAAGGGAGACTCGGTCGAGATCGCCGGAGTCCTGGGCCAGGTCACGACGGGATCTCTGCCGACCCGCGGCTATCGAATCTGGCCGCGAAGCGCCGGTGACCTCCGCGTCGTGACACCCGCCGCGAGCGCGGCCGGCCAGAGCGCGGACGGCCCTGCGTCCGGCGCGCACGGGGCTCCCTCGCGACCGAAGGCGACCGCGACGGCCCCCCGGAGCCCGGCGGTCCGTGGTGGCTCCCTGGCGGTCCGCCCCCGGACCGGGACGGGGACGGGCGGCGCCATCGCCGCGTCGGGTCCGGTGGGCCCCCCCGGCTCCAGTCGGGAGGTGGTTCTGGCGGCTGCCCACCTGTCGTCGGCCCGCCTCGCCCTGCTGCTGCTCGGCGCGGCCCTCTGCGTGGCACTCGGGGCGATCGGCTGGCGAAGCGGGGCCTTCGAGCGGCTGGGGGTGATGGCGCGAACCGCCCTCACCGGTGCCGGGGACGGCGGGGACGGCGGCGACGGGGACGGCTGAGCCGCCGTCCCGCCCGTGGCGGCGCGACCTCCTCCACGCTCGGCGTCACGCTCGCTCGCAGCACGAGGGGGCGTATACTCCGCGCCGATCTCGTCGGCCGGTCAAACGAAGGAGGAGTTGCTGCTGCCGTGACCCAGCGCACCCAGGCGGACGCGCCGCGCACCGGAACGCGCCAGTACCACATAGGTCTCGACCGAGGCGAGCTCGCCGAGTACGTGCTGCTGGCCGGGGATCCGGGTCGCGTGGCGAAGGTCGCGGCGCACTTTGACGCCGTGGAGCTCGAGCGCAGCAACCGGGAGATCACCACGGCCACCGGGACGTACCGGGGCATGCCCCTGTCGGTGATGTCGACCGGGATCGGGACCGACAACGTGGAGATCGTGCTCGCCGAGGTGATGGAGATCACCGATCGGCCCACGTTCATCCGCATCGGCTCCTCCGGGGCGATCCAACCGGAGATCGGGGTGGAGGACCTGGTGATCTCGTACGGCGCCGTGCGCCTCGAGAACACGACGGCGTTCTACGTCCACGAGGGATATCCGGCGATCGCCCACCGCGACGTGGTCTGGGCGCTCGAGATGGCCTGCCGCCAGCTCGGGTTTCGCTACCACGTTGGCCTCACGGCGACGGCGTCCGGCTTCTTCGCGGGACAGGGACGCGCCATGCGCACGCTCCCCGTTCGCTATCCTGACCTCGTCGAGGAGCTGCGGCGCCAGCGCGTCGCGAACTTCGAGATGGAATCGTCAGCGCTTTTCGTGCTGGCGGGTCTGGCGGGATTGCGGTCCGGCACCGTCTGCGCGGTCTTCGCGCAGCGGCTCGAGGGCACATTCCCGGAAGGCGCGGCGAAGGAGGCCGCTGAGGCACGCTGCATCGATGCCGGACTGGCCGGCATCCACCTGCTGTGGGAGCTCGACTCCGGCGACGGAGAAGACGCCCTTGCGAGATGGTCGGCGCTGGTCGGCCGGAGCGGCAGGTAGCAGCAAACCGCACAACCCGGCGCCGTCACGGACGATGCCGGACATGAAGGAGGCACCATACCGATGGCGACCCAGGCCTACTGCGTGAAGTGCAAGGCGAAGCGCGACATGTCCAATGAGCACAAGATCACCATGAAGAACGGCAAGCCGGCGACCGAGGGCACCTGCCCGGTCTGCGGCACCAAGATGTTCAAGATCGGCGGCTGACCGAGCCAGCAGGTCGCAGAAGAACAGCTTCTTGACGGTCTGCCGGCGAGCGCCGGCAGACCGTTTGTGCAGGACCGGCCGCCAGGCCGCCGCCCGTGGAGTCATCCGCGGGCAGGCCCGGCGGCCGGTCGCGTCTCCGGGATCGCTAGAATGGGGTCCCGTGGATGCAGCAGCCGCCCAGCCGGTCCTGGCGATCGATCTTGGCGGCACCCAGATCCGGGCGGCGCACGTCGCCCCCGACCTGACCGTCTCGGCCCGCAGCGCGGTCCCCACGCGCGACGAGGAGGGACCGGACGCCGTCATCGAGCGGATCTGCGTCCTGGCCGACCAGGTGCGGGCCCTGAGCGCCTCCCTGGGTCTCGAACCGGTCTGTGGCGTGGGCATCTCCTCGCCTGGTCCGCTCGATCCATGGCGCGGGATCGTGGTGGCTCCGCCCAACCTGTCGGGCTGGGTTGACATCCCCCTTGCCGACCGGGTGCAGCAGCGGCTCGGGCTCCCCACGCTCCTGGAGCGCGACACGAACGTGGCGATGATGGCCGAATGGCGATTCGGCGCGGCCCGCAACGCGGACGACGCGATCTACATCACGATCTCGACCGGCATCGGTGGCGGAATCATCGCCAGGGGCGAGCCGCTGCAGGGCAGCGACAACACCGCGGGGGAGGTGGGTCACATGACGATCGCCCTGGATGGCCCGCTGTGCGGTGACGGAATGCCCGGCCATGCAGAGGCCATCGGCTCTGGGACCGCCATCGCCCGGGAGGGACGATTGCTGCTGGAGCGAGGCGAGGCACCCATCCTTGCCACGCTCGCCGCCACGACGGAGGCGGTGGACGCCGCGCTCGTGGCCCAGGCGGCCGACGCCGGCGACACCGCATGCCGGGCGGTCTATGAACGAGCCTACGTTGCGGTAGGCGCACTCTGTGCGAGTCTGGTCATGGCGCTCAATCCTCAGGTGATCGTGATCGGGGGGAGCATTGCGGCCCACCGTCCGCGGATCCTGGACGTCGCGCGCCAGGAGATCGATCGTCGCGCGTACCCCGGACCGGCACGCCGAGTGCGCCTCGCACCGGCGCGCTTCGGGGATGACGTGTCGCTGATCGGCTCGCTGCCGATCGTCAACGAGCGTCTCTACGACCCTGCCTACCGCCGCTCGCCGGCCGGCGAGAACCTCGCCTCCGGCGCAACGACCCAGATGGAGGAATCTCGGTGAGCACCCGCATCGGCATCAATGGCTTCGGCCGCATCGGCCGGCAGACCCTCAAGGCCATTCTCGAGCGACATCCGGACTCGCTCGAGGTGGTGGCGATCAACGACCTGGCCCCGGTCGCCACGAATGCCCACCTCATGAAGTACGACTCGACCTACGGCCGGTTCGACGGCGAGGTGACGGCGGGCGAGGATGCCATCACCGTCAACGGCAAGAAGATCCGCGCCTTCAGCGAGAAGGACCCGGCCGCACTGCCCTGGGGCGACCTCGGGGTCGACATCGTCATCGAGTCGACCGGGATCTTCACCGACGCGACCCGGGCCGCGGCGCATCGCGCCGGTGGCGCGAAGAAGGTGATCATCACCGCGCCGGCCAAGAACGAGGATCTCACGGTCGTCCTGGGCGTCAACGAGGCGGCCTACGACTCCGCGAAGCACGACATCATCAGCAACGCGAGCTGCACGACCAACGGGCTGGCGCTGCCGACCAAGGTGATCCTGGACGCGTTCGGCATCGAGTCCGGGCTGATGACCACGATCCACTCCTACACGAATGACCAGAACGTCCTCGACGTCGTGCACAAGGACCTGCGTCGCGCCCGGAGCGCGGGTCAGAACATCATCCCCACCACGACCGGCGCGGCCAAGGCGCTGGCCCTGGTCCTGCCGGAGCTGAAGGGCAAGTTCAACGGCTTCTCCCTGCGCGTCCCCACTCCCACGGTGAGCGTCAACGACCTGGTGGTCATCACGTCGAAGCCGGTCAGCCCCGAGGCGGCCAACGAGGCCTTCAAGGCTGCGGCGGCCGGACCGATGCGTGGCCTGCTCGGCTACACCGAGGAGCCGCTGGTCAGCATGGACTTCAAGGGCGACGAGCGCTCGAGCATCGTCGACGGGCTCTCGACCATGGGCATGGGTGACCACATGCTCAAGGTGATCGCCTGGTACGACAACGAGTGGGGTTACAGCTGCCGGGTGGCGGATCTCGCACAGTACGTTGCCGAGCGGCTGTGAGCGCCGCACGACAGATGCACAAGAAGACCGTTCGCGACATCGACGTCGCGGGCAAGCGCGTGTTCCTGCGCGCCGACCTGAACGTCCCGCTCGACGACGGCCGGATCACCGACGACACCCGCATCCGCGCGTCGCTGCCGACGATCGTGTACCTCCTGGAGCGCGGGGCGAGCGTGGTGCTCGCCTCGCACCTCGGGCGCCCGAAGGGCAAGGTCAACGACGCCCTGCGGCTCAAGCCCGTTGCCGACCGGCTCTCGGAGCTGCTCGGCCGCCCGGTGCGGATGACCGGCGACGCCCTCGGCCCGGGGGTGCATGACGCCATCGGCAAGCTGCGCCCCGGGGAGCTGATCCTGCTCGAGAACCTGCGCTTCCACGCGGAGGAGGAGGCGAACGACCCGGACTTCTCCAGGTCCCTCGCGGACCTCGCCGACGTGTACGTGAACGATGCGTTCGGCTCGGCGCATCGCGCGCACGCCTCCACCGAGGGAATCACCCACCACCTGCCCAGCGTGGCGGGGCTCCTCCTGGAGCGCGAGGTGGACGCACTCTCCGGCCTGCTCGAGCGGCCCGCCAAGCCGTTCCACACCGTGATCGGCGGCGCGAAGATCTCCGGCAAGCTCGAGGTTCTCGAGGTGCTTCTCTCGAAGTGCCAGGCGATCCTCGTGGGGGGCGGGATGGCGAACACCTTCCTGGCCGCCAAGGGCCTGGCGCTCGGCAAGAGCCTGGTGGAGACGGAGCAGCTGGAGAACGCGGAGCGAATCATCGCGGAGGCCCGCCGGAAGCGGACGCGCCTCATGCTCCCCACCGATGCCGTGGTGGCGGCCCAGCTTCACCATCGGTCACAGCGCCAGGTCGTGCCGGTGTCGGAGGTGCCCCGTGACTGGAGCATCGTCGACATCGGTCCGGCGACCGTGGCGGCCTACACCGAACACCTGGCGAAGGCGAAGACGATCTTCTGGAACGGGCCGATGGGGATCTTCGAGATCGCCCCGTTCGCGGAGGGCACGAACGCCATCGCGCGCTTCCTTGCGGGGCGCACCGCGGCCGGAGTGATCACCGTGGTCGGCGGGGGCGACAGCGTCGCCGCGGTCGACCAGCTGGGGCTCGTGGGGCAGATGACCCACGTGTCGACCGGCGGCGGGGCATCCCTCGAGTTCGTGGAGGGCAAGGTCCTCCCGGGCGTCGCGGCACTCGATGAGACGGAGGAATGACAGGCATGTCGACCCTGATCGAGGACGTCGCCGCGCGCGAGGTCCTGGACTCTCGTGGCAATCCCACCGTGGAGGTGGAGGTCTACCTGGAGGACGGCACCGTCGGGACCGCCATCGTGCCCTCCGGGGCATCGACAGGCGCGCACGAGGCGGTGGAGCTGCGTGACGGCGACAAGGCGCGTTACGGCGGCAAGGGCGTCCTCACCGCGGTCCGCAACGTGAACGAGACGATCCGCCCGGAGCTCGTGGGCGCGGACGCGGTGGACCAGGTGAGCGTGGACCAGCTCCTCATCGCCCTGGACGGGACGCCGAACAAGGGCGAGCTGGGCGCGAACGCGCTCCTGGGTGTCTCCCTGGCGACCGCGCGCGCCGCCGCACAGGCGGTGGATCTGCCGCTCTACCGCTACCTCGGCGGCGCCGGCGCGCGGACGCTGCCGGTTCCGCAGGTGAACATCCTCAACGGCGGCAAGCACGCGGTCGACTCCACCGACTTCCAGGAGTTCATGATCACGCCCCTCGGCGCCCCGACCTTCCGGGAGGGCCTCCGCTGGGCGGCCGAGACGTTCCATGCCCTGGGCAGGCTGCTCCACGAGCGCGGCTTCGTGACCACGGTCGGCGACGAGGGCGGGTACGCCCCCTCGCTCGAGTCGAACGAGGCGGCGATCAGCCTGGTCGTCGAGGCGATCGAACGGGCCGGCTATGCGCCTGGCGAGCAGATCGCGATCTGCCTGGACCCGGCCGTGAGCGAGCTGCTGGACGGCGCGTCGTACGCGCTCGCCCGGGAGGATCGCCGGCTGACCAGCCAGGAGCTCATCGACTTCTGGGCGGACTGGGTGGAGCGCTACCCGATCGTCAGCCTGGAGGACGGACTGGGCGAGGACGACTGGGCGGGCTGGACGGCGCTCACGGAGCGTCTCGGCAACCGGGTCCAGCTCGTCGGCGACGACCTCCTCGTGACGAACACGGAGCGCCTCGCCCGCGGGATCCGCGAGCGGACGTGCAACGCGATCCTGATCAAGCTCAACCAGATCGGAACCGTGACGGAGACGATCGAGGCCATCGAGATGGCCCAGCGCGCCGGCTGGCGCGCGGTCATCAGCCACCGCTCCGGCGAGACGGAGGACACCTCCATCGCCGACCTGGCGGTGGCCATGAACACCGGCCAGATCAAGACCGGGTCGATCAGCCGCTCGGAACGGATCGCCAAGTACAACCGGCTGCTCCGGATCGAGGAGGAGCTGGGTGACGCGGCCCGCTATGCGGGGCGCGACGCCTACCGGGCGCACTCGGGTGACTGAACCCGGCGAGCATCCGGAGGATCGGCCTCACGAGGCGCTGAACCGCGCGTTCTGGGACGCGCAGTCCGGCGAGTACCAGGCGCTGCACGGCGAGCAGCTCGCGCTGCACGGCGCCGCCTGGGGGATCTGGCAGATCCCCGAGGAGGAGCTGCGGATCCTGGGCGAGGTCGCCGGTCGGGACGTGGTCGAGCTGGGCTGCGGGGCCGCCCAGTGGTCCATTGCTCTCGCCCGGCGGGGCGCCAGGCCCGTGGGCGTGGACCTCTCGGAGGAGCAGCTCTCCCACGCCCGGCGGCTCCAGGCCGAGGCGGAGGTCACGTTCCCGCTGGTCCATGCCAGCGCGGAGGCCGTGCCGCTGCCCGATGCCGCCTTCGACATCGCCTTCTGCGATCACGGCGCGTTCACCTTCGCCGATCCGTACCGGACCGTCCCGGAGGCGGCGCGCCTGCTGCGCGACGGGGGCCTGCTCGCCTTCAACATGAGCACGCCGCTCCTCGACATCTGCTGGCCGGACGACGCGGAGGAGGTGACCGACCGGCTCTGGCTCGACTACTTCGGCCTCCATCGGGTCCCGACGGGAGCGCCGGATCACGTCGAGTTCAATCTGCCGTACGGCGAATGGATCCGCCTCTTCGGTCGCCATGGCTTCAGCGTGGAGGACCTGGTGGACCTGCGGCCCGCGGAGGACGCGAGCAGCAGCTACCGCAGCGAGGTGGCGCGCGCCTGGGCGCGGCGCTGGCCGATGGAGCACATCTGGAAGGTACGCCGCCTGCCGCGGTGATCCGTGCCGAGGACCCGGTGAGTACCGAGACGCCCCTGCAGGCTGCAGGGGCGTCTTTCCGTGGGGCAGGGTCCGGACGGACTAGCCCTCTTCCGGCTCCTGGCTCTTGGTGCGGCGCTTCCGGGCGCTCGCCTCGCGGGTCGCGCGGGTGACGGCCACCTTGGCCTTGCCCGCGGCCGTGCGCGGGCGATCCGCAGCCTTGCCCGCGGCCGCCTTGCTGGCCTTGGCGGCCGCGACCTTCTTGCGCTGCGCGGTCTTGCTGGCGACGGTCTTGCGCTTCGGCCCGGTCTCCGCCTCGAACAGATGCGCGGCGTTGACCTTCGCCATCAGGCGGCTCTTGCGCCGCGCCGCGTTGTTGGGATGGATGATCCCCTTCTCGGCCGCCTTGTCGAGCGCGCTGATCGCGGCGGAGACCGCCTCGGGGGCGTCACCTTCGGCTCGGCCGAGGGCGATGTTCGAGGCGTTCTGGACCAGCGTCTTGGCGCCGCTGCGCGTCCGCTGGTTGATGGCGCGCCGGCGGAGTGCCTGGCGCACGCGCTTCAACGCCTGAGGCGTGCGAGCGCCCTTCCAGGTTCGAGCCGTTCGTGCCACGTGGATCCTCGTGTCGGAGTGTGAGCAGACAATCAAGAGCGCCGCCGAAGCGGCGCATCGGCGCAGGAGTATACCATCCACATCGGCCGAGCAGCCACCGGGGGGAGGACCTTTCGACCCTCGACACCACCGCGGCGCTCAGCCAGAATGCGCAACAATCCTCGCGCCAACGGCGTCGAGTTGGGGGAGGATCTCGCGTGGGTCAGACGCTGTACGGAGGAATGGTCGACCGGTGATGGTGCCCATCACTGCAGTCCAATGAGCGCAATCGCCTCAACGCGGAGCTCCGCGGGACGGCTGTCGGCCCGCACCCGGGGATTCATCCTGGGCTTCTCGGCGACACTCCTCGTCGCCCTCCTGCTCGCGACCGTGGCGGCCGTGGGCCTCGGCCTGGCCGCCGGCGGGCGCGCCCTGTCCGGCGTCTCGATCGGCGGCGTCTCCGTGGGCGGTCTCGACCGCGCCGGCGTGGAGTCTCGCCTGGCATCCGGGCTCCCGTCGCTCACGACCGGGACCGCGACCCTGGTGATCGACGGGCGACCCGTCACGGTGCCGTACGCGCAGATCGATCGCGGCTACGAGTTGACGGTCATGGCCGACGCGGCGCTGGCCACCGGAAAAAGCGGCAACCCGCTCGCCGCCGGCATCGCGCGCCTGCGTGACGCCCTGCGCGGTACGACGCTGCCGGTGATGGTGCGGGCCTACGATCCAGGCGCCATGGCCGGCGTGCTGGCCGAGCTCGCCTCGGAGTTCGACGCGCCGCCTGTCGATGCGGCGGTGACCGTGGGAGAGGACGGGGCATTCGCGGTGACGGGATCGAGGCCCGGCGCCGCCGTCGACCCCGACCGTGTCCGCGCGCTGCTGGGCGCCGCCACCGCAACGGCCAATCCCGGCGACGTGACCGTTGAGGTTCCGCTCACCGTCGTGGCGCCGGCGGTCACGACGGCGCAGGCGCAGGCAGCAATGGCGGTCGCCCACGCCATGGTCGACCGGCCGCTCGTCCTGGGCGTGGGGGACAAGCAGCTCAGCATGGATCCGGCGAAGCTCGCGTCGGCGCTGCGCTTCGCCACCGACGCCTCCGGCACCTATGCGCCGCGCGTGGACGGGGCCGCCCTGGCCGCCGTCGTCGCGGAGCTGGCGCCCAGCGTGGACCGAAAGGCGACCGACGCGAGCTACCACTTCGGCACGACCGTCACCGTGGTTCCGGCGGTCGCCGGCCAGACCCTCGACCAGGCGGCTGCCGAGACGGCGATCCGCGACGCGCTGGAGGCCCGCGCGTCCGGCGCCGACCCGGGCAAGGTCAGTCTCCCGGTGCTCGTCACGCAGCCGGCGCTGACCACGGACATGGCCGAGGCCTCCGTCAACAAGCTCGTGCGCATCTCGAGCTGGACCACGTACTACGTCCCGGGCGTCTCGAACGGGTACGGGGTGAATATCAGCATCCCGGCCAGGAAGCTCAACGGCTTCGTCGTGGGGCCGGGGGAGACGTTCGACTTCTGGACCGACATCGGTCCGGTCACCACGGCGGAGGGCTACCGCTACGGCGGGGCGATCATCAATGGCAAGAGCGAGCCGACCGGGGCCCTGGCGGGCGGGATCTGCTCGACCTCGACGACGCTCTTCAACGCCGCCCTGCGCGCCGGCTACCAGATGGGCAGCCGCGTGAACCACTTCTACTACATCAGCCGCTACCCGGTGGGGCTCGACGCCACGGTGTTCGCCGATGGTGCCTCCGTCACGACGATGTCCTGGACGAACGACACGGCGTACCCGGTCATCATCCGCAGCGCCACGGGCTACGGGTTCGTTCGGTTCGACCTCTACAGCGTGCCGACCGGCCGCACGGTGACGCTGACCAAACCCGTCATCACCAACCGGACCTACGGACATGACGTGGTGCAGTACACGACCGCGCTCAAGCCCGGCCAGCAGCAGCGGCTCGAGGGGATCATCAACGGCTTCGACGCGGTGGTGGTGCGATACGTCCGCGACGCCTCCGGCAAGGTCATCCACACCGACCGCTACTTCAGCCACTACCACGCGGTCAACGGCCTGCTCCTGGTGGGGAAGCCGGCGAGCACGCCTGCTCCCAGCCCGACTCCCGGCCCCAGCTCGACCCCCGCTCCCACCCCGACTCCCGCGCCGTCCGGCACGCCGGCGCCCTAGCCGCCCGGGGCCTCCGCCAGCAGCTCGGCCAGCCAGGCGGGCAGGGCGGCGCCCCATTCGGCGATCTCCTCGGCCGTGGCATGAGGCAGGGCGGCGCGCCAGGCGAGGGCGCGGGCCAGCATGCCAACCCATTGCGCCAGCGACACCAGCTCCCGCAGCCGGGCGGCCGAAGCGGCTGCCGTGAACGGCTCCAGGTAGGCGTCGCGCAGCCGCATCAGCTCCGGCGCGTCGTCCGGCAGCGAGAGCGCGTCCGCGACGCTGCGGATCGTCACGAGGAGGGTCCCGAACGGATGGGCGAGCACCGCGTCGCCCCAGTCGACGATCCGGTGACCGGCCGGACCCACCAGCACGTTGCCCGCATGAAGGTCATCGTGCTGGATGGAAGCGCCGATGCCGCCCGATACGAGCTCCTCCGCCGCCTCGCCGAGCCGGGGTGCCAGCTCGCGCAGGGCCGCGACCTGCCCGGACGTCAACCCTTCCGGCTCGTCGATGCGCAGCCACCACGGGTCTGCGAGCAGCGCGGTGAGGAGGCCCGCCGTCCGATGCGGCCGGCGATCGAGGGCCCCGGCGGCGAGGAGCTCGCCGTCGCGCCCGGCGGCTGCCAGCTGGAGCTGCGCGTAGCGCGGCAGGATCCGCTCCCAGTGCGCGAGGAGGGTGGCCGGCGACGCGGCGTCGCGCAGGCGCGGCCCGCCATCGGGGAGGAGCATCCAGCGCCGTCCCGGGTCCGCCCCCAGGGGCGCGAGGACGAGGTCCGGGGCCGCGGCAGCCAGGAGCGGGGTCAGGCCGGCGTCGTTCGCCATTCCCGGTGCCGTCGTCTTGAACCAGCACGAACCGCCCGATGTGGGCACCTTCATGACGAGCGACCAGGGGCGCGAGCGCGGCGACATCGGTCCGGTCCGCCGCAGTCCATGGCGATCGAGGACGGCTGCGACCCAGTCCTCGACCGCGGAGCGCCACGCGGGCGCCTCCCAGGGAGGCGGCTCACGGACGGGGGGCTGTGACTGCATCGGCCGATCGTACCCAAGCGGGAGGGTCTGCTAGGCTCGCGCTCGTGATTCCCCCCGACCGGATCCGGAACTTCAGCATCGTGGCGCACATCGACCACGGGAAGTCGACCCTGGCCGATCGTCTCCTGGAGCGAACGCACACCATCGACCCGCGCCAGATGACGAGCCAGGTCCTCGACTCCATGGACCTCGAGCGCGAGAAGGGGATCACGATCAAGGCCCGCGCGGTCCGCCTGCACTACGACGCGCGCGACGGGCAGGCCTACGCGCTCAACCTGATCGACACGCCTGGGCACGTGGATTTCACCTACGAGGTCTCCCGCTCGCTCCAGGCCTGCGAGGGCGCCATCCTGGTCATCGATGCCAGCCAGGGAATCGAGGCGCAGACGCTCGCCAACGTCCACCTGGCCCTGGCCCAGAAGCTGGTGATCATCCCGGTCATCAACAAGATCGACCTGCCCAGCGCGGACCCGGAGATGGTGATGCACGAGCTGGAGGAGACCCTCGCCATCCCCCGGGAGGAGGCGCTCCTCGTCTCCGCCAAGGAGGGGACCGGCATCGAGGAGGTGCTCGAGGCGATCGTCTCGCGCGTCCCGCCGCCCCGCGGTGAGGGAGGCGTTCCGCTCCAGGCCCTCGTCTTCGACAGCCACTACGACCCGTACAAGGGCGTGGTGGCCTACGTGCGCGTGGCGAACGGGACCCTCCACGACCACGAGCGGATCCGCTTCATGGCCACCGGTGCCGAGAGCGAGATTCTCGAGCTCGGGTACTTCCGGCCGGGGCCGGTCCCCACCCGGTCGCTGACGGCCGGCGAGGTGGGATACGTGGCCACCGGCCTGAAGAGCATCCGGGAGGCGCGGGTGGGGGACACCCTGACCGTCGCCGGTCGCCCGGCGCGCGAGCCGCTGCCGGGATACAAGCAGGCGCTGTCCCTGGTCTTTGCCGGGATCTATCCGCTGCGCGGGGACGACTATCCGCTCCTCCGTGACGCGCTCGACCGCCTCCATCTCAACGACGCGAGCTTCGTCTACGAGCCGGAGTCGTCGGCGGCGCTGGGCTTCGGCTTCCGCTGCGGCTTCCTGGGCCTGCTCCACATGGAGATCGTCCAGGAGCGCCTGGAGCGCGAGTTCGACCTGGACCTCATCGCCTCGGCCCCCTCGGTCGAGTACCGCGTCAAGCCGGTCCACGGCACGGACGAGATCGTCGTCGACAACCCGGCCAAGATGCCCGATGTCGGCGACATCGACTCCATCAGCGAGCCGTGGGTGGAGGTCGAGGTGATCGCACCCGCCTCCGCCATCGGTCCGGTCATGGAGCTCACGACGGGTCGGCGCGGGGAGTTCAAGACCATGGAGTACCTGGATCCCACGCGGGTCCAGCTCCACTTCGAGATGCCGCTCGCGGAGCTGATCATCGACTTCTACGACCAGCTCAAGAGCCGATCCAGCGGGTACGCGAGCATGGACTACGCCTACATCGGCTACCGCCCCGGGGATCTCGTGAAGCTCGACGTGCTCGTCAGCGGCGAGCCGGTCGACGCCCTCTCGCTCATCGTCCATCGGTCCAACGCCCAGCGTGCCGGGAAGGCGCTCGTGGACAAGCTGAAGGAGCTCATCCCGCGCCAGCTGTTCGAAGTGCCGGTCCAGGCCGCCATCGGCTCGCATATCATCAGCCGGCAGACCGTCCGGGCGATGCGGAAGAACGTCCTCGCCAAGTGCTACGGCGGCGACATCACCCGCAAGCGCAAGCTCCTGGAGAAGCAGAAGGAAGGCAAGCAGCGGATGAAGCGGATCGGCTCGGTCGAGATCCCGCAGGAGGCCTTCCTGGCGGTGCTGCGCATGAACGAGACGGCGAGCTGAGCGACGCATGAGCTTCTTCGAGTCGCTGCGCCTGGCGATCGCCCTGGGCCTCACGGTCTTCATGGTCCTGCTCCGTTTCGACGCGGAGCGGATCATGCGTTCGGACTACTTCCGCTACCGGACCGCCTGGCTGGCGCCGGTGAGCTACTACGCCCTCGTCCTCATCTTCGCGGCGGGCATCACGTTCATCCTGCCGCGTGGCCGCCTGCAGCTCTTCCTGGCTGGCGGCGAGATCGGCAGCGTCGTGCCGGTGATGCTCATCTTCACGTTCGTCGCCCTCGTGAACGGAGCCGCCTTCGCGTATCTGCGTTTCGGCGGGATCGTGCCGATGGCGCTCTCCCTGCTGCCCAGCCGCCTCGTGGGTGCCGCGGCGAACGCGATCGCCGAGGAGCTCCAGTTCCGCTCCATCGTGCTCGGGATGCTCCTCTTCGCCTTCCCGGAGCAGGCGGTCGCCATGAACCTTCTGCAGGCGATCCTGTACGGCGTCGTCCACCGCCGCCTGTGGCGCGAGCGCGACTGGTACTTCCTCGCGGGCTCGGTGATCCTGGGATACGCGGCCGGCGCCGCCACGATCGCGACCGGCTCCGTGATGCCTGCCATGGTCGGCCATTTCGCGGTCACCGTGAGCCTCTTCGCCTTCTCCGGGGCGCGCCTCCGCCAGCGCCCCGTCTGACGCGGCCTCCGGTCCCGGCCGGTGCGCCAGGGCCGGCGGCACCCGCCCTTGCGGATCGCACCGGTAGTGGGGCTACCCGGATGACCGGCGAGCCTCCGGCCAGCGGTCCACGTCGGTCGGATGGGTAGTGGGGCTACCCGGACGACCGGCGAGCCTCCGGCCGGCGGCCCCCATCGGTCAGATGGGTAGTGGGGCTACCGGCGCGTCGGGGTCACGCATAGACTCACCCGCGATGGAATGGGTGCGCAAGGCGACCGGGGCGGCCCTCTACGTTCACGTCCCGTTCTGCCGGCTGGTCTGCGCGTACTGCGACTTCGTGACGGTCGGCGGACGCTCCGACGACATCCCGCGCTACGTCGAGGCCCTCCACCGCGAGCTCGCCCTGCGACCGGCCGAGGGGGCGCTCTCCACGGTCTACCTCGGCGGCGGCACTCCCTCGCTCCTGCCGCCTGCCGCCGTCGACCGCCTGCTGCGCGCCGCGAAGGACCGATGGCGGCAGCACGCCGCCGCGCCGGAGGTGACGCTGGAGGCCAATCCCTCTGAGCGGGAACGACCGGACTGGGCGGAGCTGCGCGCGGCGGGGGTGAACCGGATCTCGCTGGGGGTGCAGTCGCTGGACGACCGCGACCTCGCCGGGCTCGCACGCGGGCACTCCGCGGCCGAGGCGAGATCGGCATACCACGAGGCGCGGCGAGCCGGCTTCGAGAACGTCAGCCTGGACCTCATCTACGGCATCCCCGGCCAGACGGCGGAGCGGTGGCGACGGGTCCTGCGCTCGGCGGTCGCGCTGGAACCGGACCATCTCTCCCTCTACGCGCTCTCGCTGGTGCTCGCCCCGGATGAATGGGCCGCGCCCCCTCGCCCGGGGGCGCTCGCCTGGCGACGGCGCCTCGCAGCCCGCCAGGACGACGGGCTGGCGGCCGACCAGTACCGGCTCGCGGAGGAGCTCCTCGACGCGGCGGGCTACGTCCACTACGAGCTGAGCTCGTGGGCGCGTCCGGGGCGCGAGTCGGCCCACAACGGCGCCTACTGGGCCCGGCGTCCGTACACCGGGATCGGCGCCGGCGCCCACTCGTACGACGGCGCGACCCGCTCCTGGAACCTGCGGGACCTCGACGCCTACCTTGCCGCAACGGAGGCGGGCCGGCTGCCGATCGAGGGCTCGGAGCAGCTCGACCCGGCGACCGCCGCCTTCGAGGCCATCGCCCTCGGCCTGCGGCGGATCGATGGGGTGAGCCGCGCGGCGTACGCCGCGGAGTTCGGCGTCGACCCGGTGCAGCGGCATGGCGAGGCGGTGGAGGACCGCGCCGCAGCCGGGCTCCTCGAAGTGGACGGCGACCGGATGCGGCTCACGCCGGCGGGGCGGTTGCTCGCCAACGAGGTGCTCGTCGCCTTCGCCCCGTGAAGGCCGCGCCCGTGGCTCCGCCCGTCCGCCGGCCGCGTTGACATCGGTCTCGGGGGCTGGGTACCATAGGCGCACAGCATTAGCACTCTCATGGTGAGAGTGCCAGAAGGCACGGACTCGGCCCCGGAGGGCCAGGGAAGGACGCGAGCACGAACGTGACGGGTGAGCACGCGCAGGCGGACCATCGCGTGCCGCTCCGGGCGGAGATCGATCTCACGGAGCGGCAGCGGCTGGTGCTGCGCGCCGTCGTGGAGGATCACGTCACCACCGCGGTGCCCGTCGGCTCCAAGGGGCTCGTCTCGCGCTGGGGCATGGCGGTCAGCTCCGCCACGATCCGCGGCACCATGGCAGAGCTGGAGGCGCTGGGCCTGCTGACCCACCCGCACACCAGCGCCGGCCGGCTCCCCTCTGACCTCGGATACCGCTACTACGTCGAGACGCTCATGCGCGAGGCGGAGCTGGACCGCGCGGACCGGCTCATGATCCGCCACCAGTTCAGCCAGGTGGAGCTCACCAGCAACGAATGGCTGCGGCTGGCGGCCTCGATCCTCGCGACCAGCACCCGCAGCGCGTCGGTCGTCACGCCGGCCCGCGCTCGCCGTGCGCGGTTCGGCCACCTGCAGCTCGTGGAGCTCGGCGACGGCACCCGCATCGCGGTGCTGGTGCACGCGGACGGCAACGTCACCCAGCGCCGCCTCAACCGCGGAGCCATTGACCGGCAGGTCGCGGGCGAGGAGATCGGACAGGCGGAGCTCGACGCCGCGGCCGCGACGCTCAACGCGGAGCTGGCCGACCACACCGCCCCCCAGATCCGCCGCAGGCTCGCCCACCTGGGGCCGCTCGGGGCGCACGTTGCCGAGGTCGTGGCCCAGATGCTCGACGAATCGGACAGCCTCGTCGTGGAGGAGGTCTTCACCGACGGGATCGTCAACGTCCTGGAGCAGCCGGAGTTCTCGGAGGGCTCCAAGGTGCGGGCGATCCTCGAGGTGCTGCAGCGGACGGACTTCCTGGAACAGCTCGTGCCGGTCGTGACCCGCCATGGCGGCGTGCACGTCATCATCGGCCACGAGAACCCCAATGACGCGATGCAGGACGTGAGCCTGGTCTTCGCCCCGTACGGGGCGCCGAACCGGGCGCTGGGCCTGCTCGGCGTGCTGGGCCCCACCCGCATGCCCTATCCGCGGGCGATCCCCACCGTCCGCTACCTGGCAACCCTCATGAACGAGCTGATCAACAGCGAGTACGGCGAGACACATGACTGACAGACACACCAACGGCCGGCCCGGCGACGGTGCGGCGGACGATGCCGAGCAGGCGTCCGCCGCCGGCCGCGGACGCCACAGGACGCGAGGCGAGGAGCGTGCCGAGGGGATCGGCGTCCCCACGCGCTCCGAGCTGCTGGAGCGAATCGGCGAGCTCGAGCGCGGCCTGGCGGCCGCGCGGGCGGAGGCCGAGGAGCAGCTGCAGGGCCGGCAGCGCGCGGCAGCCGACCTGGCCAACTACCGCCGGCGCACGGACGAGGAGCGGGCCGCCGTGACCAGCTTCGCGAACGCGATCCTGATCACGAAGCTCCTGGGCGTCCTGGACGACTTCGACCGGGCGCTGGCCAACGTGCCCGACGAGGTGCACGAGGGCTGGATCGAAGGGGTCCGGCTCGTGGAACGCAAGTTGCGATCGCTCCTCGAGGCGGAGGGCGTGACCCAGATCGAGGCGGTCGGCGAACCGTTCGACCCCAACCTGCACGAGGCGGTCGTGCACGAGCCGACGACCGATCACCCCGACAACGAGGTGATCGGCGAGGTGCAGCGCGGATACCGGCTGCACGACCGGGTCCTGCGCCCGGCGCTCGTGCGCGTCGCGAACAACCCGAAGAGCAACTGACCGAGCAGACGAAACACGCCACGGTCGAGGAAGGCAGAAGGCATGGGCAAGATCATCGGCATCGACCTGGGCACCACGAACTCCGTGGTCGCCGTCATGGAGGGCGGCGAGCCCCAGGTCATCACCAACGCAGAGGGCGGACGGATCACGCCATCGGTCGTGGCCTTCGCCAAGTCCGGCGAACGGCTCGTCGGCCAGGTCGCCAAGCGCCAGGCCATCACGAACCCGGAGAACACGATCTTCTCCATCAAGCGGTTCATGGGCCGGCGCTGGGAGGACCCGGAGGTCCAGCACAGCAAGGGCCTGGTCCCGTACGAGGTCGACAAGGACCCCAAGTCGGACGGCATCATCGTCAAGCTGGCCAACGGCAAGACCTTCACCCCGCCCGAGATCAGCGCCATGATCCTCCAGAAGATGAAGGCCGATGCCGAAGCCTTCCTGGGGGAGAAGGTCACCGAGGCGGTGATCACCGTTCCGGCCTACTTCGACGACACGCAGCGTCAGGCGACCAAGGACGCGGGGCGCATCGCCGGGCTCGACGTCAAGCGCATCGTCAACGAGCCGACGGCGTCGGCCCTGGCCTACGGCCTGGACAAGACCAAGGACGAGAAGATCGCCGTCTACGACCTGGGCGGCGGCACGTTCGACATCTCGATCCTCGAGCTGTCGGAGGGCGTCTTCGAGGTGCGCAGCACGAACGGGGACACGCACCTCGGCGGCGACGACTTCGACCAGCGCGTCATCGAGTGGCTGATCGACGAGTTCCGCAAGGACCAGGGGATTGACCTCTCCAAGGACCGGATCGCCCTCCAGCGCCTCAAGGAGGCGGCCGAGAAGGCGAAGATCGAGCTGTCCAGCACGACCTCCACGGAGATCAACCTGCCGTTCATCAGCGCCGACGCATCCGGTCCCAAGCACCTCGTCATCAACCTGACGCGGGCCAAGCTCGACGACCTGGTGGCGGACCTCATCCGCAAGACGGAGGACCCGGTCCGCAAGGCGCTCGCCGACGCGAACCTCAAGCCGGGCGAGATCGACGAGGTGATCCTCGTGGGCGGCATGACCCGCATGCCGGCCGTCGTCGAGGACGTCAAGCGGATGTTCGACGGCAAGGAGCCGCACAAGGGCGTCAACCCCGACGAGGTGGTCGCAGTGGGCGCCGCCATCCAGGCCGGCGTGCTGGGTGGCGAGGTGAAGGACGTCCTGCTCCTCGACGTGACCCCGCTCTCGCTGGGCATCGAGACGCTCGGCGGCGTGGCCACCAAGATGATCAACCGCAACACGACGATCCCCACGTCGCACACCCAGATCTTCTCCACGGCATCCGACAACCAGCCCAGCGTGGACATCGTGGTCCTGCAGGGCGAGCGCGAGATGGCGCAGGACAACAAGAAGCTGGCCACCTTCCGGCTGGACGGGATTCCGCCGGCCCCCCGCGGGGTGCCGCAGATCGAGGTCACCTTCGACATCGACGCGAACGGGATCCTGAACGTCACCGCCAAGGACAAGGCGACGAACAAGGAGCAGAAGGTCACCATCACCGCCAGCTCCATGCTCAGCAAGGACGATGTGGATCGGATGGTCCGCGAGGCCGCGGAGCACGCCGACGAGGACGCCAAGCGGCGCCGGGAGGCGGAGTCGCGGAACGAGGCGGATGCGCTCACCCTCCAGGCCGAGCGGCTGGTGAAGGACCTGGGCGACAAGCTGACCGAAGAGGACAGGACGGAGATCGAGTCGCGGGTCGCGGCGGTGCGCGAGGCCCTGAACGGGACCGATGCCGGCGTCATCGACAGCACGAAGCAGCAGCTCGCCGAGGTGCTGCAGCGGGTCGGGACGAAGGCCTACGAGTCCGCCGGGCCCGAGGGTCCCGGTGACGGGTCCGGGAGCGCGGACGGTGCCGGCGGTGCCGGGGCCGACGGCGCGGCGGGCGAGCCCGCGTCCGAGGACGAGGGCGAGACCATCGAGGGCGAGTACAAGGAGGTCTGACGCGCCTCGGCCCACTGATGGGGCCCGAGGAGGCCCGCCCGGCCGGCTGTCGCAACAGCCGGCGCGGGCCGTCCGGGCCTCTTCCTTGCCGTCGAGCGGCACGACCCGGGGTACGGCAGCCCGGTTGGATATTCCCCCGAGTGTTGCATCAGCGCGGGGATCCCGGCCGGCGCGCCCAGTGAGTCCCCAGCGTCGTCGCGCGGCGCGACGGTCGCTGCCTGCGCGCCCGGTGAGTCCTCGGGGTCGTGGACACCCCGCATCGGTCAGGAGCCGGCTCCCGCGCTGGGCCGGCGGCCACCTCTGGGTGCACGTCGGGCGCGCTCGGCGAAACGCATCGCGCGGCCGCCAGGAGGCTAGACTCGGTGCGCGATGCGGCTGGCCACCTGGAACGTCAACTCCCTGAAGGCGCGCCTCGACCGGGTCCTGGCCTGGGTGGAGGCGAAGCAGCCGGACATCCTGTGCATGCAGGAGACGAAGCTCGCGGACGCGGCGATTCCGCTCCTCGATTTCGCGGCGCTCGGCTACGAGGTCGCGCATCACGGGCTCGGGCAGTGGAACGGCGTGGCGATCGTTTCGCGGGTGGGCCTGGAGGAGGTCGCCATCGGTCTGCCCAGCGAGGACGGCTGGGCCGATGACGGTGGCCGCTTCCTGGCGGCCACCTGCGGCGGGATCCGGGTGGCGAGCGTTTACGTCCCCAACGGCCGCGTGGTCGGCAGCGAGTTCTACGAGGCCAAGCTCGAGTGGCTGGCGCGTCTCCACGCCTGGCTGGAGGCCGCCTGCGACCCGGCGCAGCCGCTCGCGGTGTGCGGTGACTACAACGTGGCCCCCGCCGACGACGACGTCTGGGATCCACAGGCGGTCCACGGGGCAACCCACGTCTCCCCGCCGGAGCGCGAGGCGGTGGCGCGGCTCCGTGAGTGGGGGCTGGTCGACGTCGTGCGCCGGTTCCATCCCGAGCCCGGCTTCTACACCTGGTGGGACTATCGCGCGGGGAACTTCCACAAGAACCTGGGGATGCGCATCGACCACGTCTACGTCACCGGGACGCTGGCGCAGCGGGCGACCGCCGTGGAGCGCGACCGCGACGCCCGCAAGCCGTCCACCTATCCCGGCATCCCGTCCGACCACGCGCCGCTGATCGTCGACCTCGCCGACCAGGTGGACGGGCCCTAGCGGGACTTCCGAGGGATTCCCCGACCGGCGACGGACGCATACGATCGCGGGACCGTCCGCAGTCGGTGACGAGCCCATGCGATGTCGCGACCATCTCCCGCGCCCGATCGGTGCCGCCGTGCTCTGTCTCGTGCTCGCTGCCTGCGGCTCGCCGGGCGCGGGCAGCAGTGCGCCATCCGGTCCGCCATCGACGAGCCCGCCCGGCGCGACCGCCAGCCCGACCCCGCTGCCGGCGCTCGACGCGCTGCCGATCGGCTTTCCGGCGAGGTGGGTCGACCACCGTCCGACCGCGCTGCCGCCGCTCACTCCCGTCCAGGGCGGCCTGCGCGGACACCAGGACGGCTCGCTCAGCGCACCATCCGGCCAGGCGGCCAGCTACACGGCGAACTGGATGGAGAACCGCGTCGCCGCGCCGAAGATCAGCTGCGGCGGCACGGCCTACAGGAACGTCTTCACCGTGGCGGATCCGACCATGACGCGCCAGGTCACCTTCCCGGGCTGGGGATCGGGCAGCTTCGTTGCCGCGAAGCGGGTGGTCGTCTATCGCAGCTCGGTCAACGGCAGCTCACCGCCCGTCTGCGAGGAGCTCGGCGGCGGCACCTTCACCATCACGTTCGACGCCGGCCCCACCCCGGGCACGCTCGCGGGTACGTGGTCGGAAGGACGCGACGGGACCGTCACCCTGGTGCCGGCCGCCACCGCGACGCCGTAGGGCACCGGCCAGGTCCCGACCCGGTCGGGTTCGCGGCCAGGTGATGCGCCGCGCTCCGACGAAGGCGGCGTACGCGTCGAGCGCCGCGGCAAGCGCGGGGACGAAGCCCGGAGCCGCCATCGGTGCGAAGCCGTCCTCGAAGCGGATTCCGAGGATCCGCACCGTCCGCGTCGCGCGGTCGAGCCGCGGCTCGATCCGGCCCACGAGCCGGTTTCCGAAGAGGATGGGCAGCACGTAGTAGCCGTAGCGGCGTTTCTCGGCCGGGACGTAGACCTCCCAGACGTAGTCGAAGTCGAAGAGATCTCGCAGGAGGCGTCGGTCCCAGACGAGCGGATCGAGCGGCGCGAGGAAGGTGACCGATGGTGGCGCCTCGTCGGCCTCGGCCGTCGACGTGATCCCGGCCAGGATCGGCGCCTCTTCCGCGAGGATGTAGCGCGTGTGCGGGAGGCCGTCGACCTCGACCGGCAGGAGGGTGCCCTGATCCACCAGGCCGGCCAGGTGGCGCCGACGCTCGGGCGTCTTTCCAGTGCCGATCGCGATCTCGCCGGGCAGCACGGTCCCGAGCATGCCCACCGCCCGGTAGCGGCTGAGGAGCCGATGCCGGGCCGCGTCCTCCTCCGACGCTCGCCGCTCCAGGAGGCCGGCGGGGACGAGCCGCTCGACGAGGTCGTAGAAGCGCCGGTTGCCGTCGCGGCGCGAGATTCCCAGCCGACCGGTGACGAAGAGCGCCTCCGCCACGGCCCGCGCCGCTCGAGTCGGCGCCCACCACCAGTCGACGGCGTGGCCGTGCTCGCTGAACGCCGCGGTGGAGAGCGGTCCCTCGGTGCGAATCCGCTCGATCATGGCGGCGGCGACCTCCGCCTGGTCGCGCAGGATGCCGTCGCGGTACTCGTCGTCGAAGCGGTCCCAGCCGTGCGCGTAATGCGGCAGCTCGTCCATGGGCAGGATGTTGAGGCTCTTGTTGTACAGCTCGATGAGGCGCCGATCGGCGGGGTCGCCGCCGGGCGGTCCGTAGAGCCAGCGGTCGCACCAGTCGCGGCGGTAGCCCGCGATCCGGGCGTGGAGCACGAGGTCGTGGCTGCGTGCGCCCGGGACCTCGAGCGGGTCGAACTGCAGCAGGCCGAGCCGGTCGATCACGCGCAGCACGGAGCCAGGCTCCGCCGGGAGGGAGCGCGGCGGGGCAAGAAGGTGGCGCCGTACCAGGAAGCGGCGGGCGTGCTCGGCGGACAGGTGAAGGGTCGGCATCGGTGCGTGGATCGTAGCCGAGCCGGGTCGCCAACCCTTGACAGGTACCCGGTGCCCGCGGTCAGACTCACCCCTTCAGCGCGCCGCGACCCCGGCGCGGGGCAGTGGAGGTCCGCGAGACGATGGAACGGATGCCGGGCGGCCCCGTCGACCCGCACCGCCTGGCCCATGGCGGAGCCGGCGACACGGAGGATGCCAGCCGAAGATCGCAGCGGCTGCAGATCCTGGCGACGGAGCACTGGGCGCTGCTGGCGACCCGCTCGCTGTCGTGGAACGAATCGTTCAGCCGGGCCACGATGTTCCTCACCGTCCTCTCCGGCGCGGTGGTCGCCCTGGCGCTGGTGGCGCAGGCGACCAGCTTCTCCGGGGACTTCGTCCTGTTCGCGGTCCTCCTGCTGCCGGTCGTCCTGTTCATGGGCGGTGCCACCTTCGTGCGACTCGTGGAGGTGAACAACGAGGACATGCGCTGGGTGGCCGGGATGAACCGGCTGCGGCACGCGTACATCGAGATGGAGCCGGAGCTCGAGCCGTACTTCACCTCCGGCTGGACCGATGACCCCGCCGGCATGGAGCGGACCTACGGCATCGTCGAGCACGGGAGCGGGTTCTTCCACGGGTTCATCACGACCCCCGCCACCATCGGCTTCGTGAACGCCATGGTCGCGGCCGTTCTCGCCGCGGTCCTGCTGGTGAAGCTCTCCAGCCTCTCCATGAACTCGCCGCTGCCGGTCCTCACCGGCGCCGCCGTGTTCGCCCTGGGGGTCGCCGTCCAGATCGCGTTCACGATCCGCAGCGAGGGGAAGTACATGCGCCGCAACCAGGCCGTCTTCCCGCCCCTGGAGCCGGCGTCGGGTGGCGGCACTCCACCGCCCCACGCCTGAGGACCAACTGCTGGCACTCTGAATCTCGGAGTGCCAATTTGTATAATCCTGCCCGCATGGCGATCAAGCGCGACTACTACGAGGTCCTGGGCGTCGAGCGCGGCGCGTCGGACGAGGAGATCAAGCGCGCGTTCCGGCGCGCCGCTCAGCGCCACCACCCCGACGTGGACACCAGCCCCGGGGCGGAGGAGCGGTTCAAGGAGCTCAACGAGGCGTACCGGGTCCTGTCCGATCGCCAGCGCCGACAGGCCTACGACATGTTCGGCCACGCGGGCGTGGACGGGGCGAGCGCCGGGGGCTTCGACGGGTTCGGCGGCGGATTCGGGCCGTTCGGCGACATCTTCGACGCGTTCTTCGGTGGCTCCCCGGGCGGTACCCGCCGACGGCGGCGCGTCCAGGCGGGCGCCGACCTGCGGTACGACCTGACGATCGAGTTCGCGGAGGCCGTCTTCGGCGTAACGAAGGAGATCCGCTTCCCGACGCTCGTCCGCTGCGAGGTGTGCGGCGGCAGCGGCGGTGAGCCGGGCGCGGAGCCCGAGACGTGCCCGGAGTGCAACGGGACCGGTGAGCGGCGGCGGGTGGCGCAGACGATCCTCGGCCAGATGGTGAACATCGTTACCTGCCCCCGCTGCGGCGGCGAGGGGAAGATCATCGCCAACCCCTGCCACGCCTGCCGCGGCGACGGACGCGTGCGCGAGGAGCGGACGCTGCAGGTGTCGGTGCCCGCGGGGATCGACGCCGGACAGCGCATCGCGCTCGAGGGCCAGGGCGAGGCGGGGCCGCGCGGAGGCCCGGCCGGGGACCTGTACGTCGTCGTCTCGGTCAACGAGCACCCACAGCTCGTGCGGCGCGGGACCGAGCTCTACGTCGAGATGCCGGTGACCTTCAGCCAGGCGGCGCTGGGGTCGACCCTCACCGTCCCCACCGTCGAGGGCAGCGAGGAGCTGAACCTTCCCGCGGGGACCCAGAGCGGGCGCGAGCTGCTCCTCAGGGGAAAGGGCGTCCCGCGCCTGCGCGGTGCCGGGCGCGGGGACCTCCACGTGATCGTCACGGTGGTCGTTCCGGGCAAGCTCTCGCGGCGGGAGCGCGAGCTGATCCGCCAGCTCGACGAGGTCACCGGCCCGGCCGTGCTCCCCAAGGGCGCCCCGAGCATCGTGGATCGCCTCCGGAACCTCTTCGACTAGGAGCGCGCATGCGCTGGCTGGAGCTCACCATCGCGGCCGACGCGGAGGCCGTCGAGGCGATCTCCGAGATCTTCGGCCGCCTCGGGCGCGGGGCGGCGGTGCGGCCCACCCGCCTGCTCCGGGATCCGGACGACGAGCTGGTCGTCCGCGAGGATCCCGCCGCACCGTACCTGGTGACCGTGCACATCCCCGACGACGACGAGGCCGCCGCGGCGGTCGATGCGACCGAGCGCGCGCTCTGGCACCTGCAGGCCTTCGGGCTGCGACCCCTCGGCGATCTGCAGGTCAGCGCGGTCGACGACCGCGACTGGGTGGAGGGCTGGAAGGCGGGGTACACGCCGCAGCGGATCGGTCGCATCCTGGTCGTCCCGTCGTGGCTGGAGGAGGATCCGGCACCCGGGGAGCTGCTGCTGCGGCTGGATCCGGGGATGGCCTTCGGAACCGGCCTGCATCCGACGACGCGCGGCTGTCTCACGCTCCTCCAGGAGGTCGAGCCGATGCCGGCGCGCGTGCTCGACGTCGGTTCGGGCTCGGGCATCCTCGGCCTCGCCGCGCTCAGGCTCGGGGCCCTCGCGGTGGTCGCCCTCGACACCGATCCGGTCGCGGTGGACGCGACCCTGGCGAATGCGGAGGCGAACGGCCTCGGATCCCGGGTGAGCGCATCCCGGGGCACCCTCTCACAGGGGGCGAACGATCCGGGCGGCCGCTTCCCGCTCGTCGTCGCCAACCTGGTCGCGGCGGTGCTCATCGACCTGGCGCCCGCGCTCGCGGACCACCTGGAGGCGGGGGGCAGGCTCATCGCCTCGGGGATCATCGCTCCGCGCGCGGACGAGGTCCTGGCCGCGTTCGCCGCCCACGGGCTCGTCGCCGTACGACGCCTCGACGACGGGGAGTGGGTCTCTCTCTGCCTCGGGCCGGCGAGATGACGATCCATCGCTTCTTCGTTCCGCCCGCGGAGATGGCCGGCGATGCGTTCCCGCTCCCGGCGGCCATCGCCCACCAGGTGCGGCGCGTCCTTCGCCTCGGTGACGGCGAGGAGCTGATCCTGCTCGACGGAAGCGGCTCGCTCGCCCGCTGCCGCATCGCGGACGGTGCGACCCGCCTCGAGGTCCTCGACCGCGGGCCGGCGGGCGGGGAGCCGCGGCATCGGCTCGTGATCGGACAGGCGTTGATCAAGGGCGACGGCCTGGAGCACGTCATCCGCCAGGGGACGGAGCTGGGGGTGGTTGGCTACCAGCCGCTCATCACCCGGCGGAGCGTGGCACGAGACCTCTCGCCTCGCCGCCTCGAGCGGCTGCGGGCGATCGCGCGCGAGGCGGCGGAGCAGTCGGAGCGGGGGATCGTGCCTGCCGTGGCGGACCCGGTCCCCCTGGCCGCGGCGCTGGCACCCGGCGCGGTCCTCCTGTACGAGCGTGCGGGGTCCGATCTCCCGCGCCTGGGTGCCCTCGAGCCGCCGGGCACCATCCTGGTGGGGCCCGAGGGAGGGTTCGATCCCGCGGAGGTGGTGGAGGCTCAGCACGCCGGCGTGCTCGTCGCGAGCCTGGGTCCGAGGATCCTGCGCTCCGAGTCAGTCGCCGTCGCCGCGGCCGCCGCGATCCTGGCGCGAACCGGTGACTTCGCCTAGCCTGTGCGCATGCCCGACGAGCGCGATCCCGACTGCCTCTTCTGCCGCATCATCGCCGGCGAGGTCCCCGCGGAACGCGTGCTCGAGGACGAGCGGGTCATGGTCATCCGCGACGTCTCGCCGCGTGCGCCGACCCACGTGCTGGCGATTCCGCGGCGGCACGTCCCCTCCCTCGACCAGCTGACCGCCAGCCCGGAGGACACCGAGCTGCTCGCCGCGCTCTTCGCCGCACTGCGCCGGGTGGCGGAGCGCGGTGGGCTCGACCTGGGCTATCGGATCGTGTCGAATGTCGGGCCGGCCGCGGGCCAGAGCGTGGACCACCTGCACATCCACCTCCTCGGAGGAAGGTCGCTGGCCTGGCCGCCGGGCTGAGCGCTGTGTCCCCGCCTCAGATGGCGCCGATGATGACGAGCGTCAGCCACATCGCGTAGACGAAGATGGCTGCGCCGACGGCGGCGATGACCCGGCTCGCCAGCGTGAGGCGGCGCGGGTCGCGGATCACGTCCACGAGCGTCGAGCGGAACCCGAGTCCGGCGTGCACCAGCACGCTCGCCAGCAGTCCGATCTCCGCGACGAGCGCGAGCGGCTGGCGCAGGTAGTCCACGACGTCCGCGTAGGAGCGCAGGCCGCCCGGGATCAGGAAGTGCTGGGCGACGAGGTGGATTCCCAGGAAGACGACGAGCAGCCCGCCGGCGATCGCCTGGACGAGCCAGAGAGAGCCCGTCCGCGTCCGGGTGGCGGGCGCCACGAGCGGCTGCTCGCCGCGATCCGGAACGTAGCCCGGCGGGGTCTCCTCCGGCCGGCCCAGGAAGCGGCGGGGGATCGAGCTGTCGCTCATGACAGGATCATCCATGCGGTGGTGAGAGCCAGGATGCCGCTCACCACGATGACGATGCCGACCCAGAGGTTCGGGTGGCGCACCCCCCAGCCGGCCGTGAAGGCCGCGACCCGCAGCCCGTTGAGGCCGTGGAAGACGACGGCCGCCACCAGCAGCGTGTCGCCGACCAGGAACGGCGTCGAGCCGAACAGACCGAGCAGGGAGTTCCAGCCCTCCGCGCCGGCCGCGAGGCGGCTGAGGACGACCATGTGGGCCAGCAGGTAGAGGATGAGGATGTGGCCGGCGAATCGGTTGAGGGCGAAGGCGAGCCAGCCCGGATCACGCCGTCGGGGCTCGAGCCAGTACAGGAGCCGCCGCCAGAAGGTCGTCCGGCCCAGACGGGGCGGTGTCGTGGCGCTCATCTGGTCACCAGCGCGCGTCGGCGCAGATCCATGATTCGCATGGCGGGTCCCACCTCAGAGGGGCAGACGGCCGAGCAGGCCCAGATCGAGCGGCACTGCCAGACACCATGATCGGAGTCGACCAGCGCGAGAATGCGCGCCGGATCGGTGCCGCGCGGCTCCTCGAGCAGCCGGTCCGCCGCTGCCAGGACTGCCGGGCCAAGGTATTCGGGGTCGCCCGAGGCGACCGGGCAGGCTGACACGCAGGCGAGGCATTCGAGGCAGTCCTCGAAGCGTTCCGCCGCACCGACATCGGCGTCCGAGCCCCCCGCAGCGCCGCGCACCTCGGGCTCGACCGTACGCACGTACGGCAGGCCCAGGATGGCCATGCGCTCTGCGTGGGCCTCCGGGTCGACCGCGAGATCCGCGACGATCGGCACGTTGCGCAGTGGCTCGAGTGTGAGCGGCGAATGGCCGTTCCAGACCTCCGAGACCTTGACGATGCAGGGAAGTCGCTCGCGGCCGTCGACGCGGATCGTGCATGTGCCGCACGAGGCGTGGTGGCACGCGTGGCGGAAGATGATGGTGCGATCCACCTGCGCCCAGGCGCGCTCCACGAGGTCGAGGACCGTGTCGCGCCGAGGGTCGGTGTGGACGGTGAAGCTGTCGAAGCCTGCCTCCGGGCGCGTGGCGGATGGCGTGCGCCAGATGCGCAGCGTGATCGGCTGCTCAGGCATGTCGGTACTCGCGGTACGAGGCGAGGAGCACCTCGCGCGTGCGGCACGGCGCCTGAACGTCGAGCTTGGCGCAGACGACGTCTGCAGTCTTCTCGGCCATGGCGCGCGCCGTCGTCGTCTTCCCGCCCGAGATCGTGACGAAGCCCTCGACGCCGTCTCGGGCGTGGTCGAAGCACTCGAACGTCCGGGAGAGCTCGCGACCGGAGTCGCCGGGCCGGCCGATGAGCGGCCGCGCGACGGCGAAGACGCCGCGCTCGTCGGCGGGGTCGATCGCCGGGATCAGCTCACGGCCGCGGCGCAGCATCAGCTCCACGTGGTCGGGAGGGATGTCGATGAGATCGGGATCGTCGACCTGCCAGGACGAGGTGCCGATCACCACTGTCCTCCGCTGGGGCAGGACGATGTCGCCGTCCGATGGAGGCTCGAGACGGTTGATGACGCGGTCCACGAGACGACCCGCGACCGCCACCATCACGCCCGGGGTGGGCGTCACCGGTACATCGAGACCGGCCATGCCGGCGATGCGGCCCGCCCACGGCCCGGTGGCGTTGATGACGACGTCGGCCTCGACGCGGCGTCGCTCCCCCGTGCAGCGGTCACGGACGATGGCGCCTTCCACCGTCGATCCGCGCATGACGAGCTCCTCGACCTCGTGGTAGGGCTCGATTCGCGCGCCGTTGCGCACCGAGGTGGCCAGGAAGGCCAGGCACAGGTGCAGCGGGTCGAAGACACCATCGGGCACCTCCACCGCGCAGCGCAGACGGGGATTGAGCGCCGGCTCGAGCTCGAGCGCCTGGGCGGCGGTGAGGTCACGGACCGGGATGCCGGCCCTCCGGCAGGCGTCCAGGAACGTCTCGCGGTACGCCTCGCCGGCGTCGTCGAGGGCCACGAACAGGCCGCCGTTGAGCTCCAGGACCTCCGGGGCGATGTGGGCCAGGATGTCCCGCTCGACGATGCACTCGGTGGCGGCCTCGGCGTCCTTCACCGCGTACCGTCCCCCGGAGTGCAGGAGACCGTGGTTCCGCCCGGTGGTGCCGGAGGCGACCTCTCCGCGCTCCACGACGGTCACGTCGAAGCCGCGCAGCGCGAGATCGTGCGCCGTCGCCGCTCCCGTGGAACCGGCTCCCACGATGAGCGCCGAAGGTCTCCGGTCGCGCTGAGCAGGACGGACTGACTCCATGCTCAGAGCCTGCGCCCGCGTGCCGGGGCGCGGCGAGGTCCATATGGTCGAGCGCGACGGGCCGAAGGTCCCCCCCTGGCAGGGTATCCTCGCGGCATGGAGGATCGGATGGAGACGAGGACGCTCGGGCGAACCGGCCTGAGCGTCACGCGGCTCGGTGTCGGCCTCGCCGCGCTGGGCCGTCCCGCATACATCAACCTGGGCCATGACGCGGACTTCCCGGAAGGACGCAGCATCGAGGCGATGCAGGCGGCGACCTTCGCCGTCCTCGATGCCGCCCGCGGGGGCGGCATCCGCTACGTCGATGCGGCACGCAGCTACGGGCGCGCGGAGGAGTTCCTCTCGGCGTGGCTCGCCGCGCGGGCCATCGAGCCTGACGAGCTCACCATCGGGACGAAATGGGGATACACGTACGTCGCGGACTGGCAGACCGATGTCGGCGTGCACGAAGTGAAGGACCATTCCCTGGCCACCCTCGAGCGCCAGATCGGGGAGAGCATCGCCCTTCTCGGCCGGCACCTCGACCTGCTCCAGATCCACAGCGCAACCCTGGACTCCGGGGTGCTGGACTCGCCGGAGGTGCTCGACCGGCTCGTGGCCCTGCGCCGCGACGGGGTGGTGGGCGCCATCGGTCTCACGCTCAGCGGAGCACGGCAACCGGAGACGCTGGCCGTCGCGCGGGGGCTCGAACGTGGCGGCGAGCGGGTCTTCGACACCGTCCAGGCCACGTTCAACCTCCTCGAGCGGTCCGCGGGCCCCGCGCTGGCCGCCGCGCACGACGACGGGATGGGCGTCCTCGTCAAGGAGGCGCTCGCCAACGGACGGCTCGTCCGCGGCGATGCGGCGGATCGGCTGCGTCCGGTCGCGGAGCGGCTGGCGGTCGGTCCGGATGCCGTGGCCCTGGCGTTCGTCCTGGCGCAGCCCTGGGCGGACGTCGTCCTGCTGGGGCCGGCGAGCGTGGAGCAGCTCCACGAGAACGTGCGTGCAACCCGCGTGGGGCTGGACCGCTCGGCACGCGAGCTGCTCGACGGTATGGGGGAGGCTCCCGCGGCATACTGGGAGACTCGATCGGCTCTGCCCTGGCGCTAGGAACCACTGGTCAAACGGCCGACGCGGGACGACAATCCACGTATCGCAGCGAGGAGATCGCAATGACACAGCACGATCCCGAACACAGGCACGGTTTTGCCGAGGGCCAGGCTTCCGAGGACGACGCTGAGCAGGAGACCAATCGCCCCGATTACGCTCGGGGCCAGGAGCGCGAGCCGCATCTCGCTCCTGACGAGCGCAAGGGCGATTTCGCCGAGGGCCAGGAGGAGCTGGAGCATCCGCACACCGGTCCGGAGCGCGGAGACTTCGCCGAGGGCCAGGAGGAGAAGCCCCGCTGAGGAGCCCGCTTCCGCGTCCGATGCCGGCGCCGGCGGTGGTCCGGCGCTGGCTGCAGCTGTGCTCGGAGCGGGTCGACGCCCGCTCGGAGGAGCTGACCCTCCTCGATGCGGCTATCGGGGACGGCGACCACGGGATCAATCTCCGCCGTGGCTTCACGGCGGTCGTCGATCGCCTTGCAGGCGAGAGTCCGGGGACCGATGGCGCAGGACCGGAGCCGGGCGCATCGGCGGCGGACCTGCTCGCCATGACCGGCCGCACCCTCGTGTCGACCGTTGGGGGCGCGTCCGGCCCGCTCTACGGCACCTTCTTCCTGGAGCTCTCCGCGACTCTCGGCGGCGACGCTGCAGCCGCGCCCGGCTGGGCCAGGGCGCTCGATGCCGCTGCGGCGGCTGTCGGCCGCCGGGGGCGCTCGTCGACCGGTGAGAAGACGATGCTCGACGCGCTCGTCCCGGCCGGCCGCGCGTGGCATGCCGCGGCGGAGGCCGGCGGGACGCTGCGCGACTGCGCAACGGCCGGCAGCGTGGCGGCGGGGATGGGCTGGAGGTCAACGCGCGACATCGTCGCGACCAAGGGCCGGGCAAGCTACCTGGGCGAGCGGTCTCGCGGCCACCTCGATCCGGGGGCGGCGTCGGCCGCCCTGATTCTCGAGGCGCTCGCGGACGCCATCGTTCAGGTTGACGGCGACGGGGCGAGCCGGTAGCCGAGCCCGTACTCCACGGTGATGTACTCCTCGCCGGGAAGGGCCGCGGCGAGCTTTCGGCGCAGCCCGTGGACGGCGGTGCGGAGGAGTGGAACCTCCGACCGATACTCCTGGCCCCACGCGGCGCGCAGGAGCTGCTCGTGCCGCACCAGGCGCCCGGGGTGCTCGGCAAGGCAGGCGAGCAGGCGGAACTCGGTCGGGGTGAGCGACAGCTCGTGGCCCCCGAGCCACGCCCGGTGCGCCGTCTGGTCCACGGTGAGCTCCCGGTAGCGCAGCGCCTCGGCGGCGTCCTGGTGCGTTCCGTTCGACCGCCGCAGCGCGGCGTCGATCCGTGCGATCAGCTCGCGGAAGCTGAACGGTTTGACGATGTAGTCGTCCGCGCCGATCTGCAGGCCGCGGACGCGGTCGCTCTCCGCGCCCCGGGCGGAGACGATGAGGATCGGGACCTCGCTCACCTCGCGGATCCGTTCGCAGACCGTCCAGCCGTCGAGGCCGGGAAGCCCGACGTCGAGCGTCACGAGGTCGGGACGCAGCTCCCAGAGCAGCCGCATCGCCTCGTGCCCGGTGGCGGCGACGGCCGTCTCGCGCCCTGACCGACGGACCCAGAGGTCCATCAGGGCGGCGAACTCCGGCTCGTCCTCGACGATCAGGACACGTTCGCTCACGGCGCCTCCTCTGCCCCCGGCGGCCACCGCAGGGGGAGGCGCATGACGACGCGGGTTCCGCGCTTGCGCCGCGGCTCCAGGTAGAGCTGGCCGCCATGCGCCTCCACGATGCGCCGGCTGATGCTGAGCCCCAGCCCGTATCCGGACAGGGTCGACTCGCGCACGTTGCGGCCGCGGTGGAACTGTTCGAAGACGAGCTCCCGCTCGTCGGTCGGGACACCCACGCCGTCGTCCTCCACGGCGATCGCCACCGAGTCCGCCTGGAGCACCCCCTGGACCCGGATCGGTCCTCCCGGCGGGCCGTACTTGCTCGCGTTGTCCAGCAGGTTGTCGAGCACCTGGCGGATGCGCGCCGCGTCGACGTTCACGACGGGCAGCTGCTCGTCCAGCGAGACGTCGACGACCGTCATCGGCATGCGCAGATGCAGCTCGTCGACCGCGTCGCGCACCAGGTCCGCGACCGGAACCGGGGAGCGCTCGACGACGACCTGGCCGATCGCCAGCTGGGTGACATCGAGCGTCTGACGCACCAGCTCCGAGAGCCGCTCGGTCGTGCCGTCGATCCGCTGCAGGTAGGTGCGCATCGTCTCCGGGTCGAGCTCCATCTCGAGGAGCGTGTCGACGTATCCCTTGATGAGCGCCAGCGGCGTGCGGAGCTCGTGGCTCACCGTGGCGATGAAGCCGCGGCGCAGCTCCTGGAGATGCGCCATCTGGGTGGTATCGCGGAAGACGGCCACGACGCTCGAGGAACCGCCCGCAGACCGCGAGGCGAGGGCGTAGCTGCCAACCACGTGCACCGGCTCGGGGACGCCGACGCCCAGGGTGCGCTCGTGGCCGCCGAACGGCTCGCCGGTGGCGAGCACGTGGGCGAACGGGCAGCCGTCGCGGCACGGATCGGCCGCGTGCAGGGTGTGACAGGCGAAGACGTCCTCGCAGGCGCGACCGACGGCGCCGCCAGGGGCCATGCCCAGCAGGGCCCCGGCGGCCGCATTGATTCGCACCACCCGCCGCTCCTCGTCGACGAGCACGATCGCATCGCCGGCACCCTCGAAGATCGCGTGCAGCTCGGCACGCTCCAGGTCCAGCGACTCTCGCAGCTGGGCCCCGCGAAGGGCCACCGCCAGCTCGTGGCGCACATGAGCCAGGAAGCGCACGCCATCGGGGTCGAGCTCGAGCCGGTCGGAACGGGCGAGGGCGAGGACGCCCACCCGCCGTACCCCGTCGTCGAGGGCCACGCGCGCCACTCCGCGGTACTCGCGGCCCTCGATCGTCGGCGGTCGGGCTCCCCGGCTGGCGGCGAGGACGGGCCTGCCGGTGCGCGGATCGTTGATCCACAGGGCGCCCACATCGGCCGCGGCCAGGTGCATGAGCTCGTCGAGCACGGCAGCGGCGAGCGCCGCCGGTGCTTCATGGGACGCGAGGAGCTGGCTGAGCTGATAGTGGGCGAAGACCGTGTCCGCGGCGAGCTGGGCCTCGCGGAACGTGCGCTCGTTCTCTGCCACCAGGCGCTGGACGCGGGCCGGGTCCGGGATCCGCTCAGGCGTCACCGCGGACCCCGTCTGCGAGCGCGCGCACCAGGAGGAGGCAGGAGGCGGCACCCGGGTCGCGGTGGCCGCGCGAGCGCTCCCCCAGGCGCATGGCGAGCCCGCGCCGGGCGATCAGCGGCCCGGTCGTTCGCATCCCGTGCGCGCTGGCGAGGACCGTCTGCCGCATGGCCGTCGCCTCGTCGGCGCCGCGGGCCACCGCCTCTCGCAAGGCAGCGCCGGCCGGCGCCAGCGCGTCGAAGATCGTCTTGTCGCCCACCTGGCAGTGACCGCGACGAGCGAGGCCGGACGACGCCGCATCGAGCAGGATCGACAGGCCGGTGAGCCGGTCGGCGGCGGGCATCCTGCTGGCGGCAAAGCCGGCTTCCATGAATGCCGAGCCGTAGAGCGGTCCGGATGCGCCGCCGACGCTCGCCACGAGCGTGGTCCCGACGGAGCGGAGCAGGGCGGAGAGGTCCTGCTCGGTCCGCAGGTCGGTCCGGAGGGATTCCTCGATTGCCGCGAACCCCGCCAGCAGGTTGTCACCGTGGTCTCCGTCACCGAGTGCGGCGTCGAGGCGGGTGAGGGCCGCGGCGTGCCTGGCGATGATGCGGCTGCAGCGGCGCAGATAGGCGCGTGCGGCATCCGCGTCGAGCGGTGCGCGGTCGCCTGACGGTACCCGGGCCGGCCGGGCGGCGGGGGGTGCATTCCGCATGGGTGGCTCGGAGGATACCCACCGGCGCCATCCCGGGACAAGGGTCCGGACGGACCGAAGTTCCCATCCAGTGCGCACGGATTCCTCACGGAATCCTCACGATTCGTCCCTAGCATCGGCGCCGTGGTCAGCCTCGTGCTGGTGGCGCACAGCTTCCCGCTGCTCGCCGCCCTGCGGCAGATGATCGACGACAGCATCGGACGCCCCGTGGCGGTCGAGCTTGCCGGCGGCACGGACGACGGACGATTCGGAACCAGCCTGACGCGTGTTCGCTCCGCCCTCACCAGGGCGGAGGGGGCCGATGGCACGGTGGTCCTGTATGACTCCGGAAGCGCGTGGTTGACGATCAGCTTCGCCCTCGACGGGCTGACGCCCGGGCAGCGCGCCCGGGTGGCCGTCAGCGACGCGCCGCTCGTGGAGGGCGCGCTCGTGGCGGCGGCCAGGGCAGGGCAGGAGGCCCCGCTCGACGAAGTGCTCGAGGCGGCATCGCGGGCGCTGGCGACCGAGAAACGACCAGCCGAAGCCGCTGCCCTGGAGCGAGAGACGGGGATGGAGCCCTCGGGGACTTGTCCCCACTGAGAGAAGGAGGTCGCAGCAGGGAGATCGGCCGTATCGCCCGGCGGGCGGGGTCAGGATCCCGCGGGGTCGGGTGGGGATTCGTCCGGAGAATCAGCTAAGGAGACTCATTCATGCACGGATGGGAGACATTCATCGCCGAGGTCTTCGGCACCGGCGCCCTGATCGTTCTGGGTGACGGCGTGGTGGCCGGCGTGCTGCTTGCCAAGTCCAAGGCGCAGAACGCCGGCTGGATCGTGATCACCTTCGGGTGGGGACTCGCGGTCATGGTCGGCGTCTATGTCGCCGGCCCGATCAGCGGCGGCCATCTCAACCCGGCGGTGACACTCGGGCTCGCCGTGATCGGCTCCACCGATTGGGGCCAGGTCCCGTACTACCTGGGCGGCGAGATGGTCGGCGCCTTCCTTGGTGCGGTGATCGTGTTCCTGCACTACTACCCGCACTGGGAGGAGACAGAGGATCCCGGCCTCAAGCTGGCCGTCTTCTCGACCGGTCCCGCCGTGCGGAACCCCATGTGGAACCTGATCAGCGAGATCATCGGCACCTTCGTGCTCCTCTTCGGGATCCTGGCCATCGCCGATGGCGGTGGTCCGGCCAAGGTCGGCGCATTCATCGTTGGTCTGCTGATCGTCGTCATCGGCCTGTCGCTTGGTGGGACGACCGGATACGCGATCAACCCGGCCCGAGACCTCGGCCCGCGCATCGCGCATGCGCTGCTCCCGATTCCCGGCAAGGGCACGTCCGATTGGGCGTACTCGTGGATTCCGGTTGCCGGCCCGATCATCGGCGGCATCCTGGGCGCCCTCGCCTACCAGTGGGTCTTCACCGACTGGGCCCTGAAGGTCGTCGGCTCGTAGGAGGCGCTGTACTGAAAGGCGGTTCAGGTCTGACATGAAGAAGCTCATCAACGACCCGGCGACGGTCGTCGATGACGCCCTGGCCGGCATGGCCGCGGCGCATCCCGACCTCGTCAGGGTGATCGAGCCCAACGTGGTCGTTCGCAAGGATGCGCCGCGGCCGGGCAAGGTCGGTGTCATCAGCGGGGGCGGCTCGGGGCATGAGCCCATGCACGGCGGGTTCGTCGGCATGGGCATGCTCGACGCCGCCTGCCCGGGCGCCGTCTTCACCTCGCCGGTCCCCGACCAGATGCTGGCCGCCACGAAGGCGGTCGACGGTGGGAAGGGCGTCCTTCACATCGTGAAGAACTACACCGGCGACATCATGAACTTCGAGCTTGCCGCCGAACTGGCGCAGGCCGAGGAGATCGAGGTGGCGAGCGTCGTCATCGCTGACGACGTCGCCGTCCAGGACTCGCTCTACACCGCGGGACGTCGTGGCGTGGGCGGGACCGTGCTCGCCGAGAAGATCGTGGGTGCGGCGGCGGAGGAGGGACAGGACCTCGCGGCGGTCAAGGCGCTCTGCGAGCGCGTGCAGGCCAACGTGCGATCCATGGGGATGGCCCTCACCAGCTGCACCGTGCCGGCCGCCGGCAAGCCGACCTTCGAGATCGGCGACGACGAGATGGAGATCGGAGTCGGCATCCACGGTGAGCCGGGGCGTGAGCGCAAGCCGCTCGCGACCGCGGACGAGATCACCGAGATGCTGCTCGGCCCCGTCCTCGACGACCTGCCGTTCAAGTCCGGGGACAAGGTCCTCGCGTTCGTGAACGGGATGGGCGGAACGCCGCTCATCGAGCTGTATGTCGTCTACAACAAGGTGGCGGCGATGTGCCGCGACCGTGGCGTGACGATCGAACGGAACCTCGTCGGCAACTACATCACCTCGCTCGAGATGGCGGGATGCTCGATCACCCTGCTCAAGCTCGATGACGAGATGACGCGGCTGTGGGACGCGCCGGTCCACACCCCGGCCCTGCGCTGGGGAGTGTGATGGATCGATGACCGAGATCGGATCGGAAGACCTCGCACGGTTCATCGAGCTCTTCGCTCAGCGGATCGGCGAACGGAAGGTTGAGCTGACCGATCTCGACGCGCAGATCGGCGATGCCGATCACGGCATCAACATGGACCGTGGGTTCACCGCGGTCGTCGCCAAGCTGCCTGATCTGCGTGAAAGTGACCTGGGGACCATCGCCAAGACGGTGGGGATGACGCTCATCTCCACCGTCGGCGGTGCCTCCGGCCCCCTCTACGGCACCTTCTTCCTCCGGCTCGCCACCTCCTTCGGCGATCGACGGTCGGTCACGCCGACCGAGTTCGCCGCGGCGGTTCGGGCCGGCCTTGAGGGCGTCAGGCAGCGAGGCAAGGCGGAGCTCGACGACAAGACCATGGTGGACGCCATGACCCCGGCCGTGGAGGCCCTCGAGGCCGGGATCGACGACGGTGACCTGCACGCAACGCTGTCGGCTGCCGCGGAGGCGGCAGCTGTCGGTCGAGATCGGATCACACCGCTCGTGGCGCGGAAGGGAAGGGCAAGCTATCTGGGGGAACGCTCCGCGAATCACCAGGATCCCGGGGCGACCTCCACGACGATCCTCTTCGAGGCGCTTCGCGACGCCATCACGCCCGTGGGGTAGCGGCCCGAGCAGCTGCGTCACCCGGATCGTCTTTCAGAACGAGGAGTTGAGAACACATGGCGAACTACGTTGGAGCGCTCGATCAGGGCACGACCTCCACCCGCTTCATGATCTTCGATCATGCGGGCCAGGTGAAGGGGATCGACCAGAAGGAGCACGAGCAGATCTATCCCAAGCCGGGATGGGTCGAGCACGACGCGATGGAGATCTGGCAGCGGAGCCAGGAGGTCATCGAGGGCGCGCTCAAGAAGGCAGGGATCCAGGCCAGCGATCTCGCGGCGGTGGGCATCACCAACCAGCGCGAGACCACCGTCGTCTGGGACAAGGCGACCGGCAAGCCGGTCCACAACGCCATCGTCTGGCAGGACACGCGGACCGACCAGATCTGCAACGCCCTGTCCGCTGATGGCGGCCAGGATCGGTTCCGGCCGAAGACCGGTCTGCCGATCGCGACCTACTTCTCCGGCCCCAAGATCAAGTGGATCCTCGACAACGTCGAGGGTGCCCGCGCAAAGGCCGAGAAGGGCGAGATCCTCTTCGGCAACATCGACACCTGGTGCATCTGGAACCTCACGGGCGGCGCGAACGGCGGCGTCCACGTCACCGACGTGACGAACGCCAGCCGCACCATGATGATGAACCTCGAGACGCTGGCCTGGGACGACGAGATCCTCGGCATCCTGGGCGTCCCGAAGGCCATGCTGCCGGAGATCAAGGCCTCCAGCCAGGAGTACGGCAAGGCGAACGGCGCCCTGGCCGGCATTCCCGTCGCAGGCGACCTCGGTGACCAGCAGGCCGCGCTCTTCGGCCAGACCTGCTTCAGCGTGGGCGAGGCGAAGAACACCTACGGCACCGGCAACTTCCTGCTCCTGAACACGGGCACCAAGCCGGTTCCCTCCAAGAGCGGGCTGATCACGGGCCTCGGTTACAAGATCGGTGAGCAGCCGGCCGTCTACATGCTCGAGGGATCCATCGCCATCACCGGCGCCCTCGTGCAGTGGCTGCGCGACAACCTGGGCATGATCTCCTCGTCCGAAGAGGTCGAGGCGCTGGCGAAGACCGTCGACGACAACGGCGGCGTCTACTTCGTCCCCGCGTTCTCCGGCCTGTTCGCGCCGTACTGGAAGAGCGACGCGCGAGGCGTGATCGCCGGCCTGACCCGGTACGTCAACAAGGGGCACATCGCACGTGCGGTGCTCGAGGCGACCGCCTGGCAGACCAAGGAAGTCGTCGACGCCATGAACAAGGACTCCGGCGTGGAGCTCACCTCGCTCAAGGTTGACGGCGGCATGGTCTACGACGAGCTGCTCATGCAGTTCCAGGCCGATGTCCTCGACGTTCCCGTGATCCGACCCAAGGTGGCAGAGACGACCGCGCTCGGCGCCGCATACGCGGCGGGCCTGGCGGTTGGCTTCTGGAAGGAGGTCGAAGACCTCCGCGCCAACTGGGGCAAGGACAAGGAGTGGGATCCGAAGATGGATGCCACCGAGCGGGACAAGGAGTACAAGCTCTGGAAGAAGGCGGTCACCCGCACCTTCGACTGGGTGGAGTGACGCCGGACCGCCCCTCGGGGCGGCCCAACGATGGATGATGGGCGGCGCGGCTCACGTGAGCCGCGCCGCCTCTCGTTTTCTCAAGGCTCAGGAGGCACACCGTCCAATGGCAGTGGGCATCGTGGTCGTGTCGCATTCGGCGAAGCTGGCCGATGCCGTCGTCGAGCTCGTCATGGCCCTGGGAAACCTCTCCCCGGGTGAGCCGCCGCTCGTCGCGGCGGGTGGTCTCGACGCGGCGACCATCGGGACCGACGCCACGCGCATCGCCGCCGCCATCGAGGAGGCGGACCGCGGCGACGGGGTCGTGCTGGTCGCCGACCTCGGTTCTGCCGTACTCTCAGCCCGCACCGCGATCGACGAGCTGCTGGATCCCGGCCTGGCGCAGCGGGTCCTGATCAGCCGGGGCCCGCTCGTCGAGGGAACCTTCGTCGCCGCCGTGCAGGCCTCGGCGGGCGATGCGCTCGACGCGGTCGTTGCCGCGGCGGACGAGGCGGCGCAGATGAACAAGCTGGAGGGCTGAGCGATGGGCACGGTCGTCCTGGCGGTCGTGATCGGCTATCTCCTGGGGGCGATCCCGTTCGGGCTGGTGATCGGCCGGACTTCGAAGGGGATCGACATCCGCGAGTACGGCTCGCACCGGACGGGCGCGACGAATGCCCTGCGCACCCTCGGCGCCCTGCCCGCCGCCCTCGTCTTCGTGCTCGACATCGGCAAGGGGGTGGCAGCGGTGCTCATCGCGCGCTTTCTCCTCCCGGCCGACTCGGCCTCGATCGCCGAATGGAGCGCCGCCGCGGCGGGCTTCGCCGCGATCGTCGGCCACAACTGGTCGGTCTTCATTCGCTTCACCGGCGGACGCGGCGTCTCGACCTCCACAGGGGCGCTGGGCGCCATGGCGCCCTGGGGCCTGCTCATCACCGCTCCGGTGGTGGTCTTCGTCATCTGGCGCTGGCGCTACGTCTCGCTCGGTTCGATCTCCGGGGCGGTGCTCGCACCGATCGCGGTCGGGATCCTGGCGCTTGCCGGCATCTCGAACGCGGCGGCCTTCGCCTACGCCCTCGCGGCTGGGACGCTGGTGACCGCGGCCCACGCCGACAACATCGGGCGGCTGCGGGCGGGGACGGAGCGCAAGATCGGCCAGAAGGTGGTCACCAATGGCTGACGTGCGCGCGCCAGCCCGGCTGACGTCACCGGCCAACCTTCTCGGTCTCCTCCGGATCTGCCTGACCCCGGTCGTGATCGCCCTCCTCGTCCTGCCATTCCCGGGCGCCGGGATCATCGCCTTCGTCGTCTTCTGCGTCGCCGCCGTCACGGACTTCCTCGACGGACGCATCGCACGGGCGCGCGGTGAGGTGAGCCCGTTCGGCGTCTTCATGGACCTCACCGCGGACAAGGTCCTGGTTGCCGGCGTCCTGATCGCCATGGTCCAGGTGGCGCTCGTGCCGGCCTGGATCGTTGCCGTCATCCTGATTCGCGAGTTCGTGATCTCCGGCGTTCGCCAGCTCGCCGCGAGCGGCAGCGTGGTGATCTCGGCACGGGCGCTGGGCAAGAGCAAGACGCTCATCACGCTCGCCGCCATGGCGATCCTGCTCCTGGCATTCGACGCGGCCCACGAGGGGCCGCTTGCGGGGCTCGGCATCGGCTCGGCGCTGCAGGCAACAGGCTTCTGGCTCATGATCGTCGCTACCGTGCTGACCATCGTTTCCGCCTACGACTATCTGTCGGGGGCATGGGACATGCTCATCGGTACGCGCCGTGACTGATGTCGACGTCGTGGTGGTCGGTGGCGGCGCCACCGGCTCGGGGCTGCTTCGTGACCTCTCCATGCGCGGGCTGCGCGCGCTCCTCGTGGAGCGCGGTGACTTCGGCACGGGCACGAGCGGCCGCTACCACGGGCTGCTCCACTCCGGCGGCCGCTACGTGGTCCGCGACCCGGGATCGGCCCGCGACTGCGCGCGCGAGAACGCCATCCTGCGCCGGATCGCTCCGGGCTGCCTGGACCTGACCGGCGGCTACTTCGTCGCCACCCCGGACGATCCGGATGACTACCTCGAGGGCTTTGCCGCCGCCTGTGCGGCGAGCGAAGTGCCGGTGGAGCCGGTTCCGCTGGCGGAGCTCTTCGCCGCCGAGCCATTGGTGAACCGGCGCATCCGTGCCGCCTATGCGGTCCAGGACGCCGCCCTGGAGCCGTGGGAGCTGATCGACGCGAACATCGCCTCCGCACGCGAGCACGGCGCCGATGCGTGGCGCTACCATGCCCTCGTCGCGGTCCGGCGCGACGGCGCGGGTGCCGTCACCGGGGTGGAGCTGGAGGACCGACGGACAGGCGAGCGCCGGCCCGTCACCTGCCGCGTCCTCGTCAATGCCGGGGGTGCATGGGCCGGGCAGATCGCCGCCCTGGCGGGCGCGACCATCCACATGAGCCCGGGCAAGGGCTCCATGCTGATCATGAACCGGCGAATCACGCGCACCGTCATCAACCGCCTGGCGCCGCCCGGTGACGGCGACATCCTTGTGCCCGTGCACACCGTCAGCATCCTGGGCACGACCGACATCACGGTCCCGGACCCCGACAACCCCCAGGTGACCGATGACGAGGTGCAGGCGCTCCTGGCCGATGGCGACCGCCTCGTCCCGGGCCTCTCCAGCGCCCGCGTCCTTCGCTCCTACGCCGGCTGCCGGCCGCTGTACGACGCCACGGACCTCGGCGGCACCCTCGAGGAGCAGCATCACGCGGACTCGCGGCTCATCAGCCGTGCGCACCACGTCATCGACCACGGCGACCGGGATGGCATTGCGGGCTTCTGGTCGATCGTGGGCGGCAAGCTGACGACCTTCCGGCTCATGGCGCAGGAGACCGCGGACCGCGTCTGTCGCTCCCTCGGCGTCGACGCGCAATGCCGCACCGCGGACGAGCCATTGCCCGCGCCGGCCTCCGGGGCGCCTTATTGGCAGGGTGCCCGCCTCGCCGGCATCGAAGCCGATGGCGGCGGTGACGCGAACCTGGTCTGCGAATGCGAGATCGTGACGAGCCAGGCCCTCGACCACGCGATCGACGAGCGGGCGGACTCCTCGCTCGACGACCTTCGGCGGACGACGCGGCTGGGAATGGGCCCCTGCCAGGGCGCCTTCTGCACGTGCCGGGCGGCGGCGGTCCTCGCCGACCGCTTTGACGCGGGCCTGCTGCCGGCGCAGGCGCCCGAGCCCAACGACTCGCTGCGCGGCTTCCTGCGGGAGCGGCTGCGGGGCGCCGCGCCGATCGCCTGGGGGGACCAGCTCATGGAGCTCTGGCTGGAGGCCGGCGTGTACCGGGGCACGATGGCCATCGAGACCCTGCCTGCGGCGGCGAAGCGCACCGCCGCAGGCGCGACCCCGCCCGCGACCGGGGAGGATGGGCGTGCCGTCGGCTGACGTCGTCGTCATCGGTGCGGGACTGTCGGGCCTGACCGCTGCCATCGAGCTGGCGGAGCGCGGAGCGCGCGTGCACCTGACCGCCAAGGGCATGGCCGCGACCCACTGGGCGCACGGCGGTTTCGACGTCGCCGCGCCACCGGAGGCGGAGAGCTCGGCACAGGGGGTCGAGACCCTCCGTACCATCCAAGGCCACCCGTACGGCATCCTCCACGTCGACGTGGGTCCGGCGCTGGACGCGCAGACTGCCCGCCTGGCGGCTGCCGGCCTGGCGTACCGCGGCGACCTTTCGTCGCCCCTGCGGCCCATCCCGACCGCCGTCGGAGGGCTGCGGCCGGCGGCCATCCTGCCCGCCGGCCAGGCCGCGGTCCTGGAGCCCTGGAGCCCGGACGAGGGGCTCTTCCTGCTGGGGATTCACCGGTTCCGCGACGCCTGGCCCGGGTTTGCGGCCCGGAACCTGGCGCGGCAGCCCTGGGCGGGTGGTCCAGCCCGGATCGAGGGCGGTGCGGCGACCCTCCCCGGCCTGGAGAGCCTCCACAATCTCAACTCGCTCACCCTGGCCCGCCTCTTCGACACCGCCGCCTGGCGCCGGCGGGCGCTCGACGCCATGCGCGCCGCGCTGCCGGCGACCGGCTCATGGCGGATCGCCGTCCCCGCCGTCCTGGGACTGGACGACCACGCCGCCGTTCTTGCCGAGGCGGTCGCCCGGCTCGGCCGTCCCGTCTTCGAGATTCCGACCCTGCCGCCCTCGATCCCCGGCCTGCGTCTCTACCAGGCGCTCCGGCAGCGGACCATCGAGCTGGGCGTCGCGACCCAGATCGGGTTCGGCGTGGAGGGGCTGATCCGCGACGGGCGCCGGATCGTGGCGGTCGAGACGCACGCCGCGGCCCGTCCGCTGCGGATCCGGGCGGGTGCCGTGGTCCTCGCCACCGGCGGCATCGCCGGAGGCGGCCTCCGGGGCGGGCGGGACGGCAGCCTCACCGAAGCGGTCGCAGGCCTGCCGGTCGCGGCGCCCGACCGCGCCGGATGGCTCAGCGGCGACCTCTGGGGGCGGGAGGGGGTGGCCCTGGAGGCGGCCGGGATCCGGGTGGATGACCAGCTGCGTCCCGTGGCCGCTGACGGCGAGGTGCCGATCGAGAACCTGCGGGTGGTGGGGAGCGCTCTGGCCGGGATGCGGTATCTCTCCGAGCGGTGCGGCGACGGCGTGGCCATGGCCAGCGCGCACCGCGCAGCCCGGCTCACCAGCGACGAGGGAGCCGCAGCGGCGGCGGCCCGCTCGTCCGCGGAGACGGGATTATGATTGTTGTCATAGGGCACCTGAAGGCGCCCGCTTGCCATGATGCCACCCGAGCGGCAGCCGAAGACGATCGAAGGGAGATGATGCCCGTCGTCACCTCGGTTCCGGCCGCTGCACTCCGCGACGGCCTCGCTATTGGGCTGATCACCGCCCGCAGTGGAGGTCCTCATGGCCGATTCAACAATGCAGGCCACGCTCTTCTCGAAGCGTGGCTGGGGCAACAACATCTTCGGCGAGATGATCGCCGAGTTCCTGGGAACCGGGGTGCTCATCGCCTTCGGCGACGGAGTCGTCGCGATGGCGGTGGCAGCCCTCAACTCCTCCGGACGCGCGGCGACGCCGACAACCATCTTCCAGGCATCCGGCGACTGGCTGCTGATCACCTGGGGATGGGCGCTGGCGGTGGCCTTCGGCGTCTACGTCGCCGGCGGGATCACCGGCGCACACATCAACCCGGCGGTGACCCTGGCCTTCGCCGTGCGCGGGGAGTTCCCGTGGTGGAAGGTCATTCCCTACTGGTTCGCACAGGTGGTGGGCGCCTTCGTGGGTGCCTGGATCGTGTACTGGGACTACGGAACCGCGATCGGCGCCTTCGAGAAGGCCTCGAACATCGTGCGCGGGACCCTTGGTGGACCGCACGACAGCACGGCGACGTTCAGCATCTTCGCGACCTTTCCGGCGCCGTACTACCACAGCAGCATCGTGGGGCCGTTGATCGACCAGATCATCGGCACCTTCTTCCTGCTGCTCTTCATCTTCGCGCTCGTCGACAAGCTGAACCTGCCGCCCGCCGGGAACCTGGCGCCGCTGCTGGTCGGCCTGGCGGTGGCCGCCATCGGGATGAGCTTCGGTGCGAACGCCGGATACGCGATCAACCCCGCCCGCGACTTCGGACCGCGCCTCTTCGCACTGATCGCCGGGTGGGGGAAGGTGGCCTTCCCGGGCGTCAACGGCTACTGGTGGGTCCCGATCGTCGGGCCGCTCATCGGGGCGGTGCTGGCCACGTTCGTCTATCACCACTTCGTCTACCGCATCCTCGTGGGGAGACGACCCGAGGAACCGGAGGCGGGCAGGATCCCCGACGCGGAGGGAGAGGAGGCGGCCTGAGCGGCCGCCGCCGGGCGGGTACCACCGACGTCCGTAAGGAGGAACGGCCATGACGTTCGTCGACGCGGGCGACCACGGGTACCCGCCCTTCTCCACCGACCACTGCATCAAGTGCAACGTCTGCACGACCGTCTGCCCTGTCTCGCGGGTGACGGACCTCTTCCCGGGGCCCAAGTACGTCGGCCCGCAGGCGGAGCGATTCCGGTCGGAGCCGGTGCCGGACGTGACCGTCGACTGGTGCTCGGGATGCGGCTACTGCACCCGAGCCTGTCCGGCCGGGGTCCTCATCGCGGAGACGAACTCCCGGACCCGGGCGCGCATCGTGGCCGAGCGCGGCTCGAGCCTCCGCAACCGGATGATCAGCGACACCGACCTGCTGATCCGCTTCGGCGTCCCGCTGGCCCCCATCGCGAACCTGGGGATCCACAACCGCCTTGCACGCTGGATCGGCGAGGCCGTCGGCGGGGTGCATCGCAAGGCGGCGGTCCATCCCTTCGCTCGGCGCACCTTCCAGTCGTGGTGGCGCCATCGGTCTGCCTCCGCGGCCTCGCAGGACCGCGGGCCGGAGCAGACCGTCGTCTACTTCCACGGCTGTGCCGTCAACGGGTTCGAGCCCGGGCTCGGGCGCGACGCCGTGGAGGTCCTGGAGCGCAACGGCCTGTCCGTCATCGTGCCCGAGCAGGGCTGCTGTGGCCTGCCCATGATCAGCAACGGCCTCTACCCCGAGGCGCGGAAGAAGGCGGCGCGCAACCTGCCGACGTTCGCGGACTACGCGCGGCGTGGCTACCGCATCGTCTCCACCTCCACCTCGTGCGGCAACACCCTGAAGGCGGAGTACCGCGAGATGCTCGACCTCGACGACGCCGACGCCCGCGCGGTGGCCCACGCGACCTGGGACATCTGCGAGCTCCTCGTCGAGCTCCACGACGAGGGGAAGCTCGATACGCGCCTGGCGCCCCTGGAGCGAGAGCTGCCGTACCACCCGCCCTGCCAGCTCCGCTCGCACGGGATCGGGACGCCGGCCACCACCCTCTTCGAGCTGATCCCCGGCCTGCGTGCCATCGACTCGAACCACGACTGCTGCGGGGCGGCCGGCACGTACGGCCTGAAGAAGGAGCGCTGGCAGATCGCCCAGGACGTCGGTCGCGGGCTCTTCGAGAAGCTGATTGCCTCCGAGGCGCCTGACGCCGCCTGCGACTCCGAGACCTGTCGCTGGCAGATCAGCGCGGCGACCGGCAAGCCGGTGCGCCACCCGATCGAGTACCTGGCGGAGTCCTACCGGGCCTGGGACGCGGCACATGGCGCGGAGAGTGGCCCTCCGCCTGCCTGAGGCCCCTTCGACCTGCTGCGCCGTTCGCGGAGTGCTCCGTCAGGGGTTTCCTGCGCCGCCGGGCTGAAGACGTCGCCGCAGAGACCCATGATGCATGGATGCGGAATGGGGCGCGAGCCTGGGTCGTCGCGGTGGCGCTCGGCGGCGCCGTGCTCGTCGCCATCGGCCTGCGCTTCTGGGATCTCGCGACCAACCCGGGCGGCCTGTATCCCGACGAAGCGTTCGAGGCGCTGTCAGCACACCGCCTGCTCACCGAACCGGGGTACCACCCGATCTTCTTTCCGGACGGCGGCGGTCGTGAAGCACTGTTTGCCTACCTGGTGGCGGCGGCATTCCACTTCCTCGGCGAGTCCACCCTGACCATTCGAGCGGTGGCGGCCGCGCTGGGGGTTGCGGCGGTGCCGGCGGTCTGGCTGCTCGGCCGCCGCTTCGGGGAGGCAACCGGCCTCGTCGCGGCCGGGTGGGTGGCCGGGTCCCTGTGGCTCGTGGCCATCAGCCGCAACGGCATGCGGAACGTGCTGGTGCCGGTGCTTGGCGCGCTCGTGCTGGTGGCCCTGGTGTGGTGGGCTTCGCGGCCGACACGGTGGCGCGCGTGCACGTCGGGCGCCGTCACCGCGCTCGCGGCGTTCTACACGTACCAGCCGCTCAAGCTCCTGCCGGTGCTGGTCATCGTCTGGGTGCTCTGGGTGAGGCATACCGACCGCGCGACGTACCTCGGCCTGCGCCGGCACGCCGTCGCCTTCGCGATCGCGTTTGCCGTCGTCGCAGCACCCATGCTGGCCGTGGCGATCACGGACCCGACCGCCTACTTCGGACGGGCGCTGGGCGTGACCCCGTTCGGCCCGGGGCTGCAGGCTGATGCGAGCCTTCCGATCCACTGGCTGCGCACCCTGGGCATGTTCGCCGTCGTCGGCGACCCCAACCCGCGCCACGACGTGGCGGCGCTTCCCGCCCTTGGCTGGCCGGTGTTCCTGGTTGCGGCCCTGGGCTTCGCCGTGCTGTGGCGACGCCGAGCCGATGCCGCGCATGCGCTGATTCTGCTGAGCCTGCCCGTCTTCCTCCTGCCTCCGATGATCGCCGTCGAGGGCGGCTCGCCGCACTTCCTTCGCTCCCTTGGCCTCGCGGCGCCGCTGGCGATCACCGTGGGGCTGGGCACCTGCGAGGCGGTGCGCCTGCTCCAACGTCGGTGGCGAGCGGTGGGCATCCCGGTCGCCGTCGGCGTGACCGTCGCAGGGCTCGTCGCCCTCGCCGCGGGCAGCGCGACTGCCTACCTGGCACGACCCGTCGCCGACCGGTACGACGCGTACGCCGACGACGTGGTGGCGCTGGCCGGGCTCGCGGGGCCGTCTGACGTCGTGATCCTCGACGACTACCGCGCGACCGTTGTCCGTTTCCTGGACGCCGGCCGCCTCCCGGACATCGTGGCTCAGGGTGTGCGGCTGCCGTCCACGACGGCACGCCCCGCGGAGCAGCGGGTGCTCGCCCTGGACATCGCGGACCTCGTGGCCGCGGTGGGCGTCGATGGCGCCACCCGAGCCCGGCCGGTAGCTCGCGATCCCGCGGGCCATCCCCGCGTCTGGCTCGTCGTCCGCTAGGCGCTTCGTCTCCACCGCCGCCCGTTGATCGGCACGGCTCGGCCGACTCGATCAATCCGTCTGGTCGGCACGCTCCCACCAGGCGATGGTCGCCGCCAGGCCGATGGCGACGGTAACCGCCACCACGAGGTAGCTCGCCACGGTTGCGACCTCGCCGTTCGGCCCGGCTGCCCCGGAGACGATGGCCGGCACGGCCCACGGAAAGACGGCGCCATGCCCGAGGATGGCAAGCACCTGGGCGGCGACGATGGTGAGGACCGCCCAGGCGAGGGGCGGGATGTAGCCGCGACCCGCCGACGCGAAGAAGGCGGTGGTGGTCTGCAGCCCGATGACCATGACCGCGATGAGCGCCAGGTTGCCAAGCGTCCTGCCGGCGAGCGCCAGGCTCCAGCCCGGGATGGAGAGGAGCGCGCCGATCGCGAAGCCCAGCGTCACCACCCAGGCGGAGATGACGAGCCCCCAGGCTGCAACGACCACGGCCTTGGCCACCACCAGTGCCCAGCGCGGGGTGGGAATCGCCAGCAGACCGCGCACCGTGCGGTCGGCGAACTCGCGACCGTAGGCCCAGGCCGCCAGGAACGCGAACAGCATGCCGCCGCCCACCGCCATTGCCTGCGCCAGGAGCCCCAGGTAGGTCGGCCAGTCCGCGGTGCCGCCGACCAGCTGTGCCTTTGTCCCGAGCAGACCGAGCTTCCGCGCCGTCTCGGGGTCCTTGAGGATGACCATGAACAGGCCGCCGATCAGCGGTGCCAGGGAGAACCCGATGCCGATCGCCCACGGAACTCGCGAGCGCACCGACTTGCGCAGCTCGACGCCGATGGCGCTCCACAGCATGCTCATGCGACCTCCTGGTCCCCGGTGAGGCGGATGAAGTGGTCCTCCAGCGTCTCCCGCGCGATGGCGAGGTGGGTGGGCGCCGCGCCCGCCTCGACGAGGAGGCGGGCGACCTCGTCCGGGTCGGAGAGCGCGCGCGGCTCCCGCAGCTCCAGCAGGGGCCGCCCGCCTGCCCTGTCCGGGGCGAGCCCAGCGGCGCGCAGCGCCGCGACAGCGCGGTCCAGGTCGCGCGCGCCGACCTCGAGGCGTGGATCACGGTGGCGCTCGAGCGCTTCTGCGTCGAGCTCCTCGACGAGCCGGCCACGATGGACGATGCCGATCCTGGTGGCGAAGCGGTCGACCTCGGCGAGGAGGTGACTGGAAACGAACACGGTGACGCCACGCTCCCGGGACAGGGCGGTCAGCAACCGGCGGATCTCGATGAGGCCCGCCGGGTCCAGGCCATTGGCCGGCTCGTCGAGGATGAGCAGGTCCGGGGCGTGGAGCAGGGCGCGGGCGAGCGCGAGCCGCTGGAGGTTGCCGAGCGAGAGCGTCCGTGCACGGCGGTCCGCGTACGCCCCCAGGCTGAGCCGCTCGATCTCGCGATCGACCGCGCCCGGATCGGAGACCCCCTGCAGGCGGCGCGCCGCGTCGAGGTTCTCGCGAACCGTCAGGTCGGGGTAGGCCGTGGCGGACTCGACGAGATGGCCCACGCGCCGCCAGAGGGCGCCGGCATCGGGCCGCACTGGCTGGCCGAAGAGCTCCGCCGTCCCTGCCGTCGGCGCGATCATGGCCAGCAGCATGCGGATCGTGGTCGACTTGCCGGCACCGTTGAGGCCGAGGAAGGCGTAGATCTCGCCGCGTGCAACGCGCAGGTCGACATGGTCGACGGCCAGCACGCCGCCCCGGTAGCGCTTGGTGAGGCCGGAGGTCGCCACCGCGAGCTCGGTCATGACTCCGCGCTCCGCTCCGCGCCCAGCGCGCGGAGGATGAATGCGTTGAGCTCCTCCATGGCTGCCGGTATCTCGTCCGGATCCGAGATCGCCTCGTGCAGGGTCCCGAAGCAGGCGAGGACGTAGTGCGCAGCGCGCGTGGGGTCCTGGTCGGCGAATGCGCCAGTGACGATCCCCTCGGCGATCACCGCAGCCAGGGGCGGCGCGATCCGCGCCATGACATGCTCGCCAGCTCGATCATGGACGGCCCGGTTCTCCGACCGGTGGAAGACCTCGACGAGCTCCCGCTCGTGGGGCTCGCGACCGACCTGGCTCACGGCCCGCCCCAGGGCCAGCACCCGCTCGACAGGGGAGCGGCTGGCGTCGGCCAGGGTCCCCTCCACGAGCTGGCCGACGTCTTCCACCATGCGTTCCGCGACGGCGGTGACGGCGTCGTCCTTGGTCGCAAAGTACAGGTAGAACGTGCCTTTCGCCACTCCGGCGGTGCGCACGATGTCGTCCACGGACGCCTGCGAAAGGCCGCGCTCACGAAGGAGCGAGATCGTCGCGTCCACGAGCGCTCGTCGCGTTCGTGACCTGCCCGTGGTTCGCGAGCCCGTTGCCATCGACTTGCCTTCCCGTTCTGACTGACGGTCAGTCAGTCTAGCACCGCCCGCAGGCGTGCGCGTAGCCGCGAGACGGTCGAGCGCCATGCCCGTGCGGCGGTGGAGGCATACCGAAGCGCCCGAGATCGATCGGCGACCGCTAAAGCGACGGCGGACTTCGGCTGGACGGTCGCGATGCGGCTTCGGGATCCGCAGCGCGCGGCGCCCCTGATGCTGGAGGCATGGGACGAGTTCGGAGACCTGGCCGAGACCCCCGACGGCGTCACGCTGATGGCCGCGGTGGCCGCTGCCCACGACGAGCTCGAGCACCTCGACGACGCGCTCGCGATGGCCGAGCGCTTCATGCCGCTGGCAGAGCGCTTCGATCTCGTGGATGTCATCTGCAGCGGGCTCGGGTTGCGTGCCTCCGTCCTGGCCAAGCGCGGGCGGCCCCGGGAGGCGCTGGCGCTTGTGCGAGCCGTGCACGTGATGTCCGCCCTCCTCCGATTGACGGGGCAGTAGATCGTGCGTCGCGAAGTTGCCGCCAACCGGGAACGCCTTGCCAGGTGATCATGCGGCGGTGGCCGGCGAGCCCCCAAAGGGGTGGCGTATTCGGCGTCGGGATCAACCGGTTCCGGCTGCGGCCCTTCCCTGACGAGCCTCGTAGTGAAGGACGAGCTCACCGTACGGCATGTTCGTCGCCGAGAGGAGCTTGAGGTTCGTTTGCGTCGTCATCGGGAACCAGTAGCGCGGTCCCCGTCCGAACACGACGGGCATGATGAGGAACCAGTAATCGTCGGCCAGGTTGCGGCGTATGACCTCGTGGATGAGCCGAGGTCCGCCGTCGACGATGATGTTCCCGCCCTCCTCCCGCTTCAGCGCCGCCACGATCTCCGCAAGGTCGCCGCTCATCAACCGGGAGTTCGCCCAGCTGAGGTGCTTCAGCCGGTGGGATAGACAGACCTTCTCGACCCCTTCGAGGAACCGCGAATAGTCGAAGAGGAACTTCGGGGCGTCGGGCTTCCGCGCCTTGAGTGAATGCACCCGTCGGTGGCCCGTGAACGAGCGACGGCCCATGACGACGGTCGTGACGTCCGAGTAGCGATCGGTCCACATCCTGCGGAAGAACTCGTCCGGATCATCCCGATTCCCGGTCGGGAGATCGGATCCCGGGTACGTTGGGAACGCGCCACGTCCATCGATGGTCATGTACAGATTGGCCGTGACTCTTCTCGTCATCCGAGAATCCTTCCTCACCGCGACTGTCGAATTCGCAGTCCAACGCCACCGACGAAGGCAAGACGCCTGACTGACGGTCCTGTCGGCGGGGGGAGGGGGGAATCGACGCAGACCACTGGCAGCGGACCGCCTGACGACTCTCTAGAAAGCTGGTCGTCCCTCTCGGTGGAACGGCCAGCTCGGCTACTGCCCGGGCGACACGCTTCTACTTCTTCTTGCCGCCGCCTGGCTTTGGTCCGCCCTTGGGCTTCTTGCCGCCACTCTTGGACCCTGGACCCTTGTCTGGCACGCCGCGATCTCCTTTGAACGATGACCAACGCTGACCATACAACGATGGTCACTGCGCGGCTGCCTTCATCGCGTAATCGGTGAAGGCGAACGTGCCCTCAGCCAGTGCGGGGCCGGGGCGACGATGAAGGAGGCGCCAAGGATCCGGTGCGCTTCGCCACCCTCACGCTCTCCCAACCCGGAGGATCTGTCGTCGTCTCGACCTCTAGCCAATGCGCGGATGGTCGCTCCGCGCATCGCATTCGACCGGCCGGCAACTTCAGGTCGCTCTATCTACTACCCCGACCCTCGATTGACCCTCCCCGGGCCCCGCTGGTAGAGTTGCGCGGCTTGCGTGCTGCTCACGGGGGCCCGATCGACGGTGCCCGCCGCAACAGGCACGACTATCGAGGCAGAGAGGAGGCGAGACGTTTGGCAGAAGTCCGCGTGGGCGAGAACGAGACGTTCGAGAGTGCGCTGCGCCGCTTCAACAAGAAGATCCAGCAGTCGGGAATCCTGGCTGAGGCGCGACGCCGCGAGCACTACGAGAAGCCCAGCGTGAAGCGGAAGCGCAAGGAAGCCAAGAAGCGCAAGACTTCCCGCCCGTAACGCCAGACACACGCCTCCAACGGCGGAGCTCGTCGCCAGGCCACTGGCGTCGGACCTCCACCCGCATCCGGTTCAAGCCATGACCCTGCTCGGCCGCATCGAGGGCGCCATGCGCGACGCGATGAAGGCGCGCGACTCCCGTCGCACGCAGACGCTGCGCATGGCGATGGCCGCTGCCCACAATCGAAGGATCGAGCTGCGCCGCGACCTGACCGATGGCGAGGTGACCGAGGTGCTCGGTCGCGAGGTGAAGCAGCGCCGCGAGTCTGCCGCGATCTACCGCGACGCCGGCCGCCCCGACCGGGCCACCGAGGAAGAGGCGGAGGCCGCGATCCTCACCGAGTACATGCCCGACCAGCTCTCGTCACCCGAGCTCGACGAGCTCGTCCGCGCCGCCATTGCCGAGACGGGGGCGAGCTCGCCGGCGGACATGGGTCGCGTCATGGGCCGGCTCATGCCGCAGGTCCGCGGCCGCGCGGACGGTCGCGCGGTCAACGAGACGGTACGGCGGCTGCTGGGCCAGGGGGACGGCGCCTAGGCGCCGGAGAGCGATGTTCGTTCCACGCACCCTCCAGGAGCGCGAGGCCCCCCTCGGGCGGGGACCCTTTGCCCGGGCCATCGTGGTCGTCGCCGTCCTCACGGTGGCCCTGACGGGGATCCTCACCTTCGAGCTCTCGCCGGGGCAGGTGACCTTCGAGGTCGGACAGGTCGCGCAGACCGACATCAGCGCTCCGCGCAGCGGGACCTTCGTCAGCGAGTCGCAGACGGAGGCGGCGAGGGCCGCGGCCGCCGCCAACGTGGCGCCGGTCTACGCCCCGATCGCGCCGCGGCAGGACATCGCCACCGCGCAGCTCAACGCCTTCGACTCGTTCGTGGAGCGCATTGCCCAGATCCTCCAGGCACGCGACCAGCGCGCCATCTCATCTGCCGAGACGCTCACCGAGCTCCGCCAGGCGAGCGGCACGCGCCTGTCCGATGACGAGATCACCCGCGTCGCCGGCATCTCGCGGGTGGCCTGGTCCTCGCTGACGGCCGACGCCCGCAGCGTTCTCGAGTCCACCCAGACCGGCTCCGTCCGGGCCGACGAGGTCGCGACGGTACGGCAGCAGGCACGCAGCGCCATCACCTCCGATCTTCCGGCGACGGACCGCGCCATTGCCGGAGACCTCGCCGCCGGCTTCGTGGCCGCCAACGAGCAGGTCAGCGACACCCTGACGGAGCAGCAGCAGGCGGCGGCGCGAGCGGCGGTGCAGGCGGTAGAGGTCCCGGTGCAGAAGGGCGAGTCAATCGTCCGGTCGGGCGACAAGATCACCCCGCTCGTCATGGAGAAGCTCAACTACTTCGGCCTGCTCAAGCCGCGCTTCGCCTTCCCGACGCTCATCGGCAATGCCATCCTGGCGCTCCTGATCTCGATCCTGCTCGTCGTCTTCCTGTGGCGCTTCCAGCCCGTGATCTGGCATCGCAACCGCTCGCTGCTGCTCTACATGCTGGCCCTCGTCGTGAGCGCCATCGCGCTCCGGATCGCTGCCGATCGATCGATCTGGACGTACGCGGTTCCGACCTCGGCGACCGTGCTCCTGATCGGGATCCTGCTCGAGGGCTACGCCGGCGCGTCCATGGCGGCGGTCCTCGCGGTGCTGGCCGGCATCGCGAACCCGAACGGCCTGGAGCCGGCGGTCTTCGTGATGGTCGGCGGGATGACCTCGCTGCTTGCCATCGTGCGGGCGGAGCGGCTGAACGCGTTCCTTCGCGCGGGCCTCTTCCTGGCACTCGCCAACGCGGCGGTGGTGGCCGCCTTCGGGCTCCTCACCGGATCGGACTACACCGGTATCGCGCAGCTGGCGGGCGCAGGGCTGGTGAACGCCTTCCTGTCGGTCGTGCTCGCCGTCGGCTCCTTCGCCATGCTCGGCAACCTCTTCGGGATCATGACCGTCTTCCAGCTCCTGGAGCTCGCGAACCCGTCCAACCGGCTGCTCCGGCGCCTGCTCCTCGAGACCCCGGGGACGTACCACCACGCCGTGATGGTGGGCAACCTCGGTGAGCGCGCGGCGGAGACCATCGGTGCCGATCCGCTGCTCGTGCGGGTGGCCGCCTACTACCACGACATCGGGAAGATGAAGAACCCGCTCGCCTTCATCGAGAACCAGGCCGGCGCACGCAACATCCACGACGAGCTCGACGCCGAGACGAGCGCCCGGATCATCGCCGCCCACATCCGCGACGGGATCGACCTTGGCTACGAGAACGGCCTGCCGGTGCAGATCATCGGCTTCATCCCGCAGCACCACGGGACGAGCGTCATGAGCTACTTCTACAGCAAGGCGATCCGCGAGGCGGGTGGCCGGACGGAGGCGGTGGACAAGGAGACGTTCCGCTATCCGGGTCCCAAGCCCCAGAGCCGGGAGGCCGCGATCCTCATGCTCTCCGATGGCGTGGAGGCATCCGTGCGGTCGCTGGACAACAAGGACGAGGCCTCCATCCGCGAGATGGTCGACCGGATCGTGGACGCGCGCATCGAGGACGGACAGCTCGACGATGCAGAGCTCACGCTCCACAACATCGCCCAGATCAAGGAGGCGTTCGTCCAGCAGCTGCTGGGCATGTACCACAGCCGGATCAAGTACCCCGACAACGTGCTCCCGATCGACCAGCGCCGGGAGAGCGGGACCGGCCGTCGCGCCTGAGGTTCGGATTCCGGCCACCGGACCGCCGGCCGCCCTCGTGAGGAGCACCGGGCTCCGCCCGAAAATCATCGTCGGATGGTTGAGTCACTCCGCCGCTGCGCCTAGGATGGCCGCAGGCATGAGCTGCGCGAGCACCTTCCATGACAGGATCGGGCGGGAGCGGTTCGCCGCTGCCGTCGAACCGGTGCCCGTCGAGCAGGCCCTCGCCCTTGTCGACTCGGGTATCGGCGAGACGGCGCGCCTGGCCCTCGGCGATCGCGAGTGCGAGATCGAGGTGAGCCTCGTCGCCGATGCGGAGATGACGCGGCTGAACTTCGACCACATGGGAGAGCGCGGCCCCACCGACGTTCTCTCGTTCCCGCTGCATACCTGGCGCCTCGAGGAAGGTGGCTCGCGGCTCGCGGACGACGACGTCTCGCCGCCCGGAGCGCTGCTGCTGGGAGACGTGGTCCTCGACGTGGACCAGGCGGTCCGGCAGGCCGCGGACGGCGGCTGGAGCGTTCTCGAGGAGCTCGTCCTGCTGGCGGTGCACGGAACGCTGCACCTGCTCGGCCACGACCACGCGGACCTGGACGAGGAGGAGGGCATGCGCTCGCTGGAGCACCAGGTGATGACCGCCCTCCACCGCAAGCACCACGAGGTCCCGTGGCGCCCCGGTTCGCTCTTCGACCGCGCCGGCCACGCGGTCCGCTCGGGCAGCTAGCCGGCGGGACGAGAGGCCGTCCTCAGGGCGTCGCCGCGCTGCGGACCGAAGCCTCGATGACGGGCGGCTCCGCCGCGACGACCGCGGAGCGGCGCGCGTGACCGCCCGGAGATTTGTGCAAGGTGCACTAGGGGACCGAGAGCTGTGCTCGCCCTGCCTCGGCACCCGGCACGACGACGACCGGGATGATGGCGGATCCGGCGAGCCGGCCGTTGACGGCGACGTCAAGGACCCAGCAGCCTGGCGTCGAGAAGCCGACCTCGACGATGTAGTACCGCGGGCTCGCCGGATCCGCCGGCTGGGTCGCGTCTCCCGAGGCCACCGACACGGCCACCGAACGGAGGTCCGCGGTGACGCGGGCGCCGCTGCCGTCGAGCGGCTGTGCCCAGCCGGTGAGGCGCTCGCCGTTGGCGAGCGGCGGGCTGAGGCGATAAAGGATGAGGAAGCGCCGGTCGCTGATCCACCAGCTGGTGCCCGTCGGGAGCAGCGCCCAGGCGCGCGGGCCGCCGATCTCCCGGTATCCGGCGTACTCGTCTTCCGTCGACGCCGGGCAGCCGTCCACGGTCTGCGGCGGCTGCCAGTCCATGGGGACGCCGACCTGGCTCACCACGCCGGTCGATGGATCGTAGATGCAGCCCATCCTGCCCACCGGCTGGGGGAAGATCGGATCCGAGCCGCTGTCCCGCCAGCCCATCCATTCGGCCAGGCCGCGGGTCACGACGGCGTAGACCGGCTGTCCCGGATCGGCCGAGCCGCCGGTGACGCGGAGGGCGTCGGTGGTTGCCCACCCGCTGAAGGCGAGGCGTGCGTCGGCAGGCTCGATGCGGCAGTCCGCCAGGCCGATGGGCGCCGAGGCGTCGCCCGCGGCCGCGGGATCCGTTCCGGCTCCTCCTCCCGCGGTGGTCGCCGATCCGGCGGCGACAGCAGCCGTGGCGGTGCCGGCAGGCCCCGCCGTCCGGCCCGCGCCCACCAGGGCGAGCCCCACGACCGCAATGGCGACCGCGCTGAGGACTCCGGCCACCGGCAACCATTGCGGCCGCCGCCGTGGGCGTGGTGCCGTCGTGGCCGCATGCAGGCGAGTCCGGTCCACGGGGAAGGCCGTGCGCTGGACCTCCAGCCGGAGCGCCGCTCGCAGCCGTTCCTCGAAGGCATCCCGTTCCCGCCGGGGCGGTGCGGGCTCAGCCGACATGCTCGATCTCCTCGATGGTCCCGATGGCCCCGATGGTCCCGCCGTCCAGCCGCTCCCGCAGGCGCTCGAGCGCGTCCGCGACCTGCCGCGCCACCCGGTCGGGCCGGCCGCCGGCGATGGCGGCGAGCTCGTCGTCCGGCAGGCCGAGCGCGTACCGCAGGGTGATGAGCGCGCGGGCGCTCGCCGGGAGCTCGGCCATCGCCGCGACCAGGGCCGAGGGCTCGATCCGGCCGCCGTCCCAGCCGCCGTGCGCTGCGGTCGCCTGCCCGAGTTCCGGCATGAGCAGGGGGTCCACGGCGGTGGAGCGGCGCTGGGCCGCGAGCACCCGGCGACGCGCGATCCGCAGCATGAAGCGTCGTCGCTCCGGTCCGGCGGGCGGCCGCGCCGGATCGCGCGCCCCTTCGGCGACGGTGTCGATGACCACCTGCTCCGCGCTCTCGCGGTGCTGCAGGACGAGGGAGGCGAGCGCGGCGATCTCTGCCGCGTGTGCCGCGGCGAGCTCATCGAGCAGGACGGGCGGCGGCGTGGCGTTCATGCGCCGGTCTCGGTGATCGTCGGGGGCGGCACCCGGTCGACCCGCAGGGCCGCGGGGACGGTCGCGGCGTCGAGCATCGCATCCGCCACGAGCCTGCCGGTGGCCGGACCGCAGGAGATGCCCCACGGACCGTGGCCCGCGGCCAGGAAGAGCCCGCCCGCACCGGGGATCGGTCCGATCAGGGGCCGTCCGTCGAACGACTGCGGGCGGGCGCAGGCGCGCGTGCCGGTGATGCGCGCGTCGCGGAGGCCCGGAAGGAACCGGGCGCCCCGCTCGACGAGGATCGGCGCCAGGGCCGCGTGGTCCGGCTCCGCGTCGAGGAAGGTCGAGCCGATGGTGGCGATCCCCGCGGCAGCTGCGATGGTGAACACGCTCGGCGTGGCGGCCGGGTCGGACGCGGCGGCATCGGCCTCCCGCGCCTCCAGGGGCTGGTTGACGGTCTCGACGGTGGCCTCCTCGATCACGTGACGCGGTGGCCGCGGCATTGCGAGCTGCGCGGTGGCGCCCCAGGTGGCCGCGATGGGCGTCCAGCGGCCGGTGGGGTCGAGGAGGAAGGGACTCCACGGCCCGGCCGCGAGGAGGACGAGATCGGCCGGAAGCGTCCGTGGCCCCTCCAGGAACGCGCCGGTGACCCGCCCGTGCTCCACGATGGGGACGGCCGCGGCACCGACCTCGATGCGGGCGCCGGCCGCCCGCGCGCGCTCGGCCATGGCGGCGGTGGCGGCGTGGGGAGGCACCGGGTACCCGGTCGCCAGGCGCAACGACCACAGGTCCGGCGCGAGCCCGGGCTCCAGGGAGCGCGTCTGCCGTGGCTCGAGGAGGTCCGGATGGAGCTCCGGCATGGACGCGTACCTGCCCATCTGTGCGGCGAGAAGTCCGCCATCCTCGGCGAGCACGAGCAGGCCCGCGGGCTCCGCGGGGAAGACGAACCCCGGATCGAGGCTCGCCATCTGCCGGTAGATGGCGAGCGTCTCGTCGTGGAGCGCCACGAGCTCCGGATCGAACGGATGCTGGACGGCGCCGAGGTTGCGTCCGGAGGCGCCGGCTCCAATGGCGGTGCGCTCGACGAGGGTCACCGAGGCACCCCGTTCCGCCAGGAACGCGGCGGCGGAGGTGCCGACGATTCCGCCCCCGATGATCACGATGTCGCGGCTGGGCATCACCTGGAGGATACGGCGAGACCGGGAGACCTGCTCGAACCGCTACCATCGGGCCGGCAATGAAGGTCATCTGCGGCCTCGGGAATCCGGGCGATCGGTACCGGCTCACGCGCCACAACGTCGGCTTTCGCGTCGTCGACCTGCTCGCCGACCGGTGGGGGCTGGCCGGCGGGGGGCGGGTGCGCGACGGTGCGGCGCTCCTGGAGGCGCGGCGACCGGATCCGATCGGCGCGGTGCTGCTCGTCAAGCCCATGCGCTACATGAACGCCTCCGGCGCCCCGCTGCGCGCCGCGCTCCGCCAATCGGCCGCCGGCCTCGAGGAGGACCTGCTCGTGGTCGCGGACGACATCGACCTGCCGCTCGGCAGGATCCGCCTCCGGCGGTCCGGATCCGCGGGCGGCCACAACGGGCTGCGCGACATCATCGCCGCACTCGGCACCAACGAGTTTGCGCGCCTGCGGGTCGGCATCGGTCGCAGCGGCGAGGCGGTGGATCACGTCCTGTCCACCTTCCGCGGCGCGGAGCGCGAGCTCGCTGCGGAGGCCATTGCGACGGCGGCCGATGCGGTCGAGCGCTGGCTGGGCGAGGGCGCTGAGGTCGCCATGAACGCCTACAACGGCCTCGACCTGGCCGAGCCCCCGGCGTGACCCTCCGCACGCAGCCGCGTCCCGCCCGCGCCGCGGCACCCGGCGGAGCGAACCGCAGGGTCGCCGCCCTGACCCCGCTCCTCGCCGAGGCGCTCGCGGGGGTTCGCCATCCCATCGCCGGGGAGGCCCTGCGCGTGCCCGCCGCGGCGCGGCCGGCGCACCTGGCCGTTCGGCGCCGCCTCCTCCCCTCCGGGACCCCGCTGGTCGTCGTCGTGCGCACCGACGAGGAGGCGCACCGGCTCGCCGACGACCTGTCCGCGTGGCAGACCGCCGGCCATGTCAGCGTGCTTCCCGAGCGGGCCGCGCTGCCCCTGGAGCGGGCGCTCGCGGAGCACGAGGAGTCGGCGGAGCGGCTGCGGATCCTGGCCGAGCTCGGCGGTCGCGGGCGCGACCTCGTGGTGGTTGCGCCGCTCCTCGCTCTCGTCCAGCGCACGATCTCACCCGAACAGCTGCGCGCGGGGCGGCTCGAGCTCGCCGTCGGCGAGCGCCTTGGCCAGCGCGCGCTCCTCACCGCCCTGGTCGGCGGCGGGTACGAGCCCGTGGTGGAGGTGAGCGGGATCGGGGAGTTCGCCAACCGCGGCGGCATCGTGGACGTCTGGCCGCCCGGCGCGCCCGAGCCACTCCGGCTCGAGCTCTTCGGCGACGAGCTCGAGTCGCTGCGGGCCTTCGACCCCATGACGCAGGCGAGCCGCCGCCGCCTCGAGCGGATGACCGTGCTGCCCGCCAGCGAGTTCCTGCCCGAGGACGGATTCGCCGTGCTCGGGGAGCGGCTGCCCCCTGGCTCGGGCGCATCGGAGGCGCTGGCGGACGATCTTGCGCACCTCGAGCAGGGGGATCCGGGCGAGGCGGCCGAGACGTGGGCCGCGCTCCTCACGGCCGTGCCGGCGCTCGCTCACGTGCCGGAGGGCGCGCACCTGGTGGTGACCGATCCCGATGAGCTCGCGGCAATCGCCGCGGACCTCGACCGCAGGGCGACGGAGCGGCTCGCCGGACTGGTTGCCTCGGGGGAGCTGCCACCGTCGTGGCCGCTCCCGTACACCGCGGTTCGAACCCTCGCCGATGCCGACGAGCGCGCGACCGAGCGGCTCGACGAACAGGGAGCGGTGACGATCGGCTACGCCGCGGCGCCCGTCGTCCCCGGGCGGGTCGAGCGCCTGGCGGAGTGGGTCGTTGCGCTCGCCGGCGAGGGACGCGCGGTGGTGATCAGCACCGACCAGGCGAGCCGCGTGAGCGAGCTCCTCGAGGAGGCGGGCCGGCCGGTGAGCGCGGTCGCGGAGCTCGGCGAAGCGCCGCAGGCGGGCGCCATCGGTCTGGTGCACGGTTCGCTCACCGGGGGGTTCGTCCACGACCCGGCGAACCTGCTCGTCCTCACCGACCACGAGCTCTTCGGCGGGGTCCGGGTCCGGCGCCTCACCCCTGCCAAGAAGGTCGTCACCCGCGATCTCATCGGGAAGCTCTCGCCCGGCGACCTCGTCGTCCACGTCGACCACGGCGTCGCGCGCTACGTGGGCATGACCCAGCGCGAGTACTCCGGAGCGGTGAAGGAGTACCTCCAGCTCGATTTCGCCGGCGACGGGAAGATCTTCCTGCCGTCGGACCAGATCGGCCGCATCACGCGCTACGCGGGTGGACCCGCCCCCGCGCTCTCGAAGCTCGGCGGGACCGAGTGGGAGCGCACGAAGCGGCGTGTCGCGCGCGCCGTCGGCGACCTCGCCCGCGAGCTCCTGGAGATCTACGCCGCGCGGGAGTCCGCCCCCGGCTTCCGCTTCGGCCCGGACACGACCTGGCAGCGCGAGCTGGAGGAGGCCTTCCCGTACACGGAGACGCCGGACCAGGCTCGGACGATCGAGGAGGTGAAGGCCGACATGCTCCGCCGCCGTCCCATGGACCGCCTCGTCTGCGGCGACGTGGGCTACGGCAAGACGGAGGTCGCCCTGCGCGCGGCGTTCAAGGCGGTCCAGGACGGCAAGCAGGCGGCCGTGCTGGTCCCGACCACCGTTCTCGCCCAGCAGCACGAGCTCACCTTCGAGCGGCGCCTCGCACCGTTCCCGGTGCGGGTCGAGATGCTCAGCCGCTTCGTGGGCCGCAAGCGGCAGGGCGAGATCATCGAGGGGGTCGCCGACGGCAACGTCGACATCCTGATCGGCACGCACCGCATCCTCTCGAAGGACGTGCGGTTCGCGGACCTGGGCCTGCTCATCGTCGACGAGGAGCAGCGGTTCGGCGTCTCGCACAAGGAGCAGATCAAGAACCTGCGCCGCGAGGTGGACGTCCTGACCCTGTCCGCCACGCCCATCCCGCGCACGCTCCACCTCTCGCTGGTGGGGATCCGCGACCTGTCGGTCATCGAGACGCCGCCGGAGGCGCGCCTTCCGATCCAGACCCGGATCGCGGAGGACGACGACGGGCTGGTGCGCGATGCGATCGACCGCGAGCTCGACCGCGGCGGGCAGGTCTTCTACGTCCACAACCGGGTCGAGACGATCGAGGCGGCGGCCGCCCGGGTGCGCCGGCTCGTCCCGCGGGCGCGGGTCGCCATCGGTCACGGGCAGATGGCGGAGGGGATGCTCGAGCGGGTCATGCTCGACTTCGCCCAGGGGCAGTTCGACGTCCTGGTGTGCACCACGATCATCGAGTCCGGCCTGGACATCCCGAACACGAACACGATCATCATCGCCCGCGCCGACACCTTTGGCCTCGCGCAGCTGTACCAGCTGCGCGGACGGGTCGGGAGGTCCGACCGACGTGCGTACGCCTACCTGCTCCATCGTCGCGGCACGCCGCTGACGCCCGTCGCCCGCAAGCGGCTGCATGCCATCTTCAGCGCCTCGGACCTCGGTGCCGGGTACCAGATCGCGCTCTCCGATCTCGAGATCCGTGGGGCAGGAAACATCCTGGGGCCCGAGCAGCACGGGCACATGGCCGCCGTCGGCTTCGAGCTTTACACCCGTCTGCTCGCCGAGGCCGTGGACCGCCTGCGCGGCCAGCGACCGATGGTGGAACCCGCTCCGGTCCGGCTTGACCTCCCCGGCTCGGCCTATCTTCCGGACGACTACGTGACCGATGCCGGCGCCAAGCTCGAGATCTACCGCCGCTTCGCGGCCATCCGGTCCGCTGCCGACGCCGAGGCCCTGCGGACCGAGCTCCGGGACCGCTTCGGAGCCATCCCGCGGGCGGTGGAGGGACTCTTCACCGCCGTCACCGTCCGCCTCGCGGCGGAGGCCGCCGGCGTCCCCGAGGTGCGGGTGGAAGGCGGCCGGGTGGTCCTCAAGTGGACGAGCTTCGCCCGCCAGGGTGTCGTCACCGCGCTCGCGGCCGCGGGGCTGCGGCCGGTGGCCGGGTCGAACCAGGTGCGGATCCCGGTGGCGGCCGGGCGTGACGGGGTGGACGTGGCGCTGCGCGCGCTCACCGCCCTCGTGGAGCGTCCTGCCAGGGCACCTGCGGCAGGCCCGAGCGCATAGGTCGCTGCGGGCCCCGGCGGGATGCCATGATGCCCGTCATGAACGACCAGCCTCCGCAGGTGCACCTCCGGGACGTGACTGCCGCCGATGCGGACCTGCTCGACGCCTGGGAGGCCGAACCGGGCGTGCTCAGCGAGTTCAACGACTTCGGCCTGGCCCCGAGACGACTTGATCGCGACGCCCTGGCCGTGCGTCCCCTCCGCGACGAGCGCGCGGGGATGCTCATCGTGGAGCGCGCGGACGGCGTGCCGATCGGCACCGTGGGCTGGCACGGCGTGCAGTACGGCCCGAACCGGGAGTCCGCGGCGTGGAACATCGGCATCGAGCTGATTCCCTCCGCGCGCGGGCGCGGGTACGGCACGCAGGCGCAGCGTCTCCTGGCCGACTACCTGTTCGAGACGACCGACCTGTACCGCGTGGAGGCCTCCACGGACGTGGCCAACCTCGCGGAGCAGCGCTCGCTGGAGAAGGCGGGGTTCCGGCGCGAGGGGATCATGCGCGGAGCGCAGTTCCGGGCAGGCGCCTACCACAACCTCGTGGGCTACGCCCGCCTTCGCGACGACTCCTAGCGGCGCATCTCCCCGTCGGCGCGCACGCGCTCCAGCACCGGCTGCTCCGCCTCCCAGGACCGGTGGCCGCCCCGCATGCTGGAGATGATGGCGCCGGCCACGCTGGCCGCCACCCCGGCCCAGAACGCGACGTGGAGCGCCCCGATGAACCCGCTGACCGCGACGCCGGAGGTCCCGGTCTGGACCCCCGCGGCGATGGAGATGAGCACCTTGGGATCCATGGAGCTCGTCATGAGCCCAACCGCCAGCGCGATGCTGATCACGAACCCGGTGTTCGTCAGCATGGCGCGCATGCCGGCGCCGATGCCGCGCTTCGCCGGCGGAACCACGCCCATCACCGCGGAGGTGTTCGGTGAGTTGAAGACGCCCGCGCCGGCGCCCACCACGCCCTGCCAGACGAAGAGCTGCCAGAGCGGAGTGTCGGCCTGGATGAGGGTCAGGCCGGCGAGGCCGATGCCGGTGATCACCATCCCGGCGGTGGCCAGCAGGCGCGACCCCCATCGGTCCGAGAGCGCGCCGCTGATGGGGCTGAAGATCACCATCCCGATCGCCAGCGGCGCGAGGTTGATGCCGGCGGTCACCGGGTCCTCGCCCTTCACCCCCTGGAGGTAGAAGACGAGCAGGAAGAGCACGCCGTAGCGGGCCACGCCGTTGAGGAGCCCGGTCAGGTTGCCCATCGTGAAGAGCCGGTCGCGGAACAGGGAGAGGTCGATGAGCGGGTGCCGCGCCCGCGACTCGATCCAGACGAGAAGCGGCGAGAGCACCACGGCCAGCACGAAGCCCCCGATCACCCACCACGTCGTCCAGCCGTACAGGCCGCCGAAGGCGAGCGCGCTCATCAGCGCCAGCAGCCCGGCCAGGTACACCGCCGAGCCCCACCAGTCGATCGAGAGCTCGCGCTGCGCGGCATGACGCTCGACGAGGACGAGCCATGCCGCCGCGGTGGCCAGGACGCCAATGGGGACGTTGAACCAGAAGACCCAGCGCCAGCCGAAGCCGGTGAGCCAGCCGCCCAGGATGGGCCCCAGGATGAGCCCGGCCCCCACGACCATGGCATTGATCCCGAGGGCGCGTCCCAGCTCGTTGCGCCGGAAGGCGTCCGTGACCAGGGCCGCCGAGTTGGCGAACATGAAGGCGGCGCCGACGCCCTGTCCCACGCGGCCCGCGATGAGCAGGCCGGCGGTGGGGGCGAGCGCGCAGAAGACCGATGCCAGCGTGAAGACGGCCGATCCGAGGACGTAGGTCCGCGCCCGGCCGAAGCGGTCCGCAACCCGGCCCGCGTTGAGGACCAGCACGGTGAGGACCAGCGTGTACCCGACGATGATCCACATCACCGCGAAGAGACCGGTGTGGAGATCGGCCAGGATCTCCGGCAGCGCGATGATGAGCGACCCCGAGGTGATCGAGGCGAGGAGCGCGCCGAGGCTCGTGACGGCGAGCAGCCACCATCGGTAGGCCGGGACGGCCGGATCGATGAGGCTGAAGGGACGGGCGATCATGCCGCCGTCGCGGTTGGCGGTCGCTCTCACTGGTTAGCTAGGTTAACAGTAAGCGCGCCGCGGCGCGGAGCGCCCTCTTCTACAGCTCCTGGCGGCGGAAGCTGAGCCAGGCGAGGGCGTAGGCGACGACGACGAGTGCAACCGTCGAGACCAGGGGGGCCAGGAGGCCGTTCGCGGTCGTGCCGAGGGCCAGCGCCATGGCCGGTCCTCCGAGGTTGCCGGGGGCCCAGGTCCCGATCGCCGGCAGCGCCGAGAGGATGGCCACCAGGACCATGGCTCCGATGCCGATCCCCGCGGCCGCCATGGACGACCGCGTCAGCGTGCTGCCCAGGAAGGTGAGCGACGCGTAGCCGAGCAGGGAGAGGAAGACGAGGCCGCACATCGCCACGTAGCCCGCGAGGGGCGGCGCCGAGAAGAGGAGGGTGGTGTAGAGGTAGGCGCCGGCGCCTGCGACTGCGGTGCTCACGAGCAGCGTCGCGCCGATGGCGGCCAGCTTGGCGGAGAGGAAGGCCCCCCGCGAAAGCGGCTTGGTCAGGAGAAGCGCCGCGGTGCCCCGCTCCTTCTCGACCGCCACCGAGCCCATGGCCAGCAGGATCGCGGCGAGGATACCGGTCTGGCCCAGGTTCTTCTGGAACTGGGAGATCGCGTCGGCGATCGTCGGCGCGGGGATGGCGCCGGCGAGCTGCTCGCTGGCGAAGGCCTTCACCAGCTCCGGCGTGTAGCGGGCCAGGATCGGCGAGCCGATCCCGAAGATCGCGAAGATGATGCCGACCACGAGCAGGCGCCAGGTCCGCCACTGCTCGACCAGCTCCTTGCGGAGCAGCACCCGGAAGCCGATCATGCCGCCGCTCCCGTTCCGTCGCCGGCGTCGTGCGCGCCGACCAGCCGCAGGAAGACATCCTCGAGCGTCGGTCGCTGCCGCTCGAAGCGCACGAGCGAGACGCCCGCCGCGGCCGCGGCCGCCAGGAGCTCCCGACCGGCCGTCGCCCCGTCCCCGATGCCGACCCGCAGGAGGCCGTGCGACAGCTCGGCGCCGGTCACCCAGGGCGCGCCGCGGATCCGGTCGGCAAGGGCGGAGAGCGCCGCCTCGGCGCCCGTCTCCGCCTCCAGGATGTAGACCGGCTGGGCATAGCGCTCGAGCAGCGCATCCATGGGACCTTCGGTGACGAGCCTCCCGTGGTTGATGATCGCGACGCGATCGCAGACGCGCTCGACGTCGTTGAGGATGTGGGTGCTGAACAGGATCGTCGAGGAGCCGGACAGCTCCCGGATCACCTCGAGGATGTCGCGGCGCCCCTCCGGGTCCAGGGCGCTGACCGGCTCATCGAGGAGGAGCACCGGCGGGCGGTTGAGGACTGCCTGGGCCAGGCCCAGTCGCTGGCGCATCCCGCCCGAGTAGCCGCCGATCCGGCGCTTCGCGGCGTCGGTCAGCTCGACGAGCTCGAGCACCTCGTCGATCCTGCGGCGGAGCTCGCCGCCGTGCATCCCGTACAGCTGCCCGACCAGCTCGAGCAGCTCGCGTCCGCGCATCCAGCCGTGGAAGCGCGGATCCTGGTCGAGGTAGCCGAGCACGCCGCGGCGGTTCGGCTCGCCCTCCCCGACGGGCACGCCGGCGACGCTTGCCTGGCCGCCGCTCGCGCGGGCCAGCGAGGTCAGCAGGCGCATCGTCGTCGTCTTGCCTGCGCCGTTGGGACCCAGGAAGCCGAAGACGCTGCCCCTGGGGACGTCGAGGTCGAGCCCGTCGAGCGCCAGCAGCGGGCCGTAGCGCTTCGTCAGGCCACGGCAGCGCACCGCCGCCGCGTCGGGCGCCATCGGTTCGGGCGTCATCGGTTCGGGCGCCATCGGTTCGGGCACCGCTCAGGCGTCCTCCCGCCCGAAGAGGAAGTAGACGAGCGGACCCAGGAGCTCGCCGAGCACGATGACGATGCCCCAGACCCACTTGTTCCCGCCCTTCACCCGGCGGTCCGGACGGGTCAGGTCGTAGAGCCCGACGCCCATAAGGGCCAGCTGCAGGATGAGCAGGGGCGCAAGGATCGCGATGAGCTCGCCAGTGGACACTTCATCACCCTCCCAGGGAGCGGCGGTCCGGATCCGACCGCCAGGCGAAGTACGAGTAGAGGATCGAGACGACCGCCACCACCCCCACAGCGACGAGCATGCCATACGCGGAGAGCTCGGGAGGCGCCGCCAGGCCCAGGACCATGCTGATCAGGCCCGCGGCGACGAACAGGTACCCGCCCAGCCGATGGGTGCGGTCCCAGGAGCGCTCGCTCGACAGGGTCCACGGCGTCCGGATCCCCACGAACCAGTTGCTCCGCGTCTTGCCCAGGTAGTTCCCGATGACGATGAACATGAGGCCCACGGCCACGACCACCACCCGGCCGATGTCCACGGGGGCGCCGACGACGGTGAGGACCGCCGCCACGTGCACCGCGCACATGACCACCAGACCGGCCCCGAGGATCCAGACGCGCGCCAGGCTGGAGCGCTCCTGGTTCTCCCGTCGCGGGTCGAGGTAGGGGATCGCCACGAAGACGACTCCCATCACCGCGATCAGGGCGGGCAGCAGGAAGAGGCCCGGGAGCTTCGGCGCATACCCGTTCGCCTCGCCGTCGATGCCCCAGTGGATGGGGATCTGGGTGCCGTCGGGGACCTGTCCCCAGGCCCACAGGCTGACGCCGACGCTGATCGCGAAGGCGATGAGCGCGATGAGCAGGATGACCCGGGACTTCATGACGGCTCCTGTGAGTGCTCTCCCGAGGAGTCGCCGATGCGAAGCGCCTGCATCAGGGCCATCATTGCGTCCTCCAGCACGCTCACGTTGAGGTGGTACGAGATCGACGTTCCTCGTCGGTCAGCGTGAACCAGGTTGGCGTCGCGCAGCACGGCCAGATGGCCCGAGATCGTGGGCCACGACTGCCCGAACCGCCCGGCGATGTCACCCGCGCCCATGTCGCCGTCACGGAGCAGGGCCAGGATCCTGCGCCGCGTCGGATCCGACAGGGCACGGTAGACGTCGTTCATTTCGCCCGATCCCTAATTAGGCTACCACCAAACTAACGCCAGGGGTGCGTGTCGTCAAGGGCCGATCGGCGCGTATACTTGAGTCCACTCTCGACCCGGGACGGGCGCACCCGTCCGGCGCCGAACTCGACTGAAACCCGCGCCATCGCGGCGCGGATCACGAAGGAGGCGCTCACCGTGTCCAGCCGCCCATCGCTCATCGATCCCGCCGCCGCGCGCGCAACACTGCGGGTCGGAGATCGCTCCTACCGCTACTACCGGCTCGACGCCGCGGGGGCGGGGGAGCTCGCCCGGCTGCCGTACACCGTCAAGGTCCTGCTCGAGAACATGCTGCGCCACGCCGCTTCGGGTGGCGGCCTGGTGGGGGCCGAGGACGTTCGCGCGCTGGCGGGCTGGGATCCCGCCGCTCCCGGGGAGTACGAGCTGCCGTTCATGCCGTCGCGCGTCATCCTCCAGGACTTCACCGGTGTCCCGTGCGTGGTCGACCTTGCCGCCATGCGCGACGCGCTGGCGGAGATGGGCGGCGATCCCTCGCGCATCAACCCGCTCGTGCCCGCGGACCTCGTGATCGACCACTCGGTCCAGGTCGACCAGTTCGGGTCGGAGGCCGCGTTCCTCATCAACGTGGAGCGCGAGTACGAGCGCAACGGCGAGCGGTACGCGCTCCTGCGCTGGGCGCAGCAGGCCTTCCGCAACTTCCGGGTCGTCCCGCCGGGCACCGGGATCGTGCACCAGGTGAACCTGGAGTACCTGGCCGATGTCGTCAGCGCCCGCGCGGAGGGCGACGACGCCGATCTCGCCGCGTTCCCCGACACGCTGGTCGGGACAGACTCCCATACGACCATGGTCAACGGCCTGGGCGTCGTCGGCTGGGGCGTGGGCGGGATCGAGGCGGAGGCCGCCCTGCTCGGGCAGCCGCTCTACCAGCCGATGCCGATCGTCGTCGGCTTCCGCCTGGAGGGCGAGCTCCCCGCGGGATGCACCGCGACAGACCTCGTCCTGACGGTGACGGAGATGCTCCGCGCCCACGGGGTCGTGGGCAAGTTCGTGGAGTTCCACGGCCCCGGCCTCTCGCGCCTGGGCCTGGCCGACCGGGCCACGATCAGCAACATGAGCCCCGAGTTCGGGGCCACGGCGACCCTCTTCCCGGTCGACGCGGAGACGCTCCGCTACCTGCGCATGACCGGCCGCCCGGAAGAGACGGTGGCCCGGGTCGAGGCGTACGCGAAGGCACAGGGCCTCTTCCGTACCGATGAGACCCCGGACCCGGTCTTCTCCGAGTCGCTGGGCCTTGACCTGGGCACCATCGTGCCCTCCGTGGCGGGGCCCCGCCGGCCCCAGGACCGGGTGGCGCTCACCGACCTGCGCACGAGCTTCCGATCCGCCTTCGCCACGGGCCTCGAGGCCGCTCCGCCGAGCGACGCGGTGACCGAGGCGAGCGAGGAGTCGTTCCCGGCCAGCGACGCCCCCGGCTACGACGCGGATGATTCCGCCGGCGCAGCGGATGCGGAGACGCCCGCATCCGATGCGGTCCCCGCCGACTACCGCTCGGTGGAGGTCCAGATGGGAGACACCCGCTTCGGCCTGCGCTCGGGCTCCGTGGTCATTGCCGCCATCACCAGCTGCACCAACACCTCCAATCCCAGCGTCATGGTCGCCGCGGGGCTGCTGGCGCGGAAGGCCGTGGAGCGCGGGCTGCGGACCCCGCCCTGGGTGAAGACCTCGCTGGCGCCCGGATCCCGCGCGGTGACCGACTACCTGGCCGATGCCGGCCTCATGGAGCCCCTCCGCGCGCTCGGCTTCGACCTGGTGGGCTACGGCTGCACGACCTGTATCGGCAACTCCGGCCCCCTGGCCGAGCCGATCGCCGAGGCGATCGAGGCCAACGACCTGGTGGGGGTCGCGGTCCTGTCGGGCAACCGCAACTTCGAGGGGCGGATCCACCCACTGGCCCGGGCGAGCTACCTCGCCTCGCCCCCGCTCGTCGTGGCGTTCGCGCTCGCCGGGCGAATCGACGTGGACCTGAGCAGCCAGCCCCTCGGAACCGGTTCCGACGGGGCGCCGGTCTACCTCGCGGACCTCTGGCCCACGGCCGCCGAGGTGCGGCGGGTGGTCGCGGAGCGCGTCCGGTCGGAGGTCTTCACGCGGAACTACGCATCGGTCTTCGACGGGGACGAGCGCTGGGCGGCGCTCCCGGTTCCGCCCGGCGACCGCTACGACTGGCGCCCGGACTCCACCTACGTGGCGCGCCCACCCTTCTTCGAGGAGCTGGGCCCCGAGCCGGCCCCGCTCGCGGACGTCGTCGACGCCCGGGTGCTCGCCTTCCTGGGGGACAGCGTGACGACCGACCACATCTCGCCCGCCGGCAGCATCCCCCGCACCTCGCCGGCAGGGCGGTGGCTCACGGAGCGGGGGGTCGACCCCCGCGACTTCAACTCGTACGGCTCGCGGCGGGGCCATCACGAGGTGATGGTCCGCGGCACGTTCGCGAACATCCGGCTCCGCAACCGCCTCACGCCGGACGCCGAGGGGAACGTCACCGAGCACCTGCCCTCCGGGGAGCGGATGTCGATCTTCGAGGCAGCCGAGCGCTACGCCGCGGACGGCACGCCGTTGATCGTCCTTGCCGGGCGCGAGTACGGATCGGGGAGCAGCCGCGACTGGGCGGCCAAGGGACCGTACCTCCAGGGGGTCCGGGCGGTGATCGCCGAGTCGTACGAGCGGATCCATCGGTCCAACCTGGTCGGGATGGGGATCCTGCCGCTCCAGTTCCTCCCGGGGGAGAGCGCCGAGAGCCTGGGACTCAGCGGGCGCGAGACGTTCACCATCTCCGGGATCGCGGACGGGCTGCGACCACGGCAGGAGGTGACCGTGAGCGTCCGCGGCGAGGATGGCAAGGACCGCGGGTTCCGGGCCATCGCCCGGCTCGACGGGGAGATCGACGTGCGCTACTACGCCAACGGCGGCGTGCTGCAGACGGTCCTCCGCCGCCTGGCAGGTGAGGGCTGACCCCGGTCACCCGACCTGACCGCTGCCGGACGCGCCGGAACGTTGCCCCCTCCACGCCATGGGTCTAGACTCAGCCGCGCACTGAACCTCCTCCCGCACCCTGGAGTGCCCCGTGACCGTCTCTTCGGTTGACGACCTGCGCGCGAAGATTCGAGAGGTGCCCGACTTCCCCAAGCCGGGGATCCTGTTCTACGACATCACCACCCTGCTGAAGGACGCAGATGCCTTCAGGGAGGTGATCGACCGGATGGCGGCGCAGGTCATGGACGCGAAGGTCGACCTGGTGGTGGGGATGGAGTCGCGCGGGTTCATCTTCTCGGCACCCCTCGCCTACAAGCTCGGCGCCGGGTTCGTCCCGGTGCGCAAGCTGGGCAAGCTGCCGGCGGAGACCATCGAGGTCGAATACTCGCTCGAGTACGGGACCGCCACCCTCGAGATTCACAAGGACGCGATCCAGCCCGGCCGGCGGGTCCTGATCGTGGACGACCTGCTCGCCACCGGCGGCACGGTGATGGGCACCATCGAGCTCGTCCGGCGGCTCGGCGGCGAGATCGCCGGCCTCTCCTTCATGGTCGAGCTGCCGGCGCTGAAGGGTCGCGAGAAGCTCGGCGAGTTCACGATCAACACCCTGCTGAGCTACTAGGGCGACCTGGAGGGCCAGCTGACCGATGGCGGTCGCCCAGACGGAACAGCGGGCCCGGGCTGTCACCGACCGTGACGCCATCGCCGCCTTCCTGCGCACGGATCGCCTCTACGCGGCGTATGCCATCGGCGACCTGGACGGTCCGCAGCGGCACCGGGCGACGTGGGGGATCGCGTATGACGCCAACGGCAGGCCGATCGCCCTGGCCGAGCACCACGAGGGCCTCGTCCCGCAGCCGCTCTTCCTGATGGGCGATCCGGACGGCGTCCGGAGCCTGCTCGAGACGGTGATCAAGCCCCGGGACGCGTACTTCCAGGCGGCGAAGGAGCACGAAGCCGCGATGCGCGCGGTCTACGACCTGGAGGCGCCGACCGAGATGCTGCGGATGGTCGTCGACCGCGACACGTTCGTCCCCTTCGCGGGCCCCGCCGAGCGGCTCGTGCCGGCCGACATCGACGATCTCAACCGCCTCTACCAGCTGGGCTTCCGGACCGGCTTCCCGATGTCGGTGCTCTCCGAGGGGATCTACCACGGGGTCCGCGTCCGCGGGCGCCTGGTGAGCGCGGCGGGGACCCACGTCATCAACCCGCGGGAGGGAATGGGCGTGGTCGGGAACGTCATGACCCACGCCGACTTCCGCGGGCACGACTTCGCGAAGATGGTGACCTCCGCGGTCACCGCCGAGCTCCTGCGCCGCCTCCCGGACGTGGCCCTCAACGTCCACGCCGACAACGACCCGGCGATCGCGGCCTACACCCGTCTCGGGTACCGTGTCCACGGCCGGATCGTCGAGCGCCTCGGGCGGCGCCGCTCCGGCGGATGGGGGATCATGCGACCGATACGGGAGGCGATCCGACTGACGTGGCAACGGAACCCGGGGTGAGCAGCACGCCGCACGACGTGGCCGACATCGGGCTGGCGGAGCAGGGCAGGCTGAAGATCGAGTGGGCCGACCGGCAGATGCCGGTGCTGGCGGACATCCGCGAGCGCTTCGCGCGGGAGCGACCGCTGGCAGGCTGGCGGATCAGCGCCTGCCTCCACGTCACCTCCGAGACCGCCAACCTCATGCGCACCCTGGCCGATGGGGGGGCGGACGTCGTCCTGTGCAGCTCGAACCCGCTCTCCACCCAGGACGACGTGGCCGCATCGCTCGTCGTCCACTTCGGGATCCCGACGTACGCCATCAAAGGCGAGGACCGCGACTCGTACTACCGCCACATCGGCGCGGCGCTCGACCATCGCCCGCAGGTGACCATGGACGACGGCGCGGACCTGGTGAGCGCCCTGCACACGCAGCGGACGGAGCTCCTGGGCGATGTCGTGGGCGGGACCGAGGAGACGACCACCGGCGTGATCCGCATGCGGGCCATGGTCCTCGCCGGCGCCCTGCGCTACCCGGTGGTGGCGGTGAACGAGGCGCTCACCAAGCACCTGTTCGACAACCGCTACGGGACCGGGCAGAGCGCCATCGACGGGATCCTGCGCGCCACGAACGTCCTCTTCGCGGGGAAGAACGTGGTCGTGGGCGGCTACGGCTGGGTCGGCCGCGGCATCGCCTCGCGAGCGCACGGGCTGGGCGCCAACGTGACCGTGGTGGAGGTCGAGGCCATCCGCGCCCTCGAAGCGGCCATGGACGGCTACCGCGTGATGACCGCCGCCGAGGCCGCCGCCATCGGCGACATCTTCATCAGCGCCACCGGCAACCTCAACGTCTGGGACCACGGGCACTTCCCGCTCATGCGCGACGGGGCGATCCTCGCCAACGCGGGCCACTTCAACGACGAGTTCGAGCTCCCGGCCCTCGAGGCGCAGGCGAGCTCGTCGCGGGAGGTACGGCCATTCACCCGCGAGTACCTGATGCCGGACGGACGCCGCATCTACGTCCTCGCCGACGGGCGGCTCGTCAACCTTGGCGCGGCGGAGGGACATCCGAGCCTCGTCATGGACATGAGCTTCGCGAACCAGGCGCTCGGCCTCGAGTGGCTGCGCGTTCACGCCGGTGAGCTGGAGCCGAAGGTCTACGGCATCCCCGACGAGATCGACCGCGAGGTCGCCCGGCTCAAGCTGGCGTCCATGGGAATCCACATCGAGCCCATGACGCCGGAGCAGTTCGCCTACTCGCAGTCCTGGGAGTCCGGCACCTAGGATTCGGCCGTCCGGCCGAGCGGAGCTCGGATTCCTGTTGCGCGCTACACTCGGAACCAGCGCCCCTCAAGCGCCCGCCGGAGAGCCACGTTCCCATGTCCTACCGTGACAACCTGACCCTGTTCACGTCCGAGTCGGTGACCGAGGGCCATCCGGACAAGCTGTGCGACGCCGTGGCCGATGCCGTCCTCGACGACGTGATCGGCCGCGATCCGTACGCCCGGGTGGCGGTCGAGGCGGCCACCACCACCGGGCTCGTCCTCGTCCTCGGGGAGATGACCACGCACGCCTACTGCGACGTCCAGACCGTCGTCCGCGACACGGTCCGCCGCATCGGCTACGACAGCAGCGACCTCGGCTTCGACTGGGAGACGTGCGGCACCATCGTCGCCATCAAGGAGCAGTCGCCCGACATCGCCCGGGGCGTCGACGTCGCCCTCGAGTCGCGCGAGGGGCGTGAGCCGCTGGAGCTGGGCGCCGGAGACCAGGGCATGATGTTCGGCTACGCGACCGACGAGACCCCGGAGCTGATGCCGGCCCCGCTGGTGATGGCGCACCGCGTCGCGCGCCGGCTGGCCGAGGCGCGCAAGTCCGGCGAGCTGCCCTTCCTGCGGCCGGACGGCAAGAGCCAGGTGACGGTCGCCTACGACGCCGACGGGACGCCGGTACGCGTCGACACCGTCCTCGTCAGCGCCCAGCACGACCCCGAGGTGGAGCACACGGAGCTCGCCGCGGCGATCCGGGAGAGCGTCGTGGAGAAGGCGATCCCGCCGGAGCTCCTGGATCCGATCCATACCCGGTATCTCGTGAACCCGACGGGCCGCTTCGTGATCGGCGGCCCGATGGGGGACTCCGGTCTCTCCGGGCGCAAGATCATCGTCGACACCTATGGCGGAGTCGCGCGCCACGGTGGCGGCAGCTTCTCCGGCAAGGATCCGACGAAGGTCGATCGGTCGGCGGCGTACTACACGCGCTACATCTCGGCCAACATCGTGGCGGCCGGCCTGGCGCGCCGATTCGAGCTGCAGGTGGCCTACGCCATCGGCGTCGCGCGGCCGCTGGCCATCAACGTGCAGACCTTCGGCACCGGCGCGATCGAGGACGACCGGATCGTGGCGCTCATCGAGCGCCACTTCGACCTCCGGCCCGGGGCGATCATCGAGGAGCTCGACCTGCGCCGGCCGATCTACCGGCAGACCGCCGCGTACGGCCATTTCGGACGTCCGGATCTCGACCTGCCGTGGGAGCGGACGGATCGTGCCGCGCTGCTGAGGGACGACGCCGGGCTCCCCGGGGAGCCCCCGACCCCGGCCGTCGCCGCGTCGTGACCCGGCTTCCCGCGCGCCCCCGCGCCTGGGGCGAGCGGGCCGGGACGGCCCGGCGCGACCGGCTGGCGACCTGGCTGCGCGGCCTGGTGGGCGCCGCTCCGCAGCCGCGCGCCGACCGGCTGCCGGAGCTGCCCGCGGTGCTGCGCAGGGATCCGCTGGCGCTTCCGTACCTGGAGGCGGCGGGAGAGGCCGACCACCGTCGCGCGGCGGCGGCCGCGGGCAACGCGGCGGAGTCGGCCATCCAGGCGCGGGCCTGGTGGGCGGCGGACGCCTGGTCGCATCGGGCGCTCTGGCACTTCGAGCGCGCCGACATGACGCTCGCGGCGACCCGCACGGCCCGCCGGATCGGCGACATCCGCGTTGCCGGCGGGGATCCGGAATCGGCGCGGCGCTACTACGCGGAGGCGATCAGCGAGGCGCGCGACATCGGGGCCGAGCGCGAGGAGGGGCTGGCGGCGCTGGGCCTGGGCCGCGCCGAGCTGGACCGTGGCGACGTGACCACGGCGCGGCGGCTGGCCGGGATCGCGGAGACGCTGCTGATCGCCGCGTCGGCGCCGGCATCGGAGCTCGCGGAGGCGCGCGCGTTGCGCGGGGAGGAGAAGCCGGTCGCATCCGGGCCTGTCCACGGAACGGGCTCCGGCGTGGAGTAGTCTGCCGCCATGTTCGCCATCATCATGGCCGGCGGCAGCGGGACGCGGCTCTGGCCGCTCTCGCGCCGGCGCACGCCCAAGCAGCTGCTGCCGCTGACCGGCGAGACGAGCCTCCTGCAGCAGACCGTTGCGCGCCTGGCGCCGCTCCTGGCGCCAGGCGACGTCTACGTCATCACCTCCCAGGCGCACGTCCGCGAGACGATCGAGCAGCTTCCGCAGCTCCCGGAGGAGAACGTGCTGGGGGAGCCGCTGGCGCGCTCCACCGCCGTCGCCGCCGCCCTCGCCATGGTGATCGCGCGACGGGAGCCCGACGAGGTGTCGCTCGTGCTGCCGGCCGACCATTTCGTGGCCGACGACGCCGCCTTCCTCGACGCCCTGCGCGAGGCGGCGCGTGCCGCCGAGCGCGGATACCTGGTGACCCTCGGCGTGGTTCCTACCCATCCGGCGACCGGCTACGGCTACATCAAGGTCGGTGAGCGTCTGCATCCGGCCGTTCCCACCGCCCTCGTCGAGCGCTTCGTGGAGAAGCCGGACGAGGCGACTGCCCGCCACTTCGTGGAGTCGGGGAGCTACCTGTGGAATGCCGGCATCTTCGTGTGGCGCTCCTACGGGTTCCAGGCTGCCCTCCATCGCTTCCAGCCGGACCTCGCCGCCGCGCTCGACCGGATCGCGCGGCTCCACCGGGTGCCGGGCTGGCTCTCGGACGTGCGCGAGATCCTGGAGCCCATCCCCGCCATCACCATCGACGTCGGGATCGCCGAGCCGGCGGCAGCCGAGGGCCGGATGGCCGTCGTCCCGCTGCAGGCGGGCTGGAGCGACATCGGCTCGTGGTCGAGCCTCCTGGAGGCGCTGAGCGCCCAGACCGGGTCGAGCCTCGTCGCGAGCGGCCGCCACCTCGACCGCGGCTCCGAGCGGGTGCTGGTCCACGGCGGCGAGCGGCTCGTCGTCACCGTTGGCCTGCGCGACGTGATCATCGTCGATACCCCGGACGCGCTCCTCGTCTGCGCCCGCGACCGCGCGGAGGAGATCAAGCCCCTCCTCGACGAGATCGCCGAGCAGGCCGGCGAGCGCTACCTGTAGGCACCGATGCCGGTCGCACCCAGACCCGCGCCGGGACGACCAGCCGCGCCCCCGGGCTCCGCTCCCGAGCACCGGACCGCCCTGGCACCGCTGGCGCGGCTCCTTGGCACGGCGTTGGCCCGATACCTGCGGTTCGTGGCCGCGACTTCGCACTTCGCCGACCGGGCGGTCACCCAGGACCAGATCGTCTTCGCGGTCTGGCACGAGTCGAACCTGGTCGCCGCCACGGCGGCCTGGGCGCTGCGGGAGGATCGCCGATTCGTGAGCTTCAGTACCCGCGGCTTCCGCGGCATCATGATGAACGCGATGCTGCGCTCCATGGGCTCCGAGGTCATCACCCTGCCCGACGAGGGCGGCGCGACCCGGGCCGAGGCAGGGCGCATGTCCCTGGAGCTGGCGCGGATGGCCGCGGCGGGCTGGACCCTGGTCGTGAGCTGCGACGGCCCCTTCGGCCCCTACCGCCAGGCGAAGCCGGGGGTGCTCCTCGTCGCCCGCGAGTCCGGCCTGCCGATCCAGCCCTGGGCCGTGGCGATCCGCCCCGCCCTGCGCCTCCGCGGCCGCTGGGACCGGCACCTCGTCCCGCTGCCCTTCAGCAGGTTCCGCGTGGTGGAGGGGACGCAGATCCGGGTGCCGGCGCGCGCCCGGCTCAAGCCGCTCCTGGCACAGCTCCAGGCGGAGCTCGACCGGATTGCGACGCTGGCCGACGCACGGATGGGGCGCAGCGGGGAGGGTTGACTCGCAGGCTTCGGTGGAACGGCTACCATTGCCTCACCGATGAAGAGCCGCCGCGAGGAAACGTGACGAAGATCAAGTTCGGGACGGATGGCTGGCGCGCTGCCATTGCCGAGGACTACACGTTCCACAATGTCCGCCGCTGCGCGAGGGGCGTGGCAGAGCACCTCCAGCGGACCGGCGCAGCCGACCGCGGCGTGGTCGTCGCCTACGACCGGCGTTTCGCTTCCGAGTTCTTCGCCCGGGCCTGCATCGAGGTGCTGGCGGCGCACGACATCCGCACCTTCTCCCCGCCGGAGGCCGTGCCCACCCAGGTCGGCAGCTTCTTCACGCGGGAGCTCCAGGCCGGTGCGGGGATCGTCATCACCGCCAGCCACAACCCGTGGACCGACAACGGCTTCAAGGTGAAGGCCGACACCGGCGGCGCCGCCGCCCCGGAGATGCTGGCCGCCATCGAGGCGACCATGGATGAGCACCCCGAGGATGAGCAGCCGCCTCGGCGCGACTACGACGACGCGGTGGAGGCGGGCCTGGTCGAGACCTTCGATCCGTATCCCAGGTTCCGCGACCAGCTCGCCAGCATCGTGGATATCGAGCGGATCCGCGCCGCCGGGAAGCGGCTGCTCGTCGAGCCGCTCTACGGCTCGGGCTCCGGCTGGTTCTCCCGCCTGCTGGGCGGCGGCCGGCTCACCGTCCGCGAGCTCCACACGGAGCGGAACCCCTACTTCGGCGGGGTCAATCCCGAGCCGATCCGCCCGAACGTGGACGCGTGGCTCGAGGAGATTCCCCGCTGGGGAGCCGACATCGGGATCGCGTTCGACGGCGACGCGGACCGCGTCGGGATGGCGACGGAGGAGGGCGTCTTCGTCAACCAGCTCCAGGTCTACGGGCTCCTCTACTGGTACCTCCTCGACGTGCGGGGGCAGATCGGGCCGGCGGTCTACACCGTGACGACCACCTCCATGGCCCAGCGCCTGGCCGAGCGCTACGGCACGCAGGCCTACGAGACCGGCGTGGGCTTCAAGTACGTCGGCCCCAAGATGACCGAGACGAACGCGGTGATCGGGGGCGAGGAGTCCGGCGGGTTCGGCTTCGGAATGCACATCCCCGAGCGCGACGGCCTCGCCTCCGGGCTCTTCCTGCTCGACCTGTGGCTCACCAAGGGCAAGCGCGCGTCGGAGGTGCTCGCGGAGCTCCAGGCGCTCGCCGGACCGAGCTACTACGACCGGATCGACATCCGCTTCCAGCGCGCCGGCTACGACGAGGTGAAGGCCGGCATCCTCGGGCGTCTCGAGAACGAGGCACCGGAGTCGCTCGCCGGAAGGGCAGTCGTCCGGCGCCAGGCCCTCGAGACCGGCGACGGGTTCAAGTTCTACCGCGACGACGGCTCGTGGCTGCTCATCCGCTTCAGCGGGACGGAGGCGCTGCTGCGGATCTACGTGGAGGCGCGCTCCCCGGAGGACGTGGAGGCGCTCATGGGGGAGGGCCGCGGAATCGCCGGGGCGGAGCCGGCGGCCAGCGGAGCTCGCGCGTAGATCGTGGACGCCCGGGACTTCTTCGGCTACAAGAACCCTGACGAGGAGCCCGGTCGCCCCGACAACGAGGAGCAGGCGGACGAGCGTCCGCCCCTTCCCGAGGAGGCGATCACCCTCGACGACGCGGCTGCCAGGCAGCGCATCGATGCGTCCGACATGCTCGGCCGGGTCGCCTCGATGCCACGCCAGCTGGGAATTGCGCGGCGCATCGCCGCGGCGGCCCCCCTGCCGGAGGCCTGGCGGGAGGTGGACGCCGTCCTCGTCCTGGGCATGGGAGGCTCGGCCATCGGCGCCGACCTCGTCAGCGCGATCGCCGGGGACCGGCTCCGGGTGCCGCTCCTCGTGCACCGCGACTACGACCTGCCGGCCTGGGCCGGTCCCCGGACGCTCGTCGTCGCGGCGAGCCACTCGGGCGAGACGGTCGAGACGCTCAGTGCGGCACGGGCGGCCCGTGAGCGCGACCTGCCCCTGGCCGTGATCACGACGGGCGGCGAGCTCGGCCGGATGGCCACCGAGGGCGGCCTGCCCTACCTGAGGTACGAGGCGCCCGGCCAGCCGCGCGCGGCCATCGGATTCGGGGTCGGCCTCCTCCACGATCTCCTGGCCAACGCCGGGTTCCTGGTAGGCCCGGATCCCCTGGGACCGGCCGTGGAGACCGTGGAATCCATCCTGGAGCGCAACGCCGCGGAGGTCGACACGGAGGCGAATGCGGCGAAGCAGCTGGCCTGGTCGCTCTTCGGACGCATGCCCGTCATCTACGGCGCGGGGCCCATGGCGGCCGTCGCCCGACGCTGGAAGACGCAGCTCAACGAGAACGCGAAGACCTGGGCCGCCTTCGAGCCGATGCCGGAGGCCAACCACAACGCGATCGAGGGATCCCTGAACCCTCGCGAGCTCGGCGACGCTCCGTACGTCGTCCAGCTGCGCGACCCGGACGAGCCCGACGAGATCGGCGCGCGGTATCGCGTCGTCGAGGAGCTCCTCGGGGAGCGGGCCACCAACCGCAGCGAAGTCCGCGCGGAGGGCCCTTCCCGTCTTGCCCGGGTGCTGTCCACCGTCGCATTCGGCGACCTGGTGAGCGTGTATCTCGCACTCCTCTACCAGACGGACCCAACCCCGGTTACACTGCTGGCAATGCTGAAGGAGCGGCTCGCCAGGACACTGGACTGACGGGCGCCACGAAGATGGCGCCGGCTCGTCCGGCGCCTGGAGGGCAGGCACTGTGCAATCGAGCATCATGGCGAAGGTCGAGAAGGCGATGCGCTACGCGCATGAGCCGGACCGTGTGAAGCTCCAGCGATTCGAGGCAACGTTCGCGAGCGACAACGACATCCACCACATCTCCCTCGACAACGACCGCTGGAGCTGCGACTGCCACCTCTTCGGATCCGCCGGTGGCTGCGCGCACACACTCGCCGCCCAGAAGATGCTCGACCCCATGCTCACCGAGTCGGCCAAGGAGACTCCGCTCTACGGCCACGTGGAGCCGGAGGAGGTCGCCGCGACGGCCTAGCTCCCGGAGCCACCGCGCATTCGCGGCCCGCCGACCGGTGGTCGGCGGGCCGTCTGCTACCATCGCCTCCGGTTACCAACCGAAGACCGCGTCGGGTGCCGCCGCCGAAAGGCCGGCGGGTAAATGGCGAAGCCGGTGCAAGGCCGGCGCTGTCCCGCAACTGTATCCGTGATCGCGACCCTCGCCGCGATCCGGGAGCCAGGTCGCCCAGCCACGTCGCGATGTCAGAACCCTCGTGTGAAAGGGAACGGCATCACCATGGCTCACCCTCGGCTCAGACCCCTCAGCCGCTGCGCGGCTCTCCTCCTGTCCCTCGTGCTGCTCCTGGGCGCATGCGCGTCCGCCGGCGGGAGCGGTCCGCCCTCCGGCGGCAGCCCGGTCCCCACGGGGGCCGTGGCGTCCTCCGTCGCGCCCGCACCCGCCTCCTCCGCCGCCACCGTCTACCCGCTCACCATCACCGACGACGCGGGACGCAGGGTGACGCTTCCCGCGGCGCCGCAGCGCGTGGTGAGCCTGGCCCCCTCCAACACGGAGATCGTGTGCGCGGTCGGGGCCTGCGACCGGCTGGCGGGCGTGACCGATTTCGACGACTACCCGGCCAGCGTCAGCGAGCTGCCGAAGGTCGTCGTCAACGCCACCGTGGATACCGAGAAGGTCGTCGCCGCTCGGCCCGATCTCGTGCTGGCCGCCGGCAACGGCCTGACGCCGGACAGCGTGATCGCGCAGCTCACCGGCCTCGGGCTGCGCGTCATGACCCTCTATCCGGCTGATCTCGCCGGCGTGGAGGACGACATCCGGCTCGTCGGCCGCGCGCTCGACCGTTCCGGCGCCGCCGGCGCGGTCGCCGCACAGATGGAGCGGCGCATCGCCGCCGTCCGTGCCGCTGTCGCCGGCCTGGCGCAGCCGCGGACCTTCTACGAGGTGAGCGTCTACCAGGGCGTCATCTACACCGCCGGCGCCGGTTCCTTCCTCGCCTCGCTGATCCGGATTGCCGGCGGCGACCCGGTGACCGGCGATCCGTCCTCGACCGCCATCGGCCTCGAGACGCTCGTCGCGGCCGACCCGCAGCTCATCCTCCTCGGCGACGCCAGCTACGACCCGTCCCTCCGGGACCGCGAGGCGGCCCTCCGCACGGTTCGGGGTCGGCCCGGCTGGGAGGTGATGAGCGCCGTGCGCGACGGGAGGGTGATCCCGTTCCTCGACGACGTCGTCGCCACGCGCCCGGGTCCGCGCATCGTGGACGGCCTCGAGGCGCTCGCGCGGGCCATCCACCCCGGGGCCTTTGCGCCGTGAGCGCGGAGCCGATCCGCGCCCCCGCGGCAAGCGTTCGCATCCGTGCGCTGGTCGGTGGCCCGACCCTGACCCGCGCCGGGCTCGTGCTGGGCGGTGGCGTCCTCCTGCTCGTCGCCGCCGGGCTGCTGGCGGTGGCCGTGGGCAGCGTCGGCATCGGCCTCGGCGACACGGCGGGAATCATCGGGCACCATGTCCTGGGCTGGCCGGCATCGGTCACCTGGACCCCGCAGGCGGAAACGATCGTCCTTGAGCTGCGGCTGCCGCGGGTCCTCACCGCGATGCTCGTGGGCGGCGGCCTCGCGGTGGCGGGGACGGCGTTCCAGGCGCTGCTGCGCAACCCGCTCGCGGACCCCTACATCATCGGCACCGCGGCCGGCGCCTCGCTGGGAGCGGTTGCCGCCCTGGCGCTGCCCGCGCTCGTCCCGGGCCTGGCGGCGCTCGCCGCCGGCGGATGGCTCGGGATCGGGACCGTCCAGCTCCTTGCCTTCGTGGGCGGGCTGGGGACGGTCCTCCTGGTCTACACCGTCGCCCGCGGCGCTCGCGGCGGGGCGGTGACCCTCCTCCTGACCGGTTACGCGGTCTCCTCCGTCCTGGCCGCGGGAGTCGCCCTCCTCATGCACCTGTCGGGCAACCGGCTCGGCGTCATCTTCGCCTGGCTCATGGGCTCGCTCGACATTGCCGGCTGGCGGAGCCTCACCGTCGCGGCGCCGATCGTCGCGCTCAGCCTCGCCGCCCTCCTGGTCCGCTGGCGGCGGCTCAACGTCCTGCTCCTCGGCGACCTGGCCGCCACCCACCTGGGGATCGACGTCGGCCGGGAGCGCTTCGTTCTCACCCTCCTCGCGAGCCTGGCGACGTCGGCGGTCGTGGCCATCTCCGGGACGATCGGTTTCGTGGGGCTCGTGGTGCCGCACGTCCTTCGCCTGGCGGTCGGACCCGACCATCGCCTCCTCCTGCCCGCCAGCGCTGTGTACGGCGCGCTCCTGCTCGTCGTGGCCGACCTCGTCGCGCGGCTCACCGGCGGGATCCCGGTTGGCATCGTCACCGCCCTCGTCGGGGCGCCGTTCTTCATCTGGCTGCTCGTCCGCTCGGGGGGCGGGACGGTGGCGTCGTGAGCGGCGCGACGACGATCGTCGAGGCGCGCGGCCTGGCCTTCGGGTACCGGCGTGCCGGAGCCGCACGCCGCCCGGTCCTGGATTCGGTCGACCTGGCGATCCGGGACGGCGAGCTCGTCGCCCTGGTGGGCACGAACGGGTCGGGGAAGACGACGCTCCTGCGGCTCATCGCCGGCAGCCTGGCCCCTGACACGGGCGAGCTCTTCCTCTTCGGGCGCCCCGCGGCCACCTGGAGCCGTGGCCAGCTCGCGCGGCGCGTGGCGCTCCTCCCGCAGGCGCTCGACCTGCCGGCGGGCTTCCGGGTGGCGGAGGTCGTGGCCATGGGCCGCACCCCCCACGCGCGCTCGTCGTTCGGCACGACCGACGGGGACGCGGCAGCCGTGGAGCGCGCCCTCCGCGACGCGGACGCCCTGGAGCTCGCCGAGCGCCGGGTCGACGAGCTCTCCGGTGGGGAGCGCCAGCGGGTGGGCGTGGCGCTGGCCCTGGCGCAGGAGCCGCGGCTGCTCCTCCTCGACGAACCCACGATCCACCTCGACGTGGCTCACCAGGTGGCGCTCCTCGAGACGATCGACCGCCTGCGGGCCCGGCGCGGGATCGGCGTCGTCTCCGTGCTTCACGACCTGCCCATGGCGGCGGTGGCACCGCGCGTCGCGGTCCTGGACGCCGGTCGGATCGTCGCCGACGGGCCGCCCGCCGCGGTGCTGGACACGGCGCTCGTGCGCCGCGTCTTCGGGGTCGGCGTGGAGGAATGGCGCGCGGCGGACGGCAGACGTCGGCTGGCCGTCTCCCTGCCGAGCTCGATCCCCGGGCGGGACGCCTGAGGGGACCCGGCGCTCAGGTCCCGGCGGGGCCGGGAAGCTGGCCGGGCCCGCGAGGGCCGTCATCGGCCTCGTCGGGGTCGACGGGCTCCTCGTCGACGCGCAGCTCGAACTGCTCGCTGCCATCGGACCGCAGCGAGCGGTGGACGTGGATGTGCGGATGCGTCTCGTCGGAGACCTGCTCCTTCTCGACGCGGACCATCGTCGCCTCGTCGACGTGCACCAGGCGCTCGGCATCGGGCAGGGCGACGTTGGGGACCTCGCGGAACACGAAGTAGTTGAAGAAGACGTTCAGGACCGCGATGACCGGGATGCCGAAGAGGGCGCCCCAGACCCCGGCCACCTGCGCGCCGACCAGCAGGCCAACCAGCACCAGGATGGGGTGCATGCCCAGCGCGCCGCTCATCAGGCGCGGCTGGAGCCAGTTGACCGCGATCGTCTGGACGACCACCAGGACGATGGCGATGGGGATGAACCAGGCCGAGCCGTAGATCCACGCGGCGAGGATCGGCGGGATCAGGGCGAGCGGCGGTCCGAAGAAGGGGATGAACATCAGCAGGGCGGAGAGGGTCGCCACGAGGAAGACGTACGGGAGCGCGAAGACGATCCAGATCAGGATCACCAGGATGGCCTGCACGACCATGAGGACCAGCTGCGCGCGGAGGAACCCGCCGAATGCGCGCGCGACGCTCCGCTCGAAGATCTCCAGCTCGTCCTTGTAGCGCTTGGGGATGACGCGGTTGAGCCGGTTCAGGATCCGGTCGCTGTCCATGACCATGTAGAGCGACAGGATCAGGACCAGGACGAACGAGCCGATGGCGCCCAGCGTGGCACCCGCGATGGCCTGCGCCTGGGTGAGGAGCGGTCCGGCGAACGAGCCGACGCTGTTCCGCAGGTCGTTGAAGATGGTGACGAGATTGATCCCGAAGCGGCCGAGGTCGAGCGAGTTCTGCCAGTCGGTGAGGGTGGCCTGGATGCGCACGGCGGTGCTCGGGAAGTTGGCGGTGAGCTCGCTGACCTGGTCGGTGATCGCCGTGACGAGGCCGAAGAGGACGATCCCCAGTCCCACGAGCGCCACGAGGTAGACGACCGTCGCCGCCAGCCCGCGCGGCAGCCCGGCGCCCATCAGGCCGCGCACGAACGGCGACATGACGAAGGCGAGGAGCCAGGCCAGGAAGAGGACGAGGAGGATGGAGCTGAAGCCGCCGAGGAAGGAGAGGACCTCCTGCAGCAGCAGGACGGCGAAGTAGCCGCTGCCCAGGATCAGGAAGGCGAGGAGCCAGCGGCGCTCCCGTGGACCCATGACGGCCTCGACCTTGGGCGGGAGCACGACGACGCCGTCAGCGCCTTCCGCGCCCGATGCCGACGGCGGACCTGACCTCCGCCATGGTCGCCTCGAGGATCGGTCGCACCCTCTCCGCCCCGGCCGCCAGCACCTCCTCGACATGGTCGGGACTGGCGGCGAGCTGCCGGCGCTTCTCGCGCATCGGCCGGAAGAACTCGATGATCCGCTCCGCGAGGAGCTGCTTGGTCTCGACGCAGCCGGTGCGCGCCGTTCGCTCGCCGTCCTGGATCTGCAGGTAGTCGCTCCCGAAGAAGCGGTGAAGCTGGCAGACGTTGCAGACCTCGGGCCGTCCGGGATCCGTGCGCCTGATCCGCTGCGGGTCGGTGACCATGCTCATCACCAGGCGGCGGATCTCGTCGGGCTCGGCGAAGATCGGGATGGTGTTTCCGGCGCTCTTGCTCATCTTTCGGGCGCCATCGGTCCCCAGCACCACCGGCGCGTCGGTGAAGACCGCCTGCGGCTCGGGGAAGATCTCTCCGTAGCGGCGGTTGAAGGCCCGCACGATCTCGCGCGAGAGCTCGAGGTGCGGCGCCTGGTCCCGGCCGATCGGCACGCGGCTCGCCTTGTAGATCACGATGTCGGCGGCCTGCAGCACCGGGTAGTCGAGGAGGCCCAGGGAGTTCTCGATGCCCTGGTCGCGCTTCTCCTTGTAGGTCGGAGTCCGCTCCACCCAGCTCACGGGGGCGACCGTGTTGAAGATCCAGGTCAGCTCCGAGTGCTCGGGGAAGTCCGACTGGCGGATGAGGGCGCAGCGATCAGGGTCCAGGCCCACGGCGAGCAGGTCCAGGACCATCTCGTGGCTCAGCGTCCGCAGCTGCTCCCCGTCGTGCTGGGTCGTCAGCGCGTGGAGGTCCACGATCGCGTAGATCGCCTCGTACTCGTCCTGGAGTGCGACGTAGTTGGCCTGCGCTCCCAGGTAGTTCCCCAGGTGCGAGGCGCCGGAGGGCTGGATGCCGGAGAAGACGCGCTCTCGCGTCCCCGGAGCCGCCCCGCTGGGGGCGGGCTTCGCGGAGGTCGTCATTGGACGGCGAGTGTACTGCACCGTGGGCGTTGCCCGGCCGGCGGGGGGACGGGTGCCGGGAGGGCGGCACGGCCCGCCGGGGTAGAATCTCGAACCATCACGCCAGCACGAAACATGACGACCACTCGATCAGCCTGGGCGGCTGCCGCCGACCCGCGGCGACGCATCGGCCGCGTGGTGGAGGCTCACGCCAGCATCGGCTCGACGAACGACCGCGCCCGCCGGGCGCTCGCGGAGCCGGCCGGGGAGGGGCTTGCCGTGGTCGCCGAGCTGCAGACGGAGGGGCGCGGCCGGCAGGGCCGGACCTGGAGCTCGCCGCCCGGCCTGAACCTGATGGTCTCGGTGGGTCTGCGACCGCGCGTCTCGGTCGACGGCCGCATGGATGCTGAGCGCCGCCGCCGGGCTGGCGCTGCGCGACGCCTGCGAGGACTGCGTGCCGGGCCTGCGCGGCACGCTCGGCCTCAAGTGGCCGAACGACCTGGTGGCGCCGGACGGTCGCAAGCTGGCGGGGATCCTGGTGGAGACCGCCATCGCCGGTGACCGGTTGACGGAGGTGGTGATCGGGGCGGGAGTCAACGTGAACTGGCCCGGACGCGAGATGCCTCCGGAGATCGCCGGGCGCGCCGTCTCGCTGCAGGACCTCGCCGGTGCTCCCGTCGACCGCGTGGCGCTGCTCGCGGCGTATCTCGACGCGCTCGACGCTGGAGTGGCGGCGCTCGAGGCCGGGAGCTCGCCGCTCGAGGCCTACCGCGCCGCCTCCTGGCTGGACGGACGGCAGGCCCGGGTGGCGATCGGGGAGCGGGAGATCGACGGCAGGGTGGTCGGCATCGGCGCCGAGGGCGCCCTGCTCCTGGAATGCGCGGGCGACGTCCTGCGCCTCGAGCAGGGCGAGGTGCTGCGGGTGGGGCCGGCCCTCGAGGCGCCCCGATGAGCGGCGAGGTCCTCCGGCGTCCCCTGCAGCCCCGGCCCGATGGCGACCCCGACCACGACGCGGTCGCGGCGGCGCAACGGGACATCGCCGCCTTCGACGTGCTCTACCGCCGCTACGTGAGCCTCGTCTACTCCTACGCCTTCTTCTCGCTGGGTGACCACCACGACGCGGAGGACGCGACCGAGCGCACCTTCCTCGCGGCGCTGCGCGCGATCGGCTCCTTCGAGGAGCGCGGCGCCAGCTTCCGGGCGTGGCTCTTCCGTATCGCCCGCAACACGATCGCCAACAGCCGCCGGAGCCGCTTCCGCCGCCGCACCTCGCCCCTCGAGGAGCTCCCCGAGCATCCCGCGGCGCCGGACGCGGACCCGGCCGCGCTCTCCGTTCGCGCGGACGAGCTGCGCGCCGTGCAACGCGCGCTGGCGGGCCTCTCGGACGACCGGCGGCAGGTGATCCTCCTGCGCTTCGTGGAAGGCCTGTCGGCCCGCGAGATCGGAGTGGTTCTCGACCGCTCGGAGGGCGCGGTCCGGGTCCTCCTGCACCGGACCCTGCGCGACCTCGCCGACCGCCTGGCCTGAAGCTCCCGCCTCGCCTGCCCGGGCGATCCTCTCGTCGCCGGCACGCCGTCCTGCTCGCATCGCCGGCGTCCGGGCGGGTGTAACGAACCGGCAGCGGCGGTGTTGGATACCATGAGGCGACGCGAACCGGCCCAGGCCTCCGGTTCGGTCACCTGCCTGACCACCCGCTCGAGAGGACTCCCCGTGCTGGATCGCACACCCGCCGAGCGGCTCGACCACCTGGTCGACGCCGTCCTCGCCGCCCCGCCCGCGGCAGCGCCGACGCCGGTCGACCCCGAGCTCCGCCGGCTGGCGCTCACGGCGGCCCGTCTGCACGTTGCCCTCGTCCCGCTGCCGGCAGGCGCTCGCTTCGAAGAGCGCCTCGGACGGCGCCTGGCGGAGGCGCAGCGACGGCAGCTGCTGGCACGGGACCTCCGCCACGTTCCCGCGTGGCTCGTGCTGACCGGCGCCGTTTCTTCGGCGGCGGTCGGGGTGACCGCCTATGCGGTCTGGCGCGGGAGCCGCCGCGGCCTGCTCCACCGGCCCGGGGACCGCTGAGCCCATGCCGATCAAGTTCCCGTTCAGCCGTCGACGCGCGGCACCCACCGACGCCTGGACCAAGTGCCCGAGCTGCGACCAGCAGGTCTTCAACCGTCAGCTGGAGCGCAACCTCCGCGTCTGTCCGACCTGCGGCCACCATTTCCGGATGGGAATCGGTGAGCGGATCGAGCTGCTGCTCGACGGAGGCAGCTTCGTCGAGCGCGACGCCGGCCTGACCTCCACCGACCCGCTCGGCTTCGTCGACCAGAAGCCGTATCCGGACCGGATCGAGGCGGCGCGCATCAAGACAGGGCTCTCGGAGGCCGCCGTGTGGGGAACGGGGATGCTGGACGGACACCGAATCGCCCTGGGCCTCTTCGACTTCCGGTTCATGGGCGGGTCCATGGGGAGCGTGGTGGGAGAGAAGGTGGCCCGCTGCCTGGAGGCGGCGCTCGCGGAGCGGATCCCCGCGGTCGTGGTCGCGGCGTCCGGCGGCGCCCGCATGCAGGAGGGAACGCTCTCCCTCATGCAGCTGGCGAAGACGACCGCGCCCCTCGTGCGCCTGGACGAGGCGGGCATCCCGTTCATCAGCGTCCTCACCGACCCGACGACCGGCGGCGTGCTCGCCAGCTTCGCCTCCCTCGGTGACGTGATCATCGCCGAGCCCAAGGCGCTCATCGGCTTCGCGGGCGCGCGCGTTGCGAGCGGGACCGTGGGAGAGGAGCTGCCCGAGGGGTTCCAGACCGCGGAGTTCCTGCTGGAGCACGGGTTCGTCGACCTCGTCGTGCCGCGCCCCGAGCTCCGCGCCACCCTGGCCCGCGTGCTCCGCCTGCTGCCGGTCGCGCCCGCCGTGGACGAGGAGCCAGGCGACATCTCCGCCCGGGCGTGGGGCCCCATCGGCGCCCTCTCCGGGCTCGCGGAGCGCGTGGGCGGCGCGGTGAGCGACACCATCGGGATCGACGCCGAGCCGGGGGCCATGCCGGTGAACGGCAACGGAACCGGCGCGCGGACCGAACGAGCATCGGGGGAAGGTGAGCGGCGATGACGGAGGCCGACGTGCGGACCGCGGGAGGCAACGGCAGCGGGCCGCTGACGGCGCCGCCCGCCATCGACCAGGCCGCGGTGGATGCCGCATGGCACCAGGTGCGCCTGGCGCGGCACGCCCAGCGCCCGCGGACGCTGGACCTCGTGTCCCGCATCTTCGACGACTTCGTGGAGCTCCATGGCGACCGCGGGTTCCGGGACGATCCGGCGATCGTGGGCGGTCCGGCGCTGCTCGACGGGCGACCGGTGATGGTGGTGGGCCACCAGAAGGGGAACGACACCGACTCGAACATCCTGCGCAACTTCGGGTCCGCGCACCCCGAGGGCTTCCGGAAGGCGCAGCGGCTGATGCGCCTCGCAGACAAGCTGGGTCTGCCGGTGGTCACCTTCCTCGACACCGCCGGCGCCTTCCCCGGGCCGGCGGCCGAGGAGCGCGGACAGGCGGAGGCGATCGCCAGCTCCATCAAGCTCATGGCGGGGTTGCAGGTGCCCATCGTGGTGGTCATCGTGGGCGAGGGCGGATCCGGCGGAGCGCTTGCCATCGGCGTCGGCGACCGCGTGCTGGCACTCCAGCACGCGGTCTATTCGGTCATCTCCCCGGAGGGCTGCGCAGCGATCCTGTGGCGCGCGCCGGAGGCGGCCCCCGTGGCCGCGGCGGCCATGCGCATGACGGCAGCCGACCAGCTCGAGCTGGGCGTGATCGACCGCATCATCCCGGAACCGGGAGAGGGGGCCCACACCGACCACGATGCCGTCGCGGCCGCGCTCAGGGCGGCGATCCGGGAGGAGCTCGCGACGATCGAGCCGGTTCCCACCGCCCGGCTCCTCGCCGCGCGGTATGCTCGCCTGCGCCGCGCCGGGTCCTACGAGGAGCTGGGCGAGACGCCGGTCGAGGCGCCGGCATCACCGTCGTTCCGACGCCGGCTCGGGCGCGTTCTGCGGCTGCCGGGCGTGCCCAGGGGTCCCCGCTGGAGCGAGATCTGGCCCTCCGGCGATGCCGGGACCGATGACGAGGAGGGTGCATGAGCGAAGCGACCGACGAGCTCGCCGGGATCGAGGCGGCGATTCGTGACCTGCTGCCCGACCTCGCGGCGCGGCTCGAGCGGCACGGCCTGGGCGAGATCGAGATCCGGCGGGGCGACCTGCGGCTTCGCGTGGCGCGGGCAGCGGGCGCCGTGCCGGCCGTTGGCGTCACGGGCCTTCCGGCGGCGGCGCCGGCACAGCGCGGGCGCGTTCCGGAAGCACCCGCGCACCCTCCCTCCCAGGGTGTGACCTCGCCGGCGGTGGGCTACTTCATGTACGGCGACGGGCTGGGGCCGGGGCTGGAGGTCGAGAAGGGCGACGCGCTCGGGTACGTCGACGTCCTGGGCGTGCGCCACGACGTGCGCGCACCCCGCTCCGGTATCGTGCGCAACCTCGTCACCGAGACCGGGGAGGCGGTCGAATACGGCCAGGTGCTGATCGAGCTCGAGGGGTCCGCCTCGTGACGCTCGCCCTGCTCTTCTCACCCCAGGGTTCGCAGGCGGTCGGCATGGGCCGCGAGCTGGCCGACGTCTCGCCGGCGGCGCGGTGCTGCTACGAGGAGGCGGATCGTCTCCTCGAGTGGCCGGTCTCCGCCACCTGCTGGGACGGGCCGGAGGAGCGGCTGAACGACACGCGACAGACGCAGCCCTGCCTCTTCACGACCTCCCTCGCCGCCCTGGCGGCGCTCCGCGAGGCGGCGGCGCGTGGCGGCATGGTGCTCCCGGTGCTGCGAGCCGCCGGTCATTCGGTGGGGGAGTACGCGGCCCTCGTGGCCGCCGGTGTCCTCTCCTTCGCGGACGGGCTCCGGCTCGTGGCGCTTCGCGGCCGTCTCATGGCCGATGCCGGCGTCGATGGCGGGATGGCCGCGGTGATGGGCCTGGACCGCCAGCGCATCGCCGCGATCGTCGGCGAGGCGGGGGACGACCTCGTCGTTGCCAACGACAATGCCCCCGGCCAGGTGGTCATCTCCGGGGCCAGGGATGCCATCGCCGCCGCGGAGCCGAGGCTCCTGGCGGCCGGGGCGCGCCGGGTCATCCCCCTGCGGGTGAGCGGCCCCTTCCACTCGCGGCTCATGGCGCCCGTCGGCGAGGCGCTGGCGCGGGCGTTTCCCGCGGCCGAGTGGCGCCCCGCCGACCCTGCGGTGGTCAGCAACGTCACCGCGGAGCCGGTCGTCGCGGGTGACGAGATCCGCGCGCTGCTTGCCCGCCAGGTCAGCTCGCCGGTCGAGTGGGTCGCGAGCGTCCGGCGGATGGTGGCCGATGGTGTGGACACCTTCATCGAGTGCGGCTCCGGAGCGGCCCTGGCCGGGATGGTGCGCCGCATCGCCCCGGAGGCGCGCAGCCTGACCGTCACGGACCCGGCTACTCTGGCGGCGACGCTCGCGGAGCTCCGCGAGCGGGTCACGGAGTCCACCGGCTCGGAGGCGCACGCCTGATGTTCAGCAAGATCATGATCGCCAACCGCGGAGAGATCGCGGTCCGGATCCTGCGCGCCTGCCGTGATCTCGGGGTTCCGGCCGTCGTCGCCTACTCGGAGGCGGATCGTGACTCGCTGGCGGTGCAGATGGCCGACGAGGCGATCTGCATCGGTCCGGCGGAGGCCCGCCGCAGCTACCTCAACCAGCCGGCCGTCGTCTCCGCGGCGCTCGTCACCGGCTGCGACGCGATCCATCCCGGCTACGGGTTCCTCTCCGAGGACGCGGGATTCGCCGAGGTGTGCGCCGCGCACGATCTGCATTTCATCGGCCCGCGGGCGGAGATCCTGGAGCGCTTCGCCAGCAAGTACGCCGTGCGGCGGATGCTCGCCGCCAACGGCCTCCCCACCGTCCCGGGCAGCCGGGGGGTCCTCACCGACCTCGGCGATGCGCTCCAGCAGGCGGAGGAGGCAGGCTATCCCGTCCTCCTCAAGCCGTCCGCCGGTGGCGGCGGTCGCGGGATGCGCCTCGTCCGCTCGCCGCGCGAGATGGAGACCTCGCTGCCCCTGGCCCGCTCGGAGGCGCAGGCCGCCTTCGGTGACGACTCGATCTACTTCGAGAAGTGGATCGAGGAGTCCCGGCACGTCGAGGTCCAGGTGCTCATCGACCAGCACGGAAACGGCGTGCACATCGGCGAGCGCGATTGCAGCGTGCAGCGTCGCCACCAGAAGATCATCGAGGAAGGGCCTTCGCCGGCGATGAGCGACGCGCAGCGCGAGCGGCTCCGCGACCTCGCCATCCGCGCGGTCATGGCCGCCGGCTACGAGAGCGCGGGAACGCTCGAGTTCCTGCTCGACGCGGAGGGCAACGTCTATTTCATCGAGATCAACTGCCGTATCCAGGTGGAGCACCCGGTCACGGAGGCGATCACCGGCCTCGACCTCATCACGGAGCAGATCCGCCTGGCGGCCGGCGAGCCACTCGCCTGGCGGCAGGAGGAGATCACCTTCCGCGGCCACGCGATCGAGTTCCGGATCAACGCGGAGGACGCCACCGACAACTTCTCACCCCAGGCCGGCGAGATCGAGGAGCTCACGCTCCCGGGCGGCCCGGGCGTCCGGGTCGACACGCACCTGTATCCGGGCTACGAGGTCCCGCCCTTCTACGACTCGCTGCTTGCCAAGCTGATCGTGTGGGGGGAGACGCGGGCGGAGGCACTGGCGCGCTCCCGGCGCGCCCTGGAGGAGTTCCACATCACCGGCGTGAAGACGAACATCCCGTTCCACCGCGGGATCGTGAACAACGATGCGTTCCTGGAGGCGCGCGTGAGCACGAACCTGCTTGATCGAGTGGGCGCGGTCGCCTTCGTGGCGGGCGCAGAGCGCGGTTGACGGAGGGAGCGACCAGATGAGCGAAGAACGGGCGCGCGCCAGCGCGACCGGGACGGCTGCCGGCGACGTGGCTCGCGGCCTGGAGCCGCCGCTCCCGTGGGAGGCGGCGGAGATCATGCGGGTCATCCCGCATCGGTATCCGTTCCTGCTGATCGACCGCGTCCTCGAGCTGGAGCAGGGGAAGCGCGTGGTGGCGATCAAGGCGATCACCGCCAACGAGCCGCAGTTCACCGGCCACTTCCCGGAACGGCCGATCATGCCCGGCGTCCTGATGGTGGAGGCCATGGCCCAGGCTGGCGCGGTGGCCGTCCTCTCCCTGCCGGAGAACCGCGGCAAGCTCGCCCTCTTCGCGGGGATCGACGAGTGCCGCTTCCGGCGCACCGTCATCCCCGGTGACACGCTGCGCATCGAGGTCACCGTGGACAAGCTGGCACGCCTCTTCGGTCGCGCGCACGCGGTCGCCAGCGTGGGCGACGAGGTGGCCGTGGAGGCGGTCCTCAGCTTCGTCATCCCCCGCGACCAGTCGATTGCCGGAGGACGCGCCGATGGCTGACCGACCGGCCCCCCGCAGCTCCATGGAGCGCGGCGAGCGACGGGTGGTGATCACCGGCATGGGCGCCGTCACGCCGCTCGGCAACGACGTGGCGAGCACCTGGGAGGCGATGAAGGCCGGGCGGAGCGGCATCGGCCGCATCACGCTGTTCGACCCCTCGCGGGTGGACGCCAAGGTCGGTGGCGAGATCCGCGGCTTCGACGCCTCGACCGTCATGCCGCGCAAGGAGGTGCGCCGCAACGACCGCTACGTCCACTACGCCTGGGCGGCAACCGCCGAGGCCCTGGCCGATGCCGGCCTGCCCAACCCCATCGACAGCGATGAGCTCTCGGAGCGGACCGGGGCCATCGTGGGCTCCGGGATCGGCGGGATCAACACGATGATCCGCGACATCATCGAGGCCAACGAGCTCGGCGTGGAGCGGGTGGGCCCGTTCCTGGTGACGGCCATGATCGCGGACATGGCCCCGGGCTACGTCGCCATCTACGCGAATGCGCGCGGCCCCAACTACAGCACCGTGAGCGCCTGCGCGAGCAGCAACCACGCCATCGGCGCCGCGCTCAACATCATCCGGCGCGGCGACGCGGACGTGATGATCGCCGGCGGCGCGGAGGCGGGGATCGGCGAGATCCCGGTGGCCGCCTTCAGCGCCATGAAGGCCCTCTCGACCAGGCGCAACGACGAGCCGGAGAAGGCCTCCCGCCCCTTCGACGCCCAGCGCGACGGCTTCGTCATGGGCGACGGCTCGGGGATCGTCCTGCTCGAGGCGCTCGAGCACGCGCAGGCGCGCGGGGCGCGGATCCATGCCGAGCTGGTGGGCTACGCCGCGACCGATGACGCGTCGCACATCACCCTCCCCGCACCCGGCGGGCGTGGAGCGGTTGCCAGCATGCGCCTGGCGCTGGCCGATGCGGGCCTGGCACCCGACGACGTGGACTACATCAACGCCCACGGCACGAGCACCCAGGCCAACGACCGTGCCGAGACGGCGGCGATCAAGAGCGTCTTCGGTGAGCGCGCGGGGTCCGTGCCGATCTCCTCCACGAAGTCGATGACCGGCCACATGCTGGGCGCGGGGGGCGGGGTCGAGGCCATTGCCTGCATCCGGGCCATGGAGGAGGGCATCGTCCCGCCCACCATCAACTACGAGTACCCCGATCCCGAATGCGATCTCGACTACGTGCCGAACCACGCCCGGCCGACGGGCGTGAAGGTGGCCATCAGCAACGCGTTCGGGTTCGGCGGCCACAACGCCACCATCGTCCTGCGGCGCTGGGAGGAGCCCTCGTGACCGAGGGCAGGGAGCCGGCGAGGGAGCGGGACGACGAGGCCCGGCAGCGACGCGCCATCCTCGCCGCCGTGGACCGGATCGTGCCCGCCTTCGCCGAGAGCGGGCTCGACGAGCTGGAGATCGAGTCCGGCGACCTGCTCGTGCGCCTGGCCCGTCCCCGCTCTCCCGCGGTCGCCGCCGGCGCCCCGCCCGCCCCGGAGGTTCCGGCGCCCGTGGCGGCGCCCCAGCCCGGTCCGTCCTCGCCCTACGGCGAGCCGCAGCCGGGGATGCGCTTCGTCACCGTTCCGCTGACCGGCGTCTGGTACTCCGCCCCGTCGCCGGGTGCACGTCCCTATGTCGCCCTCCGCGGGGAGATCGCGGCCGGGCAGGTGATCGGGCTCATCGAGGCGATGAAGCTGTTCAACGAGATCAAGTCCGATGCGGGCGGCGTCGTGACGCGCATCCTGGTCGAAAGTGGCACGCTGGTGAAGCGCCAGCAGCCGGTTCTGGAGATCGATCCACGATAGGCCGCACCGTGACGCCGGGGCCGGCAAGGAGGCAGACGAGCACATGACGAACGCACTGATCACCGGGTGGGGGATGTACGCCCCGGAGCGGATCCTCACCAACGCCGACCTGTCGAAGATGGTCGAGACGAGCGACGAGTGGATCGTGACGCGCACCGGGATCCGCGAACGGCGGATTGCGGCCGACGACGAGACGACCACCACGCTCGCGGTGAAGGCCGCACGCGACGCCCTGGCGGTGGCCGGCATCGGTCCGGAGGCGATCGACCTGGTGATCGTGGCCACCTGCTCGCCGGACTACCAGCTCCCGGCGACCGGCGTGCTGGTGGCGACCGAGCTCGGGGCGCGGCGAGCCGCCGGGTTCGACATGCAGGCGGCCTGCTCCGGATTCGTCTTCGGCCTCGCCACTGCCACCAGCTTCATCCGCTCGGGGATGTACCGCACCATCCTGCTCGTCGGCGTGGAGATCCTCAGCCGCTACGTCGACTGGACCGATCGCGGAACCTGCGTCCTCTTCGGTGACGGCGCCGGCGCGGTCGTCCTCCAGGCCGGCGAGGAGCCGGGTGGCCTGCTGGGCGCGGACCTCTTCTCGGACGGGACCGGCGCGGAGGGGATCATCGTCCCGGCCGGGGGAACGGCGTGTCCCGCCGGGCCCACGACCTTCACCGACCGCAAGCACTTCATCAAGATGATGGGCGCCGACGTGTACAAGTACGCCACCCGCCAGCTGGTCGATTCCTCCCTCGCCGCGCTCCGCGCGGCTGGCCTCTCCGTCGCGGACGTCGACCAGTTCCTCTTCCACCAGGCGAACCTGCGGATCATCAACAGTGTCGCCGCTCACCTGCACGTCCCGCCGGAGAAGGCCTACATCAACATCGAGAAGTACGGGAACACCTCGGCCGCATCGGTGCCCATGGCCATGGTCGAGGCGATCGCGGCGGGGCGCATCAAGCCCGGGGATCGGCTGTTGATGGCCGCCTTCGGGGCCGGCTACACCGCCGGCGCGGCCGTCCTGGAGTGGACCGCGGATCCGCAGCGCGCGCTCCTCGCCCCTGGCAGCCAGACCCGGCTGGGAAAGCCGCAGGTGACTGCCGCGGGGCTCGGTGAGCCCGTGGCGATCTCCTGATGTTCGACCTGACCGGCAAGGTCGCGCTCGTCACCGGAGGCAGTCGCGGCCTTGGCCGGGCCATCGCCCTGGCCCTCGCCGGTCAGGGCGCCGACGTGGCGGTCAACTACCGCGGCAATGCCGCCGCCGCGGACGAGGTGGTTGCCGCCATCGGTCAGCTGGGCCGCCAGGCCATCGCCGTCCAGGGCGACACCTCGGCGGGCCGCGAGGCCTGCGAGGCGATCGTGAAGGCCGCGATCGAGCGGTTCGGACGCGTCGACATCCTCGTCAACAACGCGGGCATCACTCGCGACAACCTCCTGGTGCGGATGGACGCGGGCGAGTGGGACGACGTGATCGCCACCAACCTGTCCGGCCCGTTCTGGATGTGCCGCGCGGTGGCCCGCCCCATGATGAAGCAGCGGGCGGGGCGGATCATCAACATGGCGAGCGTGGCCGGGCGAATGGGCAACGCGGGGCAGGCGAACTACGCGAGCGCCAAGGCCGGGCTGCTGGGGCTCACCAAGACCGTGGCCCGTGAGCTCGCCAGCCGCGGGATCACCGCAAACGCCATCGCCCCGGGCCTCATCGAGACGGAGCTGACGGCCGACCTCCCCGACGCAGCCCGCCAGTTCGTCATCGACTCCACGCCCCTGGGGTACATCGGCAGTGTCGACGACGTCGCGGCGGCCGCGGTCTACCTCGCCTCGGACGAGGCGCGCTACGTCACCGGCCAGGTGGTGGGCGTGGACGGCGGCATGATGATGGGCGGCTGACGGTCTGCATCGGTCTCCGGCCTCCGCCCGGCCCGCTCCACCTCCAGCTCATCCACCGGTGAATGCGTCCCGGCACGACTGCCCGAACGCAACCGGGGTTGAGGTTCGCTTTTGCGGCACGAGCTCTGCTGCGTACACTTGTCAGCGAACGGCCCGAGGTACCAGATGAGAAGAGGAGATTCCATGCAGCTGCGTTCCCTGCTGCGCCCGACGCGGCGCGTCCACGCCCACTGCGACATTCCCTGCGGTGTCTACGATCCCGAGCAGGCACGCATCGAGGCGGAGTCCTGCTACAAGATCATCGAGAAGTACCACGGCAGCACGGATGACGTCTTCCGCCAGCGGTGCATCGTGGTCAAGGAAGAGCGCGCGGAGCTGGCCAAGCACCACATCGACGTCCTGTGGAGCGACTACTTCAAGCCGGACAACGTCGAGAAGGTCCCCGACATCAAGGACATCTGCTGGAAGGCCGCCAAGGCCGCCTCGAAGGTCAAGCAGACGGTGGACCTCGAGGCCGCCAAGGAGCTCCTGGGCCTGATCGACCAGATCGACGCCGCCTGGAAGGCAACCGGCGGCCCGGAGAAGACCCGCCTGAGCGGCCGACCGTCCTGACCTGACCGTATCCGGTCGGAGGACCGATGCCAACCACGAGGGGCCGGCGACGGCCCCTCGTCTCGTCCCTGGCGCGTGGTGCCGCCCTGGGCACCGGCATCGCCCTGGCGCGCGCCGCCCGGGAGTGGCTGGACGTCGTCGAGGTGCACGGCGCCTCCATGGTGCCGGCCCTCGTGCCCGGTGACTGGCTCGTCGTCGAGCGGCGCACCTACGCGCGGCGAGCCCCCCGCGTCGGCGAGGTCGTCCTGGCGCCGGACCCGCGCGATCCGGGTCGCGAGCTGATCAAGCGCGTGGCGGTGGTGGACCTGGAGGCCGGGACGATCGAGCTGCGCGGCGACGCACCCGAGGAGAGCACGGACTCGCGTGCCTTCGGCGCGGTTCCGCTCGCGAGCGTTCGCTGGCGTGCGGTGGCCCGCTACTGGCCTGCGGGACGGGCCGGGTTCAGGCTCGCGCCCCGGGGCGGGCAGGGAGCGGATCGGCCCCGGAGCGCCTAGCGGCAGCAGAGCGCCGCAACCGCCTCCACGCAGCCGTCGGTGTCCGGCGGGAGGATGACCACGTCCTCGCCCGCCTCGGCGCCCACCAGCCAGTCCGCCCCGACCGCGGGGCGAACGGTGATCCGTGCGCCGGCAGCCTGCTCCCGAAGGAAGCCCACGACCGGACCCAGGCCGGCATCGCCATACTCGCGGCGTATCGCCCCGGTGTCCACCACCACCAGGACCGGACGGCGGAGCACGACAGCCTGGTGCAGGCGCGCCGCATCGTTGTAGAAGAAGGCGATGGCGCCCGCCAGCCGGGCATCGAGCGCGGCGGCCAGCTCGCGGTCGCGCGTGAGGCAGTAGACGATCGGATCGGCGGCCATCGGCCGCCAAGCGTAGCATCGGCGCATCCCGCCGAGGCCGCCCGATCGGGGCCGGCAGGCCGGACGCCACGGTGCTCGACCCGCTGCCGCTCTCCGACCCGCAGCCGAGCTGCGCGGGACGCTGAGTCGTGTTGCTTTCCGCTTGAAAGCAACACATCGACCCTGAAACCGCCGCTGGCATCGGATTCGGGAGCCGCGAAAGCTGCGAGACGACCTCGGCATGAGCGTGAGCGCCCTCGAGATGTGCCGGAGTGGCCGGTGGCACGCGCAATCGGGGGCAATGGTGTGGCTTTGAAGCGGAATCTCGACGTGGTGCGGACGCCATCGGTCTGGGGTCGAAACGAGCACCCGCGGAGGACGGTGGCGAGGCCACGTACAATGAGGCGCCCATGAGCACACCGCCTGTCGTCCTCGACGCCGATCGCGACCTCACCACGGGCCGCCACCAGGCCCTGGGCTCCCTGCTGGGACGCGTCTGGGCGGTGGACCAGGTCGGCGTGGAGGAGCGCGCCGCGTCCCTCGCCAAGCGGAGCATCAAGCGCGAGGCCAAGCTCTGGGCGCTCGACCTGGTGATCCGGATGATGGACCTCACCACCCTGGAGGGGAAGGACACGCCGGGCAAGGTGCGGGCGCTGGCCGGCAAGGCCGTCCGCCCCGACCCCACCGATCCATCCATCCCCGCGGTGGCAGCGCTCTGCGTCTACCCGAACATGATCTCCACCGCGAAGGCGGCGCTGGCCGGCAGCGGGGTGAAGGTCGCCAGCGTCTCGACCTACTTCCCGTCCGGCGCGGCGCCCATGGACGTCAAGCTGCAGGACGTCCGCGACGCGCTGGCACTGGGAGCCGACGAGATCGACATGGTGATCGATCGCGGCGCATTCCTGGCGGGGGACTACGGCAGGGTCTACGACGAGATCGTGGCGGTCAAGGAGGCCTGCGGCGAGGCGCACCTCAAGGTGATCCTGGAGACCGGCGAGCTCGAGACGTACGACAACGTCCGGCGCGCATCGGTCCTGGCCATGGCCGCCGGCGCGGACTTCATCAAGACCTCTACCGGCAAGGTCCAGCCCGCCGCCACGCTGCCGGTGACGCTGGTCATGCTCGAGGCGATCCGCGACTTCTACGCGCAGACCGGCCGCGCGGTGGGCATGAAGCCCGCGGGCGGGATCCGGACCGCGAAGGAGTCGATCGCCTACCTCACGGTCCTCTACGAGACGCTCGGCCCGGACTGGATGACGCCGGACCGCTTCCGCTTTGGCGCCAGCTCCCTCCTGAACGACGTGCTCATGCAGATCCGCAAGGAGCGCACCGGGCGCTATTCGGGCCCCGACTACTTCACCATCGACTAGGCGCGCTCGAGACCGATGGCGTCCGAATCCGCGACCCCGCCGGCGGTCGAGGTCGCCCCGAACACGATCGTCGTCTACTCCGACATCGGCTGCCCCTGGGCCCACCTCGCCGTCTGGCGCCTCCACGACGCCCGCCGCCGCCTGCGCCTGGGCGATGCCGTGCGCTTCGACCACCGTGTCTTCCCCCTGGAGCTCTTCAACTCCGAGCCCACGCCGCGCGCCGACTACGAGGCGGAGATGGACTTCCTGGCCTCACTGGCGCCGCGGGCCGGCTGGCAGCGCTGGGCGGCGCCCGATTGGGCGTGGCCGGTGACGATGCTGCCGGCCATGGAGGCGGTGCAGGCCGCGAAGGAGCAGTCGCTGGCGGCGTCGGAGGAGCTCGACATCGGTCTGCGGCGGGCGTTCTGGGGGGAGAGCCGCTGCATCAGCCTGCGCCACGTGATCCTGGAGGTGGCCTCGCAGTGCGACGGGCTGGATCTCGTCCATCTGGCCGATGCCCTCGACTCCGGGCGGGCCCGCCATCACCTCGGCGAGCAGTGGGAGGTGGCCAAGACCGACGCCGTGGCCGGCTCCGCGCATCTCTTCACTCCCGACGGGTGGAGCGGCCAGAATCCCGGGATCGAGGCCGACTGGCGGGAGGAGGCCGGGAGGTGGATCCCGAGCCTGATCCGCGACGATCCGGCGGTCTACGAGGAGATCGTCCGCCGCGCCGCGGGGTGAGGCGGCTCGACGTGCGGCGGATCTCACGGGCTGCGGATGCGGAGCGTTTCACCTGACGTGCGACTGCCGCCATTTCAGACCCTGGTCGACGCGCATGCAGGGGAGCTGCACCGGTTCCTGGTTGCCTCCATCGGCGTCACCGACGCGGAGGACTGCCTCCAGGAGACGCTGCTCGCCGCGCTGCGCGCCTATCCGCGGCTGCGAGACGGCTCCAACCTGCGAGCGTGGCTCTACACGATCGCCCAGAACAAGGCGACCGATGCCGTGCGACGCCGGGGTCGTCGCCGCACGGAGAGCCTGGACCGGACCGATGGCGAGGACCGCCTGCCGCGGGCGGAGCCCTCGGTGGGGGCGCACCAGATGGCCGACGATGGGCTGTGGACCGCGGTGCGCGGCCTGCCGCCGAAGCAGCGGGCTGCCGTGGTCCATCGGTTCGTCTTCGACCTGCCGTACGCGGAGATCGGGGAGCGGATCGGATGCTCGGAGGAGGCGGCCCGGCAGAACGTGGCGGCCGGCCTGAAGCGGCTGCGACGGGAGGTGACCCAATGAGCGAGCTGGACCTGGAGCGGCGACTGACCGAGGCCGGCGCACGCGCCCCGGCGGTCGACGCCGAGCGGCTCGCCGGGCGGCTGCAGCGCGCCGCCGCCGATGCGGGGCTCCTGGACGTCGCGTACGCCTCGCTGGATTCGCCGCTTGGCGAGCTCCTCGTGGCCGTGACGCCGCGCGGTTTGGTGAGGATCGCCTATCCCGGCGAGGGGGAGGAGCGCGTTCTCGAGGAGCTCGCGGGGGCGGTTTCACCACGGGTGCTTCGCGCGCCGGAACGAACCGATGCCGTTCGACGCGAGCTGGACGACTACTTCGCCGGGCGCCTGCGCTCGTTCGACCTGCCGCTCGACTGGTCCCTGGTCCACGGGTTCGCGGTGGGGATCCTGCGGGCCACGGCGCGCGTTCCGTTCGGAAGCGTCGCCACCTACGGCGCGGTGGCGGCCGAGGCCGGGTCGCCGCGTGGCGCGCGCGCCGCCGGGAATGCCCTCCACATCAACCCCATCCCCATCGTGGTGCCCTGCCACCGGATCGTGCCCGCGTCCGGGGGCCTGGGCGGCTACGGCGGCGGCCAGGAGCGCAAGCGCTTCCTCCTTGCGTTGGAGGGTTCCGCCCCCGCCTAGGCGCCACAAGCGCCGCTGAGCGCGCGATACGCCGCCGGTAAGCGCCGCACGCCACCATCGGTGGATGGATTCGGTGCGTCTCGGCACGGTCTTCCGGGCCGTCCGCCATCGGCTCCGCCTTCGCCTGGCCGTCCGCGACGAGACGTAACGGTCTCGAGGCGAGAATCTGAGACCGGCCGGTCCGCGAGCACTCCGCCGGCCGCCCATGCGGGTGCGATAATCGGCGCCGACATGACGCTGACCAAGAAGGGGGAGAGCCGCCCCGCCCCGGCTTCGTGGGGGATCGCCGCCAAGGGGCGCATCCCGTGGGAGTATGCCCCGGCCCCTGAGTCCCGGGACCACGTCCGCATCCAGCCGGAGTACGGGCTCTTCATCGACAACGAGTTCCGCCCGGCGAAGCCGCGGAAGACCTTCGGCGTGCTCAACCCTGCCACCGAGGAGCCGCTGGCGAAGGTGGCGCTCGCGTCGAAGGCCGATGTCGACCGAGCCGTCCGCGCCGCCCGCCGCGCCCACGACACGGTGTGGTCCCGCCTCCCCGGCAGCGAGCGCGCGAAGTACCTGTACCGGATCGCGCGGATCATGCAGGAGCGCAGCCGCGAGTTCGCGGTGGTGGAGACGCTGAACTCCGGCAAGCCCATCAAGGAATCCCGCGACGTGGACGTGCCGCTCGCCGCCGCCCACTTCTTCTACTACGCGGGATGGGCGGACAAGCTCGACTATGCCTTCCCGGGCCGGACTCCCCGGCCGCTGGGCGTGGCGGCGCAGATCATCCCCTGGAACTTCCCGCTGCTGATGCTCGCCTGGAAGATCGCCCCGGCGCTGGCGTGCGGAAACACCGTCGTCCTCAAGCCGGCCTCGACCACGCCGCTGACCGCCTACCTCTTCGCGGACGTCGTCCGCCAGGCGGAGCTGCCGCCCGGTGTCGTCAACATCATCACCGGACCGGGCGCCATCGGTATGGAGCTCGTGCGCCACCCGGAGGTGAACAAGGTCGCCTTCACCGGTTCCACCGCGGTCGGCAAGATGATCGCTCGCGCGGTCGCCGGGACGCAGAAGAAGGCCACGCTGGAGCTCGGCGGGAAGGCGGCGAACATCGTCTTCGACGACGCCCCGCTCGACCAGGCGATCGAGGGGATCATCAACGGCATCTACTTCAACCAGGGCGAGGTCTGCTGCGCGGGGAGCCGGCTCTTCGTGCAGGAGAGCGTCTACGAGCCGCTCATCGCCAAGCTCAAGGCGCGCCTCTCCACGCTCCGCGTCGGCGACCCCATGGACAAGAACACCGATGTGGGTGCCATCAACTCCGCCGCCCAGCTGGCGAAGATCACCGAGCTCGTCGAATCCGGCACGGCGGAGGGGGCGGAGATCTTCCAGCCGGAGTGCCGGCTCCCGGAGCGCGGCTTCTTCTTCCGTCCCACGCTCTTTACCGGCGTGAGCCAGAGCCACCGCATCGCGCAGGAGGAGATCTTCGGGCCGGTGCTCTCCGTGCTCACCTTCCGGACGCCGGAGGAGGCGATCGAGAAGGCGAACAACACGCCGTACGGCCTCTCCGCCGGCGTCTGGACGGAGAAGGGGAGCCGGATCTTCAAGATGGTGGCTGCCATGCGGGCCGGCGTCGTCTGGGCCAACACCTTCAACCGCTTCGATCCCACCTCCCCGTTCGGCGGCTACAAGGAGTCCGGGTACGGGCGCGAGGGCGGCCTCCACGGCCTGGCCTCCTACCTGTCCCTGGACGGCGCGGCCTAGGCCGATGGCAACCTTCAGCGCCGGACCTGCCGCGACCTCCATCCCGGGCGTTGCCGACGGGCTGCGGGAGGCGTTCCACCCGGTCGATATCGCCGATGTCAACGACGCGGTCGTCCGCCTTGCCCGGCTCGAGGGCGACTTCCCGTGGCATGCCCACGACGAGGACGAGCTCTTCCTCTGCTGGCGCGGCACGTTCCGGGTGGAGCTGGATCCCGGCGGCGCGGTGCAGCTGCGGGAGGGCGACCTCTACGTTGTGCCGCGCGGGACGCGCCACCGGCCGGTGGCGGACGCCGGGCCGGCGTACACGCTGCTCCTCGAGCGGCCCGAGACCCTGCAGTACGGCAACCCGGTGGCCGGCCGATGAGCCCGACGAGCCGCCGGCGGGCTCCTGCCGCCACCGCGACGCGCTCCCGGCGTGCCTCGGTTCTCGACGCGCGAGACGTGGCCGCGCTGGCGGTCCGCGCCGATGGGGCGCGCGCGGGCGAGCGCCTGGAGGTACGCAAGACGTACAAGCTCTACATCGGCGGCCAGTTCCCGCGGACGGAGTCCGGGCGCAGCTACGAGGTCTTCGACGCTCGTGGTCGGCTGCTGGCCAACGCCTGCCGGGGAACGCGCAAGGACATCCGCGAGGCGGTCCGCGCGGCGCGCAAGGCGCAGCCGGGCTGGGCGGCCCGCACCGGCTTCAACCGGAGCCAGATCCTGTACCGCATCGCGGAGCTCATGGAAGGGCGGCGCGACCAGTTCATCGCGGAGGTGATGGCCGCGGAGGGGGTCGGGCGGCGCCGCGCGATGCGCCTGGTGGACGCGGCCATCGACCGCTGGGTCTGGTACGCGGGCTGGGCCGACAAGTTCAGCCAGGTGATCGGATCGGTGAACCCGGTCAACGGCAGCTACTTCAACTTCAGCGTTCCCGAGCCAACCGGCGTGGTGGGAGTGATCGCGCCCGAGGGATCCAGCCTGCTGGGGCTGGTGAGCCGGCTGGCGCCGGTCATCGTCTCGGGCAACACCGCGGTGGTGATCTCGTCGGAGTCGCGGCCGCTCCCCTCCGTCACCCTGACGGAGGTGCTCGCCACGTCGGACGTGCCCGGCGGCGTCGTCAACCTGGTGACCGGCCTGCGCCGCGAGCTCGTCACCCACCTGGCGGGGCACATGGACGTCAACGCCCTCGACGCCTTTGGCCTGGACCCGGCCGAGGCCGCCGCCATCGAGGAGCTGGGGGCGGAGAACGTGAAGCGCATCGCGCGGCCGCCGGTCGACGGGCTGGAGCGCTACGACTGGCTGGCCGATGCCGCACAGTCGCCGTACGTCATCGGCCACTTCGTCGAGACCAAGACGGTCTGGCACCCCATCGGCGCCTGACCCCTCCGACCCTTCTCGTCGCCGCGCCCTCCACGTCCGGTAGTGGAGCTACCGAAACGACCGGGGAGCGACCCCTCAGCGGCCGGATCGGCAGTGGAGCTACCGATACGACCGGGGAGCGACCCCCCAGCGGTCGGGTGGGTAGTGGGGCTTCCGGGCCGCCGTGCCGCGGCTCAGAGCCAGCCGCGGCGGCGGAAGAACACGACGAGCGCCCCGAGGATCACGGCCATGCCGAGGACGATGCCCCAGAAGTAGGCGGGGGCGGTCGGCTCTCCCGGGAATCCCACGTTCATGCCGAAGAAGCCGGTGACCAGGGTCAGCGGGAGGAGGATGACGGTGACCGCGGTGAGGGTGCGCAGCACGTCGTTGAGCCGGTGGGAGAGGACCGACTCGTTCGTGTCCTCCAGCCCCTCCACGATCTCCTTGAAGTTCTCGAGCACGTCCCAGATGCGCTCGGAGGCATCGGTGAGGTCGTCGAAGTAGATGTCCATCTCCTCGGGCAGATACCGCAGCTTGACCCGCTCCAGCTCCTGGAAGACGAGGCGCTGCGGGCGAATCACCGCCCGGAAGTTGATGATCTCCTGCTTGGCGTTGCTGATCTCGCGCACGATCTCGCGGCTGCGCCCCTCGAAGATCTCGTTCTCGATCCCGCGCAGCTTGCGGCCGAGCTGGCCGAGCATCGGGAAGGAGGCGTCCACGCACTTGTCCAGGATCTCGTACAGCAGGCGCCCGGAGCCGTGCGTCATCAGCTCGGCGCGGACGTCCTCCCGCGCCCGCGCACGCTCGAAGAGGGTCCGCAGCGGCGGGATCGGTTCGTTCGGCAGGCTGATGAGGAAGTCCGCGCCCATGAAGATGTCGAGCTCGGCGGCGTCCAGGCGTCCGGTCTCGGGGTCGTAGGCGGGGAACTGCATGACGAGGAACAGGTAGTCGGGGTAGCTGTCGAGCTTGGGCCGCTGGTTATGGCTCGCCACGTCCTCGATGTCGAGCTCGTGGAAGGCGAAGTTCTCCGCCAGCCAGAGCCGGTCCGCCAGGCGCGGCGCCTCGATGTCGATCCAGCGCAGCTCCGGCGCGTCGACGACCTCCGGGCGCGGTTCCAGCACAGGTTCTTCGCCCCCCTCCTTGCCATGGCGCCGCGGCGCGCGACGCAGGCGGAGGGGCAGGTTGCGGACTCCGCCCAGGGTCCTGATGGGTGAGCGTGACTTCATCTAGATCCCCAACGCGCCGGCGAGGGCGCTCCCGAAGAGGACGATGGTGAGCACGATGACGAGCCCGGTGAGCCCCCAGCCGACCACGTTGAGCCACCGCGGGTTCACATGGCGGCCCATGATGCGGGGATTGTTCACCAGGCGGAGCATGAAGATCAGGATGATCGGCAACAGGATGCCGTTCAGGTTCTGGCTGAGCACGATCAGCCCCGTGAGCGGCATGCCCGGAACGAGCACCACGAGCGCGCCGAGGACGATCAGCGCGGTGTAGAGGCCCATGAAGACCGGCGCCTCGCTGAACTTGCGAGAGACGCCGGACTCCCAGCCGAACGACTCGCAGACCGTGTAGCTGGTGGTGAGCGGCATGACCGTGGCCGCCAGGACCGAGGCGCCGAACAGGCCGAACGCGAAGAGGGCCTCCGCGAAGTTGCCCGCCACCGGGGCGAGTGCCTGCGCGGCCTCGGCGGCATCGTTGAGCTGCAGGCCCCGTCCGAAGAGCGTCACCGCGGTGACGACCACGATGAAGAGCGCGATGGCGTTCGTCCAGATTCCGCCCAGGATGGCGTCGGCGCGCTCCATGCCGAGCTCCTCGGGTCCCGAGCCCCTTGTCGGCCACCGAGGACTGCAGGTAGAAGAACATGTAGGGCGTCACCGTGGTGCCCACCGTAGCGACCATGAGCAGCAGGCTGTTCGGCGCCCAGTTGATCGTGGGGGTCACGAGCGACCGACCGACCTCGCCCCAGTTGGGACCCGCGACGAAGGCGCTGACGATGTACGCCACGAAGACCACCGCCACGGAGAGGAAGACCCGCTCGACCACGCGGAAGCTGGCGAAAACGACCAGGGCCCAGATCCCGGCGGCCACGACCGGCACCACGATCCAGCGCGGAACGTTGAAAATCTCGAGGGCAGCAGCGGCCCCGGCGAACTCGGCGGCGATGTTCGAGCCGTTGGCGATGAGCAGGACGACCATGGCGAAGAGGGTCCAGCGGATCCCGAAGTCGTCGCGGATCAGGTCGCCAAGCCCCTGCCCGGAGACGGCGCCCATGCGGGCGGCCATCTCCAGGACGACCACGAGCATGACCGTGGTGATGGGCAGGATCCACAGGAGCTGGAGTCCCGTCTGGGCACCGAGGATCGAGTAGGTGAAGATGCCGCCTGCGTCGTTGCCCGCGAGCCCGGCGACCAGTCCGGGTCCCATGACGCCCAGGAAGGCGAGAATCCCGGTTCGGTGGGTGCGGAAGTTCGGCAGCCGATCGCGGAGCGACCGCTGCGCGCGGCGGATGGGGCGGGGAACGGTGAGGCGGCTCACTTCTCCTCGACCGGCTCGAAGATCTCGGGCAGGCGGCGGCGCCATCCCTCGCCCAGGGCACGCTCCATCGCGTCGTCGACGGTCACCACGCCCTGCATCCGCCCGGTGTCGTCCACGACCGGCAGGGCCAGCAGGTTGTACCGCGCGATGGCCCGGGCGACCTCGTCGGCATCGGTCTCGACCACCACGGAGATGGGCTCGGGGCGGGTGATCTCGCCGATGCGCGTCTCCGGAGTGGCGATGATGAGCCCGCGCAGGGTCACGGTCCCGACCAGGATGCCGTCGGCATCGGTCACGTAGAGGTAGTAGGCGTGATCCGAACCCGGACGAAGCTCGCGGAGCCGGTCGATCACCTGCTGGGCGGTCTCGTCGGCGGCGACGGTGATGAAGTCGGTCGTCATGAGGCCGCCGGCGGTCTCCTCGCCGTAGGCGAGCAGTTCCCGAACCTCCTCCGCCTCCTCGGGATCCATTGCGGAGAGCAGCTCCTCCTGGCGCTCCTCCGACAGGTCGGCGAGCAGGTCTGCCGCATCGTCGGGCCCCATCTCCTCGAGGATGTCGGCCGCGGTCTCGATGGGCAGCGCCTCAAGGACGTCCACCTGGTCCTCCGCGGAGAGCTCCTCGATGACGTCGGCCGCCCGCTCGTCGTCGAGCGAGGCGAGGATGCCCGCCCGATCGCGCGGGGCCAGCTGCTCGACGATGTGTGCCACGTCCGCCGGATGCAGGGTGGACAGCGCCTGGTGCGGAACGCGCAGCTTCAGGGAGCTGACGCTCGACTCCACCGGATCGACATCCTCCCACTCGATGTAGTTCTCGATCGGCAGGTGGAGCGCGCGGGCCAGCCGCTCGCCGGGGCCGGAGAGGCCAAGGCGGCGGAGGATCCCGGCGAGTCCCACGTCCACCGCCACGAGGCGCAGGCGCCCGCGAACCGGGGCGAGCTGGATGTCGTTGACGCGCACGATCTTGCGACCCTCGACGTCCACGATCTGCTTGTCCTGCAGGTCGAGCCAGAGCCTGATCTCGTTCGGGCGCTGCCGAAAGCCGGTGATGTCGATGCTGGAGGTGTGCAGCCGTGCCCCCGCCGCGTCGATCTCCTCGACGTGGCTCCATGGCAGGAAGATCTCGCGGCCGCCGGTGACGTGAACCACCAGGCCGGTGACCGGCGGGTAGCGCTCGCCGAGGGCCACGATCAGGTCGCGGACCTTGCCGAACGGCTCGCCGCTCCGATCCAGGACCGGCTTGCCGACGAGCTGGCTGAGGAAGAGCATGGAACGACCACCTCGCTTTCGCGTCCAGCGGTGGCACGCGTGCGGGTGGTCGTCGAGTTGCGAGAGGCGGTCGCAGGCGTCGCCGCTAGGCCGTCATCCTCTCATGCTCCCGGCGCCCGGGCGCACGCGTGGTTCTCCATTGACTACAGGAACCGGCGTCCACGGGTGCTGTGCTGAGGCCTCGGTACGTGCTTCATCCGGCGGCCGATGGCGGGCAGCCATCGGGCCGCGCCCATTCTAGCCGCCGAATCCGCGGACCGGAAGCACCGATTCGGTGCCGTATCGACGGTACGGTCGGACCGGGAGGCGATCAGGCCTCGGCGCCGACGCGCTCGGCCCGCTGGCGGGCCCGGTGGCGTGCCACCTTCGCCTGGTTTCCGCAGGTCCGCATATCGCACCAGCGCCGTCGCCCCGTGGGGGAGCGATCAACGAAGACCCACTGGCACCCCGGGTTGGCGCAGACGCGCAGCCGCTCGGGATCCTCGTCGGCGAGGTAGGACGCGAGAGAGCTGGCGATGGCGGCCCGTGCCTGGTCGAGACGGTCCCCGACCTGCGCCACCGAGTAGCGGGTCCCCTCCGTGTCGACCTGGAGCTGGTGGTAATGGAGGCCGTGACGCAGCACGTGGTTCAGCTCGCGCAGCTGCTGGCGGGACGGATGCTCGCCGGAGCTCATGCGGTCGACGATCCGGCGCAGCAGGTCGCGCAGGTACCTGAAGCGTTCGAGCGGCCGCTCCGCAGCGGCCGTGTCGCGCGCGAGGCGCTGGCTCTCCGCCGCGCGCGCCCGATCGCTGATGAGGCCGGCGTCCCGCAGCCAGGCGAGGAGGCTCTCCACGTCCGGCACGGCGTCGGTCGCCTCGCCGTGGTCGAAGCTGATCGTGTTCGCGAAGGCGACGAAGAGGTCGGGCGTGCCCTGCGGCTCCGCCATCGTGTCGTTGCTGGTTGCCATGCCTGTAACCAGTATAGGTGGGTTGACAAGTTACCGCCTTCTGCTACACTGCCGTTGTAACCGTTAACCACTCCATCACAAGTTACACAGCGCCCGGAGGCGCACGTCATGACCCTGCTTCTGATCCTCGTGCTGCTGGTGGTCTTCGACCTCGCAGCGCTGCGCCACGGCGCTGACAGCCGTCCGTCCATCGCAGAACGGCCGTCACAGTCCGTCACCTCGAATCGACACGCCGCCTGAGGGCGGGAGAACCCGGGAGAACCTGATGATCAAGGGCGCACCCATCTACTACGGCATCCTCGCCGGCCTGCCGCAGAGCGAGCTTCGCGACCGGGCCGGCCGTGAGGCGATGGCGAACTCGGCCCCGCGCCGCCGCAGCCACGGCGGCCTGGCGCTTCCACGACTCCGCCGCTCGCGCTGAGGGACTCCACACCCGGCGACGCCTCCAGTCCGCGACTGACACGCGAGACCCGTTTCCGAAGGCACCTCGGAGCGGGTCTCGCGCTGCCCGGAGGGCCTGGCTCCTCCTCGCGGAGCGAGTCGCGACCCTAGAATGGCGGCCGATGCCCCGACCACGAAGCACCCCGCGCTCCGGCGACGCGGTCATCACCAACGGCGAGCTGGCCCGGGTCTTCAACGAGATCGCGGACATGCTCGAGATCCTCGGCGAGGTGGTCTACAAGTCGGTCGCCTACCGTCGCGTCGCGGACGCGGTCGAGCGCTGGCCGGAGGACGTCGCCGCCCGCTACCGGACCGGCGATCCGCCCCGGATCCCCGGTGCCGGAGCCGCCCTGTCCGCCAAGCTGGCCGAGCTCGCGGAGACCGGCCGGCTCGAGTACCACGAGCGCCTGCGGGACCAGGTGCCGCCCGGGCTCCTCGACATGCTCCGCATCCAGGGGGTGGGCCCGCGCACCGTGAGGCTGCTCCATGACGAGCTGGGGATCGGCTCGGTGGAGGAGCTGCGCGCAGCGGCGGAGCAGGGGGCCCTCCGCGGTCTGAAGGGGCTCTCCGCCCGGACGGAGGAGAACGTCCTGGCCGGGATCGCGCGGATCGAGCAACGGAGCAGCCGCCTCCTGATCCACGACGCCGACGCGCTGGTGGCCGAGCTCCTCGCGGGGCTGCGCGGCGTTCGCGGGGTCGAGCGAATCGAGGCCGCGGGCTCGTTGCGCCGGCGGCGCGCCACGATCGGCGACCTCGACCTGCTCGCGGCGGTGCGCGATCCGGCGTCGCTGATCGAGCGCCTGGATCGGCTGCCCGCCGTCGACCGCGTGCTGAGCGCCGGGTCCGACAAGTCCAGCATCCTGCTGCGCGACGGTCCGCAGGTGGACCTGATGGTCTGCCCGCCCGAAGCGTGGGGGACGCACCTGGTCCACTTCACCGGGAGCGCGGCGCACAACGTCGCCCTGCGTGGCCGGGCCCTCGACCGCGGTCTCTCCCTGTCCGAGAAGGGATTCAAGGTGGTGGAGACCGGCGAGCTGCAGCTCGTGGCCGACGAGGCGGAGGTCTATGAGCGGCTCGGCCTGCCCTGGATCCCGCCGGAGCTGCGCGAGGACGACGGCGAGATCGCCGCGGCGGAGTCCGACGCGCTGCCGGTCCTCGTCACCGCGGACGAGATCCGCGGCGACACCCATGTCCACTCCGACTGGACCGATGGCGTCGACACCATCGAGACGATGGCGCGCGCGGCGCGCGACCTCGGGCACGCCTACATCGTCCTCACCGACCATTCGCCGTCGCTCGGGATCACCCGCGGCCTCGAGCCGGCACGGGTGGAGGCGCAGCGGGCGGAGATCGCGCGTCTCAACGCCGAGCTCGCGCCGTTCCGGATCCTCCACGGGACGGAGATGGAGATCCGCGCCGACGGCTCGCTGGACTACCCCGACGAGCTCCTCGCCCGCTACGACCTGGTCGTCGCCAGCATCCACACCGGTCGGGCCCAGGCGCCCGAACAGCTGACCCGCCGCGCCCTGGCCGCCATCGAGAATCCGCACGTCGACGTCATCGCGCACCCGACCGGGCGCATCGTGAACAGGCGCGACCCGCTCACGCTGGCGTGGCCCGAGGTCTTCGAGGCGGCCGCGCGAACGGGTACCCTGCTCGAGATGAACGGGAGCCCGCGTCTCGACCTCGACGAGCACCTGGCCCGCGCCGCGGCGCGGGCAGGGGCGCGGCTGGTGGTCTCCAGCGACGCGCATCGCACGGAGGAGCTGGGGCAGATCGGCTACGCGGTCTCCATGGCGCGCCGTGCCTGGCTCACCGCCGACCAGGTCGCGAACACGCGGGACGCCGACGGGCTCCTCTCGCTCCGATGATCGCTCGCCTTCGCTCGCGTCGCGACCCCGTGCGCCTCGGACGCCTGGAGCGTCCCTGGCCGATCGTGCTCGCCATCGGCCTCGCCGCCGTCGCGGCGGCCGGCTGGCTGACGAGCCCGTTCTGGCTTGCCGTCGCCGTCGCCGGCGAGCTCGCGCTGGGCGGGCTCGGCGCGGTGGCGCTCATGGGCCCGGCACGCCCGGGCCTGGGCATCGCCCGCTACGCGACGCTGGCGATGGCAGGGGTGGCGGTGACGCTCGCGGGGCGCATGCTCCCCGGCGGCGTGAGCGTCCTCCTTGCCCCGCTCGCGGGGGTCCTCCTGTGGGCGGTGCTTCGGCTGGAGCTCCGGGGTCCGCTCACGCCGCTCGACCGCACCGCGCTCGACCTGGCGCTCACCGGGATCGTCTTCGCATCGGCCGCCGGGATCGGCGCCCTCTTCGAGAGCCATGCATGGCCGCCGCCGATCGCGCTCGTGGCCCTCGTTGGGCTGGTGATGGGCCTGCGCGCGGCCGAGGCGCGCGGCGTCGGCGGGGTCGAGGCCGTGGGGCAGGCGCTGCTCCAGGCGCTCGCCGTCGCCGAGGTCGGCGTGGCGGTGCTCCTCCTCGGCCTGCCCGGATTGGTGGGGCCCGCGGTCCTCGCGCTCACCTTCTATGCGTGGGGTGGCGCCGCGGAGGCCCTCGGTCGCGGAGCCGATGCGCGCTCGGTGCTCGTGGAATTCGGGAGCCTCGGCCTCCTCGGCCTCCTCGTGGCACTGTTGATGCACCAGCGGTAGCGCGCCGCGCTTGCCCGCGATCGCTCACGCGGTCGCACGAACTCGCGTTGACAGTCCCGGAGGGCGGTGCTACAACAAGGCGCCTTTGGCCGGAACGCCCGTGCCGAGGGCATTCCGTTACCTTCCGGCACCCAGCCCGGACACGGGAGCAGACGATGACGATAGGGGAACTCGACGCCGCCAACCGGCAGCGTCGACAGCTCGCGGAACAGGCGATCGGCCTGGCGACGCACGGCGACTGGGAGGGGGCGGTACAGGCAAACCGGGATCTGATCGAGCTCGGCCCGGACACGGATGCCTACAACCGCCTCGGTAAGGCGCTGGCCGAGCTCGGACGACACGGGGAGGCGCTCGAGGCCTACGAGCAGGCGCTCGCGCGGGATGCCACGAACCGGATCGCGGAGCGCAACGTGGAACGCCTCCGCCTGCTGGTCGACACACAGGTTGTTGCCCGGAAGGCGCCGTCCAGCGACGGAAAGCCGGAGAAGGCGTCCGCGGCGGTCTTCATCGAGGAGATGGGGAAGACCGGGCACGCACGTCTCATCAACCTCGCCGGTCGCGACGATCTCGCACCCCTCTCGCCGGGGGACCAGGTCGCGCTCCGGGCGGACGGTGACCATCTGCTCGCCTTCGTCGGCGATACCGAGATCGGGCAGGTCGAGCCGCGCATCGGTTCCCGACTCGTGAAGCTCGTGGCCGGCGGCAACCGCTACGACGCCGCGATCACGATCATGGCGCGCGACGAGGTGCGGATCATCATCCGAGAGACCTTCGCGCACGCGGCGAACTTCGGGAAGGTCTCCTTCCCGGGCACCAGCACGACCCGGGGGAGTGACGTGAGACCGTACCTCAAGGGGTCCGCGCTCCGGTACGATGACGAGGAGGAGAGCGAAGAGCTCGAAGAGGAGCCGGAGGAGGTCGAGGAGCTCGACACCAGCCTCCCGGAGTACTCGGCAGAGCCCGAGCTCGAGGAAGAGCTGCTCGAAGAACCGTAGGAGCCCATGACCGAGGCCGCCGCACGGAGGAGCCTGGACCACGTCGTCCTTCCCCGCCGCCTCCCCGGTCTCGCGCTCCTCGAGCGCTACTTCCCGTCGCCGGCCGACAACGTCCTCGACGCCGAGCTGACGACCTTCGCGTCGCCCGGCGACACGGTCCTGGATCCGTGGGCCGGCACCGGCTGGACCGCTCGCCGCGCCGTCGCGAACGGGATGCGCGCGGTGGCCGCGGACCCCAGCCCCTTCGCCCAGCTCGCGGCCCAGGCCTTCCTCCTGGCGCCCGACGTCGGTGCGCTGGACGCGGCCTTCACCCAGCTGGCGAACTCGCGACGGATCGACGTGCCGCTCCGACAGCACATCGAGGAGCTCTACGCGACGCGCTGCAGCGCCTGCCGTCGCCCGGTCGTGGGCGAGCAGTTCATCTGGCCGCGCGACGACGACGCCGGCGGTCGCAAGGTCTACCGCTGCCCGAGCTGTGACATCAGCGTGGGCGGCCCCGCCGAGCGGGTCGCGCCCATCGAGGAGTCCGATCTCACCAAGCTCGGGATCGACCGCCGCTCATCGGCCTCCCGGCCCCCGGCGCAGGCTGCGGACGACGCCGATGACGATCTGCCACCAGCACCGGTGGGGCTCACGGGTACCCCGCTCGGCTACGATCCGGTCCCGCCGCTCGGCGAAGGCGGTGGCCCGCCTCCGCCTCCGGCCGCCGAACCGGAGCCTCCCGCCAGCCTCGGGAGTGAGCGTCGCTTCCGTTCCACGGTGCACCCCGATCCGCCGGCGCCGGGCGCTGGCGGCGAGATCGGGGAGGGCCCGCATGTCGCCCAGCTCCGAGAGCGCTTCCCGGTCCTCGACGGCCGGCGCGACCTCGTCGACGAGCTGTTGGCCCTGTACACGCCGCGCAACCTCTACGCGCTCGAGGCGATCGCCGGCAAGATCGAGACGGAGATGCGCGACACGGCGCTGTCCGCCATCTTCCGGCTGGCGCTCGCCGCCTGCCTGCTCCCCGCCAGCCGCCTCAACGGCTATCCCGGTCGCGTCGCCTCGCTTCGGATCACCGCCGGACACGTCCGCCAGCCGGCCTCGCGGCACCAGCGCGAGATGAACGTCTGGCGGCTCTTCGAGGCCGCCTTCCGGGACGTGCGGACGGCCATCGTCGCGCTCGGCCGCGAACGACGGGGGGCGCGCTTCGCGACGGACTTCTCCGATCTCGGCGGGATCAGCGCCGCGAACGTCCTCTGGATTCGCAGCCGGCCGGCTGTCGCCGGCCAGTACCTTCCGCCCGAGGCGGTCGACCTGGTGCTCGGCACGCCGCCGCCCCCGGCGTCCGTCGACGAGCTGAGCTTCGAGTACCTCGCCACCGCGTGGCTCATCGGCCGGGAGGCAGCCGAGACGCTGCGCCTGGAGCCGCTCTTCGGAACCGCGGGGGCGGCCTCGGACGGCGCGGAGGCAACAGCGCTGCGCCATGCCATGGCCTCGGCAGCCGGCGCGCTGCGTCCCGGAGGCGGCTTCAACGTGCTCCTGGAGGGCGATGAGCCGGACCGCATGCTCGCCGTCGCTGTCGCCGGCGCGGCCGCCGGCCTCGACCTCACCGCGGTGATCCACCGCGAGTCCAAGCGCTCGGGCGACGGCGTCGCGCTGCATTTCCGCAAGCCATCGGGCGAGGACCGACTGCGATCGGCGGTGGGGAACCGTCCTCTGCAGCTCGGGGCGGACGACGGGCATCTCACGTACCCGGAGCTCGCCGGTGCGGTGTCCCGTGCGACCGTCGCGCTGCTCCGGGATCGGGGGGAGCCCGCCGGCCTCACCCGCCTGGCGGCCGCCGTGGTCGTCGAGCTGCAGCAGTCGGGCCTCCTGCGCCGGGCTGCCCAGACGCGCAGCGGACCGGAGCACGAGACACCGGCCTCCCTCCCGGCGGAAGAGGGCGCCGAGATGGAGGCGGCAAAGGCGGAGGCGCGGGTGGACCAGCAGGTCGCGCGCCCCTCCCAGGGGAGCACGCTCCTCGCCGGCCTGCTGCGCGAGGAGCTCTGGCGCGACAACCACCCCGATCTCGTCCGGCTCGGGGATCCGGAGCGACCGGCCTGGTGGCTTCGCGACCCGGAGCTCGCCGAGCAGCCGCTGGCCGATCGGGTCGAATGGGCCACCTTCTCGATCCTCTCCACGGCCGGGCGCCTGGACGAATCGGGCTTCCTCGACCGCATCTACCGGCTCTTCCCCGGCCTCCAGGCGCCCGACGAGGAGCTCGTCCGCGCCTGCCTGGCCGCCTACGCCCGCGCAGGTGAGGCGGGCCAGCTCCGCACGGAGGACGAGCTCGCGGCGCGCTTCGGCGACCACACCCGCATCCTGGCGCTCGCCGCCGAGTACGGGCATCGGCTCGGCCTCCGGGTCTGGATCAGCCGGCGGGAGCAGGACAAGCGCCGTGGCGATCAGCGCCTCGGGGACCTCCTTGCGGATGACGAGCGGCGCGCCTACCTGCCGCTCGTGATCCGCGGGCCCTCCGAGCAGCTCGGCGCGGTCGACGCCCTGTGGTACGTGCGCGGCCGCTTCGTGTTCCTCATCGAGGTGGAGTGGACGGCGATGCTCGGCGAGGCGATCCTGCGTCGCGGCCGGGCCATTCCGGTCACCGACCGGCAGGCGCGGCTCCTCCTCTTCCCGGCGGAGCGGACCGATCTCGTGCGGCTCAAGCTGGAGCGTTCGCCGTGGCTGCGCAACGAGGTCGAGCGGCAGAACTGGCACTTCCTCAAGTGGGAGCACCTCGAGACGCTGGCGGCGCGGGACGCTGCGAAGCTCGACTGGCTCGAGCCGGTGCTGGGGCTGCATCCGCTGATCGAGCGCGGCGGCGAGCAGCTCACGATGTTCGGGGAGTGATACCGGTACACTGCAGCGGGAGTGCCGTGGTTCCCCCCTGCGGCACTCCCGCTTTCGCGCCCGCCAGGCTCAGGCCTTGGCCGGCGCCCCCCGCGAACGCCGCGCGGCGCGCCGCCCCATCACCCGCCGGACGACCGACATCACCTCGTCCACGTACGCCTCGCCCTCGCCGGTCTGGATGGCGTGGGTGAGGCAGCCGTCGATGTGGTCTTCGAGCAGCAGCAGTCCGACCTGGTCGGCGGCCGCGGTCATCGCTTCAACCTGCTGGAGGACGTCGAGGCAGTACGCCTCCTCCTCGACCAGCCGGCGGATGCCGCGCACCTGTCCCTCGATCCGGTTCAGGCGGTTCAGGAGCTCGCGCCGGTCTTTCGTGTAGCTGTGACGGAAGTGGGCGGCGCTTGCGCCGGCATCGGTTTCTTGCATACCGGGGGGTAGTATGCGGCCCGGGCTCGAAGGGGGTCAACGGGAGCCTGCGGCAGGATTCGGCGCTACCATGCGCAGACCGATGTCCGAGCCGGAACGTCATACGCTGACCCAGCCCCTCGAGCGCGTCCTCGTCATCTTCAGCCACCCCGACGACGCAGAGTTCGGGGCGGCCGCGACGATCGCCCACCTCGTGGGCCTCGGTGCGCGCGTGGATTACGTGGTGACGACCGACGGCAGCAAGGGGACGGACGACCCGGCGGTCTCCCCGGAGCACCTGGCCGCGACCAGGATCGCCGAGCAGCGAGCTGCCGCGGACGTTCTGGGGGTGAGCGAGATCGTCCACCTCGGCTACCCCGACGGGTACCTGACCCCGTCGCTCGACCTGCGCCGCGACCTCTCGCGCCAGATCCGGCGGTTCCGCCCGGACCTCGTCATCGCCCAGAACTGGCAGCGGCGCAGCGACGGGAACCCGTTCATGGCGCACCCCGATCACCTCGCCACCGGCGAGGCGACGCTCGCCGCGGTCTATCCAGCCGCGCGCGACCGGCTCAACTTCCCGGAGCTCATCGACGAGGGGCTCGAGCCGTGGAAGGTGCGCCAGGTCCTCGTCACCGGGGCCGAGCATCCGAACCTGTGGGTCGACGTGGCGGACCGCATGGACGTGGCGCTGGCCGCGCTGCGCCGGCATGTCAGCCAGATCCCCGACTGGGAGGCGACCGAGAAGCGCGTCCGTGAGCGCGTGCGCGAGGCGGGGCAGGCGGGTGGGCTGGAGGCCGCACAGGCGTTCCTCTCGATCCTGCTGACCTGAGCGTGGGAACGCGCCTGCGCATGACGAGCCGATGACGCGACGCGGCGGCCACTGGGGCGGCGGCGCCGAGCCCAACCTGCAGCGACGGGCGGGGACGGGCCGGCAGACCCTCCGCCGGATCATCCGCTTCTTCGCCCCGTACCGGGCCCGGCTGCTGGTGATCTCGGTCGCGATCCTGTTCACGGCCGGCATCGGTGTCATCAACCCGATCCTGCTCAAGCTCGTGATCGACAACCTGACCGGCCCGCGCGACCTGGGCCTGCTCTACCTCCAGACGGGACTCATGGTCGTCCTCCCCATCATCTCGAGCCTCATCGGGGTTGGACAGTCGTACCTGTCCAACTTCGTGGGGCAGAGCGTGATGAACGACCTGCGCGTCGCGCTCTACTCGCACCTGCAGTGGATGCCGCTGCGCTTTTTCACCGAGACGCGCACCGGGGAGATCCAGAGCCGGATCGGCAACGACGTGAACGGCGTCCAGTCGGTCCTGACCGATACGGCCAGCGGCCTTCTCTCGAACGTGGCGACCGTGGGCAGCACCGTGGTGGCCATGGTGATCCTCGACTGGCGGCTCACGCTGCTGTCGATGGGGATGCTGCCGATCTTCGCCTGGATCACCTACCGCGTGGGCAAGGTCCGCAGGCGGCTCTCGACGCTCACCCAGGAGTCGCTCGCGGAGGTGAGCGCCATCACCGAGGAGTCGCTCTCCGTCTCGGGCATCCTGCTGTCGAAGACCTTCGGCCAGCAGCAGACGTCCATCGATCGCTTCCGCACCGAGTCGGTGCGCCTGTCCGGCCTCCAGATTCGCCAGCAGATGATCGGGCGCTGGTTCTTCGCGATGATCGGGACCTTCTTCTCGATCATGCCGGCGCTCGTCTACCTGCTCGCCGGTTCGCTCATCATCGGCGGAGACGCGACCATCAGCATCGGCACCATCGTGGCCTTCACGACCCTCCAGAGCCGGATCTTCTTCCCGCTTGGCCAGATGCTGAACGTCCAGATCGAGATCCAGGGAGCGCTGGCGCTCTTCGACCGCATCTTCGAGTACCTCGAGATGCCGAACGAGATCCGCGACGCCCCCGATGCGGTCGACCTGGACCCGGTCCGCATGCGCGGCGAGGTCCGCTTCACCGATGTCGCCTTCCACTACCCGGTGAGCGCGGCACAGCTCGCCGTGCGCGGCGAGGCGGCGCAGGCGGAGGCGGAGGGCCGCGCCGAAGCGCTGCCGACCGCGCCCTTCGACCTGGCCGGCATCAGCTTCACCGCCCGGCCCGGCACCCTGGTCGCCCTCGTCGGCCCGTCCGGGGCGGGGAAGACCACGACGACGTATCTCATCCCGCGCCTCTACGACGTGGATGCCGGGGCGGTGGAGGTCGACGGGGTCGATGTCCGACGCATCGGGCTCGAGTCGCTCGGGCGGGCGATCGGGGTCGTGACGCAGGAGACCTACCTGTTCCACAACACCGTCCTGGAGAACCTGCGCTACGCGCGCCCCGACGCCACGATGGCCGAGATGGAGGCAGCAGGGCGGGCGGCGGCGATCCACGACCGGATCGCGGAGCTGCCCGATGGCTACGAGACGGTGGTCGGGGAGCGCGGCTACAAGCTCTCCGGCGGAGAGAAGCAGCGCATCGCCATAGCCCGGGTGCTCCTCAAGGACCCGCGGATCCTCATCCTCGACGAGGCGACCTCGGCGCTCGACACGGTGAGCGAGCGACTCATCCAGGCCGCCCTGGGCCGGCTCATGGAGGGTCGCACCACCATCGCCATCGCCCACCGGCTCTCGACGATCCTGCGCGCCGACCTCATCCTCGTCTACGACCACGGCCGGATCGTGGAGCGTGGCACCCACGCCGAGCTGCTCCGTCACGAGGGCCTCTACGCGCGGCTCTACCAGCAGCAGTTCCTCACCGCCGAGGCGATGAGCGCCGAGATGGAGGCCGGCATCGGACTCTGATCGAACCCCGCTTCAACGTTCCGCCGGTCCCGAGCGTCGAGAGGACGTGGAGATCACCGGAGAGCTGCTCCTGTCCGCCGCGCCGGCCGGCACGATCACGCGGACGGCCGACCGGGCGGTGGTGGCCGACCTGCACGAGCGCCGCGGGCGGGAGCTGTACGGCTTCGCCCGGCACCTGGGGCTGAACGAGGAGGAGGCGGCGGACGCGGCGCAGGAGGCGCTCCTGCGCCTGTGGGCGGCGCTCGACGACGGGAGGCCCATCGACGAGCCCGAGGCGTGGGTCTTCCGGACGCTCTACCGCCTCTGCATGGATGCGCACCGATGGCGTCGGCGCGTGCGGGCCCTGACCGAGCGCCTGGGCCCGCCGGAACCGGTCCGCTCGGCCGACCGCGCCGAGGAGATCGCCGCCTGGGAGGCGGTGGAGTCCCTCCCGGAGCGTCAGCGGCTCGCCGTCTACCTGCGCTACCGGGCCGACCTCCCGTTCGAGGAGATCGGCCGGATCCTGGGGATCGCCGCGCCGTCGGCACGGAGCCACGTCAGCCGCGCGCTCGACACGCTTCGGGCGCGCCTCGCCGAACCGGAGGTGGACCGATGAGGGGCGACCGCGTCGAGCGCGCATTGCGCGAGCGGGGCCCGCGCGAGCTGAAGGGCGCCGGCGTGTCGCCGCTGCCCGCTGACGTTGACGAGGCGAGGGCACGCCTGCGCGCCGTCGATCGTCGCCGCCGGTTCCGGAGCCTGGCCGGCGGCGGCCTCGGCACCCTGGCGGCGGCAGCGGCGGTGATCGCGGTCGCCGTGGCGCTGACCGGTACCCCGAAGCCGGCCCCCGGAGCAGGCGCCGGCGGCTCGGGGACGCCGTCCGCCACCGCCTTCAGCGCCGCGGCTACGCCCGTACCGACCGCGACACCCGCACCGACCGCGCCGCCATCATCAATCGTGCCGGCCTGCGATCCGTCGAGCCTTTCGGCAACGGCCGAGCCATGGGGGGCTGCCGCCGGCTCGCGAGGGACCCTGGTCACCGTGTCCAACACCTCGGGCGTGGCCTGCTCGGTCTCCGGGAGCCCCGGTGCCCGGCTGAGCAGCGGTGGGGTCTCGCTCGCGCAGACCGCGCCGGATCCGGCGACCTCGAAACCGCTTCGGCTTTCGCCCGGATCGTCTGCGGTCACGAGCATCATCTGGGCGAACAGGTGCGATCCCGTTCCGAGCGGGCAGATCGACGTCACGCTCGTCCTGACGACGGGCGCCCTTCCGGTGACCCCGGACCCGACCCGTCCAGATGTGCTCGTGCCGCCCTGCATGGGCCCCAACGACCGAAACACCCTGTCGACCATCTCCTTCCAGCCACCGCCGTCGCCCTAGCGGTCGATCCAGCCCGGTGCCAGCGGCACGGCACCCGCCGTGCGAGACTGGGAGCCGCATGAGCGATGCTCCCGACGGCCCGCCCGCGAACCGGCTCGCACACGAGACGAGCCCCTACCTGCTCCAGCACGCCCACAACCCGGTCGACTGGTACCCGTGGGGTCCCGAGGCGCTGGAGCGGGCCCGTCGCGAGGACAGGCCGATCTTCCTCTCGATCGGCTACGCGGCATGCCACTGGTGCCACGTCATGGAGCGCGAGTCGTTCGAGGATCCGGACACCGCGGCGCTCATGAACCGCGAGTTCGTGGCGATCAAGGTCGACCGCGAGGAGCGGCCGGACATCGACGACGTCTACATGGCGGCGGTGCAGGCCATGACCGGCTCCGGCGGCTGGCCCATGTCGGTCTTCCTCACCCCGGAGCTCGACCCCTTCTTCGGCGGCACCTACTTCCCCGCGGAGGAGCGGGGCGGCCTGCCGGCCTTCCGTCGCGTGCTGGAGGCGGTCGCCGATGCCTACCGGACCCGGCGGGAGGAGATCGTGACCCAGGGGCGTCGCCTCTCCGCCCACCTCCGGGATCAGCTCGAGGTCCCCGCGGGCGACCGCGACCCGCAGCGGCTGCAGCTGGAGTCCGCTGTCCACGCCCTGGCGCGGACCTTCGACGCGCGGCGAGGCGGGTTCGGCGGGGCGCCCAAGTTCCCGGCGCCCATGATGCTCGAGTTCCTCCTGCGCGCCTGGCGGCGGAGCGGCGACACGACCACCCTCGGCATGGTCGTCACGACGCTCGACGCAATGGCCCGCGGGGGCATCCACGACCAGCTGGGCGGCGGCTTCGCGCGGTACAGCACCGACGCCGCCTGGCTCGTTCCCCACTTCGAGAAGATGCTCTACGACAACGCCCTGCTCGCCCACGCCTACCTCGAGGCCTGGCGAGCGACAGGGGACGAGCGACACCGCGACGTCGTGCAGGGCACGCTGGACTTCGCGATCCGGGAGCTGCGCACGCCCGATGGCGGCTATGCATCCGCCCTCGACGCGGACTCCGAAGGCGCGGAGGGGCGGTTCTACGCCTGGACGGATGTCGAGCTCCGCCGGACGCTGGCGGCCGCGGGGTTGACGGCCCCGCAGGTCGATGCCCTGGCCGGCTTCTGGGGCGTGACGCCGGGGGGCAACTGGGAGGGCCGGACCGTCCTCACCGCCGCCGGCGAGCCCGTGGCGCCGGACCTGCTGCAACGTGGCCGCGCGGCGCTCCTCGCCGCCCGGGAGCGCCGCATCCGTCCCGCCCGCGACGAGAAGCAGCTCGCGGCCTGGAACGGGCTCATGCTGCGCTCGCTCGCCGGGGCCGGCGCCGCGCTGGGCTCTGCCGCGCTCCTCGGCGCGGCAGACGGCCTCGTGGCGTTCGTGCGCGAGGTCCTCGTCCGGCCCGATGGCGGCCTGTGGCGGACGGCGCGCGACGGGCGCGGCCACACCCCCGGCTTCCTGGAGGACTACGCGTGCGTCGCGGACGGTCTGCTCGCCGCTCACGCGGCTGCCGGGCGCGCCGACGACCTGCTGCTCGCTCGATCCCTCATGGAACGAGCCGTCACCGAGTTCTGGGACGACGCGGCCGGCGCCTTCTGGGACACCTCCGTGGAGCACGACCGGCTCGTTGCGCGGCCGCATTCGATGGTCGACGCCGCCACGCCGTCTGGCAACGCGGTCGCCGCCGACGTGCTCCTGCGGCTCGCCATGCTCACCGGCGAGCCGGACCTCGACCGAAGGGCGCGAGCCGTCCTGCGGACGGCGGCCCCGGCCTTCGAGCGCCAGCCATCGCTCTTCGGTCGCATGCTGTGCGCCGCGGACCGCTCCCTGGGGGAGCCGGTGGACGCGGTGATCGCTGCCGGCGACGTGGCTGATCCGGCCGCACGGGAGCTGCGCTTCGCGGCGCTGCGACCCTACGCCCCGGACCTCGTGGTCGCCACCATCGGCTCCGACCCTGCGGCTGCCACGCCGGGGAGCGACGGCCCGGCCGCCTGGCCGCTCTTCGCCGGGAAGACGCCGCGGGGCGGCCGGCCCACCGCCTACGTCTGCCGTGGCTACGCCTGCGAGGCTCCGACCGAAGATCCGCGCGAGGTGCTCTCGCAGGTCGGCGCCCTGGCGGCGCGCTGACCTCCCTCAGCCGGCCAGGAACGAGAGGCGAACGGTCCGGGTCGGGTTGTCCACGTTGGTGTCGACGAGGGCCACCGACTGCCAGGTCCCGAGGGCCAGCCTGCCGCCGATCACCGGGATGGTGACCGATGGCGGCGCCACCAGGGGCACGACGTGGTCTGCGCCGTGGCCGCGGTGTCCGTGGCGATGGCGCCATCGGTCGTCGCGGGGAAGCAGCGTCCCGAGCGCATCGAGGAGGTCGTCATCGCTCCCGGAGCCGAGCTCCATGATCACGACGCCCGCGGTGGCGTGGGGGAGGTAGACGTTCAGGAGCCCGTCGGCCTCGGAGGCCACTTCGTCGAGGAAGTCGGTGCACGCGGCGGTGAGGTCGATCACCGCGGGGCGCGCGCCGGTCGTCACGCTGATCTGCCTGCTCTGCACCGTCGGAGCCTAACACCGCTATCATGCCGCCCGATGCCACCAACCCGGCGCCGCCCGGCATGGGCCCCCCTCGCGGTGCTCGCCGCCGTCATCCTGCTCCTGTCCGGCTGCTCGCAGGCGGCCTCGCCGACGCCGGTGCCGTCGCCGACCCCCAGCCCGACGCCCAGCTCGAGCCCCACGCCGACCCCCAGCCCCACGCCGACCCCCAGCCCCACGCCGAATCCCTTCGAGGGGAGGCGCGTCACGCTGCTCGTCCTGGGAAGCGACTCGACGCCGTCACGCCTTGCCCAGGGCCTTGGCAAGCTCACCGACGCGATGATCGTCCTCTCCGTCAGCCCCGACCGCTCGCGGGTCTCGATGATCAGCTTCCCGCGCGACATCGTGGACATCCCGCTCGGCAACGGGCAGACGTGGCGTTCGAAGATCAATGCGATCGCCTACTACAAGGGCGAGGCGACGCTGAAGGCCGCGCTGTCCGCGACCCTCCGGCAGCCGATCGACTACTACGTCGAGCTGAACATGGGCGACTTCTCGAAGCTCGTGGACGCCATCGGGGGCGTGGGCGTGACCGCGCCCATCACGATCGTGGACCCCTCCATCCACTTCTCCATCACGGCCGGGAGGCACCACCTCAACGGCGCCCAGGCGCTCGGCTTCGCGCGCAGCCGACACACGACGAGCGACTGGGATCGCGACGGGCGGCAGCAGCTTCTGGTGGAGGCGATCCTGCGCAAGATCGTGGACCCCGGAACGAGCGTCGACCTGCATGCCCTTCTCGACTCGCTGCAGTCGCTGCAGACGGACCTGCCCATGGACCGGATGTCGGCGCTTCTCCAGCTCATCCGCGATGCCCTCGACTCGCCCGTGAGCATGAGGGTGCTCAGCCCGCCCCAGTTCACGCTCTTCACCGGGATCGAGGCCGGTACCGGACGGGGCTACATCGAGAAGCCGAACATCCCGGCCATCCGCGCCTACGCCGCGTCGGTGATGGGCGACTGACCCGAATCCGCGGCGGACTGCCTCAGGAGCTGGCGAGCGTCTGCCGGGCGCCGCAGTGGTAGCAGCTGTCGTCGGCCGCCAGGATCGTGGTGCCGCAGTTCGCGCAGTCCACCGAGAGGTCTCCCTCGCAGCGGGGACAGACCCGGGCCCCGGCCGAGAAGGCGAGCCGGTCGGTGGGGCAGTAGGGGACCCCGCGGGGCCAGGTCGCAGGCCCTTCGGCGGGTGCCGGCAGCGGCAGCGCCGGGCTCGCGGAGGAGGCTTCCGCGCTGACCCCCACCTGGGAGACGCGGAGATAGCCCACCACCAGCCAGAGCAGGTAGAGCGCGACCAGGCCGACGAGCAGGTACGGGAAGATCGTCGCGATGGCCGAGCCGGAGTCGTGGCCGATCCACTCGATGAAGGCCTTGATGTCCATGGCGGGGGCGATTCTACCGTACCCGGCGGGGCCGCCGGGCCCTCAGTGCCGCTCCCGCGCTACACTCGCCGAAACGCATCGTGACGAGGAGCATGCCGCGACCGAGGCTTGACCGCCGAACCCCACTCACGGAGCTCCACGTCCACCTGGGAGCCGCGGTCGCCCCGGCCGTCATGTGGGGGATCGCCCATGCGCAGGGGATCCGTCTCCCCACGAAGGACTACTGGGCCTTCCGCGACCTCATCACGGCGCGGCGCCGGCGCAGCTTCCAGGCCTACCTGGACCTCTTCCACTGGACCGAGCTCATCCAGTCGAGCCCCATCGCCGTGGAGCGCAGCGTCTACGAGGTCATCGGCGGCGCGTATCGCAAGAACAACATCACGCGGCTCGAGCTGCGGTTCAACCCCATGAAGCGCAACCGGGGCGGGGAGCAGGACCTCGACCACATCATCGCCGCCGCCGTGCGCGGCATGGACCGCGCCGTCCTCGAGTACCCGCAGGTCCGGGCGGGGCTCATCTTCTGTCTCGACCGCGCCTTCAGCCGGGAGCTGAACGAGATCATCGCGAGCAAGGCGGTCGCCTGGAAGGACCGCGGAGTGATCGCCGTCGACATCGCCGGCCCCGAGGTTGCCGGATTCCGCTTCGCGGACTACCGCGAGATCTTCGCCGAGTGCCGGCGGGCGGGGCTGGGCGTCACCGTGCACGCCGGCGAGACCGGCGGCGCGGACGAGGTGCGCGAGGCGGTGGAGGCCCTGAACCCCGAGCGCATCGGGCACGGAGTCCGCAGCGTCGACGATCCGTCGGTCATGGCGCTCCTCCGGGAGCGTGGCGTGGTCCTGGAGGTCTGTCCGTCGTCGAACCTCAACACACGCGTCGTGCGGGACGTCGCCGAGATGCGACGGATCCTCCGCACGCTGGAGGACCACGGGGTGGCGTTCGCCCTCTCCACCGACGGGCCGGAGATGCTGCGCTCCCACCTGCGCGACGAGATCGCCATGGTCCTCCGCCAGGAGATGCTCTCGTTCGAGGAGGTCCAGGCGGCCGTCGAGACCGCGCACCGGGCCACCTTCCTCGATCCGCCGCCCCCGGTCGACGGCCGTCTCCGCGAGGTGGCGATCGTCGACGGACATGCCGCGGCACCCCTCGAAATCGAGGTCTAGCCTGCTAGACTCCCGCCCGTGTCTTCGATCTGGCGCCCGGTCCGCGAGCGTCACCCCGCCCGCAGCCTGATGGTCGTGGTCGCCCACCCTGGCGACGAGGCAATCGGCTTCGGCGGAGCCATCGCGCGGGCGGCGGGCATGGGGGCCTACGTCGTCGTCCTCTGCGTGACGCGCGGCTTCTTCGACCCCCGCCTGGCGCGCAAGTCGCCGGCGCCGGGCGGCAAGAACCGGGATCCGAAGCACGACGCCGTCGTCTGGCGCAATGTCGACACGGTCCGCGAGGACGAGCTGCGCCGTTCGGCGGCTGTCCTCGGCGTACGTGTGGTGCGCATGCTCGACTACGCGGAGGGGGAGCTGGGGCGCGTCGACTTCGACGAGCTGGTGAGCCGCATCGTCGAGCCGATCCGCATGCATCGGCCGGAGGTGATCCTCAGCTTCGGAGCCGATGGCGTGACCGGCGACAGCGACCACGTGATCGTCTCGCGGGCGGTCGCCGCTGCCTTCGATGCCGCGGGGCAGCCGCTCGTCTACGAGGACGACCTCGAGGAGGACCAGGTTGCCTGGCGGGCCGCGAAGCTCTACGAGCTGGTGGTGCCGGCGAGCCGCCTGGTGGGTGCGCCCATCGCCGCCCCGGCGGGCTACGGCTCGCCGGAGGGCACCGAGACGCTGACGCTCGAGCTGGGCGAGATGGCAAAGCTCAAGCTCGCCGCCATCGGCCGTCACGTCTCGCAGACCGGCTCCGAGGGCCCGTTCCGCGACTGGTCACGGACGGTCCGCGATGCGTTCGTGGGCCGCGAGTCGTATCGGCTCGCCAGGAGCAACCTGCCGGTGCCGGCCGGGGGCGGCGCGGGGCTCGCTGAGACCGATCTCTTCGACGGCCTGCCCTGAGCGGCGGAGCCGGCCGTTCCGTTCGCGGGCGCGCCAGCCAGCCAGATGCAACATCGGTCGTGTCACGGACCATGCGGGCTGGTGTAGGCTCGGGGCAGATAGAGATCCGCGCCTGCCGGGCGCACCGGAAGGAAACGAGAAAGGACCGCCGAGAGTCACCCCATGCCTGATCAGCTGACGAACGAGAACATCATGAGCGCGCTCGGGCGCGTCAAGGATCCGGAGATCGGGCGCGATCTCGTCTCCCTGGGCATGGTGAAGAACGTCGACATCACCGGGCCGCACGTCGCCCTCACCGTCGAGCTGACCACGCCGGCCTGCCCGCTCAAGGCGAAGATCGAGGACGAGATCGTCACCGGGCTGCAGGAGCTCGGTGCCGAGACGGTGAAGGTTGAATGGGCGAGCAACGTGAAGCGCTCCTTCGGCGGACCAGCCGCGGACCTCATCCCGGGCGTGAAGAACACGATCGCGGTGGCGTCCGGCAAGGGCGGTGTGGGCAAGACGACGGTGGCGGTCAACCTGGCGGTTGCGCTCGCCCGGGACGGTGCCCGGGTCGGGCTGCTCGACGCCGACATCACCGGGCCCAACGTCCCGCTCATGATGGGCACCACCGGCGCCCAGGTGACCGGCACCGGCGGCCGGGTCAACCCGGTGACGAGCCACGGCGTGCAGATGATGAGCATCCAGTACTTCCTGACCGGTGACGCGCCGGTCATCTGGCGCGGCCCGCTCATCCACTCGGCGATCCAGCAGTTCCTGCGTGACGTCGAATGGGGGGAGCTCGACTACCTCGTCGTCGACCTGCCGCCGGGCACCGGGGACGCAGCGCTCTCCCTGAGCCAGCTGATCCCGCTCACCGGCGCGGTGATCGTCACCACCCCGCAGGAGGTCGCGCTCGCGGACGCGCGCAAGGCGATCGCCATGTTCGACAAGGTGAACGTCCGCACCCTGGGCGTCGTCGAGAACATGAGCGGCTTCGTCTGCCCCGACTGCGGGCACGAGCACGACATCTTCGGGTCGGGCGGCGGTGAGAAGATGGCCCGCGAGCTGGAGCTCGACGTCCTGGGGCGAATCCCGATCGAGCCGGGCGTCCGCACCGGCGGCGACGCGGGGGTCCCCATCACCTCGGCGCAGCACCCGGATGCGGACACGTCGAAGGCCGCCGCCGCGCTGCGCGAGCTGGCCCGCACGGTGGCCGGGCGGGTGAGCGTGGTCGCCGCTCCGTTCGCCATGGCGGGCGCCGGCTGAGGACGATTCCCGCCGGGTATCGGCCCGAAAGGGCCATCCGCGGGGCATGGTCGAGTGGCCCCCCGGCCCCTAGAATCTGCCCATGCGCGTTGCTGTCCTCGCGGATCTTCATGCGAACCTGCCCGCCCTGCGGGCCGTCCTCGACGATGTCGCCGCCATCGGCTGCGATGCGGTCTGGTGCGTCGGCGACCTGGTGGGTCGCGGGCCGCATCCCAACGAGGTCGTGGACCTGATCCGCCGCCTGGAGATCCCGACCGTCCAGGGCAACTGGGACGAGTCGGTCGGGATGGCGCGCGAGCATCCGGGAAGCATCTGGGCCACGCCCGCCGCGGAGGCGGCTGGACGCGCCTCGGTTGACTGGACGGTCAACGTCCTCGCGGAGGATCACCGCGCCTGGCTTCGCCAGCTGCCCGCCACGCTGCGCCTCGGGGTGGAGGACCGTTCGATCCTCCTGTTCCACGGAACGCCGCTCAAGCAGAACGAGTACCTGTGGGCGGATCGGCCCTCGCGCACGTACGCGCGGATCGCGTCGGACGAGGGCGACGACCTCTTCTGCTTCGGCCACACCCACGAGACCGTGCACAAGCTGGTGGGACGGGCGCACTTCGTGGCCTGTGGCTCCGTCGGCTGCGGGGCACATGCCCGCGCCCGCTACGCGGTCATCTACCTGGGGCAGCCGGACCCTGCGGTGGGATTCCGCTCCGTCGACTACGACTCCTCCTCCGTCGCCGCCGATCTCGCCGCCGCGGGACTCCCGATCGAGCTGCTGAGCGTCCCGCCGGTGTCGCACCCGCTGGAGCCCGAACGCCCGGTCTCGCCGGCCTGATCGGCCGCCCCTCGCGGCTCAGGCTCCCTGGCCCTCCCGCTCGTACGGCTGGCCGTCGGCCGCGGGCGGAATGGAGCGTCCCACCACACCGGCGAGCACGATGATCGTGACGATGTAGGGAAGAGCGCTGAAGACCTGCTGCGGGACGCCGCTGAGGAAGCCGCCCAGGTCGCCGGTGGGTGGGTTGAGACGGATGGCGATGCCCAGCGAGCTGGCCACGCCGAACACCAGGGCGGCACCGAACGAGCCGAGCGGCGTCCAGCGGCCGAAGATGAGGGCGGCCAGCGCGATGAAGCCTCGCCCGTTCGTCATCCCGCCCTGGAACGAGCTGCCGTAGTCCAGGGTGAACCAGGCGCCGGCCAGGCCGGCCAGGAGCCCGCCCAGCAGGACGTTGCGGTACCGCAGCTTGATGACGTCCACGCCCAGCGTCTCCGCGGCGCGCGGGTGCTCGCCAACCGCCCGGGTACGCAGGCCCCAGCGGGACCGGTAGAGCAGCACCTGGAGCACGACGACCAGGAGCAGCATGGCCAGCGTCACCGGACCGTGATCCAGGAGCACCTGGAGGAGCCAGCCGAGGACCGGGATGTCCGCGATGCCCTTCGGCACCGCGAGCTCCCCGAAGCTGCCCGCGCTGAGGGGCGGGTTCTGGCTGATGAGCAGGTTGAGGTAGCTCGTCACACCGAGCGCCACGATGTTGATGATCGTGCCGGAGATGATCTGGTCGGCACGCACCGTGATCGAGAGCCAGGCGTGGAGCGCGGAGACGGCCACCCCGGCGGCCAGTGCCGCGAGGACGCCGGCGAGCAGCGGCAGGGTGATGCCCAGCGGACCGCCCCCTCCCGACGGGGCCCCGCCGTTCACCACCGCCGCGACGTACCAGCCGGCGAAGGCGGCGGTCAGCATCATCCCCTCGATGCCGATGTTCACCACGCCGGACCGCTCGTTCATGAAGCCGCACAGGGCGCCCAGGGCGATGGGTGTCGAGAGCGTGATGATCAGCGGGCCGTTCTGGATCATGACCTGGACCAGGTAGCCCGCGAACTGGAGGACGAGGCCGATGACCGGGATCGAGAGGATGAAGTCCATGCTGCCCTCCTACGGGGTCCTCTGCCCGCCGTAGGTGCGGGTCACCGTCTGCACTTCCTCCGGGACCATGGCGGCGGCGCGGAGGCGGAAGATGTAGCGGACCAGGAGCTCCGCGGTGAGGAAGAAGAGGATGGCGCCCTGGAGGACATCTACCATCTGGACCGGGATCCCGGCCTGGATCTGCATCAGGCCGGCCCCGGCTCGCATGGCACCCAGCAGGAGCCCGGCGAACAGGATCCCGATGGGGTGCGAGCGCCCCAGGAGCGCAACGGTGATCCCGTCGAAGCCGACGTTCGTGGAGTAGCTGGCCGGCATGAAGTGCGACAGGCCCAGGATCTCGCCCGCGCCCGCCAGGCCGGCCATCAACCCGCAGATCGCCATGGTCAGCACGATGAGGACCCGCGGGCGCATTCCCGCGTAGCGGGCGGCATCCGGGCTCGCCCCGACGGTGCGGATCTCGAAGCCGATCGTCGATCGGTAGAGGAGCCACCAGGCGATCGGGACCGCGATGAAGGCGAAGAAGACCCCCAGGTGGCCGTTGTTCCCGAACAGGACCGGCAGCGTGGCGTTTCCGACGTCCGGCGAGCGGGCGAAGGTCGCGCCCGGCGCGTGGAGGGGGCCCACGACGACGTACGAGACCACCTGGAGCGCGACGTAGTTGAGCATGATGGTCGTGACGACCTCGTGCGCTCCGGTGTAGGCCTTGAGCACGCCCGGGATGGCGCCGTAGAGGGCGCCGGCCGCGAGGCCGGCGACGACCGCTGCCGGGGCGGCAAGGAAGGGCGAGTCGTGGGCCAGGCCGGCGCCCACGGCGGCGGCCGCGAGCGCGCCCATCAGGAACTGTCCCTGGCCGCCGATGTTGAAGAGGCCGGCCTTGAAGCCGATACCCACCGCCAGCCCCGCCAGGATGAGCGGGGTTGCATCCACGACCGTGCTGACGATGGCGCTCGGTGAGCTGAAAGCCCCCTGCAGCAGTGCCCAGTACGCGACGAGCGGCAGGCCGAGGTTGAAGCCACCGAGCAGCGGCGAGGAGACGATCATGATCACCGCGCCCAGGATCAGGGCGAGCAGGATCGCCAGCGCCGGGACGGTGACGACGCTGTTGATCCGCCGCAGGCTCATGCCGCGCTCTCCCGGCCGCCGGTGGCCATGAGCAGACCGACCTCCTCGCGGGTCGCCGTCCTCCCGTCCAGCACGGCGACGAGCTTGCCGCGGTACATGACGCCGATCCGGTCTGCGAGCTCCAGCACCTCGTCGAGCTCGGCGGAGACGAGGAGGATCGCAGCTCCGGCGTCGCGCTTCTCGATGGTCCGGCGATGGATGAACTCGATGGAGCCGACGTCGAGGCCGCGGGTCGGCTGGTCCAGGACCAGGAGCTTCAGGCCGCCGGAGAACTCGCGCGCGACGATCACCTTCTGCTGGTTGCCGCCGGAGAGCGTGCCGGCCCGCACGGTGGCCGACGGCGTCCGCACATCGAACTCGCCGATGGCGGCCTCCGCGTGCTCGCGGATCGCGCTGTCGTTGCGGACCATCCCGCGGGCATACGGGGCGTGGTAGTAGTCGGTGAGGACCAGGTTGTCGGTCAGCGGGAACGTCAGGACCAGCCCGAAGCGGTGCCGGTCAGCGGGCACGAACCCGACCTGCAGGTCGTGCAGCGCCCTGGGGCTGGCACCGGTGACCTCGCGGCCGGAAAGGGAGACGTGGCCCGCCGTCGGATGGCGCAACCCGGTCAGGCACTCCACGAGCTCGTCCTGGCCGTTGCCGGCGACGCCCGCGATGCCGTAGATCTCCCCGGCGCGCACCTCGAGGTCCACGCCGTGCAGGCGCTCGTGCCCGCGATCGTCCTTCGCGTGCAGGCCGCTCACCGTCAGCACCGGCTGCCCGGGGTGGCTCTCGCCGCGATCGACGGTGAGCTGGACCTCGCGGCCGACCATCATCTCGGCCAGGTCGTCCTCGTTCGTCTCTTCGGGGCGCCGTGAGCCCACGACGCGTCCCCGGCGGATGACGGTGATCCGGTCCGCGATCTCCAGCACCTCGTAGAGCTTGTGGCTGATGAAGATGATGCTCGTCCCCTCGGCCGTCAGGCGGCGGAGGACGGCGAAGATCTCCCGGGTCTCCTGCGGCGTGAGCACCGCCGTGGGCTCATCGAGGACGAGGATGTCGGCCCGCCGGTAGAGCGCCTTGAGGATCTCGACCCGTTGCTGCCAGCCGACGGACAGCGTCCCGACCCGGGCGTCGGGGTCGATCTCGGTGCCGAAGAAGCGGGCGAGCTCGCGGATGCGCGTGTGCGCGGCCCTGCGGTCGAGGAAGACCGGGTTCGCCATGGGCTCCTCGCCGAGCAGGATGTTCTCCGCGACCGTGAGGACCGGCACGAGCATGAAATGCTGGTGCACCATGCTGATCCCCTGGTTGATGGCGTCCGCCGGCGAAGAGATCGTGACGGGCTTGCCGCCGAGGAGGATCTGGCCCTCGTCGGGCGCGAGAAGCCCGTAGAGGATGTTCATCAGGGTCGTCTTCCCGGCGCCGTTCTCGCCGAGAAGCGCGTGGATCTCGCCTCGTTGCAGGTCGAGGTCGATGTGGTCGTTGGCGAGGACACCCGGGAACCGCTTCGTCACTCCACGCATCTCGAGCGCGGGCGGCCTGCCTGGCTGTGGATCGCCTGCCATCGTCATCACCGATCAGGGGGAAACAGGCGAGCGGGCCGTCCCGGGCTGGGTCGACCCGCTCGCACGTCCGTCATGGGCCGGTCTCGCGTTCGACGCGCGCAGGCCCGATGCGCTTACTGCGGAGGCTGCCCATCCGTGTTCTGGCAGGCTCCGAAGTCGTTCTCCACGCACGCCTTGAGGTCGCCGCTCTTCAGGCCGGCGATGGCGTCGTCGATCTTCTTCTGGATGTCCGACGTGATCATGCTGGCCGAATCGTGGAACGGCGCGAGGCCGACCGAGTTGGACGTGATGTCCAGGCTGATCGTCCCGCCCTTGTCCTTCCCGTCCTTGACGCGCTGGATGGCGTCGGAGACGGCCGTGGTCAGCTTCTTCTCCGCGCTGGTGACCGTGCACTTCGCCGTGTCGGGCGTCGAGAGGAACTGGTCGACATCCACGCCGATGGCATGGATGTTGTGGTCGCATGCGGACTGCAGCACGCCGTTGCCCGACTTGCCGGCGACCTGGAAGAGGACGTCGATGTCCGGGTTCTGGCTGAGCAGCTGGTCGGCGGCGGCCTTGCCGGCGGTCGGGTCGTTGAACGCCGTCGCGTCAGCGGCGCCGCTCAGGTACGACAGGTCGACCTTGACGTCCGGGTTCACGCTCTTCGCGCCGTTGTAGTAGCCGATCATGTAGTTCGGCACGGCCGGCACGGTGGCGGTTCCGCCGATGGCGGCGATGTGCCCGGACTGGCTGATGCTGGCGGCCACGATGCCCGCCAGGTAGCCGGGCTGCTGCTCCTTGAAGACCAGGCCCTGGTAGTTGGGCAGGAGCTTGGCGGCGTCGCCCTTGCACCCGAAGTTCGGGTCCGGAGCTCCGTTCTCGTCAACGCAGATCGACTGGTCCACGCCGATGAACTTGATCTTCGGATTCTTCTTCGCTGCGGCGGCGGTGTCGTTGCCGAGCGCGAAGCCCACCGTCACGATGACGTCGTAGTTCTGGTCGACGAAGGACTGGATGTTCTTCGCGTAGTCGCTCGACTGGGTGGTGACGACACTCTGCGGCGCCGGCGCACCGATTGCGCTCGCGCCCGCCTTGGCGCCCTCCCAGGAGTACTGGTTGAAGTTGTGGTCATCCAGTGTTCCGACATCCGTCACCAGGCCGATCTTGAGCCCGCTGCCACCACCGCCCTGGCACGCCGCCAGGATGACGAGCAGCACGGACGCCAGCATGGCTCCGAAGGCATACCGTCGCTTCCGCATCAAATCTCCTTCACCCTCCGTGTGAATGAGTCTCGGGGCACCGCATGCCTGCGCGGCGTTGCCGGGGTGCGAGCGGCCGAGGGTCAGGCCGACGCGAATCTGCGGCATCATACTGCCGTCCCAACCGCCCCTCAAGGGATTTTCGGTGTCCACGAGGGGGGCCGAATGACACTGATTTCGGCTGCTGCAAGGCTGCCGGGACCGCCCTCTCACGCGCGCCCCACCTATCATTCCTGCCGATGTCGGTCATGACGAGATCCTCTCGACCGGTCCGCGCACCGCGGCTGGTGATCTTCGACCTCGACGGCGTGGTCTACCGCGGCCACGAGGCCGTGCCCGGCGCCGCGGACCTCATCGGCTGGCTGCGCTCGCGCGGCGTGGCGGTGCGCTACGCCACGAACAACTCCATGGCGTCACGCGAGACGTACGTGCATCGCCTCGCCGCCCTGGGGATCACGGCGCACGTGGACGAGATCGTGACCTCCACGTCGGCGACGATCGGCTTCCTGCACCGGCACCTGCCGGACGTCCGGCAGGTCCTGGCGGCGGGCGCGATGGGGATGACCAGCGAGCTCGAGCGTGCCGGGTTCGAGGTGACCCCCGCCGCCGACGCGGTGCCCGAGACGTACGACGGCGGCCCGCTCGACGCCCGGTACGACGCGGTGGTGGCGGGGCTCGACCAGGAGAGCGACTACCGCCGTATTGCCGCGGCGGCCACCGCCATCCGGGAGGGGGCGCGCTTCATCGCCACCAACGCCGATCTGCGGTTCCCCACCCCCCACGGGTTCCTCCCGGGCGCCGGCTCCCTCGTCGCCGCCATCCGGGCCGCCGCGGGAGACGTTGAGCCGGTCGTCATCGGGAAGCCCGGCGCCGCCATGTTCACGGAGATCCTGGAGGGCGTCGACATCGGTCCGCAGGAGGCTGTCGTGGTGGGGGACAACCCTGACGCCGACATCATCGCCGCCCATCGCACCGGCATCTTCTCGATCCTGGTGCTCACCGGCGTCGCCGACGCGTCGATGGTGCCCGGCCTCGACGGCGAACGCCGGCCGGATCTCGTGATTCCCGGGCCGCCGGAGCTGCGGGACCTGCTGGGGACGTGGCTCAGCTGAGGCGATCGGAGCTCGCCGCCCAGGCCGTCCAGGCCGCCTGCGCGTCCGCGGCGAGCGGTGCGCGTTCTCGCTCGGCCACGAAGCCGCGCCCGAAAGCGTTCAGCGCGATCGCCGCGAGCTCGACGCGGGTGAGGCCCATGGCCTCCGCGCTGCGGGCGAGCTCGGTCGAGAGCGTCGTGTCCGAGACGACGCGATCGTCCGTCGAGCAGGTGACGCTCACGCCGGACCGATGGAGGCGGCCCAGCGGATGGGAGGCGAGGTCCGGGACGAGCGCGGCCTGGACGTTGCTGGTGGGGCACAGGTCGAGCGTCACGTCGCGCTCCCTGAGCAGCGCGACGAGCTCCGGATCGTCCGCCGCCGTCGCACCGTGCGCGATGCGCTGCACGCCGAGCGCCAGTGCCTCCAGGATGCGCTCGCGACCGGGCACCTCTCCGGCGTGGGCGGTGAGCCCCAGTCCGCCCCTGGCCGCGGCGAGGAACGCGGCCGCGTGGGGTGGGGCCGGCCATTCCGCCTCGGGTCCGGCGAGATCGAAACCGACGACCGGTGGCCCCGCGCTCGCCGCCTCGGCCGCCAGCAGGACGTTGGCGCCCGGTGGATGGGACCGCATGGCGGTGACGACGAGGCCGATGAGCGGAGCGCGGGCCCCGAGCGCCGCCGTGCCGGACTCGACTCCGCGGACGACCGCCTCGATCACCGCCCCCACGCCGAGCCCGCGCTCGAGGTGCAGCCGCGGAGCCCACCGGATCTCCGCGTACGTCACGCGCTCATCGGCCAGCGCCTCCACCAGCTCCCGGGCCGCACGCTCGAGGGCAGGCCGCGTCTGCAGGAGCGCGATCGGCAGGTCGAAGTACCGCAGCAGGGCCGCCTGGTCCGGGCAGCGCGGCGGGGCGATCATGCGGCGGCGGGCCTCCGCCAGGTCCAGCGCCACTCCGCTCTCGGCCGCGAGCGCGACCGCCGTCTCCGGGCGGAGCGCCCCGTCCAGGTGGAGATGGAGCTCCGCCTTGGGCAGCCCGCGCAGCTCCGCGGCCAGCATGCTGGCGCGGGCCTCGCGCTCGGAGCCGTCTCCCTGGGCCGCAGGCACGCCGGCATGATAGGACGTCCCCGGGGCGGTCTATCGGCGACGCTCGCCAGGCAGCGGTCCGCGATCGCTGCGCTTGTGGCCGTGGTCCTGCTCGGCGGAATCCTCGGCCAGCGCTCGGCCGACCGCCTCATCGCCGACCCGGCATTCGCGGCCGCTTCGCGCGCGGCGCTGGCGAGGGGTGTGGCGGACGCGAACCGGGTTCTCGGGCGCCTGCGCGACAGCCTGGAAGGGGCCCTGGGTGAGGGACGCACCGCCGCGAGCCTCGTGGTGGCGGGGAGCGAGGCTCCGGGCCCACACCTGCGGGCGGCGGTCGAGGCGCTGCAGGGCGGCGACGAGCTCGTCGGCAGCGCCCGCGCCGCCATGGCGCGGATCGAGGGGGAGCTCGCCACCCTGCGGCCCGGGACCGGGACCCCGACGCTCGCCATCGCACCGGGACAGGTCGGTGCCGCGGCGGCTCGCCTGGCGAGCGCGGCCGGCCCGGCGGACGCCTTCGCCGCCATGCGGCAGGCAACCCAGGCGACCCTCGCCAACCTGGGCGCGGCGCTCGCTGCGCTGGACAGGGGCGCCCCGTCCGACGCGCTCGACGCCCTCGACCGGGCGGACGGGGGGCTCGCGGCGGTCCGGGCGTGGCCCGGACAGCTCGCGACGCTGCCCATCTGGGTGCGGACCACCGGGCAGCTCCTCGCCGCGGCGCGGGGGGTCGCGGTGGCAACCCGGGACGGGGATGCCGCGGCGAGGGAGACCGCGAGCCGCGCATACCAGGCTGCCGCGGCAGACGCGCACCAGGCGGACCTGGCGCTGGAGATCGCCATCTCCGAGGGCGGGGCCGCCGTGACCGGCGCGGCACTCGCCGCGACCGCCGACCTGCTCTCCGCCGTGAACGACGCGCTGGATCGGCTCGCCACCCTGGCCACCGACGGCGGCTGACCCCACGGCCCGGGCGGACGAAGCGCCCCGGGTCACGGCCGGCGCGGGACTATACTCGCCCGGCGACCTGGCGATGCCCAGCGGCTCGCCCCGTTCCCCACACGGACACGAAGGAGAGTGCTTCGCATGCGCGTGCGCGCTGCATCCGGGAGCCCCACGACCGTCACCGCCGATGTCCTCGCCGTCCCCATCTACAAGGAGGACCGGGACTTCCCCGCCGACCTCGCGGAGCTCGACGCCGCCGCAGGGGGATCCATCCGCGCCGCCGTCGACTGGGGCGAGTTCAACATCCTGGAGCACTACACCGCGCTCATCGGGGCCGGCGACCTCGACGTCGGGCACATCCTCCTCGTCAACGGCGTGCGCCGCGGCCGGGGTGCATGGCGCTCGCGGCGCATCGCCTCCGTCGCCACTCGCCGCCTGCAGGGCCGAGGCGCCCGATCCATGGCGCTCTGGCTTCGGGACGGGGAGGACGACGACGCGTTCACCGCGGCCGTGGTTGGCGCCGTCCAGGGCACCTACCGCCCGTGGAGCACGTACGGACGGGTGCGCGACACCGAGGCGATGAAGCGCTCGGTCGAGGAGCTCGTCCTCGTGGGCGGGCCGGACCAGGAGACGCTCGATCGCGCGGCGATCCTGGCCGATGGCGTCGAGTTCGGTCGCACGCTCGCCAACCGGGCGGCCAACGACCTGTACCCCGAGAAGATGGCCGAGGTGGCGCGCGAGTTCACCGCCGATGGCTGCAGCGTCGAGGTGCTCGACGTCGCCCGGATGCGCGCGCTCGGCATGAACGCGCTGCTCGGGGTGGGGCAGGGTGCCACGCACGAGCCGCGCCTCATCGCCATCCGGCTTCCCGGCTGGGAGAAGGCGGATCCCTCTCGCCGGCTGGCGATCGTCGGCAAGGGCGTCTGCTTCGACTCCGGCGGGATCAGCATCAAGCCCTCCGCCTCCATGGAGGAGATGAAGCACGACAAGTCGGGCGCCGCGGCGGTCGTCGCCGCCGCCCGGACCCTGGCACGCCTCGCGCCCGACGTCCCGGTCATGGCCGTCGCGCCCATGGTCGAGAACATGCCCGGCGGCAATGCCCAGCGGCCCGGTGACGTGGTCAAGGCCATGAACGGCAAGACGGTCGAGATCACCAACACCGATGCCGAGGGGCGGCTGATCCTCATCGACGCCATGCACTGGGCGGAGACGCAGGGAGCGAGCCACGTCGTGGACATCGCCACCCTCACCGGCGTGCAGGCGGCTGCGTTCGGCAACCTGATCAGCGCCTACTTCGCCAGGCCGCGCGACTGGGGCCAGGCGGTCCAGGCCGCGGGCGACGCGACCGGCGAGTGGCTCTGGGAGATGCCGCTCGCCACCGAGTACCGGACCTCGCTGGATTCCGCCCACGCCGACATCGTCAACTCCGGGTCACGGGACGGCTCCCTGATCAAGAGCGCCATCTTCCTCCACGAGTTCGTGACGAAGCCGTGGGTGCACCTGGACATCGCGGGGACCGCCTACCTGACCTCGGACAAGGCCTGGAATCCCAAGGGCGCCCTGGGCACCGGCGTCACGACGCTGGTGCGGCTCGCGCTCGACTTCGCCGCCGGCGCCTGACGTCGGGCCCGCCAGCATGAGAACAGGCCCGCCGGGGTGCGCCCGACGGGCCTGTCGTCTTCGGGGGCCTCAGTCCTTCTCGTCGACGGCGTCCCTTGCGGCGTCCTTGGCATCCCCCCAGCTGCGCTGGACGGCGCCCTCCGCCTGCTCCTGCTCGCCCTCGGCCTCGGTCTCGGGGTCGTCTGTCGCCTTGCCCCACTCCTCCTTGGCCTTGCCGATTCCCTTCTTGACGTCTCCCTTGACCTGGTCCTTGTCCATGTCGGGACTCCCTCGTAGCGGATCTCGGGCGGGTCGTTTATGCACGGGGCGTGCCACGCGGAGTCCGCGGGGTGGGACGATCGGGCCATCCTGCGCGCGCCTCGCGGTCGCTACGATGGCCGGTGCTTGCGGGCACCGGGCCCGCGTCACGAGGGAACGTCCGGGTGGCCTGGGAACTCATCGCGGTGATCTTCGTCGCCTTCGCACTGCTCGGCGCTGCCGCGGAGCGGCTGGCCAGCGTCTGGCCGCCCGACGAGGCGAGCCGGAGCGCCGCCGGGATTCGGACGCTCGCTCTGGCGGCGTCTGCCGGCGCGGCCGGAGGCCTTGTCGCGTGGCGGTCGGCGGAGCCGGGCTGGGTGACGGCCGCCTATCTCGTCGTCCTGGTCCCGATGGTCGTGCTGGTCGCGACCGACCTCGAGCAGCGCCGGCTGCCGCACCTCGTCCTCGACCCGCTGATCGCGATCTCGATCGCGTTCGTTCCCTTCAACCCGGCGGTCCACCCGCTTGACGCGCTGATCGGCGCGGCCGCGGCGCTGGCATTCCTGGGCCTCACCGGCCTCCTCGTCCCGGGCGGGGTGGCGACCGGCGACCTCTACCTGGTGGTGCCCATCGGCCTGCTCGCGGGCTGGCCCACCGTCTTCACCGCGGTCTTCGTTGGCGCGCTCCTCTCGGCGCTGGTGGGCATCGGGTTGCTCGTCACTCGCCGCGCCGGCCTGCGGACCTACATCCCCTTCGGGCCGTTCCTCGTCGCCGGGCTCGTGATCGCCCTCGTCTGGGATCCGACGCTCCTGGGACCCGTCGCCACCGCCTGGTTCGGCTAGCTCGGGGCGAGGTTCTCGCCGGGTCATCCGTCCCCGCGCCGCAGGGTCTTGCCCGGCCGGTGTATCCTGTCGCTTGCCCACGTGCCCCGGCGGCCCGGCCGCCGACCCCCCGCTTGCGCCTGTCTGCCCCCGGCGAGCGGATTGCCTCGCGAACCCGTTGGCCACCTGCCCGAGAGGAGGCGCATGTCGTTCGTCCGGCGTCGCCGAACCGGCGTCCTTGTCGTCGCGATCATCCTGGCGCTCGTCGCCCTGCCCCGGGGCGGGACGCCGGCGCGCGCGGGAGACCCGGACGTCAACGGGGCGCTCGCCCAGCAGCAGCGCATGGAGGAGCAGCTCGCCAAGCAGCGCGATGCCCTGGCCTCGCTCGTGCAGGCCCAGGCCTCGCTCGGCGACGACCTGCAGCGTATCTCCGGTGACCTCGCCGCCGTCGGGGTTGCCATCTCCGAGGCTCAGATCCGGCTGCAGTCCATGGCCCTGGAGCTCGAGGAGGCCCGGGCGCAGCTCACCACCTACCGCCTCCAGATCCAGAACCTCGCCACCGACCTTGTCGCGCTCCGGGGCCAGATCGTCACCAGCAGCAACGAGCTGAGCGCGCGGGAGATGCTGCTCCAGGCGCATCTGCGCTCCGCCTACCGCGAGAGCCAGGTCTCCGTCCTCGAGGTCGTCCTCTCGTCCACCTCGTTCTCACAGACGGCCAGCGTGGTGAGCGACCTGCTCAGCCTCTCGGACCAGGACCGCACCCTCGCCGACGAGATTCGCCAGCAACGCGAGCAGCTCCAGATCCGGCAGGCGACCCTGCGTGACGGACGGGACGCCCTGGCGCAGATGGAACAGGAGGCGGCGAACCGGGCCACCGAGCTCGCCACCCAGCAGCGCGAGCTCGACGCGGCTCGCAAGGCCCTGGCCGAGAAGCAGTCGCAGCTCGAGCAGCTCCAGGCGGCCGAGCGGGCCCAGCTCGCCGTCGCGGCGAGCGATGCCGACGCTTATCGCGAGCGGATTGCCCAGCAGGAGGCCGCGCTCGTCGGGCAGGCGGAGCTCGTCGCCAGGCTGAAGGCGGAGGCTGACAAGCTCGACGTCGCCTACCACGGCCGCTTCGCCTGGCCGCTGGTCGGTGAGTTCGTCGTGACCCAGGAGTTCGGGCACACGAGCTTCGAGGCCTTCCACGCCGGCATCGACATGGCCTACCTGCAGCCGATCTGCGGCGGTCCCATCTACGCGGCAGCCGATGGCGTCGTCCTGGCGGACGGCCGCCCGAACCTGGCCTACGGCGACACCGGGATCGGCGTCATCATCGGGCACAGCCAGCGGCTTCAGACCTGGTACTGGCACCTCTCCCGGGAGATCGTGTCGGTGGGGCAGACGGTCCACGCCGGTGACCTGATCGGCTATGAGGGGGCGACGGGCTGGGCGACCGGGTGCCACCTCCACTTGCAGGTCATGTTCGACGGCCAGCCGGTCAATCCGCGCAACTACCTGCCCTGACGCGCGCTCGGCGCGAACGACTGGCAGGGCAGCGCCGATGACCATTCGACCGATGGCACATCCCCTGCTACCGTAGCGCGCGATGCACCCGGCGATGCAGCGGCGGCGCCATCGGCTGATGACCCGTCGCTCCGTGAGCCGCCGCGGACGGCGGCAGGGCCTGGCGACCTTCCTGATCGCCGCGGCCGTCATTGCCGCTGTCTTCGTGGTGGGCTCGATCGTGGGCACGGGCGGGGCGATGCTCGCCGCCTACAACTACTTTGCCGCCGACCTGCCCTCGCCGAACATCCTCGACAACATCGAGCTGCCGCAGTCGACCCTCGTCTACGACCGAACGGGGAAGACGCTCCTGGCCCGCTTCGAGTGCCAGAACCGCGAGTACGTGGCGTTCAAGGACATCCCGGAGGACATCGTCAACGCCACCGTGGCGACGGAGGACCAGACCTTCTGGACGAATTCGGGCGTCGACTTCGCCGCGGCGGTCCGCGCCTTCCTGGCGAACCTGCAGGCCGGACAGGTCGTGCAGGGCGCGTCGACGATCACCCAGGAGGTGATCAAGTACGCGGGGTCGATCCAGGAGGCCGCCCAGGCGTCGCCGTCGGTCGGGCCGCTCGCCAGCGGGGAATCGGAGGCGCAGGCGCAGGCGCAGGCCGCGGCGCAGTCGGAGTCGGACATCTGCAAGCCCCCGGAGCTCACCTTCCTCAACGGCCGCACCTACGCCGACAAGATCAAGGAGAACATCCTCGCGCTCCAGGTGACGGCCGCCTATCCGGGTCGCGCCGGCAAGGAGAAGATCCTGGGGACCTACCTGAACCTGATCTTCTACGGGAACGGCTCCTACGGCATCAAGGCCGCCGCGGCGAACTACTTCGGCGTCACGGACCTGTCGAAGCTCACGCTCGCCCAGTCGGCGTTCCTGGCGGGCATCCCGCAGCTGCCCAGCGTCTACGACCCGTACCTGAACCCCGCCGGACCGGCTCCCGCCATCCAGCGGCGCAACGAGGTGCTGGGCCGCATGCTGGTGGAGGGCTACATCACCCAGGCCCAGCACGACCAGGCGGTCGCCACCACCTGGGAGGAGATGAACCCCTCGCGCGTCTCCAGCGTGCTCCTCGAGCCGCAGTTCTCCTTCCGCGTCGCAGGCGAGGCGGAGCAGATCCTCGCCAACCTCGGCTACAAGAACCCGGCGCAGGAGTTCCGGACCGGCGGCTTCAGGGTGATCACCACCCTCGACTACGGGCTGCAGCAGCAGGCCAAGGCGGTCGTGAAGTCGTACGTCAGCAAGTGGACGAAGCCGTACAACGCCCACAACGCCGCCCTCGTGTCCATCGACTCCCAGACGGGCGAGATCATCGCCTACGTGGGGAGCGTCGACTATTACAACCGGACCGATCCGAGGGTCCAGGGCCAGTTCGACGTGGCCGGTTTGGGGAGGCGCCAGATCGGGTCAGCCTTCAAGCCCATCACCTACACGAGCGCCTTCCAGGCCCGCAGGGCCAGCCCGGCAACAATGCTGGTCGACACGGCAACCGGGTTCGGCGGTGGCTATGCACCACAGGACGCGGATCAGAGCGAGCGCGGCCCGCTCCTCGCCATGGATGCGCTGCACTACTCGCTGAACATCCCCTCGGTGAAGATGCAGTACCTCGTCAGCCCGGAGGTGACCGCGAAGTTCGCGGAGACCCTGGGCCTGGCCACGTCGGACTACATCCTGGGCCTGCACCCGGGCCTGACCCTCACGCTGGGTTCCGTGCCGGTCAACCTGACCAAGGCGGTGCAGGCGTACGAGATGTTCGCGGCCGAGGGGACCATCCATCCGGCGACGACGATCCGCGAGATCCGCGATCGCAACGGGCGCCTGATCTACTCCCTGGACCAGAACGGGCCAAAGGCCCTGACCCCGGTCACGCCGGCCGAGGCGTACCTGACCCACTGGATCCTGGAGGGCAACTCGAACCCGCGCGTCAACATCTGGTGGGGTCCGACGGCCGAGCTCTCCAACGTCTACGGCAAGAAGACGTCCGGGACGCGTCGGCAGGCCGGCGTCAAGACCGGCACCACGAACGACTACAAGGATGTCACCACCTTCGGCTACGTCCCGCACAGCCTCGTGACCGGGGTGTGGGTGGGGAATAACAACCAGCAGCCGATGACCGGCGAGTTCCTGGCCGCGTACGGGCCCCTCATCCTGTGGCAGCACTTCATGGACATCGCGCTCAACAAGCCGTGGGACTGGAACAACCAGAAGGTGGCGCCCATCGCCACGTTCGACAAGCCCTCCGGGGTGACGATGACGCCGGTCTGCCGCTGGACCGGCCTGGCGCCGTCCGCCGCCTGCTCCAGGACGATCAGCGTCCCGATGCTGGACGGCACGCAGCCCGGCCCCGACACCTCGTGGGTCAACGGGTGCCTGGACCTGTCGAAGTACGCAAAGGACCAGGGTCGGCCCGTGGCGTGGCAGGAGGCCAACGCGGCCTTCGCCGACCGGCTGGTGAACGGCCAGCTGCGCGGCACCGGGACCTCGTCCAGCGCCACCCCCGCGCCCGGTGCCACCTTCAACGCCAACCCCATCTACCACCAGTACAGCATCACGCACCTTCCCGGCGAGGGTGGCTGGCCGCCGATCTGCGGCAACAAGCGCGCGACGCCGCAGCCGACCCCGCCGCCGCAGAGCTCGCCGACCCAGCCCCCGCAGCCATCCCTCCCCGGACCGGGCAGCAGTTGCCACCCCAACAAGTCGTGCGGCCCGGTTCCCGCCGCGAACGCCACCACGACGTCGGCGCCCACGAACGGCCGGCAGCCGGGGATGCCGCTGGCCGTCTTCGTGCTTCCGGCCACCGCCGGCCTGGTGCCGTACCTCCGGCGGCTGAGGCGACGGCGACGCGCCTGATCCCCCATCGGCACGGCGAGGGCTAGAATCCACCCGTGCCGACCGTCCTGACCCTCATCCTGGCCGGTGGCGAAGGTGAGCGGCTCTCGATCCTGTCCCAGGTGCGTGCCAAGCCCGGCGTTCCCTTCGGGGGCAAGTACCGGATCATCGACTTCGCCCTGAGCAACACGGTCAACTCCGGGCTCAACGATGTCGCGGTCCTGACCCAGTACGCTCCACGGTCGCTGATGGACCACATCGGTCTCGGCAGGCCGTGGGATCTGGATCGATCGCGTGGTGGCGTGGCACTCCTGCAGCCCTATATCGGCCGCGGCCGCGCCCGTGACTGGTACCGGGGCACCGCGGATGCCGTGCTCCAGAACCTCGAGTTCATCACCGACCGCCACCCGGACCTCGTCCTGGTCCTCGCCGGCGACCACGTCTACAAGATGGACTACCGCCCGTTCATCGACCTGCATCGGGATCGCGGGGCGGATGTCACCGTCGCCGTGCGGCGCGTTCCGATCGAGGACGCACACCGCTTCGGGATCATCGACGTGAACGCCGAGGGCAGGATCACCGACTTCATCGAGAAGCCTCCCAACCCTCCCTCGAACCTCGTCAGCATGGGCGTCTACGTCTTCTCCCTGGATTCGCTGGTCGCGGAGCTGCATCGCGACCGGATCGACTTCGGGCGTGACGTCCTCCCCGGGATGGTGCGCGACGGCCGGCCGGTGTACGCCTACGAGTACGGCGGCTACTGGGAGGACGTGGGTACCGTCGAGAGCTACTGGCGCGCCAACCTGGACCTCCTCTCTGACGATCCGGGGATCAACCTGTACGACCGCCCCTGGCTCATCTACACGAGGAGCGAGGAGCGGGCACCCGCCCTGGTCGGTGCCGACGCCACCGTCGAGCGGAGCATGATCAGCCATGGCTGCGTGATCCACGGGACGGTGGTGCACAGCGTCCTCTCCCCGGGAGTCGTGGTGGAGGCCGGCGCCATGGTTCGAGACTCCATTGTCATGTTCGACACGGTGGTCGGCGAAGGCGCGGTCCTGGATCGGGCCATCGTCGACAAGGAGAGCCGCATCGGGCAAGGTGCGGTCGTCGGTGAGGGCGACGAGATGCGTCCGAACCGCGACGAGCCGGAGCGTCTCTACGCCGGGCTGACCCTGGTCGGCAAGCGGGCCACGATCCCGCCAGGCGTCCACATCGGGCGCAACTGCCGGATCGATCCGGGCGTCAGCGCCGAGGACTTCTCCGGCCGCCGCCGGATCCGGTCCGGAGAGACCGTCTCAGCTCGCGCGCGCCCCGCCAGCGCTGCCGCTGGGTGATGCCCGCGCCGCCGCCGCTCGATGCCTGGCTCGCCGAGCTGGGCATCGAGGTCGTGGGTGCGACCGGTGCGCCGGATGCCGACGCCTTCAGCCGGGACGTGATCGTGGACGGGGAGCGGCGGTTCGACCTGCGGGTCACCCTGGCCTGGATCGGCGGGATGGGGCTGTCCGCGTGGGCCTATTACGGGCTGGAGGCCATGGAGGTCCCCCGACGCGTCTTCCACCGCATGCTCCGCGCGAATTTCGAGTATCCGTTCATCAAGTTCGCCATGACCGAGGACGACCGGCCGATGCTCGTCAGCGAGCTGCCCGTCGCGGCGGTCAGCCTCCCCGAGACGGCCCGGACCCTGGTGCGGCTGACCATCGTCGCCGATCGGCTGCTCGAGGAGACCGCCCCGGCGGTGGCGGATCGCGGCATCCTGCCCGACCCGGCCGGCCGCCGGGGGCGCAACCGCGAGCTGCTGGCGGCGCATCGCGGAGAGCTGATCAGCGAAATGCCCCCGTGGGAGCCGCCCCAGCCCGGGCGGCGGCGGCGCGGCCTCGGCACCTGGCTGCGCGGCGCTCCCCGATGAGGCGCCTGGCGCCCGTGGCCCTTGCCCTGCTCGCCGCGATCGGCCTTGTCACGGCTGCGGCGCCCGGATCCACCGCGCGCGCCGCACAGCCCTACACCATGGAGACGGTGGCGACCTACGACGTCAGCCCGGAGAGCGGTACGGTGGACGTGACGGTGGCCGTGACCTTCACGAACACCACGCCGGACCCCGCGGGCCGCTACAGCCTGTTCAGGGCGGTGCCGATCCCGGTGCAGGACGGCGCGACCGCGCCGGCGGCGCGCGACGGCAGCGGGGCGCTGACCGCGACCCTCGGGACGTCCGGCGCGGGACGCGTGGTGACCGTCGCGCTGCGCACGCCGCTCCGCTATGGAAAGGCGGCCTCGTTCACGGTGAGCTACCGCCTGGCCGATGGAGCCAACCCGGAGGTTCGCATCCGGACCTCCGCGGTGATCCTGCCGGTATGGGGCTACGGGACGTCGGGCAGCGTCTCGGTCATGCTGCCCGCCGGCTTCACGGTCGCCACCGTGGGGGACGCCCTCACGTCCTCGGCCGTGAACGGGCGGACCGTCCTCTCCAGCGGACCCATTGCCGATCCGCCGGGATGGCTCGCCCTCCTGACCGCGACAAGGGCCGCCGGCTACGAGACGCTGCGGCGCAGCATCCCGCTCAAGGGCGGCACCATGGACCTCCAGGTGCGCGCCTGGACGGACGATGCGGCATGGGGGACGAGGACGCTCGACCTGCTGGCGCGCGCGCTCCCCGTGCTGCAGGGTGCCATCGGCCTGCCGTACACCGCCCTGGGGCCGATGGTGATCACCGAGTCCCTGCCGGTGGGAGCGAACGAGCTCGCCGAGCCGGTCGCCGGATCCCAGGAGATCCGGATAGCCTTCGATGCCGCCCCGTTCACGATCCTGCACCAGGCGGCGCACATCTGGCTCGGGTCGGCGCTGGCAGGTGAGCGCTGGATCCGCGAGGGCATCGCCTCGGAGTCGGCCGCTCGAGCCGCTCAGCAGCTCGGCCTGGCGGTCCCCTACGATCCGGCACGGGAGAGCGCGACGCGCTCCGCGTCGGCGGTGCCCCTCGACGCATGGACCGAGCGATCCGGGACCGGGCCGGTGACTCCGAGCGACGCTGCCGAGGATGCCTATGGCTACGCGGCGTCGTGGGACGTGGTGAACCGCATCGTCGCGGTCGTGGGTCAGGACGGGCTGCAGCAGGTGCTGGCGCGGGTGGCTGCCGGCCAGGGCGCCTACGATCCCGGCAGCCCGGACACCGGAACCGGCCAGGCCGTCGTCTCCCTCCTCCCGCTCACCTCGGAACGCTTCCTCGACCAGCTCGAGCAGCTGAGCGACAGCGGGCTCTCCGGCCTCTTCGCCGAGAACGTCCTCACCACCGCCGAGCAGTCCCTCCTGCCGCAGCGCACCGCCGCCCGCTCCGACTACGCTGCCCTCACCATCGCCGCCGGCGACTGGGGCGTGCCGCAGCCGATCCGTGGCCTCATGGCCGACTGGCGCTTTGCCGAGGCGCGCGTGGAAATGGCGGACGCCAGCGCGTGGCTTCCGAAGCGAGATGCCTTCGTGGCCGACCTGGGCGCCGCCGGCCTCTCCGGTCCGGACCGGCTGGTGAGCCTGTGGCGTTCGAATGGGGCCGACGAGCGCACGCAGTCGGAGCTGAGCGCGGAATCCGCCTTCGTGGCCGCCTACCGTGACGCCGACGAGCGGATCGCGCGGAACCCGAATCCCGTCCAGCGCCTCGGGTTGGCGGGGGCGAGCGCTCCGCGCGCCCTGCTGGCGCGGGCGGCCGGCGTCTTCGCCGGCGGCGACCTCACCGCCGCGGCGGACGAGGTGGCCCGGGCGGTCGCCGCCGACCGGGATGCGCAGGCCACCGGCGTCGTGCGCCTGGCGATCGGCGTCGCCGTGCTGGCCGTCCTCGCCGCCGCGACCAGCATCCTCCTCCGCCGCTGGCGGATGCGGGCGGCACGGGGCCGGTCGCACGGCGGGTGATCCGTCGCCGCTGCTACACTGCCGATCCATGACCCCGGAAACGAGCGACCGCGCGGCACACACGCCTCGTTTCCAACCTGCCGCCGACGTCCTCTCCGGTGAGACCGCCGACATCTACTTCGACCGGTCGCAACGGATCCTCGCCGCGGAGGGGCTCGACCCGGTCGTCGTCATGGAGGTCTTCTGCCGCGCGGACGCGATCCTGTGCGGGGCGGAGGAGGCGCTCTCCTACCTCCGCGAGATCCTCGACCACGGCAAGCGGCTCGACCCGGTGCCGGTCGTCGAATCGCTCCACGACGGCGACGCGATCACCTCGAAGGAGGTGGTCATGCGCATCAGTGCGCGCTACTCCGCCTTCGGGCTGTACGAGACCGCGATCCTGGGCATCCTGTCCCAGTCGACGGGGTGGGCAACCGCCTCCCGGCGGATCGTCGACGCGGCCGCCCCCATCCCGGTCATCAGCTTCGGCGCACGACACGTCCACCCGTCCATCGCGGACCAGATGGACTACGCGAGCGTGGTCGGCGGCTGCATCGGCGCCTCCACGCCGGCGGGCGCACGGCTGGCGGGCCTGTCGCCCACGGGCACCATGCCCCACGCCATGGTCCTCATCTTCGGCGACACGGTCCGCGCGCTGGAGGCATTCGACCGCCACGTGGACCCCGACGTTCCGCGCATCGCGCTGGTCGATACCTTCAAGGACGAGGCGGAAGAGGCGCTGCGGGTCGCCGACGCGCTGAACGGACGGCTCTTCGGGGTTCGCCTGGACACGCCGTCCGAGCGCGGCCGGGTCACCGCGGACCTCGTCAAGGAGGTGCGGGCCCGGCTGGACCTGGCGGGGCACCGCGACGTGCGGATCGTGGTCTCCGGCGGCCTCGACGTCGAGCGCATCGGCTACTTCAAGGCGGCGAACGCCCCGGTCGACTCGTTCGCGGTGGGCTCCGCGATCAGCGACGCCAGCCCCATCGACTTCACCGGAGATCTCAAGGAGATCGACGGTCGGCCCATCGCCAAGCGGGGTCGCATCCCGGGGCGGAGCGAGAACCCCCGGCTGGAGCGGATCGACCTGGGGATCTAGAGCACGCTCACCCATGCCGCCGCGACCGCGACCCGACCCCGAACCGATGCCATCCGACGGTGAGCGCGAGTCCGCCTACGAGCTCTTCCGGCGCGGCAGCCGCCTGCTCGCCGATCGCCACCCAGGGGCCGCCGCCGTCGTGCTGGAGCGCGCCAGCCGGCTGGAGCCCGGGAAGGCGTCCATCCTCGAGGCGCTCGGTCAGGCCTACTACAACCAGGGGGCGCATCGCCTCGCCGCGGCGCGTTTCCGCGAGATCGTCGAGCACAACCCGCTCGCCCATTACGCATTCTTCGGTTTGGGCCTCTCCGAGGCGCGCCTCGGAGACCGTGATGCTGCGCGCCGGCACCTGCGCATGGCGGTGCGCCTCCACCCCGAGAACGAGGACTACCAGCGCGCTTTGCGCCGCGTGGAGGCCGTCGAGGGCGGGCCCGCCGCCTATAGGTGACGAAGGACGCGCATGCGCCTGCGACGCCGCTGCTCAGGGCCGCTCTTGTCCTTGGGGACCACGCTGATCGACCCGTCCGACTCCAGGACCGCTATCTCCACCTCGCGGACGTCGGCGATGCCGTGCTCGCGCAGCGCCATCTCCGCCTCCTCAATGGTGACGTCCTCACGGTCCATGGCCCTGGTGTCCCACTGGCCGTCGCTGGCGATCACGGTCGGCTTGGACTCGAGGAGCTCCGCGATGAACGGCAACCGCTGGCGCGCCACCGAGAGCAGGTGGTTCGCACCCACCAGCGTGGCGATGATGATGAGGCCGCCCAGGAGCGAGCTGTCAGGCCCGGTCATCGCTGGCTGGACCGCGTTGGCCACCAGCAGGATGAGCACCAGGTCGAAGAGGGTGAACTGACCCACCTCGCGCTTTCCGAACACCCGCAGGACGGCCAGCAGTGCGATGTAGACCGCGAGTGACCGGAGGATGATCTCCCACCATGGGACGGCCAGCTGCCACATGGTGGTCAGCCTTCCCCAGGACCGATGCCGGCGCCGTCGCCAAGCCGTCTCGCCAGCCAGAGCACTGCCGCGATCGTCTTCCCGTCCTCGATGCGCCCTTCGTCGACGGCGTGCAGCGCCTCGCGGAGCGTCATCCACTCGACCTCGATCTCCTCGTCGTCGTCGTGACCGGCCCCTGTGGCCGGATGGAGGTCCCTGGCGAGGAAGAGGGTCATGTACTCGGTGCAGAACCCCGGCGCGGTGAAGAAGGAGGGCCCCTCCTCCCAGTCATCCGCCGAGACCTCCACCTCCTCGGCCAGCTCGCGCTCGGCGGTGGCGAGCCGCCCGGCGTCGTGTGGGTCGAGCGTGCCGGCAGGAATCTCGAGCAGCTCGCGCCCTGTCGGATGGCGCCACTGGCGTACGAGGGCCAGGCGTTTCCCGTCCCAGGCCGCGATTGCCACCGCGCCGGGATGCTCCACGATCTCGCGGGTCGTCGTGTGCCCGCCGTCCAGCTGCACCTCGTCGACGCGCAGCTTGAGCAGCTTGCCGTCGAACGCGCGCCGGCTGTTCACCGTGCGTTCCGCCATGCGTCATGAACCTCCTGTATGCAGCCGGTGGAGTGCAACCATCGTACCGGGCGCCGAACGCGGTCTCGCCTGCTAGAGTGCGGGCCCGGAGCACCGCATGCCGAAGGGGGTTCGTTACCCGGTGATCGAGGTCCGCGGCCTGGCCAAGCGGTTCGGCGCCATCGAGGCGGTGAAGGATCTCTCCTTCACGGTCGGTGACGGCGAGATCTTCGGCCTGCTCGGACCCAACGGGGCCGGGAAGACGACGACGGTCCGCATGCTGGCCGGGCTCATCGTCCCGTCCGGAGGCGGCGCGGCAGTCAACGGCCTGGCCCTCGGACACGACTCCGCCCGCATCCGGGCCATCTCCGGCATCCTCACCGAGTCTCCCGGCCTGCACGACAAGCTCACCGCCCGCCAGAACCTGGCCTACTACGGTCGCCTCTACGGCCTGCGATCCGGCGAGCTGCGGCGAGCGGTCGACCGCTACCTGGCGGTGGTGGGCCTGGAGGGGATGGGGGACCGGCGCGTCGGCGGCTTCAGCAAGGGCATGCGCCAGAAGGTGGCGATCGCGCGTGCCCTGCTCCACGAGCCGGAGGTGATCTACCTCGACGAGCCCACGAGCGGTCTCGACCCCTCCGCCGCCAAGACGGTGCGCGATTTCGTGTCCACGTTGCGCAACGCCGGTCGCTCGATCGTGATCTGCACCCACAACCTCGACGAGGCGGAGCGCCTGTCGGACCGCATCGGGATCATGCGCGGGTCCCTCCTCATGGTGAACACGCCGGCCGGCCTGCGCCGCCACGGGCGAACCGCCACGGTGCGCGTGGAGCTCGCGGGGAGCGACGGCGAGGCGCGCCGGCTGGTGGAGGCACTGGCGCCGCTCCCGTTCGTCAGCTCGGCGGTAACGGAGCCCGGTGGTCTCCAGGTGGAGGTCCACGACCCGCGTCGCGACAATCCGGAGCTCGTCGCTGCTCTCGTCGCCCACGGAGCGCGAATCGTCGCGGTGACGGAGGAGGCCGCCTCCCTGGAGGAGGTCTACCTGCATCTCGTGGGTGAGGCGGGGGAGCGGGACATCGAGGCGCCGACATCGGTCCACGTCAGCGGCGCGGAGAACGCCGCCTAGGCGGCGGGGAGGGACCCTGATGCGACCGGGCTACATCTGGGCGGTCTTCGGCAAGGAGTGGCGCGACATCCGCTCCAACCGGCTGCTGCTCGGCGCGGTGGCGTTCCCCGCGGTCATCTTCGCGGCGATCCCCACGGGCCTCGTCTGGTTCATCCAGACCCACGACCTGGACCCCAGGCAGATCGGCCAGATCCAGCAGTTCATCTCCAACTTCCCGGACCTGCCGGTGAAGCTCGCCGCTCAGGGATTCATCGTCACGAACTTCATGGCCTATTTCCTCCTCATCCCCGCCATGGTGCCCATGGCGCTCGCCACGCAGTCGGTGATCGGGGAGAAGCAGTCGCGCTCCCTGGAGCCCCAGCTCGCCACCCCCATGGAGGTGCCGGAGCTGCTGGCCGGCAAGACCATCGCGGCCGCGCTGCCGGCGGTTGTCGCCACCTGGGCCGTGTATGCCGGCTACGGGCTGGTCAACGGCGCGATCGCCGATCCGCGCCTCACGCGCCTGGTCTTCAGCGACGTGTGGCTCACTGCCATGGCCACCCTGGTCCCGCTGATCTGCCTCTTCAGCGTGCTGCTCGGGATCGTCGTCTCCAGCCGGGTCAGCGACGCGCGCAGCGCTCAGCAGATCGGCGGCTTCGTGGTGCTGCCGATCATCGCCATCGCGGTGGCGCAGTTCGTGGGGGGCCAGGCGACCTTCTCCATGGGCCAGGTGATCGCGGGCGATCTCGCGGTCCTGTGCCTGACCGGCGTCGTCCTCGCCATCGGCTCGTGGGCGTTCGACCGGGAGTCGATCCTCACCCGCCTGGGATAGCCCGGACCGGTCGGCTCAGCCGGTGAACCAGCGGGCCGCCTCCCCGGTCCGCTCGTCACCCTCCTCCTCGCGCTCGACCTCTTCGCCGGTCCGGCCCGTCCGCTCGGCCGCGACCTCGTCGGCGTACTCCTCCTGGCCGCCGCTCCCGGCAATGCGGCTGTCCGAGGTCTCCTCGACGAGGTCGGGCTCACGTCCCGTGGCCTCGGCCTCCCGGCGCGCGACCTCGCGCTCATGCTCGTCGGGACGGCTGAGCTCTTCACTGGTCATTGGGCACCTCCTCCTGCTCCGGGGCATGCACGGGCCGCGCCAGTCCGCCCGCTGCGCGCCGGCGCCCGGCCGTGAGGACGAAGCGAGCCGCCGCCCTCGGAGGGCGACGGCTCGTCGTGGAGCGTGCGGAGCGGGGGCGATCAGCCCTTGACCGAGCCGCCCACGATGCCGCGCACGAAGTAGCGCTGGAGGCTGAAGAAGACAACCAGCGGAAGGATCATCGAGATGAACGCGGCCGGCGCCAGGAGCTGCCAGCCGCCGCCGTAGGCGTTCACCAGGTTGGCGATGTTCACCGTCATCGGCAGGTATTGCGGGTTCGTCGCGCCGAGGTAGATCAACGCCACCAGCAGGTCATTCCAGACGAACAGGAACTGGAAGATCGCGAGAGCGGCGATGGCCGGCACGCTCATGGGGATGGCGAGCCGGAAGAAGCTGGTCACCGGCGACGCACCGTCGATGGCCGCCGACTCGAACACCTCCCGCGGCAGCGCGCCCATGAAGTTGCGGAGCAGGTACACCGCGAAAGGCAGGCCATAGCCGGTGTGCGCCAGCCAGACGGCCAGGAAGGTCCCCTGGATGCCCCAGCTCTTGAAGAGCAGCAGGATCGGGATGAAGGTCGACTGGAGGGGGACCACCAGCAGGCCAACGATGGCCAGGAAGAGGAAGTTGCGGCCAGGGAACTCCATCCAGCTGAACGCATACGCGGCGAAGGCCGCCACGAAGATGGGGATGAGCGTGGCCGGGATGCTGATGAACAGGCTGTTGACGAACGCCTGGGCCATGCTCGTCGTCCCGGACGAGCTCAGGACGTTGAGGTAGTTGTCAAAGGTCAGGTTGTAGGGCGGGAAGATCGCCGTCCACCAGCCGCTCTGGGTGATGACGGAGGCCGGACGGAAGGAGTTGACGAGCAGCCCGATGGTGGGGATCAGCCAGACGATCATCAGGATGACGATCGTGCCGTGCAGGCCGATGCGGCCGCGATAGCGCGTGAACCAGCCAGCCCGCGCCCGGGGCTGCTCGGCTGGAGCTGCGACGGCCGTCATCGGATCGCCTCCTGCGTTCGGAACTGTCGGACGTTGAAGGCCATGACCGGCACCACCGCCAGGAGCAGGACCACCGCGATCGCGGCGCCGCGCCCGAACTGCTGCGGGAAGGCGTTGAACTCCTTGTACATCAGGTTGGCCATCACGTCCGTGTTGAACTGGCCGTTCGTCATCGTGTAGACGATGTCGAAGGTCTTGAGGGCCGTGATCACGACCGTGGTTGAAACGACCGCGATGGTCGGGACCAGGAGCGGGAAGACGATCGACCTGAAGACCTGCCACTCGGTGGCCCCGTCAACGCGGGCGGCCTCCAGCAGCTCGGGGTTGATCCCCTTCAGGGCGGCCGAGATGATCACCATGGCAAACCCGGTCCACATCCAGACCATCACGATGATGAGGAAGATGGTGTTGAGGCTCGCCGTGTCGTTCTGGACGAACGCATAGGGCCCTGTTCCCAGGCCCTGGAGGATGCCGTTCAGCGTTCCGATCTGGGTCGACCCCGGGGCGTTGAACTCGTACATGAAGAGCCAGATGACGCCGGCGGCCACCATGCTGATCGCGAGCGGGAGGAAGACCACGCTCTTCGCCACGGACTCGTAGCGCACTCGGTCCACCAGCACGGCGACGAGGAGTCCCAGGCCCACGACGAGCCCGGTCATGAGCACGAGCCAGATGACGTTGTTCTTCAGCGCGGTCACCGCAGCGTCGTTGCCGAAGAACCACGCGAAGTTGTCCAGCCCGACCCATTTCACGTTGGTGAGGCTGGCGCTCTGGAAGCTGCGGATGATGGTACCGACGGTCGGGTAGACGAGGAACACGCCAAGGAAGGCGAGGGCGGGCCCCAGCCACAGCCACGGCCGGAGGCGGGGCTTGGCACGCTCGGGAACGGCGCGCAAGACCTGCTCGGTACCCCAGATGTAGCCGGCCAGGACGGCCGGCACCCCCACCACCACGATGACGGCCAGCAAGAGGTTGTCCATTGCGCACCTCCCTTGCGGTGGGAAGCGAATCGGAGGGCGGAGCTCCGCCCTCCGATTCGGCTACCGAGCTGGACTAGCTCGACGACGCGTAGGCGTCCGTCTGCACCTTGTCGAGGTCGGACAGCACCTGGTCGATCGTCTTCTTGCCGCGGGTCAGGTCGACCATCGCCGTCCAGAAGGCCGAGTTCATGGCGCTCGGCATGTTGTCCGAGGCGTCGAACACGAACTGCTGGGCGTTGGCGAGGAGGTCCGCGGAGCGCTTGCTGATGTCATCCGGATAGTCGGTGGCGTTCTTGTTGGCCGAGAGCGCTCCACCGAGCTTGACCCAGATGTCCTGTGCCTTGGCGGTCACCAGGTAGGCCATCAGCGACTTGGCTGCCGGGGTGTCGTGGAACATGCCGAACAGGTCGCCGGCACCCTCCACTGCAGTGGCGTACTGCTGGTCGATTGCGGGGAACGGGAAGAAGTTGTAGTCCGTGCCGGACTTCTGGTTCGGGAAGTCACCGAGGCCGGTGATGAAGCTGGCCTGGTGCAGGAACTCGCATCCGGGCGGGCTCTTGAAGAGCGGGTCACCGGCGTTGGCGAAGTTGGTCGCGACGGCCGTCTGCCCGCCGCCATAGGTGTTGGCCACCACGTCCTGCATGTAGGTCGTGAATGCCTGCTTGATGGCCGGGTCGGTCCACTTGACCTGGCCCTGGTACCACTTGGTGTAGGTATCGGGACCGGCGGCGTGGAGCACGAGCTCCTCGATCCAGTCCGTGCCGGGCCAGCCGGATGCGGCGCCGGATTCGAGGCCCAGGCACCACAGTGCCTGCGCGTTGCCCTGGTTCGCCTTGCCCTGGCTCATCAGGTCATCCCAGGTGCCGGGCGGGCTTCCGCTGTAGTCGTGCAGCTTCGGGTTGTACCAGATCAGGCCCTTGATCGACGCCTTGATGAAGACGCCGTAGGTCTGGCCGTTCACCTGGCCGAGCTTGACGAGACCAGGAGAGGTCTCGCTCGTGTAGGTGCTGACGTCGAGCACGTTGTCGAGCGGCTTCAGCGCGCCGGCCTGGGCGTACTCCGCCATCTGGCCGGGACCGGGCAGTCCGGCAAGGTCCGGCAGGACGCCGGACGCGACGCCCGTGGCCAGGATCGTGTTGATGTCACGCGTCCCGGTGTACTTGACCGTGGCGCCGGTCTGGTCCTCCCAGGGCTTGACCATCTGCAGGAAGGCATCCTGCTCGCTCCCGGACCATGTGCCGATGACGTTCACCGTCTGGCCCGTGAGGTCCGACGTTGCCGCGCTGCCGCTGGCAGCGGGCTGCGATCCGCTCGCCACGGGACTGGTGCTCGATCCTGACGAACACGCCGCCAGGACGAGCCCGATCACGAAGACCGGTGTCATGAATCGCCAGCGAGATCTCATGTGTCCTCCTACTGCTGAGGGCGCACTCGCCTCCGCCCTGTGCAACTCGCGCGCAACCCTGCGCGACCAGTGAGCTTCCCTGCTGTCGCCGGAGCGGACCGCTCTCCCTGCGGCCGCGGCCCGGCGGCCGGGTCCTCAGTTCATCAGGCTCCTCTCCGACTCCGGATCGAACATGTGCAGCTTCTCGGCGGGCACTGTCAGCTCGATCTGCTCACCCTCCTTGACGCGGCGATCGGACGGGACGAGGGCAACCACCTCGTTGCTCTCGACGACGGCATGGATCAGCTCCTCGTTGCCGAGGTACTCCACCACGTCGACCTTGGCCGGGATCTTGAGCACCGCACCGCCCGACTCGACGAGGTCGAGGTGCTCCGGGCGGAATCCAAGGAGCACGGTCGAGCCGGTTGCGCGCTCCCGGATCATGTCGCTCGCGGCGCCCGAGGCGGTGAGCTTCATGGCTCCCACGGTGATCGTGCCGTCCTTGATGGTGGCCGTCGTGAAGTTCATGGCGGGGGAGCCGATGAACCCGGCCACGAAGACGTTGGCAGGATGGTCGTACAGGTCCTGGGGCGTGCCGACCTGCTGGAGGACGCCGTCGCGCATGACCGCGATGCGATCGCCCATCGTCATGGCCTCGACCTGGTCGTGGGTGACGTAGACGGTCGTGGTGCCCAGCCGCTGGTGGAGCCGCGCGATGTTCGCACGAGTCTCGACGCGGAGCTTCGCATCGAGGTTGGAGAGCGGCTCGTCCATGAGGAAGACCGCGGGCTCGCGGACGATGGCTCGCCCCAGCGCGACGCGCTGGCGCTGGCCGCCGGAGAGCGCCTTGGGCTTGCGATCGAGGAGCTGGCCGAGCCCCAGGATCTGGGCCGCCTCGTCGACCCGCCGCTTGATGTCGTCCTTCGGCGTCTTGCGCAGCTTCAGCCCGAAGGCCAGGTTGTCGTAGACGCTCATGTGCGGGTAGAGGGCGTAGCTCTGGAACACCATGGCGATGTTCCGGTCCTTGGGAGGAACGTCGTTGACGACGCGATCGCCGATCCGGAGCTTCCCGTCGCTGATCTCCTCGAGGCCGGCGACGCAGCGGAGCGCAGTGGTCTTGCCACAGCCCGAGGGCCCTACCAGGACCAGGAACTCTCCGTCGAGGATCTCGAGGTTCAGGTCGTTCACGGCGAGAACGTCGCCGGCGTAGCGCTTGACCATGTGGTCAAAGGTCACCGTGGCCATCGGACGGTAGAACCCTCCTTGGACTCGGGGCACAATCGGCTGGGCAGGACTGCCCACGCTCAGCATGATAGTACCCACGGCAACCGTGACGACCCCTTCTCGCGTACCACCCGGCAACCAAGTGAGATCATTCCCGCCCAGATGCTGTTGAAACGCACCCGGCAGCGATTCCTCAACCGCGAGCCGCTCCCGTCGCTCTACGACCGCCATCCCGACGCGCTGGCCGCCAGCCGGCATCCCCGGGGCGTGCGCGAGGTAGCGCTCGACGCCATCGTCGGCACCGCCCGGCACCCCACCCAGAACACGGCGGACTTCCTGCCGCTGCCCGCCCTGCGCGGCAAGAACTGGGAGGCGCGCTGGCAGCGGATCACCGAGGCCATGGAGCGGCTCGTGGTCCTTCCTCCGGTCGAGCTCGTGCAGGTGGGTGACGAGTACTGGGTCGTGGACGGGCACAACCGGGTGGGAGCGGCCCGGAGGATCGGCGCGGCGGCGATCGACGCGGACGTGACCGAGCTCCTGCTCGCCGGCGTTCCGAGCCACGGGCACGACGTGTCGACGGGCGCGACCGTTGTATCCGATGCCGTGCGACAGGCCGGTGAGGGGCGTCTCACCCAGCGCGTGAACATCCGCGCCGAGGAGCCGACACGGGAGGTGCTGGGCCTGAGTCCGGATCACCTCGCGGAGCCTTCGCCGGGCGAGGCCGGGGATGAGGCCGCGACGGACGGCGACGGATCGTGACCTCCTCTCTTCGTCTTCCGTGGCCCGACGAACGGCTTTTCGGCGCACGCGGGGGCCGCCCGTTTCGCATCCTCGCCGTCGCCGACGAGATCGACGAGACCCTCGACTCCGCCGTCACCCGCCGGCGGCTCGGCAGCGTCGACCTGGTCGTCGGCTGTGGGGACCTCCCGGTGGACTACCTGCAGTTCGTCACCGATGCGTTCAACGCCCCGCTCGCCTACGTGCGCGGCAACCACGACGTGGGCGGCTCCTGGGCGACCGGCGAGGCGACGGCGGTCCACCTGCCGGAGCCGCTGCGCGACGGGCGCCCGTGGGCGACGAGCGGCCTGACCGTGGTCGGCTTCAACGGGATCCCGTTCCACGGTGGCGGTGGCCTCCAGGTCCGCGACTTCACGACCTGGCGGGCCGTCGTGGGTGCCTACGCGCGGCTGCGGTGGCGCGCCGCCCGCTCGCCCGCCCTGCTCCTCAGCCACGTCGCCCCGCGCGGCATCAACGACGGGCCGGACCGGATGCACCGCGGCTCGCTGCCGCTGCGCTGGCTCGCCGATCGCCTCCGCCCGCCGCTGTGGCTGCACGGTCACACGACCCTCGTCACGCGCCGGCTGGAGGACCGCGCCGTCCATCGGGCGGGAACGGTGTTCTACAACGCTGTCGGCGCAGTGCTCGTGGAGCTCCGGCCGCCCGGAGACGTCGCGCCGGAGGACCTCGCGCGGCTGCCGGCAGATCCGGGCGACGTCGACGAGGAGCGGGTCGCGTGAGAGATGGCGTCCTCCGCTACGCCGTGATGGCGTTCGGCGGTTTCGTGGTCCTCTTCGGGCTGCTCCTGCTCGTTCGCCCCTTCATCTTCAGCGTCGCCCCGCCGCGCGACGACAGCGTGTACGCGGTGGCCGCCGTGGGCGACCTCACGGGGGGACCGCTGGTGCGCCCGATCCTGCTCAACGCCCCGCACGGCCTCCAGGGCGAGCGCACCAGCGACGGTCACGCCGAGATCTCGGTCGTCATCAGCCGGACCGTGACCGGGCAGTACGCCGTCGTGAACGCGTGGTCCCCGGTGGAAGCCTGCGCGGTTTCGCTCGGAGCCGATCGGGTGACCGACTGCCGCGGCCACCAGTGGACGCTGGCCGGCGACCCGTTCGCGACGACCGACCCCCCGCTCCAGCGGTTCCCCGTGCGCATCGAGAACGGGGCGATCATGGTCGACTTCACCACGCCCGTCGACACCGGATCATGAGCGCGGGTACGATCCGATCCCTCGTCCTCGCCGCTGGCGGCGCCGCCATCGGTCCGGACGCGACCTGAGAGTGAAGGAGGAGCCCGATGCCGAACCTGGGCATCTTCGGCTGGATCCTGGTGGGGCTGCTGGCCGGTGCCATGGCCGGCTGGTTCGTGCCGGGGCGCGAGCGCTACGGATGCCTGGGCACCACGCTCATCGGCATCCTGGGCGGCATCCTGGGCGGCTGGCTGTGGACCGAGGTGCTCGGCCAGTCGCGCGCCACCGGGTTCCTGGGTGCGCTGCTGCTCGCGGTCCTCGGCAGCGCCATCGTCCTGTTCATCCTGCGAGCCGGCCGGGAGCACTGATCCTTTGCGCGGCCCCCGAGCCGCTCGGCCGCGCTCTCCGACGTGGCCGCGACCGCGCCTCGACCGCTCGACTCGTCAGGCGCGGATGCTGTCAGCGTTACGCGACTCCACGCCGCTCGAGGTGCCGGTCGGCCCCGGGTTCCACGCTCGGGTCGGCGCCATCGGTCGGTGCAGACCGGCCCCTGGCCCGCCTAACGCTGATGTGATCAGCGCCTGGCGAGTCCCGGCGCCTTCGGGACCGATACCGCGGATGAGGCGCGGCATATGACGAGTCGCCCCCGTCGCTCGCACCCGGTCGCCGGTCAGTTGGGGAGGTTGCTCCCCCCGTCGCCACGACCGCCCGGGCTGCCGGGACCTCCCTGGCCGCCGCCCCGTTCGCGCAGGTAGCGCTCGATATCCGCGATGAGGTCGTCCCCGGAGGGGAGCCGCGACTCGTCGGCCATGGCCTCCAGGCGCTCGACGTGCGACTTGGTCCGCTCGTCGGCCTGGGTCGCCGCGTCGAGGAGGGAGCGCGTCTCGAGCGCCTTCATCGGCAGCTCGCCCAGCGGAAGCTCGTGCTCCAGGAAGCGCCCGACGTGCGCCAGCAGCTCGACCGCGGCGGACGGGTATGCCCCCGAGACGTAGTGCGGCACCTGGGCGAAGAAGCCCAACGAGGGAATCCCCGCCTGGGAGGCTGCGAGCTCCAGTGTCGAGACGAGGGCGGCCGGGACGCGCAGGCGGCCCTCCGGACCCTGGTTCACGCCCACCGGCAGCAGCCCGCTGTGCGAGGCGGTGCCCAGGATGGGTACCGGCCGGGTGTGCGCCACGGCGGCCGGGATGGCGCCCAGGCTGATCCAGGTGCGCACGCCGAGCTCGCGGGCCAGGCCCACCATCTCCGTGGACAGCTGCCGCCATCGGTAGTCCGGCTCCGGTCCGGTCAGGACCAGCACGTCGCGCTCGCCGACACGCGTCGCGCGCAAGTTCAGCTTCGGCCAGTCCAGCTCCTGGAGCACCCCGTCCACGATATCCAGCGTCGGGCGCCGGGAGCGGTAGTCGTAGATCCGGTCGGCGTCGAAGGTGGCGATGATCCCGCCATCGGTCCCGAGCTGCTCGGCGGCGAGCGTGGCCGCCTGGCCCGCGTCGACCCAGCCGTCGAACGCGGCGACGAGGACGGGTTCGGTCAGCTCCGATCGCTCGAGGAGGGTGTAGAGCGCCATGACGCAAGGATACGTGCCCGGACCGATGTCGTCCGTTCGCGCGCCCCGCGTATCTCCTGCGCCCCTGGCTTCCGCTCAGCAACCTCACCCTACGACCGAGGATCAGGCCTTCCTTCGTCCTCCCGTCACCCTTCACGAACCGCTCGACCGAGGAGACGAGCCTCCTCGGTTGCAAGGTCAGCTTGCTGAGCACGCGACGGGCGGTACCCCCCGTCGCCCGACATCGGTTTGTGCTGGGGAGCTCGTTTGACCGGCCGAGAGGGGCATGGGAGAATCCGCCGCGCTCCGCGCTGCGACCACGCGCGGACTCCGTGGTGGCCTTAGCTCAACCGGCAGAGCATCGGATTGTGGATCCGAAGGTTATGGGTTCGACCCCCGCAGGCCACCCCAGTTCCACGCTCAGACTGGACGCTTTGCGTACCGCTGAAACCCGCCGACAACCGCCCTTTCCCGCCAGTTAGGGAGTCAGTTAGGGAGTCAGATTTCGCACGCGTGTTCGTATGGCACAACCATCCGAGTGGCGAACGAGTGGGCCCGTACGAAATCAGTGGTAATTCAGCAGCGCGAGCGACATCTGGTGCGGACGATGGGTGGTGACGCGCAGGGTGCCCGTGACTATCTGGACAAGTTCTTCAACCTCGACCTCGTTCTCACCAACCCTGTTCCGGCAGATCTCCGGGATGCGATTCTTGGGCTGCTCGCGTCCCTGTTCCCGGACGTTGGTAGTCGGCAGCTATCGACTGTCGCCGAGGTTGTCGCCGAGGCCGCCGGCGGTTCCCCCCGGGCAGCCAAGCGGATCGCCAACGGCATCTACGCGCGCTCATACCTCCTGCCGGAGGTCGCGCGCGGCGAAGTGACCCTTCTCGAGGTCGCCTTCATCGAGAGCCTCATGTCCAGGTTTCCCCAGGTGATCCCCCAGTTTGGCAACCAGGATCTGGAGCGCTCCCTTCGGCGCATCGATCAGGTTCGACGGCTTGGAGAGTCGGACGAACGGCTTTCGCAGTTGCTTGGCCTCATCGGCGAGCCATACGCACCACCTGCCGATGAGAAGGACCTGAGCCTGTGGCGGGAGGCGCAGCAGCGGCGCGTTCGGGCGCTCGAGGACCTGTGGCTGCAGCGACGACACCTTCGATGTCTCCGAAGGGGCGATGTCTGAGTCAACTCCTACTTGCAGTGGGGTGTAGGGTAGGGCGAAGGCGCCGGCAGAGCCGTTAGGGCTGGCCGGCCGCACAGGGAGGGAGCCACTCGTGTCCGAGCCGCGAGCCGTTGGGCGGGCCGCCATTGCCGGGATCGTTCTGATCGTGGTCTTCAGTCAGACGGCATCGCCGGTGCGTGCGGCCGATCCCACGCCAACTCCGCCACCCAGCCCAACCCCGTCTGCTCCGCCAGAATCGGGCTCCTCGACTTCCGCGGGTCCTTCGAGCGCGGGAGAGACGGCCCCGGTCGCAAACCCCGACCTGAACACGATGCAGAGTCTCTCGCCGGGTGGTGTGTTGGTCACCTACAGGGCCGACGGTTGGAAGTACGACGAGGTCTCGCATGACGCCCTCCAGGGGTTCGAGGCGGTGGGCTTCGACGACTCCGGCTTCGGGATTGGCGGTGCTCCCTTCGGGGCCGGCGGCTGCGACTTGGGGTCGCAGGTCCGGACGACGTGGGATACCAATACCGATCTGCTCCTGCGCCGCACGATCGACATCCCCAGCCCTTCAACCCCGTTGGCGGTCACCGTCACGGTCGATAACGACGTCGTCGTGTACTGGAATGGTCAGTTGCTTGGCGCCCCGCCACCCAAGGAAGGCTGCGCCGGTTACGACGACTACCAGTTCGACGTTCCAACGTCGATGCTGTTGTCGACCAACACCCTCGCGGTACGCGCCATCGATCGTGGCTACGCGAGCTTCCTCGACGTGGCGGTCTACCCCAGCGCCTTGGGGGCGGACCCCGCCGAGCGATGGCCGGGTGGGGTCGACCCCAATCAGACCAACCCGACGGGGTCGGAGGCCGAGCCAGTCAACACCTTCACGGGCGCCTACTTCACCTCTGCGACAGACTTCCAGCTGCCCGGCCGCGGCCTGGGCTTCATGTTCCGTCGTGATTACTCGAGCGCCCGCACGACTGGCGGACCACTCGGCCCGGGATGGGTTGACAACCTCGGCGCGCGGCTCGACTTCGATGCTGATGGCAATGCCCTGTTCACGTCCGAGACCGGCGCAACCATTCCCTTCTTCGCCGATGGCGGCGGCGGCTTCTACCCTGCCGCAGGGGTGCTCTCTAAGCTGAGTGCGGTTGGCAGCGAGTACCAGGTAGCGCAACCTGACCAAACGACGTACGTGTTCGACACATCCGGTCAACTCTCTGCCGTGCAAGACCGCAACGGGAACGCATTGACGTTCGCCTACACGAATGGCCAACTAACCACGATCATCGACACCGTGGGGCGGACGGTCTCCCTCACGTACGACCCGAATGGCCGTCTCGAGACGCTCAGCGGACCGCCATCGCGCACGATCACCTACGGCTATGACGGCAACGGGCGTCTGGCCTCGGTAACCGATGCCAACGACAAGAGCACGAGCTACACCTACACGGCGGCCGGGCAGCTGGAGACCATCGTCGATCCCAACGGCCACACCGTCGTTACCAACGAGTACGGACCGGATGGACGGGTCTCGGCTCAAACCGATGCGCGCGGCAAGCGCGGCACCTTCGACTGGGACCCGGCCACGGAAACATCGACCTTCACCGACGCCAACGGGGGCACATGGGTCGACGTCTACGACGCGGGCCTACTGCTGTCCAAGACTAATCCGCTCGGCGACCAGACCACCTACACCTACGACGCTGCCTTCCAGCTGTCGTCGATCACCGATGGGCGCGGCAATACCACCCTGCTGACCTACGACCGCCGCGGCAATCTGCTGCGACGCCAGGCACCGAGCCCGCTGAGCACGGTCGAGACCTTCGGCTACGACAGTCGTAACGACCTGGCCGTCACGATCGACGGCAACGGTTGGACCACCTACTACGGCCACGATACTGCCGGGAACTTGAATGAGCGGAACGGGCCTGGCAACTTTCACTGGTTCTACGGTCTCGACCCTGCCGGCACCGGCCTGAGGATCAGTGCCACCGACCCACGCGGCAAGACCACCACTTACGGCTACGACGGAGACGCCAACCTCGCCAGCGTCACCACGCCGCTCGGCAACCGGACGACCATGACCTATGACGCTGCGGGCCGGTTGCTGACCAGCGTCGATCCTCGCGGCAACGCCGCCGGCGCGAACCCGGCCGACTACACCACGACCTACACGTATGACCCGGACGATCGCCTGCTGACCACCACCGATCCCCTGGGCGGCACCGAGACCCGCACCTACGACGACGTCGGCAACCTGCTCGCCCTCACGGATGCTAACCGGCACACCACCACTTACGTCTACGACGAGGACAACCATCTCGCCTCGGTCACCGACGCCGCGAATGGGGTGACCGCCTATGCCTACGACGACGTCGGCAACCTTGTCAGCCGCACCGACGCCAACCAGGACGTCACCAGCTACAGGTACGACCTCGCCAAGCGCGTGACCTCGATGACCGAGCCGCTGGATCGGACCTGGACCTACGGCTACGACCAGGACGGCAACCAGACCGACGTGACCGACGCCAACGGCCACCAGGTCGACTACGTCTACGACGTCCTCAACCGGCTGAGCGCCGTCCATTACCACGACGCATCGACCCCGGACGTGACCTACGGGTACGACGGCAACGGCAACCAGACCTCGATGACTGATGGTGCCGGGACCGAGACCTCCACCTACAACCCGCTCAACCTGCTGGCCTCGGTCACTCGCGGCTCACAGACCTTCAGCTATGGCTATGACGATGCCGGCAATCTCACCAGCCGCCAGTACCCTGGGGAGTCGGCCCAGTCGTTGACCTACGACGACGACGCCCGCCTGGTCAGCGCGGGGTCGACGACGTACACCTACGATCCCGCCGGCAACCTCCTGACCGCCACCGGCGCCGAGGGGATCACCGCTCGCTACGCCTACGACCGGGCGGGACGCCTGCTGGAGGTGGCCAACACCACGGCCAGCCAGACCCTGTCGCGCTTCACCTACGCCCTGGATGCCGCTGGCAACCGCACCGCGATGACCACCCGGGAGGACACGGTCACCTATGCCTATGACGAGCTCAACCGCCTCACTGAGGCGTGCTGGTCCTCGTCGAGCTGCCCGGCCGGACCTCCCGCCACGCCCATGACCTGCATCGACTGTGTCGGCGGACTGGCCAGCCGGCCGACCCCGCAGACCACGCCAACCGACACCTTCCGCGACTACACCTACGACCCGGTCGGCAACCGGCTGAGCGAGTCAAGCGACGCTGGCACCAGCACCTATGCCTACAACGCCGCCGACCAGCTCACCGGGATCGCTGGGGGTGCCTTCCCCGGTGCGCTCCAACGCGCGCCGTCCTCGGCGTCCGGCCAGTGGTCGAACGGTTCGTCCGGCTACCTCTCCGACGATGTGTATGCCACCGCCAGCCCTGCCAAGAACCAGACCCTGACCGAGGACTACAGCGCCTTCGGCCTGTCGGCCCTGCCGGCCGACGCAACCATCGACGACGTGGTGGTCAGCGTCGAATGGGCGGTCAGCAGCAGCAACGCGCAGGGGACTCTGAGCGCCCAGGCCCTCCTGGGCGGGACGCTCTTCGGCACTCCTCTGACCAACGCCTCGTCGCCGACGGGAGACACGGTCCAGACCTTCCATCTGAGCGGTCTGACCCGGGCGGACCTGGCCGGAGGCGGGTTTGCGGTGCGGATCGGCGTCACCCGGGCCAAGGGGTCCAACTTCTCGGCCCGCCTCGACGCCGTCAGCGTCCAGGTCAGCTATACGACTTCCTCGGAGACCCTCTCCTACGACGCCAACGGCAACCAGCTGAGCGCGGGTGCCACGATCTATGGGTACGACCGTGCCGACCGCCTCGTCAGCGCGGGCACCGGCACCGCGACCGAGACCTACACCTACGCCGGCGACGGGACGCGCCTGTCCGCCACGACATCGGGCAGCACCACAGACTTCGTCTGGGATCGCAACCACGCATTGCCGCAGCTCGCGCAGCTGCGGGACGCCAGCGGGACGCTGATCGCCTTCTACACCTATGGTGCCAAGCGGGTCAGCCAGACGCTCGTCGGGGCTTCGACCAGCTTCTACCACGCCGACGGCCTTGGCTCGGTCACCGACCTCACCGACGGAACGGGCGCCTCGCTGGCCTGGTCCGAGTACTACCCGTTCGGCGATGCGCGCGAGACGGCGTCAGGCACTGGCGCTCCAGCAACGCAGCCATTCGGCTTCGCGGGGGAGCAGCTCGATGCCACCACCGGCCTCTACTACTTGCGGGCCCGCCAGTATGCCCCGGGCACGGGGCGGTTCCTAACGACCGACCCGGTAAGCGGCTCGACTTTCGACCCGTATGTGACCGCGTACGCCTATGGGTCGAACGATCCGACCGGCGTCACCGACCCAAGCGGACGATGCACGCAGGCTCTCGCGGCCGCGGTACTTGGGCCTGAGGGCCTCGCGGTGGGAGGATCAGTCACCCTGGTGTGTCTTGGCATCGGCGCCCTCCTTGGCGCCCTGTTCGTCTCTGAGTCAGCTGCGGCTACGCACGCTCCGAGCATCGACATCAGCATTCCGGTCGCTCAGCAGCCCGCCTACGCAAAACCCGGCCCAGCGCCGATCCCTACCGCGAATCCCGCCCCCCTCGAGGTGCTTCGAACCGTCACCCCTACCGTCCACTTGGGCCCGCCCGGCCCAGGCAGATGCAGCACTATGCGCTGCCGGGCCCTGGTGGCGGGACTCGCAGCGGCCCTTAGCTGGCTGCCGATCTTCGGCGCCAACCCCGAAGAGGGACCCCGGTTCGAATCAGGGAAAGACCACTAGATAGCTGAGGACCCCTTGTGCTGTTCAGCATTCCGATAGCCACAGCGGCTGTCGGCGCGTATGCCCTCGCGCGTCGCGGTCTGCGCTCTTGGCGGACGCTCATCATGATGCTCGCGATGCTTGGAATGCAGGGATTGGCATTCGCAACGCTCGACATCCAACTGGCTACCACAGTGGCAGGTTCGACGCTAGTGGTCGAGGCGGCGCTCGTCTTCATGGTCGGTGATGTCCTCTCACCGACTCCTGCGGCCGATCGGGAGTTTGCCACTCACTTAGCGGGTGTGCTGGCTGCCATCAATCAGCTCAAGGCTAGGCAGGTTTCCGATGCGGCAGAGTACCGGAGCCAGTTCGCGGCGATCATCAACCGCCTCGAACTTCTCAGCGCACCCGATGCAGAGTGGGCTGCACTCCGTTCGGACATGGTTGACCACCTACGCCTCCGGCTGGCGGCAATGGAGGCTCACGCCATGATTACCACCGAGTTCGTGGAACGAGCCGACTCGGCGTGGGCCGCCCTCGAACAGCGCTACAGGGATCTGCTGGAGGCCCACAGTCGATTCTGGCTGCCTTGGCCCTGAGCTGTCGAGAACCTGACCGCCGACGCACTGCTCGCCTTCGGCGCGGTCTTCAAGCTCGTCACGCTGCTCGGCCGGATCATGCTGACCTACTTCTTGCCGGTGTCGCCACCGGAGGTGCAGGCCGCCTTCCGCGGGGACTGGGCGTCGACATCAGCCGTGCCGACTTCCAGGAAGGGGACCTGCGTTGTAGTAGGCGGCGTTGGCCGCGTCGACGCGGGATGCCCGGCCGCCTGATGCGACGGGACGCAGAGTCCGCGAGACGTCCAGGTCTTGGTCGCTCCCAACCGCGACCGCCGGTTCCGGTAACTCCGAAGGACCTGGAGCTGCTGCGCGAGGCTGGGGTGGCTGAGCCCGGCCGACGGGGTGCGGTGCATTACCGCTCCGACTGCCGGTCGCCTGGGCCGGATTCGTGCTCAGGATCGGGCCTTTCGCGGGATCGATGGGGCGGGTGTGACCCCAAATCTGACCCCTTAACCGACCGCGCCGACCAGATCATCGACTCCACCACGGCCGGTACCAGCGAGCCCTTCCTCTACGACGCCACCGGCAACCTGAGCATCGGCTGGACCTATGCCGCGGGAGCCTATGGCCAGAGCGACTAGACCTTCGATGCCTCCGACCACCTCATCGGCCTGACCTCCCCGGATGCGGCGGTCACCAGCTTCGACTTCGACGCCCTGGGCCGCATCGCCTCGAGCGAGACCGGCGGCGTCACCACCACCGTCGCCTACTCCGGCGCCAGCCCGTCGGCCTGGCAGCTGAGCCCCGATAGCGGGAGTGCCACCAGCGCCATCGCCGATGCGGGAGGCACTCGCCTGGGCCTGTCCACGGCCGGCACCCAGAGCTGGGTGCTCGATGACCTGCACGGCACCCCGCTGGCCCTCTACTCCGCGGATGGGGCGACCATCACCGGTGCCGCCCGCTACGACGCCTACGGCCTGCTCATCGGCGCCTATCCCTCCGCCGCGGCCCCCGACCCGTGGGGCTACCAGGACCGCCTGCAGCTGTCGCCGGATGCCGACCATCCCCTCGACGACGTCGGGGCCCGCGCCTATGACCCCGGGCTGGGCGCCTTCGCCACCCTGGACTCGCTGCAGGCCAGTCCTGCCAACCCTTGAGCCTCAACCGCTACCTGTATGCCGGGGGCAACCCGGCGACGCTGATCGATCCGACAGGGCATGCCGCGCTGTGCGGGGAGGCGGGCTGCGCCAACCACGTGGCCACCCCGCCGCCGACCGGGCTGCAGCCCGGGGCTGATTCCGGCGGGGGAAGCACGCCCTCCACCCGGACCACGGGGACCGGCAGCACCCCGCAGGTGTCGTCGACCCTGACCGACAACACCACGGCGTGGTTCGACAACCTGAGCGCCACGGTCCAGAACTACATCGTCCAGACCCGTGGGGCCGAGGCGGTCGGGCTGCTGACCAACCCCGACACCAACCCCTGGGACTACCCGCTCGCCTACCGGGTCGCCGAGGCCTACCTGATCCGCACCTGCCGCCAGGACAGCCTGCGCTGCCTGCAGCTGCTCGGCCACCGCACGGGTCGTCCAGCAGATCGTGGCCACCCACGCCCTCCAACGGGCTGCCCAGACCAAGCCCCAGCCCAAGCAGGACACGGGCTTCAACGTTCTTGGCTTCCTCGGCACCGCGGGCAAGGTCGCATGGGACGGCGAAGACAAGACGTCCTACCGCACTGCCAGGTCGTCCCCTTGACACACTGCTAATCGCGCCCAGCCTCTGACAGCTTGAAACACCACCCGCAAAGAGGCAGCCTCATGTCGCACGAATCGACCCCTCAGCTCGGCGAGCTCCATCAGATCTGGTACTTCAACTCAGATGGCGACCCCGGCAACGAGTTGGCCATTTTGCGCACCAAGGCCGAGATTGCCTACGCCGAGCGAATGTTCGGGCAGATGTATGGCGACTGTGGTCCCGTTGAGATCACGCCGGCCAACCAGATCATGGGCCTTCCCGAGCTTATCGCGTTCTTCGAATACGATCCCGAGATGTACGACGAGGACGAGGCGTCGGACGAGTAGGACCCTCAATCGGGGATGCCGAGACCCACGCGTCGCCTGTTGGTCTAGGGAGTCAGCGAGGGAGTCAACGGCCTCAGACCAACCAGTCTGAGCGCGAATTCACCCGTCGGCATCGGATTGTGGATCCGAAGGTTATGGGTTCGACCCCCATAGGCCACCCCAGCTCCACGCTCAAAGCGGACGCCCTCTCTGAGCGCCGATACGGACCCGATTGCACGGAGCGGGTGGCTGTTCCGGGCGTTGCGTACGCCCGTGAATATGGCGCCTGGGAGATTCTCGCCGGCCCGCCGGGAGGCGGGTGTGGGACGACCCAAGCGCGTAGC
>CAVZCE010000002.1:0-84075 GCA_963773695.1 uncultured Chloroflexia bacterium | reverse complement strand
GTCAATTACCATCTGGCTGATCTGCTTCAGCGTGCCGAGGTACCTTCATGACCCAGACCGATGCAGCTCACGATAACGCGACGGACGTCCCGGTCAAGACGCGCAAGAAGCTCATCGAGGTCGCGTTACCGCTGCGAAGCCATCAACAAGGCGTCGGCGCGGGAGAAATCGATCCGGCATGGCCATCCGAGCACGCTGCATCTTTGGTGGGCGCGGCGGCCGCTGGCGGCGGCGCGGGCGGTGATCTTTCGCAGATGGTGGATGATCCTTCGGAGTATGTCGACGAGCTGCTCGTCGGATCCAGCGACGACGGCAGGCGCGAGCGGAGCTGATGACGCGGCGAGCAAAGGCTTGGAGAAGGCCACGGCGCCAGGCCGGAGGCGGCGGCTGCGGGCGATGTCGAGGCGCGAGCCGGGCCGGAACCGACGCTCGACGATATTCTCGCCGAAGTCGAGCGGCAGCGGCTCTTCGCGCTCATCGAGGAACTCGTCGCCTGGGAGAACACGACGAACGAGCCAGTGCTCCAGCAGGCCCGCGAGGAGATCTGGCGGAGCTGGCGGCGGACCTGCGCGGAGAATGCCGACCACCCGCGGGCCAGGAACTGTTCGATCCGGCACAAGCTGCCCGCGTTCCACGACCCGTTTGCCGGCGGCGGGGCGCTGCCGCTCGAGGCGCAGCGGCTCGGGCTCGAGGCCTACGCCAGCGACCTGAATCCGGTGGCGGTGCTGATCAACAAGGCGATGATCGAGATCCCGCCGAAGTTCGCGGGCAGGCCGCCGGTGAACCCCGAGGCGCGCAAGCGACGGCAGCTGGCGCACGGGCACTGGAAGGGCGCGCAGGGGCTGGCCGAGGACGTGCGCTACTACGGCCAGTGGATGCGCGACGAGGCCGAGAAGCGCATCGGCCACCTCTACCCGAAGGTCGAAATCACCGCCGAGATGGCGAAGGAGCGGCCGGACCTGAAGCCGTACGTCGGGCCGCAAGCTCACCGTCATCGCCTGGCTCTGGGCGCGCACGGTGAAAAGCCCGAACCCGGCGTTCGCGCAGGTGGACGTGCCGCTCGCCTCGACCTTCATGCTCTCCACCAAGGCGGGCAAGGAGGCTATGTCGAGCCGGTGATCGAGGACGGCGGCTATCGCTTCACGGTGAAGGTGGGCAAGCCGAAGGATGCGGAGGCGGCGAAGAACGGCACCAAGCTCGTCGCGCGGGGCAAACTTCCAGTGCCTGATGTCGGGCACGCCGATCGCCGGCGACTACATCAAGGCCGAGGGCAAGGCGGGGCGCATGGGCGCGCGGCTGATGGCGATCGTGGCCGAAGGTGACCGCGGGCGGGTCTATCTCGCGCCGACGCCGGAGCACGAGGCGATGCGCGTCAAGGCGAAGCCAGAGTGGAAGCCGGAGTGAGTTCTTCCAGACACGCACTCGGTTCTCGCGTCGGCAACTACGGCATGACGAGTTGAGCGACCTCTTTACGGCCCGCCAGCTCGTGGCGCTGACGACCTTCTCCGACCTGGTGCAGGAGGCGCGCGAGCGGATGCAGCGCGACGCCCTCGCCGCCGGCCTGCCCGACGACAGGAAGCCGCTCCGCGACGGCGGCACCGGCGCCACGCCTACGCCGAGGCGGTGGGGGTGTATCTGGCGTTCGCAGTGATCGCAAGTCGCGAACATCAGTTCCTCGATCGTGACTGTGGATGCAACGACGTGGAGCCGTTCCGCGAAACGTTTCGCTCGCCAGGCACTCCCGATGACCTGGGATTTCGCCGAGGCAAATCCGTTTTGCGGAGGCGGGCGGTAGTTTCGGAGTCGGCGATCGTAGAATGGATCGCAAGGTCTTCGAAGCCTTGCACCGCAGCCACGGCAGCGTGCCAGCAAGCAGATGCGCAGTCGCAGATGCATCAGCGCAGCGAAGGTCGTGTCCACCGACCCGCCCTACTACGACAACGTCGGCTACGCCGACCTGTCCGACTTCTTCTACGTCTGGCTGCGCCGCTCGCTGAAGCCGGTCTTCCCCGACCTCTTCGCCACCTCGCCGTGCCGAAGGCCGAAGAACTGGTCGCGACGCCTACCGCCACGGGGGCAAAGAGAAGGCCGAGACGTTCTTTCTGGACGGCATGACGCAGGCGATGCACCGCCTCGCCGAGCAGGCGCACCCGGCCTTCCCGGTCACCATCTACTACGCCTTCAAACAGGCGGAGACGAGACGCCGAAGGCACCGCCAGCACCGGCTGGGAGACGTTTCTCGACGCGGTGATCCGCGCCGGCTTCGCCATCAGCGGGACTTGGCCGATGCGGACGGAACGGAGCGGCCGCTGCGAGCATCGGACACCAACGCTCTCGCCTCCAGCATCATCCTCGTCTGCCGCCCGCGCGCCGCCGATGCGCCCACCGCAACGCGGCGCGAGTTCGTCACCGCGCTCAAGGCCGAGCTGCCGCAGGCGCTCGCCCACCTCCAGCGCGGCAATATCGCGCCGGTGGACCTTGCGCAGGCGGCCATCGGCCCGGGCATGGCGGTCTATACCCGCTACGCCAAGGTGCTCGACGCCGAGGGCAAGCCGCTCACCGTGCGCGATGCGCTGGCGCTCATCAACCAGACTCTGGACGAGGCGCTGGCCGAGCAGGAGGGCGACTTCGACGCCGACAGCCGCTGGGCACTCACCTGGTTCGAGCAGCAGGGCTTCGCCGAGGGCGAGTACGGCGTGGCCGAGCAGCTCAGCAAGTCCAAGAACACTAGCGTCGCAGGTATGGTGGACGCCGGGATCATCGTGGCGCGGCACGGCAAGGTTCGCCTGTTGCGGCCGGCCGAGTTGGACCCTGCGTGGGATCCAAGCACAGATCGACGACGGCCCGCGTGGCAGGCAGTGCACCAGCTCGTCCAGGCCGCGGACAGAGGAGAGGCGGCCCTCGCCGACCTCATCGTCAAGCTCGGGCCGGAAGCCGAGATCGCCCGCGAGCTTGCTTATCGCCTGTACGTCCTCTGCGACCGGAAGAAGCGCTTCGAGGAAGCCGGCTGGTACAACGGCCTCGTCCAGAGCTGGCTCGAGGCCTCGCGCCTCGCCCGGCTGGGCGCTGAGCAGGGCAGCCCGGAACAGCAGCAGCTCTTCGGAGCGGAGTAGGAAATGGCGATCACGAACCACGAGCGCGTCGGCAAGGCTTTGGAGCTGCTCCGCGACGGCTTGGCTCCGTTCGTGGAGCGTGAGTTCACGAGCCAATACGGCGACGAAGCTCTGCAGACCGCTCAGCGCTTCGTTGTCAGCGATCGCCTCGAGACCGGCCGGCCGTTTGCGCACTGGGATGCCGCGGTCCTCCTGAAGTTGATGTGGGACGCCTGGAACGACGTGTTCCGACGGACCCTCGGCCAGGCTGAGCGCACCCTGGTGAGCGAGCTGCGGACGGTGCGCAACCGCTGGGCGCATCAGGAACGCTTCTCCACTGACGACGCGTATCGCGCGCTTGACTCCGCTGCACGCCTGCTCACCGCCGTCTCGGCCACCCAGACCGATGAGGTCGAGAAGATCAAGATGGAGCTGCTGCGCGTTCGGTTCGAGGAGCAGCTCCGCACCGAGAAGCGCCGGAGCGCCGGAACGGCGGTGGAGAGTCAGGCGACCGGCATCCTGACGCCATGGCGCGAGGTCGTGAACCCGCACCGCGATGTGGCCAGCGGTCGGTACCAGCAGGCTGAGTTCGCGGCCGACCTCTGGCAGGTACACCTCGGGGAAGGCAGCGCGGAGTACCTCGACCCCGGCGAGTTCTTCCGCAGGACGTTCCTGACCGAAAGCCTCAAACGTCTGCTGGCCAGCGGAATCGAGCGCCTGGCGGGCACCGGCGGCGACCCGGTCGTCCAGCTGCAGACGAACTTCGGCGGCGGCAAGACGCACTCGATGCTCGCCCTGTACCACCTCTTCTCGGGCACGCCCCTGACGGAGCTGGCGGGGATCGAGGAGGTGGCCAAGGCCCTGGACGTATCGACCATCCCCGCCGTCAACCGCGTGGTCCTCGTCGGGAACCGAATGTCTCCTGGCAATCCGGTCACCAAGGCGGATGGCACGGTCGTGGCCACTATGTGGGGCGAGCTGGCCTGGCAGCTCGGGCTTGGGCGTGGAGGTCTGGCCGAGGCACGCAAGGCCTTCGACCGCGTCCGAGCCGACGATGAACGCGCGACCAGCCCAGGCGATGTTCTGCGGGACCTCCTCAACGACTACGGTCCGGCCCTCATCCTCATTGATGAGTGGGTGGCCTACGCTCGCCAGCTCCATGACCAGGGCGACCTGCCTGGCGGTAGCTTCGAAACGCACTTCACCTTCGCCCAGGCCCTGACCGAATCGGCCAAGCTCGCGAAGCAGTGCCTGCTGGTAGTCAGCCTGCCCGCGTCGGACACCACGGGCTCGCCCGCACGCTGTGGCCGACGACGTCGAGGTGGGCGGTGAGCGAGGGCGCGCCGCCCTCGACCGGCTTCGCAACGCTGTTGGCCGCCTCGAGTCTTCCTGGCGCCCGGCAAGCGCCGAGGAGGGATTCGAGATCGTCAGGCGCCGCCTGTTCGAACCGATCAGCTCGCGCGAGCAGTTCGTCGCTCGCGATGCAGTCGCACGAGCATTCTTCGACCTGTATCGGACGCAACAGCAGGAGTTCCCGCCGGAGGCCCACGATCCCGAGTACGAGAAGCGGCTGAAGGCGGCCTATCCCATCCACCCCGAGGTCTTCGACCGCCTCTACGGCGACTGGTCGACGCTGGTCAAGTTCCAGCGGACCCGCGGAGTGCTGCGCCTCATGGCGGCGGTCATCCACAGCCTGTGGGAGAAGGGGGACCGCAATCCCCTGATCATGCCCGGCAACATCGCAGTGGACGACCAGCGCGTGCAGTTCGAGCTGACGCGCTACCTCTCGGACAACTGGGTCCCGGTCATCGAGAAGGACGTCGACGGACCAAACGCCCTGCCCGGCCGCATCGACGCGGAGGTGCCCAACCTCGGCAAGTACGCGGCAGCCCGGCGAGTGGCCCGGACGGTCTACATGGGGTCGGCGCCAACCGCGACTGCTGCGAACCGGGGATTGGAGGACCGTCGCATCCGGCTCGGCTGCGTGATGCCCGGCGAGTCGCCGGCGATCTTCGGCGACGCGTTGCGTCGGCTTGCGACAGCAGCCACGTACCTCTACCAGGATGGGCCCCGCTACTGGTACTCGACGCAGCCAACCGTCACCAAGCTGGCGGAGGACATCGCCGAGCAGCTGCGTCGCGACGCGGACAAAGTTGTCGCCGAGCTGGATCGGCGCCTCAGGGAAGACCTCAGAACGCCAGGCGACTTCGCCCGGATCCACCCGCTGCCGGCGTCGGGACAAGACGTGGCCGATGACCTTGACGCGCGTCTGGTGGTCCTGGGACCGCAGTTCCCATTCTCAAAGGAAGGGGACAGTCCCGCAGAGGCAGCAGCCATGAAGATGCTCCAGTCGCGTGGGAACACCCCGAGGTTGTTCCAGAACGCTCTGGTCTTCCTCGCAGTCGACCAGACTCGCCTACAGGACCTCGACGAGGCCATCCGCCGGTACCTGGCGTGGGTGTCGATCATCGAGCAGAAAGAGAGCCTGGACCTCTCCCCGCACCAGCTTCGCCAGGCGGAGACGCAGCGAGTATCGGCAGACGCGACCGTGAGCGCTCGCCTACCAGAGGCATATCAGTGGCTGCTGGTGCCGATGCAAGACGACCCAAGCGCACCGATACAGCTGGGCGCTGTGCGTCTGACCGGCCAGGACCGCCTCGCTGTGCGTGCGAGCAAGAAGCTGCGCTCGGATGAGTCGCTCATCGCTGCGATGGCAGGCACACGACTGCGGATGGAGTTGGATCGCGTCCCACTCTGGCGCGGTGACCACGTCGCGCTGCGTCAGGTCGCGGAGGACTTTGCCCGCTACACCTACCTGCCGCGGGTCACCCAGCCGTCGGTGGTGGTCGAGGCGGTGCGCCAGGGCGTCGGCCTCCTCCTGTGGAACCAGGACTCGTTCGGGTACGCCGACAGCTATGACGATCAGAAGGCCCGCTACCGTGGCCTTCGGGGCGGCGAGCAGCTCGCCATCACCGACGCCGACCTCTCCGGTCTGGTGGTACAACCGGATGTGGCCCTGCGGCAACTCGAGGCTGAGAGACCGGGTCGCGGGCCTCGGCGGTGGGCGAGTCCGAGTCTGCCTGCGAGTGGCGACGAGCCAACCCCAGTTCCACCGCCAGAACCACAGGCGCTGGCCCCCAAGCGCTATCACGGCACGGTGACGTTGGACCCGACTCGCGCAGGACGCGACGCCGGCAAGATCGCGGACGAAGTCGTCGCTCACCTAGCCGGTGTGGTTGGCTCGGACGTCAAGGTCACGCTCGAGATCGAGGCCACTATTCCTGGCGGTGCCAGTGACCACGTGGTGCGGACGGTCACGGAGAACAGCCGGCAGCTCGGCTTCCGCGACTTCGGCTTCGAGGAGGAGTGAGGGACACATGCCGAACGGCGCCGACGAGAACTTACGGCGCCTCGTGATCACCGTGGCGGCCTACCATGCCCGCTTGTCTGGGGAATGCTCGACGACCACTGACATCTTGCCGACTGACATCCTCACGATCACCCGCGCTGACATCTGAGCGGCTATCCGACGAGGGGAATCAGATCAGTGGTCATCTCGGCGCCGTCTTCATGGACGAGATCCTCCCGACCACGGGGCACTCTCTCGGCTGCAATGAGGTGACACCGCCACGGCAATCAGCTGACACCGCTCCGGCAGTGGCTGACACTTGAGCACGGCACCGAGCTGCCACCTTTTCAGAGCCACTACCAGCAGTGCGCTTCAGTTGACGAAGCGGAAATCGATGCTACAATCTCCATTCGCGTGTCCGCGCCTCACCCTGCCCTTTTCACAGGAGTCCTGAATGGCTTTGGCCGAGTCAGCCAGCCAGTTTGAGCTGGCCCCGCGCCGCAAGAGTTTCTCCCACATTCCCGAGGTTCTCCCCCTCCCGAACCTGATCCAGACTCAGACGCAATCCTTCGAGTGGTTCGTCAAGCGTGGCCTCCGCGAGCTGCTGGACGAGATCACCCCGATCACCGATTTCACCGGCAAGAATCTTGAGCTCCATTTCCGCGACTACTGGTTCGACGAGCCCAAGTTCTCCGAAGAGGAGTGTCGCACCCGCGACCTCACCTACGCCCGGCCGCTCAAGGTCGAGGTCGACCTGATCGTCAAGGAGACCGACGAGGTCAAGCACAACGTCGTCTTCATGGGCGATTTCCCGTGGATGACCGACCAGGGCACCTTCATCATCAACGGTGCCGAGCGGGTGGTGGTCAGCCAGCTGGTGCGCTCGCCGGGGGTCTACTACACCCCGTCCGAGGATCCCACCACCGGCCGAAAGCTGTTCGCGGCCAAGGTCATCCCGAACCGCGGTGCCTGGCTCGAGTTCGAGACCTCGAACAAGGACCTCCTGTCGGTCAAGGTCGACCGCAAGCGGAAGATCCCCGTCACCACGCTGCTGCGGGCGGTGGGCTTCACCGACGACGCGGAGATGCTGGCCACCTTCGCCCCCGTCGACGACAACCCTGAGCACCCGTTCGTCAAGGAGACGCTCGAGAAGGACGCCGCCACCACGCAGGAAGAGGCCCTGATCGAGGTCTACAAGAAGCTGCGCCCCGGCGACCCGCCCACGGTCGACAACGCGCGCGCGCTCGTCAACAGCCTCTTCTTCAACTTCCGCCGCTACGACCTGGCCCGCGTCGGCCGCTACAAGCTGAACAAGGCCCTGGGCGACACGGCGGCGAAGATGAAGATCACCCTGCCGCCCGAGGACGTCGAGAACCGCGAGGCCCGCGTGATCAGCCGGGAGGACATCCTGGCGATCATCGGCAAGCTGGTGGAGCTCAACAACGGGCGCGGCGACGGCGATGACATCGACCACCTGGGCAACCGGCGCATCCGCGCCAACGGCGAGCTGATCCAGAACCAGTTCCGGATCGGCCTGCTCCGCATGGAGCGCGTCGTCAAGGAGCGGATGACGATCACCGATGCCGACCAGGCAACGCCGAACTCGCTCATCAACATCCGCCCGGTCGTGGCGGCCATGAAGGAGTTCTTCGGCGGCAGCCAGCTCTCCCAGTTCATGGACCAGACGAACCCGCTGGCGGAGCTCACCAACAAGCGGCGGCTCTCGGCGCTCGGTCCGGGCGGTCTCTCGCGTGAGCGGGCCGGGTTCGACGTTCGCGACGTCCACCCGTCCCACTACGGGCGGATGTGCCCCATCGAGACGCCTGAAGGCCCGAACATCGGCCTCATCGGCTCGCTGGCGACCTACGGACGGATCAACCAGTACGGCTTCATCGAGACGCCGTATCGCAAGGTGCGCAAGCACGTCGGCCACCGGGACAAGCAGACCGCCATCGGCCAGATCCTCGCGGAGGACCTCGTCCTCGCGGAGGGCGCCAAGCCGGTGGCCACGGCGGGCACGGAGATCGACGAGAAGATCTGGGGTCAGATCAAGGAAGCCAAGCTCGCGTCGGTCCGCGTCCAGCCGGTCGTCACCGACGAGATCGAGTTCCTCGACGCGGCGGCGGAGGAGAAGTACCACATCGCCCAGGCCAACGCGGTCCTCGACGAGACGATGCGCTTCGCCGAGGAGCGGGTCATGGTCCGCTATCGCGACCGCTTCCTGATCGAGCCGCGGGAGGACGTCGACTACATGGACGTCAGCCCCAAGCAGATCGTCTCGGTCGCCACCGCGCTCATCCCGTTCCTCGAGCACGACGACGCGAACCGCGCTCTGATGGGCTCGAACATGATGCGGCAGTCCGTCCCGCTCCTCCAGCCGGAGGCGCCGGTGGTCGGCACCGGGGTGGAGTACCGCGCGGCGTTCGACTCGCAGCAGGTCGTGGTTGCCCGTGAGGCGGGAACCGTGGTCAGCGTGACCGCGGACGCGATCCAGATCATGCGCGACGAGGGGAACGAGGTCGACACCTACCAGCTCAAGAAGTTCCTGCGCAGCAACCAGGGCACCTGCATCAACCAGCGGCCGATCGTCGACGTCGGCGACCGCGTCGCGGTGGACCAGGTCCTCGCCGACTCGAGCAGCACCGACCAGGGGGAGCTGGCGCTCGGCCAGAACATCCTGGTCGCCTTCCTCCCCTGGGAGGGTGGCAACTACGAGGACGCGATCGTCATCAGCGAGCGTCTCGTGAAGGACGACCTGTTCACCTCCATCCACATCGAGAAGCACGAGATCGAGGCGCGCGACACGAAGCTCGGCCCCGAGGAGATCACGCGCGACATCCCGAACGTGGGCGAGGAGAGCCTGCGCAACCTCGACGAGGACGGGATCATCTACGAGGGGGCGGAGGTCACCCCCGGCGACATCCTGGTCGGCAAGATCACGCCGAAGGGCGAGACCGAGCTGACCGCGGAGGAGCGCCTCCTGCGCGCGATCTTCGGCGAGAAGGCGCGCGAGGTGAAGGACTCCTCGCTCCGCCTGCCCCACGGCGAGCGGGGGATCGTCGTGGACGTGCGGCAGTTCAGCCGGGAGAACGGCGACGAGCTGCTGCCCGGCGTCAACCGCCTGGTCCGCGTGAGCGTGGCCCAGAAGCGGAAGATCGCGGTGGGCGACAAGATGGCCGGCCGCCACGGGAACAAGGGCGTGATCGCCAAGATCCTGCCCATGGAGGACATGCCGTTCATGCCGGACGGCACCCCGGTCGACATCGTCCTCAATCCGCTCGGCGTCCCGTCGCGGATGAACATCGGCCAGATCCTCGAGACGCACCTGGGCTGGGCCATGAAGGCCCTGGGCCTCCAGGCCGCCACGCCCGTCTTCGACGGCGCGAGCGAGGAGCGCATCCGGGGCGAGCTCACCGCCGCCGGCCTCCCGGAGGACGGCAAGACGGTCCTCATGGACGGGCGCAGCGGCGAGCAGTTCGATCATCGGGTGACCGTCGGCTACATCTACATGCTCAAGCTCCACCACCTGGTGGAGGACAAGATCCACGCCCGCAGCACGGGTCCGTACAGCCTCATCACCCAGCAGCCGCTGGGCGGCAAGGCGCAGTTCGGCGGCCAGCGCTTCGGCGAGATGGAGGTATGGGCGCTCGAGGCCTACGGCGCGGCGAACATCCTCCAGGAGCTTCTCACCGTGAAGTCCGATGACGTCGTCGGCCGCGTGCAGACGTACGAGGCCATCGTCAAGGGCGAGGAGATCCAGTCGCCGGGCGTGCCTGAGTCGTTCAAGGTGCTCATCAAGGAGCTCCAGGCGCTCGGGCTGTCGGTGGAGATCCTGAACGAGAACGAAGAGGAGATCCGCTTCGTCGAGGACACCGGCAGCTATCCGCTGCCGGACCTGGGCGGGATCAATCTCCAGGGCTTTGAGGAATAGCCCGGGAAGCGGCGCCCTCGCGGCGCCGCGACCCGTCACCCACCATCGGTCCATTCCCGGCCGGGGCCTGGTCATCCCCGGCGAGCGCGCCAGACGCGGCCAGCAGCCGCAGGAGTCGTAAGCCTCTCATGCTGGAAGTCAACAATTTCGACGCGATCCGGATCGGCCTCGCGTCACCCGAGCAGATCAAGGGCTGGTCGTCCGGCGAGGTCACCAAGCCGGAGACGATCAACTACCGCACGCTCAAGCCGGAGAAGGACGGCCTCTTCGACGAGCGCATCTTCGGTCCCACCAAGGACTGGGAGTGCTACTGCGGCAAGTACAAGCGGATCCGGTACAAGGGCATCATCTGCGACAAGTGCGGCGTGGAGGTCACCCGCAGCAAGGTCCGCCGCGAGCGGATGGGCCACATCAAGCTCGCGAGCCCGGTGAGCCACATCTGGTACTTCAAGGGCACCCCGTCGCGGCTCGGCATCCTCCTCGACATCAGCCCGCGCAACCTGGAGCGGATCCTCTACTTCGCCATGTACGTGGTGACCCGCGTCGACGAGCACGAGCGCGAGAGGGCGCTGGCGCGCATCGACGAGGAGATGGCGTCGCGGATCGCGTCCGCCCAGGGCGTGGTCGACGAGAAGCGCACCGAGCTCGAGGCGGCGATCACCGACAAGAAGGGCGAGGTCGAGGCGGCCTACGAGGCCGATGTGCGCCGCCACGACGAGCGCTTCGCCACCCGCAGCGAGGAGCTGACGACGGCGGCCCAGGAGATCGAGGCGACCGTCAAGGGCGGCGGCAAGACCGTCGCGGAGGACATCGTCTTCGTTCCCACCGGCGAGGTGATCGCGCGCGCGGGCGATGCGTCGAAGGACGCCCTCTCCGCGCTGCGCAAGGCGGTCCAGGCCGAGATCGACGCCCTCGACACGGAGGTCAAGGCGGCCAAGGCCCAGGCCACCGAGAAGCGCGACCAGGCCCTTGGCGACCTCACCGGCGGCATCGACGAGGCACTCTCCACCGAGCGCGCCGAGGTTGCGCGCGAGACCGACGAGGCGCGGCTGTGGGCACGCAACGAGCGGCAGCAGATCGAATCTGTCAAGGTCATGCAGACCCTGACCGAGAGCGAGTACCGCAACTTCACCGAGCGCCACGGCCGGCTCTTCGATGCCGGCATGGGCGCGGAGGCGGTCAAGAAGATCATCGAGCAGCTCGATCTCGATGACCTGGCCCAGCGGCTCCACGTCGACATGCGCCAGACCTCCGGCCAGCGCCGGAAGAAGGCGATCAAGCGGCTGCGCCTCATCGAGGCGTTCCGCAAGTCCGGCGCCCGTCCCGAGTGGATGATCCTCACCACCCTGCCGGTCATCCCGCCCGATCTGCGCCCGATGGTGCAGCTCGACGGCGGCCGCTTCGCGACGTCGGACCTCAACGACCTGTACCGCCGCGTGATCAACCGCAACAACCGGCTGAGCCGCCTCCTCGACCTGGAGGCGCCGGAGATCATCATCCGCAACGAGAAGCGGATGCTCCAGGAAGCCTGCGACGCGCTGATCGACAACGGCCGGCGCGGCCGTGCCATCGCCGGGACCGGGAACCATCGGCTCAAGAGCCTGTCGGACATGCTGAAGGGCAAGCAGGGCCGGTTCCGCCAGAACCTGCTCGGCAAGCGCGTCGACTACTCCGGCCGCTCCGTGATCGTGGTCGGCCCGGAGCTCAAGCTCCACCAGTGCGGGCTGCCCAAGAAGATGGCGCTCGAGCTGTTCAAGCCGTTCGTCATGCGCCAGCTCGTCGAGAAGGGCTTCGCGCACAACATCAAGAGCGCCAAGCGCATCGTCGAGCGCGTGCGTCCCGAGGTCTGGGACGTCCTCGAGGAGGTGATCGAGGACCACCCGGTGCTCCTGAACCGGGCTCCCACCCTCCATCGGCTTGGAATCCAGGCCTTCATGCCGACCCTCGTCGAGGGCTCGGCGATCCAGATCCACCCCCTCGTCTGCTTCGCGTTCAACGCGGACTTCGACGGGGACCAGATGGCCGTGCATGTGCCGCTCTCGACCGCCGCGCAGCGTGAGGCGAAGGAGCTGATGCTCTCGACCCAGAACCTGCTCTCGGCGGCGGACGGCTCGCCGGTCGTCTCGCCGACCCACGACATGGTCCTCGGCTGCTACTACCTCACGGTGAGCGGCGAGGATCTGGTGAATCCCGCGAAGCCGGGAGCGCGCAAGACCCGCTCGGCGGCGAAGGGATCCAAGGCGGGCGCGCCGGAGCACGACGGCGAGACGCACATGAAGCGTTTCGTCGACGATGCCGAGGTCTTCATGGCCCTCCAGGCCCACTCGGTGGGGATCCACGAGCCGATCCAGGTCGAGACCCATGTCTGGTCCGGAGACCTGGAGACCGGAGGCTCGGGGCTGGCCCTGGTGACGACGACACCGGGCCGGGTCGTGTTCAACACGGTCCTGCCCGAGCAGCTGCGGTTCCTGAACACGACGATGGACCGCAAGTCGCTCAAGGCGCTCATTGCCGACTGTCATCGCCGGCTGGGTCCGGCGGCCACGACCACCCTGGTCGACGGCATCAAGGCGGTCGGCTTCCACTACGCCACGCTGGCCGGCATCACGATCAGCATCCAGGACGTGGCGATCCCGGTTCGCAAGCAGGAGATCCTCGACGACGCGGAGTCGCGCGTCGCGGAGATCGACCGCGAGTTCCGTCGCGGCTTCATCACCGACGAGGAGCGCTACGGCCAGACCGTGGAGGTCTGGCGCGAGACGACCGATACGGTGACGAGGGAGATGCTGGAAGGCCTCGACCGGGAGGGTCCGGTCTGGATGATCACCCACTCCGGCGCCCGCGGCAACGTCACCCAGGTGCACCAGCTGGCCGGCATGCGCGGGCTGATGGCCGACCCGTCGGGCCGGATCATCGACCTGCCCATCAAGTCGAACCTCCGCGAGGGGATGAGCGTGCTCGAGTACTTCATCTCGAGCCACGGCGCCCGCAAGGGACTCGCCGACACCGCGCTGCGCACCGCCGACTCCGGGTACCTGACCCGGCGCCTGGTGGACGTCGCGCAGGACGTCATCACGCGGGAGGACGACTGCGGAACCGACCTGGGCACGTGGATCACCACGGAGGAGTCCGAGCAGATCCCCGAGCCGTTCGCGGACCGGCTGATCGGACGCCTCGCGGCCAGCGACGTCGTCGACGAGAAGACCGGCGAGACCATCGTGGCCCGCAACGACGAGATCGACGAGCGCGCGGTGGAGGCGATCCTCTCCGCAGCCATCGAGCGCGTCAGCGTCCGCTCACCCCTCACCTGCCAGGCGCGCCACGGCGTGTGCCGCATGTGCTACGGCCGCGACCTCGCGACCGGGGACCTTGTGCGGCTCGGCCAGGCGGTGGGCATCATCGCCGCCCAGTCGATCGGTGAGCCGGGCACCCAGCTCACCATGCGGACGTTCCACACCGGCGGCGTCGCCGGCGAGGACATCACGCAGGGCCTCCCGCGCGTCGAGGAGCTCTTCGAGGCGCGGATCCCCAAGGGGCAGGCGATCATGACGGAGATCGACGGCACCGTGGACGTCGTTCACGGCGCCGACGAGTCGATCCGTGTGGTGGTCACCCACCGGGACGCCTACGACACGCCGATCAAGCTCACGCCACAGCACGAGATCCTCGTCGCGAACGGCGACGAGGTATCGGAGAACCAGGTGCTCGCCACCCTCGAGGAGGAGGGCGAGCGCACCGAGGTGCGAGCGCCGGCGACCGGGCGGATCACGAAGCGCGGGAACGTGCTGACGCTCCACTCGGAGGAGGTCGACAGCCGCGAGTACCCGGTGCCGCACTTCGCGCGGCTCAAGGTTGACCCGGGCGACGAGGTCTCCGCCGGCGATCCGATCACGGAGGGGTCCCTGAACCCGAAGGACCTGCTCGCCATCAAGGGCGTGGACACCGTCCAGCGCTTCCTGGTGGCCGAGGTGCAGAAGGTGTACCGGTCCCAGGGCGTGACGATCAACGACAAGCACGTCGAGATCATCGTGCGGCAGATGCTGCGCAAGGTGACGGTCGACAGCCCCGGCGACACGGAGCTGCTGCCGTCCGAGCTGATCGACCGGTTCGAGTTCGAGGAGACGAACAACCGGATCCTGGCAGAGGGCGGCGAGCCGTCCACGGCGCAGACCGTCCTGCTTGGCGTCACCAAGGCGAGCCTGAACACGAGCTCCTTCCTGGCGGCCGCCTCCTTCCAGGAGACGACGCGGGTGCTGACCGAGGCGGCGATCAACGGCGCCAAGGACCACCTGCTGGGTCTCAAGGAGAACGTGATCATCGGCAAGCTGATCCCCGCCGGCACCGGCGCGGAGGCGCGTGCCCTGGCCGCGGCGCGAGCGCGCGAGCTCCCGCCGGAGGAGGCCGAGGCGCTCCGCGAGCGCGAGGTGGCGATGAGCTTCCTCACCGGCGATGCCGATGCCAACGGCGACGGCGAGGTCGACACGGCGGAGGCCGAGGCGGCCGCCACCGAGGCAGGGGAGTCCCTCTCCGACCTCATGGATGCCGGCGACGACCCGGAGATCGAGGCCGAGGTGAAGGAAGAGGTCTTCGACGAGCTCTCCGAGGAGCGCGGCGCGGGCGAGAAGGAGACCCAGGGAGCGGCCGAACCGGCCGGCGACTAGCCGGGCGCCCCGGCGCGAACACCGGACGAGGGCGGGCCTGCACAGGCCCGCCCTCGTCTGCTCCTGTCGCCGCTGGGGCGACTACCGGTCGAGGTCGGGGGACAGCGGGCCGCCGACGCGGGGCGCCTGGATGGCTTCTGCGACGTCGTCGTCGCGACCTGGTCCGCGTCCGGAGACAGCGGGCCACCGACGCGGGGCGCCTGGATGGCGTCCGACGTCGTCGTTGCGACCTGGTCCGCGTCCGGAGACAGCGGGCCACCGACGCGAGGCGCCTGGATGGCCTCCGGCGTGGTCGCCTGGACCTGGTCTGCAGCCGCGGACAGCGGGCCGCCCAGGTGGTCTGCCTGGATGGCGGATTGCGACGGAACCCAGGTATCGACGACCTGGTTCGCCTCGCTCGCGGCGCCCGTCGCGGCTGGCGTGGCAGTGAGGGACGCGACGCCGATCGAGCCGAGGACCACCGTTCCGGCGAGCAGGCCGGCGGCGACCAGGTTTCGGCGGAAGTGCTCGGCCTCCTGGGCGCTCGGGAAGTGGATCCGGACGGGCTCGGCGGCTCCGGCCCCGCCGACCCTGGCGTGGACGAGCACCGACCGGAGCGTGGTCGTGAAGGCGTGCCCCTCCACGTCGTCGTCCGTGCTCGGCGGGAACGCCAATGACACCTGCTGGCGGCCGGACTTCGCCAGCTGGGCCCGGATCCGCTTCTCGGTCTCCGGATTCACGCATTCGATGGGAAGGGTCAGCTCCCCGAAAGATAGGGCGAGCGTCCTCGCGGGTGCAGCCATGCCTTGACCTCCTGTCGTCGTCGGCCAGTCGCGGTCGACAGATCTGATCGGGTGATCCTCGGCCGGGTTCGCGGGAACGCATAGCCGGGGCAAGACAGGCAGGCCGTCCACAACCGGACCCATGGCCTGTCGGTCCGCCGACACCCGGCGGCGGCGTGGATCCTTGCCGCTGGCAGCGTGCACCTCGGTCCGGGAAGGAGGCGTTGGTCGCGGGCCGGCCGGTTGACACTCGCGCGAGCGCGCCTCTATACTCCGCCTTCGGTGTCCCGTCTGCGGGACGCCTTCGTGTGTGCCTTCCGGGCACCCTCCGTTGAGCAGAGTCCACCGCTCGGGATCCCCGGGATCCGTGCGCTCAGCGAAGGGGCGGATTTCGCCACGAGTCAACGCAGTCTCAGAGCTCCAACGCGAGGTTCTCGTTGCCAACGATCAGCCAGCTGGTCCGCAAGGGTCGGAAGCCGGCAATCAAGAAGGTCAAGGCGCCCGCCCTCCGGCGGACCTTCAACACGCTGAAGCAGACCGCCGCCGAGGGCCGCGGTGCTCCGCAGCGTCGCGGGGTCTGCCTCCAGGTGATGACGCGCACCCCGAAGAAGCCGAACTCGGCGCTTCGGAAGGTCGCCCGCGTCCGCCTGACGAACCAGATGGAGGTCACGGCCTACATCCCCGGCATCGGCCACAACCTCCAGGAGCACTCCGTGGTGCTCGTCCGCGGCGGTCGCGTGAAGGATCTGCCGGCGGTGAAGTACCACATCGTGCGCGGCACGCTGGATGCCGCGGGCGTGCGCGATCGCAAGCAGAGCCGCTCGAAGTACGGGGCCAAGGCCCCGGGGAAGAGCTAGGCCATGCCCCGACGCGCCACCATCGCCCGGAAGACCAAGTACGAGGAGCAGCTCGTCGGCACCGCGCTGACCATGAGCCAGCTCACGAGCAAGCTCATGCACGGCGGCAAGCGCCAGCTCGCCGCTCGGATCCTCGAGGGCGCCATCGAGCGCTGCGAGAAGCAGACCGGGCGCTCCGGCGTCGAGGTCATGGAGCTCGCGCTCCGCAACGCCATGCCCCTCATCGAGGTCAAGCCCAAGCGCGTGGGCGGCTCCACGTACCAGATCCCCGTGGAGGTCCGCGCCGACCGCCGCATCTCGCTCGGCATGCGCTGGCTCATCGAGGCTGCGCGCAAGCGGAACGGCCGGAGCATGTCGGAGAAGCTCGCCTCCGAGTTCATGGACGCTGCCAACGGTCTCGGTGCCGCGGTGAAGCGCCGCGAGGACACGCACCGGATGGCGGAGGCGAACCGCGCCTTCAGCCACTTCAAGTGGTAGTCCAATGACCATGACCCAGGCCGCAGGGCGGCTCGGCAGCAGCGCTCAGCGTATCCCGCTCGAGCGAACCCGGAACATCGGGATCATCGCCCACATCGATGCGGGCAAGACCACCGTGTCCGAGCGGATCCTCTTCTACACCAAGAAGATCTACAAGATCGGCGAGGTGCACGAGGGTGCTGCCACGATGGACTGGATGGAGCAGGAGCAGGAGCGGGGGATCACCATCACCGCTGCGGCCACCACCTGCTTCTGGAAGGATCATCGAATCAATCTGATTGACACGCCCGGCCACGTGGATTTCACGGTGGAGGTCGAGCGGAGTTTGCGGGTGCTCGATGGCGCAGTGGTCGTCTTCGACGGCGTCGCCGGCGTCGAGCCCCAGTCCGAGACGGTCTGGCGCCAGGCGGACAAGTACCAGGTGCCGCGGTTCTGCTTCGTGAACAAGCTCGATCGCACCGGCGCCGACTTCTGGCACGTCGTCGACATGATCAAGGATCGCCTGGGCGCCAACGCGGTGCCGCTGCAGCTGCCGATCGGCGGCGAGGCGGACTTCCGCGGTGTCATCGACCTGATCAACATGAAGGCGATCACCTACGGCAGCGACCTCGGCGACCAGATCGAGGTGGGTGAGATCCCGTCCGAGCTGCGCGCGGACGCCGAGAGCTGGCGCGAGAAGCTGATCGAGTCGCTCGCCGATCTCGACGACGGGATCGCCCACAGCTACCTCGAGGGCGAGGAGATCGGCTCGCAGCGCATCATCGGCGTCCTGCGCGCGGCAACCCTCGCCTACCGGGTGGTGCCGGTGCTCTGCGGCTCGGCGCTGAAGAACAAGGGTGTCCAGCCCATGCTCGACGCCGTGCTGGACTTCCTGCCGAGCCCGCTCGACGTCCCGCCCGTGCACGGCCTGGATCCGCGAAGCGGCGAGGATGCGGTGCGCCACACCGATCCGAACGAGCCGTTCGCCGCGCTCGCCTTCAAGATCGCCGCGGACCCCTACGTCGGCAAGCTCGCCTTCTTCCGGGTCTACTCCGGGACGCTGAAGACCGGCTCATACGTCTACAACTCCTCGAAGGACGGCAAGGAGCGGGTCGGCCGCCTCCTCGAGCTGCACGCCAACCACCGCGAGGAGATCGACCAGGTCACCGCGGGCGACATCGCCGCCGCGGTGGGCCTCAAGAACACCTTTACCGGCGACACGCTCTGCGACGAGTCGAAGCCGATCGTCCTCGAGGCGATCACCTTCCCCGAGCCGGTGATCGAGCTCGCCGTCGAGCCCAAGACCAAGGCGGACCAGGACAAGATGGCGCTGGCTCTGCAGCGCCTGGCCGAGGAGGACCCGACCTTCCGGGTCAGCACCGATGCCGAGTCGAGCCAGACCCGGATCGCCGGCATGGGCGAGCTGCACCTCGAGGTGATCGTCGACCGCATGATGCGGGAGTTCAAGGTGCAGGCCAACGTCGGCCGGCCGCAGGTGAGCTACCGCGAGGCGATCCACAAGGAGGCGCGCGCCGAGGGCCGCTTCGTGCGGCAGACCGGCGGCAAGGGCCAGTACGGCCATGCGGTCATCACCATCGAGCCGCTCGAGCGCGGCGCCGGGTACGTCTTCGAGAGCAAGATCGTGGGCGGATCGGTGCCCCGTGAATACTGGAAGGCGATCGACGAGGGGATCCGTGACGCCTTCGCCGGCGGCGTGATCGCCGGCTACCCGCTCATCGACGTCAAGGCGACGCTCACCGACGGGTCGTACCACGAGGTCGACTCGTCCGAGATGGCCTTCAAGATCGCCGGGAGCATGGCCGCCAAGGCCGCAGTCAACAAGGCGGGTCCGGCCATCCTGGAGCCGGTGATGAAGGTGGAGGTGACGACGCCCGAGGAGTTCATGGGCGACGTCATCGGCAATCTCAACAGCAAGCGGGGGCAGATCGAGGGGATCGACGAGCGGGGCACCTCACGAGTGGTGCGCGCGCTCGTGCCACTGGCCGAGATGTTCGGCTATGCCACTGAGCTGCGCAGCATGACGCAGGGTCGCGCGGTGTACTCCATGGAGTTCTCCCGGTACGCCGAGGTCCCGAGCAGCATCGCCAACGAGCTGATCGCGAAGTCCAAGAGCTAAGCGACACCAAAGGAGCGACGAAGGAAAGCATCCATGGCCAAGCAGAAGTTCGACCGCAGCAAGCCGCACGTGAACGTCGGCACCATCGGTCACGTCGACCACGGCAAGACGACCCTGACGGCGGCGATCACGAAGTACCTGGCGCTCTCCGGCGGGGCCGACTTCCGCGCCTTCGACTCGATCGACAACGCTCCCGAGGAGCGCCAGCGCGGCATCACGATCGCCATCGCCCACGTGGAGTATTCGACGGCCAATCGGCACTACGCCCACGTCGACTGCCCCGGCCACGCCGACTACATCAAGAACATGATCACCGGCGCGGCACAGATGGACGGCGCGATCCTCGTGGTCTCCGCCGCCGACGGCCCGATGCCGCAGACCCGCGAGCACATCATCCTGGCCCGCCAGGTCGAGGTGCCCGCGATCGTGGTCTACCTCAACAAGATCGACATGGTCGACGACGAGATGCTCATCGACCTCGTCGAGATGGAGGTGCGTGAGCTCCTCAGCAAGTACGAGTTCCCCGGTGACGACATCCCGGTCATCCGCGGCTCGGCCCTCAAGGCGCTCGAATCGACGAGCACCGACCAGGGCGCGGAGGAGTACACCTCCATCAAGGAGCTCCTCGACGCGGTCGACAGCTACATCCCGACCCCGGAGCGCGAGACCGACAAGCCCTTCCTCATGCCGATCGAGGACGTCTTCGGCATCAAGGGCCGCGGGACCGTGGCCACCGGCCGCATCGAGCGCGGCATGGTGAAGACCGGCGAGACGATCGAGCAGGTCGGCATCCACGCCAAGAGCCGCCAGCTGGTGGTCACCGGCGTCGAGATGTTCAAGAAGACCCTCGATGAGGGCATGGCCGGCGACAACGTCGGCCTGCTCCTGCGGGGCATCGAGCGCGACGAGATCGAGCGCGGGCAGGTGCTCGCCAAGCCGGGCAGCATCAAGCCCGGAACCAAGTTCAAGGCGCAGGTCTACGTCCTCAGCAAGGACGAGGGCGGGCGCCACACGCCGTTCTACACGGGCTACCGGCCGCAGTTCTATCTGCGCACCACGGACATCACCGGGTCCATCGCGCTGCCCCAGGGCGTCGAGATGATCATGCCCGGCGACAACGTGAACATGGACGTCGAGCTCATCACCCCCATCGCCATCGAGCAGGGGCAGCACTTCGCAATTCGCGAGGGCGGCCACACGGTCGGCGCTGGGGTCATCACCGAGCTGATCGGCTAACCATGGCCAGGCAGCGCATCCGCATCCGGCTCAAGGCGTACGACCACAAGCTGCTCGACCAGTCGGCCGAGCAGATCGTGGAGACTGCGCAGCGGACCGGTGCCGACGTGGCGGGCCCCGTCCCGCTGCCGACACGGATCGAGAAGTACACCGTCATCCGCGGGCCCTTCGCCCACAAGGACGGGCGGGAGCAGTTCGAGATCCGGACGCACAAGCGCCTGATCGACATCATCGACCCGTCCACCAAGACGGTCGACGCGCTGATGCGGCTGTCGCTGGCGGCCGGCGTGGATATCGAAATCAAGATGTGATGCGTGGGCGGCGCCCCGGCGTCGCTCGCCCATCCGCCATCAGGAGGAAGCACAGAAAGTGCCGGCAGGACTTATCGGGCGCAAGCTCGGCATGACGCGAATCTTCACCGAGGACGGTACCGTCGTGCCGGTCAGCGTCATCGAGGCGAGCCCGAACACCGTGGCGCGGCTCCGGACCCCGGAGCGGGACGGCTATGCGGCGCTGCAGGTGGTTGCCGGCACCGCGAAGAAGGTGACGCGGCCGGTCGCCGGCCAGTTCAAGCACCTCGAGAAGGAGGCCCAGAAGCCGCGCCGCGCGTCGGAGTTCCGGGTCGACGCGCTCGAGGGCTACGAGGTCGGGCAACGGCTCGACGTCTCGCTCTTCGAGGCCGGCGAGCTCGTCGACGTAACCGGGACGAGCAAGGGCAAGGGGTTCACGGGCACGATCGCGCGACACAACTTCAAGCGCGGTCCCAAGACCCACGGGTCGACGAACTACCGCCAGCCCGGCTCGGTGGGCGCCGGCACCACCCCGGGCCGCGTCTTCCTCAACACCAAGATGTCCGGACACATGGGTGACGAGCAGGTCACCGTCAAGAAGCTCAAGGTCGTGCGGGTCGATTCCGAGCGGAACCTCATCCTGGTGAAGGGTGCGGTGCCGGGAGCGCGCAACGGCCTGCTGCTCGTGCAGAAGGCGAAGTGACAATGCCGCAGACCAGAGTCTTGAACGCGAAGGGCAAGGAGGCCGGCTCCGTGGAGCTGGCGGACTCGCTCTTCGGTGCGCCCGTCAGCGAGGCGCTCATCCACCAGGCGGTCGTCCGTCAGCAGGCACAGGGTCGCCTCGGGACCGCCGACACCCAGACCCGGGGGCTGGTCCACGGCGGCGGCGCCAAGCCGTGGCGCCAGAAGGGCACCGGTCGCGCCCGGCAGGGCAGCCGCCGCGCGCCGCACTGGCGTGGCGGCGGGGTCGTCTTCGGACCACATCCGCGCGACTACGCGGTGAAGATGCCCGCGAAGATGCGGCGGGCCGCCCTGCGGGGCGCCCTCTCCGCCAAGCAGGCGGATGGGGCCCTGCGCGTCGTGGAGGGCTTCGGCCTGAAAGAGATCAAGACCCGCGCCTTCGCGGAGCTGCTCGGCGTGTGGGAGGCGCAGGGCAAGGTGCTCCTGGTGCTGGCCGCACGCGACGAGATCGTGGAGCGTTCCTGCGCGAATCTGCGGGAGGTCCGCGTGATCCTGGCGGACAGCCTCAACGTCGTCGATCTCCTCGACGCCGACACCATCGTCTTCACCCGCGATGCCCTGGAGCGGGCCCAGGAGGTGTACGCGTGACCGCCATCGTGCATGACATCCTGATCCGCCCGGTGATCAGCGAGAAGAGCGTGGGGGAGACCGAGCGCAACAACTACACGTTCGTCGTCGCGCGCGACGCGAACAAGCACCAGATCAAGGCCGCCGTCGAAGCCGAGTTCAAGGTCGACGTACTCGGCGTCCGGGTCATGACCGTCAAGCCCAAGGAGAAGAGCCGCGGTCGGCGCACTTCTGGGATGGTCCCCGGCTGGCGGAAGGCGATCGTCACGATCGCGTCCGGCCAGAAGATCGAGCTCTTCGAGGCCGTCTAGCAATGCCACTCCGAAGCTACCGTCCCACGAGCCCCGGGCGTCGCCAGATGACGCGCTCGACGTTCGAGGAGATCACCACCGACACGCCGCACAAGCCGCTCACCGAGCGCCTGCTCCAGAGGGCGGGCCGCAACAGCCAGGGCCGCATCACGGTCCGGCACCAGGGTTCCGGCCACAAGCGGCTGTACCGGGTGATCGACTGGAAGCGCGACAAGGCCGGCGTGCCGGCGAAGATCGCGACCGTCGAGTACGACCCGAACCGCTCCGCGCGCATCGCGCTGCTCCACTACGCGGACGGCGAGAAGCGCTACATCCTGCTGCCGCACGGCCTGGGAGTGGGCGACACCGTCGTCTCCGGGCCGGAGGCGGAGGCCCGGGTCGGCAACGCCCTGCCGCTCTCGCGGATCCCGCTCGGCACGCAGATCCACAACATCGAGCTCGTCGCCGGGCGCGGAGGGCAGATCGTGCGCTCCGCCGGCGGCAGCGCCCAGCTCCTCGCCAAGGAGGGCGAGCACGCCACGATCCGCCTGCCCTCCGGGGAGGTGCGGCGCGTGCGCGCGGTCTGCATGGCGACGGTGGGGCAGGTGAGCAACCTGGACCACGAGAACCAGAAGATCGGCAAGGCGGGACGCGCCCGGCACCTGGGGCAGCGTCCGGAGGTGCGCGGATCGGTGATGAACCCGCGCGACCATCCGCACGGCGGCGGCGAGGGCAAGGCGTCCACCGGGATGCCGCCCAAGACGCCGTGGGGCAAGCCGGCCATGGGCTACCGGACGCGGGCCAAGGCCAAGCTCAGCAACAAGATGATCGTCCGGCGTCGGTACGGACGGGGTTAGGAGAGCGCGATGAGTCGTTCCGTCAAGAAGGGACCGTTCGTCGACGCGCGCCTGCTCGGCCGCATCGACGACATGAACAAGCGCAACGAGCGCAAGGTGCTGAAGACCTGGTCGCGCGCGAGCGTGATCTTCCCGCAGATGATCGGGCACACGATCGCCGTCCACGACGGCCATCGCCACGTGCCGGTCTTCGTGACCGAGAACATGGTGGGGCATCGCCTCGGCGAGTTCGCGCCGACGCGCACGTACCGTGGCCACGGCAAGGCCACCGAGCGCTCGACGGCGTTGAGGTAGGAGCGAGCCCATGCAAGTGACCGCCACCGCACGGTACGTCCGGCTCAGCCCGCGCAAGGTCCGGCTCGTCGCCGACCTGATCGTGGGCAAGCCGGTGGAGGAGGCCGCCGCCATCCTCCGCTTCATGCCGAATGCCGCCGCGCGCGACGTCGCCAAGGTGCTGAAGAGCGCCACGGCGAACGCGGAGAACAACTTCAACCTGTCGGCCGACGAGCTCGTCGTCGCACGGGCCGTGGCCGACGACGGTCCCACGCTGAAGCGGTATCGGCCGCGGGCGCAGGGCCGGACCTTCCAGATTCTGAAGCGCACCAGCCACATCACCATCGCCGTGGCTGACAAGGAGGCCTGATGGGTCACAAGGTTCACCCGTACGGCTTCCGGATCGGCGTGATCAAGCCGTGGCTGGCCAAGTGGTACGCGGATCGCGACTACGCCAGCCTGCTGCAGGAGGACATGCGGATCCGGCAGCTCGTCGGCAAGCAGCTCTCGAACGCGAGCGTCAGCCAGGTCGAGATCGAGCGTGGGATCAACCACGTGACGGTCACCGTGCACTCGGCCAAGCCGGGCATCGTGATCGGCAAGGGCGGAGCCAATGTCGAGGCCCTGCGCACCAACGTGGGGAAGCTCACGGACAAGAAGGTCAAGCTCGAGATCAAGGAGGTCCTGCAGCCGGAGCTCGATGCCGTGCTGGTCGCCCAGAACGTGGCCGGGCAGCTCGAGCGGCGGATCGCGTTCCGCAAGGCGATCAAGCAGGCGATCCAGCGCTCGATCAAGGCAGGTGCGAAGGGCGTCAAGGTCCAGGTCTCCGGCCGTCTCGGCGGCTCGGAGATGAGCCGCACCGAGTGGGACCGCGAGGGCCGCATTCCCCTGGGGACGCTGCGCGCGGACATCAGCTACGGCATGGTCCACGCCCGCACGACCTACGGTCGGATCGGCGTCAAGGCCTGGATCTACCGGGGCGAGCAGCTCGGCGAGCGGCCCGGCCTGGCACGCACGGAGCCGCGCGAGCAGCGCCGCCCGCGTGGTGGCCGTGGGCGCGGTGCGGGGTCGCGCGGCGCCTCGGCGCCGGCATCGGCTCCCGCCGGACAGGCAGCGCCGTCGTCGACCAAGCCCAGTGAGCCGGCTCCGCCGGCCCGGGAGGCCTGAACCTATGCTGATGCCCAAGCGCGTCAAGCACCGCAAGGTCCAGCGCGGCCGTCGCGCCGGGCTGGCCAAGGGCGGCACCCAGGTCAGCTTCGGCGACTTCGGGCTCATGGCCGAGGAGGTCTGCTGGCTCACCAGCCGGCAGATCGAGGCCGCCCGGCGCGCCATGACCCACCACGTCAAGCGTGGCGGACGGATCTGGATTCGCGTCTTCCCGGACAAGCCGGTGACGAAGAAGCCCGCCGAGGTCCGCATGGGCTCCGGGAAGGGCGCACCCGATCACTGGGTGGCGGTCGTCAAGCCGGGCCGGGTGATGTTCGAGATGGCCGGAGTGCCCGAGCCGGTCGCCCGCGAGGCGATGCGGCTGGCCGGCCACAAGCTGCCGATCTCGACGAAGTTCGTCGTGAAGGAGGGCTATGAGCATGGACATCAGTGAGATCCGCGCGCTCTCCGATTCCGACCTCGAGGCGCAGCTGCTCGATGCCAAGCAGGAGCTGTGGAAGATCCGCTTCGATCTCGCCACGCGCCAGGAGAAGAACTACAGCAGGCTGCCGGCGACGCGCAAGCGCATCGCCCGCATCCTGACCGTGATGACCGAGCGCCGGCACGCCGCTGACGCGGACGGCGTAGAGAAGGCCAGCTGATGCAGGGTAAGCGAAGGACGAAGGTCGGGCGCGTGGTGTCCGACAAGATGGACAAGACGGTGGTCGTCAGCGTCGAACGGCTGCGGCGGCACCCGATCTACAAGCGGGTCGTGCGCCTCTCGAGCACGTTCAAGGCGCACGACGAGGAGAACACGGCGAAGACGGGTGACACCGTGCGCATCGAGGAGAGCCGACCGCTCTCGCGCGACAAGCGCTGGACCGTCACCGAGGTCATCGCGCGTGGCTCCGGTGAGGAGCTGGTGGGCTAGATGATCCGTCAGTACACCAGGCTGCGCGTGGCCGACAACAGCGGCGCGCGGACGCTGATGTGCATCACCATCCTGGGCCGGTCGGGGACCGATTCGGCGGAGGTGGGTGACGTCATCGTCGCCAGCGTGAAGCAGGCGCTGCCCAACTCGGGCGTGAAGAAGGGCGACGTCGTGCGGGCCGTCATCGTGCGGACCGCCAAGGAGTACGGCCGCCCGGATGGCAGCCACATCCGCTTCGACGAGAACGCCGCCGTCCTCATCAATCCCCAGGGCAACCCGCGCGGCACCCGGATCTTCGGTCCGGTCGCGCGCGAGCTCCGCGAGCGCAACTACATGAAGATCGTGTCGCTCGCGCCGGAGGTCCTCTAGATGGCAAACGTGAAGAAGGGCGACCAGGTGCTCGTCATCGCCGGGAAGGACCGGGGCAAGCGGGGCACCGTGGACCGGGTCGAGCGCACGAAGCGCGGGCTCGGGGTCGTGGTCCCCGGCGTCAACATGGCGAAGAAGCACCAGCGCCCTCGCAGCCAGACCCAGCAGGCGGGCATCCTCGACATCCCCGTGCCGCTGCACGTCAGCAACGTCATGGTGATCTGCCCCGCGTGCGACAAGCCGACGCGCATCGCGCACGCCCACGTGCAGGGCGATCCCAGGCGGCGGGTGCGGGTCTGCAAGAGCTGCGGCGAGCAGATGGAGGTGCTCAAGTGAGCCCCGAGCAGAAGACGCCGAAGAGCCGGTCCGCGAAGCCGGCGGCGGGCGCGCAGGCTGCCCCCACGGCGCGGAAGGCCGGTGGTCGCGGTGCGGCCAGGCCGGCGACCGCGGCGAAGGAGGCGCCGGGTGCCGCCGCCCAGGCGGCGCAGGCGGGTGGACAGCAGCCGACGGCCGCGCCGACCCGTGGCACCTATCGCAAGCCGGAGTACAGCGGTCTGCGGCAGCGCTACCACGATGAGGTGGTGCCGGCGCTGCAGCGCGAGTTCCGCTACCCCAACCCCATGCAGATCCCGCGGGTCGACAAGGTGATCGTCAACATCGGTCTGGGCGAGGCCATCCAGAACGCGAAGGCGATCGACGCCGCCGTGGGCGACCTGGCGACCATCACCGGGCAGAAGCCGATCGTGACGCGCGCTCGCCGTTCGATCGCCCAGTTCCGGCTGCGGACCGGGATGCCCATCGGGGCCAAGGTCACGCTGCGCGGCCAGCGGATGTACGACTTCCTGGAGCGGACGCTCAACCTGGCGCTCCCGCGCATCCGCGACTTCCGCGGGATCCCCACCCGCAGCTTCGACGGGCGCGGGAACTTCAGCCTCGGCCTCCGCGAGCAGCTCGTCTACCCGGAGATCGACTACGACAAGATCGACCGGCTCCGCGGCCTGGAGGTCAGCATCGTGACCACCGCCCGCACCGACGAGGAGGGCCGGATGCTCCTCCAGCTGCTCGGCATGCCGTTCCAGAGCGCCTGACGCGCTTCGCACCAAGGAAGGATTCGGACCAAGCCGTATGGCAAAGAAGTCAATGATCGCGAAGGCACAGCGCAAGCCGCGGTTCTCCGCCAGGCAGCACAACCGCTGCTCGATCTGCGGACGGCCGCGGGGCTACATGCGCCGCTTCGGGATGTGCCGCATCTGCTTCCGGGAGCGGGCCCTCGAGGGGTTCCTGCCGGGAGTGACCAAGTCGAGCTGGTAGCCATCAGCCCGATGTCGACCGGCCGCGCCGTGCGCGGCCCTATCAGCGGAAGGCGCCTCCCACGCCCCCGGGCGTGACGCGAACCACCGCCGAGGAGACGAAGACGAACGAACGATGAACACATCCGATCCGATCGCCGACATGCTGACCCGGATCCGCAACGCCAGCGCGGCGCGGCACAAGGATCTGTCGCTGCCCTCGTCCAAGGTGAAGCGCGAGATCGCGCGGATCCTCACCGAGGAGGGCTTCATCGAATCCTGGGCCACCTCCGCGGAGGGCGTGCAGGAGCTCCTCAGCCTGCGCCTGAAGTACGTCGAGGGCCGTACCCCCGTGGTGAGCGGCCTGAAGCGCATCAGCAAGCCAGGGCTGCGCGTCTACGCGCGCAAGACCGAGATCCCGCGCGTCCTGGGCGGGCTCGGGCTGGCCATCCTCTCAACCTCGCGCGGGATCATGACCGGGTCGCAGGCCCGGAAGCTGAACCTCGGCGGCGAGGTCCTCTGCTACGTCTGGTAAGGGAGCGAGCCATGTCACGCATCGGTCGCATGCCGATCCCGCTCCCAGAGGGGGTGGAGATCACCCAGCAGGGCAACCACATCACGGTCACCGGCCCGCTCGGGACGCTCTCGCGCACCCTGCACGCGGAGATGAAGATCGAGCGCGATGACGGGTCGCTCCGTGTCGTGCGCCCCACCGACGAGCCGCGCCATCGGGCCCTCCACGGCCTGACCCGGACCCTCGTGTGGAACATGGTCACCGGTGTGACCAGCGGATTCAGAAAGAACCTGGAGATCTCCGGCGTCGGGTACCGGGCCCAGCTGCAGGGCGAGAAGCTCGTCCTGGCGCTCGGATACTCGCACCCGGTCGAGATCAACCCGCCTGACGGCGTGCGTTTCACGGTTGAGACGCCGACCCGCATCTCGGTCAGCGGCGCAGACAAGGAGCTGGTGGGCCAGGTGGCCGCCGACATCCGGTCGCGGCGCAAGCCGGAACCGTACAAGGGCAAGGGGATCCGATACGCCGGCGAGCAGATCCTCCGCAAGGCCGGCAAGGCCGGCAAGGTGGGAGGCTGATACAGATGATCAAGAACGCAACGCGCGGCGCCCTGCGCCGCAAGCGCCACGAGCGGATCCGGCTCACCCTGGCGGGGACGTCGGCACGGCCGCGCCTCAGCGTCTTCCGGAGCGCGAAGTACATCTATGCGCAGGTCGTGGACGACACGACCGGGCGCACCCTCGCCGCGGCCTCGTCCCGCGAGCCGGCCATCGCGACCGGCCCGGGCAAGACCGACGCGGCACGGGCCGTCGGGATGGCGGTCGCGGAGCGCGCGAAGGCGGCGGGGGTCACGGCCGTGGTCCTGGACCGCGGCGGATACCAGTATCACGGGCGGGTTCGCTCGCTCGCCGAGGGCGCCCGCGAGGGCGGCCTCGACCTGTAGGGCGGAGGAACGCATGGCACGAATCGACCCGTCCAAGCTCAACCTTGAAGAGAAGGTCGTCCAGATCAACCGCGTCGCCAAGGTGGTCAAGGGCGGCCGCCGCTTCAGCTTCAGCGCCGTGGTGGTCGTCGGCGACGGCAACGGCGTCGTCGGCGCCGGCCTCGGGAAGGCCGGCGAGGTCCCCGAGGCGATCCGCAAGGGCGTCGAGGACGCGAAGAAGCACCTTGTCCGCGTACCGCTCGTGGGTGCCACGGTGCCCCACGAGGTGCTGCGCAGCTTCGGCGCGTCAAATGTGCTGCTCAAGCCGGCCGCAGCCGGCACGGGCGTCATCGCCGGGGGCTCGGTCCGCTCCGTCGTGGAGATGGCCGGCATTCGCGATCTGCTCTCCAAGACCATGGGCAGCACGAACCCGGTGAACGTGGTCCGCGCGACCATCGTGGCGCTCACCGCGATGCGCTCGGCCGACGAGACGGCTGGCCGGCGCGGCCGAACCGCCGAGGAGCTGCTCGGCAAGCGCGGCGCCGAGCTGGCGCGTCGTCCGCACGAGGTGATCGAGCGGCCGGCACCCGCGTTCGGCAGCCAGGGAGGCGGCCGTGGCCGATAAGGCAGCGAAGGAGGCCGCCATGCTGAAGGTGACCTGGGTCCGCTCGACGATCGGCCACAAGGCGGCCGCGCGCGGCACCATCCGGGCGCTCGGCCTCCATCGGCTCAACCAGACCGTTCAGATTCCGGACACGCCCGTCAACCGCGGGATGATCCGGCGGGTCGCGTTCCTCCTCGAGGTGGAGGGGCCGACCAGGGAAGGAAACGCCTCGTAGCCATGAAGCTTCATGACCTCCACCCCGCCACGGGTGCCCACAAGCCGCCGCGGCGCGTGGGTCGCGGGCACGGATCGGGCCGCGGCAAGACCGCCGGGCGCGGCACGAAGGGCCAGAAGGCCCGTGCCGGCGGCGGGATCCCGGCCTGGTTCGAGGGCGGCCAGACGCCGCTCCACATCCGCACCCCGAAGCTGCACGGCTTCAAGAACCGCTTCCGCGTGGAGTACGCGCCGGTGAACCTGTCCAAGCTCTCCGACGTCGCCAGGGGAACGCTCGTCACACCGGACGCGCTCGTCCACGACGGGCTCCTGCGTGACACCAAGCTGCCGCTGAAGATCCTCGGCAACGGCGACGCGCCCGCGGGCGTGACGGTCCACGCCCATGCCTTCAGCCGGGTCGCGCTGGAGAAGCTCGCCGCCGCCGGGAGCACGGCGCAGCTGATCAGCTGGCCGGAGGGTGCACCCGTCGAGGCCGTGCCCGAAGAGGCCGTCGCAGCGCCGGAGGCCGCCGGAAAGCGCAAGAGAGCCCGGGGCGGGGCCGCCGCGCCCGCGGAGGCCGCGGCGCCCGAGAGCGCAGAGGCCGCCACCGGCGAGACCTCTGACTCCACCGCCACCGAGAGCGAAAGCGAGTCCTAGGTGATCGAATCGGCCGTCACCGCCTTCCGCGCGCCGGACATCCGGCGCAAGATCCTGTTCACGCTCGGGATCCTGCTCATCTTCCGGGTCCTGACCAACGTCCCGGTTCCGAACGTGGACACCGCACAGCTGTCGAGCCTGTTCAACTCGAACCAGCTCCTGGGTCTGCTCGACCTGTTCAGCGGAGGCGGACTGGCGACCGCGTCGATCGTTGGCATGGGGGTGAACCCCTACATCAACGCCAGCATCATCATGCAGCTGATGCAGGGCGTGATCCCGAGCCTGGGCGATCTCGCCCGCGAGGGCGAGTACGGCAGGAACAAGCTGAACCAGTACACGCGGCTCCTGACGGTCCCGCTCGCCTTCGCCCAGGGCTACGGCTTCACCGTCCTGCTGCAGGCCAACCAGGTCCTGCCGCAGTCGTCGTTCTTCAGCTTCCAGACCGTCTCGCTCCTGCTCAGCTTCACGGCCGGCACGATCCTGCTGATGTGGCTGGGTGAACTGATCAGCGAGCACGGCATCGGCAACGGCATCAGCTTCATCATCTTCGCCGGGATCGTGGGCCGCATCCCGCACCAGGCCGCGCCGGTCATCTCCGGTCCGGACGGCTGGGCGCGGATCCTCCCGTTCATCATCATCGCCATCCTGGTCATCGCCGGAGTCGTCTGGGTCAACGAGGGCCAGCGGCGGATCCCGGTCCAGTACGCGAGCCGGGTCCGTGGCCGCCGCATGTACCAGGGCCAGACCCAGTACCTGCCGCTCAAGGTGACCATGGCCGGCGTCATCCCGATCATCTTCGCCATCAGCATCCTGCTGTTCCCGGCGCAGATCGCCCAGTACTTCACCGCGAGCACCATCAGCTGGGTGCATGACATCGCCAACTGGGTCGCCACGAACCTCAACGGCAGCAACCTCTGGCTCTACGGCGGCCTGCTGTTCCTGCTGGTGGTCTTCTTCACGTACTTCTACACCGCGTTCCAGTTCAGGCCGGACCAGACCGCGGACTTCCTGCGCAAGAACGGCGGCTTCATCCCGGGCATCCGTCCCGGTAAACCCACGGAGGACTTCCTGCTGCGGGTGACGAACCGCATCACCCTGGGCGGCGCCGTCTTCCTCGGCGCGCTCGCCGTGCTGCCGTACCTCGTCAGCGCCGCGATCCCGGGGACGCAGTCCCTGCGGCTTGGCGGCACGAGCATCCTGATCGTCGTGAGCGTGGTCGTGGAGACCATGAAACAGCTCGAGGCGCAGATGATGATGCGCCGCTACGAGGGCTTCATCCGGTGACCGGCGCGGGTCCCGGCTCACGGAGCTCGGCGCCCGCGCGTCGGATCATCCTGCTGGTGGGCGCAGTGGGGGCCGGCAAGGGTACACAGGCCGCCATCCTCGCCGAGCACCTCGGCCTCGTCCACCTCGCCAGCGGCGACCTCTTCCGCAGCGCCGTGCGGGAGGGGACCGAGCTTGGGCAGCGCGCCGCGACCTACATGGAGCGCGGCGAGCTCGTGCCCGACGACGTGACGATCGCGATGGTGATGCAGGAGCTCGGGAAACCCGACGCCGCCGACGGGGCCATTCTCGACGGCTTCCCGAGGACGGTCGCCCAGGCGCGTGCGCTCGACGAGACCCTCGGCGGGCAGGGCGAGCGGATCGGTCGCGTCGTCTCCATCGAGGTGCCGGAGGACGTCCTGGTCGAGCGCGTGTCGGGCCGACGCGTCTGCCCGACGGATGGCACCGTCTACCACCTGCTGACCGATCCGCCCCGGACGGAGGGCATCTGCGACCGGGACGGGAGCCCGCTCGTCCAGCGTGACGACGATCGGCCCGAGGTCGTGCGGGCGCGGCTCGCCAAGCAGGTGCCGCCGATGCTCGAGGTGATCGCGCACTACGAGCGCGCCGGCGTTCTCGTCTGCGTCGACGGTCGAGGCGGGATCGACGATGTCGCCGCCCTGGTCCTGAGCGCCGTCGAGGGCGCGCAGCCCGACGCCGGCGAGGGTCGATGAGGCGATGGGCATTCCGGCACGACCCCGCATGGTCACCATCAAGCGCCGCGAGGAGATCGAGAAGATGCGCCATGCCGGCCGCATCCTCGCGGAGGTCCTGGAGATGTTCGAGCGCGAGCTGCGCCCCGGGATCAGCACCGCGGAGCTCGACCGGATGGCGGAGCAGATGATCCGCGACGGCGGCGCCGTCCCGTCCTTCCTCGGCTACCACGGAACCTATCCGGCGAGCATCTGCGCCAGCATCAACGACGAGGTCGTCCACGGCATCCCGTCGACCCGGCGCCGCCTCGTGGAGGGAGACCTCATCGGGCTCGATATCGGGTGCATCTGGCAGGGCTGGCACGCCGACTGTGCACGTACCTTCTCGGTCGGCCCCGCAGCCCCGGTGGTGCGTGAGCTGATGGACGCCACGCGGCGCGGGATGGAGGCCGGCATCGCCGCGGCGGTGCCGGGCAACCGGCTGGGCGACGTGGGAGCGGCGATCGAGGCGGTCGCCCACGAGCACGGCTACGGCGTGGTCCGGCCGTTCGTGGGCCACGGCATCGGCCAGGAGATGCACGAGGAGCCCTCCGTGCCGAACTACGGGACGCCCGGGCGCGGGATGCAGATCCAGGCGGGGATGTGCTTCGCGATCGAGCCGATGTTCACCCTGGGGTCCGCCGAGGTGGCGGTCCTCGACGACGACTGGACGGTCGTCACCGTCGACGGCAGCCTCGCCGCCCATTTCGAGAACACCATCGCCGTCACCGATCACGGCCCGGAGGTGCTCACGTGCCTGTGAGCCGCGGGCCCGGCGCCCCGTTGTGCGGCCGGTCCGGCGTGGTGTATACTCCCCGTTCCGCGGGTCGCCCTGTGCGGCGGCCTTTCGCTGTGTCCCAGACAAAGAGCAACGAGCAGCAGATCGAGGGTGCGTAGCGCTTGGCAAAGAAGGATGCCATCGAGGTCGAGGGCGAAGTGATCACTCCGCTCCCGAACGCGATGTTCAAGGTGCGACTGGAGAACGGGCACGAGGTGCTCGCGCACATCTCCGGAAAGCTGCGCCAGAACTTCATCCGCATCCTGCCCGGCGACACCGTCCGCGTCGAGCTGAGTCCCTATGACCTCACCCGGGGTCGCATCACGTACAGGATGAGATGAAGGTTTCTGCGTCCGTGAAGCCCCGCTGCGAGCGCTGCAAGGTGATCAAGCGCTCTGGCGTGGTGATGGTCATCTGCGTCATTCCCAAGCACAAGCAGCGCCAGGGATAGGGGGAGCGAATGGCACGTATCTCAGGTGTTGACATCCCGCGCGAAAAGCACGTGGTGATCTCGCTCACCTACATCCACGGCATCGGCTCGACCTCCGCGGAGCGGATCGTGGAGAGCGCCGGCGTCTCTCCCGACACCCGCACCCGCGATCTCACCGAAGACGAGGTGAACCGCCTCCGCGCGGTCATCGACGGCGGCTACAAGGTCGAGGGCGACCTCCGCCGCGAAGTGAGCATGAACGTGAAGCGCCTGATGGAGATCGGCTCCTACCGGGGCGTCCGTCATCGGCGCAACCTTCCCGTGCGCGGCCAGCGCACGAAGACGAACGCCCGCCAGCGGCGCGGCCCGCGCAGGACGGTCGGCATTCGGCGCAGGAAGTGATTTTCATTCCACACGGCCGCACTGGTCTGACAGCACAGGAGTTCCATGGCTGAGCGAAAGCGCGCCTCGCGCGCGAAGAAGCGCGAACGAAAGAACGTCCCGGTCGGGCATGCCCACATCCAGTCGACGTTCAACAACACGATCGTGACCATCACGGACACGGGCGGGAACGTCATCAGCTGGGGCAGCGCCGGGCTGGTCGGCTTCAAGGGCTCGCGCAAGAGCACGCCCTACGCCGCGGCCCAGACGGCCGAGGGTGCCGCGCGGCGCGCCATGGAGCACGGGATGCGCCAGATCGAGGTCTTCGTGAAAGGCCCCGGCGCCGGCCGCGAGCAGGCGATCCGCTCCCTCCAGGCCGCGGGCCTGGAGGTCAGCGCCATCACGGACGTGACGCCCATCCCGCACAACGGCTGCCGCCCACCCAAGCGGCGCCGGGTCTAGGGGGAGCGCCATGGCACGCTACACGGATCCCGTCTGCCGCATCTGCCGTCGCGAAGGGCTCAAGCTCTTCCTGAAGGGCAGTCGCTGCTACACGAAGAAGTGCTCGTTCGAACGCCGCTCCACGCCGCCCGGGATGTACGCAACCCGCCGGCGGAAGGTGAGCGAGTTCGGCCTGCAGCTGCGCGAGAAGCAGAAGGTGCGCAAGAGCTACTCCGTCCTGGAGCGCCAGTTCCGCAACTACTTCGAGAAGGCCTCGAAGCGCAAGGGAATGACCGGCGAGAACCTCCTGCGGATGCTCGAGATGCGCCTCGACAACGTCGTCTTCCGCATGGGCTTCGCGACGAGCCGGGCGCAGGCGCGTCAGCTCGTCACCCACGGCCACTTCGCCGTCAACGGCCGGCCCACCGACATCCCGAGCTTCGGGACGAAGGTCGGCGACAAGGTCGAGGTGCGCGACAGCCGGCGCGGCCGGGAGCACTTCAAGACCACCGCAGAGACCATCAAGTCGGCGCAGATCCCCGAGTGGGTGAGCGTTGACGCGACGAAGCTCGCAGGGACCGTGCTGGCCGAGCCGGCCCGCGAGCAGATGCCGCTCGAGTTCAACGAGCAGCTCGTCGTCGAGTACTACTCGCGCTAGGAGCCAGGACCTGACCGCATGATCGAGCTTGAAACGCCTCGCATCGACGAGGTAGAAACGACCGGCAATCTCTCCCGCTTCGAGGTGAACCCCCTCCGTGCCGGGTACGGGGTCACCCTCGGCAACGCGCTGCGCCGGGTGCTGCTCAACTCCCTCGAGGGAGCCGCGGTGACCAGCGTCCAGATCGCCGGCGTCTACCACGAGTTCAGCACGATCGACAACGTCAAGGAGGACGTTACCCAGATCGTCCTGAACACGAAGAAGCTGCGGCTGCGCTCCTTCGCCCATCACCCGGTGACCCTGAAGCTCATCAAGCGCGGGGCGGGTCCGGTCACCGCGGCCGACATCACCGAATCGGCGGATGTCGAGATCATCAACCCCGACCTGGTGCTCCTCACCCTCGACAGCGACGCGGGCTCCATCGAGATGGACCTCACCGTCGAGACCGGGGTGGGCTACCGGCCGGCCGAGCACACCGAGGACATGCCGATCGGCGTCATCCCGGTGGATGCCATCTTCTCCCCGGTCCGCCGCGTGAACTTCTCGGTGGAGAACACGCGCGTCGGCCAGATGACCAACTTCGACAAGCTCGCCCTCGAGATCGAGACCGATGGCACCGCCACCCCCCAGGGAGCGCTCTCCCAGGCGGCCGAGATCCTCGTCCGCGAGTTCAGCCGCTTCACAGAGATCGGCCGTCGCTCGGCCGACGGTTCGGAGGAGCTCAGCAGCCCGGTCGCGGCGAACCTGCTCGATACGCCGATCGAGGACCTGGACCTGCCCATGCGGGCCTACAACAGCCTGAAGCGCAACAACATCACGAAGGTCGGCCAGGTCATGGCCCTCTCCGACGACGAGTTCCTGCGCATGCGGAACTTCGGGAAGAAGAGCCTCGACGAGCTGAAGGAGCGCCTTGCGCTGCGCGGCTTCATCGTCCCCGAGGCCGCGACCGTCGACGAGTCGGACCTGCCCGGTTCCGCGGAGCTCGATGAGGCGGTCGCCGCCGAGCTGGACAGGGAGGCCTAGATGCCGCACCAGATCGCCGGCCGGCGGCTCGGACGCGCCGGCGACCATCGCCGGCACATGCTCGCCAACCTCGCCGTGGCGGTCCTTCGCTACGAGAAGGTGAAGACCACCGAGGCGAAGGCCAAGGAGGTCCGCGGCGTCGTGGACGGCCTGATCACCACCGCCAAGCGGGGAGATCTCTCCGCGCGTCGCTCGCTCGCGGCGGATCTGCCGCACGAGCCATTGATCGTGGAGAAGCTGATGGGCGAGCTGGCGGACAAGTACGCCGACCGGACCAGCGGCTTCACCCGGATTCTCAAGATCGGACCGCGTCTCGGCGACGCCGCGCCGATCGTGCTGATCGAGCTCGTCTAGACGGGCCGGTCGAGACCGACAGATGCCCGCCACGGCGCACCGATGCGCACGGGCGGTGCTCGAATACGAGGGGACTGCCTTCGCCGGCTCGCAGTACCAGCCGAATGCTCGGACGGTGCAGGGGGAGCTGGAGGAGGCCCTTAACAGACTGACCGGCGAGCGGGTGAGAGTCCGTCTCGCCGGGCGTACCGATGCCGGAGTGCACGCTACCGGTCAGGTCGCCGCCTTCTGCGTCACGCACCGCACTCGCGGGGCGGGGCTCGGCTGGCGGGAGCTGCAGCGACGTCTGAACGCCGTCCTGCCGGATGACCTGGCCGTCCGGGCGCTCCGCGCCGCCCCGGCGGGGTTCGATCCCCGGCGGGACGCGCTGGCACGGGTCTACCGCTACCGGATCCGGATGGGCGGAAGACCACGGCCGCTCGAACGGCATCGGACGCTCGAGATCGGGGACCGGCTGGACGTGGCAGCGATGCGCGTCGCCGCGGGTCTGATGCCCGGGCGTCGCGACTTCGCGGCGCTGGGGCGCGACGACCACGGCCGGACCGTGCGTCACCTGACGGAGGTGGCGGTGCTGCGACACGGGGAGCTCGTGGAGATCCGCGTGACGGGAGACGCCTTCCTGCGCCGGATGGTGCGCAGCATCGTGGCGATCCTCCTGGCGGTGGGTCGCGGCGGCCTGGCGGCAGGCGACGTGGTGGGGCTCCTGGAGGCCCCGACCCGGGCCCTGCACGGCAGGGCGGCGCCGGCACGGGGCCTCACCCTCGAGCGAGTCATCTATCCGAAGACGGAATCAACGACCGGCAGTTCTCGCGGTGGCGCGGGAGAGCGGCAGGCAGACGAGAAGCATCGGGCCCGGCGAGAAGCGGTCGGCGCGGCCTGAGAGGGACCGAACGTGAAGACCTACGCAGTCAAGGCGAGCGACATCGAGCGGCACTGGTGGGTGGTCGACGCGACCGACCAGACCCTTGGGCGGCTGGCGACGCGCATTGCCACGCTGCTGGAGGGCAAGCACAAGGCCATCTACTCGCCGCACCTGGACACCGGCGACCACGTGGTCGTCATCAACGCGGCGAAGATCCATGTCACCGGCAACAAGCTGGTCGACAAGGCCTACTTCCGCCATTCGAACTACCCGGGCGGCCTCAAGGAGGAGCGGCTGGCGGCGGTCCTGGCCCGCAAGCCTGAGCTCGTGATCGAGCGGGCCGTGAAGGGCATGCTGCCGCAGAACCGCATCGGGCGGGCGATGTTCCGCAAGCTGAAGGTCTATCCCGGTGCCGAGCACCCGCACCAGGCCCAGCAGCCCAACCCCGTCGAGCTGTGAGGAGACCATGAGCACGAGCTACATCTACGGCACCGGGCGTCGCAAGACCGCGATCGCGCGCGTGCGCCTGCTGCCCGGTGACGGCGGCATCGTCGTGAACGGCAAGGACGTCGAGGACTACTTCGGCCGAGGGCCGTCCCTCGCCGCCCTGCGGGCCCCGTTCCGCGTCACCGAGACCGAGGGTCGCTACTCGGCCAGCATCCTGGTGAGCGGCGGCGGTCTTGCCGGACAGGCCGGTGCGATCCGCCACGGCATCGCGCGGGCGCTGGTCAGCGCCCATCCGGACGCCCGCAGGGCGCTGCGCGAGGCCGGCTTCCTGACACGCGATCCGCGAGCCAAGGAGCGCAAGAAGTACGGGCTGAAGCGCGCACGCAAGGCGCCCCAGTACACCAAGCGCTGATCCCTCGTTCCTGAGGGGCCCCGGCGGCGGCGCCGGGGCCCTTTGGTATGATCGCCAGCGACGCTGGAGGACGTGTCCCACTCGTGCTGCAAGCGATCAGCGATTTCTTCAACACCTACTTCCAGGGGAACTGGACGTCGATCGTCGACATTCTGCTCGTCGCGATCGTCATCTACTGGCTCTTCATCCTGATCCGGGGAACTCGTGCTGTCCGGATCGTGATCGGCCTCTCGATCCTGTACCTCGTCTACCTCGCGGCCCAGGCGCTCAACCTCAAGCTCCTCTCCGCGCTGATGCAGACCGGTGCCGTGGTGGGGCTCTTCGCCATCGTCGTCGTATTCCAGCCGGAGCTGCGCCGCGCGCTGGAGCAGATCGGCCGGGTCGGCTCGCTCAACCGCTTCTTCGTGTCGAGCGAGGTGGCCACCGCCGAGCGCGTCGCCGGCCAGGTGAGCCGTGCGGCGCGGCTGCTCGCCGGGTCACGCCACGGGGCGCTCATCGTCATCGAGCGCGACACCGGCCTGCACGATCTCGCCGCCGACTCCGGCGTCATCCTCAACGCCGACCTGCGCGCCGAGCTCCTGGTGACGATCTTCTACCGGGGCACCGCGCTGCACGACGGTGCCGTCGTCGTGTCCGGCGACAAGATCCTCGCCGCCGGGGTGCTCCTGCCCCTGAGCCAGAACGTCCTGGATTCGGAGCGGTACGGGACGCGCCATCGTGCCGCCATCGGGATCAGCGAGCAGACCGATGCCGTGATCGTGGTCGTCAGCGAGGAGACCGGCTCGATCAGCCTCGTCCTGCGCGGACGCATCGAGCGCAACCTGACGGAGGAGCAGCTCCGCCGCCGGATCCTCAACCTCGTTCGTCCCCAGACGCCGCGCCGTGCGGTGCCGATCCTGCGACGGACGCTCGAGGGACGCTGGGGCCTGGGATCGGGGTCGAACGAGCCCTCTGGTCCGGTGGACCCCGAGGAGCGCGTCGTGGGTGACGGGCGCGGCCGGCGCGGCCTGCGCCGCGTCGGGCATCGGCGAGCGAAGCCGGCCGCCGACGATGACAGCACGCCCGCGGAAGCGGTGGCAGGCGCGGAGCGCAACCACTGATGAGCTGGATCGTCCGAAACTGGCACCTCAAGCTGGGTGCAGTAGCCCTGGCCACCGTCCTCTACACCGGACTCGTCTTCTCCGGCTCGTTCACGGATGGCCGTATCTCCGGCGTCCCCATCCAGCGCATCAACCAGCCCAGCGGTGCATACGTCATCAGCCAGGAGCTCCCGGCCGTCGAGGTGCACTACCGGCGATCGCGTGAGGTGGCCGAGACGGTGAACGAGAACAGCTTCGCCGCCACCGTCGACCTGTCGCGCTACGACATGCAGCGGCCGGGTCAGCCGCAGAGCCTGCCGGTTTCGGTGAGCCCGCTGGTGAGCGGGGTGCACGTGCTGGACGTGACACCGGCCACCGTGAAGGTGACCCTCGACCGCCTGGGGTCCAAGGAGGTCGACGTCGTCGTGGATCACGGCACGGTTCCCGACGGCCTCGAGCTCGGCACCCCGCGCCTCTCGAGCCCGACGGTGACGGCCCGCGGTCCGAGCTCGTTCGTGAGCCAGGTGGCACGCGCCGAGGCGGTCGTATCCATCGACGCGTCGGGGATCGACATCCATCGGCAGGTCGAGCTCAAGCCGGTCGACGCCAGCGGCGCAGTGGTCCAGTCGGTGGAGCTCAACCCGAGCGTCGTGACCGTCGACATCTCGGTGGAGCAGATCCTCACCAACAAGACCCTGCCCGTGAGCGTGAAGCTCGCGGGCACGCCCGCGGCCGGGTACGCCATCACCCAGGTCGTCACCAGCCCGCTGACGGTCACGCTGCGCGGCGCGCCGACGGCCCTGTCGGTGGTCACCGATGTCGCAACCGAGCCGATCTCCGTCGACGGCCTCACCACCTCGCGCAGCTTCACGGCCAAGCTCGTGATTCCGTCTGGCCTTCAGCTGGCTCCGGACGAGCCGGCATCGGTCTCGGTGAAGGTGACGGTCACGGCCGAGGAGGCCAGCAGGACCTACCTGGTGGGGGTCACCTGCACCGGCGCGCCAGCGGGTGGCTCCTGCCTGCCCCGCATCGGCCAGCTGGCAATGACGCTCTCCGGCCCGGCGCCCGCGCTGGCGAACCTCAAGGCCAGCGACATCACGCCCGTGGTCGACGTGAGCGGCCTGTCGCCGGGGAGCCACACCCTGACGCCCACGGTCACGCTGCCCACCGGGGTCAGCCTCATCTCCTTCGCGCCCGCGCAGGTCACCGTGGAGGTGGTCGCACCGACCGCGTCGCCGAGTCCCGGGGCCTGAGTGGGCCGCCTCTTCGGCACCGACGGCATCCGTGGCGTGGCGAATGTCGACCTCACGCCGACGCTCGCCCACGAGCTGGGTCGCGCCGTCGGCCACCTCCTGCGCGGCGAACGGCGGCGGGTGGTCATCGGCCAGGACACGCGCCGCTCGGGCGACATGCTCGCCGCCGCGGCTGCAGCCGGCCTGGCCAGCATCGGCGCCGACGTGGTCCAGCTCGGCGTCGTGACCACCCCTTGCCTCGCGTTCGTCGCGGGGAACGGCGATTTCGAGGCGGGGATCATGGTCAGTGCCTCCCACAACCCGGCGAGCGACAACGGGCTCAAGGTCCTCTCCGGGGGCCGGAAGGTCGACGACGAGGCGGAGGAGACGCTGGAGCGCCTCATCTTCCAGGCCGACGCCCTCCCCGGACCCCGCAACGACGGGCTGGGTCGCATCGTCCATGACGCGGCCCCCATCGAGGCCTATCGGGCCCACCTGGCGACGGCCGCCGGCGACGCCTTCGCCGGGCTGCGGATCGGGCTCGACTGCGCGAACGGCTCGGCGAGCGTCATCGCCCCGGATCTCTTCCGCGAGCTGGGGGCGGACGTGACGGCGCTCTTCGCGGAGCCGGACGGGACAAACATCAACGAGAGCTGCGGGAGCACCAATCCCGAGCCGATGGCGCGCATCGTCCGCGATCGCGGCCTCGACGCGGGCTTCGCGTTCGACGGCGACGCCGATCGCCTGATCGCGGCGGACGAAACCGGTGAGCTGGTCGACGGCGACACGATCATGGGGATCTGTGCCCTCGACCGCCTCGCACGAGGCGAGCTGCGCAACGATCTGCTCGTCGTCAGCGTCATGAGCAACGGGGGGCTGGCGCGCGCCGTCACGGCGGCCGGCGGACGGATCATCCGCACGCCGGTCGGCGACCGGCACGTCTTCGAGGCGATGGAGCGAGCCGATGCGGTGTTGGGGGGCGAGCAGTCCGGACACATCATCTTCCGCGACCTCGCGACGACCGGCGACGGTCTCCTCACCGCGATCGAGCTCGTCCGGACCCTCCGGGCCAGCGCGGGCGCCCGCCTCTCCGAGCTCGCCGCCCGGATCCCGAGGCTCCCGCAGGTGGTGCTAAACTCAGCCGTCCGCCACAAGGACCAGTGGCAGGTCGACCCCGAGTTCGGGGCCGCTGTGGCGAGGGCAACGAACTTGCTACAGGGAAGAGGACGGATCCTGGTCCGTCCCTCGGGGACCGAGCCGAAGATCCGGATCATGGTCGAGGGGGACGACCACGAGGAGATCAACGAGATCGCCCGCGAGCTGGCCGAGCTCGCCGAGGCGCGCCTGAACTGACCAGTCCACATCGACAGGAGGGCGAGCCATGTGCGGCATCGTCGGGTACGTGGGGCCTCGAGACGCTGCCCCGATCCTGCTCGACGGCCTCCGCCGCCTCGAGTACCGCGGCTACGACTCGGCGGGCATCGCGCTCATCACCGAGCAGGGCGACGTGTTCGTCGAGAAGAAGGCCGGCAAGCTCAGCAACCTGACGGATCACCTCAACGGGGGAGCGCCCGCGGGGCATCCGGGGATCGCGCACACCCGCTGGGCGACGCACGGGCGTCCGAGCGACACGAACGCCCATCCCCACACCGACTGCACCGGGCGCCTGGCGCTCATCCACAACGGGATCATCGAGAACTACGTGGAGCTCAAGGAGCGCCTCCGCGCCGAGGGCCACACCTTCCGGTCGGAGACCGATACCGAGGTGCTGGCGCACCTGATCGAGTCGCGTTACGAGGGCGACCTGGTGGAGGCCGTTCGCCTGGCCCTCTGCGACGTGCGAGGCGCGTACGCCATCGGTGTCATGCACCTGGACCATCCCGACCGCATCGTCGGCGCGCGGATGAACGTGCCGCTGATCGTGGGGATCGGCGACGGCGAGGGGTTCCTCGCCAGCGACGTGCCCGCCATCCTCGAGCACACGAAGAACGTGGTGATCCTCCAGGAGGGGGACATCGCCGACGTCACGCCCGGAGCGGTCCGGATCGTCGGCCTGGACGGGCGCGAGATCGAGCGCGAGGTGACCACCATCACGTGGAGCCTGGAGGCCGCCGAGAAGGGCGGGTTTCCCCACTTCACGCTCAAGGAGATCTACGAGCAGCCCCACGCCATCCAGGAGGCGCTGCGCGGCCGCGTGGAGCCGGACGGCAACGTCCACCTGCCGGAGCTCGAGGCCATCTCCGAGCGGCTGGCGACGGTCGACCGGGTCTACGTGGTGGGCTGCGGAACGGCGAACTACGCGAGCCAGGTCGGCGCGTACGTGCTCCAGGACTGGGTCGGCATCCCGGCCGTGGCCCAGATCGGGTCGGAGATGCGCTACTCGCCGCCGCCCATCGACGAGCACACGCTGATCATCAGCGTCAGCCAGTCCGGCGAGACGGCGGACACGCTGGCCCCGACCCGTCTCGCGGCGGAGCGTGGTGCGCTCGTCGTGGTGGTCACCAACGTCGTCGGCTCGGCGCTCACTCGCGACGCTGCAGCGGTCTGCTACCTCCAGGCCGGCCCGGAGATCGCGGTGGCGAGCACGAAGGCCTTCGTGACCCAGGTCCTGGTGCTCGAGATGATCGCCCTGCACATGGCGCGGCTGCGCGGGCGAATGCGCCCGCACCAGGTCCGCGCCATCGGGCGAGCCATGCGGGAGCTCCCGGGACATGCCGCCGAGGCGCTGCGCCTTGCGCCGAGGATCAAGAAGATCGCCCGCCACTACGCGCGCGCATCGAGCATGATGTTCATCGGCCGCGGGCTCGGGTTCCCGATCGCCATGGAGGGGGCACTCAAGCTCAAGGAGCTCAGCTACGTCCACGCGGAGGGCTACGCCGCCGGCGAGCTGAAGCACGGGCCGATCGCCCTGCTCGACGCGGAGACCCCGCTCGTGGCCATCGCCACGCGGGGTGCGACGTACGACAAGGTCGTGAGCAACGTCGCGGAGGTCCGGGCGCGCGAAGCGCCGGTCATCGCGGTGGCGACGGAGGGCGACGAGGAGATCGGCCGGTATGCGCAGGACGTGCTGGCCGTACCCGAGACGATCGAGGCGCTGGCGCCCATCGTCGCGATCCTGCCCCTGCAGCTGCTCGCCTACGAGATCGCCGTCGCGCGTGGCACGGACGTGGACCAGCCGAGAAACCTCGCGAAGTCGGTCACCGTCGAGTAGTGAGCCGCCACGAAGTGGGGGTTGACCTGGTTGACATCGATCGCATCGTCGCGGTCCTGGGTCGTCACCCGGAACGCTTCCGGCGGCGCATCCTGACCGATGCCGAGGAGCGCTACTGCCGCGGCCGCCCCGAGCGGATCGCGGGACGCTGGGCGGCGAAGGAGGCGGTCAGCAAGGTGCTCGGCCTCGGCGTGCGGGGCGTCGGATGGCGCGAGATCGAGGTGCTGCCCAACCGCGCCGGCCAGCCGCAGGTGCTCCTCCACGCTCGTGCGGCAGCGCGGGCCGACCTCCTGCACCTCGAAGAGGTGAGCGTCTCGATCTCCCACGAGCGGCGCATGGCCGTGGCCATGGCGGTGGCACACCGCGGAGAGCCGGATGGCAGCTGAAACGATCACGCGCGGCTGGGTCGCCGGGCATCTGCCGGCACGGCCGGCCCGAAGCCACAAGGGCACCTTCGGCAAGGTCATCGTCGCTGCCGGCTCCCCGGAGTACGGCGGCGCGGCGCTGCTGGTCGGATTGGGCGCGGCGCGGGCCGGCGCCGGCCTCGTCTGCCTCGCCCTGCCGGAGTCGCTCGCGCTGCGTCTCGGCGGCGAGGTGCCGGAGCTGATCATGCTGCACCTCCAGGAGGAGGCCGCCGGCCTGACGGGCCCGAATGGCTGGCGGCGCCTGGCGACCGAGACGCTCGCCTATGACGCGACCGTGGTTGGCCCGGGCCTGGGCCGGCAGGCATCCACCCTGCGACGCACACGGAACCTCGTCAGCGAGCTCCGTCGACCGGCCGTCGTCGACGCGGACGGCCTCAATGCACTGGCCGATGGCGACCGCTGGTGGCGCAGCGTCTCGACCCGCCTGGTCCTCACCCCGCACCCCGGCGAGTTTGCCCGCCTCACGCGAGCCGCGGAGATCGGGCGGCTCGCGGACGACGACGAGTACCGCATCGAACAGGCCCGGGAGGCGGCGCTTCGCTGGGGCCAGGTCGTGGTGCTCAAGGGCGCCAACACCGTGGTCGCGGACGCGGAAGGCGCCGTGGCGGTCAGCGAGGTCGCCACGCCTGCGCTGGCGACCGCCGGGAGCGGCGACGTGCTGGCCGGTGCGATCGGCGCCTTCCTCGCGTCGGGGTGCGAACCGGCGATCGCGGCCCGGCTGGGCGTGGCCATCCACGGCGCCGCCGGGCTCATCGCGGAGCAGCGGATCGGGCGCGCCGGGGTGATGGCGCGCGACATCGCCAACCTGCTCCCGGAGGCCATGGAGACCCTCCGCGGGAACGAGGTCCGGTGAGCCCGGCACCCGCGACGCCGTCCCGCAGCGCCCATCGGGCCTGGATCGAGGTCGATCACGGCGCCATCGCGCACAACCTCGCGCAGGTACGTCGGATCGCCGGTCCCGAGAAGCAGGTCATCGGCATCGTCAAGGCGAATGCCTACGGGCACGGCGACCTCGAGGTGGGCCGCACGCTCGTCGGTGCGGGCGCGGAGCGGCTCGGCGTGGCGACCCTCGATGAAGGGCTGCGCCTCCGGGGCGCGGGCTTCGAGGTACCGATCCTGGTGCTGTGGGGCCTGGGCGAGGCGGAGGCCGAATCCGCCTTCGTCGCCGACCTCGAGCCGATCGTCTACTCGCCCGAGACGGTGGAGATCGCGGAGCGCGGGGCCGCCGCAGCCGGCCGGCGTGGCGCGGTGCACCTCAAGGTCGACACGGGGCTCGGACGGCAGGGCGCGTACCCCGATGAGGCGGTGCACCTGGCTCTCCGTGTCGCCCGCAGCCGGAACCTGCGCCTCGCCGGTGTCTTCAGCCACCTCGCGGTTCCCGGGGAGGATGATGCCTACACCGAGGTGCAGGCGGCGAAGCTCGCCCAGGTCCTCGACGCGGTCCGCTCGTCCGGCGTGGACCCCGGGCTCGTCCACATCTCCGCGAGCGGCGGGATCCTCGCCGGGGTGGGGCCCTTCGCCGACGCGATTCGACCCGGCCTGCTGCTGTACGGGATGACGCCGGCCTGGGCGGCCGACCAGCCGCTCGACCTCCGTCCGGCGCTTTCGATCCACGCGCTGCCGCTTCGCCTCTTCGACCTCCGGGCCGGGCAGGCGATCGGCTATGGCCTGCGCTTTCGGGCGACGAAGCCGACACGGATCGCGACGCTGGGGATCGGCTACGGCGACGGCTGGCCGCGGGCCCACATCAACAACGGCTTCGCCCTCGTCCGCGGGCAGCGGGTCCCGATGGTCGGGGCCATCAGCATGGATGGCCTGACCGTCGATATCGGCGCGGTCGATGGGGTAACCTACGCGGACGAGTTCGTCCTGATCGGCGCCCAGGGGGGCGAGCGAATCACTGCCGCCGACATCGCCGCCGAGCGGAGAACCATCAGCTACGAAGTGACGACCGCCCTGCGTGATCGCCTTCCCAGGATCCATCTCCGGGAGGGGTGAGCGCGGGCTCGCAAGAGCGACCAACCCCATGGGACTGCCCATCGAGATCGAGATCTGGCGAGGAGAGATCGCCGAGCTGGAGGTCGACGCCATTGTCGTCCCGGCCAACGAGAGCCTCTTCATGACCGCTCCCGGCGCGGCCGGGGTGAAGCGGCTGGCGGGCGAGAGCGTGGAGCGGGAGGCCGTGGCGCAGGGACCCATCTCCGCGGGCGCTGCCATCGTCACCGGCGGCGGGCGGCTGGTGACGCCGTACGTCATCCACGCCGTTGCGGTCGGCCACGACCTGCGCCCGGACATCGATCGTCTGCGGAGCGCCATCCGGTCCGCGCTGTCCGCCGTGGAGCACCTGGGGCTGCGCCGCATCGCCCTGGCGCCCCTGGGTACCGAGCGCGGCGTCTTCCCGCCCGGCGACGCCGCGGCGATCCTCCTCGACGAGGTGATCACCCACGCGGATCGGCGGACCGGCAGCCCGGAGTCGGTCGTGATCGCCGTGAATCGGCCGGAGGAGCTGCGCGAGTTCGTCAGCGCCCTGCAGGCCGTCGAGGGCCGCGCTGCGGCGAGCCCGGGCCCCGAGGGTCGATGAACGCTGCAGGTCCCCGCGATCTCGCCGGGATGCTGCGGCGCCGCGGGCTCGCGGCTCCAGCGCGCATCCTGCTCGACGCGCACCGGCCCCTGCGGCCGCTGCTCGCCGAGGCGGGCGCGTTTCTCGACCCCGTGCTCGGATCCGTCCTGGGACGGCGGTTCGCCGCCGTGCGCCGGGTCCTGGAGGATCCCGACGCCTACGATGCCGTGATCGAGGAGCTGACCGATGCCGAACCTCGGTGACCTCGTCGGCCGGCTGATCGGCATCGTGGGCGACGCCATCGGCTCGTCCTCCGCGCGGCTCGGCCCGGCGGCGACCGCGTCGATCCTCCTCGTGCTGCTCGTCCTGCTGGCGCTGCTGGCGCGCCCGGTGACGCGATGGACCACCCGGGACCTCGGGCGCCTTGCCGCCCTGCCGCGCGGCCTGGCGATCGCCGCCGAAGCCGGTGCCGGGGCCGCCGTCTCGCTGGGGACCGCCGGCGTCGCCCGGTCGGTGGCCGCCGTGGAACGGCTGCAGACGCTGGCGGCGCTCCCACTCCTCGGTCACGTCGCCCGCGCCGCGGCCCGGGCCGGCGTCCCCCTGGAGGTGACCACGAACGACCCGGTCGCGGCGCACCTCGCCGCCACCACGATCGCCGCCGCCCACGAGCGGACCGATACCCCGGAGCGACTCGGCCGGTCGCAGGTGCTCTTCGTGGGCGAGGGCCGGGCGACGGAGGCCGCGCGCGCACTCGCCGCGCACGACGGCGGGGAGCGGCTGGAGGGCGCTGCGAGGGATCACGCGATGTCGCTGGTGCTCGGCGGCGTGCAGGAGGAGGGCCTGCTGCTCATGATGGGAGCGGCTTCCGGTGAGGCCGCGACGACGTTCGGCACCGCGTCGGCCTCGGAGGCGACATCGGTCCTGCTGACGGCCGAGGGGACGCTCATCGGCCCGGAGCTCTTCGTCGCCGGATCCGACCTGCGGCCCGGAACCGCACGGGCCGGCGTTCTCGCCGCCAACCGCCTGATCTGGCTGGCCGGGGCCATCCTGGTGGTCGGCTCCGTCCTGCAGCTCCTCGGGGTCGTCGACATCGCGGGCTTCCTCGTGGGTCACGCCTGATCATGCGGCGCTCGCTCTACGCCGCGGTCGTCACCGCCGTCGGGATCGTGATCCTGGCCGACCTGGTGATCGCCAACCCCGCGCTCGGCAGCGTTGCCGGGTTCCTCACCGGCCTGCTCGTCCTGCTCGCCGCCGCCGCGGCGCTCGCGGGGACCTTCAGCCTGCTCCTCCGCCACGGCGGACGCCTGGCGCGAGGCACCGATCGCGTCGGGTCGCTCGCGGTCCTGGTCGGCATCGCCGTGGTCCTGGTGCCGGGGCTGGTGCCCGGCTCGAGCGGCGCCGACGCCCCCGCGGTGCGCTGGGTCGTCGCCGCGCTCCTGGCACCGCTCGTTGCCGCAATCTTCGCCCTCCTCTTCCCTCTCCTCCTGGGCGCCTTCAGGCGCGGCCTGCGTCTGCGGGGCCGCGAGACGATGGTGATGGTCGCCGGAGCGTGCGCGGTCCTGGTCCTCCTCATGCCGATCGGCGGCGATCCCGGCACCTGGCTGTCGGACGCCGCGGGCTGGGTGCAGGCCGTCCCCGTCGCCGCGGTCTTCCGGGGGCTGCTCCTCGGGGTCGCCGCCATCGGTGCGTTGACCGCCGCGCGGATCCTCCTCGGGACGGAGGGGATCGATGAGTGACGAGCGAGGGCCGGTGAGCGAGCCGGAGGAGCAGGTGAACGATCCCGGGACGTCGGCTGACGAGCCGGAGGCGACGGAGGCATCCGTGACGTCCGAGGACGCCCGGGGCCCCGGCACCGTCGATGCCGGCGGCGCGCCCACTCCCCCGAAGCCTCCGGCCCGTGGTCCCTCCGCGGGGCGGCGTCGACGCCTGCCGCGCGGGATCGCTCCGATCGCGCTGATCGCCGCCCTGGCGGTCGCCTGGCTCCTGCCCAACCTGCCGTTCCTCGCCCTGGGCGGGGGTCCCGCGAGCCAGGCGGGGGACGACATGCATGTCGCCATCGGCAACCTCCCGGACCAGCCGACCGTGCTGGTCGACATGGACCCCGATCTCGGCACGTACCCGGAGATCCGCTTCGCCACGCGCGCCGCGCTCGCCGACCTGTTCGCCGTCGGTGCGCGGGTCGCGATGGTCAGCTTCAGCCCGGAGGGACGGGCGATCGCGATCGCGGAGATCGCACGGCTGCGGGACGCGGGCGCGGGTCCCGACCGCCTCGTCGACCTCGGATTTCGCAGCGGTGGCGAGGCCGCGCTCGTCCAGCTCACCGGCCAGCCGATCGACCGCGACGTGACGGGGGCCACGAACCCGGTGCTGGACCAGCTGCAGAGCCACGGTGGCGGCCTCGGAGCCTTCGACCTTGCGCTCGTCGTCGGCGGCGATGACATGAGCCCGCGCAGCTGGATCGAGCAGGTCGAGCCCCGCGTGCCGAAGCTGCCGGTGGCCGCGATCACGCCGACCTTCCTCCTGCCCGAGATGCAGCCCTACCGCGACGCCGGGCAGCTGGTTGCCCTGGCCGGCACGCTGCCCGAGGGGGTGGCCTACGGCACGTCGGTCGTCGCCGGGGGAGCGACGAGCGGGCCGACACGGGTCCCGGAGCCGCCACCCAACGCGGCCGCCATCCTCCTGGGCATGCTGGTGGCGATCGCGGTCCTGCTGGAATCGGGGGCCGGGGCGATCCTCGGCGGCGTCCGCGGGACGATCCGTGGGTGGCGCTCGTGAACGGCTTCTTCGGGGCGGGGTCGGCCGGCGTCGCGGCGACCTGGGTCGCCGCCCTCGTGACGCTGGGGGTCTGGTCCTACCTCGCCGGTGAGCGTCGGCTGCTGCACGTTGCCCAGATGCTGCTCGCCGGGCTCGCCACCGGGTACCTGGCGCTCATCGCCATCCGCGAGGTCCTCGTCCCGCAGCTCTTCACGCCGCTGCTCGCCGATCCGGCGGCGCACCCTGACCTCGTCATCGACCTGGTCCTCGTCGCCATCCTGGCCCTCGCGCCGTGGATGCCGCGCAGGATCGTGGCGCTTCCGGCGGCGGCGATCGTGGGCGGGACGGCGGCCTACGCGCTCGGCGGGGCCATCGTCGGGACGCTCCTGCCGCAGCTGGCCGCCGGCATCGTGACCGCCGACTCGGGACCGGGAGGCGCGATCTCCGGGCTGATCGCGCTCGTGATCACCGTGCCCGTCCTCGTCGCGTTCCTCCACGGAGTGCCGCGCGGAGGCGTGGTGGGCGGGGTGGCCCGCATCGGCCGCTGGTTCCTCCTGGGCGGCCTGGGCGCCTGGCTCGGATTCCTGCTCGTGAGCCGCCTGGCCCTCCTCGTCGATCGGGTCGGGTTCCTCCTCGGCGACTGGCTCGGAGTGATCCGATGAGGGACGATGCGGTGGTGGAGCGCGACGTGATGAACCCCGCGGCACCCGACCCCGGGACGGCTGCCGAACCCGTGGACGACGAGTACCGCATCCCGCGCGCCAGCGCGGAGGTCTCCGTGCTGCTGGACGTCGGGACGGCGTGGAGCAAGGCGAGCGTTGTGGGGCGTGCCAGGGGCCGATGGCGGGTCGTCGCTCACGCGGCGCAGCCGACGGCGTGGGGCCAGGCCTCCCTGCTCGCCGCGCTCGTGCGCGGGATGCGCGCCGGCGTCGACCAGCGGATCGTGGAGGACCTCGAGCGAATCATCGCCGCGGCGCCGCGGATCACCTGCCACACGCCTGCCCGGCCCGGCCGGATCGCCATCGCCTCGGTGACCGCCGAGGTCTCGGGGGACGCGGCGCGCCGGGCCGCGGAGTCGGCGGGCTGGGTCGCGGTCGCCCAGGTCGCCGCCGACGACGGCCGTTCGCTCCCGCAGCGCCTCATGGCCCTCTCCTCCGCGGAGGTCGACGCCTGGCTGGTGACCGGCGGCTTCGACGTCGCGCGTCCCGAGCAGGCGCTCGAGGCCGCCGGGATGGTCGCCGCTGCGCGGCAGGGGAGCGCCTCCCCGGTCATCTGGGCGGGCTCGGCGGTCCTCGCGGAGGAGGTCGCGGCGCTCTTCGAGCCGGGAGTGGTGGCGACGGTCCCGAATCCGCGGCCAACGGCCGGCGAGGAGTCGCTTGCGCCGCTGCGCCAGTACCTCGAGGGCCTGCTCGATCGTTTCGTGGAGGCGGGGGAAACGCGACACCTGTCCCCCATCGGCTTCCGGCGGGCCGTGGCAGAGGTGGCCCGCGAGGACCGCCTGTGCATCGGTGCCGTCGACCTCGGCGCTCGCTACGCCACCTGGGTGCTGGCAGACGGAAGCATCGAGCCGATGGTGCCGGAGTCGCGCATCTTCGCATCCGGCGGGCTCGCCTCTCCGGTGCTTGCTGCCCCCGGCGCGTCCGCACGGCTCGTCCGGCTGCTTCCGGTGCCGCTCGACGAGCTGGTGGTGGCCGACACGATGCAGAACATGCGGGCGCGGCCCGGGACCCTGCCCTACAGCGACGAGGCGCTTGCCGTCGCCCGGGCCGCCGGGCAGGTCCTGCTCGGCTCACTCGCCGGCGAGCGCGGAACGGCGTCCATCGACCTGCTCATCGGCGCGGGACGTCTCATCGCCGCGGCGCCCACTCCCATGCAGGCCATGCAGCTCCTCCTCGACGGGATCCGCCCGGCGGGAGTCACGCAGATCGCGATCGATCCGGCCGGGATCCTCGGTCCGCTTGGCTCGCTCGCCGACGACGAGCTGCGCGAGGGGATCGGGATCCTGCGCGACGACCTGCTGACGCCGCTCGGCACCACGGTCGTGGTCAACGGCGGCCGTGCCGGGCAGCCGGCCATGATCGCGCGCCTCCACCGAGCCGGCTGGCCGGATCCCGATCCGATCACCGTGCGCGGCGGGCACCTCGCCATCCTCCCGCTGCCCCGGGGGGAGCGCGCCGAGCTCCAGCTGGAGCTCGGCGCCGGGGTCACGCTGCCTGGGCCGCGGCGCTCGCATCACGTCCGCTTCGAGGTGACCGGCGGGACGGTGGGCCTGGTCCTCGACGCCCGCGGCATCCCGGTCCAGCTCCCGCGCCGGCTCGACGACCGACGCACCATGCTGGCCAGCTGGCAGGAGCAGATGCTCCGCGAGCCGGTGGGCCACGAGCCGGGCGATCACGGAGAGGCCGCTCCCGAGGAGCGATCGTCCCGGCGTGCCGGCCACGAGACCACGACGCACCGCTGGCGCCCGCGTGCCCCCTTCCTGCGGAACGCCGGCCGGGCCGCCCCCACGCGGGGCACCGGCGCCCCCGATGCCCGGGCCGCGTCCGGTGCGCCCGCCGCCAGGATCGATAACGGCGAGGAGGGCTTCGACGGGCCCGAGGGGCCGGACCAATGAGCATGCGCATCGACATTGCGCGTCCGTCCGTGCATCGGGTGCCGCTCCCGCGAGGGTCGGTTCCCCACGTCCAGACGGGGAGCCAGGTGCGGCCCGACCAGATCCTCGCCTCCCGCCGGGTGGCTGCCAGCCCACTGCGGCTCCCGGTCGCCGGCCCGCTCGCCCGCCGCCCCGCAGAGGCCGCCAGCCTGCTCCTCGTCCAGCCCGGGGACCGCCTGGCGCCCGACCAGGTGATGGCTCGCGCCCCCGACGGCCGCGAGGTCCGCTCCCCCGATCACGCCATCTTCCTCGCCTACTCCCGGGCCGATGGCACCGCCCTGCTCGTCACGCTGGGCGCCGAGAGCCCGGTGATCGGCCACGTCTCCGGCTCCGTCCTGCAGGTCACGCCGCACTTCATCAGCGTGGCCGTGCCGGGCGCGCGGCTGGAGGCGGTCGGGGGCATCGGCGACGCGGTGCACGGCGAGCTGGCCGTGGCCGTGCACGCGCCCGACGAGGAGCTGCGGGCCGGAGCGATCGACGTCTCCGCGGCGGGAAAGATCCTGGTGGGCGGCTCGCGGGCCTCCGCCGAGACCCTCACCCGCGCGCGGGCCATGGGGGTCGCGGGCATCGTCCTGGGCGGCATTCTCGACAAGGAGCTCCGCGACTTCGAGGCCATCCAGCGACGGCGGCGCGAGATCGGCGGTATGACCGGCTCCTTCGCCGTCGTGCTCCTCGAGGGGTACGGGAAGGTGGCCATGGACGGCCAGCTCTTCGCCTGGTTCCGGGCGCACGCCGGCCGGACGGCGAGCGTCTTCGGCCAGGAGCGGATCGTGTACGTGCACGAGGCCGCCGCGCCACCGGTGCGCACCCCGAATGCGGCTGTGGGAGAGCGGGTCGTGATCCATCGGCGGCCGTTCCACGGGCGCAGCGGCGTCCTGGTCGGCATCCTCGACGAGCTCCACGCGACGCCCTCCGGGATCCCGGCGGCGACCGGGCTCGTCCGCATGGAGGACGGCCGGCTCATCCCCATTCCGCTCGCGAACCTGGAGGCGATCGTCCTTCCCGGTGCAGCGCGCGCCGGATCCGCCACCGACGCGTGACGGAGCCGCGCGGGCGAGCTCCACGCGCCGGTTCCTATACTCTCGGGTGATGGAACACGTCGTTCGCGCCGAGGCCTCGGCCCGGCGCCCGACAGCCGCGCGGGTGGCGAGCGGCACCCTCCGCTCCGGCTCCGCCGCCGAGACGCATGCCCTGGGCCGCGCGCTGGGGAGCGTGGCCGGGCCCTCGACGCTCATCGCGCTGTCCGGTCCGCTCGGCGCCGGCAAGACGGTCCTCACCAAGGGCATCGCCGAGGGGCTGGGCGTGACGAGCGTGGTCAACAGCCCGACCTTCGTGCTCATGAACGAGCACGTGGGGCGGCTTCGGCTCTTCCACGTGGACGCCTACCGGCTCGACGACCCGGAGGAGGCGCTGGCCGCGGGCCTGCTCGACGAGCGCGAGACGGCCGGCGTGACGGTGATCGAGTGGGCGGATCGCCTGGACGGATGGCTGCCCGCCGATCGCCTGGAGATCGCGCTGCAGCCGGACGCGTCCGGCGGCGACGAGCGGCTGCTGCGCTGGACCGCAGCCGGGGAGCAGCACGAGCGGCTCGCGGCGGTCCTGGGGACGACGGTCCCCGACCCGGAGCGCTCCTCGTGATCATCGCCATGGAGAGCGCCTCCACCGACCCGTCGCTGGCGCTCCTCGAGACCGATGGCGGCGAGATCGCCGTCGATGGCTGGAGTGGCGGCCACGGCCAGGGGCGCGAGCTCCTGCCGCGGCTCATCGAGCTCCTGGCCGGGGCCGGGCGGCCGCTGAGCGCGGCGTCCGCCGTGGCGGTCGGCATCGGTCCGGGATCGTTCACCGGCCTCCGGGTGGGGATGAGCCTGGCGAAGGGCCTGGCGGCGGGCCTGGGCGTGCCGATCGTGGGGATCCCGAGCCTCGAGGCCTGGCTCGCGGCGGAGCCGGAGGCGCATGCCGCCCTGGCCCGGGCCGGCGCGCACGATGCCTTCATGCTGCTGCGCGGCTCGCCTGACCCGCTGATCGTCGCCGAATCCGCGCTGCCGGCGGGAGCACGAAGCGATACGGTCGCGGCGCCGGCCGAGCTCGCCGCGGGCTTCGCACTCGCCGGGGCGCGTTCGCCGCTGCGTGCCGCGCTGGAGGTCGGACGCGCCGCCCTGGACGCGCTGCGCGCGGCGCCAGGGGGCGACAACCTTCGCGAGCTGGAGCCACGCTACCTGCGCCTGCCGCGCGGGCTGGCGGCCCTCTCCTCGGAGCCGATCGGATGGCTGTGACCCTGCCGATCGAGATCGCGCCCATGGTGCTCGCCGACATTCCGGCGGCGCACGAGATCGAGGCGAAGAGCTTCCTCACGCCGTGGCCGGCCTACGCCCTGGAGCAGGAGCTCACCGCGAACCGCCTGGCGCGCTACGTCGTCGCCCGCTCCGGGTCGCTGGTCATCGGCTTCGGTGGCCTGTGGCTGATGGTCGACGAGGCGCATATCACGACCTTCGCGGTCCGCCCGGAGTGGCGCCGCCGGGGCGTGGGACGGCGGATGCTCGTGGCGCTCCTCGACGCGGCCCTCGAGATGGGCGCGACGCGCATGACCCTGGAGGTCCGCGCCAGCAACACCGGCGCCCAGGGCCTGTATGCCGAGCTGGGCTTCATGGAGGCCGGGCGTCGGGTCGCGTACTACGCCGACGACGGCGAGGACGCGCTGATCATGAGCACCCCGCTGCTGCGGTCGCCGCGGATGATGCGCACGCTGTGGGAGGCGCGCGGGCGCGTCGCCGCGGACGATGCCGGCGAGTCACCGGCGACGGAGAGCGCCGGGTGAGCGGACCGCGCATCCTGGCCATCGAGACCTCGTGCGACGAGACCGGCATCGCCGTGGTGGTCGGCGGGAGGCGCATCGAGGCCAACGTGGTCGCCACCCAGGTCGCCCTGCACGCGGCGACGGGCGGCATCGTCCCGGAGGTCGCCGCCCGCCAGCAGCTGCGCTGGATCGTGCCGACCCTGGAGACCGCGCTGGATGAGGCCGCGGTCGGCTGGGAGGCGCTCGACGCGGTCGCCGTGACGTACGGTCCGGGGCTCATCGGCTCGCTCCTGGTCGGGGTCAACGTCGCCAAGGCGCTGGCGGTGGCGCACGACCTGCCGCTGGTCGGGGTGAACCACATCGAGGGCCACATCTACGCCAACTGGCTGACCGATGGCGGGCCGGACGAGCCGCTTCCCGCCGAGCCGCCGTTCCCGCTCCTCTGCCTGGTCGTCTCGGGCGGTCACTCGCAGCTCGTCCTCATGCACGACCACGGGCGCTACACGCTCCTCGGGCAGACGGTGGACGACGCGGCGGGCGAGGCATTCGACAAGGTCGGCCGGCTCCTGGGGCTGCCGTACCCGGGCGGCCCGGCGATCTCGGCGGCGGCCACCGGAGCGACGCCCTCCACCCGCTTCCCGCGCGCGCGCACCCAGGGCCGCTACGACTTCAGCTTCTCCGGACTCAAGACCGCGGTGCTGCGCGAGGTGGCGGGCTACCGCGAGCGTGGCGAGCCGATCCCGGTGGACGGGATCTCGGCCGCCTTCGAGGAGGCGGTCGTGGACGCCCTCGCCACGAAGACCGTCGCCGCGGCGGAGGAGCACGGGGTGGCGGCCGTGGCGCTCGGCGGCGGCGTGGCAGCCAACCGCTCCCTGCGCACCAGCCTGCGCGAGCGGCTCGAGGTGAGCGGGACGCCCCTCCTGGTGCCGCCGCCGGCCTGGTGCACCGACAACGGGGCGATGATCGGCGCTGCGGCGGGATTCCGATTCCTCGCCGGCGATCGCGCGGATGCCGCGCTGGAGGCCGTCCCGAACCTGGCGCTGCCCTGGCTCGAGGCATGAGCGGGCATCCGGCCCTCGACCCGGATCGACTGGCGCCCCCCACGCCGGGGCAGCTCCGTCGCCTTCTCGCCGCCGAGCGGCTCCGTCCCCGGCGCTCGCTGAGCCAGAATTTCCTGACCGACCCCGAGGCGCTCGATGCCATCGTGCACGCCGCCGAGCTCGTCCCCGGAGACCGCATCGTGGAGATCGGCCCCGGCCTGGGGGTGCTGACCCGGCGGCTCCTCGCCGCGGGGGCCCGGGTCCTCGCCGTGGAGCTCGACCCGAAGCTGGCCGCCTACCTGCGGCGCGAGCTCGCGGGGGTCGGCGCCTTCGAGCTGATCGAGGCCGACGCCCTCTCCCTCCACTCGCGGGAGATGTTCCCCGGCGAGCGGTTCAAGGTCGTGGCGAACATCCCGTACCACATCACCAGCCCCCTTCTGCACGCCTTCCTGGAGGGCGAGCGGCCGCCGGAGCTCACCGTCCTCCTCGTGCAGCGCGAGGTGGCGGAACGGGTCGCGGCGCCGCCGGGGCAGATGAGCTACCTGTCGGTCTTCGCCCAGAACGTGGCGGACGCGCGGGTCGTGGCCAGGGTGCCGGCGGAGGCGTTCGAGCCGGCACCGGAGGTCGACTCCGCGATCCTGGCGCTGCGCCGCCGTGCGATCCCCGAGGTTCCGCCCGGCCCGGGACGCGAACCGTTCTACCGCATCGTGCAGGCGGCCTTCCGCCAGCGTCGCAAGCAGATCCACAACGGCCTCGGTCGCGAGCTTCCCCTTGGTGCCGATGCCGTGCGCGCCGCGCTCGACGCGTGTGCGATCGACCCGGATCGCCGGCCCCAGACGCTCACCCTCAGCGAGTGGGCCTGCCTGGCGACGCGCCTGGGCCCGGCGCTCGAGGGGGCGGCATGACCGGGCCCCTGCGCCTCGCCGCGCCGGCGAAGCTGAACCTGTCCCTGCGTGTCATCGGCAGGCGCCCGGATGGATTCCACGAGCTCGCCGGCGTGATGGCGCTCCTGGAGCTCGAGGACGAGCTGCTGCTCCTGCCGGGCTGCTCCGGCCTGCGGCTCACCGGATCGGTGGACCCCTCGGTGCCGGTTTCCCCGGGGGAGAACCTCGCCTGGCGCGGCCTGGCCGCGGGGCTGGAGGCCGAGCCGGTCGACTGCTGCCTGGCGCTCGAGAAGAGGATCCCGGCGCAGGCCGGTCTCGGCGGCGGCTCGTCCGACGCCGGCGCCGGGTGGCGGCTCGGCCGCCGCTGGGCGGGCCTGCCCGCAGCGCCCTCCGCCGCGGACCTCCGCTCGCTGGCCGACATCGGCGCCGACGTGCCCTTCTTTGCCGCCGGGCTGGCTGCCGCCACGGTGCGCGGGATCGGCGAACGCCTCGAACCGCTCAGCGTGTCGCCCCACGCAAGGGACGTGCTCCTCGTCCACCCGCCCTTCGGTCTGGCGACCGGCGCCGTCTTTGCCGAGCTTCGGCAGGCAGAGTGGAGCAGCGCGGACGTGCCGGCGGACGCGCCGCCGGGCCACAACGACCTGCTTGCCCCGGCGCTGAGGCTGCGCCCGGAGATCGAGGACCTGGTACGGCTGGTCCTGGCCGCCGGACTGGAGCCGCACCTGACCGGCAGCGGGCCCACGCTCTACGCGCGCACCGAGGATCCGGAACGGCTGCGGGCGGTCGCGCGACGCCTGGATCGAGCGGGCGTGCGCACCACGCACACTCGCCTGCGCGCGGAACCGGCTAGGATCGAGGCCGTGGGAGATGCCCCAGACGAGGAGGATGCATGAGCGGACGCAGACCGGTCGAGACCGACAGCGCGCCCGGCGCCATCGGTCCCTACAGCCAGGCGATCGTCGGTGGTGGCCTGGTCTTCACCGCGGGACAGCTGGGGATCGACCCCGGCACCGGCGAGCTCGTGCCCGGCGGCGTGGCCGCCCAGGCCGAGCGGGCGATGAGGAACGTGGCGGCCATCCTCGACGCGGCCGGTGCCTCGTTCGACCGGGTGGTGAAGATGACGATCTTCCTCACGGACATGGCCGACTACGCGGCGGTCAACGAGGTGTACGGGCGCGAGCTGCCGCCGCCGTACCCGGCGCGCTCGGCCGTCGCGGTGAAGGCTCTGCCGAAGGGCGCGCTGGTGGAGATCGAGTGCATCGCCATCGACGGAGAGCCGTGATCGCCGGATGTGCGAGTTGACCCCTCGGACGGGGCGCGGATACCATCGCGGCCTGTTGCCGCCCTTACCGGAGCCACACCAACCGTGCTGAGCACCGCGGCCGTCGTCCTTGCCGCCGGGCAGGGGACCCGCATGCGCTCGCGACGTCCCAAGGTGCTCCACACCCTGGCCGGCCGGCCGATGATCGCGCACGTCGTCGCTGCGCTGCGCCGGGCGGGGATCGAGCGGCAGGTGATCGTGACCGGACACGAGGCGGAGGCGGTCGAGGCCGCGCTCGCGGCCGATGGCGAGGGCATCGTCACCGCTCGCCAGGATCCACAGCTCGGTACCGCGGACGCCGTGCGGGTCGGGCTGGGCCGCGTCCCCGAGGAGGTGCGGCACGTCATCGTCACGGTGGGCGACGCGCCCCTCATCCCGTCCGACCTCTTCCAGGCGCTCCTCCACGAGCAGGCGGAGGGGGATACACCCATGGTGCTGCTCACCGCGCGGGTCGCGGATCCGTTTGGCTACGGCCGGATCGTGCGCGGCGCCGATGGCGACTGCCGGGCGATCGTGGAGGAGGCCGATGCGGACGCCGAGACGCGTCGCATCGACGAGGTGAACGTGGGCACCTACTGCTTCGACGCCGCGTGGCTGCGCGCGTCGGTGGGCGCGGTGGAGGAGAGCCCCAAGGGCGAGTTCTACCTGACCGACCTCGTCGCCCTGGCGGTGGGCGCGGGGCGGCGCGTGCGGGCGCTCGTCGCCCCGCATCCGGAGCTCACGATGGGCATCAACGACCGCGTCCAGCTCGCGGCGGGGGAGAAGCTGCTCCGCCGCCGGATCGCCGAGGTCCACATGCGGGCCGGCGTCACGATCGTGGACCCCGAGACGACGTACATCGACGCCGCCGTGGAGATCGGCCAGGATGCGCGGATCGAGCCGTGGACGATTCTCGCCGGAGCGACCGCGATCGGCGAGGAGACGGTGATCGGGCCCAACGCGACCGTGCGCGACAGCCGCATCGGACCGCGGGCCACGGTCTGGGCCAGCGTCGTCGAGGAGTCGACGGTCGGCGAGGAGACGCAGATCGGCCCCTTCAGCCACCTCCGGCCGGGCTGCGAGATCGGCCCCCGATGCAGGATCGGCAACTACGCCGAGCTGAAGAAGACCCGCATGGGCGCGGAGACGCAGCAGCATCACATGAGCTACCTGGGCGACGCCGACGTCGGAGACGCCGTGAACATCGGCGCCGGGGCGATCACCGCCAACTTCGACGGCGTCCGCAAGAACACCACGACCATCGGGGCCGGCGCCTTCATCGGTGTCGACACCATGCTCCGCGCGCCGGTCACCATCGGCCCCGGCGCGCGCACGGGGGCCGGCGCGGTCGTGACCCGGGACGTCCCGGCGGGGAAGACGGTGGTGGGGATGCCGGCGCGAGCGATCGAGCTGCGGCGCGCGCGGCGCTCCGAGCCCACCGATCCCGGAAGCGCGCCGGAGGAACGGAACCTGCAGCCGGGAGGCAGTGCAACCCGGACCGATGCCTGAAGGCAGCAGTACCGGCGGATCCACCGGCAACGCCCTCCTGGACCTGGCGATCGTCCTGGCGCTGATCCTGGTCAGCGGCTTCTTCGCCGCCTCCGAGATCTCGCTCATCACCGTCCGCCGCCATCGGCTCCAGGGGCTGGAGGAGGAGGGGAACCGCAGCGCGCGGACGGCGCTCCGCCTCACCAGCGACCCGAGCCGCTTCCTGGCCACCATCCAGGTGGCCATGACCTTCCTGGGATTCCTCGCCTCGGCCCTGGGCGCCGTGGCGCTCTCCGGCACCGTCTCCGAGTGGATCGCCAGCATTCCCGTCGACGCGATTCGGAGTGCCTCGGGCGAGATTGCGTTCATCCTGATCACCCTCCTCATCGCGCTCTCCTCGATCATCATCGGCGAGCTCGTGCCGAAGACGCTCGCTCTGGGAGCCGCAGAGCGCTTCGCGCTGGCGGTCGCGGAGCCCATCGGCTTCCTGGAACGCATGCTGAGCCCCATCGTCTGGTTCGTCTCCAGCATCTCCGGGCTCCTCGTGCGTGCCCTGGGCGGCAAGGAGCGACCGCAGGCCGGCTACCTGTCCACGGAGGAGCTCAAGCTCCTCGTGGAGACCGGCTCGGAGCAGGGGACCATCGAGGAGGACGAGAAGGAGATGATCCACGGGGTCATCGAGCTCGCCGAGACGAAGGTCCACGAGGTGATGGTGCCGCGCATCGGGATCCGGGCCGTCGAGCTCAGCGACCCGTTCGAGGAGATCCTCGACATGGTCGTCCGCGCGGGCCACAGCCGGATCCCGGTCTTCCAGGAGAATCTCGACAACATCGTCGGGATCCTCTACGCCAAGGACCTGCTCCCGTACCTGAAGCCGGACAAGAGCGGCGCGCCGAAGATCGACATCCGCACGCTCCTGCGCCCACCGGTGTACGTCCCCGAGACGAAGGCGGTCGACGAGCTCCTCCACGAGATGCAGCTGGCCAAGCGGCACATCGCCATCGTCGTCGACGAGTACGGCGGCACGGCCGGTCTGATCACGATCGAGGACATCGTCGAGGAGATCGTGGGGGAGATCCAGGACGAGTACGACACCGAGGAGCCGCTGGTCGAGCCGATCGCCTCCGACGGGGTCCTCACCTTCCGGCTCGACGGCCGCCTGAGCATGGACGACCTGCGCGACCTGTTCGACCTGCCCGACGAGGAGGAGGAGGACGAGGAGGCGTACGACACCGTGGGCGGGTTCATCATCCATCGGGTGGGGCGCATCCCCCTGGCCGGGGCGGAGGTGCCCTTCCGCGACGTCACGCTGCGGGTGGAGGCGGCCGACTCGCGGCGGGTCAGCAAGGTGATCGGGAGCCGGGAGCGCCCCGAGGAGCAGGAGAACGGCGAGGGCGAGGCCGGCGGCTGACGCTCAGACCGCGATGGCGCTCTCGACCAGGGTCGTGATCTGCTCGCGACGTTCGGGCGCAATCGGCAGCTGGGCGACGGCCGCCAGGGCCCCGTCGCGGAGGAGGCGCGCCCGGCTGATGGCGTGCTCGCGCGCACCGCTCCGCTCCAGGATGGCCAGCACCTCCTCGACCTCTGCGTCCAGCATGAGGCTCTCCGCCTCCGAGGCGAGGACGGAATCGGTCCCCTGCATGGAGGGGGCGTAGATGCGACCCAGCCGCTCGACGTCGTCGGGCGCCGCGTGCTCGAGGGCCCAGACCAGCGGATAGGTCTTCTTGCGCTTGCGGACGTCGCCGGCGACCGGCTTGCCCGATGCCGACGAGCTCCAGAACGTGCCCTTCACGTCGTCGGCGACCTGGAACGCCATCCCGAGCTCGTACCCGAAGCGGCGGAAGGCCTCGATGGTCTCCGCGTCGTCGGTGGCCAGGATCGCCCCCGACTGGACCGAGGCCCCGAGCAGTGCCGCGGTCTTGCGGCTGATCATCTCGAGGTACTCGTCGACCCGGACGTCGAGGCGCCGCTCGAAGCTGATGTCGAGGAACTGGCCCTCGCAGAGCGCCAGGCAGGTCTCGTCGTAGACGCGCATGAGGGCCAGGATCCGATGCTCGCTCACCCCGCGCTCGAGGAGGCGGTACAGGGCCAGGCGGGAGAGGGCGAAGAGCGCGTCTCCGGCGTTGATCGCGAGCGGGATGCCCCAGATCGCCCACAGCGTGGGCCGATGGTGGCGCTCCCGGTCGGCGTCCTCGATGTCATCGTGGACGAGGCTGAAGTTGTGGCCGAGCTCGACCGCGGCAGCGCCGGGCAGCGCCGTCTCGTGCTCCCCGGTCAGGGCCTGGTAGGCGAGCAGCCCCAGCAGGGGCCGGATCCGCTTGCCACGCGGGCGCGATGGCTCGTCGAGGCCGAGGTGGTAGGTGAGCATCTCGTAGAGCGGGCGGGTGTGCCCGTCGTGCTCCGCGAGCACGCTCCCCATCTCGTCCTCGATCTCGCCCAGCAGGTGGGTAAACTCGGACCTGATGTCCACGCCTGAAGGGTACCCGAGCTGCTCCAGCGATCTCACCATGGCACGGGTACGGTACCGGATCGGCACGGCGCCGTCGCCGTGAGCCCGCGCTCGCGCCTCTACAAGACGGAGGCCATCGTCCTGCGCAGCATGGACCTGGGCGAGGCGGACCGCGTCCTCACCGTCCTCACGCCCCGTCTCGGCAAGCTGCGGGTGGTGGCCAAGGGCGTGCGACGCACCCGCTCGCGGCTGGGAGGCGGCCTCGAGCCGTTCGGTGACGTCCAGCTCGTCCTCGCGGTGGGTCGCACCTTCGATGTCGTGACCCAGGTCGCCATCACCGACCCTCACCTCGGGCTGCGCGACGACCTGGAGGCAACCGCTGCCGCCTGGTACGTCGTGGAGCTCACGGATCGCTTCTGCGAGGGGAGCGCCGACTCGCACGGCGCCTTCGTGCTCCTGGCGCAGGCCCTCGCCGCCCTCGACGCGCCCGCGGAGGCGATCGCCCGCGAGACGGTGAACCGCTGGTTCGAGCTGCACCTCCTCGAGGCCATGGGCTTTCGTCCCGAGCTCGGCCAGTGCCTCGAGTGCGGTGCGGTGATCGAGCCGCAGGGAAACGCGTTCTCCCCGGTCGGCGGGGGCGTCATCGGTCCGGAGTGCGCCGCTCCGACGGAGGCTCGTCCTGTCTCGGCCGATGCCCTGAAGGTGCTCCGGCACCTCCAGCGCAGCGAGCTCAGCGGGGTGGTCCGCCTCCGTCTGCGCCCTGCCGTCCAGCGCGAGGTCGAGCGGCTCCTGCACGTCACCGTCTCGGCGATCCTCGAGCGCGAGCTGCGCAGTCGTGACTTCCTCGAGGAGGTGAGCGCTCGCCGGGCCGCGGCAGTTCCGTGAGCCTGCGCCGCCTCGCCGCTGCGCTCGGCTGACGCGGGCGGGTTGGCCTGCCGTCTGCGCTAGACTCGGTGGCCGACATCGGACATCAACAATCGTCGCACGAAGCGTGCGACGCCCGGACCGAAAGGAGCCGCTGCCTCCCGTGCCCGCCCCGAACATGGACGTCATTGTCAGCCTCGCCAAGCGGCGCGGCTTCGTCTTTCCCTCGAGCGACATCTACGGCGGGATGGCCGGATTCTGGGACTACGGCCCGCTGGGAGTCGAGCTCAAGAACAACATCAAGGCGGCCTGGTGGCGGGAGATGATCACCCTGCGCGACGACATCGTGGGGATCGACGCCGCGATCGTCATGAATCCGCGGGTCTGGGAGGTCTCCGGCCACGTCGCCGGCTTCAGCGACCCCATGGTCGACTGCCGCAACTGCAAGCTGCGCTTCCGGGCCGACGACCTCAAGGGGCCGCCCGCGGAGATCGCCTGCCCCAACTGCGGCCAGCGCGGCACCCTGACCGAGGCCCGCCAGTTCAACCTCATGTTCAGCACCCACGTGGGGCCCGTGGAAGAGTCGGCATCGGTCGCCTACCTGCGCCCGGAGACGGCACAGGGCATCTTCGTCAACTTCGACAACGTGGCGACCAGCATGCGACGCAAGCTGCCCTTCGGCATCGGCCAGATCGGGAAGAGCTTCCGCAACGAGATCACGCCGGGCAACTTCATCTTCCGCGACCGAGAGTTCGAGCAGATGGAGATGGAGTTCTTCGTCCACCCGTCGGAGGAGGACCGCTGGTTCGCCTACTGGGTCAGCGAGCGGCTCCGCTGGTGGACCGATGTCGTGGGCATCTCGGCCGAGCGACTCCGCCTCCGGCCACACGATCCGGATGAGCTCAGTCACTACTCGAAGCAGACGACCGACGTCGAGTACCTCTTCCCCATGGGCTGGTCGGAGCTCGAGGGGATCGCCGACCGGACCAATTACGACCTGTCCGCGCACACCCGCGGATCGGGCAAGGCGCTGAGTCTCTTCGACGAGGCGTCGGGCGAGCACGTGACGCCGTACGTCATCGAGCCCGCAATGGGCGTGGATCGTGCTCTCCTGACGGTTCTCATCGACGCCTACGAGGAGGAGCAGCTGGCCAGGGAGAAGCGGACCGTCCTGCACCTGGCGCCGTCCCTGGCTCCGGTCAAGGCGGCGGTGCTGCCGCTGCTGCGCAACCGCCCGGAGCTCGTGGAGACGGCGCGGCGCCTGACGGCCGACCTCAAGCGCCGCGTACCGGCCATGTACGACGACACCGCGAGCATCGGCAAGCTCTACCGGCGGCAGGACGAGATCGGGACCCCGTTCTGCGTGACGGTGGACGTGGATTCGCTGACCGATGGCGCCGCGACCATCCGGGAGCGCGACAGCATGACGCAGGAGCGCGTCGCCCTCGATCGCATCCCGGCTCGTGTCGCGGACCTCGTGTCGGGCACGGCCGCCTGGGAGGGGGCAGCCGCGCCGACCGGGGAGGCGCCCGGCGTGGCCGGAGCTGGGAAGGAATGACGAGCCTCTCCGCCTTTGCCAGCGTCCAGGCGGCGATCGAGCGCGGCGACCACCAGCAGGTGCTCCGGCTCACGGAGGAGATGCTCGCAGCGCGGCCCGGTGACGACGCCGCCCACGAGCTGCGGGCCCGCTCGCTCCTCGCCCTGGGCCGCATCGACGAGGCGGAACGCGAGGTTGCGGACGCCGTGCGCCTCGACCCGCAGGAGCTTCGCTATCGCGAGCTTCTGGCGGAGGTGCTGCACGCCCGCGGCGCCCACCGCGATGCCGCGAACGAGTACGGGGACCTGGCGCGCACGGCTCCGGGCCAGGCGGACTGGACGGTTGCCGAAGCCCACGAGCGGCTCGGCGCCGCGCAGCCGGAGATGGGCGTCGACGCGGCGCGACGCGCCATCCGGCTCGACCCGCGCGATTTCTCCGCGCAGCTCGCGCTGGCGCAGGGCCTGGCGCGGACGGGCGACGCCAACGGGGCCGTGGAGGCGGCGACGCGCGCCGCCGCCATTCGACCGGGGGAGCCGCGTGCCCGCGAGGCGCTGGCGGACGCTCGCTGGCTCGCCGAGGACGCACCCGCGGCGCTGGGCGAGTTCGCCGCGCTGGCCGGCGAGCTGCAGGGCCGCGATCGCGATCGCGTCCTGCGCAAGGCACGGGCCCTGTACCGGCAGCGCGCCGGATGGGCGGGACGGATGCTCCTGCTCCAGCCGAGCCTCTTCGAGTTCGCGCTGCGGCGCGGCTGGCTCCGCGCACGATGAAGGTCGGGGTGCTCCGCGAGCGCGTCGCGGCGGCAATGGCGAGCGGGATGAAGCGCGACGAACCGGAGGTCGTGGCGCTCACGGCGGACCGCACGAAGGCGATGGCCGTGGCCCTCGCCGGGCTCGACGACGAGGCGGAGATCGAGGTCGAGGAGCTGGACGTCTCCACCGCCCGCACCGCCGCCATCCTGGGCTTCCACCCCGAGCACGTGCGGCGCCTGATCCGGACCGGAAGGCTGCGGGCGCGCCGCATCGGCGGCGATTACCGCATCCGGGTGACCGACCTGTGGCCGCTCCTGGAGCTTCGCCACCGCGAGCCGGGGCGCCGCCGTCTCCGGCGCCGCTAGCCGCGCCCGGCACCGCCGTTCGGCGGAACGCGCACGGCCGGCCCCCGAGGCGGTGAGCGGAGGGTCCTCACGGTACAATCGGGGCTCGCAGACTGCATGAGGATCGCGTTTCACCATGTCCACGACTGGCAAGAGATCCGCGAAGAAGAGCACCGCTCCACGGCCGAGCGCCGCATCGAAGGCATCCGTCTCCGACGGCAAGCTGATCTACACCTTCTCGGAAGGGAATGCCGGGATGCGCACCCTTCTGGGCGGCAAGGGCGCCGGCCTGGCGGAGATGACGAATGCGGGTCTGCCGGTCCCGCCCGGGTTCACCATCACGACCGAGGCCTGCAACGCCTACTACGCCGCGGAGCGTGAGCTCCCCGAAGGGCTCTGGGATGACGTCCTGTCCCACATGAAGGCGCTCGAGGAGGCGACCGGCAAGGGCTTCGGGAGCACGGAGAACCCGCTCCTCGTCAGCGTCCGGTCCGGCGCCGCCTTCAGCATGCCGGGCATGATGGACACCGTCCTGAACCTGGGCCTCAACGAGCAGACCGTCGCCGGGCTGATCCTCCTGACCGATAACGAGCGCTTCGGGTACGACGCCTGGCGACGCTTCATCGCCATGTTCGGCCGCATCGTCCAGGGGATCCCCGGGGCGGCGTTCGACGAGCCGCTCGAGGAGCTGAAGGAGCAGCGCGGGGCGAAGGCGGACACGGATCTCACCGCCGACGCCCTCAAGGGACTCGCGGAGCGCTACCAGCAGATCGTGCAGGAGAAGACCGGCGAGCCGTTCCCGACCGACCCGTACAAGCAGCTCGAGCTCGCGATCCGCGCCGTCTTCGACTCGTGGTTCGGCAAGCGAGCCCACGACTACCGCGAGTTCAACAAGATCCCCCATGACCTGGGCACCGCGGTGAACATCGTGACCATGGTCTTCGGCAACATGGGAGCGGACTCCGGGACCGGCGTGGCCTTCACCCGCGACCCGAACACCGGGGCGAGCGAGATCTACGGCGAGTACCTGACCAACGCGCAGGGCGAGGACGTGGTCGCCGGGATCCGGACGCCGGCGAAGATCAGCCAGATGCGCGACGAGCTTCCCGAGGTCTGGGGCCAGTTCGAGGAGATCGCGGAGAAGCTGGAGCGCCACTACCGCGACGTCCAGGACCTCGAGTTCACGATCGAGCGCGGCACGCTCTACATGCTCCAGACGCGCTCCGCCAAGCGGACCGCGCCGGCGGCGGTGAAGATCGCCGTCGACATGGTCAACGAGGGGATCCTGAACAAGGAGGAGGCGCTCCAGCGGGTGGAGCCCGGGCAGATCGTCCAGCTCCTTCTCCCGCGCTTCGACGAGCGTGCCAAGGCCGGCGCCCAGGACCGGTTCCTGGCCAAGGGGCTCAACGCCTCTCCCGGCGCCGCGACCGGGGCGGCCATCTTCGATCCGGATCGCGCCGTGGAGGCAAAGGAGGCCGGCACCCCGGTGATCCTCGTCAGGATCGAGACCTCGCCGGACGACGTCCACGGGATGCTCGCCGCCCGCGGCGTCCTCACCGCGCGCGGCGGGGCGACCTCCCACGCGGCCGTGGTGGCGCGCTCCATGGGCCTGCCCTGCGTCGCCGGTGCGGAGTCGCTGCTCATCGACTACGCCACGCGCCAGATGCGCGCCGGGGACGTGACCGTCGCCGAGGGCGACATGATCAGCATCGACGGCACGACCGGCGAGATCTACGCCGGCGAGCTGCCGACCATCGAGGCGCGCTTCGAGGACGAGCACGACCTGGCCACGCTGCTCGGCTGGGCCGACGAGGTGCGTCGCCTGCAGGTCTGGGCCAACGCGGACTACCCGCGCGACGCGGAGCGGGCGCGCGCCTTCGGGGCCCAGGGAATCGGCCTGTGCCGGACGGAGCACATGTTCTTCGAGGAGGACCGGCTGCCCACCGTCCGACGCATGATCCTCGCAGCCACGCGCGCCACCGAGGCGAAGCGGCGGCGAGACGCGGGCGCCCAGCTCTCCGACGAGGACCGGGAGACCATCGCGACCTTCGACGGGGCGCTCGCCGAGCTGGAGACGCTCCAGACCGATGACTTCGCCGGGCTCTTCCGCGCCATGGACGGCCTGCCGGTCGTCATCCGCCTCATCGATCCGCCGCTCCACGAGTTCCTGCCCAGCTACGAGGAGCTGCTCGTCGACGTCACCCGGCTCCGGGACCGCCTGGGCACCGACGGCTCCAGCGGAGCCGATGGCGGCGGCTCGGCGCTCGACGCGGTGGGGGACCGGGTCACCCCGGCCATCCAGAAGGGTCTGGAGAAGCTCTTCGGCGAGAAGGACGCCGACCGGGCCATGAAGCTCATTCGCCGCGAGGGAAAGGTCTCGACGGCGACATCGGCTCCGGAAGGACGCTCATCCGGGGAGGCTGAGCTCGCGGAGAAGACGGAGCTGCTCCATGCGGTCGAGGCCATGCGGGAGCAGAACCCGATGCTCGGGATGCGGGGGATCCGGCTGGGCCTGATGATCCCCGACATCATCAGGATGCAGACGCGCGCGGTCCTGAACGCGGCCGCACGGGTCAACGGCGAGGGCAAGACGGCGCTGCCGGAGATCATGATCCCGCTCGTCGGCCATGTGAACGAGCTGGCCGAGGCGCACCGCATCCTCCTGGCGGAGGTGGACCGGCTGTCCGAGGAGTCCGGCCAGCAGGTCAGCTACAAGTTCGGGACCATGATCGAGGTCCCGCGCGGCGCCCTCACCGCGGACCAGATTGCGGAGCACGCGGAGTTCTTCAGCTTCGGGACCAACGACCTGACGCAGATGACCTTCGGCTACTCCCGCGACGACGCGGAGGGCAAGTTCCTCCTCCAGTACGTCGACCGCAAGATCCTGCCGGTCAACCCGTTCCAGGTCCTCGACCTCGAGGGCGTGGGGCAGCTGGTGCGGATGGCCACGGAGAAGGGCCGCAAGACCCGCAAGGACCTCAAGGTCGGCATCTGCGGAGAGCACGGCGGAGATCCGGAGAGCATCGCCTTCTGCCACGAGGTGGGGCTCAACTACGTCTCCTGCTCCCCGTTCCGGGTTCCTGTCGCGCGGCTCGCAGCCGCACAGGCGGCGATCACCGCCACGGAGACCAGGGACAAGTAGGACGGAGCCCGGCGAACGCCGGGCTCCTCGAACACCCGGGCCGCGTGGCCCCGCAGCGGTCGGTGCATCACCGACCGCCGCACAGCGCGGCTAGGGGGCGGACGGCGCCGGGGTCGGGGTCTCCGTGGGAGCGGTCGTGGGCGTGGCCGGCGTCGTGGGCGTGGCCGGCGTCGTGGGCGTGGCCGCCGGAGTGGGCGTGGCCGTCGGCGTCGTGGTGGCAGATGCGCCGGGTGTTGGCGTGGGGTTCGCCGTGGGGGTTTGGGTGGCGGTCGGCGCGGGCGTCGCCGTGGCGGCCGCCGAGGCCGTCGCCGTGGGCGTCGAGGAGTGGCCCGGCGTGGGGACCGCCGTCCGGACGGGCACGGGGGTGGCCGGACGCGCGGTGGCCGGCCCGCCGCTCGCTCGCAGTGTCCCGACTGCGGACGCGGGCGTCGAGGGTGTCGCGGTCCCGGGCGCGGGAGAGAAGCCTCCGGTTGCCGTTGGCGTCGGAGATGCCTCCGGGCTGCCCGTGACGGCGAGCACGCCCTGGGCCGGCTCCGTGAACAGGTCGAAGCGGCCGGAGAGCGCTTGGCCGAGGCCGACGGCCAGGAGGCTCCCCACGACGAGGAGGGAACCCACCGCCGCCCCGAACCGGGCGGCCTGCCGGAGGCTCCCGGGGACCTGGACGGGCGCCGGGCGCGACGATGGCAGCGGGGCCCGTCCGGGGTCGATGGTCGCCAGCGCATCGTGCGCCGCAACCCAGGTCGCGCAGGTCGGGCAGATGGAGGCGTGCAGGGCGACGTCCCGCGCCGGCTCGCCGCGCGCCCCGGTCTGCAACCAGGCGAGGAAGCGCTCGTGGAGCCCGCTCTCGTTCATGCCACGCTCCCCGCGCGCGCCATCGCCCGGTCCGCCACGGCGCGGATCCGCATGGCAAGCGGCCCCGACGCGCGCGGATCGGCCGGAAGGGGCGCCGGCTCGCGCGCAGCGTGCCGGTACCCGTCGAGGTACCGCAGGCGCACGTCGGCGAGGACCCGCGCCAGGACGGCCGGCCGGTAGCGGAGCACCGCCTCCATGTCGCGCGGATCCAGCGACTCGATCCAGCCCCCGACCAGCGCCGCGCGCTGCCGGACGTCCAGCGCCCGCAGTGCGCCGAATGCGGCGTTGGCGACGCCGAGCTGCGCGAGCGCCTCCCGCCGCTCCTCCTCCGAGGGGCCGACCGGGTGCCATCGACGGGGCAGGTCGCGGAGGACGCGGGCGCGCAACCAGGCGGCCGCGCGATCGGGGTGGCGGAGGCTGTCCGCCCGGCGGGCGCCATCGGCCAGAGCGTTCGCGGCGAGGGTCTCCGCGAGGTGCCGGTCGCCGAGCGTGACGAGCAGGGCGAAGCCGTGAAGCCTGGAGCCGTGGAGCTCGCGGAAGGCAGAGCGCAGCATCCCCTCTTCGGCGCCTGGCTGGTTGAGCCGCCGGGTGGACGTCCGGTCCACGCTTCACCCCGATGCGCTGCGGTGGAGTCGCGGGGAGTGTAGTGCAGAGCCGCGTCACTGACGAGGGATGCGAGCGGCGGCAGGAGCAGCCTGGGTCCGGGTGAACCAATTGCTTGACAGCGTGGTAGAATACCCGTGATCCCCTTGACAAACCCCTTGACAAGCGCGGAATCGCGCAGGGCCCTGCCTTTCGTATGACCAGCGCCGGCCTCACAGCCGACATCAAGTCCCGCCTGCCCATCGCCGACCTGATCGGAGAGACGGTCGTGCTCAAGCGGGCCGGCAGCGCCTACAAGGGCCTCTGTCCGTTCCACTCGGAGAAGACCGCCTCCTTCATCGTCAGTCCCGACAGGGAGTCGTGGCACTGCTTCGGCTGCGGGAAGGGCGGGGACATCTTCACCTTCCTGATGGAGCGCGAGGGCCTCGACTTCCGCGAGGCGCTCACGCGGCTCGCGGACAAGGCGGGCGTGGAGCTCAGCGAACGGACCGCGACCGAGGACCGGCGCCGTCGGCGCCTGCGCGAGGCGCTCGAGGCGGCGATCGCGTGGTATCGCGAGGTGCTCACCCGGACGCCCCAGGCCGAACGGGCGCGCGCCTACCTGGCCGAGCGCGGCTTCAGCGAGGAGACGCTCGATCGCTTCGGCATCGGCTACGCCCCCCAGAACTGGGAGGCGCTCACCAAGCGCCTGGCGGCCCGCGGCTTCACGCCCGACGAGCTGCTGGGTGCCGGTCTCGCCAGCCCGTCGAACCGGGGCGGGGTGATCGACCGCTTTCGTGGGCGAGTCATCATCCCCATCCGCGACGCGTCCGGGCGCGCGACCGGGCTCGGCGGCCGGCTGCTGCCCGGATCGGACGGACCCAAGTACCTCAACTCCCCGGCAACTCCGCTGTTCGACAAGAGCCGCACGCTGTTCGGGATCGATCTCGCCAAGGGGGCGATCCGCAAGGAGAAGCTGAGCGTCATCGTCGAGGGCTACACGGACGTGATGGCGGCCCACCAGGCGGGCTTTGCGAACGTGGTCGCCTCCCTGGGCACCGCTCTCACCGCAGGGCAGGTCGATCTCGCCACGCGATACGCGGACGGCGTGGCTCTCGCCTACGACGTCGACCTCGCCGGCGAGGCGGCCACCCAGCGTGGCCTCCTCGAGGAGCTGGGGCCCGACGCGGCGGTCAGCAAGGTCCGCGTCATCCGCATCCCGGTCGGCAAGGATCCAGACGAGCTGATCAGGACGGATCCGGACGCATGGCGACAGGCGGTCGCCGACGCGAAGCCGGTGATCGAGTACTTCATCGAGCGCGCAGCCTCGGACGTCGACCTGGGCACCGTCGCCGGACGGCGCGACGTGACCGGCCGCGTGCTGGCCATCCTGAAGCGGGTGCCGGACCGCGTCGAGCAGGCGCTCTACCTGCAGCAGCTCGCCCGGGTGGTGAACGTGGAGGAGCGCACGTTGGCCGACGCGCTGGAGCACGCGCCCGTCGTGCGCCGCGCCCCGCGCACCTCGGGGCCGGCCGGCGCCGAGCCGGAGCGCGCGGCGACGGCGGCGGTCCTGGGTCCGCTCGAGCGCGAGGCGCTCGAGCTGCTCCTGCGGTATCCGGCGCTCGCCGCCGACCTCGAGGATGACCCGCTGCCGTTCCGCGAGGCGATCGCGGTCCAGCTCGCGCGGTCGCTCCGGGAGCGGGCACGGAACGCCGCGGCGGAGGATCGGCTGCGGTCGGTCGCAGAGCCGGGCGACGTGGAGCGGTTCGTCGGCGGGCTGGATCCCGCATCGGCGGCCCTGGCGCGCGGCCTCCTGTCCGGCGCCGCAGGCAGGCGCGACGGCGCCGGCCACTGGGCGGACGAGCCCTCGCTCGACCCGTCGACCGCGCGGGAGACCCTGCGCATCTGCCTCCTGCGGCTGCGCGTGCTGCGGGTAGACGAGGAGCTGCGCGACGCCCAGGTGCTCCTGGAAGAGGCGCAACGCGATGACGACCGGGCGCGCCTCGGGGAGATTGAGCTGACGATCGGCGGCCTCCACCGCCGCAAGGAAGACATGACCAGAGCTATGCGAACGCCGGCGGCGAGTGCCGGCACGAGGAGGTGACCTCGGTGGCGAGCACGACCACGAGAAAGCGGCCCGCGGACGTCGACGTGCTCGACGCACCGGCAGGCGAGACAGGGAAGAAGGGGACCACCACGGCAACGAAGGCGACCGCAACGACGGCGACGAAGGCGACGGCGACGAAGGAGACGGCAACGAAGGAGACGGCAACGAAGGCGACGGCAACGAAGACAGAGGCGAAGACGGCGCGCGACGCCACGAAGGCGCCGGCGCGGAGCGGGCGCGGCCGCGGCGCGGGGAGCGGAGAGAACGGGGCGAACGGCACCGACGGAGCGAACGGGGCGGCGGCCGAGGCAGTCGACAGCCTGCTGACGAAGGGACGCGACGAGGGCTTCATCACCCACGACCAGATCCTCGAGGCGGTTCCCCAGCCGGAGAAGAACCTCGGCGCCATCGAGGAGCTGTACGCCACGGCCGAGGAGGAGGGGGTCGAGGTCCTCGATGCCCAGAACAACCCGACCTTTGCCGAGGTGGAGGAGGAAGAGGAGCAGGAGGTCACCGGGGCCGCCAAGCCGCGGGAGGCGGAGGAGGACCTGGAGGCGCTCGCCGCCGACCTGGTCGGGATCGACGACCCGGTCCGCATGTACCTCAAGGAGATCGGCAAGGTGGCCCTCCTCACCGCGGAGGAGGAGGTCGTCCTGGCCAAGGCGATCGAGCTCGGCGAGCAGGTCGTTGAGATCCCCGAGCGGGCCCTCGTCAACCTCTACACCTGGGTCAGCACCGCGTCGGAGCCCAAGGCGCGGGCCATGGCCGCGATGCGCGCCTTCGACCTTCCGCGCGAGTCCCCTCGCGTCACGAGCGACGCGATCGACTGGTGGGCCAAGCGCGGCAACGAGATCGCGCCGCCATCGGTCAAGCTCTCCAAGGCCCGCAAGGCCGCCGACCTCGACGACGACGCCCGCAACCGGATCATGCAGGCGGAGTCGATCCTCAAGCTCCTCGAGACCGATGCCGCCCAGGGCCTGAAGGACGCGGTCCTCTTCGGCCACAGCTACCGCTTCCGGCCCATCAACCACGCCGGTTCCTCGGAGCTGTTCGAGCTCGAGCGCTGGGCGCGCGAGACGACGCAGGAGATCGTCAAGGGCTACATCGAGGACGGCAACGACGCCTTCTACCTCAAGGAGCTCGGCTACGACCCGACGGTCCCGGTTGACACCCCGCCGGAGAAGCGGAGCGGCCGGCTCATCGAGCAGGGAACCGACGCCCGCAAGCGCCTGACGGAGGCGAACCTCCGCCTGGTGGTGAGCATCGCCAAGAAGTACATCGGGCGCGGGATGAGCTTCCTGGATCTCATCCAGGAGGGGAACATCGGCCTCATCCGCGCGGTCGAGAAGTTCGACTACGAGAAGGGCTTCAAGTTCAGCACGTACGCCACGTGGTGGATCCGGCAGGCCATCACCCGGGCCATCGCCGACCAGGCGCGGACGATCCGCATCCCGGTCCACATGGTCGAGACGATCAACCGTCTGATCCGCGTCCAACGCACCCTCCTCCAGGAGCTCGGCCGCGAGCCGACCATCGAGGAGATCGCGCGGCGGATGAGCCGCGACGAGATCGTCCGCGAGCTGCGCGAGAAGCTCCAGCGCGAGCCCACCGAATCGGAGGTCGACGTCCGCGAGGAGCAGGGCCCGCAGACCGTCTCGCCGGAGAAGGTCCGCGAGATCATGAAGGTCTCGCAGGAGCCGGTCAGCCTGGAGACGCCCATCGGCGAGGAGGAGGACTCCCACCTGGGCGACTTCATCCCGGATCTGGCCAGCGTGGCTCCGGCCGACGCCGCGTCTCACCAGCTGCTCAAGGAGCAGGTGGAGGGCGTGCTGGACTCGCTCACCCCGCGCGAGCGGCGCGTGCTCCAGCTGCGCTTCGGCCTGGAGGACGGGCGCTCCCGGACCCTGGAGGAGGTGGGCCGCGACTTCAACGTGACCCGCGAGCGGATCCGGCAGATCGAGGCCAAGGCGTTGCGCAAGCTCCGCCACCCGAGCCGGAGCCGCAAGCTCAAGGACTACCTGGAGTAGACGCCGGCCCGGCTATGGTGGAGAACGTGGAGCAGGGAGGACATGCCATGACGGAGTCCGAGCCCCGGGGGGTCGCCCGCGACGACCTGGCCGAGCCGGCGGGTCAGCAGACGAGCGGCATGCGCCGCCGGCAGGCGTTTGCCGGTGACGACCGGTGGGTGGGGCTGGTGACGACGCAGCCGGGCGACTGGAGCGGCTGGCACCACCACGGCGAGACGGACACCTACATCTACGTGCTGACCGGTGCGGTGGAGTTCGAGTACGGGGAGGATCGGCGACGGCTCGCCATCGGTCCGGGCCACTTCGGCTACATGCCGCGCGGCGTCGTGCACCGGGAGCGCAACCCCTCGAGCGGTGCGGGCGAGCTCGTCCTGGTCCGGATCGGCGAGGGCCCGACCGTGGTCAACGTCGAGGGGCCGCCCGGCTGAGCGAGAGGGTCAGGCCGGGCGACGCGTGGCCCGGCCGGCGCCGGCAAGGGCAACCGCGCACCCCATGGCCAGGATTCCGGTGCCTGCCATCCCGATCGTGAGCCCGGCCGTTTCCGAGATGAAGCCCATGAGGGGCGGGTAGACGACGCTGCCCGCCACCGCTGCCGCGGCGAGGCTGCCGGTCACCGCCGCCAGCCGCCGGGGATAGCGTGAGCCGCCGATGCTCATGATCATCGGGTAGACCGGTCCGAAGGCCAGCCCGGTGACCGCGAAGAGGACCATGGCCAGGCCGACCCAGGGTACGGCCACGGCCCCCAGCAGTGCCGCCGCCGCCACCAGGACGCAGGTCGTCGCGAAAACCACGGGCGGGAACCGGTCCGCGAAGCGGGACGCCACCAGGCGGCTGATGGCGAGTCCGGCCCAGAAGGCGGCAAGGGTGGCGGTGGCCGCTTCGTTCGGCGCCGATGCCAGGAACCGCACGACCCAGCTGGACACTCCGACCTCCGCCGAGACGTAGAGACCGATGGCGAAGGCCAGCGCAACGAACGGTGCGATCGAGCGCCCCGGGGGCACAGGTGAGCTGCCCGCGGCGAGGTGGGGGACCGGCGCCACCGGTGCGTGGCGCCCAGACGGCATGACGTGAAGCGCGAGCGCCGCGCCGATGGCCACCGCCGGCAGGGCGGTGGCGAGCACGATGATCCGCCAGTCGACGCCGATCCCGACGAGCTGACCCACGAGGAGCGGCGACCCGGCGGCGCCGATGCTGAAGAACAGGTGCAGGCGGTTGAGGGCGCTGCCCGGCCGGCGCCGCGACAGGTCCAGGACCAGCGCGTTCATCCCCCCGTCCACCGCCCCCGAGCCGATCCCCACCGGGACCGCGCCGGCCAGGAAGAGCCACCACCCGGGCGCCGCTCCCTGCACGAGGAGCCCTGCTCCCATCAGGAGGGCGGCGCCGGCAAGGATCGGACGGCGCCCCACGCGCTCCGTCGCGAACCCGCCGCCGAGCGATCCCACGCCGAAGAACAATGCGCTGACGAGGTAGAAGAGACCCAGCCCGGCATCGGTCTGAACGAAGTCGCGCTCGACGAGGCGGATGAGGGCCGGCACCAGCAGCGTCGACCAGCCGACGAGCAGGAAGGTGGCGTAGGCGATGACGAGAAGGCGATTCTGCGCCGGAGCCGAACCGTCCCTGCCCTCCGTCACCTCCACCCTGGAAGCATAGGCCGGCCGCGCTGCGCCGGCGGTGAGCTAGCGTCGTCCCCCGGACCCGCGCCGGCGTGGCACCATCGGTCCATGGAGTTTCATGAGGTGGTTCGGCGACGCAGGATGGTGCGTCATTTCTCGGACGAGCCGGTGGCGCGGGAGGTCCTGGAGCGCATCGTGGCCACCGCGCAGCGCGCGCCGAGTGCCGGGTTCAGCCAGGGCCAGCGGATCGTGGTGGTGACCGATGAAGCGGTGAAGCGGCGCGTGGCGGAGGCGGTGGGGGAGTCGGAGTACACCGGCTCCGGGTTCGATCCGTGGGTGAGCCGCTGCGCCGCCCAGCTCGTCCCGTGCGTGAGCGAGGAGATCTACCACGCGCGCTATCGCGAGGCGGACAAGGCGCCCGATGGCGTGGAGATCGAGTGGCCCACGCCGTACTGGTGGGTCGACGTGGGGATGACCTCGATGCTTCTGCTGCTGGCGGCGGTCGACGAGGGCCTGGCGGCCGGCTTTGCCGGTCCTCCGGACCCGGACGCGCTGCGGGCCGTGCTGGGGATTCCGCCCGGATTCCATCCGATCGGCGTCATCCCGGTGGGACATCCGCTCCCTGATGTGCGTTCGCCGTCGCTCAAGCGTGGCTGGCGATCGCTCGAGGAGTTCGCGCACTGGAACGCCTGGGAGTCGCCATCGGCCCTTTGACGGGTGGCGGCGTCGGCGGGGGCTCCCGGCCACCGTTGCACATGGGTGCGTGGGGCGGCCGGCGAGCGGGAGAGTGCTCACCGCAAGAAGGATTGGGGCGGCAAGGGGCGCCGCGCCGACTGGTACCCAATTACCATGGACTGTGTTTCATGACAGATATAGCATGAATGCATGGGCTGGACATTTGTAACCAATCACGGCCGGGTGCTGATGGCTATCGCCGCAGATCCGACGCGCACCATCCGCCAGATCGCGGCGGAGGTCGGTATCACCGAGCGCGCAGTCCATCGGATCATCGTGGCCCTGACGAACGCTGGCTACATCGAGCGCACGCGGGCCGGGCGACGCGTGCACAACCGCGTCAATCTCCATCAGATCCAGGTGGAATCGCTCGGTCGCGCCGCCACTGTCCGTGAGCTGTCTGCCCTCCTGGCGACCGGTGCACCTGTACCGCAGGACCGCGACGACGCCTCAGATGTGGTGGCGTGATGCGTGCCGTGGCGCCGAAGCGGCGACGCGTGCCCATTCGACCGCCCGCCGAGACGAGTGGGGGCCTGCGGGCCGACATGGTCGGCGCCGAGCATCCCAGCCTCGATGGTGTTCCTGACGCCCTGATCACGCTCAACGGCGCCGGTTTCGTGCGTGGCTGGAACGCCGCGGCGGAGAAGCTCTCCGGGATACAACGCGCTGCGGCCATGGGTCGCCGCCTTCGCGACGTGGTGCCCTATCAGCTGGCCAGCGGCACGGACGCCGAGATCACCACGGTCCTGGACCGTGGTGATGTCTGGAACGGCGTCGCTCGGGCCACCGCCGCGGCGAACGCGACGCTCGAAGTCGACTTCATGGCGGCCCCGCTGCCGGGCGGTGACGGCCGCGACGGCTACATCCTCGTCGTGCACGACACCATTCGCGGCGCACACCTCGATCAGGATCACGAGGCCGCGGAGAGTGGCTTCGGCAGACTCGTGACCGCCGGACCCGGTCTGGCCATGGTCCGAGACGGCGAGGGGCGCTACCTGTTCGCCAATGAGGCCGTCCTGTTGCTGATGGGGACGCGGGCCGCATCGGGTTGGCGAGGCAGGACGGATGAAGAGCTGTGGGAGCCGAGTGTGGCTGCCCAGCTGCAGGAAAGCGATGCTCGCACCATTGCGCGCGGGGCCCCCACGGATTTTGACCTGACGGTGCCGGCTGGCGGAGGCGTCGACACGATCCTGATGTCGACCTTCCCGCTCCGCGGCGCGAGCGGCGAGCGGTTGCTGGGGACCATCGGCATCAACATCACCGTTCGCGTCAGCGACGCGAACGAGGCGCGCGTCGAGGGCGTGCGGCGCGACACGAGGCGTACATCGGAACGCGCGGCCGTTGCCGGTGCGCTCGCGCGGCTGCGGGCCGTTGCCGGGATCAATGAGACGGCTACCGCCATCTGCCGGGCAATCCACGCCCTGCCGAGATTGGCCCTGGCGTCCATCACGCTCTTCGAGCTCGACGGCAGCGCGACGCCCATCGGCGTTGCATCTGCGGTCGGCCTCCCGCGCACCCTGCCGCGTCTGAAGCAGGAGAGTACCGACGCGCTCCGGAAGCGAGCCGCGGACGGTCCCTGGGTGGAGCCCTGGACAGCCCCGAACCGGCACCCGCACAGCCGGACGCTGCGCTCCCTGGGGATTCACCACGTCGCCTACGCCCCGATCCACGCTGGCGACGAACTGGTGGGGGTCCTGATGGTCGGCGGCTCCTCGGAGATCGGTGCTCCCGAGCTTGCGGAGCTTCTGCCCGCCGTCGTCGAGTTTGCGGGGCTCGCCGGAGCCCTTCTGGCGCCCGGCATCGCCGGCCGGCCGGGGTACCGGGAAGCCCGGGCGACGTTGCTGGGCGTCATCGGCCACCGGGCGTTTCGTCCTGTCTTTCAGCCGATTGTCGATCTCGCCGAGGGAAGTACCGTGGGCTACGAGGCGCTCACGCGCTTTGATGACGGGGCAGACCCGGCAACGCGGTTTGCGGCGGCGGCGGCCACGGGCCTGGGCGTCGAACTCGAGCTCGCCACCCTGAAAGCCGCCCTGCAAGCCGCGAAGGGCCTTTCGTCCTCGATGTGGCTCAGCGTCAATGTATCGCCACGGCTGGTCCTTTCCGGGGCGCCGCTGCGCTCCCTCCTGCGGCGCCATGGCGGCGACGTCGTCTGTGAGGTGACTGAACACGAAGAGATCGGCGACTACACCCGTTTCAGGGCAATGATCGCGCGTCTGCCGAAGGTCAAGATCGCCATCGATGACGCGGGGGCCGGCTTCGCCAACTTCCGCCACGTCCTGGAGCTGCGGCCGGCGTACGTGAAGTTCGATCGCTCGCTGATCGCCGGCATCGACCAGGACCTGATTCGCCAGGAGCTGCTTCGAGGCATGCTGCCCTTCATGCGAGCCGCGCGATGCCACCTCATCGCCGAGGGCATCGAAACCAAGGCGGAGCTGGCGGTGCTCCAGGCGCTTGGCGTACCGCTGGGACAGGGATTCCTGCTGGGGCGCGCAGCTCCGGCGCCGGTGGATCATGCTTGATGCGTTTCCGCGAGAACTGCTGAATCCGGATGAGGCGGCGCTGCGCGGCCACGTCCGGCGATCCCTTGATGTCCTGATCGCGGGCGCTGCGGTGAGCGGCGCGACGGAATCCGGGTTGGGCCTGGTCATGGGGAGGACCAGCTTCCTGTTGGCAGCTTTGCTCTTCTGGTCGGCTGCGATCTGGATCCTCGCCTTCCCGCGGCGCTGGGTGGAACGTGATGAGGTCGCACCTGTCGTCGAGCGGGTCGCGTTGGTCGCCACAGGGGTCCTGCTCGCGGTCGCGCTGCTCCAGCCCTTCCTGGCGCTCGACGTGGCAACCGCGATGCTGCTCCCGATCTTCGTCGCCATGCCGCATGTCGATGGGCAACGCCTGCGGCGGCTCGCGGCCGTGGTGGCCGTGGCGGCGCTTGCTGCGGGCATGACCACGTTCCTGCCAGACCGGACGACGGCGAGCATGCATGGACTCGACGAGCTCATACGACTGTCGTCGCTCCTCTTTGTGATCGGAGCGGAGGTCATCGTGGTTTACCAGTCGAGCGAGCGGCTCAAGGCGTCGAGCCGCGAGTTTGGGCGTCTGGTCGACCTGTCGACCCAGCTCGCCACGACGGCCGATCCTGCGGCGCTGGGCACCATGCTGGCGCAGCACCTTGCAGATGCCATCGGCTTTGACGACTGCGTGATCTCCCTGCTCGATACGGCGACTGGCCGACTGGTCCCGCTGGGATCTTATCCGGTGATGCGCGCACGCGAGGTCCCTCCCGGAGCGCTCGATTCGCGGCCGATCCTGTCCCGCTTCGCCGGCGAGACCACCCAGCTGATCATCGATGTCGGCAGGGAGCCGGCCGGATCTGCCGAGCGGGTGCGGCTTGAGGCCGCCGATCGCGAGATGATGATCCTGCTTCCGCTGGTCGCGCTGTCGGGTCCGAGCGGCGTTGCCGAGCTGACAGTCCGCAAGCGGCGCTCCCTCGACGAGCGGCAGCTGGCGCTGCTGGGCACGCTGGTTTTCGCAGCGGCGATGGCCATCGACAACGGCCGGCTGTACCAGGAAGCCCACCAGCGGGCGCAGCAGGATCCGCTCACCGGCCTGGCGAACTCGACCGTGTTCCACGATCGAGTCACCCACGCCCTGCAGCGGCTACCAGGGCGTCGTGGACGAATCGTGGCCGTCCTGTTTGCTGACCTGGACGACTTCAAGGCGGTGAACGACACGCATGGCCATGCCCAGGGCGATCGGTTCCTGTCAATGGTGGCTGAACGGCTGCGCACCGTCGTGCGGCCGGAGGATACTGTCGCTCGGCTCGGGGGGGACGAGTTCGGCCTTCTCCTGGAGGAGCTCACGAGCGTCGACCAGGCGCTCGCGGTGGCCGCACGGGCCATCGCGATTGTGGCGGCACCCATGGAGCTCGGCGGCCGGGCGGCGACGGCCTCGCTATCGATTGGTGTGGCCTTCCGGGCGGTCGCCGACGCGATCGCTGACGAGCTTCTCCACGAGGCAGACACCGCCATGTACGAGGCGAAGCACGCCGGCAAGGGGCGAGTTGTCCGGTACACGGATGCGATGGACCCTGCCGGCACCGTCGCGAGTGACCCGGCGCCGCGCCTGCTGGCCCCGCGTGTGAGGCCCAAGCCCGAGGCACACCGCCAGCGAGTCGGTCATGGCTCGGCGCTTTGACCCATGGTGGCACCAAACCTACGCGCCCGGGCGCTGGGAGTCGTGCGAGTCGGAGGAACCGGCCGGGCTCACGTCGTCTCGGAGATGAGCCGCTCGCGATCGAACAGCCGCGAGGCCACACGCCAGCCGATCCAGTTGGCGACAAGCAGGAAGGCAGCGGCGCCCAGGGCCACGCCTGCCGTCGGCGGGATGACGTTGAGGGCGATGAGGACGGTCACGATGATGGGCGGCAGGCTGGCCAGCAGCCCGAGCTGCTGCGCGACACGCACGTCGCTCAGGCGCGTCGAAAGCGAGATCGCGACCCAGATCGACCAGCCGGCGAGGAGCGGGGTGAAGAGCACCTGGGCAAGCAGGTCGGGCGCCTGGAGCACCTGGCCGGCGACGCCCGGGTGGGCGAAGACGGCCACGACGCCAATGAAGACGAGGAAGACGCCGTACGCCACGGCGAGCGACGGGATGAAGGCTGCCAGGGCCTTCGCCAGCAGGAACTCCTCGCGGGGGATGGGCGTGGTCAGCACCGGCTCCAGGGTGGCCTGCTGTCGCTCGCCGGCCACGGCATAGCCGGCCACGAAGAGGGGGACCAGGGTCGGGATGCCCAGCATGTAGAGCAGGACGTGCTCCCGGGAGAGCGCGTCCGAGGCCGCCAGGCCCAGCACGGCCACGAGCGGCTGGATGCTGAAGAGCACGGGAATGATGGCCATGGTCACCACGATCGACCGATTGCGGCGGTACTCGCGCAGCTCCTTGCGGACGATGGCGCGGACGCGTCGCGCGCTCACGGGCGGCCCTCTCGATCCGTCGTGATCTCCTGGTCGATGAGCTCGAGGTAGACATCCTCGAGCGAGTGGCGCTCTTCGTTGATCGAGAGCACGTCCGCGCCGGCCGCAACGAGCGCGCGGGTCACCCCGGGCGCGGCCTCGGCCGCATCGGTGACCGACAGGCGGTAGGTGGAGGGGCCGTCGGGATGCCAGCCGCGCACGGCGGGGCGGCCGGCGAAGACCGCGTCCGCATCGGCCAGTGCGGAGCGCGTCCTGACGACCAGCGCATTGCTGAACAACCGTTCGCGCAGCTCGTCCGGGCGGCCCAGCATGCGCAGGGTCGTGCTCAGGATCGCCACCCGATCGCAGAGCCGTTCTGCCTCCTCGAGCCGATGAGTGGTGAGGAAGATCGTGACGCCGCGCTCGCGCATCCCCACGATCAGCTGGTGGACCTCGTGCGCCGCCACCGGATCGAGCCCGGCGGTCGGCTCGTCCAGGAACAGGATTTCCGGATCGCCCAGGAGGGCGCGGGCCAGGGCCACGCGCTGGCGGAGCCCTTTCGAGAGTGCCCCGCACGCATCATCTGCACGGTCGGCGAGGTTCACGGCGCGCAGGACGCGATCGATGCTGTCCCGCGGTGCCGGTACCTCGTAGAGGTCGGCGAAGCATTCGAGGTTCTCGCGGATGCTCAGGCGCAGGTACAGGCCGGGCGCCTCGGGCATGATCGCCACCCGGCGTCGGATCTCGACGCCGTTGGCGGGCCGAAGGGGGAGGCCCGCGACGCTGGCGGAACCCGAGGTGGGGGCCAGGAGCGTGCCAAGGGTCCGGACGGTGGTCGTCTTGCCGGCGCCGTTCGGACCCAGGAAGCCGAAGACCTCGCCGCGGCCCACCTCGAACGAGACGTCCTGGAAGGCGGTCCGCTCGCCGAACCGCTTGGTGAGGTGATCCACGCTGATGGCGGGACCCTGCGGCTGGCCGCCTGCCGGCGTCATCGGCGACCGGGGACGAATGCTGTGAGGATGACGAACGTCATGTCCTGCATTCCCGGTCATCCACCCGACGAGTATATGTCGAGCGACATCGGCCCCCGCAGGCTCGATCTGCTTTGACCGATGGTGGCGCCAAACCTATAATCCGCCGGGTCCCCTCTGGCTCCGCGATGGAGCCCGACCGTGCGTTCCGGCGTAGCTCAGTTGGTAGAGCGGGCGGCTGTTAACCGCTTGGTCGCAGGTTCGAGTCCTGCCGCCGGAGCCACTTGCCCTATTGTTACGGATTACGTAACATTGGCGCATGTCTTGGGAGGAACTGCTGGCGGCGGCGGCCGCGCAGCACGGCTACTTCACGACCGCCCAGGCGGCTGAGCATGGCATCAGCCGGCGGGCGCTGACCTGGCGCGCGCAGACCGGCTCAGCGGATCGGATCGCTCACGGGCTGTATCGGCTGCCGCACTGGCCGATCGCTGCCGACGACGAGCTGTACGCCCTCCAAGCCCTCGCCCCGTACGGGACCTTCAGCCACGACACGGCCCTGATCCTGCTGGGTCTGACCGACATCATCCCGTCCACGATCCACTTCACCATCCCGGAGACGTCGCGACTCAGATCGCGTCCAGGGGTCAGGCTCCACCGCTCGCGGCACGCTGCAGTGACCGATCGGGCTTTGCGGGACGGTCTGTGGCTGAGCACCGCCCGTCGCGCCCTGCTGGACGCCGCCCGCGAAGGCGCTGATCCCGATCAGCTGGTTTCGGCCGCCCGCGATGCCCGAGCACGGGCGATGCTGACCTCGGACGACCTCGCCGAGCTCCGCCGGCACGCGCCGTTCGCGGGTGCCGGCCTATGACCAAGACGAGGGGCGCGACGCCGGCTGGTCGCCGGGCCAGCCTCCTGGTCCGCATGGCCACCGTGGCCCGGGAGGCGGGCGTCGTCCCGCGCCGCATTCACCTCGTGGTCGCCATCGACCGCCTTCTCGCCCGATTGCTCGAGGCCGCGCCCGCACAGTGGGTCGTAAAGGGCGGCTATGCGAACCAGCTGCGGCGACCCGAAGATGCCCGGTTCACCGAGGACCTCGACCTCAAGATCGATGCCGCCCTCGAGACGGCGCCCCAACTCCTCGCATCCGGCTTCGCGGTCGATCTCGGCGACGACGTCAGCTATGAGGTCGCGTCACCGCCGACACCCCTGGAGGGTCCACCCGGCGGGGGACTCCGCTTCGTGGTCGTCGCGCGCCTCGCCGGCACCGAGCTCGTCCGCTTCAAGGTCGATGTCAGCGCCGCCGACGTTGTCGTCGGCGAGGTGGAGTCTTACCTCTCGGATCCGGTCGTGGAGCGGCTTGGCTTTCCGCGGTCGCGGTTCCCCGTCTATCCGGTCAACCAGCACTTCGCGGAGAAGCTCCACGCCCTCACGCTGCCGCGGGATGCCGAGAACACCCGGGCCCGTGATCTCGTCGACCTTGTCTGGTTCGCGCACCACTTCACGTTCCGATCCGACACGCTCGCAATCGCCTGCATCGCCACCTTCGAGCGCCGGGCGACGCACGCCTGGCCACCCGTCATCGACATCCCGCCTGAATCGTGGGCGCGACCCTATGGCGTGTGGCGGGCCGAGCTGGGTCTGGCCGAGCCGACGCCGGCCACGGCCGCAGCGGCCCTGCGCTCCTTCCTCCTGCCGGTCTTCCTCGGTGAGGCCGGCCACTCTTGGGACCCAGCGGCACGGGAGTGGCGGCTGGGCCGAGAAGGCTAAGCACGTCGATCGTGATGGGACCG
>CAVZCE010000001.1:0-288747 GCA_963773695.1 uncultured Chloroflexia bacterium | reverse complement strand
GCCGTGAGCATATAGGCCACCCCGCCCTTATAGACGGTGAACCCGGAGGAGCAGTACTCGCGGTCGCCATTGAAGTTGGCGCTGTAGATCTCGTCGCCACCCCAGTACGGTGGGTAGTCGTTATACCGAGAGGCGAGACGATGAATCTGGTCCTTCGCCGGCAAGAACACGCCTGCGCTCTTCAGACGGGCAAAGTCCGTCGAGAAGACAGCCTCATCCGCCGTACTTGTGATTTCGAGCTTACCGGACTGAAGGTTGATCGAAAGCGCCGTGCTTTGACCGAGCAAGGCGCCGTCGGCGACTAGGCTGGCAACGTCCTTCTTCACCTGGAAGAACTCAGCGTCTGAAACGGCCGCATTCGTGATTCGAACGTTAAGGCCGCGACCTGAGAATTGCGATGTAGACACACGAGCGTCCCGAGGAAACACGACGGTGAGGTCAGCGCTCCCCGCGTCCCAGTAGGCGCCGAACGCCCCCATAAGTTCAGCCTCGCCCTGTATTTCGCTCGCGACGCTCTCGATTGCCGCATCGCTCAAGCGTGATGCTGCAAATGACGAGGTTGGCATCGCAAGGGAAAGGGCAAGTAGGATTCCTCCCACGCGGACAACAACGTGTGGTCGCATGACTTCCCCCTTTCGAGTGGTCCCAGGGGTCCTCGGTGGCGCGTCCGACCTCCCACGAAGCGTCCCCAGCAGCGCTGAGGTTCCGGGCATCAATAGAACCCGCGGGCTGATTGGTTCCGACCGCAACGATGGCTCTGCCACCCACCACAGTCAATAGTGACTATCCACGACCTGAGCCAGGAACCGCGCATTTCTCGACAGAGTCACAGGCCATGGGTTGTGGGAAGGTAGGAACGCCTTGGACGCGCGCCGGAAGGGCCGTCCCGTCCGCAATCGGTGGAACGATCCGGGTTCTTCATGAGTCATAGTCGTAGTGAGCATCTGGATGGGGGCAGCGGTGGAGGAGCGGAGCCGGGCGCAGGTGTCAGATGGGGCTGACGCCTTTGCCGCGCTGGTCGCCGCGCACCACGTCGACGTGTTGCGCCTGGCCGGCGCGATCACCGGCGACCGAGAGCTTGCGGCCGATGTCGCCCAGGCGACGTGGGCCGCAGCCTGGCAGCACCGCGGAGACCTGCGGGACCCGGACCGGGTCCGCGGCTGGCTCCTGACGATCACCGCCAACCAGGCGCGCTCCGCCCTTCGCCGGCAAAGAGTCCACCGCTGGCTGCCACTCCTCCCATCCGTGGAAGGCAGGTCGGCATCGCCCCGAACGGAAGAGCATCTCGACCTCATGGCTGCCTTTCGTCGGCTGCCGGCGCGAGACCGCCACATCCTGACTCTGCGCTACGGGTTCGGCGAGACATCGGCGGAGATCGGCCGACAGGTCGGTCTCTCCGACTCCGGCGTCCGGGTGCGCATCGCGCGCCTGCTGGCCCAGCTTCAGGAGGAGCTGGGCGATGAGTGAGCAGCGCGAGACCGACCTTGAGCGACGGCTCACCACGGAGCTGCGCCGCGAGATGGACAGCTACGCGGACCCCTTTGACGCCAACGCGGTTGCACGGCGCGCCATCCGCCAGCGCTCCGCGCCCCTGCGCGGCCCGCTGCTGGTGGGTGGCACCATCGTCGTCGCGGCGGTCCTGACCGTGGTGGGGGTCACCGTCCTGCCGCCGGCAGGCAGCCGGACCGGCGGCAACCTGGCGGTCAGGATGGCCCTCACCGTCCACCTGCGCCCAGGTGGCGAGCTGCGCGCGGTCGCGTCGGACAGCGGCACGATCTTCGTGCTGCGCCGGGGCTCGACCACCGGCACCGGCGCCGGGGAGGTGCTGCGCATCGACCCCTCGGGTGCCTACACCGGTGAGCCTCTCGACCCAGCCATCACCACCCCGCTGTCCCTCGCCTACGGCTTCGGCTCGCTGTGGCTCTTCGACGGCACTGAGGGCGTGGTGCGCCTCGACACCGAGACCGGCGCAGTCCTCACGGTAATCCCGCTGGGTGGGCCGGTTAGCGACGGGCAGATCACGGCCGGGCCTGACGCGATCTGGGCGAGCCTCCAGGCGGCGGACCAGGTGGTGCGCATCGACCCGACGACCAATGCCATCGCAGCTCGCATCCACGTTCCAACCGGACCGCTTGGGATCCTCGCCGACCAGGCCGGGGTATGGGTCACCACCATCGGCTCCGACACCGTCTCCGGTGCGGTGGCGCGCATCGATCCGGCCACGAACACGGTGACCGGCAGCGCGGATATCGGCCAGCGGCCATCGGGCCTGGCGCGCACCCGCCAGGGCCTGTGGGTGGCCGTCGGCCATCCCCACGAGGTCATCCACCTTTCCGACGACCTCAAGGTCCTCGATCATGTCGCCACGACCGACGTGCCGGTGGCGGTCACCGTCGCCGGCGGTCGCGTCTGGGTCGGCGAACAGAACGGCGCGGTGGAGGTCATCGATCCAGCCGACGCCAAGGTGGTGGCCTCCGGCACCGCAGGCAGCGACGTGCGCGGCTTCGCCCTGCTCGGCAACGACGTCTGGTCGCTCAGCTCGGGCATGAGCGCCGCCTACCGGCTGGAGGTCGTGCCCACCTCGCCGCCAGTTTCGCCCGGGCCGACCCTCCCCACCTACGGCGGCGACATCTGTATGCACGCTTTGCTCGGCGACGTGAAGGTGTACGTCGACCCGTGGGTCAGCCCGCCGGTGTGGGCCGGCGTTTCGACCGACGGAGGCAAGCTCTACCTCGAGTGGCCCAGCGGCTTCACGATGGGCCTCGACCACGGCAAGTGGGCCGTCTTCGACCGTCAGGGCAACGTCATCGTCCACGACGACGCCACCCTTACCGGGGCAGGCGGCGGGCTCTCGCCGCGCGGCAACGACTGGTGGCGGGTCAGCGTCTGCTCGCCTGGCAGCGAAGCGCGCATCCCGTAGGCAGATCCCGTCACCCGCAGAAAGCGCGCCCCTACCGGGGGGTTCGACTTGGTGGCAATCGCTGCGTTATGACCGCAGCCGCCGATAGGCTTCCTGGGCGCGCTCGTCCGCCGCGGAGGCGCCGTAGCGCGAAAGCATCTCGCGGCTCTTCCAGCCGGCCAGGCGCATGAGGTCGCCCTCGGTGCCGCCGTCGGCGAGCCACTGGTGGGCGAAGGTGTGGCGGAACAGGTGCGGGTGCAGCTTCGGCATCCCGGCGAGGCGGCCGCGGCGGCGGAGGACCTGGGCCAGGCCGGTATCGGTCAGGCGGCCCTTTTTGCCCAGCCACAGCCAGGGCGAGTCGACGTCGAAATGCTGCTTGCGGACGCGGAGGTATCGGTCCAGGGCGCGGCTGGTCCGGCGGTCGAAGGGGCAGGCACGCGGGCGGCGGCCCTTGCCGAGCACCAGCGCCACCTCGTGGTCGAAGTCGACGTCCTCCACCCGCAGCCCGATGCATTCGCCGCGCCGCATGCCGGTCGACGCCAGCAGGCGGACGATCGCCGTGTCCCGGCGGTCCTCAAACGACGTGCCAGCGCAGGCCGCCAGCAGGCGCTCGAGCTCCTCCGCGCGCAGCACCGGCGGCGGCTCGTCCGGGACAGCCGGCGGCCGCATGCGCGCCATCGGCGAATCGCGGATCTCGTCCTCCCCCACCAGCCAGCGGAAGACCTGCTGGAGGGACCGGTACCGATTGGCGACCGTAGCCGGCCGATGCCCGGAGTCCTGCAGGTCGACGAGGAAGGCCTCGATGTGCTCACGGCGGACGGCGGCAACGTCGGTCGGCATCCCCTTGCTGACCAAGAAAGCGTGCAGCTGGTTGAGCGCCTTCACGTAGGTGGCCACGGTAGAGGGGGCCAGATTCTCTGCCCTAAGATGGCGCGTGAAGGAGCCGACCGCATCGGCCAGGTCGAGGTTCGCGGGAGCGTGAGTCGCTGGTCTGGTAGGCATCTGGCAGCAGGGGATTCGGCTGGGTTGGCTCTGCGAGAACTGGCCGAATCATGTGCTGTAAGAGCGGTGTAGTCAAGCCTCCTTCGAATCACGTGCTCTAACTGAGCACGAATTGTGGGCCGTTAGCTCAGTGGTTAGAGCAGGGGACTTTTAATCCTCGTGTCGTGGGTTCGAATCCCACACGGCCCTCCAGCAGATCCGCGCGGCGGCCAGGAGCGCGAGGCGGGTAGCCAGGGACCCGAGCGAGCGGTCGCCTAGTGCGACACCGATACCAGGGACCCCCCGCCCGCCGTCCAGGCCGTCATCCCCCCCGCCAGCTCCTCCAGGTTCGTGTACCCCATGCCCTCCAGGGTCTGCACGGCCATGGCGCTCTCGTGCCCCGTGCGGCAGTAGACGACGATCTTTGCCGACTTGTCCGCGGGCAGCTCCGAGGCCCGCCCGGCGAGCTGGTCGTACGGGATCCACAGGTCGGTGCCCTGGATCTCCCCGACGTAGGGCGTCTTCACGTTCAGGAGGACGAAGTCCTTGTGCGCCAGCTCCTGCTGGAGTTGGGCCGAGCTGATCTGGGTCGCGCCGCGTCCACCCAGGAGGGCGACGGCGACGATGGCCACCACGACGACCGCTCCGGCGATGCCCGCGAACAGCGGCCAGCGAGGACGGGATGGAGCCTGGCGGCGGACGCGTTGCGTGGTGCGGGTCTTTGCGGGCACGAGGGAGCCTCCGTGACTTGCGTGATGACGCAAACAGTCGGGTCGACTGCCTCCCTCGCGCAAGGGCCGTCTGGCAGATTCCGGCCGGGACGTCTACGCTCGCCCGGGGCTCGCCGCGCCACGGCCCGGGCGGCCGTGCGACGCCGTCGCGAGCCCCGCGGAATGAGGTGAGGCGTGCTCTCCACCCGCAGCACCGGCCACGTCTGCCCCGTCTGTGGCCAGCCGATCCTGGTCGGCCAGTCCGTCGTGCGCTTCGACGCCGGCCTGCTCGTGGAGAACGGCGTCTTCGATCCGCTGGTCATGACACCCACGGTGTACGTCCACGCCGGCGCGGGCTACGACACGCGATTCAACATCGAGGACCAATGGTGCCTGACGGCCGAGGGACTGGAGGCGGTGCTCAGGCTCCTCCGGGTGCACGGGGAGACCGGTCCGTCGGGCCACTGACCTCTTGGGGAATCTTCCGGCGGCTTGCGGCCCTCGTTCCTCCGGAGCCTTCAGTGGCTGCCGCGGAGGCCCTCGAGATGCCTCCGCAGGCGCTGGTCACGGGCCTGCTCGGCGGAGGACAGGACGGCGCGGCAGTTCGCGCGCCATGCGGTGAGCGCCGAGAACCAGGCGATGGCCAGGATGGGGACGTCGATGCCCAGGACGGCCGCCGTCCCGCTGGCAGAGCTCAGGTGGTGGATGAGCAGTCCGGCGGCCGCGGCGAGCCAGCCGACCGGGAGCAGCACGTAGGCGATGTGCGCCGGTCGGGCCGCATCCGCATCCGCGGCGCTCGCCTGCCGCCAGGGATCGCCGGGCGGATCCGGAACGCCCCGCAGCCTGACGAGGACGACCACCGCGTAGATGATCCAGACGCCGGGAAGCACCGAGTGCGCGGCCTCGTGGATTCCGGGCGGCAGATGCAGGAGCAGCGGGACCGCAGCGATGGCCGTCACCGCCACGAAGGAGACGACGGCACGAAAGACGATGCCGTCACATGCCTCGGTCACCGGCTGGTCGATGGCGGATCCGGGATCCGCCGGGCGTGTCGTCATGGTCCTCGCCGAGGGATACCGCTGAGTCTTCAAGTCTTCAGAAGACTCGGGAAGTCACCGGCAATTGTCGCGCGATCCGGTGGTCCCGGTCGAGCGCCCTGCCGCACGCGCGCACTGGCCCACAGGTCCTCTGGCCAAACCGCCGGGGAGATGCAAGACTGGCCTCCTGGCCCGTGCAGAGGAGGTCCATGGATACGCAGAGCCACAAGGGCCATCTCGGCCCCATCGGCCCATCCTTCGCGGGAAAGTCGCCCTTCCCGCCCATCGGCGACTACGCCTTCCTCTCCGACTGCGAGACCACCGCGCTCATCGCCCCGAACGGGAACGTCGAGTGGCTGTGCCTGCCGCGGATGGATTCGCCATCGGTCTTTGGCGCCCTCCTCGACCGCGATGCCGGCGGCTTCCGCTTCGGACCGGCCGACGTCATGGTCCCCGCCGCCCGCCGCTACCTGCCCGGCACCATGGTCCTCGAGACGAGCTGGGCCACGCCAACCGGCTGGATCATCGTGCGCGACGTCCTGCTCATCGGGCCCTGGCACCATGAGGAGGATCACTCCTTCACCCACCGGCGCGCACCGACCGACTACGAGGCGGACCACATCCTCCTGCGCCACATTCGCTGCGTGAACGGCGAGGTGCAGCTCACCATGGACTGCGAGCCGGCCTTCGACTACGGGCGTGCCACCGGGGTGTGGCGCTGGACCGGGGAGGGCTACCACCAGGGCGCCTGCCGCGGCCCGGACGGGCAGCCGGAGCTGACCCTCACCACGGACCTCAACATCGGGTTCGAGGGCGCCCGCGCCATCGGCCGGACCCTCATCAAGGAGGGCGAGACCCGCTTCGCGGCGCTCTCGTGGGGCGACGTCACCCCGCCGCGCTCCTGCGAGGAGGCCTATCCACGCCTGGTCTGGACGGCGCATCACTGGCAGCACTGGCTGGCCCGCGGCCACTTCCCGGACCATCCCTGGCGCCTCTTCCTCTCGCGCTCCGCCCTCACCCTCAAGGGGCTCACCTACGCGCCGACCGGCGCGGTCATCGCCGCCGCCACGACCTCGCTGCCGGAGACGCCCGGCGGCGAGCGCAACTGGGACTATCGCTTCAGCTGGATCCGCGACTCGACCTTCGCGCTCTGGGGGCTCTACAGCCTTGGCTTCGGCTGGGAGGCGAACGACTTCTTCTACTTCGTGGCCGATGCCGCCGCCTCGGGCGACGAGCTGCAGATCATGTACGGGATCGGCGGTGAGCGCGAGCTTGCCGAGTCGACGCTCGACCACCTCCACGGGTACGAGGGCGCGCGACCGGTGCGGATCGGCAACGCGGCGTACCGGCAGCGGCAGCACGACATGTGGGGGGCGTTGCTGGACTCCGTCTGGCTCCAGACCCGCTCCCGCGACCGGCTGGACGAGCGCATCTGGCCCATGCTCGTCCGCCAGGTCGAGGCGGCGATCGCCCACTGGCGCGAGCCGGACCGGGGCATCTGGGAGGTGCGCGGCGAGCCGAAGCACTTCACGAGCTCCAAGGTCATGTGCTGGGTGGCCTGCGACCGCGGGGCGCGCCTGGCGCGCATTCGCGAGGACCACGAGCTTGCCGAGCGCTGGCAGGCGGCGGCCGACGAGATCCGCGCCGACGTCTGCGCCAACGGGGTCGACGAGCGCGGCGTCTTCACCCAGCACTACGACACCCGCGCCCTCGACGCATCCGCGCTCCTCATCCCGCTCCTCCGCTTCCTGCCGCCCGACGACGAGCGCGTGCGCCGCACCGTCCTCGCCGTCGCGGACGACCTGACGGAGAACGGCCTGGTCCTGCGCTACCGAACCGGGGAGACCGATGACGGCCTCTCCGGCAGGGAAGGGGCCTTCACGATCTGCTCCTTCTGGCTCGTCTCCGCGCTCGTGGAGATCGGCGAGCTCGAGCGTGGGCGCCGCCTCTGCGAACGCCTCCTCTCGGCTGCCAGTCCCCTGGGCCTCTACGGCGAGGAGATCGACCCTGAGTCCGGGCGCCACCTGGGCAACTACCCGCAGGCGTTCACCCACCTGGCGCTGATCAACGCGGTGATGCACGTCATCGAGGCCGAGCGTCATGCGCAGGAGCCGGGTATGCCGCTCTCGCCGCGCCCGCCCGACGACCAGGAGGAGCCCTCCGGCCACGACGGCATGCCGGCCGACCCGATGCCGCTCCACGGTGCGGCCGGGGACGGCCAGGAGCTTGGCACGACACGTGCACAGGCTCCGACGACGACCTAGAGCTGGAGTCCCGATGCCCACCCGAGCCTCCGTGCCCAGGCCCCGCGGCGGCCGCACGGGCTCCCACATCCTGAGATTGCCGTACGGAGACGACTCCTTCCGCTTCCTCGTCGAGGCGGTGGTGGACTACGCCATCTTCCTGCTCGACACGGAGGGCCACGTCCTGACCTGGAACGACGGCGCGGTGCGGATCAAGGGGTACACGGCCGAGGAGATCATCGGGCGTCACTTCTCGCTCTTCTACACGCCGGAGGACCGCGCGGCGGGGCGCCCGGAGCGTGTCCTGCGCTCGGCGGAGTCGGCGGGCCGCTACGAGGACGAGGGATGGCGCGTCCGCAAGGACGGGACGCGCTTCTGGGCCGATGTCCTGGTCACCGCGCTCCGAAGCACCGACGGCGAGCTGTACGGCTACGCAAAGGTGACGCGGGACCTCACGGAGCGGCGCGAGGCGCAGCGTCGCGAGCAGCAGCTGGTGGTCGAGCGCGAGCGGCGCAACGCCGCCGAGCGTGCACTCGAGGCGCGCGACCGGTTCCTCAGCGTGGCCTCGCACGAGCTGAAGACGCCCATGTCCAACATCCAGCTCGCCGCGGAGGCCGTGCTCCTCGCACACCAGCGCGGCACCCTGACGGCGGAGCGGCTCGACGCATCCATTGGACGGCTCCGCCGGGCGGTGCAGCGCATGGGCCTCCTGGTGGGCGAGCTGCTGGACGTCACGCGGCTCACCTCCGGCCCGCACCTGGACCTCGCGCCGGTCGCGCTGCATGGACTGGGCCTGCAGGTCGTGGAGCGCTTCCAGGCGGTCTCCGAGCGCCAGATCTCCGCCGCCATCGAGCCGGTGACCCTGGTGGCGGACGAGATCCGCGTGGAGCAGGTCATCACCAACCTCATCGACAACGCGCTGAAGTACTCCCCGGCCGCGACCGACGTGGAGCTGCGGGTCGCTCCGGCGGAGGGCGGGGCCGTCATCGAGGTCCGGGATCGCGGCATGGGACTCTCCGACCGGCAACGCGACACCCTCTTCGAGCCATTCGTGCGCGGCGACGACGTCGCGGCAATCCCCGGGATGGGGCTCGGGCTCTTCATCAGCCAGCAGATCGTGGTCGAGCACGGGGGAACGATTGCCGTGGAGCCGAGAAGCGACGGCCCGGGCACGCTGGTGCGGGTCTGGCTGCCCGCGCGCGAGTCGGGGCCCGTCACGCCGTGAGCGCCCGCATCCTCCTCGTCGACGACGACCCGGCGCTGCGCGACGCGCTCGGCGAGGTGCTCACAGACGAAGGCTACGAGGTCCGGCTGGCGGCCAACGGGCGCGAGGGGCTCCACGCCCTGGACGGATGGAGGGCCGATCTCGTCCTCCTGGACCTCATGATGCCGGAGATGGGCGCGTACGCATTCCGGGCGGTCCAGCGGCAGCGTGAGCGGAACCCATCGCCCGTCCTCATCCTCTCCGCTGCGCCGGGCCTCCCCGCCACCGGCGCCGACCTCGACGCCGTCGCCGTGGTGGGCAAGCCGTTCCGCCTGGAGGAGCTGCTGAGCCTCATCGCTCGCATCCTCCGCGGGGAGACCGTCCATGCCGGAGATGCAGCCGAGGGCGACGACGGCCGCACGCAGCCGGCGACCCGCGAGTCGCACCCGCCCGATCCACCCGCGCAATCCGGGTAGCCGCTACCATCGGCTCCCCAGGCGGAGGATGCGGTGACCGAGGACGAGCAGATGACCCACGAGCGCGAGGACGAGCACCCCGGATCGATGCTCGCTTCGTGGCTGGTCCTGGTGATCATGGCGCTGGTGGTGGTAGCCGGCGTGCTCCTGCTGGCCATGCGAGCCGCGGGCTGAGCGGAAGGGCTAGGCTAGGGGTCCCACCGGCCCCCAAGTGCAGCGGAGGACCGCAGCCCACTCATGCGCCTGCCCCTCATCCCACGAGAAGAGAAGTTTTTCGACATGTTCGTGGAGGACGCCGCGAACGTTCTCGCCGGCGCTCGACTGCTGGAGACCTTCTTCCGCACCTATAGCGAGCGCGAGCGGATCGCCGTCCAGCTCCGGGAGCTCGAGCACCGCGGCGACCAGATCACCCACGAGATCGGTCACAAGCTCGAGGCGACCTTCGTCACCCCCTTCGACCGCGAGGACATCCATGCGCTCATCAGCCGGCTCGACGACATCCTCGACCTGATCGAGGAGGTCGCCGACACCTGCATCCTCTATCACATCAGCGAACCGACCCCCGTCGCCATCCAGCAGGCGGAGATCATCGTCAAGCAGTGCATCCAGATCCGCGAGGCGCTCACCCACCTGCGCACGTTCAGCCACCTGGACAACTACTGGATCGAGATCCATCGGCTCGAGAACGAGGGCGACCACGTGGCCCGTACCGCCATCGCCGGCCTCTTCCGCGACGGTGACAACCCGCTCGACGTCATCAAGTGGAAGGACGTCTACAGCCTGCTCGAGGACGCCATCGACACCTGCGAGGACACCGCCAACGTCATCGAACGAATCGTGGTCAAGCACGCCTGACGCGACCTCACATCGCCGCGCGCATGCCCGCCTCCCGGCAGTCGCCAGAGGAGTACACCGGCGCGGATGGGGCCTCAGGCGCCGTGGCTGAGTCGCGGGCGTACTCGAATGACGCGCCGGCGGGCAGATCCGCGCCGGGTGATGCGTCGGCGGACTCACCGACCGGGTGGGCGCAGGGGACGGTGGGGGTACCGGGGGCGGACGCCGGGTCCCCGCGCCACCGGCGCGTGCCGCGGCTCGGCCTCCGGGCCACCTCGACCCTCGTGGTCGCGGCAGTCGCGCTGCTCGGAATCGTGCTCGCCGGCTGCGCCTCGCCCCATCGGTCCCTCGCCGACCTCGTCGCGCACCAGGAGACCTACGACGGACGCGTGGTGACGACCTCGGGCACCGTGCGCCGCTTCGAGGACCCGTCCGGTCCCTACTACGTCCTGGAGGACGCCGACGGGAACCGCGTCGAGGTGACCCCGGCCAGCAGCGTCGAGGGCAGGGTCGGCGAGGTGGTGTCGGTGACGGGACGGTTCAGCATCGAGCCCATGCAGGGGCGGGTCATCGCGGTCGACTCGGTGAGCCCCTCAGGCGGATGAGCCGATGCCGACCGGAGGGTCGGCGTCCTCCGCGAAGAGCCTCCCGCCCACGGCATCGGCCAGGCGCTGCGCGATGGGACGCCAGTCGAACGAGCGGGTGACGGCCGACGCCGGCAGGCTGATCAGGCGGTCCGAAGCCACGAAGCCGGGAAGCCGCTCGTCGAGGATCCGCTCGATCTCGTCGCGGAAGGCGTCGTTCGTGGAGCGGACGCCATCGGCCCGCAGCACGACGTCCGGCAGCAGGCGGACGAGCAGGTCGTAGGTCGGCGCCCAGCAGCGCAGGAGCGGCTCGACGCAGAACGGATCCGACCCGCCGGCGGCGCGGAGCAGGTAGGCGTAGTTGTCGATCACGCTGCGATCCGCGATCAGCACATCTGCCCGCGGCTGGAGCTCCAGCTCCTGCTGCACCTGGGTGACCAGGACCCACAGCTGGGCCTCCGGGGTGGCGCTCTCGTTGATCCCGAGCGGGGAGTGGCGGACGACCTCCTTCACCAGCTCCCAGCTCCGTCCCGCACGGCTGAGGGTTGCGGCGAACGAGGCCACCGCGGCGGTCTTGCGGACGCCGTGGGAGCCGATGAACGCGATCTTGGCGGGGCGCGGCCAGGAATCCGCAGGGGGCTCGTCCACGCGTCTAGAGTAGGCCGATGGCGGGCAGGCCGGCAGGCTATCCTGTGGATAATGCCTCCCGCCCCCACCCCGGATTCGCCGTGCCGCCCGGACTGACCCTCGTCCTCCTCGCCGTCCTCGGCCTGGCGGTCCTGTTCGACTACATCAACGGCTTCCACGACACCGCCAACGCCATCGCCACCTCCGTCTCCACGCGGGCCATCAAGCCCCAGTGGGCGATCGCCATGAGCGCCGTGGCGAACTTCGGGGGAGCGTTCGTGGGGACCGCGGTCGCCCAGACCATCGGCAGCGGGCTGCTCAACGGGTCGGTCGAGGGCCAGAGCGTGATCGGCTCGGCGCTGGTCGGGGCCATCGCCTGGAACCTGATCACCTGGCGGCTCGGGATCCCCAGCTCCTCGAGCCACGCGCTGATCGGCGGCCTGCTCGGCTCGGCGGCGGTGGCCGCCGGCGTCGGATCGTGGAACCTCTCCGGCATCGGCGAGAAGGTGATCCTGCCCCTGGTCGGATCGCCGATCGTTGGCTTCCTGGCGGCGCTCCTGCTCATGGTCGTCATCTTCAACGTCTTCCGGCGAGCGCATCCCAAGACGATGAACGACACGTTCCGTCGACTGCAGATCCTCTCGGCGGCCTTCATGGCCTTCAGCCACGGCAGCAACGACGCGCAGAAGACGATGGGCGTCATGACCTTCGCGCTCTTCAGCGCGGGCGTGATCCCCAACACGCAGGTCCCGCCGCTCGTCATCGTGGCCGCGGCGAGCGCCATGAGCCTGGGGACCGCGGCCGGCGGCTGGCGAATCATCAAGACCATGGGCAGCCGGGTCGTGAAGCTCGACCCGGTCCATGGGTTCGCGGCCGAGACGACCGCCGCGACCGTCATCATCCTCGCCTCCCACTTCGGGATGCCGGTGAGCACGACCCACGTGATCTCCGGGGCGATCATGGGGACCGGCTCCTCGGACCGGTTCAACGCCGTGCGCTGGGCGGTGGCCCGCAACATCGGCGTCGCCTGGGTGCTCACCATCCCGGCCGCCGGCGCCATCGCCGGCCTGGCGTACATGGTGCTCCACCCGATCCTGGGCTGATCCGCCCGCGATCGTCAGCGGACGAAGAAGATGCTCGTCAGGAGGATCACGAGGACGATGCCGCTGACCGCGGCGTAGAGGCGGTCCCCCTCCAGGGCGAAGGCGAGCACCGAGGTCGCCACCCGCAGCACCGGCGTGGCGAGCAGGACGAGCAGCCCCAGCTGGACGATGGCGAACGGACGCAGGTGCACCAGCCCCTCCCCGATGCCGGAGAAGTCGCCGGTCGCGTGCGTCGCGACCTGGGCACCCAGCAGCGAGCCGCCCCATCCCACGGCCAGCGCGCTGAGCAGGCCCACGGCCATGAGCGCCGCCGCCACGCTGACGCCCACGATGAGCAGGCGGCTCAGCAGGAGCCGGAACGCGACCCCGTCGTCCGGCCGGATCACAGGCCGATCCCGAACGCGCGTGCCAGCATCTCGAGCGCAACGGCAAGGAGGACCGGCAGGAAGATGAGCCGCACCGTGCGGCTCGAGAGACGGACGAGGAGACGGCTGCCGATGAGCGCGCCACCCAGCACCCCGAGGGCCACCGGCGCCGCGATCATGGCGCTCACGTCCCCGCGCGCGATGTAGACGCCGGCCGACGCGGCCGCCGTCACCCCGATCATGAAGTTCGAGGTCGTGGACGAGACCTTGACCGGCAGGCGCATGACGCCGTCCATGGCCAGGACCTTGAGCGCCCCGGAGCCGATGCCGAGGAGCCCCGAGACGAGCCCCGCGACGCCCATCGCCAGGAACCCGGCGGGCAGGTGCCGCGGCTCGTACGAGACGCGGCGGCCCAGGTGCCGGTCCGGGTAGCTGCCGCCCATCCGCAGGAATCGCTCGAGGCGTCCGGGCGGCACCTGGGGCGGCAGCTCCTCGCCGAGCCGGAAGAGAAGCTGGGCGGCGGAGAGGAGCAGGATCACGCCGAAGAGGCCGAAGAGGAACTGGGGCGCAAGGAGCGCGGCAAGGAGCGCACCGCCCACGGCCCCGCTCGTCGTCGCGAGCTCCAGGAACATCCCGACCCGCAGGTTCGTGAGCTCGTCGCGGATGTACGCCGCCCCGGCGCCGGAGCTGGTGGCGATCACCGAGACGATGCTCGCGCCGACCGCCAGGCGCAGGTCCACGCCGAAGAGGAGCGTCAGCGCGGGGACGATGAGGATGCCGCCCCCGACGCCCGCGAGCGCGCCGATGACCCCGGCACCCAGGCTGGTCAGCAGGATGGCGACATCGGTCAATGGGGACATGGCGACGTGACGAAGGATGGCACAACCGCGCGGGCCATGGCAGGACAACGCAATCGGCCGCGTCCTTGACGCTCTCTTCACGCACGGGCGCCACGATGGAGGCATGCACCGCGCGGAGGCGTGAGAATGAGAACCGATTGGCCGCCCAGGACCCGCGACGACGAGCCGATGGTGGCGGTCGAGTGCCACTGCGGCACGCTCCTCGTTTCGACCACCGAATCCGGCCTCGCGTCGCAGCTGGCGGTCCACTGGCGGCGGGAGGACTGGGGCATCGACATGGCGACGCGGTCGGATGTCTCGGTCGCCTCGCGCTGGATCGCTTCGCACGCGTTCCGCCTGACGTCGGCGGAGCTGGAGGACTGACGAAGGCGCTTAACCAAGCGTTGACACGCCGTTAAGGGCCGGTTAAGCACTCCCCGGCACGCTCGGGGCGCGATGCGAAGACGATCCATCCCATCACGCTCGCGCCCCGCCCCGTTGCGTCCTGCGTCCTTCGCGGGACCCGGTGCCCACACCTCGGAGGAGTGATCCATTGACCGTTCGTACCCGCGTCCGCGCCGCCGGGATCCTCGGCGTCGCCTCGCTGCTCCTGCTCGCCGCGTGCTCCAGCAACGGCGGCGCGAGCTCGGGAGCATCGGCATCCCAGGCGACCTCCAGCAACGGCCAGACCGCCTGCGTCAGCGGCACCATCACCGCCGGCGGCTCGACCGCTCTCCAGCCGCTCGTCGAGCAGGCCGCGCAGATGTACCAGTCGGAATGCGCCGGGGCGATCGTCAATGTCCAGGGCGGCGGCTCGGGGACCGGCCTGACGCAGGTCGCCGGCGGCGGCTTCGACATCGGTGATTCGGACGTGAAGGCCGAAGAGAAGCTCGATGCATCCACGGCGGCCACCCTGGTCGACCACGTGGTCGTGAAGCAGGGCTGGGTCATGGTCAACAACACCGACGTCACCGGCGTGACGAATCTCACCTCCGACCAGGCGAAGGCGATCTGGACGGGCCAGATCACTAACTGGAAGGACGTGGGCGGACCGGACGAGAAGATCACGCTCATCATCCGGCCCGAATCCTCGGGGACGCGGGCGACCTTCAAGAAGATCGTGCTGGGCGGCGCTGCCGAGGCATCCGGCACGGTGACGGAGGACTCCAACGGAGCGGTGACCAACGCGGTCATCTCCACGCCGGGCGCCACGAGCGTCATTGGCTTCGCCTACTATCAGGACAACAAGGACAAGCTGACCGGCCTGCAGCTCGACGGCGTCGATGCGACCCTGGACAACATGTCGAGCGGCGCCTACAAGCTGGTAGCCGACGGGAACATGTACACCAAGGGTGAGGCGACCGGGCTGACCAAGGCCTTCCTCGACTACATGCTCTCGCCCGCGGTCCAGGACACCATCGTCCCGCAGCTCTACTACGCGCCCGTCAAGTAAGCAGGGGCCCACCGTATTGCTGGAAGCTGGCCAACCGTGACGGCGTCAACGCCGGCAGCGAAGGCGGGGCTCAGCGCCCGGCCTTCGCTGCTCGCCCGGCTGGATCCACCGCGCCGCATCACCATGGTCGCGGCGGCGTCCATGGTCCTCGTGGTCGGCGTGCTCCTGGCCTTCATCACCTGGAACGGGATCAGGCTCTTCCTGTTCGACGGGCAGAGCCCGGCCCTCATCATCGATCCGACCTGGCGCCCCCTGGAGAGCACGAACCAGCCCGTCAGCTTCGGCCTGCTGCCGTTCATCCTGGGAACCGTGGCGGTCACGGCCGTCTCCATCATCATCGCGACGCCCCTCAGCATCGGCCTGGCGCTCTTCCTCTCCGAGGTCGCGCCTCCGTGGGCGCGCAGGATCGTGCAGCCGTCTCTCGAGATGTTCGTGGGGATCCCGAGCGTCGTCTACGGCTGGATGGGCCTCATCGTGCTCGTTCCGTGGCTGCGCTCCACCTTTGGCTGGGCCGGTTTCCAGAGCGGCTTCAGCCTGCTCGCCGGGGCGCTGGTCCTCACCGTCATGATCCTGCCGACGATCACCAGCGTCTCGTTCGACGCGCTGCGCGCCATCCCCGCCGACTGGCGCTACGCGTCGCTGGCGCTCGGGACCACGCGCTGGCAGACGATCCGTCACCTCCTCCTGCCCGCCAGCCTCGCTTCGCTGGCCACCGGCGTCGTGCTGGGCATGACGAGAGCCGCCGGCGAGGCGCTCGCGGTGCAGATGGTGATCGGCAGCCGCCCGGTCATCCCCACCGGGCTCGGTCAGCCGATGAGCACGCTCACCAGCCAGATCACGCTCGACATGGGCAACACCACCGCCGGCTCCACGTGGAACGACGCCCTGTGGACCATGGGCCTCATCCTGCTCGTGATCTCGGTGACGTTCGTTCTGCTCGTGCGTCGACTGCAGGGCGGGAGACGCTGGCAGTGAGGCGCTCCATCGTCGCCGACCGCGTCGCCACCGTCATGATGTGGGCGCTCGCCGTCCTGACGGTCGCCCTCCTTGGCGCGTTCGTCCTCCGCATCCTGTGGGCGGCGGCGGGCGTGCTGAGCTTCTCCTTCCTCACCTCCGACCCGAAGTTCCTGGGCCTCGGCGGCATCGGTCCGCTCCTGTGGAACTCCTTCTACATGCTCGTTCTGACCCTGATCATCACCGGCCCCCTGGGGATCGCGGCGGGGATCTACATGGCCGAGTACGCGGAGGAGAACCGCTGGACGAACGCCATCCGCTTCGCCCAGGAGACGATCAGCTCCGTTCCCTCCATCGTGGTGGGGCTCTTTGGGCTCATCCTCTTCGTCAACGTCACCGGCTGGGGCTTCACCGCGCTGGGCGGCTCGCTCGCGCTGTCGGTCTTCAATCTCCCGCTCCTGGCGCGGCTCACGGAGCAGGCGATCCGCGCCGTTCCCGAGGACGAGCGCGCCGCCAGCCTGGCGCTCGGCGCGACGAAGTGGCAGACCATCCGCAACGTCGTCCTGCCATTGGCGATCCCGGGCATCGTCACCGGCGTCATCCTCACCGCCGGCCGTATCTTCGGCGAGGCCGCGGCGCTCCTCTTCACCGCCGGCCTGGCGACGCCCACCCACTACAACTTCGCGAACTTCAATCTCGGCGATCCGCGCTCCCCGTGGAGCCCCCTGCGACCAGCCACCACTCTGGCCGTCTACATCTGGAAGAACAACTCGGAGGGGCTCGGGCCCAACGTCCAGGAGATCGGCAACGGCTCTGCGGCCGTCCTGCTCGTGGCAGTATTGCTGTTCAACGTCGGATCCCGCGGCCTTGGAACCCTGCTGCAGCGAGGCATGAAGATCCGATGACCGTCAACATGGAGCCGGTGACCGACGCGCTCGCGACGCCGGTCGCGCAGACGAGGATATCGCCCGCAGCCATGAGCATCTCCGTGCCACTCGAGGAGGTCCGTACCCGCGGCGACGCGCGCCTGCGGACCGATGCGCTGTCGGTCAGCTACGGCGCCAAGGTTGCGGTTCGCGACGTCTCGATCAGCGTCCCCGACCGTTCGATCACCGCCATCATCGGTCCGTCGGGCAGCGGCAAGAGCACCATCCTGCGCTGCTTCAACCGCATGAACGACCTGGTCCCCACCGCTCGAGTGAGCGGCAGCGTGCAGCTCGACGGCGACGAGCTCAACTCGCCGGCAGTGAACGTCGTGGAGCTCCGCCGGCGAGTGGGGCTGGTCTTCCAGAAGCCGAATCCCTTCCCGATGTCCATCTACGAGAACGTCGCGTACGGACCGCGGCGGCTGGGGGTCCGCGATCGCGCACAGCTCGACGAGATCGTCGAGCGAAGCCTTCGCCAGGCAGCGCTGTGGGAGGAGGTGAACGACGACTGGCGTCGCCAGTCGGGAACCGCGCTCTCCGGCGGCCAGCAGCAGCGGCTGTGCATCGCCCGCGTGCTCGCCACGGAGCCGGAGGTGATCCTGATGGATGAGCCATGCTCCGCGCTGGACCCCATATCAACCCTCCAGATCGAGACCCTGATGCGTGTGCTGGCCCAGACCTACACGATCGTGATCGTGACCCACAATATGCAGCAGGCGGCGCGCGTCTCCGACGACACCGTCTTCATGAGCGTCGACGAGCAGCGCGCCGGCTACGTGGTCGAGACCGGTTCGACCTCCACGATCTTCACCAACCCGACGAACAAGATCACCGAGGACTACATCACGGGGCGGTTCGGCTGATGGAACGCGAGACCACGCCGGCCTCCGAGCTCCCCGGCGGCCCGGGGGGCGTGCCGGCCGAGGAGCGTCGTCTGTCGCTGCGCCCGACCTTCGACGAGCTGCTCGAGTCGCTGCGAGACGACGTGCTGCGCCTCGGCGGGCGCGTGGTGGACGCCATCGAGCAGGCGGAGCGTGCGCTCACCGAGCGGGACGTGGACCTCGCGGACCGTGTCCGCTGGGCGGATGCGGAGACGAACGAGCTGCAGCGCCGGGTGAACTCCGAGATCACCACGACCATCGCGACCCAGGGTCCCATGGCGCGCGACGTCCGGATCCTTCTGAGCCTCCATCACGCCGCAGCCGAGCTGGAGCGGATGGGTGACTACGCGGTGAACATCGCCAAGCTCGCCCAGCAGATGGCCTCCGAGCCGGAGACGCCGGTCTTCCCGCAGATCCCGCGCATGGCCCAGGTCTGCCGCCAGCAGCTCCGCTCCGCAATGCGGGCGCTGGTGGACGTCAGCGAGGAGGAGGCGCGCGCGGTCTGCGCCGGGGACGACGAGATCGATCATCTCTACAACGAGGTCTACGAGGCGGCCATCACCCTGATGGAGGCGCATCCGGAGCGAGCGCGGCAGGCGACCCACCAGCTCTTCGCCGCGCATCACCTGGAGCGGCTGGGGGACCGCGTGACGAACATCGGCGAGGACGTCGTCTACCTGGCGACCGGCCGGGTGGAGGACCTCAACACCTGACCACCATGGCCGTTCGCCGCAAGATCCTGATCGTTGAGGACGATCGCACGCTGCGCCAGGCGCTCGCGTTCAATCTCGCCCGGGAAGGCTACGAGCACCTCTCGGCGGCCGACGGCGAGACGGCGCTGGGCATCGCGCTGGCCCAGCGGCTGGACCTCATCCTCCTCGACGTGATGCTGCCCGGGATGAGCGGCGTGGAGCTCCTCCGAACCCTTCGTCGCGAGGGACGCGACACTCCGGTGATCATCCTCTCCGCCAAGGGCGAGGAGATCGACCGGGTGGTCGGACTCAAGGTCGGCGCGGACGACTACATCGCCAAGCCGTTCTCCCGTCCCGAGCTGCTGGCCCGCATCGAGTCCGTGCTCCGTCGCAGCCGCCGGGACCACGGCGACCGCGACGAACAGGCGGAGCGAGACGCTGCCTCGCCGATCCGGCTGGGCGAGATCGAGATCGACCGGGAGCACCGCGAGCTGCGCGTCCGCGGCGAAGCGGTGCACCTCACCACGAAGGAATTCGAGCTGCTCGCCTACCTGGCCGATCATCCCGGCCGCATCTTCACCCGCGACCAGCTCCTGACGCGGATCTGGGGCTACGACTACGTCGGCGACGGGCGCACCGTTGACGTCCACGTCAGCTGGCTGCGCTCCAAGCTGCGCGCCGCCGACGGGCACAACTACTTCCGAACGGTGCGCGGCGTTGGCTACGCCTTCTCCCCGGGGGAGGCGGCGTGACGCTCCATCCGGCCGATGCGGACACAGCTGCCTCCCGGGAGGCGGAGCTGGCCGGCGCCGCACTCGAGGCGCTCCTGCGCGGCACCGCCTCGGGGTTCCTCATCCTCACCGACGAGCGGCTGCGCATCCGGCAGGCGGGGGCAACCGCTGCGCGCCTCGCGGAGCGCCGGGCGGAGGACCTGGCGGGAATGAGCCTCATCGCCGCCTTCGGCTCGGCCGCCCTCGATGCGGTGGCCCGCGAGGCCTCGGAGCGGGGCAGCCAGCGACAGGGCGAGGTGCGCCTCGGCCACCTGGGCTCCCAGACCTACCACGTCGAGGCGATGCCGTTGCGAAATGGCGGACTGCTGCTCTTCCTGCACGACGTGACCCGGATCCGGCGGGCGGAGCAGGTGCGTCGCGACTTCATCGCGAACATCAGCCACGAGCTGCGCACGCCGCTCGCCTCCATCAAGCTCATCGCGGAGACGCTCTCCGGGGGCGCGGTGGACGACGTGGAGACCGCCCGCGACTTCGCCGGCCAGGTCGAGCGCGAGGTCGACCAGCTGGCGCAGCTCGTCGACGAGCTCCTGGAGCTCTCGATGATCGAGTCGGGGGAGGTACAGCTCACGATCGAAGCCGTGGCGCCCGACGCGGTGGTGAAGAGCGTGGTTCGGCGAATGCACCCCCTGGCGGAGCGCAACCGGATCCGCCTGGAGGCCGCAGAGCCGGCAGCGGCACCCGTTTCGGAGATGGCGGCGGCGGACGAGCCACGGCTCGAGCAGGCACTCGTCAACCTCGTCCACAACGCCATCAAGTTCAGCCATTCCGACGGGACCGTCACGGTGGGATGGGAGCTGCGCGCAGGCTACGTGCGCTTCTGGGTTCGCGATCGTGGGATCGGGATTCCACCCGGTCACCTCGGGCGCATCTTCGAGCGGTTCTACAAGGTGGATCGTTCGCGGGCGCGCGATGAGGATCGCGCCGACGACGAGCTGCGGACCGGCAGTGCCGGGCTGGGGCTCGCGATCGTGCGGCACATCGCGGAGGCCCACGGGGGGTCGGCGAGCGCCGAGAGCGAGGTGGGCCAGGGCAGCACGTTCTGGATCGATATCCCCGCGGCCGGAACCGAGCGCGGCGACGAGGACGGACGAGTAGGGTAGGAACAGATGGGCGAGCGTGTACGGAAGAACCAGCACGGGCCGGCAGAGCTGCTGGTCGTGGAGGCGGAGGAGTTCCCCACCGCCGTGATCGTGGAGCTCTGGCACCGCAACGCGAAGGGCAAGCGGGAGTTCCTCGACTCGCGACGGTACGACACCATCGACGATGCGGCCGATGCGGCCAACGCGGTCGATGCGGCCGAGAACGGGGCCGAGAACGGGGCCTGAGGGCGAAACCTGAGGGCGGCGCTCCCTGTTTGTCGCGGCACGAGCGGAGCCGGTATCCTTTGTCACGCCAGCGCACGCGCTGGCTGACGATCCTCCCGTACCCAGGCGAGCGCACGCGACCGATGTCCCCCGAGCCGCAGACCCAGACCTCCAGCGAGCCGACCGACGACGAACGACTCGTCGCGTGGGGCACCTTCCTCCGGGCTCACGCCCAGGTGACGCGCCAGCTCGAGCACGAGCTCCAGGTCGAGCAGGACCTCTCCCTCGCCGACTACGACGTCCTCTACCAGCTCGCCGTCGCCGAGGCGCGCCGCCTCCGGATGAGCGAGCTCGCGGATCGGCTCCTCCTCTCGCGGAGCGGCGCCACCCGTCTCGTCGATCGGCTGGAGGCGGACGGCCTGGTCCAGCGCACCTCCTGCGCGACGGATCGCCGCGGCCTCTGGGCCCACCTGACCGATGCCGGCCTCGTCCGCCTGCGCGACGCGACGCCGGTCCACCTGCGGGGCGTCTGCGAGCACTTCCTGGACCGCATCCCCGCGCGCGACCTCGAGCGCCTGCGGCGCACCCTGGAGCGCGTCGCCGAGAGCTGAGCCGCCTCGTCGACGACGGTTGACCCCCCTGTAGGGCGGTGCTACCGTTCGACGCCCGATGAACGCCGCCGTCGCTTCACCGACCCCTTCCCACGTCCGCTCGCGGGCCGAGCGGCGCGACGCCGCACGCCACGCCGAGTGTCCCGCGACCGCCGCCCTCACCGTCCTCGGGCAGAAGTGGGTGCTCCGCATCGTGTGGGCCCTGGGGGGTCGGACGCAGCGCTTCTGCGAGCTGCAGGACGCGCTGGGCGGCGCGAACTCGGCCACCCTTTCCCAGCGCCTGAAGCTGATGGAGGACCAGGACCTCGTGAAGCGGCGCCTCATCTCGGAGGTCCCACCCTGGGTCGAGTACTCGCTGACGCCCAAGGGCGAGGACCTGCGGCTGCTCATCCTGCCCATCAACGCGTGGGCGGACCGCTGGGCGGCGAGATCATGAGCCATCCCGTCCTCGAGGAGCGACCCCTCGCCCATGGCGACGCCCTCAACCTGGTCCGCCAGGCGGTGGCCGAGGCGCCGGGCCCGGAGGCTGCAGCCCAGCGCGCGGTGGAAGAGCTGCACGAGCGCTTCCCGCACTACGACTGGATCGGCATCTACTGGGTCGACGTCAACGGCACGGACCTCGTCCTGGGGCCGTGGATCGGACCGGAGGCCACGGAGCACACCCGGATCCCGATCGGGGAGGGGATCTGCGGCGCCGCGGCGGCATCGGGCCAGACGGAGATCGTGGACGACGTCAGCGCGGACCCACGCTACCTCGCCTGCTTCGCCACCACCCGCAGCGAGATCGTGGTCCCCATCCTGAGCGAGGGGCAGGTCGTGGGCGAGATCGACATCGATGCATCCGACCCCGCCGCCTTCGACGAGACGGACCGGCTCTTCCTGGAGGAGATCGCCGCGCTCCTCGCTCCCCTGCGGCCGCGGCCCTAGCGGGCCGTAACCGGCGGCGTATCAGGTCGGGATGGCCACTCGCCCACGAGCGCCGCGCGACCTCCCGGTGCCTTCACCCGCAGGAGGCTCGCCGACACCTGGTGCTCCCGGCGCGGACGCTGCCGCGGAGAGCCCCTCGCCCGCCGTCCCGGCTCCGCGCGGACGCTTCGAGGAGATCTACGACGCCCAGGTGGTGCCCATCTACCGTTTCATCTACGCCCGTGTCGGGAACCGTCCCGACGCGGAGGACCTCACCGCCCAGGTCTTCCTGCGCGCCGTTGAGCAGCTCGACACGACCCGGGACCCCGGACAGATCGCCAGCTGGCTCTACCGGGTGAGCCAGAACGCCATCGCCGACTACTGGCGCGCGTTCTACCGCCTGCCGCTGGTGGCCAGTGACCAGGTCGCCCCCGGCTGGGAGCCCGCGGATCCGGCGCCGATGGCGACGGCCGGCGAGTCCCCGCAGACGGCGGAGGAGCGATCCGCCGCCGACGCGGCCAGCCACCGGGTCGCGGCGCTCCTGCGGCGCCTGCCGGAGAACTACCGGCGGGTCCTGGAGCTGCGGTTCCTCCAGCGCCTCTCCGTGGCGGAGACGGCGGATCGGATGGGCATCAGCCACGGAAATGCCAAGGTGCTGCAGTACCGGGCGCTGCGGAAGGCCGCGCTCCTCGAGGAGGCGCCGGATGCCTGACCGACCGGGCCGGCCTGCCGACGAGCCCGGGATGGCCGACCGCTTCGATCGCTATCTCGACGCGCTGGTGAGCGGCGAGCGTCCCTCGCCGGAGAACGTCGCCGGCCGCGACGAAGCCGAGATGGCCCGCACCGCCGCTGAGCTGGCCGGCACCACGGGGACCGGCCAGGATCCCGATCCTGCCTTCGTCGAGCAGCTCCGGCTCCGGATGCGCCAGGCCGATGCCGGCATCGCGGCGGTCCGGACCCCGCCTCCGCTGCGTCATCCCGTCGTGCCGACGGCGCCCACCCCTTCGGGACGCGTGCGCCTCTCGCGGCGCGCCCTGCTGCAGGGCGGCATCGGCGCGGCCGCGGGCCTGGCCGCCGGCGCCCTGGGAATGGCCGCCCTGCGCGGCGAGCCATCGTCCTCCGGAGGCCTGCTGGCCGGCGGGTCGACGCCCCTCGTCTCCGGCGAGGGGTACTGGCACCCCGTCGTCGCCGTGGCCGACCTGCCGGCGGGCAGTGCGGTCCGCTTCACCACCGCCGCCTTCGACGGCTACGTCGTGAACGACGCGGGAGAGATCCGGGCCCTGGCGGCGGTCTGCACCCACATGGGCTGCACCCTGCACTACCGCCCGGACTGGCAGGATCTGCGCTGCCCGTGCCACGGGGCGAGCTTCGACCTGAACGGCCAGCTGGCCAACGGACCCCGCGAATGGCGGGCATCGGGCGCCTACGCCGGCGATGCGGCAGCCTACCCGATCTCGCTCCCGCCCCTCTCCCGGCCGAAGGTGAAGGTCACCGGCGGGACGGTGTACGTCTGGACCGCCCAGGTCTGAACCGTCCGGCGCCTCAGCCCCCGGTCAGCCACAGAAGCAGGTACTGGACGATGTACGGCACCGCGAAGAAGGCCACGATCCCGAGCAGCACCAGCCCCACGTAGAGCGCCAGGCGCATGTCGGGCGCCCCGCGCCGCTCCGGCGGGGGGTCGGTCCGGTACGGCAGGTGGCTCGGTCGCTGCGGCCGCTGGTGCTCGTAGGGATGCTGCTTGAGATCCGGCACGCTTCGCTCGTCGCCTCAGTCGCCGCGCTCGATGGCCGCCAGCACGTTGCGGAGACGCCGGAGGCGGATCTCGCGGTCGTTCGCGTAGCGCTCGATGGCGGCCAGGATCTGCTCCGGGCCCAGCCCGGCCTCCTCCATGACCTCCTCGACGGTTCCACCTGTCCGCCAGCGGTCGTCCCGGTCGGCGGAGAGGGAGTACTCCGCCGCGATGGGGCCCTCCACCCAGTCGCGCATGAGCTTCCCCGCGCCGTTCGTGATCGCCATGCCGTTGAAGCGATCCGCGTCCGAGCAGAGGAGCTCGCGGTAGGCGACCTCCTGCCGGCGGAAGAGCTGCGGGCTGATGGCGGCCACGATCCGGACGTTGATGCCGCGCGCGTCGAGCTCCGGCAGGAGCTTCACCACGGTGGCGGTGGTCACCGTGCCCCGCACGTAGACGGTGCCCGCAGCCGGCTGGTCGGGGTCCACGGCCCGCAGCACGTACGCGCCGCGCGCCGCCTCGAAGTGCGACGCCATGCCGAGGGCGGCGCGGTCCGGGATCTCGACCGACGGTCGGGTCAGGTGGAGCGCCACGATCGGGACGTCGGTGGCCAGCGCCGCGGCGAGGACCACGGGGACCTCGTTGTATTCCCACGGGTGCAGGTCGATGACGTGGCCCTCCGGGAAGAGCTGCGTGACTCCCGGCGCGAAGATCCCGAAGTGCGTGCGCGAATCCTCGGCGGTCTCCGGGCCGGAGTGGCCGGCGACCCAGATCACCTTGCCCAGCTTGAGCTGGGTGTCCTGGGCGAGCTGGCTGAAGAGGCGCATGGGGCCGTACTTGAGGTAGCTGAACGAGCCGTAGGTCGAGCTCGCGCCCCAGAACCCGTTGAAGGTCGCCATCGGATCATCCGCCAGGTTGACGGTCGCCAGCCCGGCCATGAGGCCCGCGTTGGTGAACTCCGTGATCTCCTGGGGGAGCAGGGTCCCGCGCGGGTTCGTCTCGCGGTCGTACCAGCCCCAGCCGGGCATGCCCTCGTAGTCCTTGGCAAAGCCGGCGATGTTCGTTGATTCGGCCAGGTCGGCGCTGCAGGCGATGACCAGCGGCCGCCCGTACTCCGCCTTCGCGAAGGCGTTGATCCAGGCGCCCCAGGCCGCCAGCGCGGCGCGGTTCGGCGCCTTCTCCCCGGGCGCCTTCCACAGGGATGCGGGATACGAGCGCACGTCGGTGATCCGGGCGTCCGAGAAGAGCTCCGCCCCGCGCCCTCCGAGATTGAACCCCTCGACGTGCTCCGGGACCGATGCTCCCAGCTCCACGAGCCGGTCGCTGACGGCGTCCACCACCTCGGGGTGGGCCCGCAGGACCCCCATCACCACCTCGAAGTTGTGGCGGGCCTGCGCCTCGCGCGCGGCCGGGTCCGATGGCGCCGGCTGGTCGACGCCGGCGTACTCCACGCCGTGGCGCGCCATGAACTCCTTGCGGACCGCCCAGAACTCCGGGGCGTTCATGGGCCACGGGCTGCCGTGGCTCTTGTTGTCGTACTTGCCGTAGCCGCGCCCCTTGCGCGTCTTGAACCAGGCGACCGAGGGGATGCCGCGCGGGTTCTCACCACGGGCCGCCTCGAGGACTGCCCGTGTCACCGGCTCCCACTCCGAACCGGCGAGCGTCCCGGTGACGCGCCAGTCGTAGCCGCCGAACCAGCTCTCCGGGGTCCCGGGCACAACGCGGCTGATGGGCGTGTCGTCGATCCCGAAGTCGTTCCAGTCGATGAGGAAGACAAGGTTCGACAGGCCCAGGCCCCACGCGGTGTTGCGCGTCTCGTGGCTGGCGCCCGGGGTGAGGCCGCCCTCGCCCTCGACCACGAAGACCTTGACCTCCTCGCAGCCGGCGAGCTTGAGCGCCGTGGCCTCGCCGGCCGCCGGCGGCATGCCGTGGCCGGAGGGACCGGTGTTGAACTTGAGGAAGAGGGTCTTGCCCTCCATCTCCGCATGCCCCGCCAGGCCGCGGTTGTGGCGCAGCCCCAGGAGATCCTCCCAGGTCAGCGCCCAGCGGCCGCCATCGGGGAAGGCGAAGGCCTCGCGAGGGTCACGCTCCTGGCGTGCGCGCAGCACCTCGTTGAGGATCGCCAGCGTCGAGTAGACGAGCGGGACGGTGTGGCCGGCGGAGAGGACGAAGCGGTCCGAGAACGTTCGCCACGGGCGCCGGATGTCCCAGCGCATGGCCCCCGAGAGGAGGAGCGCCAGGAAGAGATGGACCTTCGATCGCGAGCCGCCGGGGTGGCCCGACTGGCGGTAGTTGAGGGAGAGGTCGATCGTCTCGTCGATCACCTCGCGCAGCAGCTCCCAGTGCTCGAACGAGCCCGCCGCCTCCTGCAGGAGGCGCTCCGTGGTGTCGGGGCGGGTGGTGGTCATCGGGACGCACCGGCGCCGGCCGACACGAGCTCGCCGGTGCGCTCCAGCTTCGCCAGCGACGCCGCCACGCGCTCGAGCGCCTTCGCGAGGTTCTCGCGCGAGTTCGCGTAGCTGAAGCGCAGGTAGCCCTCCCCGTAGGAGCCGAAGGCCGTCCCGGAGAGGCCGCAGACGCCCGCGTCGTAGAGGAGGTGGTCCGCGATCTCGTTGCTACTGCGTCCGAAGCTCTTCACGTTCGGGAAGGCGTAGAAGGCACCGTGGGGCATCACGCAGCTGACGCCCGGGATGGCGTTGAGGCCGTCCACGATCAGCTTGCGACGGGCGATGAACTCCGCGCGCATGGCATCCGGCTCGTCCTGCGGCCCCGTGAGAGCGGCGACCGCCCCGACCTGGGCGAACGCGTTCGTGCAGCTCACGCTGTTGATCACCAGGCGGCTGAACGTGGGCACGAGCCACTCCGGCAGGACCCCGTATCCCAGGCGCCAGCCGGTCATGGCGAACGTCTTGGAGAAGCCGTCCAGGGTGATCGTCCGCTCCTCCATGCCGGGCAGGGTGGCGATCGAGAGGAGGCTGCCCTCGTACTGGAGGCGACCGTAGATCTCGTCGGCGAGGACCACGAGGTCGTGCTCGACCGCGATGCGCGCGATCTCACGGATATCGTCCTGCGACAGGGTCGAGCCGCACGGGTTGTGCGGCGAGTTGAAGACGATCAGGCGCGTGCGGTCGGTCACCAGCGACTCGATCTCGGCGACGTCCATCCGGAACTCGTTGGACTCGCGCAGCGGCGCGGGAACCGGCGTTCCACCCACGTAGCGGGCCATGCTCTCGTAGATCGGGAATCCGGGGTTGGGGTAGATCACCTCGTCGCCCGGATTGATCAGGGCGAGCATGGCGTAGAACATGATGGGCTTGGCGCCGGGCGTGACGACCACGCGCTCGGGGCTGGTCTCGATCCCCTTCCAGCGCTTCACGTCGGCGGCGATCGCCTCGCGGAGCTGCGGGATCCCCGTGGCCCCGGTGTAATGGGTCATCCCCTCCTCGAGGACCGCGTGGGCAGCGGCCTCGGAGATGTGACGCGGCGTGTCGAAGTCGGGCTCACCGATCTCGAGGTGGATCACCTCGCGGCCGGTTGCCTCCAGGGCGCGGGCTCGGGCCGCCGCCTCGAACGCTGTCTCAGTGCCGATCAGGTCCATGCGGCTGGCAAGCTTCACCTTGGGTGCCTCTCCTGCGCGAACATAGGTCTGGGTGCGTCCTGTGAGTGTACCGATGGTGGCCTGCGGTCGCCGACCTCCATCGGTCCCGACCACCCGTGCGGAATGGCCCTGATGGCATCACGGCACGTCGCGTGCGAGATCTGGCTCCATCGGGCCATTGCCGGCTCGAGAATCGTCACTGGTATACTTTCCAGAGCGACCATCACCGCCAACGTCGCTCGCCAGAGCGCCGAGAGGAGAATCCGCGTCCAATGACCATGTCCGAGACGACGCCGCAGCCGATCCCCCAGGCGGCCCCGGCCCCTGCAGCCGAGCCGCTCGTCACCCTGACCGATGCCGCCGCGACGAAGGTGAACGAGCTCCGCACGCGCGAGGGCAAGCCGGATGCTCGCCTTCGGCTCTTCGTGAAGTCCGGCGGCTGCTCCGGCTTCAGCTACGGCCTGGCCTTCGACGATCGGCTTGCCGACGACGACCGCGTCGAGGATCACGGCGGCGTGCCGATCGTGATCGACGCCTTCAGCGCCCAGCACGTCGAGGGGGCGGAGATCGACTACGTCGACTCGCTGATGGGCTCCGGCTTCGCCATCAACAACCCGAACGCCGTTTCCAGCTGCTCGTGCGGCCAGTCGTTCAACACGGACGGTTCGCCCGCGCGCGCCGGCGGCTGCGCCCACTAGATCCCTCTCCCTCTCGGCGATCACCGCGGGGCCCCGGAGCGATCCGGGGCCTTGCGCTGTCCGGCGCCGGAAGCCCGCGACGCGAGACGCCACCTGCGGCGCGCCGCCCGGGGGGTGGGAGCCGGCCGGCCAAATCGGCTACCGTAGGGCAGCAGGTATGGATCGAGGGGCCATGGCCGGAGATGCAATGGAGACGCACCGAATCTCGGACGCGGAGGGGATCCGGCGCGAGTTCGCGCAGGCGTGGGGCGCCATCGGCGCGGCATGGGGCGTGGCTCCCTCCACGGCCGCGGTGCAGGGCTACTTCCTGGTCCACGGAGGCCCGCTGACCGAGCCGGAGATCCGCCGCGCCCTGGGGCTCTCCCACCGGGCCGCCTCCATGGCGCTCGCCGAATGCAGCGAGTGGGGGCTGATCGACCGCACCGAGACGGGGCGGCGGACGGGGAGGCGCGGGCCGGAGGCCGCCGCGTATGTGGTGGTCGGCGACAACTGGGAGTGGTTCCGACGCGTCGCGAAGGCGCGCAAGGAGCGCGAGACGGACCCCGTCGTCCCGGTCATCGCCCGCTGCGCCCGGCTTGCCCGGGAGGGGTCCGGGCCGGCGAAGGCGGCCGCCTCAGATGAGCACGCCGAGCTCGCCGCGCTCAGCGACCGGCTGGAGGGCCTCCTGCGCTTCGTCAACCTCTTCGATCGCGGCGTGGGCATCTTCGTGGACGCGGAGCCGTCCGCCACCGAACGCCTCTTCGCCGTCCTGGGCGAGCTCGACGAGGCGATGCTGGCGCGGCTCGTCAGCCTCCTCGAATCCGTCGAGCCCCAGGAGCTGGCGCGCGCCGCCCGCCTGGTCGCGGGGCTCTCGCCGGCGGCGCTCCGTCGCCTGGTCGGCCTCGCCTCGGTTCCCGGCCTGCGCCGCGCCCTCGGCCGCTAGGGTCACCGCGCGGCCGCGCTATTCACCCGGCGGGCGGGGAGTGACCCGGGCCGGGTTGCGATCCATCTCCGGCCCTGTCCACCCACCCCGCGGGTGGGGACGATACCGACGCTCCGGTTCCGGCCGCCCCTCACCCATGGGGTGCATGGATCGGCCCTGACACCCCTCCTTCGAGGAGCTCCGTCACCGCTCGCCCACCCGGTGGGTACGGCCGGCGGGTACGGCGGTCCGCACGGGGTCGGCCGTCACGTCCCTCCGGGTTACTCCCCGGAGCCGTCGTCCTCGAAGACGTGGGCGCCCGCCGTCGTCGCGGCGACGGCGCCGCCGCCCAGCGTCCTCGGCAGTGGACGATGGACCGCCACCGGGTGGACGAACCGGTCGACGACCTCGCGGGTCCCGGCGATCTTCAGCTGGTCGAAGAGGAAGCCGAACTTGTCGCGCAGGTGCCCCGCGATCTCGTCCGCGGCAGCATCGGGCAGGTCCCACACGACACGCTTGAACGGGCCGATGGCCTTCTTGCGCGACTTGTAGAGGAACTGCTCCTCGGTCTCGCCCTCCTTGCGCTCGCCGGCCAGGTTCTCCGCGACCCACGCCATCATCTGCTCGCGCAGCGCGTGGGGAAGCCCTCCGGCGTCGTAGAGGATGTTCTGGAAGCCGGTGGCCAGGTGGATCTCCGCGGTCCCGTTGCCGGGGAAGTGGTGGAACGCCTCGTCGGGCAGGGTCGATGCGCCGTGCTGGACGCAGCCGGCCAGGCCGTACTCGCTGCGCGCCACCGTCGAGAGGCGCTTCATGGTGTCGAAGTCGATCTTGACCTGGGCCACGGTGCCGTCCGGCAGGACCACGCCGCCGTGGCTCGTGCCGGTCTGGATGCTCACCTTGCTCACGCCGGCCATGCCCGAGGGAAGCATGCCGAGGTACCCGTCGAGGTAGGCGCGCAGCTCCTCCTCGTTCGAATTCGCCTTGCCGACCTCGCCGATCTCGCCACCCACCGAGATGGTGACCCCATCGGGCTCCAGCTCGCGGATCAGCCGGGTCAGCGAGGCGCTGTTCTCTGCGTTCGTCCGCTGCTGCTCGGGGACCGTGGGCTGCGAGAGGTCGACCAGGGTGCTCGAGTCGATGTCGATGTTCAGGAAGCCGGCGCCGATGGCCTCCGTCGTGAGCTCACGCAGGCCGGCCATCTCCTTCTCGGGGTCCGCCGCCCACTTCGTGGCGTTGAACTGGAAGTGGTCGCCCTGGAGGAAGACCGGTCCGGGCCAGCCGGAGCGGATGGCGGCGGCCAGGATCACCGCGGTGTACTCCGCCGGCCGCTGGTCGGTGTACGCCATCTCGCTCTTGGCGATCTCGAAGATCATGGCGCCCGCGTCGCGCTCCATGGCGGCGGCGAAGGCCTGGCGGGCGGTGAGGTAGGCATCCGCGCGGACGTTGATGGCCGGCACGGTGAAGTCGGTGGGCCCGAACTCGCCCCGGCCCCGCGCCATGTACAGCTCGTGGATCGAGGCCGACGGGCATCCGAGCTCGATGCTCGCCTCCCAGATGATCCAGCGGGCGGCGGTGCGCAGCCCCTCGTCGGCGTTGAAGACGGCCTCGCGGACGAGACGGTCGATCACCTCCGACCGGAACCGGCCGGCATCGGTCACGGACAGGCGATCGCCGCTGATCCGGGCGGCACCGGAGAGGAGATCAACGAGCTCCTGCGATGAGGAGACGGTCATGTCGAAGAGTCGCTCCGTAGGAGGGTAGGTACCCATCCTAGCGAAGGGCGAGGACAACGGTGAAGGCCAGAAGGGGGGCGATCGGCAGGCCGATGGTCGCTGCCAGCAGGTACCAGTCGCGCGCCGCGCGGGCATCCGCCACTCGCCGCCGCTGCAGGCCGCCGACCCAGGCGAGGACCGCCGTCAGGCCGGCGACGTAGAGCACGGCGCCCAGCGCCACGACGCCGATGGCGGTGGGACGCACCGTGCAGCTGCCGAAGGCGAGCGGACCGCCGGGCGGACAGCGGCTGCCGAGCTCCAGCCCGACGAGGATCGCGGCGAGGAGCAGCACGAGCGCCGACCACGCGGCATGGGCGAGCCAGGATCGCGGGCGATGCGACGAGCCGGAGCGGCGAGCGTCGATGGCGGCGGGCCGGATCAGCCCGGCAGGTAGGCGGTCGACTGTGCCTCCGCCGGCAGCGCTGCGCGGCGCGTCACGCGGCGGTACTCGACCACGAAGAAGAGGAGCACCACAGCCCCCAGGATGGCGACCAGGATGCCGAAGGCGATGGCGAGCGGGATCGCGACCTGGGCACCGAGGGAGATCGTGATGGTGGGGCCGTACCACGGCGTCCCCTCCGGCGGCACGAACGTGCCGCCCGCCATGTTGAAGGCGAGGAGCGGGATGAGCAGGAGGTACACGAAGAGCAGCTGCAGGAAGTCCACGATCCGCACGAAGGTCCAGGCAAAGCCGCGCCGCCCGCGTCCGGCCTGCGTCCACATCAGCAGGACGATGAACACCACGAGGTTGGCGCTGCCGGCGCCGAACGCGAAGATGAAGCCCGTCTCGGGCGTGAACTTGATGAAGCCCAGGTACTGCGTCACCCCGTAGTAGACGTAGTTCGGCACGTAGGCGAGCAGGAAGTAGACGTAGAGGAAGAGCGGGACGCCCTTGAGGACGGCGATCAGCCACGTCTCGTAGCCGTACAGCAGCCAGCTCATGAAGTCGTCGACCTCGCCGAGCAGGTTGGCGCCGGTGATCCTGGATCGCGGTCGGTTCAGGCTCATAGGTCCGTCACGGTCTCCACGTCGTGCTGCGAGGAGCTCACTGCTTCTGCGTCAGCAGGAAGGTGATGAGCGCCTGCAGCTGGTCGTCGGACAGCTGCGACTGGGGGAAGGCAGGCATTCCCGTCGCGGTGCCGCCGTTGTAGTTGTTCGACGAGTCGCGGATCCACTTCGTGAAGAAGGTCGCCGGATCCTTCGCGTAGTCCGCCTTCATCTGGTCCAGCCCCGACGGCGGATTCGGGAGCCCGGTCCCGATCTCGTTCCCGACGTTCTGCAGGCTCGGGAAGGTGCCGGGGACGCCGCCCAGGTCGGCCTGGTGGCAGCTGACGCAGCCGACCGAGTTGTAGACCTCCTTGCCCGCGTCGGCGGTGTTGGGTGGCGGCGACTGGCTGGCGTTCGCGTTCTCCTTCGCCCAGCCCGTCACGAGCGCAGTGAGCGCATCGATCTGCTGCACGGTGAGCGGTCCGCCGACCTCCGTGCTCCAGGCCGGCATCACCGAGCTCACGTTGCCGGAGACGACGACGCCGCCGAACCGGATCACGAGGTTGACGTAATCCGGGTTGACCTTCAGCTTGCTCGCGAGGCTGGGGCTGTGGAGATTCGGCGCGTTGAGCCCCGGCTGCCCGGGGACGGGACCGCCCATTCCGTCCGCGCCGTGGCAGCGCGCGCAGCCCGCGGCGGACGGGTCGTTCGGGTTGTTGGCGAAGACCTCCTTGCCGAAGGCGAGCTGCTCCTCCTGCGCGGTCTGCTGCCGGGAAGAGAGGCGCGAGGAGTCCGTCAACCAGTAGAACATGGTGAAGATCGCCAGCGCGCTCACCACCAGGACTCCAAGCGTCTTGATCCGCATCGCCTCAGCCCGAGCAGTGCTTGCCGGTGAGATCGGCCGCGGTGCGCGGGTCGAAGGTGACGGTCCCCACCGGGGAGCCCGTGACCTTCTTTCCGGTGTCCACCGTGTAGACACCGGAGCTGTCGACCAGCACCGGGAAGTGGTCCATCCCGCGCGGGGCGGGGCCGTCACGCTTCTCGCCCAGGATCGTGTACTTGCTGCCGTGGCAGAGGCACTCGAACCAGTGGCTCTTCTCGCACAGCGGAGGGATCTGGCAGCCGAGGTGCGGGCACTTGCGGTAGAGGGCCAGGACCGAGCGGTCCTTGACGGGGATGGTCTCGTCCACCTTCTTGCCCGGGTCGGGAACGTTCGGGGTCTTGCCGTCCACCAGCTGCTCGCCGGCGGGGACGTTGACGAAGAAGAGGCGCGCCTTCTGGTACGTGTAGGGCTGCCCCTTCGCCCAGTCCGGCCAGACGGTCATGATGTCGCTCGCGGAACCGAGCGTGATCTTGCCGCCCAGGCCGCCCGAGAGGTTCGGCCACAGGAATGCCAGGGTGCCGCCCAGGAACTCGAGCCCCAGGAGGCCCATGCCCGCGCCGAGCATGCGGCGCATGAAGGTCCGGCGGCTGATCTCCCGCTGGGGAGCGCCCGTGACGGCTCCATAGGAAAGATTCGTGCGACTGCTCATAGGTTGAAGAAGATGCCCCCTTCCCACGGCCAGACCCAGTTCCAGCCCGGGCCTCTGAAGAAGGACCCGATGAAGGTGACGATCAGGCCGCCCACCATCAGGCACATGAAGAAGACCCAGATCAGCTTCCGGTCACGGGCCGCCTTGAACGGCGAGCGGTCGAGGAACGGGACGATCGCGAGGCCACCCAGGTAGATGGTCGGCACGAAGACGCCGGCCACCGCAGGGTTGAAGTAGCTGAGAATCTCCTGCAGACCCAGGAAGTACCACGGCGCCTTGGCGACGTGCGGCGTGTTGCCCGCGTTCGCCATCTGCTCGAGCGGCGCCTGGATGAAGACCGATGCGACCACCAGGAGCCCGGTGATCAGCGCGGCCATCAGGAACTCCGCTCGGAGCAGGTGGGGCCAGGTCAGGACGGTCTCGTCCGGTCGCTTGTCGACGCGGACCATGGACTCCTGCTTGACGTAGGCGAGCAGGCGGAACCGCTCGGTCCCCGGCACGCCGGGGGGTCCGGGAAGCTTTGGCCCGCCTCCGCGCTCGACGGTCGGCACCCGTGGCGCCTGGGTCGGAGCGTTCTTGTCGGCGGTCGCGTTTGGCCGCTTCTCGATGGTCATGGGTCTGCCGTCCCTATCCTACCGCGCTCACACCGGCCCACTGATTCCGCCGTCCTTCCGGATCCTCCAGAAGTGGACGATCATCAGGATGGCGGCGATCAGCGGGAAGGCGATGACATGGAACACGTAAAACCGGAGCAGGGTGCCCTGGCCCACCTCGATCCCGCCGAGGAGGAAGAGCGACGACTGCTGTGAGAGGAGCGGGGCGTAGGTGGCCATCTGCGTGCCGACCGTGATGGCCCAGAAGGCGATCTGGTCCCACGGCAGCAGGTAGCCGGTGAAGCTGAGCCACAGGGTCGAGAAGAGGAGCAGGACCCCGATCACCCAGTTGAACTCGCGCGGCGGCTTGTAGGCGCCGTGATAGAAGACGCGGATCATGTGGAGGAAGACGGTGAGCACCATGAGGTGCGCCGCCCATCGGTGCATGTTCCGGACGAGCTCCCCGAAGGCCACCGAGTTCTCGATAGCCAGGATGTCCTGGTAGGCGCGGCTGACCGAGGGCACGTAGAAGAACATGAGGTACAGGCCGGTCACGGTCAGGGCCAGGAAGAGGAAGAAGCTGATCCCGCCCAGGCAGAAGGTGTACGTGTAGCGAACCGCGTGCCTCTTGACCCGCACCGGGTGCAGGTGCAGGAAGACGTTGTTCATGACCGCCAGCGCGCGCGTGCGGCTGGTGGACGGATATGGCTGGCGGAAGAGTGAGCGCCAGACCTGCGTCTCCTTCAGGCCGCGGTACCAGTCGCCCGGTCCGGGGAAGCTCATCGTCGCACCACCGATCCGGCCTGCTGACCGATCTGTCCCAGGACGTTGTCCTTGTAGCTCTCCAACAGAACCTTCCCGTCAGGCGTGAACCGCTCCAGCTCGAGGCGGTCCATCGTGATGCAGTTGGTCGGACACCGTTCGACGCAGAGGTTGCAGCGGATGCAGCGCTCCTCGTCGATGATCATGGCAATGCCGCGGGGCCAGGACTGGAACGCCTCGATCTCGGGATCGTCGCCGCCCACCTGCCCCTTGTCGATCATGTAGATCACGCCCTCGGGACAGACGTCGGCGCAGAGGCCGCAGAGGATACAGCGCGGGCCGTCGATGTTGATGTTGTGGTTGCACTGCAGGCAGCGGGCCCCCTCCTCGATGGCAGACCGGGTGTCGTAGCCGATCTCCACGAGGCTCGTGAAGTCGCGGCGCAGCTCCGGCGGGGCCATGGGGATGTGGTGGCGCTCGAACGCCTCGTAGTCCTTGGGCATGTCGTGCTCGAGCGCCTGGGTGATCACCGCGCGGTTGATCACCGGCAGCTCGGCGAGCTCCTCCTGGGGGACCCCGCCCAGCCAGCGGCTCACGGCGCGGGCGGTCCGGCGTCCCCGGCCGGCGGACTCGATGATCGTTGCCGGACCGGTCACGTAGTCGCCGCAGGCGAAGACGCCGGAGACGCTCGTCTCGAACGTGTCGGGGTTGATGGTGAGGTAGCCGCGCCGGAAGTCGAAGGCGTCGCCATCGGTCTCGCCCTCCACGGACGGTGGCGCCGTGCGCCAGGCGGAGGTGGAGCCGCCGGCCACCACGGCGCGCGAGTCGGTCACGCCCAGGTGCCGGTTGAGCTGGCTCCCGTAGCGACCCAGCACGTTGTTGTCGGCGGCCTGGCTGGTGCAGGGGATGACCATGTCGCAGGGGACCACGAACTCGCTGCCGGGGATGGGCTCCGCCGAGCGGCGCCCGGTGGCGTCCGGCGGCCCGAGGCGCGTTCGCTGGAACCGCATCCCGACCACCTTGCCGTGCTCGTCGCCGAGCACCTCGACCGGCGAGGCGAAGAACTCGAACTGCACGCCCTCGAAGCGGGTCTCGTGCTGCTCCTCCTCGTCGACCACCATCTCGTCGGGCCCGCGGCGGTACAGGATCGTGGAGGTCCGGGCGCCGAGACGCAGCGCGGTGCGCGAGGAGTCCATGGCGGTGTAGCCGCCACCGATGACGAGGACGTGCTCGCCCACCCACTGCTCCTGGCCCAGGTTGGCCCGCTTCAGGAAGTCGACCCCGTAGATCACCCCGTCGAGCTCCTCGCCGGGCACGTTCATGGCGACCGGGAACATGCAGCCGGTGGCGACAACCACCGCGTCATGGCGCGTGCGCAGCTCGTCGAGCGTGATGTCGCGGCCGATCTCCACGTTGTAGTGGAACTCCACGCCGTGGCTGGCGACGTAGGCGACGTCGAGCTCGATGATGTCGCGCGGCAGCCGGAAGGCCGGCACGCCGATGAGGGTGGTGCCTCCCGCCGAGGGGAGCGCGTCGTAGACGTGGACCTCGTGGCCGTCGGCGGCCAGGTCCCTGGCGACCGAGAGGCCCGCCGGGCCGGCGCCCACCACTCCCACGCTCTTGCCGGTGGGCGGAGCGACATCGACCTGGTCGGGCATGTTGTTGGCGTAGTGCCAGTCGACCAGGAAGCGCTTCATGGCCCGGATGGCGAGCGGCTTGTCGATGTCCGCGCGGCGACAGGCCTTCTCGCACGGCGCGCTGCAGACGTACCCGCAGATGGCGGCCACCGGGTTGGGGTCGCGGGCGAGGATGTACCCCTCCTCGAAGCGCCCTTCCGCGGCCAGCATGAGGTAGCCCCGGCAGTTGGTGTTGACGGGGCAGCCTTCCTGGCATTCGATGTTGCACTGCAACCAGTCGACGCCAACCTCGGCCGTCTGGAATCGGAGAGGGATTGCGTTCTGGGAGATCAAGGGCGTCGTTCGCTCGGTCCTGCATGCGCGCTCAGGCGCGGTGGGGCGGAGTCGCGGCAGGCCGATGCTACCGTCCGCGTGCTCGATGTGTCAAAGAATTCGCACATCCAGATGCGGCCACAGGTCGCCGGGCGGCCACCATCGGTCCCGGATGGGCGGTTGCCGCCGGTGTCAGTGACTGAAGTGGGTCTCCATGATTCGCCGCACGATGGGGGCTGCGAAGTCGCCGCCGTTGCCGAGCGGGACCGTGACGACGACGACCGCCACGGCGATGGTCGGGTCGTTCACCGGGGCGAAGGAGGGGAACCACGCGTCGGGATCCGGGCCGCCGGTCTCCGCGGTGCCGCTCTTGCCGGCGACCGTGTACGGGAAGCCCAGGAAGGATCGGTGCGCCGTGCCGAGCGGCGAGGTGACCACGGCGCGCATGGTCTTCACCACGTAGTCCATCACGTCCCGGCGCAGGGGGATGCGGGTGTGGACGGTGGGCTGGCTGTCATAGACGACCGTCCCGTCCGGAAGCGTGGCCCGCACCACGATCCGCGGCTGCCAGAGGGTCCCGCGGTTGCCCCACGCGGCGTAGGCGGTGGCCAGCTGGAGCGGCGTGCCCAGGAACTCTCCCTGGCCGATGGCAAGCTGGATCTGGTCGAAAGGCCCGTACGGGGACATCTTCCCGTTCCAGCGCTTGTGGGTCTCGTAGTAGGCCGCATCCGGGAGGCGGCCGGTGCTCTCGGCGAGGAACGGGATGCCGGTGGGCTGCCCGAACCCGAAGCTGTGGAGCAGGTCCGTCAGCGCGCTGTTGTCCTTCTGGTAGACGCGGATGCTCAGGGGCATGTAGGTCGTGTTGCAGGAGAGGGCCATGGTGTCGACCCACGTCCGTTGGCCGGGAAGCGTCTCGAACATCCAGTTCTTGAACCGGAACCCGTCGTACGTCCAGGTGCTCGGGCAGAGCATCGTGTCCGTCGACTTGACCGTGCCGGTCTGCAGTGCCGCGCCGAGGGTGAACGGCTTGAAGTCCGATCCCGCGGGGTACGCGCCGATGACGGCCTTGTCCGCGATCTGTGCCGACGACGGCTTCGCCAGGGCCACCCCCTTGAGGGTCGTGCCGAGGGTCATGGCGTTGGGGTCGAACCGCGGCAGCGAGGCGAGGACCAGCACGTCGCCGTTTCGCGGATCGATGGCCGCGCTTCCGACCCGCGGATAGCGGGCCATCGCCGACTCCGCGGTGCGCTGGAGGGCGGGCTGCAGGGTGATGGTGACATTCGCGCCTGGGGTCATGGGCGTCTGGAGGACGGTGACCGGATCCTGGCCGGGCCGAACGGCGGACAGCGTGAATCCCGGAGTCCCGCGCAGGAGGTACTCCGCGCCCGCCTCGAGGCCGCTGCGGCCCACCCAGTCCCCCGCCTCGTAGCCGCGCGCGGCGAGGCCGCCCCTCAGGTCCGCCGCGGTGACCCTGCTGGCGTAGCCCACGGCCTGCCCCGCCAGGTACTCCTGCGGGTAGACACGCATCCCGTTCGAGCGGGTCATGGCGAATACGGTCCCGTCCTCGGCCACGATCCGGCCGCGCGGGGAGGCCTGGCGTGACAGCGCCAGGGTCCCGTCCGCGGCGAGCGCCGGAAAGAGCCAGGCCGGGCTCCAGCGCACCTGCCAGTCGGAGGCACCGCGGACGAGCGTGATCGTCCGATCCAGCGCAACCCGGCCGAAGAGGTCGGTGGTCAGGCTGATGTGGGCGTTCACCGCCATGGCCGGCACGGGGCCGGCGAGCACCGGAGGCGCCGGCGAGCCGGCTGTCGAGGCCGATGGCGACGCGGCCACCGAGGCAGATGGGACCGGAGAGGCCGATGCGCTCGCAGCGGCCGATGCCGTCGGCGACCCCGATGCGGTCCCCGACGCCACCGGTTCGGGCGTCACCCGCAGGTCGGGGGGGAGCGGCTCCGGCGGGAGCGCGGTGGGGACCGCGGGATCGGCGGTGGCGGTGAGCCTGGTGAGGCGGACGAGCGCGGCGAACTCCGTATAGAGACTGACGAATCGATCGTGGCCCACGGCCGCGCGGTCGGCTGGAGCCAGCATGGCCCACATGTCCTCCACGTTGCCCGCCTGCCAGGCGGCGAGGAACTCGCCTGCGACCTTCGAAGCACGGCCGGCAGGCGGCATCGGCGCCTGGGTCGGGTATGGCGTCGGCGCGGGGCCCGTCGAGCAGGCGGCGAGGAGCAGGAGCGTGCCGAGCACCGCGGCCCGGGCGCGGGCCCGTGTGCTCCCCCGCCAGCCGGTCATCGGGCCAGCATCACCCTGCGGAAGCCTTCGGCGGCGCGGTAGCCGGCGCGCTCACCGAGCTCCTCGGAGGTGCGGCGCAGCCAGCGCTCCGTCTCCGCGAAGTCGCGGAACTGGCTCTCGTGGCAGCTCAGCGCCGCGATCTTGCGGTCCAGGGTCTCGCCGATGTCCACGAGCTGGTTCGCCTCGTTCGTGCTCCACAGGTAGAGCTCCGCCACCTTCCACGGTCCGAGGCCGGCGTCGAGGTGCTCATGGAGGTTCAGCGGGTCACGGGCCGTGGGGAAGACGGCGTCCACCGTCACCATGCCCACCGCGCGGTGATCCGGATGGTTGACCCATTCGTTGTTCACGAAGAGGACCGTGGGGTCATGGGTCATCACGATCTCCGGCCGGAAGGCGCGGATGGCGTACGTGATCCGCTCGCGGAGGCGCAGGCTGGCCTCCACCTGGCCGTCCGGCTCCTCGAGGAAGTCGACCCCCTCGACGCCCAGCTCGTCCGCCGCCTGGCGCTGCTCGCGCTCGCGCTGCGCGGCGAGCCGTCCCGGATCCACGTCGGGATCGTCGCTGCCCTTGTCACCCCGGGTGACGAGGAGGTAGCGCACCCTGGCGCCTTCGTCGATCCAGCGTGCGACCGTGCCGGCAGCGCCGAACTCGATGTCGTCGGGATGAGCGGCGACCACGAGGACGCGGTCCGGGGTGGGCAGGCGGTCAGTCGGCATCTGCATTCGGTGAGACGGTTCGCCGCCGGCACGGCACGAAAGAGGCCGGGCGCGCTGCGGCTGCGCAATCCTAGCAGCCGCCGGCCGATGCGCCGGCCATGGTCCTTCGCGGCTCCCTCAGGCGGAGAGCGTCAGCGTCGTGGGGCGCGGGTCCGCCATCTCGCCTGGATGACCGCCATCGGCCCCCGATCCGCTCGCCCGCGCCGTCCTGCCGGCCAGGCGGACGAGGCAGTCGCGCGGTGCGGCAAGGCTCCGCTCGGCCCATGCCGCCACGGCCTCGTCGTGGCTGAAGAGGATCACCTGCCGCTCCCGGCTGAGCTCGTGGAGCACGCGCAACAGCCCGGCCCGACGCTCCGGGTCCGCCTGGGCGGTGACCTCGTCGAGCAGGAGCGGTGCCGTCTCCCCGGTCGTGACCAGGTGCTGCGCCATCGCAACGCGCAGCAGCAGGTAGATCTGCTCCCGGGTCCCGGCGGAGAGGAGCCGCGCCTGCCGCCACAGCCCCGTGGCTGCCTCCTTGACGGTCACCGCCAGGTTCGCCGGATCGACGCTCACCTCCACGTAGGCGCCGCCGCTCACGACCGGCAGCCATCGCCCCACGGCCTGCGCGAGGACCGGCGCGAGGTCGCGATGCACGCGGTCCTGTGCTTCGCGCAGGAGGCGGAGGGTCTCGTCGATGGTCGTGGCCAGTGCCTGCACGCGCGCGAGCTCCGCGGTCGCCGACTCCACCGCCTCCTCGGCGGCGGCGACGTCGGGCACGCCGATGGCGAGGACATCGAGGCCGCCCCGAAGGGCGTGCGCGACGCGCTCCACCTCCGCCGTCGCCCGTCGCCGGTCCGCCACCACGCTCTCCAGGTCCGGCCGGCCGGCAAGGTGATCGATCTCTGCGTCGTCGAGCCCACGCGCCCGCTGGTCCGCCTCCCGTGCGCGCTCGCGGGCCTCCTCCCGGATCGCATCCAGGGTGCGGCCGTCGAGCAGGCTCGTGAGCTCGCGCCACTCCTCGATCGCCCGCTGGTTCGTCGTCATCGATGCGGCGCGAGCGGCCTGCCATGCACGAAGCTCCTCCACCAGGCGCCCCGGATCCGGGTTCGGCGCGACGCCGGCCGCCTCCGCCGCCTGGACGAGCCCGGCGCGGGCCGCGTCGATGGCCCGGCGGACCCCCGCGGCCGTCTCCTCCGCGGCGCGGCGGGACGCGAGCGCGCGCCGCAGGGGTTCGGCCTGCGCGGCCTCCGCGGCCTGCCGCGCGCGCTCGGAGCACGACGCCTCGTACGCGGACCACGCGGCGCGGGCATCCGGGTGCCCCGCGATGCCATGTTCGGCAAGCGCCCGGGTGAGACGGCGGGCCGCATCGTCCCGGCGCGCCTCCACGCTGGCCCGCCGCGCCCGCTCCTCCGCCGCGAGGGAGAGATCGCGCGCGGCGTCGCGGACCATCTCGTGGGTTCGATCCGCGAGGGCATCCAGCGCTGCCGCATCGTCCGGCCACCCTGCCTGACGCGCCTCCCTCGCGGCGGCGCGGCGATCATCGGCCGAGCGCTCCAGGGCAATGCGGTACGGCGCGAGAGCCGCCTCGGCAGCCGCCACCCGTCGGTCGGCGGCGCGAGCGGTCGAGCCTGCCATCCATCCCCAGCCCGCCACCAGGAGTCCGGCGACAAGGGCGGCACCGCCGATCAGCGGGCCCGTCACGAGCGCGAGCACCACGCCGGCGATCGCGAGAGCCAGCCCGAGGGCGGTCGACAGGATGCCGGGTCGCCCGGCGCCGGAGGCCGCCTGGCGCGCCTCCACCAGCTCCGTCTCGAGCGCCTCGGCACCCACCGGGGTCGGCGAGGCAAGGCGCCGGGCGAGGGCCCGCATCCGCTCAGCCTGCCCGGCGAGGTCGTCCGGGGGTGCCTCGAGGAGAGCGTGCTGCGGAGCGAGCAGGCCCAGGGCCTCCTCCGCGCGGTCCAGCTCCGCCAGCAGGCCGCGAAGCTCCGGCTCCGGCTGCAGCGGGCCGCCGGGCGCCGCGGGCAGGCGCGCGAGCTCCTCCGTGATCGAGGCGCTGGAGGCGCCGGCGAGCTCGACCGGGGCCGGACGTCGCTCCCAGCCGGAGATCGCGGACGCGACGAGATCCGCGGCGGCGTCGCGCGCGGATAGCGCCGGCGGGGGTGCAGGGTGCCGGGCCGCGAGCGCGGTGGCGCGTGCTGCTTGCTCGGTCGACCGACGGGCCCGCAGACGGGCCGCTGCCGCCTCCGCGAGCGTGAGCTCCCCCCTGGCGGCCGTCACCCGCCGCTCCGCCTCCTCCGTCCGACGCGTCTCGTCGAGGTACGCCACGTGCCGCTGGCGCGCGACCGCCAGCGCCTCCGTCGCGGCGGCGAGGCGGTTGCGGCCCATGCGCAGCGGCCCCTTGGCCGCGATGGTGTCGGCCCCCACGACCTCGCGCCGGAAGTCGGTGAGCCGCTCGATGGCCTGCGCGGCGGTGGCATCCGTGCCGCGCGTCGAGGCGGCTCGCTGCATCTGCTCCTGGAGGGCGTCCGCGGCCTCCGCGACGGCCATGATCTCCGCCTGGTTCACGGAGACCGTCGTGGCAAAGGCGTCCCGGTCCAGCCCGAGCCAGCGCGACGCATCCGGGGTGCCGTCGAGGATCTCGTCGGAGACGTCGCGCCCGAGTGCCACGTCGACGGCGCGGCAGGCAACCTTGCCTGCCAGGTCCTGGTTGATATCGATCGTCCGGCCGTCATCGAGGTCCAGGCGGGCCTCCACCTCCCACCGATCCGGGTTGTCCCACGGCCGATGCCGCTCCGCCAGCGCGGCATCCTCCTTCGTCGTGCGACCGCGGCCGCGGCGCAGGCCGGTGAGGGCCAGTCGCGTCGCCGCGTGCCAGCTCGACTTGCCGGCCTCGTTCGGCCCGGCCACGACCGTCATGCCCTCCGCGAGCTCGAGGGCCTCCTCCACGAAGGGGCCGAAGGCATGGGCGACGACCCGGCGGATGCGCATCTCAGGCCACCTCCAGGTCCGGGCGCCCTTCCAGTGCCCGCAGCCCGGTGAGGATGACGCGACGCCGCAGCTCCGCGTCCTCGATGCCCGCGGCCGCCCGCACGAACTGGCCTCGCACGGTGGTTTCGCGCTCGATCTCCTCGAGGGCGTAGCCGGTCCGCACCGAACCGACCCGGAGCACGAGGTCCCCGGCACCCGCGGCGATGCGGGCGAGCTCTCGCCGGTCGAGCTCGAGGGTGGGCGCAACCTCTCCCACCAGGGTCACCCGGATGCAGCCGTGCAGCCCGGCGGACGCCGCCCCGATGGCGGCCTCCACCTCGTCCATGTGCGCGGCGCCGTCGAGCGCGACGGTGAGGTCGTGCACCTCGCTCACCGCGACCGCGCGGCGCTCGCGGCGTACCGAGCCGTCCGGCATCACCTCCGCGATGACCGCCCCGCGATCACCGGTCTCGCCGAACTCGAGCGGGTCGGGGTTGCCCGGGTACGTGTAGCGATCCGCGTCGCGCGGCAGGTGGTAGTGGCCGAGGAATGCGTGGGCGATCCCCGCCGTCTCCAGCTCCCCGGGCTCGAACGGGGCGTGCGGCTGCTTGCCACTCTCCTGCCAGCCGAGCGCGCCGCGCTCCGAAGCGTGCGCGAGCGCGAGATGGACGCCGTCGCGGTCCGGGCGGAACCCCGTGAAGAACCCGTCGGTGTTCGCCGGCGCCCGGTGGGCCGCGCCCCACAGCGTGAGGCCGTCGGCGAGGGCCAGCGGCTCGAGCCGCGCGGCTCGAAAGATGTGGACGTTGGGGCTCCACTCCGCGAGCGCATAGGGGCTGGTGGGCGAGAGCCAGTCGTGGTTGCCGGGCGCGAGGTACACGGGGACGCCGGCATCGGCGAAGCTCGACCGCAGGAACTCGACGGTCGCCGGCGTGACCCGGTCGTGCTCGAAGAGGTCACCGGCGCAGAGGACGGCGTCGACGTGCTCCTCCGCCGCGGTGCGAAGGATCCGCGTGAGGGTCTCGCGCCGGTTGCGCCGCCGGACGAGCGCCGTCTCCGGTCGCGCCCACGCGAACGGGGCGTCAAGGTGCAGGTCGGCGAAATGCAGGAGCTTCATGCGCGATCGGTCCGAAGGGTAGCCGATCGGCGTGACAGCTCGGCTGTCGCGAGGACACGCGGAGCGAGCCGCCCGGGAGGCGGCTCGTCACATCGGGTCGGAAGCGGAGAAGAAGCCTAGGCGGCGCGGCGTCCAGCGAGGAGCTGGAAGAGCAGGACCACCAGGGCGAGGACCAGCAGGATGTGGATGAATCCCGCGGCGATGTTGCCGATCAGGCCCAGCAGCCAGAGCACGAGCAGGACGACGATGAGCGCCCAGAGCATTCGAGTTCCTCCTTCCTATGCACACCGGCAGGCGTGCTGGACCTCGAGGGAACGCACGTTGCGTGCCATCTCCGATCAGCTCGCACGCCGCCCGCGCCGGGTGACGGCCTGGGCGACGAGCAGGACGGCGGCCGCCACGAGGAGCAGGTTCGCGGTGGCGCCCAGCCCGAGCAGCAGTCCCGCCAGCCACGCGGCGAGCGCAACGGCCGCCCCGATCCAGGTCACGCCGCCCCCAGGACGTCCAGCAGCTGGTCGAGGTGCTCCTCCGGCTTGACCCGGGGCAGGACGTGCTCCACACGGCCGTCCGGGCCGACCACGAAGGTCGTCCGCTCGTTCCCCATGTACGTGCGTCCGTACCGCGACTTCTCGATCCAGACGCCGTAGGCGTCGGCCGTGCGGTGCCCGGCATCGGCGAGGAGCGGGTACGGCAGGGCGTACTTGTCGCGGAACTTCCGATGGCTGTCCACCGAATCGGGCGAGACGCCGTAGAGGGTGACCCCTGTCCCCGCCATCCGGTCCCAGCCGTCGCGCAGGCCACACGCCTGCGTGGTGCAGCCGGGCGTGTCGTCCTTCGGGTAGAAGTAGAGGACGTAGCGCCGGCCGGCGAGGCTCTCGTTCGAGACCTCATCGCCCTCGTCACTGGTCATGCTGAAGCTCGGAGCGGGGTCGCCGGGATTCGGTCTGGTCATTCGCGCATCGTAGCGTCAGGGTTCGGACTCCTCCAGCGCGAGGAGGACCGGGGGGAGGGAGCGCGCCTGGATCCTGGCGGCGAGGCCGGCGGCGATCCCGTCGATCACCGCATCGGACGCCTCGACGAGGTCGTGACCGGCGCCCTCCACGATCTGCAGGCCGGGCTCGTTGCCCGCCGAGCGGAGGACGCCCGCCAGGAGCCGCGACTCGTCGGGGTCGCTCCAGGCATCCGCGCTGCCGTGGACGAGCGCGACGGACCGATGGAGCATGGTCGCCAGCGCCATCGGCGGGGTGGCGAACGACTGCTCCCAGGCCGCCAGGTTGAGCGAGACCGATGGCGCACCGCCCCCGAGGCGCAGCGTCATCTCCGGCTCGTGCCGCGCAACCCGCTCGATCAGCTCCTCGCCCGCACGGTCCAGGGCGGCGACGATCGGGTGCTCGCGGTCGACGCCGGTCCGCGCGCGCTCCGCGATGCCCCGCCGCAGCCCGTCCCGCGGCGTGCGCGCCGCCGGCGCCAGGAGCATCAGCGCGCTGATCGCCGGATCGGCGATGGCGACCGAAAGGGCGATGGCGACGCCCTCGCCGTGCCCCGCGATCCCGGTTCGGGCGAGGTCGAGCTCCCGGCGGCCGCGCATGGCGCCCAGGGCGTCGCGCGCATCGTCGATGCGGGTGAAGAGGTCGCTCGCCGCCCAGTCGCCCCCGGAGGTCCCGCACCCGCGCATGTCGTAGCGGAACGAGGCGACGCCGTGCCCGGCGAGGGCGGCTGCCAGCCGGGCGAGCAGCCCCGGATGGGCGGTCGGCATCGGATTCGGGGCGAACCAGCCAGGGTGGCGGCGGCGGTCGAAGGCGCCGTCGCGGTCCCTGGGCAGCCAGCTCGCAACGAGCAGGACCCAGGGGTACCGTCCGCGCCGGTCGGGGGGCGGATCGGCGTCGGGCAGGAGCAGCTCCCCGGCGAGCGCGACCTCCCCGGCGCTGAAGGTGATCTCGAGCGGTCGCGGCATGCCACGAGGGTACACTCGGCCTCCCATGAACGCCGACCAGGGCAGGGACCCTCTCCGGCCGCCTCCGGAGCCGGTCCCCTTCCGCGCCGATCCCCGGAGCGCGCTGCCGCCCACCGCCGAGGTCGTCGTGGTGGGCGCGGGCTTCAGCGGAGCGTTCGCGGCCTGGCACCTCGCCCGCGCCGGCGTCCGTCCGCTGGTCATCGAGGCGAACTCCCCGGCCTCCGGCGCCTCCGGCCGGCTCTGCGGACTCGCGCTGGCCGGGCTGGGAGGCCACTTCGGTCGTGTCGACCGGCTCGTCAGAGAGGCGGGCGCCGGGTCGATCGTCGACTACACGCGCCGCTCCCTGGACCTTTTCGAATCGCTCGACGGAACCGTCCCCGGCGGCATCGAGTGGGAGCGCTGTGGCTCGCTGGACCTGCTCACGAGCGAGGCCGAGGAGACCCAGGCACGCGCTCTCGCGGCCGAGGAAACGGCCGCCGGCCTGGAGGTGCGGATGCTGGACCGCGCTGCCGTCGCGGAGCTGGCGCCGGCCCTCGATCCCGCGACGGTGCGGGGGGCGAAGTGGACCCCGGGCGACGGGCAGCTCAACCCGTTCAAGCTCGTGTACGGGCTCCTCGAGGAGGTCGCGGCGCGCGGCGGGCGCATCGTCACCGGGGTCCGCGTCGAGCGGGTCACTGCGCGCGGGGGCCGGGTCTCCGGCGTGGAGACCTCGCACGGCAGCGTCTCAGCGGGCGCCGTGCTCCTTGCCGCGAACGCGTGGACGCCGTGGCTCGTCCCGGCCATCGCGCCGAACCTGACGCCGATCCGCGAGCACGTGCTCGTCACCGAGCGGCTGCCCCGGATCCTCCACCAGGGCTTCGAGACGAACCTGTGCAACGAGTACTGGCGCCAGGAGCCCACCGGCGAGGTGCTCGTGGGCGGGTTCGCCGCCGCCGACGAGGGGATGGGCATCGGCTCGTACTCCATGGCCGTGCGCCGCCGCATCCCGCCGCGGCTGGCGACGCTCCTGGGCCGCTTCCATCCGGCGCTGCGCGATGCCCGCGTGGTCCGCAGCTGGGCCGGCCTCCTGGACTTCGCCGCCCTCGAGATCCCCATGGCGGGCGCGCTGCCCGCGGCGAACGGGACAGCGGTGCCGGGCGGCTACCTCGTGTGCGGGCTGACGGGGCACGGGCTGCCGTACACGCCCATCCTCGGACAGCTCCTCGCCGAGCTCATCGTCGACGGAGCCGCGCGAACGCTTCCGCTCGACCCGTTCGACCCCGCGCGGTACGCCGCCGGTCCGCGGGAGCCCACCTGGGCCGGCGCCTTCGAGGCCGGGCCGGCCTGATCTCTTCGCTTCAGGCGGAGTCAGCCGAAGAGCGGGCGGTACGTGCCCAGCAGCAGGCTGACCACGGTGGCGGCCGCGCCCAGCAGGAGCGCGCCCCCGAGGACGGCGCCGTCCAGGCGCGTCATCCGCTGCGGCCGGGCAGCCGTCCGGCATCGGCGCGACCCGAGGCCCCGCGCCTCCATGGCCTGCGCAAGCCGCGTCGCCCGGCGAATGGCGCCCACCAGCAGGGCCATGAGCCGCCCAGCCTGGAGGCGCACCCAGCCAAGAGGCGACCGGGCGCTCACGCCGCGCGCGCGGCGCGCGAGCCCGACGAGCTGCCACTCCTGGGCGAGGAGCGGCATGAGCCGCAGCGCGGCGAGCGCCCCCAGGGCAAAGCGCGGCGGCGCGTGAAGCTCCTGGACGAGGGCGTCCGCGAGGTCGGTGGGGTCGGTCGCGGCGAGCGCCACGACCCCCGCCAGGGCGATCGCCAGGATCCGGAGCCCCAGGGCCGCGCCGGCGAGGAGGCTGCCGCCGTGGACGGCGACGGGACCGGCCGCCAGCACCACGGCCCCTCGCGGCGGGCCGAGGACGGCGTTGACCAGCGCAATGAGCACCGCGGCCACGACGATCGGCCACGCCCGCCGCGAGAGCGCGCGGAGCCCGATGCCGGTCATGGGCGTGACCGCGAGGATGCCGGCCAGGATGATGCCGGCGGTGACGCCGTCCAGGGCGACGAACCCGAATCCCATGAGGATCACCGCGGCTCCGATCCGGGCCAGCGGATCGAGCGACCCGAGCGGCGCATCGGCGCGGACGGAGAGCGGCGTGGCGAGCTGCACGGATCAGGCCGCTCCGGGCTCGGCCACGGCCAGGCGCAGGGTGCGGTCGGCCAGGGCGGTCGCGAACTCGCGGTCGTGGGTGACGGTGCAGATCGCCCGGCCCTCCGTGCGCAGGGCGGCGAGCAGCCCCAGCATCTCCGCCCACGTGCGCCGGTCCTGGCCGAAGGTCGGCTCGTCCAGGACGAGGACCGACGGCGCGGTGGCCAGCGCGGTGGCAACCGAGAGGCGGCGCTTCTCGCCACCGGAGAGCGTGAACGGGTTGGCCTCCGCCAGGTGGGCCAGGTGCAGCCGCTCGAGCAGCTCGTGGACTCGTCGGGCGATCTCCATGGGCGCCAGGCCCAGCCGGCCCGGACCGATGGCGAGCTCGGCCCGCACGCTGTTCGCCAGGAACTGGTGCTCCGGCTCCTGGAAGACGCTCCCCACCGCGCCAACCAGCCGTTCCGCCGACCAGCCGGCGATGGGCTCGCGCGCATGGCCCGCGGCGAGCGCCTCACCCGCCACCACCCCGCCGCCGCTCGGCCGGAGGAGCCCGCCGAGCAGGAGGGCCAGGGTCGTCTTGCCCGATCCGTTCGGGCCGGTCACCGCGAGGACCTCCGAGGAACGCAGGCGCACGGAGGTGCGCGCCAGCGCCGGGCGGCCGTCCCCCGGATACGTGAACGTGGCCTCCTCCGCGAGGACGAGCGTCTCGTGGCCGGCGTCGGGCGGGCGCGGTGGCGGGACCGCGCGCAGGCCCGGGACCCAGACCCCCGCCGCGGCGAGCGCCGAGGCCTCGCGGCTGAACACATCGAGCGGGGCGCCATCGGCCACCACGCCCATGCCGGGCGCCACCACGATCACGCGGTCAACCAGCGGCAGGACGGCCTCCACGCGATGCTCCACGACGACCATGGTCGTGTCGCGCCCGGCCGCAACCTCCCGCAGCACCTGCCAGAGGCGCTCGGCGCCCTCGGGGTCCAGGTTCGCCGTGGGTTCGTCCAGCAGAAGCAGGCCCGGAGCCAGGGCCAGCACTCCGGCCAGCGCCAGCCGCTGCTTCTCACCGCCGGAGAGCGCCCCCGTGGCCCGGTCGCGCCCGTAGCCGAACCCCACCGCCTCCAGCGCCGCGTCCACCCGGGGCCAGATCGCGGCCGTGGGCACGCAGCGGTTCTCGAGCCCGAAGGCGACGTCGTCCCCCGCACGACCCATCACGATCTGCGTCTCGGGGTCCTGGAAGACGATTCCGGTCCGGTCGCGCGCCGCGCCCGGCGCCTCGCCGTCGAGCAGGAGGCTGCCCGCGTCCTCCGCCCCTCCGGCGGGGTCCAGGAGGCCCGCGAGGCCGAGGAGCAGGGTGGACTTCCCCGCCCCCGACGGGCCCAGGAGCAGCACCCGCTCGCCGGGTTCGATGCGCAGGCTGACGTCGCGCAGGGCCCACGCCCGGCGCCCCGCGTGGCGCCAGCCCCAGCCCTCCGCCGCGATCCCGACAGGGCGGCTCATGTCCCGAGGGTATCCGTGGCCGGAGGTCCTCAGACGGGGGTCTGCGACCGACCGGAGGCGAACGGGGCGAGGACGCCGGTCTGCGCCAGTGCTCGCACGAGCAGCCAGGAGCCGAGACCGGCGATCAGGATGCCGCTGATCAGCATGAACACCCCGTAGCTCAGCTGGATGCCGGTGCTGACGTCCGCGTAGTACACGGGCATGTCGTGGAGCCACTCCCCGACGGCCGCCCCTGCCCCGGCAAGGAGGGCGACAGGCAGGCCGAAGGATCGGTACAGGAAGACCGCGAAGACGAGCTCGGCCCCCGCGCCCTGGACGGCGCCGGAGAGCACCACGTCGAGGCCCCAGTACGACCCGAGGAGGGCGGAGATGACCGCGGCCACGACCTCGGCGAAGAGAGCGGCGCCCGGCTTGCGGACGATGAGCATGGCCAGCACGCCGGCGACCAGCCACATCCCCGACACCAGGTAGGCGAAGGGGTTCACCTGCCCGCTGAAGAGCGGGAGCGTCCAGACCCCCCACCCCCAGAACACGACGCCCGCGACTGCGCCGATCACCGACGCGGTCACGATGTCCACGAGCCGCCACCCACCGGGCGACTGCTGCATTCGGTTCATTCGTCTCCTCCATCGCCTGCGGCGATCTCCACCACCAGGAGCGACCCGGCCTCGAGGCGGACCGATGCCGGAGCCTCGACGACCTCGTTCGAGAGACCACGGGAGCGTCCGACCCTGAGCGTCTCGGCACGGAGCGGGTAGCGCAGCCCCCGCGTCGTGACGCCATGCGCGTCGCCGGCGAGGGGCAGCAGCGTGACCGCCGCGCCCGGGCCCGCGACGAGGGGCAGCGCGCCGGGCCCGGCCAGGACCCGCACCGTCGTGCCGCCCCGGACGATCCGGACGTCCTTCGACGCCAGGTCCGCGTCGGCCAGCAGCAGGAGGTTCGCCAGCTCGTGGTCGATCCTCCGGCCGCCCAGGACGCCGAGCAGCAGGACCTCGTCGGCCCCACGCTCGAACGCGACCTCGAGGGCCAGCTCCGTGTCGGAGGCATCCTTCTCCACCGGGTGGCGGATGACCTCCGTGCCCGATCCGGCCAGGCGCTCCGCAGTCTCCGGATCTACCGAGTCGAGATCGCCCACGAGGAGGTCCGGCCGTCGCCCGATCCGTTCGAGCCAGCCGGCTCCGCCGTCGGCGGCGATCAGCAGGTCCGCGTCCGCGAGGACGCTCGCATCCGAGGGCGCGGGGTCGCCATCGGCCACCACCACCGCTCGCATCGCGCCGCGTCGCTCCTTTCCACTGCCGCCACGCACGGCGCGGCGGCACCATCGGCTCGGAGAACGACAACGGCGCACCCACAGGTGGATGCGCCGCGAAGGTGAACACCGACTCCCTTCGCTGGCATGACCCAGATCAGGTTCGAGGGTCTGCGGTCGCCCGCACTCTCAGCGCTTCGCGCGCTCCCCTGTCGCTCTTGAGCTGTCGCCGCGAGGGTACCACGCGTGGCATCATCGAGCCATGACCGATGCCGAGCATGCCGCGGCCTCCGAGCCGGACCATCGCAACGTCGAGCGCGTCACCCGCGCGGCCGCCGAGCGCGGCCTCGCCATCGAGGTTCGCCGCCACGCAGTGGGCACCAGGACCGCGGAGGATGCGGCACGGGCGGTCGGCTGCGAGGTGGGCCAGATCGTCAAGTCGCTGGTGTTCGTCGCCGACGATCAGGTCGTCATCGCCCTCGTCTCCGGCGCCGACCGCGTCGACACCGAGCGCCTCGCGGCGGTTCTCGACGCCTCGACAGTGCGGCGCGCCTCCGCCGACGAGGCGCGCGAGGCGACCGGCTTCGCCATCGGCGGGATCCCGCCCATCGGCCACCGCCAGCCCGTGCCGGTGGTGATCGACGAGCATCTCCTCGAGCACGCCACGGTCTGGGCGGCCGCCGGACTGCCGGACGCCGTGTTCGCCGTGGCCCCGCGGGCGCTGGCCGCCGCCGCCGGCGCACGTGTCGCATCCGTGGCGGCGGAGCGAACCGCCTGACGGGCACGGCGCTCCCGCCGGCCCTCAGGGCCTGTCCGTCTGCACCGTCACCAGCGTCGCATCGCCGGCCTCCTCCAGGAGCAGCTGCCAGATGGTGCCGGCGCTGACCTCGAAACGGATCAGCGCCGCGTGCTCGGTGGGGTAGCGACCGACGATGGGATAGCCAGCCGCGGGAAGGGCGTGCAGGTAGAAGTCGTACGGCGCGGAGCCCACCATCTCCACGGTCCAGCGGGCCACGACACCCGGCCCCGAGGGCAGCGGCCCGGACGAGGCGCCGGGCATCACCGGGAAGCGGGGCGGCAGCGCGGGGGGCGCCGAGGTCCCCGTCGGCGGCCGCGTGGCAGCATCCGTTCCGCCGGACGAGGGAAGCCCGCCGATGCTCGGCCCGCCTGCCGTGGCACGTTCGGACGCGGACGCGGACGGCGACCCTGTGCCGGCACCTGTCCCGGCGCAGGCGACGAGCGCCAGGGCGATCGCCCCCGGGACGAGGAGCCGCCGGAGCCTGGCGGCCGCCATGGCCGGGGAGCGTGTGACCTCTTCCATTCGCAAACCCTCCAGAGAGGGGCAGGGAGGATGGCTCCCCGCCCCGGCTGTGCTCACTCGACCTGATGGGAGACCACGTAGATCGGGACGTAGAACGAGCCGAGCCGTGACCAGTCGAACCAGCGCAGGCCGTTCGCGAGGAGGTCGAATCGCTCCACGTAGCGGCCCGGCGGTCGACCGCCGTACAGGCCGAAGGTGAAGCGGCCGACCCCATCGGGCGGCACCGAGGCCTGGTCGAGCGCGGTCGGGACCCAGCTGTAGGGCCAGTCGGCGGCGGCGAAGGCACTGGGGTGCCCCGCCGGGTCCCAGGTGGCGAGATAGGTCCGCCCCTTCGACACGGTGCTGCGCCAGGTGCGGCCGCCGCGGTTCACGAACTCGACCCAGTGGGTCACGGTGGTGTACTGCGGGATCACCTCCGTTCCGGTATTCGACTCGCGCCGGTACGCGGCCAGGAACGGCACCCGCCCCGGGCTGGTCGTGAAGAGGTGGAGGTAGATCGGATCGATGAAGGTCCAGCGTCCGCCGACCACCGCCCGCATCTCCCAGTGGAGATGGGCGCCATAGCACTGGCCGCTGCATCCCGAGTCCGCGATCCACTGGCCGGCGGTCACCGACTGGCCCACGGAGACGCGGGCTCCGTGGTAGGCGAGGTGGTAGTAGAGCGTGCGGCGACCGTCCGCGTGCGCGACCAGCACGTAGTTGCCATAGGTGCCGAACTGCTGGGTACCGTACCCGGTGTAGAGGTCGACGACCGTCCCGTCCCGGCTTGCCGCAACCGGGCTGACGAGGGGCATGGGGTAGTCCATCCCGGTGTGGCCGTCGTAGACGCGGCCGTAGTGCAGGTTGCAGTCGCTCCACAACGTGTTCGCCCAGTCGCGCTGCCGGCAGCCACGGGAATCCCGGTCGACGCCGTAGCTCAGCGAGACCGACGGGTCGTAGAAGGGCAGGGTGTAGTCATCCGCCGCGAGGGCCCTGCCGCCCGAGCCGATGGCGGCGAGCACCGCGAACGCGAGGCCGATGAGCGCACGACCGATCATCGCTCGCACCCTCCATCGCAGCGGGCCCACGCGGTGAGGGCCGACGACAGCTGTTGGAGCCGCCGCCCTGCCGGATCCACCACCACCGTCCGACCGTCGCTGAGCAGGGCGATCGAACCGCCGTCGGGCGCGAGGCGCGGAAGCGTTCCATTACCGAGGCGGGTCGCCTGAGCACCCGCGCGGACCAGGTAGCTGCCGTCCCCGGCGACGGCGTAGGCAGCCGCGTACCCGTCGGCGCTGATGGAGGGGTCGACGGCATCGGGATCCAGCTCCGCGGCCACGGCGATCTCGCCGCCGTCGAGGCGGAGCAGCTCGACTCCGTGTCCGGGGCGGTGCGAGACGAGCGCCAGGGCCCCGTCGGCCAGCGCACGAGCCGCGAACACGAGGCCGACGTTCTCGTCCGTCATGGGACGCGCGACACCCGACTCGGGGTCGAGGCGCACGACCCGCGAGGAGAATGGCGCCTCGACGGAGCTGAGCTCCACGAGAATCAGGGCCCCGTCCGCGCCGACGTCGAGCCGGCCCCCGTACGGTCCCTCGCCGAGCAGGTGGGCGGCACCGGACTCCGGGTCGACGCGCCAGGCGCGTCCGGCGGCGTCGACGGCGGCGAGCCAGCCCGCAGGCGCGAAGACGGCGCCGCCGACGCCGCCCAGCGAGACGCGCAGCTGATTCCCCTCGGGATCGACGATGGTGAGGCCGGCCGCCCGGTCGCCGATGGCATCGGCGACGGCAACCGCGCCGGACGGGCTGGCGTCGAGCAGGCGCAGCGCCTGGCGGCGATCCTGCTCCTCGGGAGGCGCACTCGGTCCGGCGTGCGCGGCGGCGGCGCCCGGGGCGGTCACGGCCACGAGCACGCCGCTCCCGGTGGGGTGACGCGAGATGGCGATCTCCAGGCCGGCGCGACGGGCGTCCGCGGCGGAGAGGAAGGTGGTGGCGAGCGGCTGACCGGCGCTCGCCGACGAGGCGATGCCGAGCGAGACGGTCAGCCCGGCGGCCAGCAGCGCGCCGAGCGCGCCCCGCGGGGAACGGCCCCGGCGCGGGACGACGGGAAATCGGGTGGACACGGTGCATCCTCCGTTCGTGCGTTCGGGAAAGCCGATGACGGAGCCTCCTGCCGGCGGTGACCACCTCCGTTTTGCCTGCGCCGCCGCCGAGGGAGCAGCGGGAGCCCCACCCTAGCGGCGACGGCTTATCGCGCCGTTATCGGCCCGTATACTCCGGGCGATGCCCCCGCTCTTCCTCGTCGCCCTCGGCCTCGCCGTGCTCGGCGCCGCGCTCCTCGTCGGCGGCTTCGCATGGATGCGCCTCATCGGCGCGGACCCCCGGACCGCCCGCCGCCTGGCCGGTGCACGGCCGCTGGCGGTTGCCGACGTCCTGGACCTCGAGGCCGCGCCGGAGCGCCCCATCCGCCTCTCGGGCCGGATCCGCTGCTCCGACCCGCTCGTGGCCCCCGACGACGAGCGCCTCGTCGCCTTCCATCGCGACGTCGCGGTGCGGATGCCCGACGGACGGTGGCGCACGATCGAGCGGATTCGCGCCGGCCGCTCGTTCGAGCTGTGGGACCACGCCGGGTCGCTCGTCCTGGACCCCGCGGAGGCGGCCGAGCCGCTGATCACCATCCCGCTGGTGTGGGAAGGGCGCCCGGACGAGCTGGAGGAGCCGCACGCCTCCGCGGTCGCCCGGCTGGCCGCGGAGGAGGGTCCGCCCACCGCGGCGCGGGCCGTGACCCGCACGATCTCCGTGGTGGACTCCCTGCTCGTCCTCGCCGACGTCAGGCTGGACCCCGAGGGGCCGACCCTCGCCCCGCCGCCGGGCGGCTACCTCGTCTCGGCGCTCGAGCTCGACGCGGCGATGCGCCTCCTCGGCGGCGCGCGGCGCGGGCAGCTGAGGCTCGCCATCGGTGCCCTGGGCGCGGGAGTCGTCGTCCTGGTCGCCGCCGCCGCGGCGGCCGTCGTCGGCCAGCTCATCGGCTCCTGAGCGGACCCACGCGCCGCAGGGTACCTCGCCACCCGGTACCAACGACCCATCGTCCCCAGCGGTTGCCACTTCTAGCATCCGTTGCACGGTTCCTCACAGAAGCTCCAGCAGGAGCGCACGAAGATCGGGACCGGCTCGGGAGCAGACACGGTGTCGACCATAGGCCGCGACCGGGGGAGCGATCCCCAGGCACTCGTCAGCGTCGCGCAGGCAGCCGCCCAGCTCGGCGTGCACCCGAACACGATTCGCGCCTGGACCGATGCCGGCCGGCTCCCCGCCTATCGGATCAACGCTCGCGGCGATCGCCGCTTCCGGCGAGCCGACCTCGAGATGCTGCTGGCCGAGGGCAGCCAGGCCGCGGAGCCCGCCACCGCAACCCATCCGGGGGCCACGCGCCGGGACGCGGAGGTGGCCGTGCTCACCCGCCTCGCCCAGGGCGCCGGTGGTCCCAGCCCCGTCGCGGTCTGCCGCGTGGCAATGGACGCGCTCCGCACCCAGTTCGGGTACGAGCGAGTCGCCATCTACCTCGCCGGTCGCCGCTCGATGCGGCTCGAGACCCACGCCGGATACCGGGTTGCCCCGGCGACGACCATCGACCCCGCAGAGGTCCATGCGCTGGATCGCAGCCGCGAACCGAGCCTCCGCAACGGGGAGGGCGGCCCTGAGCTCCGCCTGCCCCTGCGCGCCGGATCCGAGCTGCTGGGTGTCCTGGTCATCACCCGAGCGGCGAGCGGCGAGCTGGGCGAGCAGGACCTCTCATTCCTGCGCACCGTGGCGGGAGCCCTCGGCGCCACGATCCACAACGCCCGGATGCTGGCACGCGCCCGCCGTGAGCTCACCCGGGCCCGCGCGCTCCGCGTCGTCATCCAGGACCTCATCGGTCAGCTCGACCTTCCGGCGGTCCTCGACGAGATCGCCGATCGCGCGCGCGCCCTGTTCGACGCGGACAAGGTCGGCCTCTGGCTGCTCACCGAGGGCAGCCCGACGTTCCAGCTCGGCGCCTCACGCGGCATCGGCGATTCGTTCCAGGCCCGCATCCGGTCCCTGACCCTGGACTCGCCCTCCGTTGGCGTTCGGGCGGTCCTGGAGCGGCGGACGCACGTGGTGCAGGGTGCCGGCGCGGACCCGACGGTGGGCGTGCTGCACGAGGTCTACGAGGCGGAGGGTATCGACAGCGCCTGCCTGGTGCCGCTCGTGAGCAACGATCGCACGATGGGCGTCCTTGGCCTCTATCACCTGAAGCGCCACGACTGGCCGTCCGACGAGCTGAACCTCGCCCAGGCCCTCGCAAACCAGGCGGCCGTGGCGATCAGCAACGCCCGGCTCTACCGGGCGACATTGGACCAGGCGGCCCGCATGCGGTCGATCCAGGACCTCTCCGCGCGGTTGAACCGCCTGACCGATGTCCGTGCGATCGCCGAGGCGATCGTGGCGGAGGCGAGCACGCTGGCGGAGTACCACGACATCCGCGTCTACGAGGTCGACTGGGAGCGACGGGTCTGCGAGCCGATCGCCTTCACCCGGCGCCTCCTCGGCGAGGGCGGCGATTTCGTCGAGCAGCTTCGCGTGACCATCGGCCCCGGATCGTTCACCGGCACCGTGGCCGAGACCGGCGAGCCGCTCCTCATCAACGACGCGCTGGCGGACCAGCGCGGCCTCACCATCGCCGGGACCGATGACATCGACGAGTCGATGCTCGTGGTGCCGATGCTGTACGAGGGCCGGGCGCTGGGCGTCGTTGCGCTCAGCAAGCTCGGCATCGGGCAGTTCACGAACGACGACCTGCAGACGATGAAGATCTTCGCGGGCTATGCCGCGCAGGCGATCGCGAACGCGCGGTCGTACGAGCAGCTCGAGCGCCAGTCGGCCGAGCTGGCGCGGCAGCTCCAGTCCCAGCGCCGTCTGCTGGAGATCAACGAGCGGCTCCTGTCGACCTTCGACCAGCCCCACGTCCTGGAGCTCATCGCCGACGGCCTGCTCAGCGTCGTGCGCTACGACAACCTCTCGGTCTATCGCGCCGACCACGCGGAGCGGATCCTGAAGCCGGTGCTCAGCCGCGACCGCCACGAGGCCGTCGTATCGCGCTACCAGATCCCCTTCGGTCGCGGGCTCATGGGCTGGGCCGTCGACCACGGCGAACCGGTCCTCGCCAATGACGCGCTCGACGACCCGCGCGCCATGCAGATCCCGGGGACGCCGGCCGACCCCGAGTCGCTGTGCGTGGTGCCGCTCGTCAGCGATGGCTTCGTCATCGGATCGCTGAACATCTCGCGGATCGGCGGGGCTGAGGCGCACTTCTCCGAGACCGACTTCGAGCTGGTCAAGCTCTTCGCCGGGCAGGCGTCAATCGCGCTGCGCAACGCGGATGCCCACTACGCGGTCAGCCAGCGGGCCGAGACGGACGCCCTCACCGGGCTCGGCAACCACGGCGCCTTCCAGCGCTACCTCGACGACCTCTTCGAACATGTGGACGACGAGGCCGGGGAACCCCCGTTCGGCCTCCTGATGATGGACCTCGACCGCTTCAAGGAGTACAACGACTGCCTCGGCCATCCCGCCGGCGACGCGCTCCTCAACGCCATCGGCAAGGCGATCACGCATGCATCGCGGACCGACGACCGGGCGTTCCGCTACGGCGGAGACGAGTTCGTCGTGGTCCTGCACGGCGTGGACGCGGCCGACAGCGCCCTGGTCGGTGACCGGATCCGCCGCGCCGTCGCCCAGCTGACCGCCGGGGAGGCGAACCCGGTGACGATCACCGTGGGCGTGGCCGCCTACCCGGGCGATGCGCGCAACAAGAACAGCCTCATCTCGGCCGCCGACACTGCGCTCTACTACGGGAAGCAGGCCGGGGAGAACCGGGTCGTCCGCATCGGCGACGTGCCGCGCGAGATGCGCGCCCTGCGCGGGACCCTCGACCAGCTCGCCCGCGCCGCCCTCCTCCACCCCGAGGAGGCCGGCCACATGGAACAGCTCGTCGAGCAGGCCGCCCGGCTCGGATCCGGCATCGACGACGAGGCGTCGGCGGCCCTGCGAGACGCGGTCCTCGCCATGGCGCGCAGCCTCGGCGCGCAGGACGCGGCCACGCGTCGCCACGCCGACCGGGTCGCGAAGCTGGCCCGCGCCGTCTCGGTGCGTCTTGGCTGTCCGGAGCACGAAGCCGACACCATCGAGCTCGCGGCCAGGCTCCACGGCCTCGACGAGATCCGTACCGAGCAGCTCGACGGCGTGCGCTCCCTGCACGGCGTGCGCGAGATCCTCGATGCCGAGCGCCGGCTGGTCGCCGGCGCCCGCCGCCGCGGCCGCGGGCCCATCTCCCTGGGCGCGGAGATCGTCGCCGCGGCGAACCACTACGACGCGGCCGCCGGCGGGCAGGCGGGCGGCGGTTCCGCGGTGCGCCGTGCGCTCGCGGAGCTGCCGGCACGCACACCCACCGTGCGGCACGAGGTGCTCGACGCGCTGCGCACCGTGGTTGCACCGCGCGTGCGCCCCATCACCCGCGGGCGACGCCGCGCCGACAGCGCATCGGAGCAGGGCGCCGCCTGAGCCCGGGGCGACGCGATCCGAGCGCCGATCGCGCGGACTGGTAGAATCGCGGCTCCCATGCCGAACTGCCCCTACCTCGGTGCGCCGCGCGCGCGCCGGCTCCTTCGCCTGATCGGTGCGGCGCTGCTGCCCGTGGTGCTCGTCGCCTGTTCCTCGACCACGCAGCCGAGCGGCAGCCTCCCCGCCGCCACGCCGAGCGGCATGACGCCGGCGCCCACGCCGACACCGACGCCGACCCCCCAGCCGACGCCGGACTACAGCAGCCACCCGGACGCGACCCTGGAAGCCCTGATTCCCGACACGGTCGACGGCGCCACGGTCGTCAAGCCCGACCCGACCGGCTACGGCGTCTCGCCCGGCGACATGGGAACGGCAGCCTTCGGCGATGTCGGGCTGCGCTTCGAGTCGCTGGTGATCGCCTACATCGTCAAGCCCCGGCTCTCCCTGTACGCCGTCCGGGTTGCGCCGCCCCCGGTCGATACCGCGGACCTGCGGCCGTACCTCGTGAAGGCCGGGCGTTACATCGGCGCCAGCAATCTCGATCCGGCGCTCTGGAAGGCCACGAGCGTGGATGGCAAGCAGGTCTGGATGCGCGGCGAGGACGAGGCAACCCTCCCGGGCACCACGTTCTACTGCTGGTCCTCCGGCGAGTACGTCTTCCTGCTGACCGGGTCGAGCGACGCCACGAACCGGGCGATGATCGCCGCGCTCCCCGGACAGCCCGCACCCACGCCGAGTCCCAGCGCCTCCGCCGCCCCGGGCGGCAGCGCGGCGACGAGCAGCTCTCCGGCCTCGAGCGCGACGGCCACCCCGGCCAGCTGAAGCGGGACGGGCGGGGCGAGCCGGGCTCCGGCGGCGACCGGAGGCCGGCCCGCGCATCCCCCGGGGAGCGCGTACCATCGCGCGCATGGCCACTCCCGAGCGTCCCGCGAGCCCTGACGAGCGGGTGGTCGACGGGCGCGCGCCGGATCCCTGGATTGGCGACCGGGACGATCCGGTCGACGCCGATGACCGCATCGGCCGCAAGCGCGACCGCCTGGCGCGGCTCCTCCGCGTCGCCTCGATCCTCTACACCGCCGGGAGCGGCGAGCACGGCGTCCCGGTATCCGAGATCGCGCGCCTGACGGGGATGACGACCCGCACCGTCTATCGCGACATCAACGCCCTCGACACCGAGCTCGGTGTCCCCATCTTCCAGGCGGGCCGTGGACGGTACGGGATCGAGCGCAAGTACTTCCTCCCGCCGCTGCGGCTCTCCGTGCCGGAGGCGATCGTCCTCTTCCTGGCCGCGCGCCTCATCGCCCGCTGGAGCGACGAGTACGACCAGGCGGTGGTCAGCGCCTTCACCAAGCTCGCGGACCTGCTCCCCCAGCCGATCGCGCGCCACGTGGCGGCCACCATGCTGGCCGTGGGCGCCCACTCCCCCAACGAGCCGTTCACGCGCACCTTCTCGACCGTGGCCCGGGCGTGGGCCGAGGGCCGCGTCGTGGAGATCGACTACGAGCCCGGCGAGGGGACCCGCCGCGTCACCCGCGTGCGCCCCTACTTCCTGGAGCCCGATGCCGCGCTGCGCAGCGTCTACCTCATCTGCTTCGACGAGGGTGCCGATGCCATGCGCACCTTCAAGATCGAGCGGATCCGCTCCGCGACCCTCCTGGCGGAGCGCTACGAGATCCCCGCCGGCTTCGATCCCGATCGCTGGCTGGCGAACTCCTGGGGCATCTGGTCCTCCGACACGACTCCCACCGCGGAGGTCCGGCTGCGGTTCGACCCGGCCGTGGCACATCGCGTGCGGGAGGCGGTCTGGCACCGGTCCCAGCGGCTCACGGAGCTGCCCGATGGCGGCGTCGAGCTGAGCGTGACGGTGGCCGGCATCGTGGAGATTCGGCCGTGGATCCTCTCCTGGGGCGACGGGGTGGAGGTGCTGGCGCCTGCCGAGCTGCGGGCGTCGGTCGCGGCATCGCTGCGCGCCGCCGCCGCGCGGTACGGTGAGGTGGATGGCAGCGCCTGATCACGACGAGGTCGAGCTGAAGCTGATCGCCGCCGATGCCGGTCCGCTGGACGCCCTGTCCCGCGCGCCGACCCTGGGACGCGCGGTGCTGGGGCCGGCGAGGACCGTCTCGGAGACGGACCGCTACCTCGACACCCCCGACGGACGGCTGGCGCGGGCCCGCTGGGCCTGCCGGCTGCGCCGCCGGGAGGGCAGGATCGTCGTCTCGCTCAAGGGCCCCGGCGGCAGCGAGACGCCCGGCTCGGCCCTGCACCGGCGTCCCGAACGCGAGGGCCCGGCATCGGACCGCCCGGATCCGACGTCGTGGCCACCCTCCGCGGCCCGCGACCTGGTCGCCACCCTCGCCCACGGGGCACCGCTCGTCGAGCGCTTCCGCCTCCTCCAGGAGCGCACCGAGCGCGCCGTCTCGGCGGGCGGCAGGTCGGTCGGCACCCTGAGCCTGGACCGCGTCGAGGTCCGCCACGGCGGGGCCCACGCGGGCGCCTTCTGCATCGTGGAGCTGGAGCTCGCCGAAGACGCTGCCGGCGACAGGAAGCTCGTCGAAGCCCTCGCGCGCTCTCTCTCGGCGGTCGAGGGCCTGCGGCCGGATCCACGCAGCAAGCTCGAGCGCGCGCTGGAGCTGATCGGCGGATCCGGCGCGGTCGTCCGAAGGCGGGACGCCGCAGCGTCCGACGATCCGTGATCCGCCTGGGCCCGGCGCGCTTCTCGCTCGTTGAGCTCGGCGCCCTGGCCGCCGGGCTCGCCGTGTTCGGCTACCTCGCCTGGGACGAGCCCCTCTGGGATCCGACCTCCCAGGCGCTGCTCCACCTCCTCGCCGGGGCGGCCGTCGCCGGCCTGGCGATCATGGCACTGCGCGGCCTCCCGGTTCCGCGCTCCGCGCTGGAGCTGCCCCTCCTCGTCCTGCTCGTGACGCTGGGCGTGGCGACCATCACGAGCGAGAATCCCGGCCTCTCCGCGCGGGCCTTCGCGGTGAGCATCGCCTGGGCGCTCCTGCTGCCGGTCGCCCTGGTGGTTACCCGGCGCCGGCCGGCGATCACGGCGCTGGCGGTGATCGTCCCGGTGACCGGGGTGGCCCTCCTCACCCTGGTCGACATGCTGATCCGCAGGCTGCGCTGGGTCACCTCCGGCGCACCGGGCCTGCCGCCGATCCGGCTGCCGGGCGAGACGACGGCCTTCGGATCGGTCGCCGTCGCCCCCTTCATCCTCCTCGCCTGCTTCGGGCTGACCTTCCTCGTCCCCCACCGGGTCCTGCGCCTCGTCCTGCAGGCCGGGCTCATCCTGGCCGGGATCCCCCTCGCGCTCCTGTCCGGCTCGCGCTCCGCCTGGATCGCCATGGGGGTCACGGCACTGGCCATGCTCGTGCCGGTCCTGCTCCGCGCCAGGAGACGGCTGCGGCTGCGTCCCCGACTGCCGACCACGCCGGGTGGCGTCGCCGCCTGGATCGCGGGCGTTGTCGTCCTCGTGGGCGGCGGCATCTACGCCGGTCACCGGGCTGTCGCGGTGAGCTCGCTCCTCTACCGGGAGAACCTGTGGCGCGACACGCTTCGCGCGTGGTCGGCGAACCCCATCCTCGGCGTCGGGCCGGGCGTCATGCCCTTTGCGCGAGAGGCGGCCGCGCCCGCCGGCAGCTTCCCGGTGCACCAGCCGCACTCCCACGACCTGGCGCTCGGGGTGCTCGGCGACGCCGGCATCGTGGGCCTGGTCGCGGCCCTGGCCGTCGTCGCAGTCTTCGTCTGGCTGGCTGGTCCGCACCGCTCGCGCACGCTGGGCGGCCGTCTCGCGTCATCGGTCCTCATCGGGATCGGGGCGGCCGGGCTCTTCGAGGACCTCACCTTCCTGCCCGGGTTCGACCTGCTCGTGCTGCTGCTCGCCGCCGTCGCTCTCCTCGACGCCGATGCCGTCCGCTGGCTGCCGCTCCGCCGCGGCGCCGGATCACGGCTCGGCCGCCCGGCCGCGGTGAGTGGCGCCGTCCTCGCCGGCATCGGCGCCATCGCCCTCCTCGTTCCCGTCTTCCTGGTCGACACCGCGGCGGTGACCTACCGTGCCGCCTCTGACGACGCGTGGGCGCTGCGCTGGCAGGCCGCAGAGGCCGGCTACCAGCGGGCGGTGGTGCTCGACCCCTGGCAGCCGACCGGGCCAAAGGCGCTGGCGGTGGCCGCCGACTACGCGGGGAACCGCGCGCTGGCCCTCGACGCCGCGCGCCGCGCCACCCAGCTGAACGCCGGCGATGCCCAGTCCTGGGCGAACCTGGCGATCCTCTGCGAGGCCGCCGGCGACCGCGCCTGCGCCCTGGACGCCGCCGGTCCGGCGGTCGCCTACGCCGCGGTGGGAGGGCGCGAGCTGATCAACGCCGCCATCGTCTACGAGAAGCTCGGCGACCACGCCCTCGCCGATGACGCCTTCCGCCGATCGCTCCTCACCACGTACGACACGAGCTTCGCCATCCACTGGCCGCGGCGGGTGGACCCGGGGACCACGCTCCCCGCGGAGGGCAACCTGGCCACCGGCGAGCTCGCCCTCCTCGCCGCGCGCCGGACACAGGACTATCCGATCACGCCCGAGCGCTACACCGCTCCGGCGGTGCGCGCCCTCGCCTACGCGATGGTCGGCGATCGTCGTGCCGCGAGCGACGCGCTGGCCGTCGCCGAGCAACAGGGCCCGGCCGAGGTGCTGACGTGGGACGTCGCCGTGCTCCTGCAGCAGCACTGGGGCGAGGACACCACGCACGCTGCCGTCATGGGGGTCCTGCTCCGCGGGCGACCCATCCCCACGACGCCCGGCGGCCAGCCTCGCCTGATCTGGGACATCGCGACCTTCCGGCCCTATCCGGGCGACGGCTTCGTGGCGAGCGCGCAGCGGCTCACCCCGCCGCAGGGCTGGCTGGCCGAATGGGACGCGCTCCTTCCGGCGAACGGCTGACGCGAGGGGTGCGTCAGCCCTGGTCCAGCGGGAGCCGGAGGAGGAGCGCGAGCGTGGGACGCGGCCGCGGTTCCGGCGGGACGATCGATGCGCGCAGCCAGGCGTCGCCCGCGGGACCGCCGCGGTACCGGGCGGTGAGGCACCGAGCCGACAGGCCTTCGATCCCCAGCATGGCGAGCGCCTCCGCGACCAGCGTTCCCTCGCGGGAGTAGCCGTGCCCCACGATCACCCGGTCCCCGGGAGCCAGGACCGCCGTCAGGCGTTCACGGCGCGCCGCGAAGGAACGCCGCATCCACGACGCCCCGCCGCTCCAGAGCAGGTCCGAGGCCACGTACGCGGGACGCCCGGCGCCGCGGCCTTCGCCGCCTCCCCGGCCCAGGCGCCGGCGGAGGAGGCCACCGTCCGGTCTGCCGGACGCGTCCAGGACCAGCAGCGTCCCGTCGAGGACCACCCCGTCATCCGTCAGCTGGTCGGGGAGCTCCGCGAGCTCGGGGAAGGCTGCGAGCGCGTCGGAGAGGCCGGCGACCTGCAGCCGGAGCCGTCCGCGCTCCGCGAACGCGAGCGCACGTGCGCCGGGCCACCACGGTTCGAAGAAGAACTCGGGGTCGTCGAAGGGCGCGTCCACGGTGGTGGCCTGCATGGGCGCGATCCGCTGCGGCAGGCGTGAGACGCCCGGTGGCGTCTCGAGGGGGAGGCTGAGCTGGTCGCCGGTCACGGGCGACAGGCTACCCGCCCACCGCTCAGGCGGTCTTCCGCCGGCGGGCGGGCCGCTCCTCCTCCGTCTCGTGGGATCCCTTCCGTCGGGAGCTCGAGCCGTTGCCGGCGGCGGCCTTCGCCGCGGCGGCCTTGCCTGCGGCGGCCTTGCCCGCGGCGGCCTTGCCCGATGCGGTCCGGCCCACGCCCTTCGCGGACGCCTTCGGTGATGCGCGCCCGTCCGACGGCTTCTCGCCGCGGCTCGCCTCGCCGGCCGCCTTCGCCTGCGACTCCGCCTCGGCCGGTGCGCGACGGCCCTCCCGGGCCGCGGCGACCGACGCCTCGAGGGCGGCCATCAGGTCGCCGATGCGGGTGGGCTCCGCCCTGGCGGACGGCTGCGGCGCCTCGCCCGCGACCTTCGCCTCGATGACGCCCATCAGCGCCTCGCGGTACTCGTCGGTGTATTCGGCAGGGTCGAAATCGCCGGTCAGGCTCGCCACGAGCTGCTCGGCCATCTTCCGTTCGCCGTCCTTGATCTGGATCGAGTCCTCGGGAAGCTCCAGCTCCTCCAGCGAACGGATCTCGTCGGGCCAGTGGAGCGTGGTGAGGAGCATCGTCTCCGCGTACGGGGAGAGGGCGGCGAGCTGCTCGCGGTCCTTGAGGACGATCTTGCAGATCGCGGTCTTGCCGGCATCGGCCAGGACGCTCTTGAGCAGGTAGAACGCCTTGCGCCCGATCTCGTCGGGCTCCAGGTAGTACTCCTGCTTCACGAAGCGGGCGGCGGACTCCTCCGCCTCGTTGGCCTCCACGAACTTCTCGATCTCGATGGTGCGGACCGTCTTGAGCGGAACCGACTCGAGGTCCTCCTCCGTGATGACGACGTACTTGCCCTTGCTCCACTCGTAGCCCCGGACCGTCTCCGACCGCGGGATCACCTCGTCGTGGTACGGGCAGTAGATCTTCATCTGGATCCGGTTCAGGCAGGTCTCGTGGAGCAGGTTGAAGCCGATGCTCGTGCTCTCGGTCGCCAGGTAGAGCTTGACCGGGATGGTGACCAGCCCGAACTGGATCGCCCCCCGCCACATCGATCGCGCCATGTCCGATCGCCTCGCTTCGCTCGCCCGCGCCCTCGCAGAGCCCTCGAGAGGTCGGCGCGGGCCGTAACCATACAACGGCGCAACAAGTGTGCCGATCGTCTCCCCTTGACCGATGGCGGACGGCGACCGGGCCGCGGTTTTCGCATCGCCGGGGCCTCCGCCCCCGCGGCGCCATGAGTACGCCGGAGGTACCAGCCCGATGGCCTGATTCCGCCATTGCCGGCGTGGTGCGTCGCCGCCACACTCGCGCCATGACCGCATCGCCGTACACCGCTGCCCAGCCGGCGACCACCGCCCCCGACGAGGAGGAGTCGTTCCGCGCCTACGTCCTGGAGGACGACCCGGACATCGCGGCGCTGGAGGCGGATCTCCTCCGGGACCTTGGCTACACGGTGGTCACCTGCTCCCGCATCGTGGAGCTGGGAGACCTGATGGCGGTCGCCCTGCCGCACCTGCTCGTCGTCGACGTCATGCTGCCCGACGGCGACGGCGGCGACATTGCCGAGCTGCTCCGCGAGACCTGGCCGGGCATCCCGGCCGTCTTCGTCAGCGCCGCCTCCCGCGCCCGACTGCACGAGCTCGAGCCTCTCGGCCCCATCGTCGCCAAGCCGTTCGACATCGACCGGTTCCACGACGCGGTGCTGGACGCCATCGAGGCTCCATCGGATCGCTGGGCCTCGCGCTGAGCGCGCCGTGAAGCGGAGCCGCCCGGGCCGCGGGCTCGATCCGGCGCGTCAGGCGAGCTCCGGTCCGGTGCGCGCGGCGAGCCCGGAATGCTCCTCCCCGTCCGGTGTCGCGAGCCGGTAGCGATGCTCGATCGGCAGGCCCGCGGAGAGCATGGCGCTCACCGGGCAGTAGCGCGTCGCGGAGAGCTCGATCGCCCGCGCCAGCGCCTGCACCTCAACCATCCCGCTGACGCGGTGCTCCACGACGATGGTGGTGAAGACGTGCGGGTGCTCGTCGTCGCGCGCCTCGCCGCTCACCGCGATCTGGTAGCCCGATGCCGGCTGCCGCTTCTTGCGCAGGATGCTGGCGACATCCATCGCGGTGCAGGCCGCCAGCGCGGCGAGGACCGTCTCGCGCGGGCTCGCGCCGGCGCTCTCCTCGCCGGGCGGCGGCGAGTCGAACACCACCCGCGCGCCGCCATCCGTGGTCGCCTCGACCTGCATCCCCTGCGCGGGGTCGAGGAAGGTCGCGAGAACGCTCAGCCGGGACATTCGCGGACTCTAGCATCGGTGCCCGCGACCGGGCGGACGCGAGGGCTGCGCGGATCCGGGGAGCCGGCCCGGTGCGCGTGATCCGTCTCTCCAGCCCGGAACGCTCCCGCCGGGGACCGGGAATCCTCGCCGGCGTCATGCTCGCGGTGGGCGGGGTGGCCGCCGTGCTCGCCATCGCCGGCCCCCAGCGCCAGCCGGAGGCGCGTGCGGTCCTGGCGATCGTGGCCGCCCTGGGCCTGGGGATCGGGGCCGGGATGCTCGGCCAGGTGCTGCGGGCGCGCACCTCCGGCGCCCCGGACGACCTCGTCCGCCTTCTCTCCGACGCCCTCGACGACGCCTACCTGCTCCTGCTCGGGCCGCGGCTCCCGGGAGTCCCCCCGGAGGTGGAGGCGCTGCTGGTGGGTCCGCCCGGCGTGCGGGCCCTGATCGCACGGCGCTGGCAGGGGCGCTACCGCGTCCGCGGCCACGGCTGGGAGTTCGACACGCACAGCCGCCGGGGCTGGATCCCGTGCATCACCAACCCCTCGTACGAGGGAACCGCCGCACGGAATGCCGTCGCGGCCTGGGCGCGCGACGCGGGCCACGAGAACCTCCCGCTCGAGGCGGCGGTCGCCTTCCCGGACCGTCGCAGCCGACTCATCCTGGAGGAGCCCGACTCGGAGGTGATCACCACCGACAACGCGCCGTGGTGGGCGAACGCCATCGGCCGGGTGCAGCGGCTCAACGCGGAGCGGGTGATCGCGTTCGCCGAGTCGGTGATCGAGACGAGCCGGTCCGGGGATGAGCCGCCGGCCACGGGCGGTTCAGCTCGCCGGGGCGGATCGGTTCCCGGGACGGCGTAGGAGCTAGCCCCGCTCCGGGCTCCCCGCCGGGCCCGGCCCGGGCTGGCGGCCCGGATCACGTTCGCCGAGCCAGCCCTTCGCGGTCGCCTCGTCGAGGATCTCCGCCAGCAGCTCGTCGGGGCGCTCGTCGTCGGCCACGAGCAGGATGTGCGCGCGGCGGCGCTGGACCGCGACCGCGGCCACGTTCCGCGACAGCTCCGGGTGCGCCGCGGAGGCGATCGCCGCATCCGTCACGGTGACGTAGCGGTCCGCCGCGTTCAGCAGCCCGTCCACCGGCCGGCTCCCCTGCGGGACGTGGACCGTGCCGGTGACCCGGAAGGGCGGAATCCCGAGCTGCGCCTTCACGGCACGCTTGGGGATGCGCATCTCCGGGCGCGGGGTGCCCTCCGTCGCGGCAACGCAGAGGAGGATCTCGTCGAGCGCTACGTGGACCTGGCGCGAACCCAGGGTGGCCGTGGGATCGGCGTACTCGGAGACCGTCGCCTGCTCCACCAGCAGGTGGGTCGTGGTGACCTGGTTGAGGATGTCGCTGACCCGGGAGAAGCGCGTCGCCATGCTCCCGGAGACGCGGTAGTCGGTCGTGTACAGGTCCAGGCTGACGGTCGTGACGTCGGAGCCGAACGGATCTCCAAAGACGCTCATGGTCCGCCGATGCTAGCAGGACCGATGTCGGCGCCGACGTCCGTTCCCGGCCGATCTAGCGGCGAGCGCCCGCGCCCGGCGTCGCATCCTCGGCGCCGCGCAGCCCCGCGGCGATCCGCTCCGTCTCGCCTCCCGCGCCGGTCGCGAGGAGGATCCGGCCGGAGGCCTGCTCCGCGAAGAGCCGCTCGACCGCCGCCAGGTCGTCCACCTGGTCCGGCCCCTTGTCGCTCCGGATCCGCAGGATGCGCGGGAAGCGCAGCGCGAAGCCGGAGCGGTGCCGGCTCGAGCGCATGATGCGATCGAAGGCGATCTCCACGACCACCTCCGGCACCACGCTGCGGTACCGCCCGTGGTCGCTCACCGTGGTCGCCAGGAAGTGGCGCGTCATCTCCGCGATCTCGGCATCGGTGAGGCCGGTGTACGCCTTGCCGATGGTGAGCAGCGACTCGCCGTCGGGTCCCAGGACGGCGAACGTGTAGTCCGAGAGGACGCCGCGCCGCTTGCCGTGGCCCCATTCGACGCCGACCACCACGCAGTCGAGCGTGGCGAGCGCGCGCTTGAGCTTCAGCCAGCCCAGGCCGCGCCGGCCCGGCTGGTAGGCCGAGGCCGGATCCTTGATCATCAGGCCCTCGTTGTGGCGCTCGCGTGCCTCGTCGAAGGCGGCGTCCACGGCGGCCGGCCCGCGCACCGTCGCCAGGTGCGAGTAGAGGAGGCCGCCGGCGCTCCGCTCCGGCAGGGAGAGGCGCTCCAGCGCGCCGCGCCGCTCGCGCAGGGAGACGTCCAGCAGGTCCTCCCCGTCGAGATGCAGCAGGTCGAAGGCCACGAGCACCACCGGCACCTCGGCGACGAGTTCCGGTCCGGGGTCGACGCGGCCCAGGCGCGTCTGGAGCGCGGCGAAGTCCATCACCGCGCCCTCGCGGAACGGGACCAGCTCTCCGTCCAGGACGAGCGCGTGGCCCAGCTCCGCGGCGGAGGCCACGACCTCCGGGAAGCTGACGGTGATCTCGTTCAGGTCGCGGCTGAAGAGGCGTGCGCCGTCCGTCCCCGGGCCCAGGTGCAGCTGGCAGCGGATCCCGTCGTACTTGTCCTCGATCCAGGCCTCCGCGCCCACGCGGCGCACGACCTCCCCGGCGTCGGCGACCGGGGTCGCGAGCATGAAGCGGACCGGACGACCAAGGCGAAGGCGCGCCTCGCCGAGCCGGCCGGCACGGGCCAGCGCCGCAGCCTCACCCGCCTCGCCGACAAGCATGAGCGCGCGCCGCACGTCCTCCAGGGGGCGGTCGAACGCGGCCCCGATGGCCTCCTCCAGGAGCCCTTCCCGCAGGCCGATCCGCAGCTCGCGAGCCGCGATGCGCGCGAGGTAGCGCGCCTCGTCGGCGCTCGCCCGTGCGAAGAGCCCGGCCATCAGCCCGGTCCGCGTCTCGGTGCCGGGGGCCGCCGCCATGCCACGGAAGCCCGCATCCAGCTCCGCGAGGGTGAGCGCCGCACCCGCCGGGACCCGTTCCAGGAGGTCGGCGGCGGCATCCCCCGGATCCGAGTGACGCAGGTACGCGCCTCGCAGCTCGTCGTCGCCCGCACCGCTCGCGGCCTGCAGCGCGCCGGAGAGCTGCACCCAGCCGAGCCCCAGCCGGTCCCCCGCTCCCGCCAGCGGACGCCCCGAGACGAAGGTCGCGGCGATGGGCAGGTCCGGCTCCGGAAGGTCGCGGAGGTACGCGGCAAGGAGGTCGCGCTTGACGAGCTTCGAGCGCGTGCCGGCGATCGCGTCGGCGGTCGCCGCGAAGGCCGCGAACGGAGAGGAGCCGTGGTGCGGACCGGCCATCGGCTCGAGTCTAGCCGCGGGCCGTGCCAGGTTCGGTCAGGCACCGGTCGATCTTGACGGCCGACATCGGTGCATGCACCCTTCGCGCCATGTTCCCATGGCAGAGGACGACGCACGACCCGGAGATCCTGGAGCGGATCCCGCCGGGCCAGGTGCTCACCGAGAAGTTCCCGGTCCTCCACTTCGGCCACACCCCGGAGTACCCCGACCTGTCCCGCTGGGACTTCCGCGTCTTCGGCGAGGTGGAGACTCCCTTCACCCTGGCGTGGACCGAGTTCCGGGCGCTCCCCGCCACGACGGTGACGCTCGACATCCACTGCGTCACGCGCTGGTCCAAGCTCGGCACGACCTGGGAGGGCGTGCCCTTCACGCACATCGCGGAGGTCGCCCGGCCCGCACCGGACGCTCGCTTCGTCATCTTCCACGCGGAGTCCGGCTACACCGCCAACGTGCCGCTGGAGGTGGCCATGCAGCCGGACTGCCTCCTGGCCTGGAGCTTCGCCGGGGAGCCGCTGGAGACGGAGCACGGCTACCCGCTGCGCGCCATCGTCCCGGGCAAGTACTTCTGGAAGAGCGCGAAGTGGCTGCGCGGCGTCGAGTTCGCGACGGAGGACCGGCTGGGCTTCTGGGAGCGCAACGGCTACAGCAACACCGCCGATCCGTGGAAGGAGGACCGCTACGCCGGGTTCTGACGGACGCCTGCGAAGGGGCCGCCCGTGAGGTCCGGACCCATGGCCGCGCGCTCCGCCGGCTCCCCGCGGAGACGATCCGGCCGCGTCCACCCGTTCCTCCGCTGGCTGATCCTGGGCGTGGTGGCCTACATCGTGGTCGGGGCGCTCGTCGCCGTCGGCCTGCTGGTGCGGAACACGCAGGTCTCCGTCTACTCCCTGCTCGCCGCGGGGCTGATCGCCGTCGTCTTCGGCGGGCTGCTCTTCGTCAAGGCCTGGGTCTGGTCCCTGCGCTCGTGGCGGGACGGCTGCGCCGGGCGCGCGGTGGGGATCGCCGTGGCGGGTGGGCTGGCGGTCGTGGTCGGAGCAGGCGCCCTGGCGGCCACGATCATCCTCCTCCTCACCTTCGGCCTGGGCTGAGCGCGGTACGATCTGCGCTGAGACCGGCCATTCCGGGCCCGGCTCCAGCGGCGCCCCCATCGTCTAGAGGCCTAGGACGCCACCCTTTCAAGGTGGAGATCACCGGTTCGAATCCGGTTGGGGGTACCACACCGCACCGTCCCGGCACCCGCGGCGCCGGTGCACGGACGGACCCTCAGATGTGGTTGATCTCCACCCGGTCGCCGCAGTTCGGGCAGGTGAGGATCAGCAGCTTCGGATCCTCGGGAAGCGGCCGCCACGAGGTGACGTACGACTCGTTGAGCCGCTCACCGCAGTGCGGGCACTCGGACCCGATCTCCAGCCACTGGTCGCGCGGAATGTTCTGGCGGCCCATGCCTCAGGCTCCTTCAGGTCCTCGACTCGTCGTCCAGCGGCCCGGCATCCTGCACCTCGCTGGCGCCGCCGGTGGCGGTCCCGACGGGAACCTCCGGCGGCGGCGTCCGCACCACGGGCGCGGGGGGCTCCCAGCCGGCCTTGCGGTCGGGCGCGGCGGCCTCCTCCGCCTCGGCGATCGCCGCGCGGGTCTCGTTCCGTCGCGCGTCGCGAGCGAGGAGCGGATAGGACCGCGCCGCATAGCCCGGCCAGAGGCCCACGCTGCCGTCCCGGATCATCACCATCGTCCGGGTGAAGGCGCCGGTCACGTCGCCCACCGAGCGGTCCAGGATCTCGTAGTCCCGGCCGGTCGCCTCGCGCAGCGCCGGCGGGAGCGTCTCGACCAGGTAGGCGGGATCCGGGTCCGCGGCGAGCGCGATGTCGAGCGCGGCGAGCACCTGCTCGTCGTGCAGGTCACGCGGCAGCGGCCGGCTGACGTAGGTCATCCGTGGGTCGCGGCTCGGTCCTCGCAGGGTGCGCGCCAGGGATCTGAACATCGGGAAGGGATTGTAGCGTCGGAAGCCGGCACCGGGCGCAACGCCGGGGCCGGAACGGGACGCCGGATGCGCCGCCATCGGTCCGCCGCCGGTGCCACGGAGGCCCGTGCGGACGCACTTCGGTATACTTGGCCCCCCGTGAGGAACCCCGAGAGGTACCCGCCATCCAGCGCGCCACGGCGCGCGGCGGGGCGCCGTTCCCCCACCTGACAGCAAGGAGCCAGCCCTTCATCGTGCACGTCAGAAAGGCCGTCCTGCCCGCCGCGGGATTCGGCACCCGCTTCCTCCCGGCATCGAAGGCAGTTCCCAAGGAGATGCTGCCGCTGGTCGACCGACCGATCATCCAGTACGCCGTGGAAGAGGCCGTCGCCTCCGGGATCGAGCAGATCATCATCGTCATCGCCTCGGGCCGCAGCGCCATCGAGGACCACTTCGACTCCAACCCCATGCTGGAGCGCTGGCTGGAGGAGCGCGGGGACATCGAGAACCTGCGCGCCGTTCGCCACATCAGCGAGATCGGCACCATCGCGTTCGTGCACCAGAAGGAGCAGCTCGGCCTGGGCCACGCGGTGCTGATGGCCAAGGAGCTCGTGGGAGACGAGCCGTTCGCCGTCCTCCTCAGCGACGACGTCATGCTCAACCCGGGGGGCCCCCCCGTCACGGCCCAGCTCATCGACGCGTACCACGCCCATCGCGGCTCCGTCATCGCCGTGCAGCGCGTTCCGCCCGAGGACGTGACGCGCTACGGCATCGCCGCCCCCCGCCACGACGAGGGCAAGGTCATCGAGATCGAGGACCTGGTCGAGAAGCCGGCCGTGCACGAGGCGCCGTCGGACCTCGCCGTCCTGGGCCGCTATGTCCTCACCCCCAAGATCTTCGACGTCCTCGAGACGACGCCGCGCGGTTCGGGGGGCGAGATCCAGCTGACCGATGCCATCCGTGCCCTCAGTCACGAGCAGGCCGTCTTCGGCTGCCAGTTCGACGGGGAGCGTCACGACGCCGGGACGCGACTGGGCTGGCTGAAGGCGACGATCGCGGTCGCGCTCGAGTCCGACGACGCGGACGCCATCCGATCGTTCGTCCGGGGCCTCGACCTGCGAGACTAGAAACCGATAGCATCGCCCCCGACCGTCCTGTTGCCGGGGGTCGGACGCCACGGAGGACGCAGCGCGCGTGGAGATGATCGGCCGCGAGATCGGCGGACGATACCGATTGGATGGGCCACTGGGCGAGGGCGGGATGGCCACACTCTGGCGCGCCGTGGACCAGCAGCTCGACCGCGAGGTGGCGGTCAAGATCCTCCGCCCGCAGTACTCCGGGGATCCGGGCTTCGCCGCGCGGTTCCGCCAGGAGGCACGCTCGGCCGCCTCGCTCTCCCACCCGAACATCGTCAGCGTCTACGACTACGGGACCGACCCGGACGGCGAGACGCAGTTCATCGTCATGGAGCTCGTCAACGGGCGGGACCTGGCGACCATCCTCCGCGACCGCGGACGCATCTCGACCGATGACGCGGTGGAGGTGGCCATTGCCGTCGCCTCCGCCCTGGAGGCGGCGCACCGGCGGGGCATCGTCCACCGCGACGTGAAGCCGGGCAACATCCTCATCACCGACGACGGGGACGTGAAGGTGACCGATTTCGGGATCGCCCGCGCGGTCTCGGAGGCGTCCATGACCGTCACCGGCACCACGCTGGGCAGCGTCCACTACTTCAGCCCCGAGCAGGCGCGCGGGGACGAGGTCACCGGCCGCTCGGACGTCTACGCACTGGGCATCGTCCTCTACGAGATGCTCACCGGCCGCCGGCCGTTCGAGGGCGACTCCGCCGCCGGGGTTGCCCTGAAGCGACTGACGGACGATCCCCCCAGGCCGATGGTGGCCGGCCAGCCGCTGCCCGCCGGCCTCGAGGCGATCCTGCGCCGCGCCCTGGAGCGCGACCCGGCCCGCCGCTTCCCGGATGCGGGCTCGTTCGCGGAGGCGCTGCGCGGCTGGCAGCAGAACCCGGGCTCGGCCCCCGCCGGCCTCGTCGGCGCCGCGCCGCCACCGGCCGCCCTGCCCCCGGCCGGGGAGCCCACCGTCTACGTGCCGCCGCCCGTCGCACGACCCTCCGACCGCGCCCCGTACGCCGGGCCGCCGCGCCGCCAGGCCCGACCGGCCCGGCGCGAGGGCCAGCCATGGTGGATCTGGCTGCTGGTCCTGCTCGCCGTCCTGCTGCTGGGCGTCATGGGCTTCCTGGGGGCGCAGATCGTCGCCTCGCTGGGAGGCTCGGGCGCGAGCCCGTCGCCATCGGTCGCGACCTTCGCCATGCCCAACTGGGTGGGCGGGACGATCACCCAGGCAAAGGCGGATGCCAGCAACCGCGGGCTCATCGTGGACGAGCAGACGCAGAACTCCGACAGCGTGCCGCAGGACCAGGTGATCAGCACGGACCCGGCATCGGGTTCTCCGGTGAGCAGGGGCCAGACGATCACCGTGGTCGTCTCCGCGGGACAGGAGACGGTCACCGTGCCTCGACTCGTCGGCCAGACGAGCCAGCAGGCGCAGACGACGCTGACCAATGCCGGGCTGCAGCTGGGCAACGTGACCCCGGAATACTCCACCGACCAGCCCGAGGGGGCCGTGACGCGCTCCGCGCCGGGCGAGGGCGAGACGGTCCCGAAGGGCTCACAGGTCGACATCTACATCAGCAAGGGCCCGGAGCCGACGCCCACGCCGTCGCCGTCGCCCACGCCCACCCCGACCCCGGTCCCGACTCCCACGCCCACGCCGTCGCCGACGCCCTCGTCGCCGCCGGCCGTTCCCTGACACCGCAGCGGTGCCACCCGCTGCCTGAGTCCGCTGCCACCCGCTGCCTGAGTCCGCTGCCACCCGCTGCCTGAGTCCGCCGGGGACTCACCGGGCGCGGATGCCGGCCGCGGCGCGCGGGACGAGCCGGTCGAGGACTCATATCGCACGAGTCCCACCCGATCCGCGCCCGGTGAGTCCCCGGGCGAGTCAGACCGGTGGGGTCTGCCCGGGAGGAAGACTCAGCAGGCAGAAGCAGCGGGCAGTGGTCGGCAGGCTGCCCGGCCATCCCGCGGGCTCGGCAGCGGCAGCCGAGTGCTAGCATCAGCGCACTGCCAGCGAGTCCAGTGGCAGATCATGGGAGGCACACGACCAAGACGATGACAGCCCCGATCACGGTCGATGTAACGACCTTCGAGGCGGAGGTTCTGAACGCCGAGAAGCCGGTCCTCGTGGACTTCTGGGCGCCATGGTGCGGGCCCTGCCGGCTCGTCTCCCCCGTGGTGGAGGCGATCGGTGAGGCACACCCGGACAGGTTGCAGACGGCGAAGGTGAACACGGACGAGAACCAGCAGCTGGCCATGCGGTACAGCATCTTCAGCATCCCCACCCTGATCGTGTTCAAGGACGGACGCGAGGTGACCCGCCTGGTCGGCTACATGCCGCAGGAGACCATGGAGGAGCGCCTGGCGCAGTACCTCTAGAACCGCCCCGTCGGCACCGATGCCGGCCATCACCTGGCGCACGAGCCGGCCGACAGGCCGGCTCTCGTCATGGGGAGGCGTCGCGGCGCGGTCCTTTCCCGGCGCGCGCAGGCACCGCCGCCGCCGCGAGAGTGCGGCCCGAGCCGCTACACTCGGCGCACGGAGGAGAGGCTGCCCGTGATCATCAAGACCGACCGGCGGAGTGGAGCGGATCGCCGACAGACCGGAAACGCGGTCTCGCTCGATCGACGCGGCGGTGACCGTCGGACGATGTGCTGGGAGGTCGAGAACTGCGACCTCTCCATTCGCTACCGCTGCCCCGCCTTCATCCTCCGCCGCCCCTGCTGGGAGCTGTGGGCGGTGGAGGGCATCGGGCCGGCGCGGGCGTGCTGCCACGATGGGAAGGACTGCGAGCCCGGCCGCTGCGCCATCGCCGAGAAGCGGTACGCCGATTCCCCCGAACCGCTCACCGTCCACGTCGGGCGACGGGGGGTGCCGCTCGGGTACAACCGTCCGCGGCGCCATTCCTGCCCGCACTTCTACCTGACCCACGGCAGCCGGGGCCGGGTGCCCGTCCAGGCACCCCAGCTGCTCCGCACCCTCATGAAGCAGGAGGGCGTGGTGAGCCGCTGCGAGCTTCGCGCCGGGGTCCATCTCGACGGCGGCTATGTCAGCGACCTGTGCCTCACCGGCCAGTTCCCCGACTGCGTCTTCTTCGAGGACGAGAACGGGTGAGCCGCCGCTGACCACGCGTGGTACCGCGGCGCTCGACTACGCCGCGGCCGTCTCGGAGCTGCAGGCGCGAGGCCGCCTCGGCATGAGCCTGGGGCTGGAGCGCATCGGTCGCCTCCTCGACGAGCTCGGCCATCCCGAGGCGCGGCTGCACGGCGCCCTGGTGGGCGGGACGAATGGCAAGGGGAGCGTGGTCGCCATGGTCCGCTCCGTCCTGCAGGCCGCCGGCCTGCGGGTGGGAACGATGCCCAAACCCCACCTGGTCAGCTATCGCGAACGGATCGCGATCGACGGCAGACCGATCAGCCGCGAACGGTTCGCGGCCGCGGTCTCGGCGGTCCTCCCGGCGGCCGATGCCGTGGCGGCGGCGCTTGGGCCGCCCACCGAGTTCGAGACGCTCACCGCCGCAGCCTTCGGCGTGCTGGCACGCTCCGCGGTCGATCTCGTCGTGGTCGAGGTCGGTCTGGGCGGACGCCTGGACGCCACGAACCTCCTCGACCCCGGCGTGGCGGTCATCACCAACGTGGCCCATGACCACGAGCGCTACCTGGGTCCGACCCTGGCACGGATCGGCGCGGAGAAGGCGGCGATCATCAAACCCGGCGACCTGGCGGTCAGCGGGGCATGGGGTCGCGGCCTGACGCCCATCCGCGAGCGATGCTCGACGGTCGGCGCTCCGCTGCGGCGAGCCGGGGATCGCCAGGCGTACCGGGCCACCCTGCGGGCCATGGGATGGGATGGGATCGTGGTCGACCTCGAGACGCCCGGGGGGCGCTTCGAGGGCGTCGTCATCGGCCTGATCGGCGAGCACCAGGCGGCGAACGCGGCGGTGGCCGCCGCCACGCTGGACGCCATCGAGGAGGACGCGGCGCGGCGCGGCGCGGCCATCCACATCGACGAGGCGGTCCTGCGCCGCGGCCTGGAGACGGTGCGCTGGCCCGGACGGATGGAGCTGCTGGACGGGCGTCCCGGCTGGGCGGCGCGCGTCCTCCTGGATGGGGCCCACAACCCCGCAGGCGCCGCCGCGCTGGCGGGGGCGCTCGACGCGCTGGGGCTCCGCGGGTCCACGCTCGTCTTCGGCGCGATGCGCGACAAGCCGCCAGCCCGCGTCCTCCGTCCGCTCGCGGCTCTCGACATGCACCCGGTCTTCACCGCGGTGGACGATCCCCATGCCCGTCCGGCCCGGGAGCTCCTCCGCACCTGGCGCTCGATCGGCGGCGAAGGCGGCGAGATCGCCGCCAGCCCTCGCGCCGCACTCGAGCGCGCCTCCGCCGCGGTGCGCGGCGACGAGCCGGTGGTCGTGGCCGGCTCCCTGTACCTGGTCGGCGCAATCCGCGCGCTCCTGACCGGCGAGCGAGAAGATGATGATGCGAACGGCGAGGAGGCCGCGACGTGGAGCTGACCTTCGGCGAGAAGACCTGGCTGATGGGCATCGTGAACGTCACGCCCGACTCCTTTTCGGGTGACGGGCTGGCGCTCCCCGGGCGCAGTGAGGCGGAAACGGTGGCCGCGGCGCTGGAGCAGGCGCGGGCCTTCGTCGAGTCGGGCGCGGAGATCCTCGACGTCGGCGCGGAGTCGACCCGGCCGCCGAGTGCGTACGGTGAGCGGGAGCCGGTCGATCCGGAGGTCGAGCTGGCCCGCGCGGTGCCCGTCGTGGCCGCCCTCGCGAGCGCCTTCGCGGGCCGGGCGCTGGTGAGCATCGACACCAGCCGCGGGGAGGTGGCGGCCGCGGCACTCGACGCGGGGGCGGTCATCGTGAACGACGTGTGGGGCGCGCAGCGGGACCCGGGAACCGCCGTCGCGGCCGCCCGTGCCGGGGCCCACCTCGTGATCATGCACAACAGCGGGGCCGGCAACTACCCCGACGGCGTCGTCGAGACGGTGACCGCGTGGCTGGCGGAGGCGGTCGACGCGGCGATCCGGCTCGGCGTCCCGCGCGAACGCATCGTCGTCGACCCCGGCATCGGCTTCGCCAAGACCCGCGTCCAGAACCTGGCGCTGCTGCACGGGCTGGCCCGGATCAAGGCCGTCCTCCGGCTGCCCGTGCTGGTCGGGACCTCGCGCAAGCGGTTCATCGGCGAGCTGCTGGACGGGGCGCCGCCCGACGATCGGCTGGAAGGGACGGCGGCCAGCGTCGCGCTCGCCATCGCCGGCGGCGCCGACATCGTGCGCGTCCACGACGTGGCCCCCATCTCCCGCACGATCCGGGTGGCGGACGCCATCGTCCGCTTCGGAACCGGAACGCCGGCTGCCGCAGCCGGCGGGAGCGCGGAGTCGTGACCGACGACGACAGGATCGTCCTGCGCGGCATGCTCTTCCTCGCACGCCACGGCGTCACGCTGGAGGAGCGCCTCGAGCCGCAGCCCTTCGAGGTGGACGTTGAGCTGTGGACGGACCTGGACCGGCCGACGGCGAGCGACGCCCTGGAGGACACCATCGACTACGGGGCGGTCTTCAGCCTCGTGGCGCGCATCGTGGAGGGGGAGAGCTTCCGCCTCATCGAGGCCCTCGCCGGGAAGATCGCGGATGCCGTGCTGGAGTCCAGCGGTGCGCGCCGGGTGGAGGTGCGGGTGCGAAAGCCGCGCGCCCCGCTCCCCGGGCCGTTCCAGGCGGTGGAGGTGACCGTCCGTCGCCCCCGCGACGGCTGAGCCGTCGGTCAGCCGTTCTGTGCGGGCAGCGTCCCCAGCGTGAGCGAGACCGTCGTCGTCCGTCCGCCGCGCAGGACCTTCAGCGAGATCCGGTCGCCGGGGTCGTGCGGCACGATGAGACTCGACAGGTCGTGGGCCGCGTCCACCCGAACCCCGTCGATCGACAGGATCACGTCACCGTCGCGGATCCCCGCGGTCGCCGCCGGGCTGCCCCTGAAGACCGCCGGCGCGGTCGGATCGGATGACCCGACGAGGGCGCCGTAGTCCACGGAGAGGTGGCGATCCTGGGCCAGCCCCTTCGTCACCAGCTGGTAGTAGACGCCGATCCAGGGACGCGCGAGCGGATGGCCGGCCAGCGCCTGCCGCACGATCGGCTTGGCAACGTCGATCGGGATCGCAAACCCCAGGCCCTGCGCGTTCTGGTTCACCGCGGTGTTGATGCCGATCACGTTGCCGCCCGAGTCGACGAGCGGTCCGCCCGAGTTGCCCGGGTTGATGGCGGCATCGGTCTGGATCAGGTTGTTCAGGTCCTCTGCGGTCTGGCCGCCCGAGTCGCCCGCGGTGATCTGCCGGCCGAGGCCGGAGACGACGCCGGTGGTGACGGTGTTCTCGAACGTGCCGAGCGGGTTGCCGATGGCGATCGCCACCTGGCCGGACTGCAGGTTCGCCGAGCTGCCGAGATGGGCGATGGGCAGCCCCGAGGCCTGGATGCGGACGATCGCCAGGTCGGTGAGGGTGTCGATGCCGTAGACGGTCGCCGGGAACGAGCGCGTGTCGTTGAGGCGGACCGACAGGCGGTCCGCTCCGGAGACGACGTGCTTGTTCGTGAGGATCCAGCCGTTGGCGTCGAAGATGAAGCCCGAGCCGATGCCGTTGCCGGAAGCGTTCGTCCCGCTCTCCGCGGTGATGGTGACGACGGCGGGAGCAACGCGCTGCACCGCGGATATGACCGCGGAGGACTCCTCCAGGTTCACGCTGGTCGCGACGCTGCTCGAGGACTGCGCCAGCGGCTGGGAGGCAGGCCCGGGGCCTACCAGGTTCATGATCGCCACCGAGCTCAGCGAGCCGGAGACGATGCCGACCACGAGCGCCACGATGACGACCGGCAGGAGCGCGCTCCGCGCCGCGGGCTGCGGCTCCGGGGAGCTTGGCGGACGCGTCGACCATGCGGGCGCGCTCCGCTCCCACTCCGGTTGGGAACCGGTGGAAGGAGGTCCGTACTTCTGGTACTCCACGGGATCGGTCTCGCGCTGCCAGGGCATGGGGATGGGGCTCTCCTGATGGTCATGCCCGCCCGTTGCGGGCGTGACGTGGGGACGGTGAAGATTCGTTCATGTTGCCCGATCAGGCGTCGGCCCCACCCTCGCGGCCCCGGCGGGGGCGCCGCAGGCCGTGGTGGGACGGCGGATCGGTCTCCGGCGCAGAGGCGGCGAAGGGCTCGGGAATCCGCGGCAGGGTGACGGTGAAAGCGGTGCCGCTCCCGACCTCGCTCGCCACCCCGATGTCGCCACCGTGCATGTCCACGATGGAGCGCACGATGGCCAGCCCCAGGCCGCTCCCCGAGGCGCGGGCTTCACCCACGTTCGTGCCCCGATAGAAGCGGTCGAAGATGTGCGGCAGCTCCGCCTCGGGGATCCCGGGCCCGCTGTCCCGGACGACGATGGAGGCCGTGCCGGGCGCATCGGCCACCTCGACCGAGACCTCGCCGCCCGGCTCGGTGAACTTCAGCGCGTTGCCCACCAGGTTGTTGACGAGCTGCACCACCCGCTCCCGATCGAAGCGCAGGGCGACCGGATCGGATGGCACGGCGGAGGTGAGCGAGACCCCGCGCTCCTCCGCGACCTCGGCGTGGGCCTCGACGACGGCCCGGATCGGCTCGCGGAGGTCGCCCTCGCGCACGTCGAGGGGGAAGATGCCGGCCTCGATGCGCGACAGGTCGAGCAGGTTGGTGGAGAGCCACTCGAGCCGGCGCAGCTGCTCGCTGGAGCGGGCCAGGAACTCCTGCCGGGTGGATTCGTCGATGGATCCCTCACGCTGGAGCTCGGTGAAGGTCCGCAGCGCGGCGATGGGGGTCCGAAGCTCGTGGGAGACGTCCGCGACGAACTCGCGCAGGCGGTCGCGGTCCGCCTCGAGGAGCCGGAGCGACTCCGAGAGGCGGTCGGCCATCACGTTGAACTGCGAGCCGAGCTGGTCGACCTCCATCACTCCGGACGGGGGGACCCGCTCCCCCAGCTCACCGTGCGCGAGCCGCGCCGACACCCGCCGCAGCCGGTTAAGGGAGCCGGTGAGCTGGCGCGCGGCCAGCAGGCCGAGCAGGATCGAGCCGACGAAGGCGATGATGCCCGCCGCGATCAGCGTCCCCCGGACCTGCTCCTCGGTGGCAGCTCGCGAGGTGTAGGGATCCGAGACGATGACCTCGATGCCCAGCAGCCCCGCGGCCGCGCCGGTCTCGTCCGAGCCGAGGTTGAGCGTGGTCCTGACTGACTGTGGTGCGACCTCGGTGTCGGGGGCCAGCCCCTCGTCGGCGAGCTGGCCGGTGTTCGTCGGCCTTGCCTCGGCGGCGAGGGAGCCGTCGGCGCTGTAGCGGATGGTCACCGTCGCCCGGGCGATCTGGGTGGCTGCGTACTGCGCGCCCGGGGCGATGATCAGGCTGTCCCTGAGCTCGCGGGTCGAGACGGCGGCCGCGTTCTTGTTCTCGATCTCCTGGTTCACGCGGTTCTGGATGTAGACGACCGTGGCGTTGGCGGCCCCCTTGAGCTGCTGCTCGACCTGCGTCTTGAAGTAGCCGGGGAGGATGTAGCTCAGGGCGATCCCGGACAGGAGCAGCGCCGCCAGGGCGATGCTCGAGAGGACGAGCACCAGGCGGACGTCGAGACGACGAAGGAATCCTGTCGTGGTGTCAGCCCTCGGCGAAGGCATAGCCGACCCCCCGCACCGTCACGATGTAGCGTGGCTGGGCGGGATTCGGCTCGATCTTCTCGCGAATGTGGCTGACGTGGACATTGATCGTGCGCTCGTCCTGGTCGAGCGCCTCGTAGTCGCGCACGAGCTCCAGGAGCTGCGAGCGGGTGTAGACGCGCCCGGGCTTCGACGCAAGGTGGCGGAGCAGGTCGAACTCCGTCGTCGTGAGGGCGATGCGATCGCCGTCGCGCGTCACCCGGCGCCGCTCCAGGTCGATGACGAGGTCTCCGCGACGCAGGACGCGTCCGGCCTGGGTGTCGGCGAGCTCCCCGTAGGCGCGGCGGAGGAGCGCCTTGATGCGGCTCGCAAGCTCCCGGATGCTGAACGGCTTGACGAGATAGTCGTCGGCACCGATCTCCAGGCCGACCACCTTGTCGACCTCGTCCGTCCGGGCGGTGAGGAACAGGATCGGCACGCGCGATTCGTGGCGAAGCCGGCGGCAGACCTCGAAGCCGTCGATCCCCGGGAGGCGCACGTCGAGGACCACGAGCTCCGGCGCAAGGTCGGCGAAGCGGGCCACTGCATCCTCTCCGGTGGGCGCGATGGAGACGCTGTGGCCTTCACGCTCGAGTGCGACCTGCAGGCCGCGAGCGACGGCGGGCTCGTCCTCGACGACCATGATGTTGGCAGCCATGGCCCCCGGATTATAGGGACGCCGCGGCTTCTGCACGCCGGCGCCTCCTTGCCGCACCTGCCGCCCGCTGGTACCATCCGGGCTCGCACACTCGTGATCGCACGTTGCCCGGCCGTGCCCCGGGCCCCTCGAAGGAAGATCTGAGCACCCGTATGGCAAATGAGATCGCCGTTGACGCGCGCGTCGCGCTCGGCAAGCAGAACCGCCGCCTGCGCCAGGCTGGCAAGGTCCCCGCGGTCGTCTACGGCAAGGGCAAGGGGTCCACGGCCGTCGAGATGGACGCCAAGGAGTTCGAGCTCCTCTACCGCGCGGCCGGCCGTTCGAGCCTGGTGCAGCTGAAGATCGGCGACGGGCGCGCCGAGTCGGCGATCATCAAGAGCGTCCAGCGCAACCCGCTCACCGGGAACGCGCTCCACGTCGACTTCTTCCTGGTGGACCTCAAGGCGACCATGGAAGTCGAGATCCCGCTCGTCTTCTCCGGCACGGCCCCCGCCCTCGACGAGATGGGCGGCACGCTCCTCACGAACATCAGCCAGGTGCGGATCCGCGCCCTGCCAGGCGACATCCCCCACGAGATCGCCGTGGACCTCTCGCCCCTGGTGGATCTCGACGCCGCCATCCACGTGCGCGACCTGGTCGTGGGCGACAACGTGCAGATGGTGACGGATCCCGAGGAGATGGTGGCCAAGGTGGTCCCGCCGCGGGTCGAGGAGGAGCCGGTCCTCGCCGCCGGGCAGGTGCCGTTCGCGGAGGGCGAGGCGCCCGCCGAGGGCGAGGCCGCACCCGCCGGGGAGGCGGCGTCCGGGGAGGCGCCGCAGGAAGCCGGGGAAGGCTCCCGCGAGGGCTAGGGTCCAAACAGGGAGAGACGCCGCGGCGGGCGAGCGCCGGGCGTCCATCCAACACTACCCGCGCGAGGGCGCTCGCGTTCATCCCACGCGACATCGCGAGGGTCAGGCGTCGGCGTGGTACCGGCGCTCTCCGCTCTTCGGATCGACGTAGACGCGCATCAGCCGCCCGGTCGTCGGGTCCACGAACCGCTCGTCCGTGGGCCGGAACGGCGGTCCCGGTGGCGCGGATTCTCCGCCCCCGGGACCCGGTCCGCCCGCTCCCCGCTCGGCGGCCTGCGAGCGATAGCGGGTGCGCTCCAGGGCCACGACGATCAGGCCGCCGGCGCCCAGCGCAATGGCCCACAGGCCCCCGCCGGCGTCACCCGCGCCGATGGCCACGAAGCCCGCGAGGATCAGGAGCGCCGCTATGACCGCGACGCCGATCCGGATGACGGGAACCATCCCTCGTCCTCGGCCCGGCTATTCGAGGGCCTGCGGTGCGGCTTCGTCCGCGACGAGGCTGACCGCCGTTCCGTAGGCGACGATCTCGGACATCGTGTTCCCGATCTCGCTGGAGTCGAACCGCATGCTGATGACGGCATCGGCCTGCATCAGGGCGGCGTTCTGCACCATCCGGTCCAGGGCCTGGCGCCGGGTGTCCTCCAGGAGCTCGGTGTACTCGTGGATCTCGCCACCGACCAGCGAGCGCAGGCCCGCGGCGATGTTTCCGCCGAGACCACGGCTGCGGACGACGAGGCCGAAGACCTGGCCCTTCGTCTCCTTGATGCGGTGACCGGCGACGAACGGCGCCGTGCTGACAATCATGGCGTGCTCCTTGCTGCATGGGCGAGCGGGATGAGTCTAGCCACCGGCGGGTCGCCGCCGGGCCGTAGACTTCCAACAAACGTCGGACCGGGAGAGGGAGGCGCGGATTGCTCGTCGTCGCGATCCACGACGTCAGCCCCCAACGGCTGGGCGAGGTGCGCTGGCTGCTCGAGCGCCTGGACGAGACGGCCGTCCGGCCGCGGGTCCTCAAGGTGATCCCCGCCTTCGACGGCGTCGAGCTGGGTCCCGACGGTGAGCTCGCGGAGCTCCTCCGCTCCGAGCAGGAGCGCGGCTCGGAGATCGTGGTGCACGGCTACACCCACCGCAGCGCAGGCCCGCTGCGCGGATCGCCCGTCACGCTTGCGCGGGCGCGCCTCTTCGCCCCTGACGACGCGGAGTTCCTCTCGCTCGATCGGGAGGAGGCGGCGAGGCGGCTTCGCCGCGGGCGCGAGGTGCTCGAGGCCGCCGGACTGCGCGTTTCCGGCTTCTGCGCGCCCGGCTGGCTGGCGCCGGCGTGGATCGACGAGGCCGCGCGGGCGGCGGGCTACGACCATGTCCTGGGCCTGATCCGGATCGCCGACCTCGCCCGCGACCGGGTCCGATTCGTCCCCACCTTCGGCTACATGGGATCGGACCGCCTCCAGGAGCGCCTGGTCGCCATGGGCGGCGATACGAGCATCAGCCTCAACCGCTGGCTCGGCAGCCAGCTCCCGGATCTCACCGGGTTCCTGCACCCCGCCGGCGCCCCGTCGTCCGTCGCGGCTGCCCGGACCATCGGCCGGATCGCCGAACTGGCGCGGCGGCACACGGTCACGACCTACGCGGATCTCCTCGCGGGCTGGCATGCAACTGCACAGGCCGATGCCGGCGCCTGAGCCGATGGCGGCGCCTGAGCCGATGCCGGCTGCCGACGGGCCGCCGCCCCTCGCCAGCGTGATCCTGCCCGCCCACAACGAGGCGGGCCACATCGGCATCGCCCTCCGCTCGATCATGGCGCAGACCCTCCCGATGGAGGAGGTCGAGGCGATCGTCGTCAACAACGGGTCCACCGACGACACGGCGGAGGTCGTGGAAGCGGCGCGGGCGACCTCCGTGCTGCGGATCGAGCTCCTGCAGGATCCCCGGCGCGGCGTCGCGCGGGCCAAGAACCTGGGCGCACGACATGCGCGCGGGCGCTACCTGGTCTTCATGGACGCCGACTCCTGGATGTCCCCGGGGCTTCTCCACCACGTCGTCGAGCGAGCCGCAGCCGGCGAGCGGAGCGCCAGCATCCGCGTCGTCGCGGACTCCCGCGACCTCCTCGACCGTGGCTTCTTCGGCCTGATGGAATGGGGCAAGCGGATCTTCGGGATCCGGGCGAACATGTCGTGGATCGAACGATCCCTCTTCGAGCGGCTCGGCGGCTTCGACGAACGGCTCCACCAGTCGGAGGACCTGGACCTCCTCGTCCGGGCGCGGCGCGCGGGCGTCAGGGTCGGGCACATCAGCCGGGAGCGGATCGCGACCTCGACACGTCGACTCCACCAGGGCCCCTTCCGGCTGGGCATGCTCCGGGTGTTCGTGCGCTGGGCGCTGGGCAACTTCGGCATCGGGCGGCGCTGGCGCTACTGATCTTCCTCCCCTGCGGGCCGCGGGCCGTAGCGGCGTACCAGCTCGGCGACGCTGATCCAGACGTCGGCGATCTCCAGGTTCCCGCGGCCCAGGAGCACCCGGCCGCGCCCCTCCCGGGCCCATCGGGTGAGGATGGTGCGCGCGTACCAGTTCTCCAGCGGGGTCCAGCGCCCGCGCGGATGCGGGCGTCGCTCGAAGCCGATGCGCTGGCCGAGGACGGCGAGCAGGCTGGTGCCCGTGTAGGCCAGCGGAGGGTCAAAGTCCGGCTCGCCGGCGATCCGCGCGGCCAGGTACCGCATCTCGTCACGGCACTCGTGCAGGCCCTGCAGCTGCCAGCCCTCCGCGGCCCACGCCTGCATGCGGCGGTTGTCGAAGTGGACGATGTCCGCCCGGTCCCCCCTCCGGACCAGCGTGCCGTCCCGCAGGCGCACCGGCTCGCCGCGGTGCCGATGGCGCTCGATACCGAGGACGGCGTTGGGCCGGATCGGCCGGATCCTGCGGATGGTGCGATCGATCCGCTCGACCTGGGCCAGGATCGGCTCCAGCAGGCGCGGAGCCATGGCGACGGGCTCCCTGCGGTGTCGATCGTGGCGCTGCACCCCGACATCGTGCCGCAACCGAACCGACCCGCGGGACGTCCTGTCGTCAGGTCCGTTGGACCCTTGCCAGAGAGGGGTGTTGGGCGACATGATCCGGCGACATCGCGCATCGGGGGGAACGTTCATGAACACCCGGCTCGCCATCGCCGCGACGTCGGCGGCGGCCGTCCTGGTGGGACTGGCCGTGTCGGTTTCGTCATTGCTCGCGGCGCTCGAGCACCCTATCTCGGCAGTCTCCGTGGAGCGCATCGGTGCGCTCTTCGCAGTGGTCCCCTTCCTGCTGCTGGGCATCGCCGGGCTGGCGCTCTGCACCGTATCGGTGCCCCCGGCCTGGCGCCGGCCGCTCGTCGCCGGCTGGGCGCGCGGCCGTGCTCGCGCTCTGCCTCGCCGGCCCGCTCGCCGGGCCTTATGGCGCGCTGTTCGGTGCGGCCACCGGGTCGTCGGCATCGGCCTGGCAGGAGGGCTGGACGGCGATCCCGGCCTGGTCGGGGCCGGGTGCCGCGGGGGTGAGCCTCGGGCTCGCACGGCTGCCGGTGATCGCGGGCGCCATCGGTTGCCTGCTCCTGCTGGGTGCCGAGCTCCTGCGCGCGGCGGGGCACCGGGGAGCCGTCGGCGTGCTCCATCGCCGGCTGCACCTGCCGCTGCGGCGGCATGGGTTCCGCGGGGTCACCTCCTGAGCGGAACGGAGGCGTTCGAACCCGCGTTGCCGGCACCGCGCAGCCGCCGGACTTGAAGCGTTTGCGTGCGGCCCTACAATCGAACGGCCCGAGCAGGCATGCCGCGACCCATGCGCCGCGGCCGGAAGTCGAGCTGTGCCCGCCGATACGTTTCTCTGGCTGCTGACCCAGGCGCTGTTCATCGGGGTCTTCCTCGTCGTGGGCTTCAACGCCCTTCGACGTCCGGCGACCAACTCGGTGGACATCGCGCTCCTCTTCGGCACCATCGCGGCCATCATGGTGCTCAGCGATCTTCCCGATTTCCAGATCATCGAGAGCGCTGCGTGGCTCACGGCCACGCTTTATGCACTCGTGGTCGTCCTGCCGCTCGTGATGCTGCGGCTCGCAGACGACTTCTCGCCGCAGCCGAAGCCGCTGGTGCTCGGGGCCACGGCGGCGGGCCTCGCGCTCGGCATCAGCCCGTTCCTGGTACCCGAGCCGTGGCCGGCCTGGTTCTCGGCCCTGCCCGAGGTGTGGTTCGTGGCGCTGGGCGGCTACGCCACCGCTGCCTTCGTCATCCAGGCCCGGATGTCCCGCGGAGTGACGGCACGTCGCATGTTCGCCGTCGCCGTCGGATCCGGGCTGATCGCCTTCGTCCTTCTCCTCAGCCTCCTCGAGCTCATCTTCACGCTCCCGGAGCCGGCCACGATCATCGGGGTGCGCCTCGCGGCGTTGTCGGCGGGCGTGGCCTACCTGCTCGGCTTCGCCCCGCCGCCGCTCATCCGGCGGGCCTGGCAGGTGCCGGAGCTGCACTCCTTCCTCGGCCGCGCCGTGGACCTGCCGCGCCTGCCGCACCGTGACGCCATCGTCGCCGCCCTGGAGCGCGGTGCCGCGGAGTCGACCGGAGCGCTGGGCGCCGTCATCGGCCTGTGGAACCCTGATCGGCGCACCCTCTCGTACCGCCAGCGGAGCGGGACGCTCCTGGAGACCGCCGATGACGAGTTCTTCGGGGGACGCGCCTTCACGCTCGGCACGCCCGTCTTCACGGCTGACGCCGGGCATGAAGATCCGGCGAACGCGGCGCAGTACCGCGAGAGCGGGGCGCGGGCCGTGCTGGCGGCGCCGATCACCGCGGGCACGAGGCGGATCGGGGTCCTGACCGTCTACGCTCCGCGCGCGCCCATCTTCGCGGATGACGACCTGGCCCTCGTCAAGCTGCTCGCCGACCAGGCGGCGGTGGTGCTGGAGAGCCGCGCCCTCATCAACGACGCCGCCCGGGTCGCCGCTCGTGAGGAGACGACCCGCCTCAAGGACGACTTCCTGTCCGCCGCGGCGCACGACCTCCGCACCCCGCTCACGACCCTGCTCCTCCACGCGGAGCTGCTCCAGCGCGAGGCGGATGCGGAGGGCGGTCCGTCACCGCGCGTCGAGCGCATCGTCTCGGAGGCCAAGCGGCTCCGCGAGCTCGTCAGCGAGCTGCTGGACGGGATGGCCGCGGAGCGACCGGCCCTCAGCCTCCATCGCCAGGAGACCGACCTGGTCGCCCTGGCCGCCGAGCTCGCCGCGGACCGTGCGAGCGCCAGCCACTCGATCCGCCTGGAGACCGATGGCGTGGCCACCGCCGACGTGGATCCGACCCGCATCCGCCAGCTCCTGGAGAACCTGCTCGACAACGCGATCAAGTACAGCCCGGACGGTGGCGAGGTCGTGGTCCGGATCCGGTCGGACGCGCAGGAGGTGCACCTCGCCGTGGTCGACTCCGGGATCGGCATTCCGCAGGCCGACCTGCCGCACCTCTTCGACCGGTTCCATCGCGGCAGCAACGTGGACGATCGCCGCTTCCACGGCCTTGGCCTGGGCCTCTACATCTGCAGGGGGATCGTGGAGCAGCACGGCGGGACGATCGCCGCGGCGAGCGAGCCGGGCGGCGGCGCCCGCTTCGAAGTGACGCTGCCGGTCCGCGCCCCGGTGACGGCGGCCGGCGATGCCGGCGCGGTGGACCGCACGCCGCGGCCCGACCCGCTGCCGGCCGCGCCACCACTGGCACCAACGGGAAGGGGCGGTGAGCTTGAGCCGGCCGTCGATGGCTGACGATCGAACGCAGGCGCCCATCCTGATCGTCGACGATGATCCCGCCATCCTGGCGGCCATCGCCGACGTGCTCCGCATGGACGGCTACCCGGTGGAGACCGCTGCGAACGGGGTGGTCGCGCTGGAGCGGATGGAGAGGACGATGCCGAGCCTGATCCTGCTCGACATGCGGATGCCGGTGCTCGACGGCTGGGGATTCGCGCGCGAGATGCGGCGGCGCGGATCGCATCCGGCGGTCGTCGTCATGACCGCCGCGCACGACGCGGCCGTCTGGGCGCGCGAGATCGCCGCGGACGGATTCCTTCCCAAGCCGTTCGAGATCCGCGAGCTGCTCGCCGTCGTCGAGCGGCACCTGGCGCCCCTCGGGGGCGAGGCCTAGGCCTCCTCAGCCGCGCGCCCAGAGTGGCCGTCCGGCGTCGGCCACCGCCAGGTCCCCGTACCGCACGCCGGCGGCGCGCTCCCACGCGTCACGGTCGACCCGCACGGTGTGCTCGTGCGTCCCGGCCGGGAAGCTGATCTCCGCGTCCGAGCGGACCGCGTAGTCGGCGTAGATGGGCAGGTCCCAGAGCGGCACCGGGGAAAGGGCTCCGACCTCACAGCCCGGCGCCAGCTCCTCCAGCTCGTCCTCACGGAGCAGCCGGACCTTGGGAACGCCGAGCAGGCGTCGCGCGCGGGAGAGGTCCAGGTGGTCGGTCGCGTCGAGGACGAGGAGGAACCGGCGCCCGTCATCTGCGGCCACCCCGATCGTCTTCGCGAAGGTCGCGGGGTTGACGCCCTCGGCCCGCGCCGTGGCGCGGGCGGTGTAGGTCGTCGGATGCCGGTGCAGCTCGTACTCGACATGGTGGTCGCGCAGCCAGTCGAGGAGCTCCGGCAGCGGCACCGAGGCCCGTGTCGATGCAGTCATCAGTCCGTCTCCTCTGCCCGGCGGATCGCGTGGCGGAGGCAGGCAGGTCCCCACCCGCGTCGCACGCCACTACGCTGGGCCGGCCGCGAGTGGAAGGGAAGGGCCGATGGAACCGACTTGCGCGGGTCGTATCGGCCGTCAGGCGGTGAGGCGCCCGTCCGTGTCCTTCATGACCTCCCCGCCTCCGAGCACCAGCCGGACGTTGTCCGGGTCCGCGAAGAGCGCCACGTCCTCGAGCGGCTCGCCGTGCGCATCGGTGAGGCCGGGCATGAGGGTGCAGCCCGCGCCATCGACACGGGCGACCCCGGGGTGCGGGTACGCGCCCGCCTGCTCGATGGCAGCGATCCTGCCCTCGCGGACCACGACGTCGTGACGCCGGGACGGCTCGCGGCCGGTGCAGTCGAGGACGGAGACGTCGCGGATGACGAGGTCGGTCCTGAGAGCCGATCATAGTGAGCTCAGGATCGCGGGATCACTGCGGCGATCGCGCTGCACGCCGCCCGGACCCGCACGGAGGCAACCGCGTTGGTGATTCGACCTGCCTATCCCGCCTGGCCAGAGCTCAACCGCACGCTCCGCCAGGCCGTCGCGGCGCTGACACCCGAGGAGCTGGCGCTCGCTCCCGGGCGGGATCGGTGGCCGATCTGGGCCACCATCGGTCATCTCGCCTGCCAGCGCGTCTTCTGGCTCTGCGACTTCGCGGGCGAGCCCGGAGCCGTCACGACACCGTTCCCGAACGCGGCCTGGAACTGTCCCGGGGACGACGACCTCGAGCACGTCCTGGACGCGGACCAGCTCGCAGACGCCCTGGACGCGACCTTCCGCATCGTGGAGCGCTGCCTGGACAGCTGGACCTTCGAGATGCTCGAGGAGGTGATCGCCCATCCCGAATGGGGCGAGGACCGGGTGCACGCTCGCGGCTTCATCATCGGGCGCGTCTTCAGCCACGACGTGTACCACGTCGCCGAGCTGAACGAGGTCTTCTCGACGCACGGCCTCGCACTGGTCGACCTCTGGAGCTGACTCAATGCCGGCGACGTCGACCCTCGTGACCATGCGTCGCCCCGACCGATGGCGCCCGTGCGCCCGTCACGTCTCGGAGCCGTGCGCCTTCGCCACGTCGCCGATCAGCTGCGCGAGCTCCTTCGGCCGAGACCACATCACCCAGTGGCTCGTGGGCAGGTCGACCCAGGCAACGTTCCGCAGCTCCTTGAGCCCGGCCAGCCACTCGTAGTCGCCCTGCGCCCACTCCTGCATCTGCTCGGACGACGCCCCCGTGCAGATGATGGTGCTGGGGATCTCCAGGCGCCGCTCGTCCATGAGCTCGGCACCCTCGCGGAGGACGCCGCCGGGCTCGGGGACGGCTCGGTCGCGGAACGTCTCGAGCTGCTCCTGGCTGAGCCCGTCGAGGTTCTCAGAGCTCGCCAGCTCGTCGAGCCCGGGGAAGGGCTTCTCGGCCTCGGTGAAGTCCGCATCCATGGCGCCCATGCCCGGTGCGGTGTCGACGTACACCATGGCGGCGATCCTCTCGGGGACGCGGTCGCTCGCCGCGTAGCCGGGAAAGCCGGCCCCTGAGTGGACCGCCAGGACCACGGGCGCCTTCGCCGCGCGTACCGCGCTCGCGATCGCCTCGACGTGGTCCTCGAAGGTGACCGTGGAGCGGTCGGCATCGGCCGATTCGAGACCGGGCAGGGTGAGGGCGGTGACGTCGTGGCCATCGGTGCGGAGGAAGCCGGCGACCTCGTCCCAGGCCCAGGCGCCCAGCCACCAGCCGGGGACGAGGATGATCGGTGCGGAAGTCATGTCTCGATCCTCTCTGCTGCCTTCCGATGGTGCGCTATTTGCGCGGGCGGCTCCCTCCATACCAGCGGCGCCAGATCAGGCGGTGAACCGGTACCCAGCGCGGAATGTCGCGGAGGAGCGGGATGAACGGAACGAGCGCGAGCAGGCCGGTCAGGCCCACCATCAGCAGGACGACCACCAGGTCGGCGTTGTCGGCGCTGTTGAACGGCGCGATCTGGTACCAGAAGGTGAACAGCCAGAGCCATGTCTGCCCCGGATAGCTGCCGGTCTCGTTCATCATCCCCCACTGGTCGCCCGACAGGTGCTGCTGGTCACCGAGTCCCGACAGGTACGTGCCGTCACCCATGAAGAGCAGCGGAAGCGTGAAATCGGTCTGGTAGAAGTGCCCGCTGTTGAGCAGGAGGCCATCGAGACCGCCCGTGCGGGCGATCTGCAGGAGCCCGGCCGTGAGGGCCGGCACCGGACCGTAGGTGCCCGACGGCACGGCCACCTGCCCGCCCTTGACCGTCGCGTCCCCGAGAGCCTTGCTGTAGGAACCCAGCCATGCCTGCTGCTGCGCGGAGCTCGCGGACTTGTAGGTTGCGAGCGCGCCCCTCAGGACGGGATCACCCGTGGCGGCGAAACCCAGGGGCCGCAGCACGAAATCCGTGGCGGTGTCGATGGGGGTGCTGACCCCCGCCCACAGCTGCGGGTCGAGCGGTCCGAGCGCCTGGGTGACGCCGGGCGTGTGGTTGTACGGCGGCCCGTACTGTGCCGTGTCGCTCGTCCCGGCCAGCTCGGAGGTGGCCGTCGTCACGAAGTCGACCGGGTCGGCCTGCGCCCAGCGTTGAATGGTGACGGGTGGAATATCGGGCGACGAGAAGGCGGCCGCGAGCAGCAGCGTCAGCAACGCGGTCACGACCAGCGCAACCACGATCTCCTTGACCAGGTCGTACCGCACCATCCGGACGCCGGCGTAGTACGGCTCCTGCGGGTCCGGCGCTCTCGTCATTGCCCGGGCTCCCCGGCTGAATCATCGATCGGCCTGACCACCCCGTGGACTCGAACGAGCACGAGATGGATCGCGACCCCGGTCACGATGAGGACGGGAAACAGCATCACGTGCAGCCCGAACATCTGGCCGAAGTTGAGCACGTTGAAGAAGGCTCCCACGCCCGAGCCGTTCGTCGCGTCCTTGGCGTTGACCGCGATCCACTGGGCGTCGAAGTTCTGCTGCGAGAGGTAGCCGGTGAAGGCGGTCACGATGCTCACCGCGAAGATCACCACCCCGACGATCCAGGTCGCCGCACGACCGTCGCGCCACCCGGCCGCGAAGTACTGGCCCCACAGGTGGAGCACCATGAAGACGAAGAAGACCTGCACCCCCCAGAAGTGCAGGCTGTTGAAGAAGTGGCCGATGCCGGTGAGGTGCCACCACTGCGGGCCGAAGAACGCCAGGACGGTCCCGCTCACCACCACCCAGGTGAGTGCCGCGAGCGCGGTGACGCCGAAGACGTAGACCCACGAGCCCACGAAAGCAGGCTGACGGTCGGGCAGGAGGTGCTCGAGGGGCAGGTAGCGCTCGAGCAGACGGCGCGCGCCGGCGGTCCAGTTCCCCTGGTCGGCGCGCTCGGAAGGCGTCGGGCCGCCAAGCTCCGTCCGGTCCGTCACGGCCGCGCCTCCGGTGGCTCGTCGTCGGTGGGTTCACGACCGAACGGGAACGGGATCAGCAGCGCGGCCACGAACAGCACGAGCATGCCGACGATCAGCAGCAGGTTGGGAATCGAGATGAGGACGAACGTCCAGTGGAGATAGGTCGCGGGTGTGTTCATGCGGCTCCTTCGAAACGCTGGGCGTTCGACGGGCCTGCTCCACCAGCTCCGGCTCGCGAGCTCCGAGTCTAGCGCCACTCGCCGCAAAGGCCAAGCGCGGACGTCGCCGCGGGCCGCGTGGCGCGTGGCGCGTGGCGCGTGGCGCGTGGCGCGGACGAGCGTGCGGCGCGTCTCGAAATAGGGCGGGGAATGGAGCCGAAGGTGGGATTCGAACCCACGACCGTCGGTTTACGAAACCGATGCTCTACCCCTGAGCTACTTCGGCCGGCTCGCGAGGCCGGATTCTAGCAGCCCCTCCCGGACAAGGCGACCGCCGCCTCGGCTCGGAGCCGGGCGGCGGTGCGGTGGACGCCACGGGTTGGCCTAGGCGCGCTCGAGGACGAGCTGCGTCTCGCCGTCGACCGGCTTGGCGTCGATCGTCGCCTCGGGAATGGCACGGACCAGCTCGGGGGCCACGTAGACGCTGAGGCCCTCCTGCTCGGTCACGTCATCGCCGGCCGCAGGCCCGTCCACGAAGGTGATCGCGAGCCGGGCTCCACCCTGCTCCGGGACGTTGGCGATGGAGAAGCGGGCACCGAAGTCGTCAGGTGCGCCGGTGGCCGAGCGAGCGGAGTTGAGCGCCACGGCGGCGTCGTGGGTGATCTTCAGCATGGGGATGCCTCCTGCGGGTAGGCTCCCTACCGTCTCCCGTGCTCGGGGTCGTGTCAAACGCCGGGGTGGCGCCGCCACCGGGAAACGCCACGTGGGCGTTCGTGGTGGGCTTGCGGTTCAAGGGCGCGTTCCAGCGGCGCACGCGGGTTGTCGGGTGAAGCTCTCGCTCTGCTCGCCGGAGGTGAGGTACGCGCCGCTCGAACCCGATGTCGGTCGCGGGCATCGGCACGCAGCGCCGGGCGACGTCGGTACGCGCCGCTCGAACCCAATGTCGGTCGCGGGCATCCGCACGGAGCGCCGGGCGACATTCGGTACGCGCCGCTCGAACCCGATGTCGGTCGCGGGCATCCGCACGGAGCGCCGGGCGACGTTGGGTACGCGCCGCTCGAACATGGGCTGCTCCGGCAGCCACGGGCCGGCGCAGCGGCAGCCCATGGGCGGGCGCAGCGGCGGCGCGCGGACGCAGCGGCGGGGAGCGTCGGGGCCGGAGGGAGCCCGCCTGCGACGAGGCGGTCAGCGAGCCTCCGGCGGCGCCCAGCCGTGGAGGAGCTCGTCGTGGTAGCGGGGCGGAGCGCCGGCATCTCGCAGGTCGCGGGGCATCGGCGCCATCGGTGCTCGCCCGCGGGAGGCCTCCCCGAAGTACGGGCACAGGTCCGTGAGCGGGCAGAGGCCGCAGATGGGCCGCGGCGCGCGGCAGGTGTCGCGACCGTGGCGGATCAGCTCCACGTGGAAGGGGTAGGCCTCCTCGGGGCGGAGGACCTCCTCCAGCAGGTCGTGGGCCTTCACGACATCGGTCTTCGGAGGCACCAGGCCCATCCGCAGCGCGACACGGTGGATGTGGGTGTCCACGGGCATGGTGGGGCGGCCGAAGCAGAAGAGGAGGACGATCGAGGCCGTCTTGCGACCGATTCCCGGCAGCCCGATGAGCCAGTCCCGCGCCTCGTCCAGCGGCACCGAGCCCAGGAAGGAGAGATCCCAGTCCGGGTGCGCTGCCTTCACCTCCGCGAGGACGTGCTGGATGCGCGGACCCTTGGTGGGGGCCAGGCCGCCGGGCCGGATCACCTCGATGAGCTCGTCGGTGGGCGCGGCGAGGACGGCGTCCCAGTCCGCGTAGCGCTCGCGCAGCGCCGAGAAGGCCCGGAAGGAGTTCGTGTCGGCTGTGTTCTGGGCCAGGATGGTGAGGACCAGTTCGCTCGGCACGTCGAGCCGCGTTCCGGCCCAGGCGGGGTGCCCGTAGCGCTCCCCCAGCCGCCCGAGAACGGCCTCCACCAGGACCCGGCGCTTCCGTCGGTCGGCGGCAAGCTTCCGGGGGCTCGGCCCGCGACGTCGCCGTGGCTTGGGTCGTGCCGCCTTCGATTCAACCATTGGCGAGCTCGAGACCGATGCCGACGCTGCGCGCCAGGCGTTCCGCGGCGTTCTCGAGCAGGCGCTGGGTATCGTTCATGGCCGCCGCGAGGTCCATGGGCCGGTCGATGATCGGCTGGACCAGTGCGAACGCGCCCGCCGCGTCCAGGGTGGCGGCACCGGGACCAAGGGCTCCGCACAGGAGGATGACCGGGGCGCGATTGCGCGCCAGGCGGGCAACACCCATGGATGCCTTGCCGGAGAGCGTCTGCTCGTCCGCACGGCCCTCGCCGGTGATCACCAGATCCGCGTCCGCCATCCGGGCGGCCAGCCCCACGAGGTTCGCGACGACCTCCACCCCCGGCTTGAGGACGGCCAGGGTGAAGCCCAGCAGGCCCGCCGTCGCTCCGCCCGCGGCGCCGGCTCCCGGCAGGTCCGCGACCAGCCGTCCGGTGGCAGCCTCGATGGCGTCGCCCCAGTGCCTGAGCGCGGCGTCGAGCTCCCGGACGGTGCCCTCGTCGCAGCCCTTCTGGGGGCCGTAGGTTGCGGCGGCGCCGGACGATCCGGTCAGGGTGTTGGTGACGTCGCTGGCAATCGCCAGGGCGACGGTGCGGAGGCGAGGGTCCAGCGCTGAGGTGTCCGCGCGGGCGACCCCGGCGAGCGCCGCGCCGCCGTCCGGAAGGTCGTGGCCGGAGCGGTCGGTGAGGCGCAGACCCAGCGCAGCCAGCATTCCGGCCCCGCCATCGGTCGTGGCGGAGCCGCCCAGCCCGATGGTGATCCGTTCCACCCCGGCGTCGAGCGCGGCGCGGATCAGCTCCCCGGTCCCGCGGGTGGATGCCAGGCGCGCGGTCTCCGGGGTCCGCTCGGCCGGGACGAGGCGTGCAAGGCCGGAGGCCTCGGCCATCTCCACGAAAGCGGCCCGCCCGTCCTCGAGGAGGAGCCACCGGGCCTCGACCTCGCGGCCCAGCGGATCGTGGACGGTGGCGGTGCGGAGCGAGCAGGCGTCGCCCAGGGCATCGGCCAGGGCGGCAAGCGTGCCCTCGCCGCCATCGGCCATGGGCACGTGTGCCAGGTGGTCGCCGGGTCGCACCCGGATCCAGCCGGCGCCGATGGCAGCCGAGACGGCCACCGAGTCGAGCGCCCCACCGAAGGAATCGGGCGCGATCACGACGCGCAGGGAACGAGACGCCATCGGGATAAGGATAGAAGGGGACGCCGGATGCCGCCCGCGGCTGGTCAGCCGGAGATCGGCGCGCTGTCCGAGGTCAGCTGGCCGGCGGCCTACCCGACCGCCCGGGCCATCTCGCCGAGGAGCGAGCGGTCGGCGCCGCCTTCGGTGCGTTCGGCCCGGGCCGCCCGCGTTCCGCAGCGATCTCCGGTCAGTGGCCGGCCGCCTTGCGGCGCCGCTCCTGGTAGGCGGGGATGGTCTTGATGGGCGGGCGCAGCTGGTCCTCGATCTCGCGGACGCTGAGGCTGAACCGGTCGCGGTCCTGCGCGATCATCTTCATGGTCCGTCCCATCTCGGTGAGGAGCTCGATCCGGTGGCGCTCCTCCAGCTTGCGCATGGCGGCCTGCAGGATGACGAACGCCATCTGCGACAGGTTGGGGAGCGGCTGGTTGCGGTGCAGCCGGCGTTCGAGATCCACCTGGCCGATGGCGGAGATGCCCGCGCGGTCGAGGATGTCGATGAGGAGCCCGACCTCCACGGCATAGCCGGTGAAGAACGGGAGCGACTCGAGCAGGCTGCGTCGCCCGGCATACTCCCCGGCGAGCGGCTGGATCAGGCCCGAGAGCTCCGGGAAGAAGAGGTTCAGGAGCGGGCGGGCCATCAGCTCGGTGACGCGTCCGCCTCCCTCGGGGACGATCTTGTCGCCGTCGCGGATGGGGCGCTTGTAGAAGCCCTTCACGTAGCTGATCCGCGGCTCCCGCAGGAGCGGCCCCAGGAGGCCGTAGACGAATCGGGGCTGGATGTTGCTGATGTCGGTGTCGATCCAGGCCACGATGTCGCCGTCCAGGATGTGGAGGCTCTTCCAGAGCGCCTCCCCCTTTCCGCGGTAGCTGCCGGTCTCCGGCAGGATCTCCGGGTGGCGCACGACCGTGACGCCCAGGTCCGCGGCGATCTCGCGGGTGCGGTCCTCGGAGTCGGAGTCGATCACGACGAGCTGGTCGATGAGCGGGACCCGGTCCATGAGGGCTCCCTTGATCCGCTTGATGACGAGCCCGATCGTCTTCTCCTCGTTGAGGGCGGGAAGGCCCACGCTGATGGTGAGCCCGGCCTTTTCCTTGAGCGTCAGGAGCTTGCGGATGTCGCTGAACTCGCCGGCATGGAACGTGTTCTCCGCGAACCAGCGGTCCACCACCACGGTGAGCGACTGGCTGCGCTCCACGAAGGCATCGGCCTCCGGCAGGCTTCCCTCCAGCGTGCGGAGCTCGTCGAAGGTGGCGAGGCCGAGCTGCTGGCGGGTCTTGACCACCATGACCGTGGGCTTCGCACGGGAGGCGACGGAGTCGGCGAGGGTCCCGAACAGGTAGCGCCCGTCGGGTCCCGCGTTCGTTGGCGCGGCGGACGCGCCCATCACCACCAGGTCGTGGTGCGAGGCCTCGCGGATGATCGCCTGCGTGACGGACGCCGCCTCGCGTACCAAACCGCTGGCGCGCCGGGCCCCGCCGTGCTCGCGGATGAAACGGTCGAGCGCCTGGCGCTGCCGCTCGCAGGCCCGCGCGCCGATGCCGTTGGGGACGACGTGCATGACCACCACCTGCGCATCGAAGCGGTGTGCGAGGTCGCGCGCGACGCGCAGCGCGAGCTCCGCGTGCGGACCGCCGCGAACGGGGACGAGGATCGAACGGACCTGGTCGAGGCCGCGCTGCTTGACCACGGCGATGTCGCAGGGCGACTGGCGGACGACGGCGTCGATGGTGGGCGAGAAGACGGTGGGTAGCGAAGGGTCGGGCTCCGGTGCGGACGTGAACTCGTCGATCTCGGGCGCGGCCGGCTGGCCGCCGCGCGCCCCCGCGGGCGGGCCGCCCCATCCGAAGATCAGCAGGTCGGCCCCCTCCTCGGCAACCGCCTCGATGATCCCCTCCGCGGCGCGGCGCCCGATCCGGACCATGGTCCGGATCTCGACCCGCTCCTCGTCGCCGAAGGCCAGGACCCGCTGGAGCAGACGGCGCGCGGTCCGGGCGCTGGTCGCCCCCTCCGCCAGCGACTGGTCCTCCGGCACCTCCACGATGCCCAGCGCGGTGATCTCCTTCTCGCGCTTCGCACCGGGGGCAGAGCCGATCCCCGCACCGATGCGCACGAGGTCGCGCGCCGTGCGCGGGTTGGCGAGCGGCAGGAGGATGCGGTACGGGGGCCGGCGTCGAGGCGCCATCAGCCGCCGCTCCCGGCGCTTCCGCGCTCCGCGACCATCGCCTTCCAACGCGCAACCAGGTACGGCTTGAGCTCCTCGAACTCCCGCGCCTGCGCCTCGATGGCACGCTCGGCCAGCTCGTTCGACAGCTCGGCCGTGTCGGAGATGAAGCCCGCCGTGCGTCCGAAGTAGAGGGGGGTGAGGGCCGCGAGGAGCCGCTCCGCGTCCGTGTCGGGCCGGTGGTAGGCGACCAGGGCGTCGTAGAGGCAGCGGATCCACAGCTCCGCCGGGAAGTGGAAGGCGGCCGGATCCTCCTCCGCATCCAGCGCCATCACCCGCTCGAGCTGCTCGGGTGCCAGGAACCCGGCCCAGATCTCCTCGTGGGTCGGGCGGGCGGAGTCGAAGGCGTCCACGAGCTTCGCGTGGTTGACGGTGATCGGCTCCGGCGCGACGACCCGCTCGAACCCGTACTCGGGGATCGGATGGCTGCCCTTCACGCGCAGCCAGCGGTCCGCGTAGACGCCGGCCAGGTTGAACAGGGTGCCCACCACCTGGCGGAACATCGGTCCCAGGTCGCTGGCGGGATCCTTGGCGTCATGGATCTTGGCGCCCAGGCGCGCCTGGCAGACGGCATACCCCTCGTTGACCGCGGAGTGGGTCATCCAGATGTCGATCCCGAAGCGGGCGGTCGCCTCGTCGAAGGTCGCCAGCTCCAGGTACCGGTTCACGAGGTCGCCGCTCACCGCGAAGTCCCCGCCGATGGGCTGGCGGATGCGGACGCCGTACAGCGCGCGGGTGAGCGGGTAGCTGATGTTGTTCGTGATCGTCCCGTCGTACTTGTAGCGCGCGTACAGGGGAGCGACGAAGTCGTAGCCCCCCTTGAGGATCGGCCCGGCAAGGAGCTCGATCCACTCCGGAACGATGGAGCGCAGGTCGGAGTCGACCATCACCATTGCCTTCACCTGGAGCTCGCGCGCCACCTCGAAGAGGGCGCGCACCGCGGTCCCCTTTCCGCTCGTCCCCTGGTAGGTGAAGCTGATGCGCTGCAGCTTGTGGCGCGGGCTGACCAGGATCACCTTCTCGATGTAGTCGGGGCTCTCGGTGCTGACCGCGACCCGCGGCGTGTCGTCGGGCGACCCGCCATCGCTGTTCACGAGGACCGGCTTGAGGTCCGGGAAGTACTGGACCATGCCGGCCGTGGCGGCGCGCACCACGTAGCCGATGGTGTCCGCGTTCTCGAACGAGGGGATGCCCACCATCAGGTCGGCGTTCCCGATGCGACGGACCTCCGCGAGGCCCTTCTCATCGAGCGCCGAGGCGGGGCGGGCCGTGGGCTGTGACGTCAGGTCGGACCTCCTCACCGGGGTCTGCCGAGCACCGGGGCGCGGGTGCCGGACTAGGGTAGCACCGCCCGACGGGGCGGCCGCCCCGGAACGGACCCGGGCAGCGCCCGGAACGTTCAGTCGTCGATACGGCGGACCCGGCGGGGCCTCTGGCCGAAGAGCCGGGCGAGTATCCCCGGCTGGCGCTCCCCGTGGATCGGGACCTGCAGCCAGTCCTCCGCCGTGGCCCCGTGCCGGTAGCGGCTGTTCATGTGCTTCGCAATGACGTGCGTGAAGCCGTCCCGCTGCCAGGCGACGAGCCAGCGGTCGAGCGGGACGCGGACGGCGGGCGAGATGCGGACGCGCGCCGTCTCCGCGATGACCGATTCCAGGAGGCGGCGGCGCTCCTGGAGCGGGACGTCGTGCAGCGCGGCTCCGTCCAGCTCGACAAGGTCCCAGGCGACGAAGGTGCGGCGCTCGGGGTCTGCGTCCCCGTCCCGGTCGGGCAGGTCAACGTCGCGCCCGGGCACGCTTCGGGAGGAACCGAGGAACGGCATGGGGGTCCAGATCCCGTCGATCAGGGCCGTCCGGGCATCCATGGCGGCCGCGAGGAGCCGCTCCGCCTCGACGAGGTCCTGCCCGCACGGGGCTCCGCTGCGGTCCGTGAACGTCACGCCGCCATCGGCGAAGCGTGCGAGCAGGCGCGTCCCGGTCCAGCATGGCTCCACGAGCCAGTCGACGCTGGAGATGACGGCGTCCTGGGCGGTGGCGAACTGGGGTTGCAGGCCCCCGGGCTGGCCCGTGGCCCGGGCGGGGCGAAGATCGGTTGGCATCGTCTGGCAAGAGTACGCGCCCGGCGCCGGAAAGGCTCACGGCGGGGCGCACAATTCTGATTACCAGGTGGCAACCAATTTGGTATGATGGCCACGTGGCAAGGACCGCGACCTCCCGGGCGCTCGAGCGCCTCATCTTCGCCGGGGTCGCGCTCACCAGCCGCGCTCTCGCCGAGGCGACCCCCGGTCTCGAGCTGACGCTGCCGCAGTGGCGCGCCATCGTCGTGCTGGGTGAGTCGACGGACGGCGCTCGCGTCAGCGAGGTGGCGACCCGCGTCGGCGGGTCGTTGCCCGGCACCAGCCGGCTCCTTCGGCGCCTGGAGCGGCGCGGGCTGGTGAGCGCGCGGCCGGACGATCACGACCATCGCGCGACCCGCGTCCGGCTCACCCCGGACGGCAAGGCCGCGCGCAACGCGGTCGTCGAGTACCGGCGCCGGACGATCCGCCGCGTGGCACGCGCCGCGTCCCCTTCGTCTGCGCTAACGGAGGAGCTCGAGCGCATGGCGGCCGCCATCGGGGAGGCGATGTGACCGCCCACCTCGCTCCGGTCGACCGCCTTCGTCGCCGCATCCGCTCCACCCCGTACCTGCGCAAGTGGGTGCTCCTGGGCGGGCTCATCGGCGTCATCTCCGGGCTCGGCGCTGCGCTCTTCTTCCGGGCCCTCGAGTGGACGACCCACCTCTTCCTGGTGGTCATTGCCGGCTTCCAGCCCGCGACGCCCGTGGGCGAGGGCGGGCACCTGATCACCGATGCCGCGCGGCCCCTCCTCATCCCGCTGGTGGTGGCCGCCGGAGGCCTGCTGGCCGGCATCATCGTCTTCCGCCTGGCGCCGGAGGCGGAGGGCCACGGGACCGATGCCGCCATCGCCGCCTTCCACCACGGAGCGCGCCGGATCCGGAGCCGGATCCCGCTCGTCAAGCTCGTGGCGTCGGCGCTCACCATCGGCTCCGGCGGTTCGGGCGGCCGCGAGGGGCCCACCGCGCAGATCGGCGCAGGCTTCGGCTCCTTCCTCGCCCGCTTCCTGGACCTCGACGCCCGGGACGCCCGCATCGCGGTCGCGTCGGGCATGGCGGCCGGCATCGGCGCCATCTTCCGCGCTCCCCTGGGCGGCGCGGTGCTCGGCGCGGAGATCCCGTACCGGGAGGACGTCGAGTCGGAGGCGCTCGTCCCGTCGTTCGTCGCCTCCGTGGTGGCCTTCTCGATCTTCGGCGCCATCGTCGGTTTCGCACCGATCTTCGGCAAGCAGGCGGCCGCCGAGTTCACGAACCCGCTGCAGCTGCTCTACTACGCGTTGATCGGCCTCGTCGCCGGGCTCGTGGGCCGGCTCTACGTGGGCGGCTTCTACGGCGCCGTCGACCGCTTCGCCCGCGTGAAGCGGATCCCGCGCGAGGTGCGACCGGCAATCGCCGGCTTCTTCGTCGGGATCCTGGGGATCATGGTCCCCGGGGCCCTGGGCACCGGCTACGGCTGGGTCCAGGCGGGCCTCTCGCGCGACACGCTTCTCGCGCTCCCGCTGGCGATGGTCATCATCCTGCCGTTCGCCAAGATCCTGGCCACGGCGCTCTCCGTCGGCTCCGGCGGTTCGGGTGGCATCTTCGGTCCCGGCGTCGTCATCGGTGCCCTGCTGGGCGCGACGGTCTGGCGCATCCTCGTGGCGCTGCCCTTCATGCCGGCCGTTCCACAGGATCCGGCGCCGTTCGTGATCGTGGCCATGATGGCCCTCTTCGGGAGCGTGGCCCACGCCCCGCTGGCGGTGATGCTCATGGTGGCGGAGATGACGGACAACCTGTCCATGCTCGCTCCGGCCATGATCGCGGTCGGCATCGCCACGCTGGTCGTCGCCGACAAGACCATCTACCGCAGCCAGCTGCGCAGCCGCGAGCAGTCGCCGGCCCACCGCTTCCGCTTCGCCATGCCGCTCATGTCCTCGATCCCGGCCGGCGACGCCGCCAGGCGCCCCCGGCTGGCGCTCTCCGCAGATCTGACGGTTGGCGAAGCGCTGGAACGGATCGACGAGTCCGACCTGCGGGGGGCGCCGGTCCTGGAGCGCGACGGCTCCGTGCGCGGGGTGGTCAGCCACGAGGCGCTCCTGGCCGCGGACCGGGCGGCGACCGTGGGATCGGTCACCGACCAGCACGGCCCGGTCGTCACCGCCGACGACGGCCTGGACGACGCGCTCGGCAGCCTCGCCGATCACCGTGCCGACTGGGCGCCCGTCGTCACCGACGGGAAGCTGGTGGGCATCCTGTCCGCGAAGGACGCCATGGCCGCCTATCGGCGGGCGCTGGCGGGCAACGTGCGGCAGGTGCGCGGCCTGGGAGCCGATGGCGTCCTCCTGGCAGCGGACCTTACCGCGCGCTCCCCGCTGTCGGGCAAGACCGTGGCGGGGGTCGAGTGGCCGCGCCAGGTGGTCCTGGTGGCGGTCCAGCGCGAGGACGAGGTCATCGTTCCCCGCGGCCCGGTCGAGCTCCGGGTGGGCGATCACGTCACCCTCTTCGCCGCGCCCGGTGCGGAGCAGACCGCGCGGGACCTGCTGGGAGCCTCGGTGGAACCGTCGGAGCAGCTCGCGGACGTTGGCCCGGCGGAGCCGCCCCCGGTGGATGGCGTCCCCGCGTCGAGCCCGCCGCCGGGCGGGCCGGGCTAGGACCGCCGATTCCCGAGAAGGAGCCTAGGCGGTGCCGTACAGCCTGAGCTCACCCTCCTCGACGGGAGCGTTCACCGTGGACCGGATCTGCTCCCAGGCGTCGAGGTCCCACTCGCCGACGAAGGTGATGGCCGTCCCTTCCTTGCCGGCGCGTCCGGTGCGGCCGATGCGGTGGACGTAGGTGTCCGCATCCTCCGGCAGGTCGTAGCTGACCACGTACGGCAGGTCCGTGATGTCCAGGCCGCGCGAGGCAACGTTGGTGGCGATGAGGAACTGGATCCTGGCCGCCTTGAAGTCGGCGAGGGTCCGGTCCCGCTCACGCTGGGAGAGCCCGCCATGGAGGGCCGCGACGTTCTGCCCGCGCCGCTTGAGGGTCGCGGCCAGCCGGTCGACACCGATCTGGGTGTGGCGGAAGACGAGGAGCCGATCGAACCCGAAGGCACCCGTCAGCTCCAGCAGCGCCTTGACCTTGTCCTGCTCGGCCACGAAGTAGACGAGCTGGCGGACCGTCTCGACCGTCTTGAGATCCGGCCGGATCGCGATCTGGGTCGGGTGGCGCCGCATGAAGCGGTCGCAGATGCGCAGGATGGCGTACGGCACGGTGGCGGAGAAGAGGGCCGTCTGGCGCTGGCTCTGGCAGCGCGACAGGATGGTCTCTACGTCCACGACGAAGCCCATGTCGAGCATCCGGTCGGCCTCGTCGAGGATCACGGTCCGGACCCGGTCGAGACGAAGCTCCCGGCGCCGGATGAGGTCGAGGACGCGGCCCGGAGTGCCCACCACGATCTGCGCACCGTGGTGCAGGGCGCTGACCTGGCGATCCATGCTCGATCCGCCGTAGATGGCGACGGAGTGGACGTTGCGGAACTGGCCCAGGCTCGCGATCTCATCGGCCACCTGGACGCACAGCTCGCGCGTCGGCGTCAGGATGAGGGCCTGGACGTGGCCCGCGGCGGGGTCGATCTTCTCGACGAGCGGGATGCCGAAGGCGGCGGTCTTGCCGGTCCCCGTCTGGGCCTGGCAGATGAGGTCCTCGCCGGCCCGCAGCGGCGGAATGGCCCGGGTCTGGACCTCCGTCGGCGTGACGTAGTGCATCTGCTCCAGCGCTCGCGCGATGGTGACGGGCACCTCGATCTCGCCGAAGCGGTGGGCGCCGGCTCGCGCCAGGACGGCGGCGAGAAGCGGCTCCTCAGCGGAGGAGGCCTGGTCGCCCGCAGTCTGCGAGGCCGTGGTCGGCTCGGCGTCCGGGTGCTGGGATGGGGTCGCGGTGGTCGCGGTCCGTCGAGCGCGGCTTGCGGCGCGGCGGGGGCGGCTGCTCGGCTGAGCCGCCGGCGTGTGTGTCTCTGGCAAAAAGTTCTCCGATTTGTATGCGTCAGCGGGGCGGCGGTCAGCCGGGGGCGCGAGGTTACGCGCACGACCACATCGGCGGCGCCTCCGCTGTGAAAATCGTACCACGTCGCCCCGGCGTCGCGTGGACCGGACCCCCGGGGCGTGGGTGGCCGCGGGCGCGGGCGAGGGGCCTCAGCCCTGCACGGCGCTCGCTGCGACGGTGGACTCCGCGCCGGTCACCCCGCTTCCCGCCGCCGCCGGTGCGGGCTCCGCGTAGCCGGCCGGGTGGGCGAGGCGCCAGGTCCACGCATCGGAGAGCATCTGCTCCAGGCTCGAGAAGCGCGGCGTCCAGCCCAGCTCGCGACGGGCGCGCCGCGAGGAGGCCACGAGGACCGGCGGATCCCCGGTACGCCGCTTGAGGGGGCGTGCCGGGATGGCCCGGCCGGTGACCTTGCGCGCCGCTTCCACGACCTCGCGCACGCTGAACCCGGCCGCGGACCCCAGGTTGTAGACCTCCAGGCTGGGATCGCCCTCCCCGGTCGCCTCGAGCGCCAGCAGGTGGCCGTTGGCGAGGTCGCGCACGTGGACGAAGTCGCGGATGCAGGTCCCGTCGGGAGTGGGGTAGTCCTGCCCGTAGATCTGGACGTGGGTCGCCTCGCCGCTGGCGACGCGCAGCACGAGCGGGATGACGTGCGTCTCCGGATCGTGGTCCTCGCCGTTGAGCTCGGTGGCGCCCGCGACGTTGAAGTAGCGCAGGCTGATGGCGCGGAAACCGTGCGACGCGGCGAACCAGCGCATGGCCCCCTCGAAGGCGAGCTTCGTCGCTCCGTAGGGGTTGATCGGCTCCGTCCGGTCCGCCTCCGCGATGGGCACGCGCCGCGGCTCGCCGTAGACCGCCGCCGTCGACGAGAACACGAGCCGGGTGACGCCCACGCCCTTCATCGCCTCGAGGAGCGCGACGCCGCCGGCCACGTTGTTGCGGTAGTAGAGGCCGGGATCGGTCATGCTCTCGCTCACGAGCGACTTGGCGGCGCAGTGGAGGACGGCGTCGATGCGGCCCTCGGCGAGGACCACCTCGAGGTGACGCTGGTCCTCCATCTCCCCGACGACGAGCTCCGCCCCGCGGACGACCGCAGCCCGGTGCCCGGTCGACAGGTTGTCGTAGACGGTCACGCTGTGGCCGGCATCGACCAGTCCCTCGACGGTGGTGGATCCGACGTAGCCGGCTCCACCGACGACCAGGATCCGCAATGCGCGCCTCCCTCTCCCTCTTTCAGCGTCGCGTGGTGCCGGCCGACGCCGGTGCAGTGTCCAATGCCTCCCCGATGGCGCCGATCATCTCCGGGTTCAGGACCGTCGCCACGCGTGAGGCGCCGGCATCGGCCGCCGCCAGCACATCGTCTGCCTCACGGAACCTGCCGGAGGCCGTCACCTGCACCCGGGGCCCCACGCTGTCGCGCAGGATCGGCACGAGACCGATGGCGTGCTTCGCCGTCGCGGTCCCGCTGGAGGTGACCACCTGGTCGACGCCCGCCCGCTCCGCGAGCCGGCAGGCCTTGCGGACGAGGTCCGCGGGCAGCGCCTCCGCCTCGATGATGATCCCCGCCGCGGCAAGGGCGGAGTGCGCCATGTCCACGACCGCGAGCATGTCGTTGTAGACGGTCTCGTCCTCCCCGGAGACGAGAGCCCCTCCGTTCATGACGAACTCGATCTGGTTGGCGCCCTGCTCCAGCGCCTTGCTGGCCTCGAACGCCTTCACCGAGAGCAGCTGGCCCCCGTGACCGTACCCGATCACCGTCCCGAGCCGGATGCGCGAGCGACCCAGCCTGCGGCGGGCGGCCTTCACCAGCCACGGGCTCACGGTGAGGCAGGCGACGAGGTCGTGCTCCAGGACGAGGGCGATCGCGTCATCCAGGTCACCGAGCGACGCGTTGGGCGCGGTCATCAGATGTTCGAGGCGCACCGGGCGCCGGCCGAGAGCGGTCATCGCTGAGGCTGGGGACCCTCCGCTCGAGTGGCGCGGGCATCGAAGAGGCCCGGACCGCCGATTGTAGCCAGCGCGCCCCGCGGTGTCAGCCGCCGGCATCCGGGATGCGCCGCTCGCGGGCGCCTCAGCGGTGCTCCCGGGCACCGGGGATCGCGCGATCCTCGCCGCCGGGACCCTCCGCGGTCGCGGGCTCCTCCGCCAGCCACCCGCGGGCAAGACGGATCAGGGCCTCGCGATCGTTGAGCCCCGGATCGTCGAGGACGGCCTCGAGGAGCCGGTCGAGGAGCCGTCCGATGACCGGCCCGGGCGCGACGTGGAGCGCGTCCATCAGCTCGTCGCCGCGCACTGCGAGCTGGCGCGCGGCGAGCGGGTGGGAGGCCAGCTCCTCGCCGACCCGCGCGCGCAGCTCGTCGAGGCCGCCGCGCACCGGCTCGACGACGCCGGAGGCCGCGTCGTCCGCCCGGCGCAGGGCGAAGAGGTCGGGAATGTTCGCGGCGCCCACGCGGCGGATGAAGCGCCGGACCGCCGCATCGCTCCAGTTCGGTCCATAGGCGAACATGTGGTGCCGGACGAGGCGCTCGCCCCGGGCGATCTCCGCGCGCGAGAACCGCAGCCGGCGGAGGATCGCCTCCACCATGCGGGCCCCGACCGTCTCGTGACCGATGAAGTGGCCGTCCGCCAGGGTGGTCGCCTTGCCGACGTCATGCAGCGCGCCCACCAGCCGAAGCAGCGGGTCGTCTGCCGGCAGCGCGTCCACCGTCCGCAGCGAGTGGTCGAATGCATCGCCGGGAAGTGCCTTCGCCTGCGGCACGCCGTGGAGCGCGCCGAGCTCGGGGAGGATGACGGCCAGGATCCCCAGCTCGTCGAGGAGGCGCAGCGCGGCCGAGGGTCGAACCGCCGGCTCGACCGGGCCCAGGATGCGGAGCAGCTCTTCGCGGATGCGCTCGCCGGACAGGCCACCGGCCAGGGGCGCCCTGCGCCGGATGGCGAGCTCGGTGTCGGGCTCGATCCGCAGCCCGAATCGCGTCGCGAACCGGACCGCACGGAGCAGGCGCAATGCATCCTCGTCGAGCCGGAGATCCGGATCCCCCACGGCGCGGAGGAGGCCGGCGGCCAGGTCGTCCCGGCCGTGGTGCGGATCCACCAGCCGGCCGCCGGCGGTCTCGACCCCCGACGGCACCCAGGCCATGGCGTTGATGGTGAAGTCGCGGCGAGCCAGGTCGTCGGCCAGGGATTCGCCCCAGCGCACGTCGTCGGGACGCCGGTGGTCGCGGTATCCCGCCTCGACGCGATACGTCGTCACCTCGACGCTCATGGGTCCCGGCTCGGCGCGGACGGTGACCGTTCCGAACGGGTTCTGCCAGGTGGCGCCGGGGAAGAGCCGGACGACCGCCTCGGGTGGCGCCGCGGTGGCCACGTCCCAGTCGGTGGGAGCGCTGCCTCGCAGCAGGTCGCGCACGCAGCCGCCCACGATCGCAGCCTCGTGCCCCGCCTCGGTGAGGCGGGCGAGGACGGCACGCACCGCCGGGGGCAGCTCCTCGGCCCGGATCGCTCGTCCCGACTCCGGCCCGCCCATCGGTCCGCCCGTCAGCTTCCGCTCGCCTGGCCGCCCAGGAACAGGTAGTTCCGCCAGGCGTCGTTGCGCTCGTCCGAGAGGTAGGAGCCGTACAGGTAGTGGGCGTCCGCGCGCGGCGCGCGTGGCTCCCGCAGCAGGTGCATGCGCGCCTCGGCGAGCGTCTTGGAGCCCTTGCGGTGGTTGCAGCCGCGGCAGGCCGCCACGAGGTTCTCCCACTCGTGCCGCCCGCCGCGGTGCTTGGGCACGATGTGGTCGATGGTGAGGTCACGGCTCACCGACCCGCAGTACTGGCACGTGTGGCGGTCGCGGCTGAAGACCTCGCGACGCGAGAGCTTCACGCGCGGGCGCGGGCGCCTCACCAGATACACGAGCCGAATGACCGATGGCGCGGCGATGGCGGTGGTGGGCGTGCGGATGACCTGGTGGTTCCGCTCCAGGAGCTCCGCCTTGTCCGACCCGAGCAGGGTGAAGGCGCGCCTGATGTCGCAGACGTTGAGCGGTTCGTAGTTCTGGTTCAGCACCAGCACCGGTGCGTTGATCACGCCAGGGCCTCCAGGGCCCCGATGATAGCCGAGAGCGTCCGCCGTTTCGCCCGCCGAGGGGGAAAGCGGGGATGTGCAGGCCCGGGCGGTACAATCCGGGAGACCGGGACGTGAGATTCGCCCGTCCGCTCCGCAACAGCTGCACCGAGCAAGGAAGCAACCCTCGAGATGACCACAATCGAGACCTCAACCTGGGCCACCAAGGTCGGGCTGGCGCGCATGCTCGCCGGTGGCGTGATCATGGACGTGGTGACCGCCGACCAGGCGCGGATCGCGGAGGCCGCCGGCGCGGTGGCGGTGATGGCGCTGGAGCGCGTCCCGTCGGACATCCGCAAGTTCGGCGGCGTGGCGCGCATGAGCGACCCCAAGCTCATCGAGGAGATCAAGAACGCCGTCTCCATCCCGGTGATGGCCAAGTGCCGCATCGGCCACTTCGTGGAGGCGCAGATCCTCGAGGCGCTCGAGGTCGACTACATCGACGAGTCGGAGGTGCTCACCCCCGCGGACGAGGCGAACCACATCGACAAGCACGCCTTCAAGGTGCCGTTCGTGTGCGGCTGCCGCGACCTCGGGGAGGCGCTGCGCCGCATCGGTGAGGGGGCTGCCCTGATCCGGACCAAGGGTGAGGCCGGAACCGGCAACATCGTCGAGGCGGTGCGCCACATGCGCGCCGTCCAGTCCGGGATCCACCAGCTGCAGGCCCTGCGCTTCGACGAGCTGTACGCGGCGGCGAAGGAGCTGCGCGCACCCGTGGAGCTGGTCCAGCGCACGGCCGAGCTCGGTGAGCTGCCGGTGCCGAACTTCAGTGCCGGCGGCGTCGCAACGCCCGCGGATGCGGCGCTCATGCGCCAGCTCGGTGCGGAGTCCGTCTTCGTCGGCAGCGGCATCTTCAAGAGCGAGAGCCCGGAGCGGTACGCGCGTGCCATCGTCAAGGCGACCACGCACTACGACAACGCGGAGATCCTCGCGGAGGTGAGCGCCGGCCTGGGCGAGCCGATGCACGGCCTGGAGCTCAGCGAGATCCCGGCCGAGGAGCGGCTCGCCGTTCGGGGCTGGTAGCCGCTCCATGGAGCCACGCGCCGCCGGACGCCGGCCCCGCATCGGGGTCCTGGCCGTGCAGGGCGCCGTTCGTGAGCACGTCGAGGCGATCCGCGCCGTCGGCGCGGATCCGGTGGAGGTGCGCCTGCCGCGCGATCTCGCCGACCTCGACGCGCTCATCCTCCCCGGCGGCGAGAGCACGACGATGCGCAAGCTCATCGACGCGTACGGCCTGCGTGAGCCGATCCGCGCCCTGGCGGCAGCGGGCGCCCCGATGATGGGCACCTGCGCCGGGATGATCCTCCTCGCCGAGCGCATCGCCGACGGCGACGAGCCGGTCTTCCCGCTGCTCGACGTCGAGGTCCGGCGCAACGCCTACGGGCGCCAGCTCGACAGCTTCGAGGCGGACCTCGAGATTCCCGTCCTCGGCGACGAGCCGCTGCACGGCGTCTTCATCCGGGCCCCCGTGGTGAGCGGCGTCGGCCCGCGGGCGGAGGTGCTCGCCGTCGACCCCGACGGGCAGCCGGTGGCGGTTCGGCAGGGCAGGGTCCTGGCGACCGCCTTCCACCCGGAGCTGACCGGGGACCGCCGGTTCCATGAGCTCCTGGTGCGGATGCTCACCACGGAGGTGGGGAGGGAGCGGTGACGGTCGAGGCCGGCTCGGTTCGCGCCGCGCGGCTCACGGATCGCCAGGCGCTCGGCGACCTCTCGCGACGCGTCCACGCCGCGGACGACGCGCATCGCCGCAGCCTGGGGATCCCGGCCTCGCCGGGGACGCGGCCGCAGGTCACGCTGGGGACGCTGATCCCGGCCTGGATCCCGCTGCGGCCGCCATCGGTCCACCTCGTCGCGGAGGCCGAGGGGCAGCTGGTCGGGAGCTGCCGCGCCATCGAGGAGCCGCACCGCGACGACTGGGTCGTCACCGAGCTCGAGGCGGCGGACGGGCCCATGGCGGCGGAGATCCGCTGGGCGCTGCTCCAGGCGCTCATCGAGGAGGGCGCGAAGAAATCGGTGGCGCGCTACCACGTCGCCTGCAGCGACGTGCGCGAGAACCTGGAGCTCCTGGGCCAGGCCAGCTTCGTCGCCTACGCCCAGGAGGAGATCCTCTACCTTCCCCCGGTGACGGAGCGCGGCCCGGCCGGATGGCTGCGTCGCCTCCTCGGCCGGCCCCGGCCGCCGCGCGGCCACGACGGCGCCGCGCCGGACCATTGGGGCGAGGCGCACGGCCCCGGAGAGCAGCATGCTCCGCTGCAGCCGGCGGGCGCGCCGGACGCCTGGCACCTCTTCGATCTGTGGACCCACGCCACTCCTCCCGCCATCGCACGGCTGGAGGCATACGACGCCGCCGACTGGGAGGGCGTGGGCCACGAGGCGATCGTGCCCCGCTCGAGCCTGAACCCGATCCTCCACTTCGGGGAGGTCGGCGCGTGGTTCATGCCGTATGACCAGCGCGCCGGCGGCTTCGCCCAGCACGGGGCCTGCAAGGAGGGACCGCACTACCTGCGCTTCCTCATCCGCGACGGGATCGACGGCGCCGCCTTCCTGCGAGCCGCGCTCGACGCGGTCGGCGCGGACGCCACCGCTGCGGGGATCCTGGCGCCGGTGCGAACATACGAGTCGACGGGCCTGCGCGCCGCCGCAGCGGCGGGGTTCGTGCCCATCGGACGCGTCACCATGCTGGTACGCGAGGTGCGTGCAACCGTCCGCCAGCCGGCCATGGTGCCGGCGGTGCGCTAACGCCCACGGGGCGAGGAGGCAGCGTGGCATCCGAGCCGCGTCGAGAGACGACCGACGACCTGGACGACCTGATGGCGGCGCTCCCGGAGGAGATCGTGGCCCGCCTCCGCTCGTTCGCCGACCGGAGCGACCTGCTGGAGGTCGTGATGGACCTGGGGCGGCGCCCGGAGGCGCGCTTCGCGGACGGCGAGGAGGTGCTCCTCGACCGCGAGGTGACGGAGGGCGACATCGCCCACGTCGTCAACCACATCGGGGTCTTCGGCGACGACAACCGAGCCGGGATCGAGCGGACGCTGCACCGCATCAGCGCCATCCGCAACCGCTCCGGCAAGGTCGTGGGCCTCACCTGCCGCATCGGTCGTGCCGTCTTCGGGACCATCGACATCATCCGCGACTACGTCGAGATCGGGCAGAGCATCCTCCTCCTCGGGCGGCCCGGGGTGGGCAAGACCACCATGCTGCGCGAGGTCGCGCGGGTGCTGGCGGACGACCTGGGCAAGCGCGTGGTGGTGGTCGACACCTCCAACGAGATCGCCGGCGACGGCGACATCCCGCACCCGGGGATCGGCGACGCGCGGCGGATGCAGGTGCGGACTCCGCCCGAGCAGCACAACGTGATGATCGAGGCGGTCGAGAACCACATGCCCGAGGTGATCGTCATCGACGAGATCGGGACGGAGCTCGAGGCGCAGGCGGCGCGGACCATCGCCGAGCGCGGGGTGCAGCTGGTCGGGACCGCCCACGGCAACACGCTCGACAACCTCATGCTCAACCCGACCCTGTCCGATCTCGTTGGCGGGATCGCCCCGGTCACCCTGGGCGACGAGGAGGCACGCCGCCGCGGGACGCAGAAGACGGTCCTGGAGCGCAAGGCACCGCCGACCTTCGACGTCCTCGTCGAGATCGTCGAGCGTGACAGCGTCATCGTCCACCGCAACGTGGCGGAGACCGTCGACGCCATCCTCCGCGGCCACATGGTTCCGCCGGAGGCGCGCTGGCGTGACGAGGGGGGCGAGGTGCACGCCGTCACGAAGTACGACTATCGCATCAGCGAGACCGATGCCGGCAACCCTGCGTTCGCCCCGCTCGAGCCGCTGGGCGGCTACGGTGCCTTCTCCGGCCGAGGGCGGGCCGGAGGCGGCTACGCCGAGGGCGGCGCTGCCGGACTGCGCCCGCTGCCCGGACGCAGCGAGGGACGCGGCGGGCGCGGCCTCAGGCCGCTCCCGGGCGAGCGGCTCGCCGAGCGCTCCGCGGACCGCGGCGAAGAGCGAGGCCACCCGCGCTACGGCCGCGAGGCGAGCGAGGAGGCCAACCTCGACCGTCCGATCGGCGCGAACCGACCCGCGCGCCCACCCACCCGCAACCACCGGCCCATGAGCCTCTTCGGCTTCGGGGTGAGCCGCAAGCGGCTCGAGCAGTCGGTCCGGGAGCTCGGGCTGCCGGTGAGGGTTGCGCGGGACCTGGAGGAGGCGGACGCCGTCGTCACCCTGCGCAACTACTACCGTCGCAAGCCGGCCGCCCTGCGCGACGCGGAGTCGTCGGGGGTCCCGATCTACGTGCTGAAGACGAACACCGTGCTCCAGATGGAGAACATGCTCGCGAGCCTCTACGACCTGGAGGCGGACCCCCAGGAGGCGGCGCTGCGTGAGACGGCGGAGGCGATCGGCCTGGTGGAGGCGTCCGGGCAGTCCGTCGAGCTCTCGCCGCAGAACGCGTACGTCCGCCGTCTCCAGCACCAGATGGCCGAGCGCCACGCGGTCATGAGCCGATCGCGCGGGACGGAGCCGAACCGGCGGGTCGAGCTCCTGCCCGACGAGGGGCGCGCGTGGCGCTAGAGGTCGCGGCAGTAACCGGCGGGCGCGGGCGCTTCATCACCCTGGAGGGTCCGGAGGGGAGCGGCAAGACGACCGCCGCGCGGCATCTCGTCGCGTGGCTCGACACCCGGGGCGTGGCCGCGGTCCTCACCCGTGAGCCCGGCGGCACGCCGGTGGGCGACGAGATCCGCAACCTCGTCCTGCATCACCGCGGCGTGGCCGACGACCTCGACCCGCGGACGGACGCGCTCCTCTTCGCCGCGCAACGCGCGCAGCACGTCGCGCGGCTCATCCGGCCGGCGCTCGAACGGGGCGCCTGGGTCGTCTGCGCCCGCTACGCGGACTCGTCGCTGGCGTACCAGGGAGCCGCATACGGCAACAGCGCCGAGGAGATGCGTCGCCTGCAGCGCTTCGCCACCTCCGGGCTCGTCCCGGACCTGACCATCCTCATCGACGTCCCCGTCGAGGTCGGCCTCGCCCGGAAGCGCCACGGCGAGTGGAACCGGTTCGAGGACACGCAGGGAGTCGCCTTCTTCGAGAAGGTGCGTGCGGCGTACCTTGCGCTCGCGGCGGAGGAGCCGGACCGCTTCCGGGTGGTGGATGGTTCGGGCAGCGTCGCAGAGATGGACGCCGCGGTACGCGCGGCTGTCGGCCCGCTGCTCGAGGCCGCGCCGGCGACGACAGGCGATCCCGTCGGCTCCTGATCGGGGCGGCCGCGGCGGCGGGAACCGACCCGTCGCGGGCCAGGCACGGCGACGCACGTCCGGCTTGACACGGGATCGATACTCCACCGGCGGGCGAGACCAGGACAGCCAGAGCGAGGAGCCGATGCAGCCTTCATCCTCCAGGAGCGGCGACGGCACGCAGCGCCGGCCCACCGGCGTCTATCTGCTCGCCGTCCTCGCCATCATGGACGGCGTCTTCGACCTGGTCGCCGCGTTCACCGCCCTCACCGCGGCGTCCGTGGTCGACACGCGGGCGATGCTCGGCGGCGGCATGCTCACCCTCCTGGGGCTCGTCCTCCTCGTCATCGCGTTCCTGTTGTTCTGCCTCGGCTACGGCCTCTGGATGGTGCGGCCCTGGGCGTGGTCGCTGGGGATCGGCCTGGAGGTCCTGAACATCGGTCTTGGCGTGGTGCGCCTGGTGGGTGGCCGCGAGATCTATCCCGGGGTGCTGCTCACCTTCCTCCTCGCCGGGACGATCCTCTACTACCTGGTGCAGCGACCCGTCCGGACGCTCTTCGGCCGCGCCTGAGCCCGGAGACCGCGCGGCGGCGTCAGCCGCCGACGACCCGGAAGGTTCCCACGCCGCCCTGCAGGTCGATCTCGACGCGGTGCTCCGCCGTGGCGTAGTCGGGCGACTCGTAGCCGTCCGTCGTCCGGGGGAAACGCCCCGTATCGACCTGGGTGGTGCCCAGCGCGACACGGGACCGGACCCGCGCGGCGACGCCGGCAGGGACGCTGAAGACCACCTCAGCGGCGCCGGCCTCGGCGCTGACCCGCGTCTCACCGGCGGCGCGCGGCAGGGCCACGCGCGTCTGGCTCGCGCCGGTCTGCAGCCGCAGCGACCGCAGCAGCAGGTCGGAGGCGTCGAGCGTCACGCGCGCCGCGCCCGTCTCCAGGCGCAGGTCGAGCGGGACCTCACCGGTGATCCCCATCTGCCAGTCGAACGGCCGGTCTACCCAGCCCCAGGCATGGTCGACGTCGGGGGAGAGGTCCACGGCGCCGGAGCCCCGTTCGCGGTGGACGACGCCTCCGGCGAAGCGCCCGTCGACCAGGGAACCGGATGCGGAGCGTGCCATGGACAGCTCGCCGGCGCCGAAGCGGACCCGGATGTCGGCGGAGGCCGCCCCGGCCAGCGGCAGGGAGAGCTCCTCCGCCGCGGGAGTCGCGCGCCAGAAGGCGCCGACCAGGAACCAGGCGCCGAGCACCAGGAGCCCCACCGGCCACCACCGGCCGATCAGCTCCCCAAGGCCGATGCCGAGCGTGTCGGTCGTCGCGAGGAGGAAGGCGACGCCGATCGCCACGAGGACGACGGGCCAGGTCAGCGTCCAGGCGGTCGGACCGCGTCCACGCCGCCAGGCGATGTCGCTCACACCCGATGCCACGCCGAGCAGGATGATGAACAGGGGCCAGGCCTGGTCCCAGCTCCACCCGGCCGCATCGCGAATGAGGAAGACGCTCCCGAGCCCGATGAGCCAGGTGGCCGCCACGATGGCGCCGGCCTGGCCGTGTCGCTGCCGTCGCATGCGGCGCTCCACGCGCCGCTCCATGCGCCGGGTTTCCCGCGTGGGTCGCTCCATGGATCGGGCCTCGTTCGTGAGTTGACGCCACACACCATGGCATCCCGGGACAACCTCTGTCGCCTCCGGCGGTCCCGTCCCCACGGGCCATCGGTCACCGAAATGTCGCCGCCCCGGCCGCCGTGGAGGAACCGTGGAGGGGGGTCCGCGGAGCGTCGGATCGGGCGCGGACGCGTGGCATACTAGCCGCGCATCTCCCCAACGCGCCCCCACGAGGAGGTCCGGATGAAGCTCGTCACGGCCATCGTGCACAACGAGGACGCCGCCAACCTGGTCGACGCCCTGCTCGAGCACGAGTTCCGGGCGACGCGGCTGCACTCGTCCGGGGGGTTCCTCAAGCAGGGCAACGCCACGATCCTCGTGGGGGTGGACGACGCGCAGGTCGAGGCCGTGCTCGACGTCATCCGGGCCAACTGCCACTCGCGGCGGCAGTTCGTGAACCCGATGCCGCCGATCATGGAGCCCGGTGAGTTCTACATGCCCTACCCCGTCGAGGTGGAGGTGGGCGGCGCCACCGTCTTCGTCCTTCCCGTCGAGCGCTTCGAACGGATCTGAGCACACCGATGGGCGGCTCCCCGCAGGCGCCGGACGCCGCGACGCTCCCCGCCTGGCTGGCGCCGCTCGCCGCCTCCGCCCCGGACGCGATCGCCGTGTGGAGCGCCATGGACGGAGGCTTCGAGGGGGTGATCGCCGCGCGGCGCGAGATGCGCGTGCGGGTGACCACCGGCAGCGCCGCGCGCATCCTCGCGGAGCAGGATGCCATCGCCGACGCGCTGGCATCGATCCTCGCCGCGCTGCCGGAACCGCTGCTGCGCGCCCCGGGAGGCGAAGAGGACTGGAACGTCGCACAGGCGTTCGCGCACACGACGGCCGCTCGCCGCTTCCTGCCGACCTGGGCAGCGCTGGCCGCCGCCGGCGCATGGCCGGTCGATGCGCCGCCCGTCGTCACGCCCTCCGTCCCGGGCCGCCCCGACGCGACCGCCGACGAGCTCCTCGTCCTCCTCGACAAGAGCCGGCGCTCCCAGGCGCGGGCCGCGGAGGCGATCGCCGGGCACGAGACACAGCGCTGTCCGCTGGAGCATCCCCTCGTCGGCCACCTGCGCTGCGGGGACTGGCTGCTCTTCGCCGGCGTCCACGACCTGATGCACCTCGAGCAGCTCCACCGCATCGTCGCCTCGGCGAGCGGACCGCGCGGCGAGGCGCCGGGGGCCGAGGGCGGGTGAGCGCCGAGCGTTCCGCTCCCCTGGTCTTCGTTCCCTTGCCCGGGGAGCCGCAGGCGCCGTTCGGCAGCTACCGCGCGGTGGCGCAGACCGGCCGCGACCTCCTGGCTGCCGAGCTGAGCGGCCGCCTCGGGCGGGCGGGCGCCGCGGTGCTTCCGTTGCCTCCCGGGCGAACCGGGCAGGCCGGTGAGCCCTCCGGCTGGGGGCGCTGGTTCGCGAGCGCCGCACGCACGGCGCTCGACACGGCCCGCGGAGAGGGGCGCACGGTGGACGCCATCGGCTACGCGGGGGCCGGGGCGCTCGCCCTCGCGTCGGACGAGGCCCTGGACGCCCTCCTCTCACCGGTGCCCGGCGAGGTGGTGGCCAACAACCGCTTCAGCACGGATGCCTTCGTGGTCGCCGGCACGGTGCCGCGGCCCGCGCCGGATGGGACCCCCCGCATCGGTCCGAGCCTCGAACGGGCCCTGGATCGCCTCGACTCCTGTCCCGCCGACAACACCGCCGTGCGCTGCCTCGAGAGCGCCGGCTTCCGCTCCCGCGACCTCGCCGGCCACCCGGGCTCGCGCTTCGACGTGGACACGCCGCTGGACCTGGCGCTCCTCCGCCTGGCGACGCGCCTCCCGCGGCGGCGGCGCCCCGATCAGCGCCTTGCCGGGTTCCTCGAGATGGCGCGCCTTCCCGGCGACCGCGAGCTCGTCCTCCCGCGGCTGGAGGAGATTGGCGAGGTGCTGCGCGACCGGTCCGGCCAGCTCGTCGTCGCGGGCCGCATCCCGGCCGCGCAGCTTCGCCATCTCGAGACGGAGACCGCCTGCCGCGTTCGCGCCTTCGTGGAGGAGCGGGGGATGCGGGCGGCGCGCGACCTGCGCCCCCACTCGCTCCTCGCGCGCTGGATCGAGGAGCGCGGCCCCGCCAGCCTCGTGCGCGAGCTCGCCGCCCTGGGCGACGCGGTGATCCTCGACACGCGCGTGCTGATGGCCGCGCTGGCCGGCAGCCCGGAGGCCACGGCGTGGCCGCCGGCCGAGGAGCGCTTTGCGTCGGACTTCGCGGATGCGGGCCCGGTCCGCACGCCGTGGCTGCTCGAGCTCGTGACCGCCGTCCGCGACTCGTCGGTCCCATTCCTGCTCGGCGGCCACGCCCTCGTCAGCGACGGCCTGGGCGTCATCGTCGACGCCGCCTGGCTCGGTCGCTGAGCGAGGAGGCGCCAGGGCCTCGGGGCCTGGCGCGAAGCCCAACGAAGGAGGGGCCGCCTGCTAGACTGGCGGTGAGCGGCTTCGCGGCAACCGCGACTGCAGCTCCCGAGAGTCAACAAGGACAAACGAGCGCACGCCGCGCCGCGCGTTCGAGGCGCAGCGTGCGAGTCAGGCACGTACGTGCCGTGGAGTGGAGATGGACCAGACCGGGCTCATCTACGTCATCGCCTTTGGACTCGCTGCGACGATCTTCGTCTTCGCCACGATCCTGGCTGCCTGGGTCCTCTCGCACCGCCGCCGCAGCCCGCAGAAGGGGCTTCCGTACGAGTGCGGGATCGACACCATCGGTGACACCTGGAGCCGGTTCGGGCTGGCCTTCTACCTCTTCGCCCTGCTCTTCGTGGCGTTCGACGTGGAGATCATCTTCGTCTACCTGTGGGCGGTGGTGATCCGGGCGATCTCCGTTTCCGGCATCGTGATGATGGGAATCTTCCTGATCGTGCTCATGTTCGGGGAGTTCTACGCCTGGCGGAAGGGAGACCTCCGATGGCACTGAGACACGACACCACCCGCGACGAGCCCATCTCCGCCCCGGCCGCGGATGCCACCCGCATCGCGGCCGGCGAGCCGCCGCTGATCGGCGCGGGGCTGCCCCCCATCGTCATCCCCGACGCGGCTGGCGACGATCCGCTGCTGGCCCCCTTCGCCATGGACGCCCATCCCCAGGGCGGCTTCCACGGCCTGCTGGAGGTGATCCCTACCCGGGCCGACTACATCCTCGACCTGATCCGCGCCAACAGCCTGTGGCCGCTGCTCTCGGGCCTCTCCTGCTGCGCCATCGAGATGATGAGCAGCGCCACCGCCAAGAACGACATCGACCGCTTCGGGATGTTCCCCTTCCGGGCCAGCCCGCGGCAGTCCGACGTGCTGATCGTGGCCGGCACCCTGACCACCAAGATGGCCGGACCCCTGGTCCGCCTCTGGGAGCAGATGCCCGAGCCCAAGTGGTGCGTGGCTATGGGTACCTGCACCACCTCGGGCGGCCGCTTCAAGCGCAGCTACTCGGTGGTCCAGGGCGTCGACCGGGTGATGCCGGTCGACGTCTACGTGCCCGGCTGCCCGCCCCGCCCAGAGGGCCTGATCTACGGCCTCCTCAAGCTGCGCGAGCTGGTCATGGCCCGCCGCGGCCAGTGGCGCACCTTCGCCGAGCGCGGTCCGCAGCGCACCGCCTGGGAAGGGGACGTCCGCTGAGCGGGCCGGCCCGAGCGGGCGTCCTGGTGCGCCTGCTCACCGATCGCCTCGGCGGCGCCGTCCACGAGCTGTGGACCGACGAGGACACGGTCGAGGTCCAGGTATCGCGCGAGCGCATCGTCGACACGCTGCGCACGCTGCGTGACGAGCCGGACTTCGGCTTCTTCTTCCTCGCGGATGCCGCAGCCGTCGACTACGGGGTGGGCGAGCGCTTCGAGGTCGTCTACCACCTCTACTCCGACCGGCACCCCGCCTGGCTGCGGGTCCGCGTCCCCGTGGAGCGCGCCGACCCCCGCGCCCCATCGGTCACCGGCCTGTGGCCCGGCGCCATGTTCCACGAGCGCGAGATGTACGACATGATGGGCATCGTGTTCGAGGGGAACCGCGACCTGCGGCGCATCTTCATGTCCCCGGAGTACCGCAGCTTCCCGCAGCGCAAGGACTTCCTCCTTCCGGACGACGCGGCGGACTCGCCTGCCGCCGGCGTCAACCCGCTCGAGCGCCCCGAGACGTGGGACCTGACCGTCTTCACCCGCGAGCTGACGAGCTCCGGTGCCAGCTACGCTCCCACCTCCACCACTGCGCCCGTCCCGGCCGAGGACTTCCCGCAGGCCGATGACGTGGCCGACAAGAGCCGACCGCTGTGACCAGGGCAGATCCCCAGGCCCGCGTCCCCGACCCGATCGACCTCGACCGGGCGGAGGAGGCGCGCCTGCGCACCGCGGCCGGGCTGGCTCCCGCGCCCCTGGGCACGCCGAGCGCGCAGGGTGAGTACGCCGGCTTCGAGCTGGTGGGGGTGCCGGACCGCCCGCTCCAGACGGAGCGCGAGGCCGAGATGTACACGCTCGAAGAGGGCGAGATGCTGGTCAACATGGGCCCGCAGCACCCCTCCACCCACGGCGTGCTCCGGCTGGTGATCAAGGTCCGTGGCGAGATGATCACCGACCTCGACCCGGTCTTCGGCTACCTGCACCGCGGGATCGAGAAGCTCTGCGAGAACGCCACCTACACCACGGTGCTCACCTACGTCGACCCCATGGACTACCTCTCGTCGATGCACAACGAGCACGCGCCCGCGATCGCATTCGAGAAGCTCTACGGCATCCGCGCCCCGAGACGGGCGGAGTACATCCGTGCGCTCGTCGTCGAGCTGAACCGGGTCTTCAGCCACGGGCTGATGGTCGGCTTCCTGGCCCTCGACATGGGCGGCATCACGCCCATCCTCTACTCGTTCATCAACCGCGACGAGGTCGTGGAGCTGCTGGCCTCGATCAGCGGCCAGCGGATGCTCTTCAACTTCTTCCGAGTGGGCGGCGTCAACTGGGACGTCAACGACGAGTTCCTCTCACGCCTCGGCGCCTGGCACGCCACCGTGAAGAAGACGATCGGCGACAACGAGCGGCTGATCACCCAGAACGAGATCTTCAAGGCGCGCACCAAGGGGATGGGCGTTCTCACTGCCGACCAGGCCATCGCCTACGGTGTCTCCGGCCCGAACCTGCGCGCCTCCGGCGTCCCGTTCGACATCCGCAAGGCCCACCCGTACTCGATCTACGACGAGCTGGAGTTCGACGTCATCACCCAGCAGACCGGCGACGTCTACGCGCGCTACCTGCAGCGCATCGCCGAGCTGAAGCAGAGCCTCCACCTGATCGACCAGATCATGGACCGCATGCCGCATGGTCCGGTCCAGACCCAGGTCCCGGGGATCATCAGGCCCAGGCCGGGGCGCGCCTACGCGGCGGTGGAGAGCCCGCGGGGCCTCTACAGCGTGTACGCCATCAGCAGCGGCGGGCCTACCCCGTATCGCTTCCGCATGCGTGACCCCAGCTTCATCACCCTGCAGGTCATGCCGGTCCTCATGCCCGGCCACCTCATCGCGGACACCATGGCGGTCATGGCCAGCCTGGACCCCGTGATGGGCGGCGTGGACAAGTAGGCGAGGACGATGGACGCCACCCTCCTGCTCGGCATCGGTCGCTTCGTGCTGTCGACCACCCTCCTGCTGCTCCTCACCGTGCCCACCGCGTTCGTCATCATCCAGCTGGAGCTCAAGCTGATCGCGCGGATGCAGCTGCGCTACGGGCCGAACCGCGCAGGCCCCATGGGCATGTTCCAGAGCACGCTCCACGGCTTCAAGGTGCTCGCCAAGGAGGACGCGGTCCCCGACCAGGCGGACCGGCCGACCTTCACCCTCGCCCCGTGGATGGTCTACATGGCGGCGGCCATGAGCATGCTCGTCATCCCGTTCGCTCCGGGCGCCATCGCCGCGGACTTCAACATCGGCGTCGTCTACTTCTTCGCCGTGCTGGGCCTGTCCGTGGTGGGGCTGCTCGTCGCCGGGTGGAGCAGCTACAACAAGTACTCGCTCCTCGGCGGTCTCCGCAGCGCCGCGCAGATGGTGAGCTACGAGATCCCGCTCACGCTCTCCGTGGTCGGCGTGGTGATCCTCTCCGGCTCGCTGAACTTCAGCGACATCATCGCCCACCAGCTGGCGCACGGCTGGAACGCGTGGTGGCAGATCCTGGGCTTCCCGGTCTTCTTCATCGCGGGCATGGCGGAGATCAACCGGACCCCCTTCGACCTGGTGGAGGCCGACAGCGAGATCGTGGCCGGGCCGTACACCGAGTACTCGGGGATGCGCTTCGGCTTCTTCTTCTTCGCCGAGTACGTCGCCCTCTTCATCATGAGCGCCATCCTGGTGTCCCTCTTCCTGGGCGGATGGCTCGCGCCCTGGCCGTTCCCGGCGCAGCTCTCCGGCTTCGCGGGGACCGTCTACGGCCTCTTCTGGTTCTTCGGCAAGACGTACTTCTTCGTCCTGGTGGCGATCTGGATGCGGATCACGCTCCCGCGCATCCGCGTCGACCAGCTGATGGGGCTGGCCTGGAAGGTGCTGCTGCCGCTGGCGCTCGTCAACCTGTTCGTGACCGCCATCGTGGTGGTCGCGTTCAACCTGTAGCGGAGAGGAAGGACAGACCGATGGCGATCCCCGGCTCCGGCATCCTCACCGGGATGGCGACCACGCTCCGCAACCTCTTCGCTCCCCAGGTCACCCGCCAGTACCCGGACGAGCGGCCGCAGATGGCCGAGCGCTGGCGCGGCCGCCTGGACCTCATCTACGACGCCTTCGGCGAGCACAAGTGCGAAGTCTGCTTCCAGTGCGCGCAGGTCTGCCCGGTCGAGGCGATCGACATGTCCGGGTTCGACGCGCAGGGCAACCGGATCCGCTACGGCATGCCGGAGATCTACGACGAGCGCAAGGACCCCAACGCCTACCGGCGCGCCGGGCTCCCGGAGCGCCCGATGCGCAATCCGGCACGCTGGGAGGAGCAGATCGACGGCGCCTTCGTCGACGAGGTGGTCGGTTCCTACGGTGCGCGCCCGGAGGCGCTCGTGGCGATCTTCACCGCCGTCCAGGAGCGGTTCGGCTACCTCCCGGAGCAGGCGCTGCACCGGATCAGCGACCGGATGACGATCCACTGGGCACAGGTCTTCGGGGCCGCCGGGCTGGGGGGCTTCCGGCTCCTCCCCGCGGCGGGCCACCTGATCACCGTCTGCAGCTGTGCCGCCTGCCACTTCGCTGGCGGCGACGCCCTCCTGCGCGGCCTGGAGGCCGAGCTGGGGATCCATGCCGGCGAGACGACCCCGGACGGGTCCTTCACCCTCGAGACCGGGACCGATGTCGGCGCCGGGGCCATCGCCCCGGCGGTCCGCGTCGACACGCTCGTGTACGGCCCGCTCGGCGTGGACGAGGCGCGCCACCTCGTCCACGAGCGCCGGGCGGGCGCCGCCGCCGCGGCCGCCGCGGGTCGGAGCTAGCGCATGGCCCGCGAGACACCCGGCCTCTCCCCGCAGATCCGGATCCTCGACGGCGGCGAGCCGCGGCTGCTGACCGACATCGGCCGGATCGACCCGGAGACGATCGCGTCCTACCGCCAGCATGGCGGCTATGCCGGGCTCGAGCGCGCCGTCACGCAGCTGTCGCCGGAGGAGGTGATCGCCGAGATCGAGGCGGCGGGGCTGCGCGGACGCGGCGGGGCCGGCTACCCCACCGCGGCGAAGTGGCGCGCCGTCCGCGAGGCGACGGGCGACCGCACCATCGTGGTGGCCAACCTGATGGGGGCGGACCCCACGGCGCTCGGTGACCGGGCCCTCGCGGAGGGGAACCCGCACCTCGTCCTTGAAGGGCTGCTGGTCGCCGCCTACGCGACCGGCGCCTCGGAGGCGATCATCGCCGTGCGCCGCGACTGGACCGTCGCGCTGGACCGGCTCCGAACGGCGGCCCGCGAGGCGGAGGTGGCCCACTTCGCCGGCTACCTGGTCCTCGGGACGGACGTGAGCGTCCAGGTTTCCGTGCAGGAAGGCTCCGGCGCCTACGTGGCCGGGGAGGAGACCGCGCTGCTCGCCGCCCTCGGCGGCGACCGCGGCATGCCCTGGATCCGACCGCCGTACCCCACCGAGCGAGGGCTGCTCGGCGCGCCGACGGCGGTGCAGAACGGGGAGACCCTCGCGCACGTCGCCTGGATCCTGGCCCACTCTGCCGACGCATTCGCGTCGGTCGGCAGCGAGCGCAGCCGCGGCACGAAGCTCGTCACCATCCTGGGCCGCGTCAACCAGCCCGGCCTCGTCGAGGTCCCGTTCGGGACGCCGCTGATGGACCTCCCCGCGCTCGCGGGCGGCGGGACCGCGCCGCTGAAGGCGCTCTTCGTGGGCGGTCCCGGCGGCGGCGCCATCGAGGCGGCGGCCCTGGAGCTGCCGTACGACTACGAGCCGCTCGCTGAGCGGCGCGCCCGCATCGGCTCCGGCGCCGTCCTCGTCACCGATGCGGACACCTGCATGGTCGACACCGCCCGGTTCCTCCTCGACTTCTCCGCCCGCGAGGCGTGCGGCAAGGCGGTTCCCTGCCGGATCGGCACCCGACGCCTGGTCGAGGCGCTGGACCGCATCCTGGCCGCCAGCCCGCGCCCTCGCGACTTCGAGCTCCTGCGGACCCTTTCGCGCAAGATGGCCGACACCGCCCTCTGCGGGCTCGAGGCCCTCGCGCCCAACCCCATGCTCACGACGCTCGATCACTTCCCGGACGAGTACCGGGCGCATGCCGAGCGCGGCGAGTGCCTGGCGGGCGCCTGCGGCACGGACCGCGTCCCGCCGCTCCTCGCTCCCCTGGAGGGGATCGAGCCGACGGCGTCGTGAGCGACCACTGAACCACCGAGCAGCAGACGGGTAGCATTTGCACCAATGGCATTCGTAACGAACGGAAACGGTCACGACGGCAACCCGAAGGGGAGCGACTCCCTGCGCCCCGAGGACTACACGCCCCTGTGGCCCATGGTCCCGGGGACGCGGAAGATTGCCGTCACGATCAACGGCGCCCAGGTCGAGGCGGAGGAGGGCCAGACGATCCTCCAGGCCTGCCGCGTGCTGGGGATCGAGATCCCGACCCTCTGCTACGAGCCGAAGCTGGCCGCGTACGGCGCCTGCCGCATCTGCGTGGTGGAGGTGGAGGGCCGCGACAACACGCCCATCTCCTGCGGCACACGGATCGAGGAGGGGATGGTCATCACCACCCACTCCGACCGCCTCGTGGAGAACCGCCGGATGGTCCTGGAGCTCATCTTCAGCGACCACGACGCGTACTGCCTGCCCCCGTGCCAGTTCAAGTGCCCGACCCGCGTCGACATCCCCGGCTATCTCAAGCAGAACTCCCTGGGCAACTGGGAGGAGGCGACGCGCATCCTGAAGCGCTCGCTCCCCTTCCCCGCGATCCTCGGTCGCGTCTGCCCCGCCCCGTGCGAGACGCACTGCCGGCGGGAGGAGGTCGACACCGCCATCGCCATCCGCGACAGCCACCGCTACTGCGCCGACCGGGTGCTCGAGGTGGATGCGCCGGCCCCCATCCCCTGGCCCAAGGAGCCGGCCTCCGGCCGCAGGGTCGCGGTCATCGGCGCCGGACCCGGCGGGATGGCGGCGGCGTACTACCTCCAGCTGCGCGGCCACCAGTGCGACGTCCTGGAGGCGGAGCCGGAGCAGGGCGGGATGCTCCGCTACGGCATCCCCGAGTACCGGCTGCCCAAGGCGTGGATGGACCGCGAGCTCAACCACGTCTGGGAGCTGGGCGCCACCTTCAAGCCGAACATGCGCCTCGGGCGGGACTACCACATCGCGGACCTGCTCCCGGAGTACGACGCGGTCTACGTCAGCATCGGCTGCTACGCCTCGAACGAGCTGGGAATCCCCGGCGAGGACGCGGACGGCGTCATCAACGCGCTGGAGAACCTCTACAACTCCACCCGGGGGCTGACGGTCCCGGGGCTCAGGGACGCCCGGGTGGTCGTCATCGGCGGCGGGTTCACCGCCATCGACTGCACCCGCACCAGTGTGCGGCAGGGCGCCGCGGAGGTGACCCTGGTCTACCGTCGCGACCTCAAGGACATGCCGGCGCAGGACGAGGTCCACGAGGCGATCGAGGAGGGCGCGCGCGTCATCTTCCAGGCCGCACCCACGCGGATCGTCACCGACGAGCGCAACCGGGTCACCGGTGTCGAGTTCCAGCGCATGAAGCTCGGCGCGGCCGACGAGAAGGGCCGCCGCCGCCCGGAGCCGATGCCCGGGACGGAGTTCGTCGTCGAGTGCGACACCGTGCTCGCCGCCATCGGCCAGGGCCCGGACCTGGGCTGGGTCGGCTCGGAGCCCGAAGAGGTGCGCTCGAAGCTGGAGGTGAGCGCCCGCGGCCGGCTGGTGAGCGAGGAGAACATCTTCCGCACCGACGTCCCCAAGGTCTTCGCCTCCGGGGACGTGCGGACGGGCTCCACGACGGTGGTCGAGGCCATCGGCGAGGGGCGGCGTGCCAGCTACGCGATCGACTACTGGCTGCGCGGCCACGACCTCGACGATCCGCAGGTCCGCCGGATCGTCACCGAGCCGCAGCCCTCCTTCCTGACGATCGTCCCGTTCACCGACGACGTGAAGGAGCCCCAGGCGGTCATGGGCAAGAAGCCCGCCGCCGAGCGCAAGGGCAACTTCGACGAGTACGAGTTCGGGTACACCGGCGACCAGGCCATGTCCGAGGCGGCTCGCTGCCTGCAGTGCACCTGCGAGGCGATCGGGCACTGCGACCTGCGCGAGGCCGCGATCGAGTACGAGACGACGCTGAACATGGCGATCGACGAGCGCTCGATCCAGGACAACCCGTACGTCGGCGTCAACCACGGCTACGGGCGGGACGAGACCCACAGCTTCATCCTGCGCGACTACAGCCGGTGCATCGACTGCGGCCGATGCGCCCAGGTCTGCAAGGACATCGTGGGCGCCGGCTGCTACGACTTCATCGGCAAGGGCTTCGACTCGCTCGTCACCACGGCGGACTACGTGTCGCTCAACGAGACGCCGTGCGTCTCCTGCGGCCGCTGCGCGGAGACCTGCCCGGTGGGCGCGCTCATGCCGCGGCCGCGCATCCTGGAGACCTACCAGCTGGACGTCAGCCGCTGCATCTTCTGCGGGATCTGCGCAGATGCCTGCCCGTACGATGCCCTCCGTTGCGGCCCCGAGTTCGAGTTCAGCGAGTACCAGCGCGACCTGCCGATGCTCGACATCCTGGAGATGTCGGACCGCGAGCGACCGACCCGCTGAGCCAGGTGAGAACGTTGATGGCGCGCCGGGGCCCCACCCTGGCTGGCTGGCGCGACAGGCGGCGGTGGCACCCCGGCGCGCCTTCCCCAGCGTCCTCCGGTGGTTGCACGGTCCGGACGGGCAGCTCGGCAGACATCTGCCGGATACCGAAACGGAGCGTGCGTGATGGGCGGTGAGCGGCGACCGCTCGACGCGCGGGCCGTGGAGGTGGTCTTCCTCGACGCGGGCGGCGTGCTCCTCAACCCCGACTGGGAGCGCGGCTCGGCCATCCTGGCCGCGCACGGCGTCACGGCCACCCCGGCCCAGCTCGCCAAGGCGGAGCTCACCGCCAAGCGGCTGATGGACGAGGCGGGATTCGTGCACTCGACGGCCGACATCACTCGCGAGGACGGATACCTCGGCTGGGTCGTCAGGGCCACCGGGCTCGCGTTCGACCAGGAGGCGCTGCACGCCGCCGCCGCCGACTTCGAGGCGGAGCACCGCCGGGAGAACCTGTGGAGCGACATGCCCGCGGAGGTGCCCGGGGCGCTGGGACGCCTGCACGACGCCGGCTACCGGATGGCGGTCATCTCCAACGCCGAGCCGAACCTGCGCAACCGGATCGCGGCCGCCGGGCTGGAGCCGTTCTTCGAGACGCTCATCATCTCCGCGGAGGTCGGCGTCGAGAAGCCGGAGCGCGCCATCTTCGACGTGGCGCTCGAGCGCGTCGCCGTCTCCCCCGAGCACGCGATCCACGTGGGCGACTTCTTCTCGCTCGACGTCGTCGGAGCGCGCAGCGTGGGGATCGTGCCGGTCCTCTTCGACGCCGCCAACCTCTCCGCCGACCGGAACTGCGTCCGCATCGGCAGCCTCTCCGAGCTCGCCGGCCTCCTCCGCGCCTGACGGCCTCGGCGTGGGCCACGGGCCGGCCCTGGCGGCGGACCCGGGGGGTTCGGGCCGGACGCACCAGTTGTCGCTCCAAGGGCCGTCCCGAGCCCCCGGAGGCGCCGCGGGCGACGCCAGGTTCGCGCGGCTTGAACACCGCGTCGGAGAACGACAGCCACCGGCCTGAAAAGCGACAACCGGTGCGGGTGGCGCGAACATCGCGGCACGCGCGGCGCGCGCGGCACGCGCCTGCAGGGTTCCCTGCCATCCGCATGGACTGGCAGAAGGGGCATCGGCCAGGCAGAGGTAGTAGCGCAGGGCGATGACCGTCCGTTGCTCATCGGTCAGGCGCCGCGGGCCGCGCTCGAATTCGTCGCGGTCCTCCAGCCGTCGCTCCTCGCCGGCGGCGGGTCGCGGAACGGTCAGCGCCGCGCGATCCAGAGCGAGAGCCCGAACATCGCTCCGGCCGCGAAGCTCGGCTGCCCGGGCAGACGCGCCCAGCCCGCCGTATCCCGGTACCAGACCGCGGCTGACCTTTCCACGATGCTCCCCGCGCCCTCACAACTCCCCGCCTCCGCACCGCCAACCATAGGCGTCGGCTGCGGAGCCGATGCCGGCGAGACCCAGACGGCCGGGAGCCGATCACGGTTGGCGTTGTAGCCATTGCCGGCCACGATGGCCTGCCCGGGTCGAACCAGCGCTACGACGCCTGTTGCCGAGTCGATCGGACCGGCGGGCAGCGTGTGAAGCTGCCAGCTCAGCCCATCAGCAGACGTCCAGACGGAGAAGGAGGGACCGACGCTGGAGGGGCTGCCGCCAATGGCGACGATGCCGTCCGGGCCGGCGGCAATGGCCTCCATCGATGACGATTGACCAGTTTCCTCCAGACCGGGCAGCGCGACCGCGCTCCAGGTCACGCCGTCGGTCGAGCGGAGGATGCTGGCGGTCGCCCGGCTCCCGTCCGGTGGGCCGCTGTACCCGGTCATGAGCCATGCACCGGCCGCCCACGTCACGTCGTGAGGCACGAAGCCGTCCGGTGGAGTCTGCCGCGTCCAGTGCTCTCCGTCCGGGGACGTCATGACGAGGCCGGTGATCTCGCTGTTCGACCGATGCCACACCTGCCCCACCGCGAGCAGGTCCGATCCGTGGGCCGCAACGGCCTGCAGGCCCTCGCTGGTCCCGCTGCTGCCTCCCTCGCCGGTGTGCGCGGTCCAGCTCTGTCCGTCCGCCGAGGTCCACACGGTGGCGTTGTAGACGCTCACCGCGACCAGGCCGGGACCGCCCGCGGTCACGCGCTGGAAGACGACCGGCACGTCCACGCCGGGCACCTCGTTCCAGGTCGCCCCACCATCGGTCGACTCGAACACCGGGGCCGCCGGCGGCGCCGGCTCGGTACTGCCGCCGATGGCATACAGGCGATCGCCCACGGGGAACACGGCGCTGAGGCCACGGATGGTGAGCCAGGAGCTGACGACGTTGATCGTCGAGTCGTGCCAGGTAAACCCATCGTCGGAGTACCACGCCGCCGGGCTGCTGTCGGCGCCGGCCTCCTTGGGGCCGGCCCGCTGCCCCACCAGCACGATCCGGGTCGGTCCGGCGTAGCCGTCCGACACGAGGTCCGTGGCCGCGGTCTCCGGCGGCACCAGCTGGACCTGCCTCCAGGTGGCACCGAAGGATGCGGAGGGCTGGGGACTGCGAGCCGCATCGAGGAGGCCGGATGCACCGATGCCGATGCCGACCCCCACCGCGGCGACGACCACGACGGCCACCGCCGCCATCCGCGTCCAGGCGACCTGCGGCACGCGCAGCGCGATCCAGCGCGCCAGGCCGCGCCGCTGCGGCGTCATGGCGATCTCTGCCCGGACCCGGTCACCCGCACGGGCCCGCGGACGCGGCGCGATCTGCTCGAGGCCATCGGTGAGGCGCCGTTCGAGCTCTCGGAGCTCGTCGGGTTCGAATCGCGTGCTCATGCGCTCGTCTCCCTGGCGCCTGCGGTCGCTGCTCCGGCGCGCTCCTCGGCGGCCAGGGCGGACCGCAGCGCCTCCAGGGCGCGGAAGATGCGCGACTTCACCGTCCCGACGGGCAGGCCGGTCGCCGCGGCGACCTCGGCATCGGTCAGGCCGAGGTAGTAGCGCAGGGCGATGACCGTCCGCTGCTCATCCGTCAGGCGCCGCAGCCCGCGCTCGAGCTCGTCGCGATCCTCCAGCCGTCGCTCCTCGCCGGCGGCGGCGGGCGCGTGATGCGGCATGAGCTCGACATCGGCCAGGTCGTGCCGGTGCCGGCGGAGCTGATCGCTGCAGGCATGCACCAGGAGGCGGTGGAGCCACGGGTCGAAGCGCTCCGGGTCGCGCAGGCTCGGCAGGTCGCGCCAGGCGCGGACCAGCGCGTCCTGGGAGGCGTCCTCCGCCCAGGACTGGTCGCGCAGGATGAGCCCCGCCGTTCCCGACCAGCCGCGCGTGGGCGCGGTCGACGAGCACGGTGAAGGCCTCGCGGCTTCCGAGCATCGCCTGCTCCACCAGCTCCCTGCTCAAGCTCCCTCCCGAGCGGTGATCGGGCCACCGCACTCACCTTGGCGCAGGCAACGCGGATTCGGTTCCATCTTCGCCGGACAGACCGATGGCGCAGGGGCCGATCGGCGCAAAGCCCCATGCCGAGCGGATGGTGTTCGGATCGGACAAACACGCTGTCGGCAGCGTCCCATCAGCGGTGCGTCCGGGCGGACGCCAGGTGCGCGCCGCCCGCACCGGTTGTCGCTCGAAGGGCCGTCCGGAGCCCTTTGCGGCGCCGCGGGCGACGCCAGGTTCGCATGGCACGGACACCACGTCGGTGAACGCCCGCCATCGGTCCGGAAGGCGACAACTCGTTCGCGTGGCGCGAACATCGGTCGGCCGCCCAGCGGACGCCGGCCGGGAAGGCCGACAACTGTCCGGGCGGCGCGAACATGGATCGGGGATCGGCCATGCGGGTCGGGCGCGGCCGAGCGAAGGCGGCTCGTGCGCTAGAATCGAGCGCGGGCCGGGCGTCCGCGTCCGGTGAGCGGCATCAGCTGCACAGGAGTTCGAGCCCTGGATATCTCCGGCGTCCTGTTCGTTGTGCTCGCCATCGGCATCGTCGGTGGCGGCGTCGCGGTGGTGACGCTCCGCAACGTGATCCATTCCGCGGTCGCCATGATGGTCTGCTTCGGCGCGCTCGCGGGCATGTACGCGCTGCTCGGAGCGCCGATCATCGCCGCCGCCCAGGTGCTGATCTACCTGGGCGCGATCAGCGTCCTGATCCTGTTCGCCATCATGCTGACCCAGGCCGGCGACGCGAGCCTTCCGGCGCCGTTCCATCGCCAGGCGCCCATCGCGGTGCTCATCAGCGTCGTCGTCATCGGCCTCGTGTCCTGGGCGGCGGTCTCGACCGACTGGGGCGCGGCGCCACAGGTGGCCGTCGTGGTGGTGACCGCCATCGGCGAGGCGCTCTTCACCACGTACGCGCTGCCCTTCGAGCTGCTCGGCTTCCTCCTCCTCGCCGCCATCATCGGCGCCATCTTCCTGGCCCGCCGGCCGGAAGAGGACGAGCGGGCGAACTGAAGGCCATGCCGTCGCTGCAGGGATACCTGATCGTCTCCGTCCTGCTGTTCGGGATCGGGGCGTTCGGCTTCATGGCGCGGCGCAACGCGATCATGATGCTCATCTCCATCGAGCTCATGCTCAACAGCGTCAACCTGAGCCTGGTCGCCTTCAACGCCTACATCCCGGGCGCACGGAACGCCGGCGCGGTCTTCGCCCTGATGATCATGGCCGTTGCCGCCGCCGAGGCCACCGTGGGTCTGGCACTGGTCATCGCCATCATCCGCACCCGTCAGACCCCCGAGGTCGACGAGTACGACGACCTGAGGGAGTAGCAGATCGTCGTGAACGTGCTCATCGTCCTCATCCCGGCGCTGCCGATCGTGGGCTTCCTGTTCACCGTCCTGTTCGGGTCGCGCCTCGACCGCGTGCCCGTCCACGGCCACGGTCAGGCCGATCACGGCGACGGGCACGAGACGGCGCATTCGGCGGACGACGCGCACGACGCGCACGACGCGCACGCGGCGGTCGACGAGTCCGGCTTCCACGCCGTCCCCTCCGAGGAGGAGCAGGCGCTCACCTCGCCTCACGCGGGGCACGCGGACGACCTGGCCAACTCCGCAGGGGCCGATGGCGTCATCCCCCCGGAGCTTGCAGACGGGCGGGGCCAGTCCGGGCACGTCGCCCCGGGCGCGGAGCAGCCGGTCCATCGGTCCTGGATCGTGCCGACCATCCTGGTTGGCATCGCCTGGGTGGCCGCCATGATCGTGTTCGCGAACGTGATCTTCGGGAGCCACACCTACCACGTGACGCTCTACGAGTGGATCGGCGCGGGGAGCTTCCGGATCAACATCGCGCTCTACGTCGACCAGCTCACCGCCATGCTGCTCCTCGTCGTCAGCACGGTCGGCCTCCTGGTCCACGTCTACTCGATCGGGTACATGAACGGCGACCGCGGCATGTGGCGCTTCTTCGCCTACCTGAACCTGTTCATGTTCAGCATGCTGCTGCTGGTCATGGGCGACAACTACCTGATGCTCTACGTCGGGTGGGAGGCGGTGGGCCTGTGCAGCTACGCGCTGATCGGCTTCTGGTACAAGAAGCCCTCCGCCGCGGGCGCCGCCAAGAAGGCGTTCGTCGTCAACCGGGTCGGCGACTTCGGGTTCGGCCTGGGCGTGATGATGCTGTGGACGACCCTCGGCTCGCTCTCGTTCACGGACGTGTTCGAGAAGATCGGCGCCCAGAACGAGACGACGATCACCGTCATCGCCCTGCTCCTCTTCGCCGGCGCCATCGGCAAGAGCGCCCAGTTCCCGCTCCACGTCTGGCTGCCCGACGCCATGGAGGGCCCCACGCCGGTCAGCGCCCTGATCCACGCGGCGACCATGGTCAACGCGGGCGTCTACATGATCGCCCGCTCGAATCCGATCTTCGCGCACGCCCCGGTGGCGATGTTCGCGGTGGCGAGCATCGGCATCTTCACCGCCATCTTCGCCGCTGCCATCGCCCTGACCCAGAACGACATCAAGAAGGTGCTCGCCTACTCGACCGTGAGCCAGCTCGCCTACATGTTCACCGGCCTCGGCGTGGGCGCCTGGGCGGCCGCGATCTTCCACCTGGTGAGCCACGGCTTCTTCAAGGGCCTGCTCTTCATGGGTTCCGGCTCCGTCATCCACGGGGCAGGCGGCGAGCAGGACATGCGCTTCCTGGGCGGCCTGCGCCAGAAGATGCGATGGACCTACCTCACCATGCTCATCGGCTCCCTGGCCCTCTCCGGCATCCCGATCTTCGCCGGCTTCTTCAGCAAGGACGAGATCCTGGGCGAGACCTTCAGCCGCGGGTACGTGGTGTTCTGGGTCGTTGGCGTGATCACCGCCTTCATGACCGCCTTCTACACGTTCCGCATGATCTACATGACCTTCTGGGGGACCTGGCGCGGCCCCGCCGAGGCGTGGCACCACGTCCACGAGAGCGCCCGGACGATGGTCGTCCCGCTCCAGATCCTGGCGATCCCCGCCGCCCTGGTGGGCCTGGCGCTGGGCCTCCCGCCGGAGACCGGCCTGATCCACGGTTGGCTGCAGCCGGTCTTCGAGGACTCGGAGTCCGCGGGGGCACTCGCCGGTTCGCTCACCGCCCGGGGCGAGAGCTTCCAGTTCTTCGGGGTCGGCGGGCTCGGCCTGCTGATCGGCGCGCTCGTGGGGCTGGCGGGCATCTGGCTGGCGTACCGCTGGTACGTCGCCAACCCCGATGCGCCGCGCCGGTTCGTGGCGGGCATCCCGCTCGGCCTGGGACCGGGGATGTACGCGGCCAGCCTGAACAAGTACTACGTCGACGACATCTACCAGCTCGTCTTCGCTCGCGGCGGGACCCTCCTGGCGCAGGTGCTGTGGTGGTTCGACGCCAGGGTGATCGACGGTGCGGTGAACGGCGCGGCGTGGCTCGCCCAGGGAATCGGCGGACGGGTGCGCAAGGTCCAGACCGGGCGGATCGAGAACTACGGGCTGGGCATGGCCGCCGGCCTGATCCTCGTCCTCGTCCTCTACATCTTCGCGGTGAGATGACGATGCACTTCCCCGTCCTGAGCCTGGTCGTCTTCACTCCGCTCGTGGGCGTCCTGGCGCTCATCGCCATCCCCGGCGACAACCTGCGGGCCATCCGCTGGGTCGCGCTGCTGGCCGCGCTCGTCAGCTTCGGGTTCAGCCTGGTCCTGATCGGCTACCGGGTGGGTGGGCCGGAGTTCCAGTTCACCGAGGACGTCAGCTGGATCGGCGCCTTCGGGATGCGCTACTCGCTGGGGGTGGACGGCATCTCCACCGTCCTGGTCCTGCTCACCACGGTCCTCTCGGTCGTCGCCATCTTCTACTCCTGGGGCCCCATCAAGGTCCGGGTCAAGGAGTACTACGCGACGATGCTGCTGCTGATGGTGGGGATGCTGGGCGTTTTCGTGGCGCTCGACCTGTTCCTCTTCTACGTCTTCTGGGAGATCAGCCTCATCCCGATGTACCTGGTGATCGGGATCTGGGGTGGCCCGCGGCGTATCTACGCCACGCTGAAGTTCGTGATCTACACCCTGATCGGGTCGCTCCTCATGCTCGTCGCGATCCTGGCGGTGTTCATCGCCCACGGGAACGCGACCGGGGACTTCACCTTCAGCTACGTGCTGCTGCGCGGGTTCAGCTACACGTCCGGCCTGCAGGCGCTCGCCTTCATCGCCTTCTTCCTGGCCTTCGCCATCAAGGTGCCGATGTGGCCGCTCCACACGTGGCTGCCGGACGCTCACGTGGAGGCGCCCACGGCCGGATCCATCATCCTCGCGGGCGTCCTCCTCAAGCTGGGCGGCTACGGGTTCCTGCGCTTCGCGGTGCCCCTCCTGCCGGACGCCGCCAAGACCTATGCACCGGTCATCATCGGCCTCGCGATCGTGGCAATCCTGTACGGCGCCCTGGTCGCCATGGTCCAGCCCGATCTCAAGAAGCTGGTCGCCTACTCGAGCGTCAGCCACATGGGCTTCGTGATGCTCGGCGTCTTCGTCTTCAACACCCAGGGCCTGCAGGGCGCCGTCTTCCAGATGGTCAGCCACGGGATCGTCACCGGGGCGCTCTTCCTCCTGGTGGGCGTGATCTACGAGCGGACCCACGACCGGGCGATCGCCCACATGGGCGGGCTGAACGGGAAGCTGCCGCAGTACGCGGGGATCTTCGGCCTCTTCACCTTTGCCAGCATCGGCCTGCCCGGCCTCTCCGGCTTCATCGGCGAGTTCCTGGTCCTGCTGGGCACCTTCCGCTTCAACGGCTACGTGGCCGCCGCCGCGACCTTCGTGGTGATCCTCTCCGCGGTCTACATGCTCTGGATGTTCCAGCGCGTCTTCTTCACCGTGCCGTCCGACTGGATGCGCCGCTTCTGGCCAACGCTCACCGACATGAGCCGCTCAGAGTGGCTGGCGCTCGCGCCGCTCATCATCCTGGTGGTGGCCCTGGGGGTCTTCCCCGGATTCGTGCTGCACCTGACCGATGCGCCGGTCCAGAAGATCATCGAGACGGTCAACGGGGCGTCCGGGCTCACCGGCCTGACGCTGCCGTGGTAGGGGTTCGAGCAGGCCGATGAACTACCTCAACGACCTCTTCCCGCTCATGCCGGAGCTGATCCTGGCCGCGCTGGGCCTCGTGGTGGTGACCGCCGACCTGGTGCTGCGGCGCCGGGACAAGTGGCTGCTCACGCCCATCACCATTCTCGGCCTGCTCCTGGCCGGCATCAGCCTGCCGGTCGTGTGGGGCACGAACGCCACGGTGTTCAGCGGCTTCTACCGCGTCGACGACCTCTCGCTCTTCATCAAGGGCGTGGCGCTGCTGATCGGCGTCCTCTCGGCGCTTTTCGGACCCTCGTACCTCAAGGTTCGGCGACTGCCGCTCGGCGAGTTCAACGCGATCCTCGTGTTCGGGCTGCTGGGGATGTTCGCGCTCGCCAGCGCGAGCGACCTGATCACCCTCTTCATCGGCCTGGAGCTGATGGTCATGCCGGGCTACATCCTGACCGGCTTCGACAAGACGGACCGCTACAGCAACGAGGGCGGCCTGAAGTACTTCCTGCTCGGCAGCTTCGCGAGCGCGATCCTGCTCTTCGGGATCAGCTGGACCTTCGGGCTCACGGGGACGACGCACCTGTCCGGCATCGCCACGGCCATGCGATCTGCCTCCGCCTCCCCCGGCCTGCTCGTCGCCATCGGCTTCCTGACCGTGGGCGCCACCTTCAAGGCCGCCGCCGTTCCGTTCCACTACTGGACGCCCGACGCCTACCAGGGAGCGCCCACCCCCATCACCGGGTTCCTCTCGGTGGGCCCCAAGCTCGGCGCCTTCGCGCTCCTGATCCGGATCTTCGTGGACGGGCTTGGCCCCATTCATGCCGACTGGCTGCCGATCATGGCCTTCCTCGCGGTGCTGACCATGACCGTCGGCAACATCGTGGCCCTCACGCAGTCGAACGTGAAACGGATGCTCGCCTACTCGAGCATCGCGCACACCGGCTACATCATGGTCGGCCTCGCGGCCTTCGCCGCGGCGGGCAGCAGCGCGGTGGCCTCGCAGGGTATCCAGTCGGTCCTCTTCTACCTGCTCGGCTACAGCGTGATGAACATCGCCGCGTTCGCGGTGGTGGGCATGCTGCAGCGCGACACGCACCGCTACGGCGGCCTCTCCAGCTTTGCCGGGCTCGCCAGCCGCGACCCGTGGCGGGCCGCCGCCATGGCCATCCTGCTGCTCTCGCTGACCGGCATCCCGCCCACCGTGGGCTTCTTCGCCAAGCTCTACGTCCTGCTCGCGGCGGTCAACGCCGGCCTCGGCTGGCTGGCGGTCGCGATCGCCCTCAACGCGGCCATGGCCGCCTTCTACTACCTCCGCGTGATCGTGACCATGTACATGCGCGACCCCGAGGAGGATCCGGCGCCGATCGACAACGCGATCGCCGGCAACCTCGGCCTGCTGCTCTCCGTGACCGGCGTGATCGTGCTGGGCCTCTTCCCCGACGCGATCCTCACCCTGCTGCAGCGGACCCTGGGAACGATCTTCTAGCCGCATGGCGCCCAGGCCGCGCGGCGCCCAGCGGGACGTCGGAGCCGGAACCCCACCTTCCTCCCTCCCACCGCTCGCCGCTGCGGCGCGCAGGCTGCTCGGCGAGCGCCGCCTGATCCTGGCCGCCAACCGCGGACCGGTGAGCTTCAGCGTCTCGTCGGACGGGAGCCTCCGCCCGCGGCGCGGTTCCGGCGGTGTCGTCACCGCCCTCTCGCAGGTCTCCGGGCACGTTCCGCTGACCTGGGTCGCCGCGGCGATGAGCGAGGCCGACCGGCGCGCCGCCTCCGACCCGGAGCTGCTGGACCGCTCGACGGCGGACCTCGGGATGCGGCTGCGGTTCGCGACGGTCCCGCGATCGACCTTCGAGGCGGCCTACAACGTGATCGCCAACCCCCTCCTGTGGTTCCTCCAGCACGAGATGTGGAACCTCCCGGAGCGACCGATGGTGGGCACGGCCACCATGCGAGCCTGGCGCGACGGCTACGTTCCGCTCAACGACGCCTTTGCCAGGGCCGTGCTCGCCGAGGTGCCGCGCGGCGAGCGTCAGCCGCGGATCATGCTCCACGATTACCACCTCTACCTGGCCGCGGAGCCGATTCGCCGCGCGCTGCCCGGCGCGGTCCTCAGCCACTTCACCCATATCCCGTGGCCGAGCTCCTCCCTCTGGCAGGTGATGCCGCCCACGATTCGCGAGGCGATCGTCCGCGCGCTCCTGGCAAACGACGTGGTGGGCATGCAGACCACGCGCTACGCCCACAACTTCCTGCGCTGCGTGGAGAGCTTCATCCCGGGCGCCACGGTGGACTACCGGCGCCAGCGCGTCTTCCTGGCCGATCACACCACGCACGTGCGCTCGTACCCGATCAGCATCGACGTGGGCTCGACACGGCGGACGGCGGCGTCGCGGGCGGCGCGGCGCCGGGCGGCCGAGCTCCTGGCCCTCGCGGACGGCAAGGTGATCGTGCGCGTGGACCGCATGGAGCCGTCCAAGAACATCCTCCGCGGATTCGCCGCCTTCGAGACGCTCCTGGATCTGCGGCCGTCGCTCCGCGGGAAGGTCACCTTCCTCGCCTTCCTCGTACCATCGCGCACGAGCATCCGGGAGTACCGCGACTACGGCCGCCAGGTGCGGGACGCGGCAGAGCGCCTCAACGCGCGCTTCGCGCGGGCCGGCCGGCCGGTGGTGCGCATCTTCTACGAGAACAACTACGCGCAGGCGCTTGCCGGGCTGGCCATCGCGGACCTCGTCCTCGTCAATCCGCTCATCGACGGGATGAACCTGGTGGCCAAGGAGGCGGTCGTGGTGAACGAGCGCGACGCGGCGCTCGTCCTCTCGGAGACCGCGGGTGCCTACGACCAGATGGCGGACGGGGTCCTGGCCGTGGCCCCCGCGGACCTGGTCGGGACCGCAGAGGCCATGGCCGAGGGGCTGGCCATGCCGCAGCAGGAGCGCCACGAGCGCCTCGAGCGCCTGCGGGCACGGGTCGAGCGCGAGGACGTGGCCTGGTGGCTGCGGCGTCAGCTCGAGGACCTGGCCGAGCTCGTGGCCCAGCGTGACGAGGGAACCCCGCCGGGAGCTCGCAGGTCCGTCAGGGGCGGCTGAGGGCAGCGGGCAGCGCGGCGAAGAGCGCGGCGACCTCGGCGGGGCCTTCGAGGAGCACGTCGGCCGCGGCGGCCACCTCGGGCGGGACCTCGCCGCCGCCGCCCACGCCAATGACCGTCGAACGCAGGCGACCGGCCTCGCGGAGCTCGCGCGCCACCCGGAACATGTCGAGATCGGTGACGTCGTCGCCGGCCACGACCAGGCCGCGCAGCCCGTGGCGCTCCACGACGTCCGCCACCGCGGTGCCCTTGTCACCGGCCCCGACCGGCCGCAGCTCCACGCTCATCCGCCCGTGGCGCAGCTCCAGCCGGTCGCCGAGCAGCGGCGAGAGGGCGGCCACGATCCGGTCGCGGGCCCCGGCCGGATCCGGCGCGGCCCGGTAGTGGACCGTCGCGGAGAGTCCCTTGTCCTCGACTCGCGTGCCTGGGCCCGCCTGGCCGGCCAGGCGGTCCAGGGCGTCGTGGACGGCGCGGCGCGCGGCGGCCAGCGCGGGGGTCTCCGCCGGCTCGTCCGCGCCGGGCTCGAGCCATTCGAGGCCGTGGTTGCCCACTACCAGCAGGCCACGCGCCTCCGGCCCCAGGATGCGGCGCACGTCGCCGGCGGCGCGGCCGCTGACCACCCCCACGATCGCGAGCCGCTCGGCGAGGACGGCGAGGACCGCAGGCAGGCCGCGGACGGGACGCACGGCGCCGGGATCGGGCACGATCGGGGCGAGCGTGCCGTCGAGATCGGTCAGGATCCCGGCCGGCACCGCGGCGAGGGCGTCGACCGCCAGGCGCATGGCCCGCTCAGGTCCGCCTGCATCCATCCGTTGCTAGACTCCCGTCCGTGCGTCGCCTCCTGAGCCCCGGCCTGGTCGTCCCGCTCCTGCTGGCCCTGGCCGGTGCCGCCCTGATTATCGCGGGCCAGCTGAACCTCGATCAGCCCCCGGGCGGCCCCAGCCTGCCGCCCATCGGCGAGGCGACCGGCACTCTCTCGCCGACGCCGGCGCCCTCGGCAGCGCCGGGGACGGAGGAGGCCACGCCATCGGCCTCACCCACCGCGAGCCCTACTCCCGACCCGGGCTGGGTCGCAGTGCAGATCGAGATCCAGACTCTGCCGGTCATCAACCTCAAGCTCCACCAGGCCACGACGAAGGCGCAGTGCAGCTTCCCGCCGGAGTACGACGCGTGGATCCTTCTGTGCGGCGATCACCCGGTCACCACCGAGCCCGGCCGGGGCGGGAACACGTACATCTTCGCCCACGCCCGGCGCGGCATGTTCCTGCCCCTCTGGAACGTCCAGCTGGGCGCCGAGGTGAAGATCCTGATGTCCGACGGCCGGGTGCTGCGCTACCGCGTCACTGAGATCCATCCCAACGTCAGCTGCCCCGACAGCACGGCGCCCACCATGCCGCCGGCCCGCGAGCCCCCGGCCCTCAGGGACGCCCCGCCGGGCTGCGCGCAGGGTGCCTTCTGGACCGGCGTCAGCGACCACGAGCGGCTGACCCTGCAGACGAGCCAGGGCTACAACCGCAACTGGGGCGAGTTCATCGTGGTCGCGGATCCGGTTTCGTAGGCGGCGGACCCGGCGGGCCCGGGGAACCTGCGTCCGCGGGACCGGGCCCCGGCCCGGCAGGGCGGCGGCGCCGGCCCCCGATCATGATCGCCGGGAGGAGCGTGACGACGGCTACGCCCAGCGCGATCGCCAGGACCAGGCGCAGCACGTCCCCCGCCTCCGAACGCGCCCACCGCTCGAGCAGGTCCACGAGCTGGAGCGAGTCGTGGGGATCCACGCCCACGAACTCGGGGTGCCCGAGGGAGCGGACCAGCGCATCGCGCCGTGCCGGGTCGTCGATGAGCGCGGAGAGCTCGTCGATGCGGTTCTGGCCGATGCTCGTCAGGAGCGCCAGGCCGACGCTCATCCCCACCGTCCGCGTGATCTGGAGCAGTGCGCTGGCAACCCCGTAGGCGGTGGACCCGGCCACCGCCACCGCCGTCGTTGCACGCGGCGAGACGGTGAGCCCGAAGCCGCCGCCGAAGATGGCGAGGTCGCGGACCAGGCGCGGAAGCTCGGTCTGCGTGCCCCATCCGAGCGCCAGCCAGAGGGCGACCACGGTGAGCGCCACGCCCGCGACGGTGACGAGACGCTCACCGGTGAACGCCGTGACCACGCCGCCCACGACCGCGCCGGCGGCGATCGCCACGGTCAGGGCGCTCAGCGCCACCGCCGACTCGTCGGCGCCGCCGTTGAGGACCCGGTTGACGAAGACCGGCCCGCCGATGATCGCGGTGGCGAGCGTGTACCCGGTGAGCAGGCTGACGGTGTTCGCCGCGCTGAACGTGCGGCTGGCGAAGAGGCGTGGATCGATGAGCGGGTTGCGCACCCGGCGCTCGACGAGCACGAAGGCGATGAGCGCAGCGAGCGAGATGCCCAGCCCGCCGGCGACGAGCGCATCGCTCCAGCCCCGGCTGCCCGCCTCGCTCAGCGCGCCGATGCCGGCCACCAGCGCCACCGTGGCCAGCAGCGCGCCACCCAGGTCCAGGCCGCCGGCATGGCGCGGCGTCTCGACCCCGCCCGCCACGACGTAGATGGCGAGGAGGGTGACGATGGCGATGGGCACATTGAGGAGGAAGATCCACTGCCAGGCGTGGATGGCGAGGCCGGGGATGGGCAGGCTGACGTTGAGCAGGACCCAGGCGCCGTAGACCGGTCCCACCGCCATCCCCACGAAGGTGGCGGCGCCCTCCACGCCCAGCGCCGCCGCGCGCGTCCGGCCCGTGAAGATGTGCGCGGCGAGCGTCATGGAGAGCGGGACCATGGCGCCGCCGCCCAGGCCCTGGACCACCCGGAAGCCGATCAGCCAGGCGATGCCCGCGGCCGGCCCCGCGGCGGGCGCGAGCCCGCTCCCCAGGCTCCCGGCCGCGAAGAGGAGGAGCGCCACGTAGTAGAGGCGCCGCGCGCCCCACAGGTCGGCGATGCGGCCGGCGAGCGGCATCGCCACCACGAACGCCACCAGGTAGCCGTTCACGATCCACGAGGCGCGCGCCAGGTCGGTCCACCCCCCGAAGTCGAGGACGATGGAGGGCAGGGCGACCGCCACGACCATGAGCTCGGCGCCCGCAATCAGCACCCCCAGCGAGGCGGTCAGCAGGACCGCCCACCCCGCGACGGGGTGGAGGCGCACGGTGGGCTCCTCGCGGGCGCTCACAGGTCCCGGCGGGCCAGGACGGCTGCGGCCGCGGCGAGGAGCAGGGCGGTGGCCGCCAGCCCCACCCCCATGGCCTCCAGCCCGTCGGAGAGCGGGCGGGCGAGGGAGGGCAGCTGTGCCAGGAGACCGATGCCGGCGGCCGGGCCGAGCGGCGGCTCGCTGGCGGCGGCCAGGCCGCTCACCATGAGCCCGGCCGCGACGGTCCCCGCGAGGATCGCCGCTGGCCTGGGCTCGAGCAGGGCGCCCGCCAGCAGCGCCGCCGCCAGCGCCGCCAGGACGCCGACCGCGGCAGCTCCCGCGGCGGCGGCGAAGGCGAGCGGATCGATGAGGCCGCTGCCCGACTGCGTCGCGATGACCCAGCCGACCCCGGCCGACGCGGCGAGCCCGGCCAGGAGCGGCACGGCCAGGGCCGCGAACCAGGCGAAGAGCGCGGCGGACCTCGGGACGCCGCGCACGGCGAGCCATGCCACCCGTCCGCGCCGCCGCTCGGCGGCCAGGACCCCCGCGGCGAGCGCCGCGCCCGCGGTGCCGCCGGCGGCAATGCCCCAGGCCAGGACGGCGACCAGGTCGCCGAACCCCGGCTGCGCCACGGAGACGGCCAGGCCGCCGGCCAGGCCCAGGACCAGGAGCACCAGGAAGCGGAAGCTCATCCACAGCTCGCGCAACGCGACCCACACGAGACCCGCGCTCATCAGGCGCTCGCCCTGCCCGGCGCGGGGGGCGTCTCCAGGAGCGCGGCGACACCGCGATGCGAGAGCGGCAGGCCGCGCTCCTCGAGGGCGGTGATCGGCGCGTGGATGGCGATCCGCCCGCCGCGGATGAGCGCCACCTGGTTCACGCAGCCGGCCTCGCTGGCGGGGTAGCGGCTGGCCAGAATCACCGTGCGGCGCGATCCCGGCAGTCGCAGGAGGTGGATCCGCTCGTCGGGGTCGAGGGCGCGCAGCGGCTCGTCGAGCAGGACGACCTCCGGGTCGGAGAGGAGCGCGGCCGCCATGGCGGTCCGCTGGAGGTGGCCCAGGCCCACGCGGCGCATCGACCGATGGAGGCCCGCCCCCAGCCCCCAGCGCTCCACCGCCTCCGCGATCCGCTCGCGTGCGGTCGCGCGGTCCAGGAGGGCCAGGCGCGCGGAGATCTCGAGCACCTCCGCCGCCGACATCCACGGGTAGAGGCCGCCCTCCGGCCCCACCCAGGCGATCCGGCGCCCCCAGCCCGCGGGCGAGGCATCCGGCCGCTCGGTGCCGGCGATCCGGATCCGGCCCGCGTCCCGCCGCGCCACACCGGCCAGGATGCGGACGAGGAGCGATCCGGCGGCGTCGGGAACGGCTGCCACCAGGAGCCGGGCGCCGACCGGCACGCTGAGGTCCAGCCCGTCGAGCCCCGCTCCCCCGGGAACGCGCCGCCGAAGCCCCTCGCAGACGACCGCGGCGGGGTGAAGGAGCCGAACCGCGCGGGACGACCAGAGGGCGTCCGGGGTGGAGCTCGTCACGGCGCCGACTCTAGCACGGCCCCCGGCCCGGATCGGTGACCCGGGACCCCCTTGACGCTGCCGGCGACCGGCAATAACATAAGCGCCTGCTTATATAAATGCTCGTTTCATAAAGAGTTGCTTTCGTAGATGACCCACGCAGAGCTTCCCCGGGATCGTGACCTGCGCCGTCTCCGCACCCTCCATCGGGCGCTCGGGGACGACACGCGGCTGCGGATCATCGGCCTCCTGGCGGAGCTGGGGCCCATGCCGGTGAACGAGCTCTCCTCGCGCGTGGTCCTCTCGCAGCCGCTCATCAGCTGGCACCTGCGGATCCTGCGCCTGGCCGGGATCATCGAGACCCAGCGCCAGGGGCGCACGGTCATCTGCCGTCTGCGCCGCGCCGCGTTCGAGGAGCTGCACGAGGTGGAGGGACGGCTGATCGGCGGCACCACGGGGATCGGGGCCGCCGAGCCGTCGGCAGGGAGGGTCGCAGATGTCCACTAGCCGGCAGGGCACCGGCCACCTGGCGCGCGGGGGCTCGCTCGTCCCCGACTGGGTCAAGGAGAGCGTGCGCGCCATCCTGCGACCGGTCGTCCGCATGGCGCTGGCGCTGCACATCACGCCGAACACGGTGACCGTCATCGGCTTCCTGATCGTCGTCCTGGCCGCGGTGGTGGTCGGGACCGGCGGCCTGCTGGCGGGCGCGATCATCGTCACCGCGGGATCGCTCCTCGACGCGGTGGACGGGGCCCTGGCGCGGGCCACCGGCGGTGGAACGCCCTTCGGCAGCTTCCTCGACTCGACCCTTGATCGCGCCGCGGAGGCGATCCTCTACACCGGGATCGCCGCGTACTACCTGGGCGGCGATCGTCCAACCTGGCCGGTCATCGCCGCGCTCGCCGCGCTGGCGGGATCGTTCATGGTCAGCTACACACGGGCTCGCGCGGAGGGGATCGGGCTGACCGCCGCCATCGGCCTGGCGCCACGCGCGGAGCGCATCATCCTGGTCGTGGCCGGTCTCGGCCTTGCCGGCCTCGGCTTCGGCCAGGCGCTCCTCGTGATCCTGTGGCTGATCGGAGTGCTCACCGTGGCGACCACCATTCAGCGCATCGTGCACGTCTGGCGGCTTACCTCCACCGAGGGCTGAGGCCCGGGGGCGGCCACCGTCGCAGCACGAACAGCCAGACACGAACCGGCACCAGCAGCTACCGTTTTGCGCGGTCACCCAACGACCGCTGGAAGGAGATGACGACCGACGTGGCAACCAGCAACGGCAAGAGCGCCGAGAACGGCAAGCGCGCGAACGACAAGAAGATTCGCGTCGCCATCGTGGGGGTCGGCAACTGCGCCAGCAGCCTGGTGCAGGGGCGCTACTACTATGCCGACGCCAAGCCGGGCGACTTCATCCCGGGCCTCATGCACGTGAACCTCGGCGGCTACCACATCAACGACATCGAGTTCGTGGCGGCCTTCGACATCGACAGGACGAAGGTCGGGCGCGACCTTTCCGAGGCCATCTACGCGGGGCAGAACAACACCTTCAAGTTCATGCGACGTCCCGCACACCGGCGTGACCGTCGAGCGCGGAATGACCCACGACGGGCTCGGCAAGTACCTCTCCCAGGTGATCGAGAAGGCGCCGGGTCCGACGGCCGATGTCGTCGGGATCCTCAAGGAGCGCCAGGTCGACGTCGTCGTCTCCTACCTGCCGGTCGGCAGCGAGGAGGCCACCAAGTGGTACGTGGAGCAGGCGCTCCAGGCCGGCGTGGGCTTCGTCAACGCGATCCCGGTCTTCATCGGCCGCGAGCCGTACTGGCAGCGGCGCTTCGCGGAGCGCGGGCTGCCGGTCATCGGCGACGACATCAAGAGCCAGGTCGGCGCCACCATCACCCACCGGGTCCTCACCCGCCTCTTCATGGACCGCGGCGTCCGGATCGACCGCACCTACCAGCTCAACTTCGGCGGCAACACGGACTTCCTCAACATGCTCGAGCGCGAGCGGCTGGAGTCCAAGAAGATCAGCAAGACCAACGCGGTCACCTCCATGCTCGACTACGAGCTCGCGGAAGGGGACATCCACGTCGGTCCCTCGGACTACGTCCCGTGGCTCAAGGACCGCAAGTGGTGCCACATCCGGATGGAGGGGACCACGTACGGCGACGTGCCGCTGAACCTGGAGCTCAAGCTCGAGGTCTGGGACTCGCCGAACAGCGCCGGCGTGATCACCGATGCCATCCGCTGCCTGAAGCTGGGCCTGGATCGCGGTCTCGCGGGCACCCTGGTCGGGCCCTCGAGCTACTTCATGAAGAGCCCGCCGCTCCAGATCCACGACGACGTGGCGCGCGAGCGGGTCGAGGCCTTCATCCGTGGCGAGGACAACGAGACCCTGGTCGGGACGGAAGCACCGGCCAAGCGCACGCTGCGCAAGCTGGCGGCGAACAAGGCCAGGACCACGGTGGGGGGCGTCTGAGCCGGCCCGCGGCGATGACCACGGCCGAGGCCCGCAGCGCCATGTCCGCGGAGCCCGACGAGCGGATCCGCGAGCGGCTCACGCACCTCGCATACCGGATCGGGGAGCGGGTGATCAACACCCTTCCCCGCTCCGTCGTCCTTCCTTCGGCGGTCGCGGCGGCCAACGTGGCCTTCGATCTCGCCGGACCGAAGCGCGACGTCGTGCGGCGCAACCTCGCTCACCCGATGGGCCTGCCTGCGGACGATCCGGCCGTGGGCCGCGCCGCCCGCCGCGCCTTCCGCGCCTACGGGAAGTACCTCGTGGACATGATGCGGATGGCCGACATGACCCCCCGTGAGGCCGAGCGGCTCGTCCACATCGAGAACGTGGAGATCCTCGACGAGGCGCGGGCCGGCGGCACCGGGGTGCTGGTGTGCACGGTGCACGTCGGAGGGATGGACCTCATCGCCCCGGGGCTCCAGCGCCACGGCGAATCGCTGCACGTCGTCGCGGACGACACGAGCTACGGCCGGCTCTACGACCACCTCAAGCAGGTGCGCGCCCGCCACGGGCTGTACATCATCGGCTGGCGCAACCTGCGCGGCATCTTCCACGCCCTGCGCGCCCGGGAGAGCCTGGTCCTCTTCTGCGACGGCGGGTTCCGCCGCGGCGACGTGCCCGTCCAGTTCCTGGGTGAGCCGACCACCTTCCCGATCGGCCCGGCCTCCCTCTCGGCCCGCACCGGCGCGCCCATGATGCCGGTCTACTGCCAGCGGACCCCGGACGACACCTACCGCGCCCGCGGTCTGCCGCTCATCACCTGCCGGAGCAACGAGGCGGCGGAGGTCTATCGCGCCACCCAGGCCCTCGCGGACGAGCTGGGGGCGGTGATCCGCTCCGACCCCTCGCAGTGGTACATGTTCCGACCGGTCTGGCCGGAGACCGATGCCGACCGCAGCTGGGCGGAAGCGGCCCTGGCGGCTGCCCGCCGCGGCGAGGACTGGGGGCGAGTGGCGGGTTGATGCTCCGTCACCTGGCGCTGCGCTCCACGCTCTCCCTGCTGGACCTGCTCGTCGGCGCCCTGCCCGCCGGAGCCGCCTACGCGCTCGCGGACGTGGCCGGGCGGTCATGGCACCGGCTGGCGCCGGAGCGACGCGCCCTGGTCACGGAGAACCTGCGGCGGGTCTGCGCCGCCACCGGCCGTCCGGCGGAGGGGGCCGCGCTGCGGCGCCTCGTCCGCGACGCGTTCGTGAACCACGCCCGCTACTACATGGAGCTGGTGCGTCTCCGCCACTACGTGTTCGCGCGGATCGACGAGCGGCTGGACGTCTGGGACTGGGATCGCTGGGAGCCTGTCCTCCGTGCCGGCGTGGTGATCGCCGCGCCGCACCTCGGGAACTTCGAGCCGTACGGGATCTTCGTCGGCGAGCACCACCTTCCCGTCACCGCTCCAATCGAGGAGATCAAGCCACCGGAGCTCTTCGAGTTCCTGCATGCCCGCCGCGGCGCGGGGCAGGTGCATATCGTCCCCATCCGGAAGGCGCGCCGCCCGATGATCGAGGCGCTCCGCCGGGGCGAGGTCGTCGCCCTCATCGCGGACCGCGACCTGGCCGGCAACGGCATCGGGGTCACGCTCTTCGGCCACGAGACGACGCTCCCCGCGGGGCCCGCCACTCTGGCGCTCATGATGGACCGGCCGCTCATCGTCGCGTCCTGCCTGCGCACCGGCCGGGACCACTTCCGCGCCCGCGGATGGGATCTCGACGTGCAGCGCACCGGGGACCGCCGCGCCGATGCCATTGCCCTGACCCGTGCCGTCGCCGCACGGTTCGAGGAGGCCATCGCGGAGGCGCCGGACCAGTGGTGGGGCGCCTTCCAGCCGATCTGGTCGGACCAGCGCCGGCACGTGCGGGCCGGGAAAGGCCCCTCGTGACCGGCGAGGCGGCCGCCCGACCGCGAAGCGGCGGACCGCGCGGCAAGGCGGACCTGCACGTCCACTCCCTCTACTCCGACGGCACCGCCTCGATCGCGGAGCTCCTCGGCTGGATCGAGCATCGCACGGACCTCGACCTGGTCGCGATCGCGGATCACGAGCGGATCGACGGCGCGCTGCGCGCGCGCGAGCTCCATGCCGCGGGTGACTACCACTTCGGGCTCGCCGTCGGCGAGGAGGTGACCACGCGACGGGGCCACCTGCTCGCCCTCTTCGTGGAGGAGCGGATCCCGGCACTGCGGCCGCTCGTCGAGACGGTCGAGCGGATCCACGCCGCGGGGGGCCTCGCCGTCGCCGCCCACCCGCTGGCGCCCCTCACCCCCAGCATCGGCGCGCAGAGCCTGCGGGCGCTCCAGGCGGACCCGGACCCGGACCACCACCTGGACGCCATCGAGATCGTCAACCCCTCCGCCGCCGGCCAGGCGCGGCGGGAGGCCCGGCGCCGGTTGAACGAGGAGCAGCTTCACCTGCCCGCCATGGGCGGCTCGGACGCGCACGTCCTGGAGGACATCGCCACCGCCTGGACCCTGTTCCCCGGCACCACCATCGCCGCCTTCCGGGAGGCGCTCGCCCACGGCGAGACGGAACCGGGAGGGCGGCCCTGGACGACGTGGCACAACGTGGCGGTCTACCGGCGCCAGCTGGTCGCCAAGGGCCGACACCTCCGCCATACTCTGCGTCCCACGGGAGAATGGCGATGACCTCGGACGAACGGAGCGAGGCCGGCGCGAGCGCGGGTCGCCCGCCGCTGAAAATCGCCCTCGTCAGCCCCTATGGCTACCCGCATCCGGGCGGCGTGAACGACCACATCCGGAACGAGTACGAGCAGCTCCGGCGCCTCGGGCACGACGCCTGGATCATCACCAGCAAGTACGGGAAGGAGCGCGAGTCGGAAGGGCACGTCATCCGCTTCGGGACCGGCTTCGCCTTCCCCGCCAACGGCAGCATCGGTCGCGTCACGCTGGGCTGGCGCTTCAAGGACCAGGCGCGGCGGATGCTCGCGGAGCACCGTTTCGACGTGCTCCACTTCCACGAGCCGTTCGTGCCCTTCCTGTCGCCCACCGTCCTCGACCAGTCCGACACGGTGAACATCGCCACCTTTCATGCCTTCGGCGGCTTCTCGCCGAGCTACTGGCTCGGACAGCGCTGGGCGGCCCGCCTCGCCCCGCGGCTCGACGGCCGGATCGCCGTCTCGGGAGCCGCCCGCCACTTCATCAGCCGCTACTTCCCCGGCGAGTACCGGATCATCCCCAACGGGGTCGACCTGGAGCTGGCCGCCCGCGCCGAGCCGCACGACGAGCTGCGGGACGGCACGCTGAACATCCTGTTCATCGGCCGCCTCGAGGAGCGCAAGGGCCTGATCCACCTGCTCAAGGCCTATCAGCGGCTCCGCAAGCGCCACGTTGACGCTCGCCTCCTGGTCATCGGCATCGGTCCCAAGCTGCGCGAGTACCGGCGCTACGTCGGGCTCCGCCAGATCCGCGACGTCGAATTCCTGGGGCGCGTCACGGACGCGGAGAAGGCCGGCTACCTCGCCTCGGCGGACATCTTCTCCGCACCCTCGACCGGACAGGAGAGCTTCGGGATCGTCCTCCTGGAGGCCATGGCGGCCGGCGTCCCGATCGTGGCGTCCGACATCCACGGCTACAAGAACGTGATCCAGCGCAACGTCCAGGGCCTGCTCGTGGAGCCGCGCAACAACAAGCAGCTGGCGGCCGCCCTCTATGCGCTCGCCCGTGACCCGGAGCTCCGCCACGAGATGGGCGAGGCCGGCCGCCGACGGGCGTCCGAGTACTCGTGGCGCCGCGTCACCGAGCAGGTCGTCGACTTCTACCACGAGGTCCGGGACGCGGTCCTCGCGAGCGGCCGGAGACCTACTCGCCCAGGGTGAACGGATCGGTCAACGCGACCGATGTCGTCGTCCCGGTCTCGTCGGCCGTGATGCAGGCCACCCCGCTCGTCCCGGCGGGGATGAGCAGGAGCGGGTCCGTGCCTCCGCCCGGCGGCGGCACGGTCACGAGGTCGACGAAGTCGGGGTTCTCCGCGTGCGCTTCGATGGCCGAGGCGAAGTCGACCACCTCCCGCCAGGTGTGGCCCGCATGCAGCGTGACCACGAGCGCCGCGCTGGGGATCGAGACGGTGGCGGTGTACCGCACCGCGTAGAGGCCGGCGACCGTCGGCGGGGCATCGAGCAGGCACCGCGATCCGTCGAAGGTGACCGCCAGTGCGCCGGCCGGTGCGAACGGCGTGGTCCGGCGCTGGCTGAGGCGCAGGCCGGCGTAGAAGCGCTCCCTGAAGGCGCGCTCGTCGACGCCCGTCGCGACCGTCACCGCTGCACCGGCGGGATCGGCGATCGTGCGTCCCAGCTCCGCTCCCCGGGTCCCGATGCGCACGTGCATCTGCTCCAGGGTGGCGACGTCGGGGTAGCCGAGGACCACGGCGGCCAGCGGATCCCAGAGGAACTGCCCGTCTCCGACGAGGAACGGGTTGCGGACGAGGAGCTCGTAGGCGAGGTCGGCCCCGCCCGCTCGACGGTCGCGCGCCAGCTCCGCCGGCACCGCCGGCGTCACGGGCACGGCGTTCGTGGCGTCCAGGGGCACCATCACGATCCGCAGCCCCGAGGCGAAGACCCGGTCCGCCGCGACCGGGTCGCTCCACACGTTCCACTCCGGCGATCCCTGGCTCGTGGCCGTCCCGACGTTGCCCGGCACGCCGAAGGCGCCGCCCATCATCACCACCCGGTCGATGCGCGACGCGAGGTCGGGGTGGGCCGCGAGCAGCTCCGCGAGGTTGGTCATCGGCCCCAGCTCAAGGATGGCCACGGGCACATCGCTGGTGGAGATGACGCGCGCCATGAGGTCCACTGCCGAGCCGCTCGTCTGCGCCGTGGCGGCGGCCGTGACGGCCAGCCCGTAGAGGCTGTCGGAGGCATCCCGCCAGGGGTCCGGGACGAGGTGCCCCTCCCCGAGGGCGGTGGAGGAGCCGCAGGCGGTGGTGACGCTGACGCCGAGCTCGGCGGCGAGGGCGGCGGCGTTCGCGGCCCCCGGCGGGCAGCGCCCGACGCCGGTACCGGCGACGGTGATCGCCTTCAGGTCGTCGCCCGAACGCCCGAGCAGGTAGGCCAGGGCGAGCACGTCGTCGGACGACATGTCGGTGTCCACGACGAGCGGGACGCCGGCGGCCGGCGTCGCCGTCGGCGTGGCAGCCGGACGGCCGGTCGCTGCCGCGGTGGCCGAAGGGGTGCTGACCCGCGACGGCGTGGCGCCGGGCGAGGCGCACGCGGTGATCAGCATGGCCAGGGAGACCAGGGCGCTCGCGGCGGCGGCGGGTCCCGGGGAGGCAGGACGGGAACGCATGGGTGGACGGCTCCCTCACGGCGGATGTGCGCCGTGAAGATCAATCCGGACCGGCGCCGGCTGCAGTGCTTTCCGGCCCGATCTGCCACGTCCCTTCGGCCTGCCGCCCGCCGCCCCGCCGCCCCGTCAGGGGTCGAGGGGCTTGCGGTAGATCCTCCCCCGCTGGGTGACGGCGAAGCCCAGGTCCTCGTAGAGCCCCAGGGCGCCGTGCGGATTCTCCGCGTCAACCGCGAGACCCGCGCTCGTCATCCCGGCGTCGCGGAGGAGGTGCAGGCTGTGCGCGACGAGCGCCCGGCCGATCCCCTGCCGTCGCCACGAGCGCAGCACGCCGACCGCGTTGATCCAGCCCCGGTGAACGCCGAGCGCTGCGTTCGAGGCGTGGTTGATCCGGTTGAGGGACTGCCCCACGATCTCGTCGCCGTGCCAGGCCACGACCCACAGCGAGGAGTCCCGCCGGGGATCGTGCACCATCCGCTCGAACGCCTCGGGGGTGTCGTCGATCCCGCCGAAGTGGTCGCGGAACGCCGCCACCTCCACCTCGAAGATCCGCCGCAGGTCCTCCTCGCGCACCGGCCGCACCTCCACGCCATCGGGGAAGACCGGCTCCGGCAGGTCGTCGAGGTGGGGTCGTTCCATCTCGAACCAGTACCGGATCGGTGCGTAGCCGTTCGCCTCCAGGATCCGGCTCCGCGCCGTCTCCTGGACCCAGCACCAGCTTTCGAGCCGCTTGGGCACCTCCGCCGGATGGCCGTCCGCGACCTGGTGCTGGCGCGCCTCCGTCCAGCGCAGGAGCGCCGTCCCCAGGCCCCGGCGCCGCCACTCGGGATCCACGCAGCCCCAGGTCTGGTAGTTGTGACCGCCGTCGTTGTCGAGCTCCCAGCCGCCCAGCGTCAGGCCCACCAGTCGCCCGTCCACCTCCGCCAGGAGGATGTCGTGCTCCGGATCACGACGGCTGTCGTGCTCCAGCCAGTTCTCCCACTCCTCGCGCGTCTCGCGCTCCGGCACGCCATCGGCCTCCTGGCAGCGGTTGGCCATGGCCACCGCCGGACCGATGTCGTCCGGTCGACGGATCCCGCGGAAGCGGAGGCCCGGGAAGGTTGGCGGATCCGGCACGGCGGGGACGCCGGGGGGCATGGCGCTCTGCAGGCTCGTCATCTCGTCTCCTCCGCCGGCGTCATCGGCTTTCGGTATGCGGTGGCTCGGGTGGCAACCACGAAACCGGCTCGCTCGTAGATTCCCAGCGCCCCGGTCGGGTTGTCGGCGTCCACGCCGAGCATCGCGGAGTCCATGCCCGCGTCGCGCAGGACGACGAGCGAGCGCGCGACGAGGGCAGCCGCCAGTCCGCGGCGCCGCCACGGGCGGCGGACGAAGACGCTGTCGAGCCATCCGCGCCGGCGGTCGAACGCCGCGTTGTCGTGCCGGTAGATGGTGTTGACCACGCCGCCGGCGATCTCGTCGCCGTCCCACGCCACCACGAAGAGCGCGGGGTCCGCGTTCGGGCCCTCCATCCACTGGGCGAACATGGTGTCGGTGGCGGGAAACCCGCCCCAGTGGTCGAGGAACGCCTCGGTGTCCGCGTCGAAGAGGCGGCGCAGCAGGGTGCGGTCGCGGCCCATCGGCCGGATCTCGATCCCGGCCGGCAGGGGCGGCACGTCGACCACGTCCAGGCCCGTGCGCTCCATCTCGAAGAACCAGCGCACCTGCGTGTACCCTGCCGCCTCGATCAGGTCCCGCTTCGCGATGCGCGCCTCCGGGCACCAGGTCCCGTAGAACGCCGGGGCCTCGGTCGGGTGCTCGGCCAGCGACGCGCGCGCCCGTGCCTCGAGCCACGCCAGGGCCTGGTGGCCGATGCCGCGCCGCATCCAGTCCGGATGCACCGTCGCGTGCACGCGGTGCTCCCTGGCGCCTTCGCGGGTATCCACCCAGAACGTCGATACGACCGCGACGAGCGTGCCGCCGTGCTCGACGAGCGCCAGGTCGCGGTCCGCGACGAAGTTGTCGTCGTCCCGGCCGTATCGGTTGAGGAGCTCCTCCGCCGACTCGTGCTCGTCGATGCCGTCGGAGCGGTTGGCGGCGTTGACCAGGTCGGCCATGGCCTCGACGTCGCGCTCGCGGCGCCAGGGGCGGAAGGTGAGCTCCAGCTCGGTTCTCGATTCACTCGTCATGGTGCTGCTCCGTGTGATCCGCGGTGGGGCCCCATCCGGAGCCCGCTCCGCCTCCCGTCGACATCGGTCTACCCAACCCGCTTCAGCTTGCCCGTCCGCTTGGCGTAGCGCTCCGCCCGGCCGAAGGCCCAGATCCCCAGGGGGATGAAGACCACGCCCATGAGCACCAGCGGCCACACGTCACCGAGCACTGAGCCGATGCCGGCCCCTTCGATGAGCCCCTTGCGCACGCCGTCCAGCACGTAGGTGGCCGGGCTGACGTGGCTGAGGACCTGCATCCACCCGGGCAGCACGCTGACCGGGTAGTAGACGCCGCTGATGAGCAGCAGCACCGACTGCAGGACGAAGGTCATCTGCGCACCGCGCTCCACGTACATGAGCGGCAGGATGGCGGTCATGATCCCGATCCCGATGAACGAGAACGAGCCCAGGAGCATGAATGCCGCGCCGGTCACGAAGTTCGCGTGGGACAGGTCCAGCTCGAAGAAGAGGGCGAGCACGACGAGCACGACCACGGTGTGAACGAGCCCGTACGCGATCGCGTACACGGTCGAGCCGACCATCTGCGCGTAGCGCCGCACGGGGGCCATGAAGGTGTACTCCAGGGTCCCCTCCCAGCGTTCCCAGGCGACCGTCTCGGCGATGAAGCTGAAGACGACCGACAGGTAGTTCCAGAAGACGGCGCCGATGACCAGGGTCAGGAGCAGGGTGTCGTTGCCCTGGTCCTTGCCGATGAGGGACACGGCGAGCGCGCCCGCGATGGCGTAGACCAGGAAGGCGACCTCCCAGCCCCAGTAGCGCTTGGTCAGGTTGAAGTTGCGCTCGACGAAGGCGAAGCTCGCCCGCATCTCGCGAGCCATCAGGCTCATCTCATCTGACTCCCTGTCGGTTGATGGATGCCGGCCGGCCCCTTAGCGGGACCGGGCCGGCCGAAGCGTCGGGTCTGCAGCCAGGCGCGTGCCGACGCGCACGAGCTGCCGCCCGACCCAGCGCCGCATGCGGCGCTCCTGCGCCCGATGCGCGCGCGAGGAATGGATCTGGCGCCGCATCTCGCGGACGCGATCCTCGTACGCACGACGCATCTCGCGGGAGGTCGGGTGGATCATCACGGTTATCACCTCCTCTCTCGTCGCTACTCGCTGCCGGTCTCGGTGCCGGTCTCGTCGTCGTTGTCGTCGTCGCCGATGTCGTCGTCCAGGCTCCGCCCGGTGAACGTCATGAAGACGTTCTCGAGGGTCGGCTCCCGCCCGTAGTCGCGAGCGACCATGGCCTTGAGACCCTCCGGGGTGTCCTCCACGACGACACGGCCGTCGTTGATGAGCGCGATCCGGTCGCAGAGCCGCTCGGCTTCGTCGAGGTCGTGGGTCGTCAGGACGATCGTCGCGTCGTGCGTGTCCCGCAGCTCCTCGATGAAGGCCTGGACATCCAGCTTCGAGCGGGGGTCGAGCCCGGTGGTCGGCTCGTCCAGGAGCAGGAGGGTCGGGCTGGTCAGCAGCGCCCGCGCAATGGCGACCTTCTGCTGCATGCCCCGGCTCATCTGCTCCAGCGGACTGCCGAGCCGCTTCTCGCCGATGCCCAGCCGGGCGAGGATCCGCCGCGACTCCGCGTGGGCGACCCGGGTGTCCAGGCCGTACAGGCGTGCCGCGTAGTGCAGGTTCTCGTCCGGGCTGAGCTTCTTGAAGAAGGCGGCGTCGACGCTGACGCGGTTGATCAGGCGCTTCACCGCCATCTCGTCCCGCTCGATGTCGTGTCCGAAGACCTCGACCCGCCCGGCGTCCAGGGTGAGCAGCGTGCTCACCAGCCGGATCAGCGTGCTCTTCCCGCTCCCGTTGGCGCCCAGGATCCCGTAGATCTCGCCCCGGCCGATACGCAGGCTGACGTCGCTCACGGCGACGATCGGCTTGCGTTTCCGACCCACCACGAACGCCTTCGTCAGGTGCTCCACCAGGAGCGCCGGGACGCCGTTGCCGTCGATCGGCCGCCGCCGCGGCGTCTGCCGCGGAACGGCCCGGGTGACCGGTTCGTTCTTCACCTGTTCGAGCACCGTGGTCATGACCGGTGTCCCTTCTGCTGCTGGGTGGAGGTTGGTTGAAGCTGGCTGGCGTTCCTCGCCAGAGATGACGGAAGCCGCGGTCCGTTCTGTGCGGTCCGCGGCTCCTGGAACGCCCTCGCCGAGGGCATCAAAAAACCGTGGACCCGATCCGGCCCACGGCTCGTGGCTTTCGTCTGGCGGCCTTGCCGCCTTCTCGTCAGCTCGAGGTGAGCACAGATCTCCCGTCGAAATCGCCGGTGGCCGGCGAACGTCGACGCGCGCAGATCGCGCTGCTGAGGAGATTCATGTCCTGCGCTTCGCTCCTGTCTCAGTGGTGGTTGGTCGGCGGCGGAGACCGCGCGTCGCGGCGACTCCGGCGGCGGAGTCTACCCGGGATCGGCCGGATCCGTCAACCCGGTCGCTGCCGGGGTGGCCGGGCAGGCGGGCGTGAGGGGACGCCATCGTGCTGCCATGCAGCAGTTGAACCGCGACAGGGGAGGACGTCAAGGGCCGAGGGTGCGTTTGCGTGGCGCTGGAGGACATTGGCCGGTGGGCGTGGCAGGGCTGGCGCAACCGCAGTCGCATGGAGAAAATGGCACGGGCGCACCACGCGACCCAATCGGAGGGCAGGGTTCCATGCGCATCAACCGCGGCCTCCTGTTCTGGGGGCTGGGTCTCATCACCGCGGGCGCGGTCGCCCTCGCGATTCAGCAGGGCTACCTGGATCGCGACACCATGGCCGGGGCGTGGCGGCTCTGGCCGCTCATCCTGGTCGCCATCGGCATCAGCCTCATCGTGGCCCGCACGCCGGCGGCACCGCTCGGCACGGCGCTCGCCGCCCTCGTCATCGGCTCCATCGTCGGAACGCTCGTCGCGGTGGGTCCGGGGATCGCCGTCGACTGCGGCGGATCGGATCCAACGACGCTGGAGGACCACAGCGGGACCTTCACCGGCGACACCGCGTCGCTCGACTGGAGGCTGACCTGCGGGAACCTGGACGTCTCGATGGCTTCCGGTGACGGCTGGACGGCCTCCGTCGGAAGCACCGGCGACACCCAGCCATCTGTGTCCGGCGAGCCGGCGCTGCTCCGCATCACGTCGGCGACCAACGACACCAACTTCTGGGGCCAGGGGCGCGAGAAGTGGGTGGTGAGCCTGCCGGACGGCGTCTCCTACGACGCCAACATCCGCACCAACGCCGGCAAGGTGACCATGAACCTGGACGGCAGCACCTTCTCGTCGTTCTCGCTGCAGCCGAACGCGGCGGACGTGCACCTGTCCATGTCCGGGGCCAGCGTCTCCGGCTTCGACCTCGAGATGAACGCCGGCTCGGCGAACCTCACGGTCTCGAGCGGCACGCTCCTCACCGGCTCCATCCAGATGAACGCCGGCAGCGTCAGGCTCTGCGCGCCATCGGGGATGCCCATGCGCATCACCGCCACGGGGACCGCCTTCAGCTCCGACCTCGGAGGGCACGGGCTGACACAGAGCGGAGACACGTGGGAAAGTCCGGGCTACGCATCGGCCCAGCAACGCATCACGCTCTCCGTGCATGGCAATGCGGCGAGCATCGAGCTGAACCCGTCGGGAGGCTGCAAGTGAACCGCCGACTCTACCGATCGACTGACGAACGCGTCCTCGCCGGCGTCGCCGGCGGCGTCGCGGAGTACTTCGACCTCGACCCGGCCCTGGTGCGCGTCGCCTGGGCGCTCCTGATCATCGCCTCCGGCGGGATCTTCCTGCTCCTCTACCTGGTCATGTGGTTCGTGGTCCCCGAGGCCCCGCCCGGCATGTACTCCGGCCAGCCCTGGCCGCCGGTGGCCGCTGACCAGCCGACGGAGGCCGGAGAAGGGTCCCCCGAGACCGATGCCGGCGCCACGCCCATCCCCGGCGCCGGGGTGCCGCCCTCGGTCGCCCAGCAGTGGGCGGGACGGCGCGGGCGCCGCCGCCATCGGTCAGGCAGTGGGGGAATCGTGATCGGGGCGCTCCTCATCCTGATCGGCGCGTGGTTCCTGGCCAAGGAGTACGTCCCCTGGCTCCGCTCCGCCGAGCTGTGGCCCATCGCCCTGGTCCTCCTGGGCGCCGTCCTCCTGGTCGGGGCCATGAGCGCGCGATCCGAATAGGGCGGCGAGGGGCCGGCGGCCGTCAAGCAGGTCCCGGCCCCACAGCGCGAAGGCGGCGACGCCAAGCGTGAGGAGCGTCCCGGCGACGAGCCGCAGGGTGCCGCCCGGCAGCAGTTGCTCGCGCTGTCCCTGGGGCGGGTTCGGGAACTGGAAGTAGTAGTTCCAGGGCGGCAGCGCGCGGGCGGCGTTCATGTACCAGTCCGGCATCGCCCAGGCCGCGCCCAGCGGCCAGATCAGGATGCCGACCACGACCGCAGCACCCAGGAAGGTGATCGCGAACGAGCGGTAGGCCCGGCTGCGCAGCGCCTCGTCGACCAGGTAGGCGATGGCGATGAACGCGAAGAGGACCGCGGTGAAGTAGTGGTACTGGAACGTGGCGCGCTCGATGCGCGTCCACGGCAGGTACTGGAAGGCGAACGCGGCGACGAGCAGGACGAGCGCGTAGGAGCGGCGCCGCCAGGCCAGGAGGCTGCAGGCCAGGATGGCCGGGATCCCGGCCCAGAAGAGGATCGGGTTGCCACCGTTGTAGATGGCCGCCACGAGCCGGTTGTCCCACTCGCCCGGCGAGCCGTAGAACCAGACCGGCTTGAGGTCGAGCGGCCAGCTCCACCACGGCGACGCGGCCGGATGCCCGGCCTGGAGGCCGAAGTGGTAGCCGAACATCTGCGCCTGCAGCTCGTCGAGGGACCAGCCGTACCCGGGCCCCTGGTTGGGGATCGCGATCGCGTGCCCCAGCTGCAGGTACGGGATGTACACGAGGAAGTAGACGACGAGCGGCAGGACGAAGAGCGCCGCCCCGATCCACGGCCAGGAGAAGCCGGCCATCTCCCCGGGATGCATCCACCTCCGGTCGCTCGCGGGGTTTCGCAGTGAGACGAACGCCCGCCAGGCGATGAGCGCCAGCGACACGGCGAGCATGATCCACGCCGGCCAGCCGGCCTGCGTCCCGCGCGCCAGGAAGCCGAAGAACCACTCCACCGAGTTCTGGGGCGTGCGACCGTCGATCTGCCCGAAGGCGATGGCGAACGCGAGGCCCACCCCGCCCAGCACCACGCCGGTGGCCGGGAGCGCCATCAGGTCGGCGCCGGCGAGGCGGACCGGCTTGACGTAGACGAAGACGACGCCCAGGGCGACCGCCGCGAGGGTGAAGACGAGGAACGGCCAGGGTGCGCCGATGCCGGCCACGATGGCCAGGAAGGCGATCGCCGACAGGAGGATGAACCGCCCCAGGTCCGAGCGGGCCAGGACCAGCACCCACAGGCCGCCCAGCGCGTAGAAGCCGACCCACTTGGTGGCCGCCGCCAGGCCGATGAGGACTCCCACCAGGGGCAGGGCCCACCACGCGCTGCGCGCCCAGCGCCCGGACCAGATCTGCCAGAAGACGAGGTAGGCGGCGACGATGAAGACCGCCACGTAGATGTCGTTCATGGCGATCCGGCTCATCACGTAGCTCATGCCGTCGAAGGTCACGAAGGCGGCCGCCAGGATCGCGATGCGGCGGCGGCGGAACATCGTGGCGGCCAGGAGGTAGATGAGCCCCACCAGGAACGCGCCGAAGACGATCCCCATCAGGCGCCAGGCGAAGGCGTTGCTTCCCGCGTCGATCCCGACCAGGGAGGCGGTCGCCACCGATCCCGCGGGCTGGCCGGTCTCCGTGGTTGCGACCAGCAGACGGGCGTTGTCGTCCGCCTCGCCGTGGTTCGAGACGTCCATGGCCATGGCGGTGGCGCGGCCCGGGAGCTCGGTGCTGTCGAACGTCGCGAAGCCGGAGCGGTCGTCGCCCAGCGGCTGGATGGTCCAGACCACCGGCTTGCCGCTCGACGCGTCGGTCCCCGAGGCGTAGACGATGTTCGCGTTCGACTGCCAGATGAATCCGGACGCCTGGCCGGGGAGCGGGACGGTTGCGATCACGGACATCCCCGGCGCGTCGAGCACCGTCATGCCGCCCTGGGTGGCCGGGTGCTCGTCCGTCCCGGGCAGCGGGCCGGTCGCCACCCAGGCCTGCTGGTCGGTGCCGTTGCCCTGGACCATGATCGGCCCCAGCGGAGCGGCGGGCAGCAGCTCCGAGGTGACCTGGTCGAGGGTCCGCACGTCGAGCGAGGCGATGCTCTTCTGCCCCGGGTTCGTGGCCAGCACCACGTCCGCGCCGCCGTCACCGGTCCCGGCCGCGTAGGCGACCTGCGGGGTGACGACCGTGCTGTTCGCCAGGATCTTGCCGGTGCCGCGGTCCGCGGTCGCGATCCCGTCGCTGCCACGGAAGATGAGCACGTTGGAGGCGTCCTGCGGTGCGAGGACCTGCTCCACGTTCGCGAGCCCGGTGCCGATGCTGGTCGTCTCCGTGGGCGGCGCCCGCTCGCCGTTGAGGCCCAGGAAGACCGAGAGGTCGTAGATCCGCACGTCCCCGCCGTCCGCGGCTCCCACGAGCAGGCGCGTCCCCTCCTCGTCGTAGGTGAGCGCGGCGACAGGGTGGCCGGTGTCCCAGCTGGAGACGCGGTTCCCGTCCAGGGAGTCGAGCGCCACGACCTTCGTCCCTTCCGCCACGAAGGCGATGGAGCGCATGTAGCCCGACGAGGAGCGACGGGGCGCCACGGCGAGAGCGGGGGCGGACGTGGGAATGGCGGTGCTGGCGACGACCTGGTTCGGGTTGGCCACCTCGATCCCCGCCGCGATGAGGTACTTGGCGAGCATCGGGTGGGTCCACTCGTAGACGTCGCGCGTCCAGCCGTGCTCCCAGTCGGAGAGGAACTCCGTGGCGGAGCGCGCGTGGTAGACCTCGTCGAAGTGCATGGCGCGCGGGATGTCGAGCCGCCAGAGTCGATAGCCGAAGGCGAGCAGCACGAAGGCGACGACGAGGAGCAGGTCCACCCGGTCGAGCCGTCGCCACGGCTCGCGGAACCACTCGCTCGCACGGTCCACCCGGAACCAGCTGCGCCACCGCGTGCGTGGCGTATCGAAGTCCTCCGGCCACGGATCCTCCCAGCTCGCCTCCTCCGTGGCCAGGGCCGCTGCCAGGCCGGTTCCGCCAACCGCTCCGCCCGCGCGCGCGCCGCCGTCCCACGGCACGCCGGAAGGACCGGCCAGGTGGGCGCCATCGGGCAGGCCCGGCCCGCCTCCGGGCATCCCCGCCATGGAGGACGGGACTGTCGCGAACGCCTCACCCGGCTCCGCGTCGAGCACCCGCTCGGCCTCGCGGGAGGCGCGACGCCGCGAGACGCCGACCGCCATGACGACGAGCCAGCCCAGGACCACCACGATCATGGCGGAGACGAGCTCGATGCCCACCGGCGAGAGGAGCGTCGCGTTGAGGAAGGGGTCGCGGGGCATGGCCAGGCCGCCCATGCCGGGGTTCATGACGCTCGTCTGCACGAACGACCAGTCCGCGGTGTAGACGCCGTAGATGTTCGCGAAGAACGAGAGCGCGAGGAGTCCGTAGAGGAGCTGCCAGCGCCAGCCGCGCACGACGAGGAGGGCGCCCAGCGCCAGGGCGGGGAAGAGGTAGCGTTCGTGCACGCGCGTCGGGAGGGCGAAGAAGGCGACCGCCACGATCAGGGTGCCGACCAGGATCCCCACCGCGTCGTCGCGGCGGACGACGACCCAGGCCGCGACGAGGGCGACGGCCACGAACAGGACGACCCCCACCAGCTGCCAGGTGATGGCGAAGCTTCCGATGGTGGCGATCGCCAGCGTGTCCTTCCCCCACGTCAGCGACGGCGCAAGGCCGCCCACGCTGAGCGGCGTGGCCAGACCGCTCCACGGGTTCATCCACAGGTTGAAGGCGTTGATCGAGAGGCCGTCGTAGGTGGAGGCCGCCTCGACGAACTTGCCGATGAGGCTGGCGCTCCCGGCATCCGGGCTCCACACGCTGAGGCCGAAGGGCAGGATGAGGAGCACCAGGCTCGCGAGGCCGGCGGCCAGGGAAGTGAGGACGCGCAGGAGATCCGGCCGCCCGGCCCGCTCGGGGTCGGCGGAGCGACCGAACGCGTGGCGCTTGAGCCCGACCAGGAAGACGATGGGGATCATGAACGCGAACTGGAACTTGATGAGCAGCGCCAGGATCGAGGTGACCGCCGCTCCCTCCGTCCAGCCGCGCAGGAGCAGGTAGATGGTGGCCAGGATGGCCAGCGTCCCCACCGAGTCGGCCTGCCCCCACACGGCGGAGTCGAAGATGACGCCGGGGTTGAACAGGTACACGACGGCCGCGACGATCCCGATCCACGAGCCCGCGGCGTCTCCCGCCCAGCGACCCAGGAAGCGGCGAGCGATGACGAAGAGGAGCCACGCGTTGGCGATGTCGGCCAGGATCGGGGGGATCTTGATCAGGCCGCCGGTGATGTCCAGCCCCACGGAGGGGGCGATGGCATGGCCGATGCTCCCGAGCGCCCACAGAACGTACAGGTAGCCCGGCGGGTAATCTGCGAATGTTCCCTGGCCGTAGAAGCCGCCGGGGCCGACCTGCGCCAGTCGCTGCGCCCAGCTGGTGAAGTCGCCCACATCGGTGCCGAAGCCGCTGTAGGGAACCCAGATGCCGGCAATGAAGGCACGCAGGAGCAGACCCAGCAGGATGACGGCAAGCAGGACGAAACCCGCCTCGAGGGGCAGGCTGCGCTCGGATGGCCTCGCGCCCCGGCCCCGCGCGGGGTCAGGCGTCATCATCGACGCCCGATGTCCGGACGTCGGCAGGTCTGGCTCGCCAAAGTGGCGGTGAGTATACAGCGGTCGTCCCGCCGGACCGCCGCCCCCGTCGGCGGGGTCGCGCACGTCCCCGCGCGCCCTGCCGGGCCCCCCGTCGCGCGGCGCCACGAGCGCAGCCTCGCGCTTCCCTACGCGGACGGCCTCGTCACCTGGACGGCGCTCGCGGTCTCCCTGGTCGCCCTGGCCATCTACCTGCGGACCATGCTCCCCGCGGACGGATTCTGGGACACCGCCGAGGCCCAGACGGTTCCGCACACGCTTTCCATCTTCCACCCCACCGGCTTCCCCACCTACGCCATGCTCGGCTGGCTCTGGAGCCAGATCCCGCTCGGGAATGTGGCGTGGCGGATGAACCTGCTCTCGGGCGTCTGCCTGGCCGCGGCGGCGGGCCTGGTCGTGCTCGTCACGGGCCACCTCGTCGACGAGCGGCACGGGGGGGTGCGGGCCGCGGCGGCCGGGGTCGCCGGCGGCGTCTTCGCATTCGCGGCCGAGCCGTGGGCGATCGGGGTCCGCGCCGACGTCCACGCCCTCAACACGTTCTTCACCGCGCTCATCATCTGGCTCCTCTTCACCTGGCGGGCGGCTGAGTGGAGTGGGGCACGCCGCGCCGGGGGATGGCTGCTCGCGGCGGCGCTCCTCTTCGGCGTCGCCCTCGGCAACCACCCGCTGGTCGGCCTGCTCGCGTTCGCCATCGCCCCGTTCCTGTTCATCGTGGATCCGGACATCTGGCGCCGATGGCGACTGATCGTCGGGTGCGGGGCGCTGGTCGTCGCCGGCCTGGCGACCTACCTCTACATCCCCGTCCGCGCGCTGACGCCGCCGGAGCCCCCGCTCTTCTACGCGCGACCGACGACCCTGGCCCGGATGAAGTACCTGGTGTTCGCCGAGCAGTTCCACGGCCTCTTCGACTTCGGCAACCTGCTCTCGACCTTCGGCTCCAAGTGGTCGTTCACGACGCCGATCCTCGTTCGCCAGTACCTGGGCCCGGGCTGGATCCTCGTCGCGGTGGGCGCGGCGACGGTGGCCGTCCGCCAGTTCGGCGCGTTCTGCTTCCTGCTGCTGGTGGTGGCGGCCGATGTCCTCTATTCGATGAACTTCAACGATGGCGACATCGCCCGCTACTACACCCCGACCCTCGTCGCCACGGCACCGCTGATCGGCGTGGCCGTGGCCATGATCGCCGCCTTCTCCGCCCGGGCGGCGGCCGACGCGTCCCGTCGCATCGCCGACGGCGCGGGCCGGCGACGCATCGCGATGGGGGTCGGTGCGACCGTCCTCGCCGTCTCGCTCCTCCTGCCGCTCACCACGCTCGTCGCGAACTACCAGCAGTCCGACCAGCACGGCAACCACGACGCCGACCTGTGGGCGGCGAGCGTCTACCGCGATCTCCCGCCGAACGCGGTGATCATCAGCTGGTGGAGCTACTCGACCACCCTGTGGTACCACCGCTGGATTCTGGGCGAGCGCCCGGACGTGACGATCATCGATGAACGGAACATCATCGACGACGGCTACGGTACGATCGACGGCGCCGTCGCCGCCTTCCTCGGCCAGCGCCCCGTCTATGTCCTGCCACCCGACTGGGAGGTCCAGCAGGTGCTCGACACCTACCGCACCAGGGCGGTGCCCACCTACAGCCTCTATCCGGACATCTACTACATCGAGGACACGAGCCCGTGACCGATGCCGGCGCGTCCGCGAGACCTCGCCTGACCTTCTTCTTTCCCGCCTACAACGAGGAGGAGAACCTCGAGCAGACCGTTCGGCACGCCCTCGAGCGGATCGGGCCGCTGGTCGAGTCGCTCGAGGTCCTCATCGTCGACGACGGCTCCACCGACCGCACCCCCGGTCTCGCCGACGACCTCGCGGCCGCCGAGCCGCGGGTCCGCGTCCACCACCAGCCGAACCGCGGCTACGGCGGCGCCCTGCGCGCCGGATTCGCGAATGCCCGCGGAGAGCTGGTCGCCTTCAGCGACGGCGACCTCCAGTTCGACCTCGGCGAGCTTCACCTCCTTCTCGACCGGCTCGACGCCACGGACCGCTCGCCGGTCGACGGCGTCATCGGCTGGCGGATCAAGCGGCGGGACCCGTTCCACCGGATCTTCATTGCCAAGACCTACAACCTCATCGCCCGCATCGTCTTCGGGCTGGGGGTGCGGGACATCGACTGCGCCATGAAGCTGTTCCGCCGCGAGGCCTTCGACGGGCTGCGCCTCACCGCGGAGTCGCCCTTCCTCTCCGCGGAGCTGCTCATCAAGCTCCGGGCGCGCGGCGTGCGCCTGGCCCAGGTGGGCGTCCACCACTATCCGCGCACGGCCGGCTCGAACACCGGGGCGAGCTTCGGCAAGATCCTGCGCACGTTCCGCGACATCGGCCGGCTGCGGCTCGAGCTGTGGTTCCGACGCCACCAGGCGCTCGGCGAGCCTTCGGGGTCGGGCCAGGGACCGCTCTTCAGCTGATCGCGGGGACAGGCGGAAGCGGCCCCGGCCGACGACCGGGGCCGCGCCGTTCGCGCAGCGTCAAATGTGCCCATGACGGTGGGCGATGGTCCCTCCGGTCGTCCAGCGCGCGGTCATCTCCACCAGCGCGCCCACCACGAGGCCTCCGATGGCAGCCGGGATGATGTACATCCCGTCCCACTCCGGGCCCCAGGCACCCGCCGCTCCCAGCACCTCGCTGCCGATCCAGCCGCCGACGAGGACGCCCAGCGCGGTCAGGCTCCACTCGTAGCCGACCGCGACCTCGCCGACGTACTGGGCCAGCATGCTGACGGCGAGGGCCGAGAGGACCAGGAGCAGCGCCGCCCAGGCGCCGATCCCGAGGTTCCAGCCGAAGAGTTCCAGCATCGGGCCACCTCCTCGCGCACAGCGTGCCACGCCGCGCGCCGCCCGGGAAGAGCCGTTTGCCACGCCGGAATGGTTCGGTGGTCGAAAGATGCGCGAACAGCCGACCGCCGCGGGCCGTCTACCTGCCGCCCTCCTCGGCGGGCGGGCCGCTCTCGCCGCCCCCCAGGTCCACGTCGAGGGAGTTGACGAAGTCACGGAAGACGGCGAGCTTCTCCTCCGACGGCTCGTCGGATGTCCCCTCGTCGGGCTCGACGCCGGCCTCGTCGAGCACCCGCTCGTCCACGTAGATCGTGGAGCCGGTGCGCACGGCGACGGCGATGGCGTCGGAGGTGCGGGAGTCGATCTCCGTCTCGCCGCCCTCGGCGGTCTCCAGGTAGAGGCGTGCGTGGAAGGTGCCGTCGATGACGTGGGTGATCACCACCCGGCTCACGGAGGCGGCGAGCCCGGCGACGACGCTGACCAGCAGATCGTGGGTGAGCGGGCGCTCCGCGGTGAGGCCCTGCAGGCGCATAGCGATGGCGTTGGCCTCCGACGGGCCGATCCAGATCGGCAGGTACCGATCCCGTTCCGACTCCTTGAGGATCACCACGTGCTGGCTCGAGAGCATGTGGACGCGGACGCTCTCCACGACCACCTCGATCAGCCGCGCCGGCCCGAATGGCTGCTCGCCCATGGACCGATTCTAGGGCCTACTCGAGGACAACGCGGATCACGCGGCCGCCGCTCAGGAGATAGGCGACGGGCGGTCCGTCCGCCGCGGACTGGACGTGGAATCCGGTGACGTCGTCGAGAAGCGTGGCGTACGCGCCGTTGCGGGGCGCCATCCACTGCTTCACGAAGGCGCCGTCCGCGCGCTGGAAGGCGATGATCCGCGCGTTCGCCTTGTCGTAGACGTAGAAGAGCTCTCGATCCCCGACCGTCGCCTGGCGCAGCATCTCGTAGTCGAGGGTCGGGCGCACCTCCGCGTCCGGGGGCCGGTCGAGCGAGTAGTCGCTCTGGGGGAGGGGCCGGCCGAAGTTGACCCGCGTCACGGTGTCGCGATGCAGGAGCCAGAGGTTGGCATCGGCGTTGATGTCGGTGGCTGTCGCGACGGCCAGGTCCGGCTTCGCGGTCAGGAAGCTCGCCGGCCCGGACGGGTAGTTGACCGGGATCACGGCCGGCGGGGTCCACTTCTTGACCATGCCGTCGCCGACGTCGGCCAGGTAGAGGTTGAAGATCTGGAGCGGTGGCCGGTTCTGGAGCGCCACGAGCAGCGTGGACCTGGCGCTCACCGCCCCGATCCCGGCAAGGGTCATGGCCGTCGGCTTCTGCTGCGTGAGGTCCATGCGCCACGCGTGGCGCTGGCGATCCACGACCACGACGTCCGTCGCCGCGGTGGCGATGAGCCAGGGCTCGCCGGTCGTGACCCCGCCGATCGCCTGTCCGGCGCGGTAGACGACGGTCTGCGTCCCGGTTGCCGGGTCGACGCGGATGACACGGCCGCGCCCGGTCTCCGCCACCCACAGCGATCCGTCCGAGGCGGCGACCATGCGCAGCGGCACGAGGTCGGCGAAGCTGCGGCCGAGGTCGGCGACGACCGCGATGTCGCTCAGCCGGGTCACCTCGTACAACGCGTCGAGACCGTGGTCCACGCTCGCCTGCAGGCTCGCCAGCTCGTCCTCCGGGACGCCGGCGCCCTGGGCCTTCTGGAGGGCCTTGAACGCATCGTTGAGGTAGCCCTTGGCGCGCTCCGGGCTGCGCGCGACGAGGTCCTGGCCGTCGACCTCCCTGGCGACGGTGCCGATGAGGTCGTTCGCCTCCGCGATCGCCGCCCTGGCCACCGCAGCACGCGGGATGGCGTCCGTGGGGTGCACCGTGGGCAGGCTGGCGACGGTGAACCCGGCCGCGAGCATTCCCGCCACCGCGACCATCCCCACCAGTCCCAGGCGGCGGCGCCGGCCCTCCTCGCGGATCTCCGTGCGTGCAACCGTGCGCATCTGTGGGCGCCTGCGCGGAACGAAGGCCAGGATCCAGCTCATGAGAACGAGCAGGCCGCGGCCGATGCCGGCCTGCAGGCCGTCGATCCCGTCACCGATGCGATGGAGCCCTCGGCCGATGGCGTCCGCCAGCGGGACCGGGCTCTGGTCGGGCAGCCCGGAGAGCGGCTCCGCCGGGCGCACGGGCTCGAGATGCCGGGTGGTGGCGGTGGGGGCCAGCTCCATCACCTCCACGACCAGCAGCCCGTCCGATCCGGAGCCGCCGCGGATCCCGAACAGGTGCTGGAGGTGCTCCACGGCCTGTGACGGGCGGAGCAGCGCCAGCGTCCGCTTCAGCTCGTCGACGCCCACGACCTGGGCCATGTTGCGCGAGGTGAGCGCGATCCGGTCGCCGGGGGCCAGCTCGCCCTCCCAGGTGTACGGATCGACCTCCAGCGCCTCGCCCAGGGAGGCGGCCACCCGCCGCTGCCGGATGCGCGGGTCCTCCTCCGCCGCGGCCGGCGGCGGCGGCAGCTCGTACATCCGTCCGTCGCGGACGATCACCGCCGAGGCGGGGCCGAGCTTGGCGACGTGGACCTCGCGTCCCCGGACGACCACGGCCATGATGCCGATGCCCGCGCGTCGCGGAATGCCGAGCTTCCCGCGCTGGTGGTAGATCCGCCGGTTGGCCAGCTCGATGGCCTTGCGCAGGGCGCCCAGGGCTCCCGCCGACAGGTCGTAGTAGTAGTCGCGCTCGATGGACTCGAGGGCGACGCGCGCAGCGCGGCCGAGATGGGCGTCGCCGCCGGTCACCTGGGCGAGGAGGAAGAGCGTTCCCTTGGTGCGCACCTCCGCGCCGGTGCTCGGCTCCCGGAAGCGCAGCACGTCGCGCGCGTCGCCCGGGCGCTCGTCCGGCACCAGGAGTCCGATTCGGGTTGCGAGGCGGTTCGTCATGCCGGCAGGCTCGGGGATTGGGTGGGGACTGGTCTGCGGCCGATTATACGGTTCGGCGGGGGCCGAACCGCCCCACGACGATCGTCAGGGTCCGGATGCGAAGAGTGGCCCCCGGACGCCCCTCCATCCGCCGGTTCACGGCCCACGCCATCGCGTCCGACCGCAGCCGCAGCTCGGAGGCGAGCATCGCCTCCGAGGCTTCGATCCGGGCGGTGCCGTTGGCCACGGTCACCAGGCGGCTCTCCATTGGGCCGCGATGGAGGCCGGCCTCGGCCGCCACCTCCTGCCAGGCGAGCCGCGCCTGGGCGAGGGCGATCTGCTCGGCGGCGGCGGGACCGGCGCAGGTGAGGAGCGCCCGCTGCACGGAGGCGGCCGCCTCCTCGACCGAGCCGGGCCGACGCCGCTGGTCGCTCACGTTTCCTCCGTCATGCGACCCGCGTCGCGAGCGTCAGGGTTCCGTCCGCGACCCGCCAGACGGGCACGCTTCGACGCCGGCGCGCGGGGAGGGCTTCGGGGTCCGCCATGGTGACGAGCACCTGGCCACGTTCCAGGAGCAGGTCGAGGGCCCGCTCGGAGCGGTCCGGATCGAGCTCGCTGAAGACGTCGTCGAGCAGGACGATGGGGGTCGGCCCGCCTTCCGCGAGCAGATCGGTCTCCGCGAGCTTCATGGCCAGGATGATGGTCCGCTGCTGGCCGCGGCTGGCATGGGTGGCCACGTCCCGGCCGTCCAGCTCGACCACCAGGTCGTCGCGCTGCGGGCCGACGAGCGAGACCCCGTTCCACAGCTCCTTCTGGCGGACCGCCCTGATCCGGCGTCGGTAGGCGTCCACGAGCTCGTCCGTGGTCCGCGACGGATCCGTCCGGGCCGATGCCGGTCCCGTCTCGCGCCCGGTCCAGGCCTCCTTGAGCGAGTCCGCGTACGCCAGGCGCACGCGGTCGGCGCGCTCGGACTGAGGGGCCACGGCGTCGTGGAGGGGGGCGATCCGCTCCACCAGCTCGGCGACGAGCGCCAGCCGGGCGGACGTGACCCGGGCGCCGACCAGGGCCAGCTGCTCATCCCAGAAGACCAGGCCCTCCTCGCCGGCCTCCTCGCGCCGGATGGCGCGGAGGAGCGCGTTCCGCTGGGCGAGGATCCGGCCGAGCTCGGCGAGATCGCGGCCCGCCTGTCGCGAGCGCTGCACCGCGATCCCGTCCAGGAAGCGGCGCCGCTCGCCGGGCGATCCGACCAGCAGGAGCATCTCCTCCGGCCGGAAGAGCACGGTCCGGGCGACCTCGCCCAGTGAGCCGACCCGGCGGGGGAGGCCGTTGACCGTGACGCGCTTGCGCACCTCGCGCGGCGCATCGTTCCCGGGCAGGAGCGCCTCGATCCGCAGCGCTGCCCCGGCGCGGTCGAGCAGGTCCAGGCGCACGCGCGCGAACTGCGCGCCGTGATGCACCAGCTCCACGTCGGCCGCGGCCCGGGGCGAGTGGCCCGTGATCGCCACGTGCACCGCCTCGAGCAGGTTCGTCTTGCCCGCGGCGTTGGGCCCGGCCACGATCGTCAGCCCCGGGTCAGGATGGAGCTCCGCGGCCACGTAGCTGCGGAACTGCTCCAGGACGAGTCTGACGAGGCGCATGCTCGCGATCCGGCGCGGTCCGGCGGCCGCCCCGGCGCCGGACCTAGCTCGCAGTACGGACCGGCATGATGACGTGCACGTAGTCCTCCTTGTCGACCCCGCGCAGGACGCCGGGGGCCAGGGGACCCGACAGCTCGAGCGCCGCCTGCTCGGCGCCGAGGTTGGCGAGCACGTCGATGAGGTACCGGGCATTGAAGGCGATCGTCGTCCCGCTGCCCTCGACGCTCGCATCCAGGACGTCCGCGTTGTCGCCCACATCGGCCGCGTGCGCCGTGATCGAGACCGTGCTGCCGTCGCCGGCGTCCGCCACCTCGACCTTGACGATGTTGGCGCTGTCGCGCGCGAAGATGCTCGCCCGTCGCGCGCTGGCCAGGAACGCCTCCCGGTCGACGACGGCCCGCGCCGTCCAGGCGTCGCGCTTGGGGACGACCGGCTCGTAGTTGGGGAACTGCCCCTCGATGAGCCGGCTCACGAGGTCGGTGCCCTCCACGTGGAACATGACCTGGCTGCGGTTCGGCGTGACGGTGATCTCGATGGCGTCGTCCGAGTCGGGCAGGATGCGGACGAGCTCGGCGTAGCTCCGCGCCGGAACGACGATCGACAGCTCCGCGCCCACGGCGCTCGAGAGCGCCAGGGTGCGAACGGCGATGCGGTAGTTGTCCGCGGCCGCCAGCGTCATCGAGTCCCCGACGAGGCGGGTGAGGACACCGGTCAGGATCGGCCGGCTCTCGTCCGAGGCCGCGGCGAAGACGACCTCGCCCAGGGCGTCGCGCAGGGCGCGGGCGGGGACGGAGGTGGTGGGCGCCTCACCGATGGCGGCGACGACCGGGAACTCGTCCGCCTCGATGCCCTTGATCGAGCTCTTGCTGCCCCCGCAGCTGAGCTTCAGCGTGCGGTCCTTGGCCGAGAGCTGCAGGTCGATGCGCTGGTTCGGCAGCGAGGCCACGAGGTCCGTCACGAGACGGGCCGGCACCGTGATCTCGCCCTCGTCCTCGACCTTTCCGGGGACCCAGCAGCTGATGCCGATCTCCAGGTTCGTCGCGGTCAGCTTCAGCCCGGCGTTCTCCGTCTTGAGCAGGACGTTGGCCAGCACCGGGAGCGTCGCGCGGCTCGATACCGCACGGCTCACGGTCTGGAGCCCGCGCGCCAGGTTCTCCTGCATGACCGAAACGTTCATGGAGACCTCACCCTCACCTGGGACGCACGGCTCGTAGCCCCGATTTCCGGGCGTCCTGACTATCGAACTTCTTGAATAAGGGAAGAATACCCGTCGTGGTCCCTCGTAGGCGTGTGGATGATGTGGATGGATGCCTCCCGTCACGCTCGGAAGTGCCCGTTTGGCCTGCGGACAACCCCCGCCCCGTCGGTGGACTCGCGGCCCCTTCCCCGGTTCCGGCGGTGGGCGGGGTGTGCATCCGGCCCCTCCGTAGCCTAGCGAGCCGCCGGGTGTGCGAGGCGAGTTGTCCACAACCGGCCCGGGATATCCACGTAATCGGCCCGGTTATCCACGATGAAGGCTCGCCGGGGGCCTCCAGGCGCCTCTCTACTCGCTGTAGATCATCTCCCGAACGGCGTTGATCTCCCGGCGCATCTCGTCGTTCTCCGAGAGCTCGCGGGTGATCTTGTCGCAGGCGTGGAGCACGGTCGAGTGGTCACGGCCGCCGAGCTCCGCGCCGATGCGCAGGAGAGAGATGTCGGTCTCCTCGCGGATGAGGAACATGGCGATCTGGCGCGGGACCACGATGGCCCGGTCGCGCTTGCTGCTCCGCAGCTGGTCGAGGTTCACCCCGTAGTAGTCGGCCACGGCGCGGACGATCCGCTGCGGCGTGATCGACCGCTTCTTGGGGTTGTACATGACGTTGGACAGGACCGCGCTGGCCAGCTCGATGTTGATGGGCATGCCGCTCATGCTCGCGTAGGCGATGACCCGGTTCAGCGCGCCCTCCAGCTCGCGGACGTTGCTGACCACCTTGCGGGCGATGAACTCGATGACGTCGCCGGGGATGAGGCCGAGCTGGTCCTCCGCCTTCGAGCGGAGGATGGCGATGCGGGTCTCGAGGTCGGGCGGGGTCAGGTCCGCGATGAGGCCCCACTCGAACCGGGAGCGCAGGCGCTCCTCGAGGGTGGTGATGGCCTTGGGCGGCCGGTCCGACGAGAGGACGATCTGCTTGCCCGCCTCGTGGATGGTGTTGAAGGTGTGGAAGAACTCCTCCTGGGTCCGCTCGCGCTCCGCGATGAACTGGATGTCGTCGATGAGCAGCACGTCGATGCGGCGGTAGCGGTTGCGGAAGTCCTCCATCTTCTGCTCGCGGATCGAGTTGATGAAGTCGTTCGTGAACTTCTCGCTCGTCGCGTAGAGGATCCGCTTGCGCGGGAACTTGGCGGCCACCGCGTTGCCGATGGCATGCATGAGATGGGTCTTGCCCAGGCCCACGCCGCCGTAGAGGAAGAGCGGGTTGTAGGCGTGGCCGGGGCGCTCCGCGACGGAGAGCGCTGCCGCGTGCGCGAGGCGGTTCGCGGAGCCCACGATGAAGTTGCTGAACGCGTAGCGGCCGCTCAGGTTGACGGTGTTGCCGCCGGCGGAGACCGGAGGAAGCGCCGGGATCTCCTCGCTCACCTGCGGAGGGGGCGGCCCCGGGGCGTCGGCGACCACGAACTCGATCTGGACCGATCCGCCCACGAGGCGCGTCAGGGTCTGGCTGATGAGGGGGCGGTAGCGGTTGTCGAGCCAGTCGCGCGCGAAACCGTTGGGGGCGGCGATGCGAAAGCGGTTCTCATCGATCTCGATGAGGGCGGTGTCCTTGAGCCAGGTGTCGTAGTTCGCCGGAGAAAGGCTGACCTGGAGCTCTCCCAGAACGGCGCGCCATACCTGCTTCGCATCCATCAATCGACGTCTCCAGTCCGATCTGCACCGCGGAGAGAGGGTCCGGAATAGTACTCCTCCGGGTGGCGCCGGAGACGGTGAAACGTCGCATTCGGGGCCCGGGGTCGCGGTAGTGTAGCAGCCGGGTTTCCGCCCCGACAATGGCCAATCCGACCGTGGGATTGGGTGCCGTTCGGCTCTCCGCGCTCGACGCCCGCGGCAACCGACAGGGCCCGTGATCAGCGGCGGGTGGCCCTCGGACACTCCCCCGCGCAGGGGTGCCCGACATCGATCGAAGGTTTGACGGGCAGGCGGAAGCGCCGGTATGATCCGCCGGAAGCGACCCGGGCACGAGTCCATCGCGTGAGGCTGGCACTCGCCAGCCGTTCGTGTGTTTGTGGCCCGCGTCGCGAAACGGTACCGGCAAGATCGCACGGGAAAGACGCACGCGAACATGAAGCAGACGTACCAGCCCAAGAAGCGCGCACGGAAGCGAGAGCATGGCTTCCGCGCCCGCATGGCTTCCAAGGGCGGTCGCCGCGTGCTCGCCCGTCGTCGAGCGAAGGGGCGCACCAGGCTGACCGCCTAAGTGCGCCGGGAGCCGTGACGTGCCGCCCGTTCCGATGCTCCGGCGCAGGGCGGACTTCGAGGCTCTCGCGCACGGCGGCAGCGCACGATCCAACTCCCTCCTGGTGCTGCGGTCACGGCACACGGCCCATGGGGAGACGAGGATCGGGTTCAGCACCCCCAGGTCGCTCGGTGGAGCGGTGGAGCGGAACCGGGTTCGGCGTCGTCTGCGCGAGCTTGCACGCGAGCGCTACGGCGAACTGCAGACAGGCTGGGACCTGCTGGTGATTGCGCGGCCCGCGGCCGCACAGGCGACCTACGCGGAGCTCCGCGAGGCGCTCGCCAACGTGCTCAGGCGATCGGAGATCGGAAACGGGACGTGAGGATCATCGGGCTCGGGCTCATCAGGGCCTATCAGCGCTTGACCGCCTGGATGCCCCCATCCTGCCGCTACACCCCATCCTGCTCGGTCTACGCCTACCAGGCGATCGAGAAGTACGGGCTGCTTCGCGGCACCTGGATGGGCGTGCGGCGGATCTCCCGCTGCCACCCGTTCCATCCCGGCGGCTACGACCCGGTTCGCTGATGACACCCAGATGAATCCTGTCGTCGCCGCCGGCTTCCTGGGGATCCAGCACTTCAGCCCTCCCTGGGACATCTTCTATCTGCCGCTCTTCAACCTTCTCATCGGGCTCTACGAGCTGCCGATCGTCGACTTCGCGCTGGCGATCATCCTGTTCACGATCGTCATCCGGACCATCCTCGCGCCGCTCTTCGTGCGGCAGATCCGCTCGCAGAAGGAGATGCAGCGGATGCAGCCCCTCCTCAAGGAGGTGCAGCGCAAGCACAAGGGGAACCGGACGAAGATCCAGGAGGAGACCGCGGCGCTCTACAAGGAGCACGGTGTCAATCCCGCCGGTGGCTGCCTGCCCACGCTCCTCCAGCTGCCGATCCTGTGGGCGCTCTACCAGGCCCTGATCCGCGCGTCGAACACCGTGCAGATCAGCGTCAGCCAGGCCAAGTCGCCGGACTTCGCGACCCTCGACAAGGCGCTCGGGGGACTGACCGAGCTGAGCCGGAACGCGACCAACGTCACCTACCAGGCCCCCCTGAACGGGCCGTGCGACCTGTCGCAGTTCAACGGGGCCTTCACCCACTTCCTCCCGCTGAACTGCCAGCTCATCGACCCGGTCAAGCTCCACGCCCAGATACCGACCGAGGTCGCGTGGCTGGTCAACCCGTTTACCGGTATCCACCTCAACCTGGCGCTGCCGGACAACGCCTTCGCGCTGATCATCCCCGGCGTCGGCTTCGGCCTCTCGGCACTCGCGGTCGTCGCGGCCATCCTCCAGTTCGTGCAGGTCAAGATGACCGCGCCGCCGTCGAACCCGGACGACCCGACGTCGAGCGCCACGAGCACCATGACCTACCTGTTCCCGTTGCTCACGATCTTCTGGGGAGGGCTGTTCGCGAGCGGCCTGATCCTCTACTGGGTCGTCTACACCGCGTACCTGGTCATCCAGCAGTACGCGATCATGGGCTGGGGCAACCTCTTCCCGATCTTCGGCTGGTCGCCGGGATTCGCACGGAGGAACGAGAGCCTCAGTGACCGGGCCGCACGGCGCGAGCTGCGCGGCGGCTCGCGTCCCGGTGCCCCACCGCCCACCACCCAACCTTCCAACGGGCATGGGCCCAGCCGGCAGTCCCCGCAGGAGGCGCAGCCATCCGGCGCGCGCCAGGCGGAGCAGCGCGAGCGTGAGATGGAGCGCTCCGGGGGAGCGCAGCGCTCCGGCGACCCCCACCGCCCCCGCGGACAGAAGAAACGAGGCCGCAAGCGATGACATTCCGTGAGTTCACCGGCAAGAACGTCGAGGAGGCGATCCGCTCGGCGATGAAGGAGTTCGAGGCGGACCTCTCCGACCTCGACATCGAGATCCTGTCGCAGGGGAGCAGGGGCATCCTGGGCGTCGGCGGTGAGGAGGCCAGGATCCTGGCTGCTCCGCGCTCCGCCGTGGCCGCGGCCACGAGCGTGCGCGAGCCGGCGCCGAGCCGGGAGACCGGCCCGGCGGCGAGCCGGGAGACCGCCCCGGCACCGAGCAGGGAGAGCAGCGCTCCGGCCGCCCCGCTGCCCGAACCCGCACCCGGCGTTGCCGGCGAGATCGACGACACGGATGCGACGGCCGACCAGGCCATCGAGCTGGCTCGTGCCGAGGAGGGCCGGCGGCGTGGGGGCCGCGGCGGTCGTGGGGAGTCGCGGGCGCGCGGCGGACGAGCCTCCGCTGGCGAGCGCCCGACGCGCGGCGACCGGGGTTCGCGCACGGAGCGGCCGGCCCCGCGGCCGGACGAGGACGGGGCGCGCGAGGACCGACCGAGCCGCGAGCCGGCACCGTTCGTCCCCGCCAAACCGATGGAGGAGCTCACCGACAAGGAGCGAGCCGTCGTGGAGGAGGCGAAGGCCGTCCTCGAGGAGATCCTGCGTCTGATGGACCTCTCCGGCACGGTGGAGATCGCCATGGGCACGGAGACCTCCAAGCTCAACGTCAAGGGCTCGGACCTGGGCGTTCTCATCGGGCGCCGCGGCGAGAAGCTCGCCAGCCTGCAGCACCTGGTGAACCTGATCGTGGCGCGCAAGGAGGGCCAGCACAACCGGATCGCGGTCGACGTGGAGAACTACCGGGGCCGCCGCGAGGATCAGTTGCGGGACGTCGCGAAGCGCGCGGCCGAGCGGGTGGTCAGGTCCGGCAAGATCATCCAGCTCGAGGCGATGCCCGCGGTCGAGCGGCGCGTCGTCCACATGGCGCTCGTCGACAACGCGAAGGTGCGCACGCAGAGCGTGGGCGTCGATCCGAACCGCCGGATCGTGATCCTTCCCGCGGACAAGGTGGGCGGCTGAGGCGAACCGCCACGGACCGGCCGCCGGTCCGACGGGGGTGGAGAGGGAGCGCCGCATGGAGCGCCTGGCGGTGGCGGTCGGGTCGATCGCCGGAGGCGGCTGGGTCGGGTTCGTCCGCGGCGAGGACGGGTGTCGCCTCGCCTGTGGCGGGGCCGACGGCGACCTGCGGGTCTCGACTGCCGAGGGCCTGCTGCGCGCGGACGAGCTGCTCCTGATCGCCATCGGCTACTTCGAGGAGGCGCTCGACCCTCCCCCGGCCGACGTCGAGGCGACCCAGGCGGACCTCGCCGCCCTCCTCCGCTGGCTGGCCTCGACCGAGGCGGAGGCGTCGCGGCGGCGCCTCCTCGATGACGCGCTGGATGCCGTGGACGACGGCCTGCCCGCTGACGCGGTGGTGGTCCGGCTCGCCCGGATCCGCGGGACGGATCGGGCGCCAGGTTCCCCGGAAGGCGACGAGCAGGACGACCTGGCCGACCTGCTCGTCGAGCGCTGCGGGGCGCGGCGGGAGCCGCTGACGGCTACGGCCGCCGACTAGCGGTCCGTCAGGCGCTTGGGCCGCCCTGCGGGTTGCCGATCTGGAACTTGCCGCCCTCTGCCTGGAACGCCTGCCAGCCCGCCCAGCCCATCATCAGTCCACCGACGATGACCACGAGGTAGCCGATCACCCAGACCCCGCCGTAGAGCGAGCCGAAGAGGAGCCCGAGCACACCGAGGATGCTGAGCAGGTTGAGGAGCGAGCCGATGCCGGCGATCCCTCCGACGACGAGCATGAGGCTGCCCTTCGAGCCGGGGAGCGTCGTCTGCGGCGAGACCTGGGGCATGAAGACGATCGCGAGCATCCCGACCGCGAGGATGAGGTTGAGCCAGCCACCGGCACCGGCCCCTCCGAACTGGGTCGTGCTCAGGACGACCCCCACGATGACGGCCACCGATCCGTAGACCGCGAGCCTCTCGGTCGAGTCCAGCCTGGAGAAATTCATGGTGCTGCGCCTCCGTCGTTCGCGGTCGCGGATGAACGATGGATCTGACCGCCCGCGCACGCTAGCACACTGCCCGTGGGCTTCATAGAGGAACGATCGCGCGTTTGATTGAAGCAGGTCCGGCTGGAGCCCCCAACCGGAGGTCGTTGCGTCCCGCGGTACCATCTCCTCCTCGACGGACGCCGCGACAGGACACCGCTGTGGTACGCCCCTCCACGAGTGCTTCGGTTCCCCCGAGTCTCGCCGCGCCGGCTGCGTCGCGGAGGGCGGCTGGCCGGGGCTCACTTCGCAGGCACGTCTCCTCGACCTCGAGGGTGCTCGGGTCTGCCGCTCTGACGGACTCGTCGATGCGCGCCTGGCTGCCCTCGCTGGTGGCGCTCGGGCTGGTGGGGCTCGCGATCCTCGTGCAGGGTGATGAGGCGCCAGCGGATCGCATGACGGTGATTCGCGTCGCGGCGGTGACCACGATCGGTTTGCGCTGGTTCACGCCGCGACTCCCGGCGGCCCTCCTCTGGCTGTTCGGTGACGTGCTCATCATGAGCATGCTGGTGCAGGTGACGGGGCAATGGTTCTCCCCGTACTACCTTCTCGTCGTGGCCGGCATCTGGTGGGCGGCGCATCGCCAGATGCGGTACTCCGGATTCCTGTTTGCCGCGCTTTTCAGCACACTGTTTCTGTGGATCTCGGTCGGCCCCTCGCTGGCTGACGCCCGGCTCCAGGAGGTTCTGGAGGACGTGGTGGTCGCCCTGGTGATTGGACTCCTGGCGGACTGGTATGTTCGTGTCGACCGCCGCGCAGTGGCCCTGACCGATGCCCTCACGGCGCTGAGCCACGGGGGAGTGAGCGCTGCCGCGCTCCACCGCGACCTTGTCCGGGCCACGAGTGACGTGGTACTGCCGCTCGACAGCCTCCTCGCGGGCGGGCAGGTGGGGCTGAGAATGCAGGAGACGGAGCTGCTCGGACTGGTGATGCTCGGGCTCACCAACCAGCAGCTCGCCGAGACGATGCACATCTCCGAGGCGACCGTGAAGTATCGCCTGACACGCCTGTACCGCCACATCGGCGTTCGCAGCCGCGCAGAGGCCATCGCCTGGGCGCGGGCGCACGGCCTCGGCGCCGGCGAGGAGGATCTCCCGCAGTCCCGGTGATCCCGTCGCGGACGTAGCCCGCGCGCTCATCCACGCCCGGATTCGCCATTCTTTCGACCTGTGGTGGCGCCTGCCACGCCGGACCCGGCGCGGGTGCGAAGAAATCTCGCCTTCCCTTGGCGACCAGGGCGGGGCTAGCGTCTGCCCTGCAGGGCCACCCCGCGACACCCTGATCCCGAGCGAACCGGCCTGGCATGCAGTCTCGCGTTCCGACCGGTCCCACGAGGAGTCGTCCGGCGACCCCGCCGAGCGTCGTTAGGACGAGGTGATTGCGTGGCGAGCACGGCCATCGGCATCGGACGAGGCGGCGTCGCGCGCCCCGTGAGCGCCGTCGGTGAGCACGTCGGTGAGCGTGCCGACCGGGCGGCCAGGATCTGGATCTACAGCGCGATCTTCTGGCTGACCTTCGTGGACCTGGTGGGGCTCACCATGGCCACCGAGCTCGTCACCCCGAACATCTTCGGCGGCATACCCTGGCTTCTCTTCAGCCGCATCCGGCCGATCCATGTCAACGGGGTGATCTTCGCCTGGCTCTCGAGCATGTACTTCGGCGGGATCTTCTACATCATGCCCCGGCTCCTCGGCCTGCCGTCCATGTGGAGCGAGCGCCTGGGTGTCTGGACCGCGTGGCTCTGGAACGTGATGTTCGCGCTGGCGGTCGTCACCCTCGCCGCCGGATTCACGGAGGGTCGCGAGTACTTCGAGTTCATCTGGCCCGTCGCGGCCCTCATGCTCGTGATCTGGCTGCTCAACACCTACAACATCATCATGACCGTGATGACGCGGCGGGTGAAGCCGCTCTACGTGACGGTCTGGTGGTTCCTCGCCAGTCCCCTGTGGCTCGCCGCCGACTACTTCATCGCGCACGTCATGTGGCAGCCGGGCAACCTCCTGGGCAATGGTGTCCCCGGTGCGGCGCTCTCGGGCGCGCTGGACAACTCGCTCGCGGACGCCCTGCTCAACTGGTGGGGAGCCCACAACGTGTTCGGCCTGTGGCTGACCCCGATGCTGGTCGCGATCACCTACTACATGATTCCGCGGATCACCGGGACGCCGCTCTACAGCCACACGCTCTCGCTGATCAGCTTCTGGGGGATCGCCTTCTTCTACACCGGCGTCGGCCACCACCACCTGCTCCAGGCGCCGATTCCGGCGTGGCTGAAGACCTTCGCCGAGGTGAACAGCATCATGCTGCTCGTCCCCGTCTTCGCCTTCACGACCAACACCTGGCTGACGATGCGTGGCAACTGGGACAAGTTCTTCACGAACTTACCCCTGCGCTTCGTCCTGACCGGGTTCGTCTTCTACTTCCTTGTGAACGTCCAGGGAACCTTCATGGCCATCCCTGCCTTCAACAACCTCATTCACTTCACGAACTTCATCGTGGCCCACGCCCACCTGGCGCTGCTGGGCGCGTTCACGATCCTGGGAATGGGCGTGATCGACTACATCATTCCGCAGATCTACCATCGGCCGCTCTACAGCCGGCGGTTGGCGGAGTGGCAGTACTGGCTGATCTTCGTCGGCTTCACGGGCTTCTTCTTCAGCCTCACCTTCGCCAGCTTCCTGCAGGGGCAGAACTGGGCGATCGGCATCCCGGAGGTGAATGTGCTTCCCGAGATCCGGCCCCACTACATCGCGCGCGGCATCTTCGGCGCCATGATCGTCGTCTCCGGTTTCGTGCAGATGTACAACATCTGGAAGACGGTCCGGACCGATACCAGCGCCTCCACCCGCGAGGAGATGGGCGCCTACATCGGGGCCGGCGAGCCGGCGGCGGAGGTCTGAGCGATGGCCGACCGTCCTCCTGTGGCCGAACGTCCCGGAGACGAGCCCGAGCAGTTCATCGCCCATCCGCTCGTCAGCCAGGGCTACGCCAGGGAGCCTCGCAGGCGCGCTCTGCTGATGACGCCGCACCTTGCGGCGATCGGCGGCATGCTGGCCTTCTTCACCGTCGTGCTGGCCGTCGTGGTGCTTCCCACGGCCACCTACGATCCTCCGCCGTCCTCGAACTGGCTCCCGCTCTCCCAGACCGCGTTCCGCGGCCGGGGCATTTACCTTGCGAACGGATGCGAGTACTGCCACTCGTCCTTCACGCGCCCCCAGGACGAGTTCGCCAGCCAGTACTACCTGTACAAGCGGGTCGCCCTGGCCGGCGACTACTGGGGCTCCGACCAGACGCCGAACATCCTGGGAACCGAGCGCACGGGCCCCGACCTCTCGCAGGAGGGTGGCGTGCACCCGGACCAGTGGCACGCGGCGCACTACAACAATCCGCGCAACGTGCAACCACTCTCGATCATGCCGGTCTTCAGCTTCCTCTCGGACCAGGACGTGAGTGACCTCGTCGCGTTCAACCAGTCCGCCGGCGGAAAGACGGCGACCCTCCGCGACGCCGCAACCGTCGTCGCGCACGAGCTCGACGGCATCAGCGGCGGCGACCTCGATCCCGCGAAGGTGTTCCCCGATCTCGTGCAGAAGGCTCAGGCCGCCGGTGACTACAAGCCGAACGGCTCGGGTGACGACACCGACACCAGCGGCCTCTCGTGGGCCGACATCTATGACCTCAACACCTTCGAGCGCAGCTACTGGCTGACCCAGGATCCGCTCGACGTGACCCAGGCGAACCTGAACAAGGGCCGCGCGGTCTTCGAGGCGCGCTGCTCGGGCTGCCACGGCACGACCGGCCTGGGCGACGGTCCGGCGGCACAGCTGCTTGATCCGACGCCAGATGACTTCAGCGATCCCGGCATGTTCACCAGTGCCACCGACGGCGACGGCGAGCGCTATCACCGTATCCTGACTGGCGGCCGCGGATCGGCCATGGAGGACTTCGGGCAGCGGCTCACGGTCGAGGAGATCTGGCAGGTCATCCTGTTCCTGCGCACCATTCCCAACGGCGGGTTCGAGCAGCCGGTCACGACAGTGGACACCTACGCGCCCTGGACCGCGCCGAAGGAGCTCGTCACCTACGTCAAGGCACACCCGATGGAGGAGCTGACCCCGGTCAATCCGTCCACCGAGGATCCGTTCATGGCGGCGGCGCGCTGGATCCTGGGCGGGATGGCGCCCGAGGACTCGATCCTCCTGGGCGGCAAGTTGCCGATCACGCTCGACGACGTCGCGAGCGAGATCAAGAGCGAGTACATGAAGCAGGTCCAGCGGGACTACGACGATGCGGTCGCCCGCGGCGAGAGCCTGCCGTCGAAGGACAGCATCCTGTCGACGGACGGCCTGCTGTGGATCGCGCCATGACTCGAGCCAGGCGAAAGGGTTCGACACCATGAAACGTCTGCTGCTCAGCCGGGCCGCCGGGGCACTCCTTGTGGCGCTCGTGGTCCTCCTGATCACTGCCTGGCCGGTCTTCGCCCATGACCAGCCCGATGGCGCCAACTGGCTGATGGCCGACTGGATGCTCTACTCGTGGATGGCGTTCGGCGGCGCGGGGATGCTCATGTTCCTCGTGGCGTACCGGCGCGGCTACCTCAGCCATCTCGAGGAGACGAAGTACCACATCCTCTCCATCGACGAACCGGACTACTACACCCCCGACTGGGCCCGGGACGATGCCGAGGACGACGAGGAGGCGACCGATGCCAAGCGGCAGTGACGAAGCCACGAACGTGGCCATCAACAACCTGATGATCGCCCACGCGCATCAGTCCATCGCGCAGCCACGGACGGTGATCCTCTGGGACGGGCCTGGCTACATCTACATCTTCGCGGCCGCGCTGGTCCTCTTCTTCTTCATCTACTCGTGGTGGCTGCAGCACCACACGCGACGGCGCGGGGAGCTGTATGGGCCCATCTCGTTCGGCGCCCTCAGCGAGCGGATCGGCTCGATCTCGCTCTTCGACTGGATCGTGTTCGCCGCCATCACCCTGTCCGCGCTGGCGTTGATCATCGACCACCTGGTCGAGGGCCAGTACTACGTGCTCTTCAACATCTAGGAGGTGGGCCCGTGGCCTACGTGAGTTCGTACTCGCACCTCACCGCGGGGAGCGTGCCGGCCGCAAGCTGGGAGCAGGCCTGGGCGAGCGTTCTGTCCTGGAAGGGCTATCTGCAGGCGTTTCCCGGGCTGCTGACCGTCCGCGTTTCGGCCCGGCCCCTGGACAACGGGGATGTGCGACTGCACCTCGCCACTGTCTGGGAGTACCGGGAGCAGGCGGACGAGTGGGCCGCCTGCCCCTACACGGGCTCCAGGCTCCTGGCCGCCTGCGAGAGCCCCGCGTACGACGTGACCGAAGAGATCCTCGAAGACTTGAGCTGAGGAAGGCGGGACCGATGACGCAGCGACCGACAGGCTCGCAGGAGCCGGTGAGCCAGGCGGGGCCGAAGGATCCCTCGGGACAGCGTCTCACGACGCCTGAGCCACGCCAGCTCCAGCGGTTTGCCGAGGAGGACGAGCGCTGGACGCTTCGGCACCAGCTGCGCGATTGGATGTGGCTGGGCGTGATGATCATCGCCTTCTGCACCTGGACGCTCGTCGTCTACTTCCTCGAGCCCGGACTGCGCTGAGCCCGCCCCATGCCCATCGACAGCATCACCGACATCGACGCGCTGGGATTCGTCCTGCTCGTCGGCGTCGTCGCCGTCCTCCTGGTGCGGGTTATTCCCGGCGCGAAGATCCCGCCCAGGCTCGCCTCGTACACCGACGAGGAGATCACCGCCTACGACCGCTCGCTGCCGAAGTACTTCCTGGTGGCGATCCTGGCGCTGGCGCTCGGCGGTCTGCATGCCGTCGTCAAGGGCCTGCCCCCGGTCTACGCCTGGCTGACCGAGGCCGGACACGGAGGGCACATGGTCCGCGATCTCGCCAACACCCACCTGGTGATCGTCATCGGGGGAACCATCGCGGCCACCGCCCTGATCTGGTATGTCCTGCCGCGGATCGCGCACCGCCCCCTCTACAGCAACCTCCTCGCCACGTGGTCGTTCTGGCTGACCGTCATCGGCGCGGCCGGCTTCTACGTCTCAAACATCGTCCTGGGCATCATCTTCGGGCAGATGGCACACAACGGGATCGATTACGAGGCGGCCAAGTCCATCGTGGGCGTCTGGCGCGTCATTCCCATCGCCGGGTCGGCGAGCATCATGGGGCTCGGCTACTGGACCTTCACCGCGGAGATCTTCCTCACGATCTGGGCGGCCCGTAAGGTCCGCGCGCCACGCCCGCACGCGCACCTTCTCAAGTACGTCGCCATCGGTGGCCTCGGGTTGTTCATCGGCACGGTCCAGGGCGTGATCCAGGTCCTGCCCGACAACGAGGCCTGGATCCAGGCCTCCGCGCCGGCCGGCGAGTACATCGATCCCATCGCCCACGCCCACGTCAACCTTGTCACCGGCACCCTCAGCCTCGTGGCGGCGCTGATCTTCTGGTTCAGCACGCGCGACCGCCCGACCGACGCGCAGCGTCTCGCGGAGAACCGCGTCTTCTGGACCATGGTGCCCGGGTCGCTGCTGTTCTACGTGTCCTTCATGACCCTGGGCTGGATCGAGGGTCATCTCATGACCGACCAGGGGTACACGTACGCGGCCGCAGTGGCGTCCCTTGGCCTGTGGCACACCCTTCCGCTCATGACCGCCGGGATCCTGATGCTGGCGGGGATCTGGGGCCTGCTGACGATCACCCTTCGTCGCTACTGGCTCGGTCCCGGTCGCGCCCTGGCCGCCGCTCCGCTGCTGCTGGTGGCGGTCATCGCGCTGGTGGTGGGCACGACGCAGGGCCTGGTGCAGATCCTGCCGCCGGTGAAGGCCTTCCTGGTGGCCGCCGGCGAACCCGGAGACGCCATCCCGAACGCCCATGCCCAGCTGAACATGCTCGGCGGGGTAATTCCGGCGCTCCTGGGCATGCTCATGATCGACAGCGGGGCGCTCCTGCGCGTCCAGGTCTCGCGGCAGGTCGCGGTCCGCGTGGCGCGACTCGTCGGCGCCGGCATCGGCCTGTACTGGGCGAGTGCCATGGCCACGAACGTGAGCATGGGTGCCATGGTCGCCTCCGGCTCCGCGCTGAAGCAGGCGGTCTCCGCATCGGTGCCCTTGGGCGGGATCGGGATGACCGTGGGGGCCGCGCTGTACTGTGCCGGATTCTCGATCCTCGCCGTGATCGCATGGCGCTCGACGCGGGAGTATCGAGCGGAAGGCTGGAGAAACCTGTGGGGCTGGATCGCCGCATACAACGGCGAGCCCGCGGGATGGCGGAGGCGGATTCCGGTGCGGTACCTCCTCGCCGCCGAGGCGGCGGGCGCGTTCGTCGGCTGGCCGGGGCTGGGGTGGACACTCAGTGGCATGCCGTTCATCGGCCTGCCGCTGCTTCTCGGTGGCCCGCCGATCGCCTGGGCGGTGCTGCCGCTCCTCAGCTCGCCGTTCGGCGACCCGCCCCTGCACTGGCTGGGGCTGTGGCAGACGGTGCTCCTCTACCTGAGCGCCTCGACGGTTGTGTCCGTCGCCGGCCTCGGCGTTGCGCTGTCACACCGGCGCCGGCACGCCGCCGCTCGGCCGCACCCGACACCGGCGCTGCAGCGATCGGAGCAGCAGGTGTGACCCCGGCGCCCGACGCGATTCTCTCGGCTGCAGCCACCATCGTTTCGCTCGGTCTCGCCGACCGGGTCGCGCGACAATGGCGCACCCGTCGCCGGCCGTACCAGCTTGCATGGGCGATCGCGCTGGGCCTTTTCGCCGTTGGTGCCGCCTGCCAGCTGGTCGGGGCCACGGCCGGCTGGTCCGCGGCCGCTTACCGGGTCTGGTACGCCTCCGGGGCGCTGCTGGCGGCCGCCTGGCTCGGCCAGGGCACGGTCCTTCTGCTCGCCGGCCGGCGTGTCGGCGTCGTCCTCAGCGGCCTCCTCGTCGCCGGGTCGCTGGTGGGCGTGTTCCTCGTGGCTGCCGCGCCGGTCGACCTCATCCGCGGGACGGCGGGCGGCACCGCCACCGGCGCCGGCTTCCCCGACGCGACGCGCCTTCTCACGCCGATCTTCAATGTATATGGGACCGCCGCCCTCGTCGTCGGTGCGGGGCTCAGCAGCTGGCGGTGGGTGTGGGGTGGCGGCAACGGCCGACGGGCTGCGGGGACTGCGCTCATCGGCCTCGGCGCGATCGTCGTCGCGTCCGGCGGGACGCTGACCAGGTTCGGCACGCCGGGAGTGCTCTACGCGAGCGAGCTCATCGGCGTCGTGACGATCTTCGCGGGCTTCACCCTCACCGACTCTGCGCGCGGACCGGTGCCAGCACCCACCACCGAGTGGCTTGATCGACGGCGAGGACGCGTCCAGGCCTTCGGCATTGCCTTCGGAGTCCTCGGCATCTTCGGTGCGCTGGCCGTGCTTCCCGTCCTCCCGTGGACCATGGGAATCGTCACGAACGTCAAGTACTCCTACACGGACACCGTCCCGGCCGATAACGAGGGCGCCTACCTGGTCACCGACAAGGGAGCCATGGAGCTCTATCCGTGGGAGGTGGAGCCCGAGGACTTCCCGCCGGACGCGCCCTCCATGCCGCTCGGCAGCGTCCACGAGATCGTGGTCGTCCAGAAGGTCTTCGACGACGTCTCGAAGTACCAGCTCTACAACCTGGACACCGAGTCGCTGATCCCCTGGGCCGGGAGCTCGACCGACGGGACGGAGCTCACCCTCCATCCGCGGGAGCTCCCGGGCGGGGAGTACGTCCTGGTCGTGCCCTCCAGCGGCATGTTCGGCGGAGAATCCATGGACTACTTCAGGGTGCTGTAGACGAGGAGGAGCGCATCCAACCGTGAAACGACCTGAACCCTCCATCCGCCGCGGCGGCGGATGGAGCAACGATTCCCTTTGGCCGGCGATGGTCTACGGCGAGCTCCTGGTCCTGACCGTCGTCGTCGCCGTCCTCATCTCCGTCTTCGGGAGAAGCGGGTTCTGGCCATGGATCGCGATGTTTGCGGCGATCGTGCTCGGCTGGATCGTGGCGGTCGTCACGATCCTCCCGCGCACGGCGTCCGACCGCTGAGGGTCGTCGGCGCATTTGACGCCCTCTTGGGGAGGTCGCATAGTGGCCTGACCCACGACTTCGTTGCCCCCTGAGCCGAGCATGCCGCAGACAACGATCTACCGCTCCCCCCGCTCACAGGGGCTGCAGGACGCGCCGCCTCCGGCGGTCGACACGCGCGAGCTCGCGCGCCTGTTCGGGCACAGCCCCGCGCTCGCCGGTGTCTCGCTGCAGGTCGCGCCCGGATCGGTGGTCGCTTTGGTCGGCCCCAACGGAGCGGGCAAGACGACGCTCCTGCGCATCCTCGCCACCGCCATCCGTCCCACCTTCGGCAGCGCCGCCGTGGACGGGCTGGATGTCGCCCGCTTCCCGGATCTCGTCCGCCCCCGTGTCGCCTACCTGTCCCACGCGACCGGCCTCTACGACGACCTCAGCGCCCGGGAGAACCTGGCGTTCGCCGCACGGCTCATGGGCATCCCGGCGGCGGAGGCCGCCGCTCGCATCCCGGCCGTCCTGGCGGAGGTGCAGATGGCCGATGCCGCAGACCTGCGCGTCCGCGGCTTCTCCGCCGGCATGCGCAAGCGGATCGCCCTGGCGCGCATCCTCCTGGCGACACCCTCGGTGGTCCTCCTGGACGAGCCGCACGCCGCCCTGGATCCGGAGGGGATGGCCCTCGTGGACCGGATGCTCGACGCGTGGCGCGGCGTGGGGGTCACGGTGCTCCTCGCGTCCCACGCGGTGGAGCGGATCGCACACCTGGTCGACGGCAGCGTGCGCCTCGACGGCGGCCTCGTGGCCGAGGTGAGCGGCCGCGGAGTGACGGCGCCGGCGCCGGGGCTGCGCGAGACGAAACCGGCGGTGGCCGGGATGGCCCGATGACGACGCTGCGGCAGATCGCGGTCCCCGCCTGGGCCATCGCCCGCAAGGATGCCCTGGCCGAGCTGCGCGGGAAGCACGCGGCGACCTCCACCCTCTTCTTCGCCGCGGTCGTCCTCCTGCTCTTTGGCTTCGCGCTGGGGCCGGACTCGCAGAAGCTCGCGGCGGCGGCGCCGGGGCTCCTCTGGCTCGCCATCGTCTTCGCCGGCCTGCTCACCGTCGCGCGTCTCCACCAGGTCGAGACCGACGACGACGCACTCGAGCAGCTGGCCCTCTACCCGGTCGACCGCCGCGCGATCTACGCCGGCAAGGTCCTCTCCGGACTCGTGGCCATGCTCGTGCTGGGGGTCGTGGTGCTGGCGGTGGTCACCGTCCTGTACGGGATCGACGTGCTGCCCGCGCTGCCGGCGCTCCTCGCCACGCTCCTGCTCGGAGCCCTGGGCTTTGCGGCGGTGGGGACCTTCTACGCGGGCGTCACGGTGCGCATGGGCGCGCGCGAGGTGATGCTTCCGCTCCTCGTTCTGCCCATCGTCGCCCCGCTCCTGCTCGCTGCGGTCAAGGCCACCGGCGCTGCCCTGGGCGGCGACCCCTCCGGTGAGCTGGCGGCGTGGCTGCAGCTCCTCGTCGGCTTCGACATCGTCATGCTCGTCGCGGGAGCCGGCACGTACGGCTTCCTCCTGGAGGACGTATGAAGACGCGCATCCTCGGCTTCGTCGCGCTGGCCGCCATCGTGGCCGGGACGCTGGTCAGCCTCTTCGTGGTGCCGCCCGACGTCAACCAGGGCGACGCGCAGCGGATCATGTATCCGCACGTCGCCTCCGCGTGGCTGGCCTACCTCTCCGGCGGCGTGACCGCGCTCGCCGGCATCGGCTGGCTGTGGAAGCGCGACCTGCGCTTCGACGCGGTGGCCGTCTCCGCCGCGGAGCTCGGGGCCCTCTTCACCGCGCTGGCGATCTGGGGCGGGATGATGTGGGGTCGTCCGGTCTGGGGCACCTTCTGGCAGTGGGAGGACCCGCGGATGGCGACGACCGCGCTCCTGCTGGCCCTCTTCGTGGGGTACCTCCTGCTCCGCCGGCTCTCGGACGACCCGTACCGGCGCGCCACGCGCGCCGCGGTGGTGGGCCTCATCGCCGCGGCCGACATCCCCATCGTCCACTTCAGCGTCGTGTGGTGGCGCGGACTGCACCAGGGCGCCACCTTCGGATCGCCGGACAAGCTCCTCCATCCGGCCGCGCCGCTCGTCTTCGTCCTGACCCTGCTCGGGATGCTCGGGGCCTTCACGCTCGGCTGGGTCTACCTGATCATCCGCCGCTACCAGCTTGCCCGCAGCGAGCTCGAGATCGAGGAGCTCGCGCGCCAGGGCCAGCTGGCGGCCGCCAGGCGCCGCGCACAGGCGGGATCGTCGGGGACCGATGGTGGCCGTCCGGAGCGCCCCGGGCTCGATGCGCCCGGTGCGCGGGAGGCGATGCCATGACCGATGTCGGCTTCGTGATCGCCGGCTTCACGGGGATCCTGGGCGGCCTGTCCGTCTACGCGGCGACGCTCGCGCTGCGGCTGCGCCGCAGCCGGCGCGAGGAGGCCGCACTGCGCGATGCGGCACCCCCCGCCGAGCAGCGGCCCCCCGCGGACGCCGAATGAGCGTCGCCGCTCCCTCTCCTCCGCCGCGTCCGCGGCGAAGCCGGTGGGGCCTCGTGGTGGCCGGCGCCGTGGTGGTCGCCGTCATCGCCTACTTCGCCTTCAGCGGCATCGGCGACGCGCTCGTCTACTACCGCACCCCCAGCGAGATCCTGGCGCTGGGCAGCAGGGAGGCCGGGCAGACCCTGCGCCTGGGCGGGCTCGTCGCGCCGGGCTCCCTCGACTGCACCGACGGCAACGTCCGCTTCACCCTGACCGATGGCACCCGGTCGATCCCGGTGCGCAACGCGGCGGGGCAGGCGGTCCAGTGCCCCAAGCCGGACGCCGGTGCGGTGGTGGAAGGCACGCTGGGCAGTGACGGCACCTTCGCAGCGACCCAGATCCTGATCAAGCACAACGAGCAGTACGTCGCGCCGACGAACGGCGCACTCCCGTCGCACCTGGTCCCGACCGGGAACGGCGGCTAGGCCCGCGCCGTCATGCTCGCCACCATCGGTCACGTCGCCATCGTCGTGGGGCTGGCCACGAGCGTCTTCGCCGCGTTCGCCTTCGTCGCCGGGGGCCGCCGCGCCGACCCGACCCTGCTGGCCTCCGCCCGTCGCGCCGTGTACCTCACCTTCGGGATGGCACTCCTGGCCTCGGGTGCCATGGTCACGGCGCTCCTGACGCACGACTTCTCGATCCTCTACGTCCTGAACAACAACGCGACCACCACGCCGCCGTTCTTCAGCGTCATCAGCCTGTGGGCGGCGCTGGAGGGCTCCATCCTGTTCTGGACGCTCCTCCTCACCGCCTGGGCCAGCCTTGTCCTGTGGCGCTACCGCGACCGTCATCCGGCGCTCATGCCCTGGGCGGGCGCGACCCTGGCGCTCATCGCCGTCTTCCTCTTCGCCGTGATGATCTGGCCCGGGAACCCGTTCATCCGGACCACGCCGGTGGCGACGGAGGGCGCGGGACCCAACGCGCTCCTGCAGAACCATCCGTTCATGGGCCTGCACCCGCCGCTCCTCTACCTGGGCTACACGGGGATGGCGGTGCCGTTCGGCTTCGGGATGGCCGCCCTCATCACCCGCCGGACGGACGAGGAGTGGCTCGCCGTCGTGCGTCGCTGGACCATCGTGCCGTGGATCTTCCTCACGCTGGGGATCACCGCCGGCGCCTGGTGGAGCTACGAGGTGCTCGGCTGGGGCGGCTACTGGGCGTGGGACCCCGTGGAGAACGCCGCGCTCCTGCCCTGGCTCACCGCCACCGCCTTCATCCACTCCTCGATGGTCGCGGAGCGCCGCGGCGCGCTGAAGATCTGGAGCTCGGCGCTCATCCTGGCGACCTTCGTCCTCACCATCGTGGGGACCTTCCTCACCCGCTCGGGCGTGGTGCAGAGCGTCCACTCGTTCACCCAGTCCGCCATCGGGCCCTGGTTCCTGGCGGCGATCGTCATCTCCCTGGGCGGCGGGCTGACCCTCCTCGTCTGGCGCCTCCCCGACCTCGCCGACCGCGACCGGCCCGCGGCCACGGTCAGCCGCGAGTCGGCGTTCCTCTTCAACAACGTCCTCTTCCTGGGCATCACGTTCGCGGTCCTCTTCGGCACGCTCCTGCCGCTGATCGTCGAGCTGACGAAGGGGGACACGATCAGTGTCGGGGCGCCGTGGTTCAACCGGGTCAACGTTCCGATCTTCCTGGCCCTCGTCTTCCTGATGGGCGTCGGGCCCGCGTTACCGTGGGGGGGTGCCAGCTGGCGGACCGCTCGCGAGCGCTTCGGGATCCCCGTCCTCGCCGGAGTGGCGGTCATCGTGGCGGCCATGGCCCTGGGCCTGCGCGATGCGGCGCCGCTCGCCACCATGGGCCTGGCGGCCTTCGTGGCGCTCGTCATGGGCGACGAGCTGCTGCGCGGGATGCTCGCGCGCCGGCGCAGCCGGCACGAGATGGCGCCCCTGGCGCTCTGGCGGCTGGCGACCCGCAACCGGCGACGCTACGGGGGCTACGCGGTCCATGCCGGCATCCTCGTCATGGCCGTGGCGATCTCCATCAGCGCCACGCAGGGCGTGAAGACGTCGGCGACCGTCACGCCCGGACAGACGATCACCATCGGGGCCTACACCCTCACCTACCGCGACCTCGTCACGCAGCCGCTCCCCGACGACGCACGCGTTATCGAGTCACAGGCACGGGTCGACTACACCGGGCCCCAGTCGGGCAGCCTGGCGACCGCGCTGCGCGACTATCCGAACTCCGACACGCTCATCGCCACCCCCGCCGTGCGGACCTCACTGGGCGAGGACCTCTACGTCACGCTGATCGGCTACGACGCGGCGAGCAAGGCGGCGACCTTCAACGTCTTCATCAACCCCGGCGTGATGTGGATCTGGCTGGGGGGCGGCATCGTAGGGCTCGCCGCGCTCTTCGCCATCTGGCCCGAGCGTCGGCGCGCTCCGGTGGTCGCGGAAGAGGCCGAGCACGCGCCGACCCCCACGCCGGCGGAGGCATAGCGACCGATGCCTGGCAGCAGCCTGTGGCGACCGCTCCGCTGGGTCATCGTGCCCGTCGTGGTGCTGCCCCTCGTGGCCGTCCTCTTCGTCGGCTTCGGCCACGACCCCGGCGTGATCCCCTCGCCGCTCATCGGCAAGCCGATGCCGGCCTTCCGCCTGGCGGCACTGGACGGGTCCACGGTCTCCTCCGCGGACCTCACGGGCAAGCCGCTCGTCGTGAACTTCTGGGCCAGCTGGTGCCCGCCCTGCGCCCAGGAGCACCCGGTCCTGCTCGACATGGCGAAGCGCTACGGCGACCGGGTCACCATCGTCGGGATCCTCTACAACGACGACGCGCGGGGAGCGGCGGGCTTCCTGGGCCGATACGGTGACGGCGGATGGGCGGACCTCCTGGATCCGACCGGCGCCACGGCGGTCGACTACGGGGTCACCGGTCCGCCGGAGACCTTCTTCATCGACGCGGACGGCGTGATCCGCGGGAAGCAGATCGGACCGGTCACGCCGGACGCGGTCGCGGCGCAGCTGGCCGGGCTCGGCGTGCAGGTGGCGGCACGGTGATCCGGCAGGGCGCCTTCACGGTGGCAGCCATTTCGCTGCTGGCGCTCGTCGCCGTGCTCGTCATCGGCACGCTGCGTCCCACGCCGGCGCCCGGCCTGGCGCAGCAGGCGGCGGAGCTCGAATCGCAGCTGCGCTGCCCTGACTGCCAGGGTCTCTCGATCGCCGAGTCGCATACCACCTCTGCCGGAGCCATCCGCTCGGAGATCGTCACCCAGCTGCAGGCCGGCCGTACCCCCGGCCAGGTGCGGGAGTACTTCATCTCCCGCTACGGGCAGTGGATCCTGCTCGAGCCCTCGTCTCCGCTCTGGCTGGCAATCCCCTTCGCGGTGGTGGCGCTCGCCGCCGCCGGACTCGTCGCCTGGCTCGCTCTGGGTCGGCGCCGCACCCGTGCAACGGGCACGGAGGGTGGCGCGGGAACGGAGGGAGACGCCGACGCCACGGCCGCTCGCCAGCGGGTCCGCGACGAGGTGGAGGCCCTGGATGCCTGATCTCGGCGAGCTCGTCCTGCTCCTGGTCGTCGGCGGCGTCGTGGCCGCTGTGGTCGCGACCCCGTTCGTTCGCCGTCGCCGCGCAGCCGCCAGGGGCGACGCCGCGGCCGCGAATGCCGCGGACCCCGGTGCCGCAGACCCTGATGCCGCTGACGCGTCCGGCGTGGATGCCTCCGGGGACCTCGAGGTGCTGCTCATCAGGCACCGCGTGGCGCTCGAGGCGGTCCGCGACGTCGACGCCGACTGGCGGGCCGGATCCCTCGACGACGCCGCGCATGCCGAGCAGCGCGAGGCCGCGGAGCGACGCGCCACCGAGACGCTTTCCGAGCTGGAGGCGGCCCGTTCCGGCGCCGCGGCCCCGGGCAACGCGACCCGCCGGGGAGCGGTCCCCGGACGACGGATCGTCGCCGCCGCTGCCGTGCTCGTCGTCGCGGTGATCGTGGGCTTTGCGCTGCCGGCGCCGTTCAGCCTGGCGAACCCGGTCCGCGTCAACCAGGCGCTCGCCGACCAGCAGAAGCAGGAGGCGGATCGCCAGGCGACCATCCAGCAGGAGCTCGGCGTGCTCACCCGCAACCCGACCGACACGGCGGCGCTCTCGAAGCTGGCCGACGCGTACCTCGCCGGCGGGACCAGCGACGACATCGCGCGTGGGGCGCAGATGCTTCTCGCGCTGATCAGCCTGGATTCCGGGAACGCGAGCGCCTACCAGCGGCTCATCACCGCTTACATCCAGGTGGCGGACTGGAAGGACGCCGCAGCTGCGACGGACGCCTACGCCAGGATCGCCAAGGACTCCCCGGACATCCCGTTCTTCCGCGGCGTGATCGCGCTCCAGGGGACCCGGGACGATGCGGAGGCGATCAGGCAGTTCAACGCGTTCCTGGCGGCGGCCCCGGACGACCCGCGGGCCACCATGGTTCGCGCCCTCCTCTCCCAGGCGCAGTCCAGCGCTCCGGCGCAGTCGACCGGCCCGGCAGCCTCGGCCACCCCGGCGTCCTGACGCGCGGCTGACCCCGCGTCTCTCCCCCACATGGCGGGGCCCGGCCCGGTACTTCGCGCCCTTGCGTTCGGGCCCCGCGGGCCCCCATGATCCGCCGCGTGAGAGGGGAGGGGCAGGCCACGGCGCCGGACCCGGCGCAGCCCGCATCGATGGTCCAGCGCGGCCGCGAGCTGCTGGCGCGTGCCCTGCCCGGCGGCGCCGTCCTCCTCGCCAGCCTCACCTTCGGCAGCTACCTGATGGGTCTGGTCCGCGACCGGATCTTCGCGCGCACCTTCGGCGCCGGGCCGGAGCTCGACGCGTACAACGCGGCCTTCGTCCTCCCCGAGCTTGCTTTGGACGTCCTCGTCGCGGGCGGGCTCGTGGCTCCGTTCGTACCGATCTTCACCGGGCTGCGCGGCGAGTCGGCGGAGGCGGCGGAGACCGCGCGCGCCTTCGGCCGGACCGTGCTCACCCTGGCCGTGGGAGTCATGGCCGTGGCCGCCCTGGCGCTCTTCGTCTTCGCGCCGCAGTCGGCGGCGCTCATCGCGCCCGGCTTCGGCGGGGCGCAGCGCGACCTGTACATCGGCCTCTTCCGCGTGATGTGCGTGACCCCGGTCATCTTCGCCGCCTCCATCGTCCTCGGCGAGGTGCTGATCGCCGAGCAGCGGTTCCTGACCTACGGCCTGGCACCCCTGCTCTACAACGGCGGCATCGTGGCCGGCACCGTCCTGCTCTCCGGCCGGATCGGCATCTACGGCGCCGCCATCGGCGCGGTGGCGGGAGCGGTGGCGCACCTGGCCATCCGGCTCATCGGTATCCGGCGCACCAGCTTCCGGGTCCGCCCCAGCTTCGCGCTGCGCACACGCGGGCTGGGCGAGTTCCTGCGCCTCATGGTGCCGAAGATGGTCAGCCACCCCATCGAGCCGCTCACCTTCCTCTACTTCACCTCGGTCGCCTCGACGCTGGCTGCCGGCTCCGTCAGCTCGGTGAGCTTTGCCCGCAACTTCCAGAGCGTGCCGGTCAGCCTCATCGGCGCCTCGTTCGCCATCGCCGCCTTTCCCGCCCTGTCGCGGGCGGCCGCGGCCGGCGACCGCCCGGCGTTCCTCCGCGTCTTCCGCACGAACCTCGCCACCATCGGCCTGCTCACCACCATCGCCGGGCTGGGCCTGGCCCTCGTCGGCACGCTCGCCATCCGCGTCCTCCTCGGCGGAGGCGCGTTCGACGAGGCCGATGTCGCCCGCACCTCGGGGATCCTGGCGCTCTTCGCCATCTCCGTGCCGCTCGAGAGCCTCACCCACCTGCTCGCCCGGGCCCTGTACGCCACGAAGAACACGTCCCTGCCGGCGCTGGCCTCCATCGCGGGCTTCGTGGCCACGGTGGTTGTAGCCGGCACGCTGACGTCACGGATCGGCCTGGCCGCCATTCCGGTGGGGTTCGCGGTCGGGATGGGAGTGAAGGTGCTCCTGCTCGCTGTCGCCCTGGCGCCCCGGGCGGGCCGCATCGGCGCGCCCTCGGCCTGGGGGCCTCCCCTCGGGGTCTCCCGTGCGCATCGGCTCACCGGCGTCCTCAGCCCGGGCCGCATCGTCGGCGGCCTGGCGGCCGCCGGGCTCGTGCTCGCGGCCGTCGCCGCGTCCCTCCAGGTCGTGGGCCACGCGGCGCTGGTCGTGGCGCCATCGGTCACGCCGTGGGAGCGGGCGCAGCCCCCGGCGAGCCCGTCCGTGCCTGCCCTGCCGACGGCGACGCCATCGGCGTCCGGGTCGCCCGCATCCACGCTGAGCCCCATGCCGTCGCCGACGCCGGGGCCGTTCGGGATGGACCTCTACCGCGACGGCGACTACGCCCGGGAGTATCGGGATACGTGGTGCCTGCCGGCAGCCATGCAGACCAGCATGAACATCATGGACGCCGGGGCGGACGTGAGCGAGGCGACGCAGCAGAAGCTGTGGACGTATGCCCGCTCCATCGCGCCGGACCGGGAGGGTGGCGCCGAGCCGGAGGCCTGGGCGACGGGACTCACGCGGCTCGGGTACGGCAGCTACGAGGTGAGCATTCAGCCCACCCTCGAGGCCGCGATCCACCTGGCAGCGCGGCAGATCCGGCTGACGAACCGCCCCGCGGGGCTGATGGCCTGGAGGGGCGTCCACTCCTGGGTGATGTCCGGGTTCCATGCCACCGCTGACCCGGCCCTCACCGACGACTTCACGGTGACCGGCGTCTACATCGAGGACGTCTGGTACCCGCGCATCTCGAGCATCTGGGGTGCGTCGAACCCTCCGGACACGCTGGTGGCGATCGCCGACCTGCCCCAGGACTTCCTGCCGTGGCATCTCCTGTATGACGGGCCGCACCCCGACAAGGACGGCAAGTTCGTCATCGTCGTCCCGGTGAGCTGAATAGGCAGGGGCGGATCCCGCGCCACGCGAAACCCCCGGAGCCCACCCGTCCGGACCGAACCCCCCGCCTCCTCCCCGCCATGTGACGAATGGCCTGAGAAGGTCGGGCCGCGCCGACGGGGACGGACGTGCCATTGGAGGGCTGCGGACGCGCACCCAGACTGGGATACGGCGCAGGGCCGGCTGGACGTCACGGGATCTTCCCGGCGGCGTCGGGCGTCACTGTAAGGGGGGTTCAGATGATGAATCGGGGACGGCACCACCCGCTGGCGATGGTTATCGCCACTCCGGCGCTGGTCCTGGGCCTGCTGCTGGCGAGTGGAGCCACCTCGCTGCCGGCGGCCGCAGCCACCGCGACCGCGGGCATGAGCGACGTGAAGACGGTCGCCCTCGTCCTCAGGTTCAGCGCGGGAACCTACACGGGCTACCGCTTCGACGGCAGCGGCAGCGTCACGGCCAGGCGACCCGCGACCCTGCCGCGGACAAGCTCCGCCCCCGCCGTTCGCTCGGGGATGCGCGGCGGCCGCCGCTACTACGCGGTGAGCGCCGGCATCTGGGCCGGGTACTGGATGCCTGCCGGATCCGGGATCGCGACGGTCGCTGCGGGTGCCTCGACCCCCGCGCCGGTGCCGGCCGCCGCCTCCGCCTCTCCGTCGGCAGCCGTGGCGGCCCCGGTCGCCGGCCAGCCGGCGGCCTTCACCTACCCGGCTCCCGGCGGGACCAGCGTGCAGCACGTGGCTGAGCACGCGGTCAGCTGGAACGCGGGCGGGAGCCGGCCATCGCGCCTGATCCTCACCGAGCTCTGGGCCCCGGCGGTCGATGGAGCGTGCGGGAACGTCGCGTGGAAGACCGCGTGGAGCCGTCTCAACGTGACGAGCCCCGCCCAGGTCACCGGGTACGCGCTCAACACCTGCTACCGCTACAGCCTGTCGCTGCGGGGCGCGACGGTTGCCGTCAGCGGGGCGCTGCTGGTCACTGCCGGCAGCTTCACCATGAACCTCTATGACGCCGCTGGCGTGCGCTACCAGGATCCCGACTACACCGCCTGCGTGGCCGCCTCCACCCTGATGATGCTCAACTTCACCGCTCGCAAGGGAGCGCCGGGAAGCGGCTTCCAGTGGTCCGTCAGCACCTCGTACGCCATGCAGGAGACGGCCCTGGGCTGGGACCGCGCGCACATGACCCAGGTCACCTCGCACGCCGGCGTGGACGCCACGGGCTGGCGCAACGGGCTGAACCACTTCGGCTGGGGGAGCCACACGAACGTGGACACCATGGTCTACCGGATCACGGCCGCCACCTCCTACCAGGTCGCGGTGAAGGGGATCGTGCGGGCCATGGCGCGGTTCCGCAAGCCGGTCGGGATCATGGGCTGGGCGGGCGGTCACGCGCAGATCGTCAACGGCTACCGGGTCGTCGGCCTCGACCCGGCGACATCGGACACGTTCAGCGTCCTGGCCGTCTACCTGACGGACCCGCTCGCCTCCGACCAGATGCGCAACACGTCCATCTCGACCTCGGCCTTCGGGTCCGGCTCGCTGAAGTACCGCTTCCGCCCGTATGCCTACACCGACAGCCCGTACGACGACCCGGATCTGCCCGGTTCGCGCGCGGCGTACCTGTCCTGGTACGGGCGCTGGGTCTTCGTGGGTCCCGTCCGCTGAGGGGCTCCAGCTAGTCCCCGGCGCACCCGGGCGCCGCCGCGGCGGCTGGCCGGTCCATCTCGGGCGCCGGCGGGAGGAGGGCGTCGGCAACGCGCTGCGAGAGTGCCTCGATGGTGAAGGGCTTGAGAAGGAGGCGCGCGTTCAGCGACTTGAGCTCAGGACGCAGGTCGCGCTGGACGCGGACATCCGCCGTGACCACCACCAGCGGCACGCCGGCGAGGGCGGGGTGACAGCGGGCCTCGCGCAGCAGGTCGAGGCCGCCGCGCTCGCCGGTCCCGAGCTGCACGTCGATGATGATGAGGTCCGGTTTCAGCGCGGCGAGCTCGGCAACGCCGCCTCCGGTGCGCCCCAGGACCTCGTGCCCGTCGAGGGCAAGCGCGTCCTCGAACACCTCGAGAAGAGGTTCGTGGTCGTCGACGATTACGATGCGGCTCATCGTGTCCCCCTTCGCGGACGAGACTCCATGACGAATATCCTACCCGGGTCCGGGCCAGAAGGGAAGAGCATGTGAGGAGCATGTGAGGAGCATGTGAGGAGCATGTGAGGAGCATGTGTGCAGAAACGTCCGGGACTTCCTCACTCGTGGCATCGCATGCTAGCCTTTCCCCGATGACCGAAGAGGACCGAGGTGTGTACAGCATCGGCGCGGTCTCGCGCATGCTGGGCATCTCCACCAGAACCCTGCGAACCTGGGAGGACCGATACGGGGTGGTCGCTCCCGAACGGAGCGCGGGCGGTCAACGGCTGTACTCACGCCTCCAGGTGGAGCATCTGCACTACGTCAAGGAGCGGATCGACTCCGGAGCGAGCCCCGCGGACGCCCACCGCCTGCTGACCGAAGCGCTCGCGCAGGATCCTGGGGCCGTGGCGCCCGCCCCGCCGGGGGACGGGCCAGGCGTGCTCATCCTCCTTGCCGAGCGCGATCGCTTCGCGGCCGACTTCACGCGCCACCTCCTCACGACGGAGGGATACGCGGTGGAGGTCGCCCTGGAGGCGGAGGCCGCTCGTGAGCGAGCCATCGAGGTGAGACCGCAGGTCGCCGTCGTGGAGCTGCTCATCTCCGGGGGTGAAGGGACGACCCTGTGCCGGGAGCTGAAGGAACGCCTGGACGTACCCGTGATCGCCGCCTCGACCCTTGACCTCCGCGACGAGACCCTCGAGGCGGGCGTGGACGCGTTCCTCCTCAAGCCGTTCAACGCCCTGCAGCTCCTCTCGACCGTCAAGGACCTGCTGGGGAGGAGCGCCCTCGTGAAGCGCAGGGCCCCCGCTGCCAATGCTTGAGCGGCTGCCGAGCGGCCACGCGTACCTCGACAGCGTTCTGGGCGGCGGCCTGCCCGCCAACTCGATCACCGTCATCACCGGGCTCCCCGGCGCGGGCAAGACGCTGCTCGCCCAGCAGTATGTCTTCCGGTCGGCGACGCCGGAGCGCCCGGCCCTCTACTGCAGCACCGCGTCGGAGCCACTGGACAAGATCGTCCGCTACGGACAGACCCTCTCCTTCTTCGAGTCATCTGCAGTGGGGCGGAGCGTCTTCTACGAGGACCTGGGGGTGTCGCTCGCGGAGAAGGGCCTGGCCGGCGCCATGGAGCGCCTGGCGGAGCTCCTCGACCGACGCGACCACTCCCTGCTGGTGATCGACAGCTTCAAGGCGCTCGCGGCCTTCGCCGACGACGCGCGCCAGTTCCGGGGGTTCGTCGCGGAGCTGGCGGACCGGCTGGCGTCGCGCCAGATCACGACGCTGTGGATCGGCGAGTACGCCGTGGACGAGCTCGCGACATCCCCGGAGTTCGCGGTGGCGGACGGGATCATCGCCCTCGCCGTGGTGCCGAGCGGGGTGCGCACGCATCGTTCGCTGCGCGTGCTCAAGCTCCGCGGCAGCGGTTTCCTCTCCGGTGCGCACGCCTACCGCCTGTCGGAGGGCGGCCTGGCCGTGTTCCCGCGCCTCGCCGACGCCGACGGCCGCGACGGGGATGCGCCGCCATCGGACGCTCGGATCTCCACCGGCATCGGCGCGCTCGACGAGATGCTGGGCGGCGGTCTCCGCGTGTCCGGTTCCACCCTGCTCGCCGGCCCGTCCGGGGCAGGCAAGACGACCCTGGGACTCCAGACCCTGCTGGCAGGGGCCGATGCCGGAGAGCCAGTGCTGGTCGCCACGATCCAGGAGAGCCGCACCCAGCTCGAGCGGATGCTGCGTCACTACGGCTGGGCGGCGGACGGAATCACGATCAACTACAGCTCGCCGGTCGACCTGTACGTCGACGAGTGGATCTACGAGATCCTGGAGACCGCGGACCGCCTGGGCGCGCGCAGGGTCCTGATCGACAGCCTCTCGGACCTCGAGCTGGCGACCGCGGACCCGGTCCGCTTCCTGGAGTACGTCTACTCGCTCGCGCAGAGGATCACGCGCACGAACCGCCACCTCCTGATGACGCTCGAGACACCTGCCCTTCCCGGGCAGGCCCTTGCCCGCGAGCCCATCTCCCATCTGTCCGACAACGTGATCATCCTGCAGCACGTCCCGGGCGCGCAGTCCATGCAGCGGACATTGCTCATTGCGAAGTCTCGCGCGAGCTGGCACGACCCGCGCCTGCGGCCCTTCACCATCGGGCCGCACGGTGTCGAGATCGGCGAGCCGGAACCCGCCTCCTAGGCGCGGACCTCCTCGAGAGCGGAGCGCACGACATCGGCCGACCGCCGCAGCGCCGACTCCTCCTCCGGGCTGAGCGAGAGCGGCAGCACCTGCTCGATCCCTCCGCGCCCGGTCACGCTGGGCAGGCTGAGGCAGACATCGCGGATCCCATATGCCCCGTCGACGAGGCTGGAGACCGAGAGCACCGTTCGCTGGTCGCGGACGATGGCCTCGATGATGCGAAGGAGCGCGGCGGCGACGGCGTAGTAGGTGGCCCCCTTGGCCTCGATGATCCGGTACGCCGCATCTCGCGTCTCGGCGAAGATGGCATCGAAGGCCGCCCGGTCCGCGGGGCGCCCGGTGGCGGCTGCCAGGTCGGAGAGGTTCTGGCCGGCGATCGTCGCGAGCGACCAGACCGGTACCTCGCTGTCGCCGTGCTCCCCGATCACGAACGCGTGGACGCTCCGTGGATCCACCCCGAAGTGGGCGCCGAGGAGCGCGCGGAAGCGCCCGGTATCCAGGATGGTCCCGGAGCCGATGACGCGCTTCGGCGCCAGGCCGGAGCGCTCGAGGACGACGTGGGTCAGCACGTCGACGGGGTTCGTGGCAACCAGGAGGATCCCGTCCGGCCGGCACTCGGCGATGCGTGGGACGATGTCGCGCATGATGGCGGCGTTGCGTCGGGCCAGATCCAGGCGGCTCTCGCCGGGGCGTTGGCCGGCGCCGGCGGCGATCACCGTCACCGCCGCGCCCGCGCAGTCGGCGTAGTCGCCGGCCCAGACACGGGTCGGGCGCGAGAAGGGGACCGCGTGCGCCAGGTCCATCGCCTCTCCCTCCGCTCGGCGGGCATTGGCGTCGATCAGCACGATCTCGTTGACGAGGCCGGAGAGGACCAGGGCGTACCCCAGGCTGGCGCCGACGTTGCCGGCGCCCACGATTGCCACGCGGTTCGTCGCTTGCTGAGTCATGCCTTCCGGTTCCGGCACCGACCGTGCCGCGCGAGCCGCATCACGGGGAGACCGCGTGCACCCGCGCGATGTTCACTGGTTGAACACACTTCACTCTGACCGCCGGCTCGACTGAACCTCGTCCGCGCACGAACTCGGCAGGTCTCTGCGTTCATGTCCACACGGACAGTCGAGTCGGCCGCTTACGCAAGCACTCACTCCACGCCGACCCATTCCACCTGCTGTCGACGTTGTTTCGGCCACCGGCCTGGATGGGGCCGGGGCCCGACCACGTGGTCCTGCCCTGTTCGGGACCCTAAGTCTCTGTGTGGTTCCTTGCATGTCAAGCCCCGAGGGCATCCCCGGCAGTCGTCCTGCTCGTGACCCTGGGGTCCTCGAGCAGGGCGATTCCTCCGACCGGGGATCGGAGCGGATGAGAGCCGACCTGTATGCAGCCGTTGAAGTTCTGCTCGCCCCGTACCGTAGAGGCCTCCAAGCGCTGGCCGCTGCAGCGCTGGCTGCTCCGGGTCACGAGATGAGCGGCAAACGACTAGGTTCCGCCCTGATCGACGCCAAGTTTGGCGTCGAGCGCAACCAGCGTTAGCTGGACCCGCGCCAGTCGCTGGGAGGGCCGATGACGTTTCGCCTATGGCGCAAGTACGCATTCTTCTGGTTGAATGACTCCTCAACCGGTGTGTCGCCACGGCCTCCATCCCTAGTGGAGCAGAGGTTGGGGGATGGAGTGCAGCCGGTCTTGGGGAGGGGGTGCACGACGGTGAGTACCAGTAGACGATCCAGGCGACCCCTCGTGCTCGCGGCGCTCGTCATCGCGATGCTCGCTGGCTGCACCGAGCCACTGGGACGCTGGACGGTGCCCTCGCCGCACATCGCGCGCATGACCCCCACGGTGGCCGGCGTCGCCGCCAGCGTGGAGCCGCGCACCATCCACTTCACCGACGGGCGCACCGTGACCCTGCGTCCGGGTGCCTGGGCGCTCAGTGCGCCCGGGATCGTCGAGGGCGAGCTGGTGGTCCTCTCGAGCCTGGAGGATGCGCAGTGGTACGCATCGTTCAGTCCGATCGGCGACGGCGCGTGGTTCTGGAACGAGTTCGCCATCGACGACGGCGACTACCTGTGGTTCGACAACGGGCTGCGCCTGCCGAAGGCCGAGGGGTTCGTCCCCGACAGCGACGGACGCTACGGCGGCGTGTGGCAACAGTGCCTCCTCAACGCCAACGGCGAGGTGACCGGGTACAGCTGAGGGCAACACCGGCACCCTCGGGTCGTGTTCGGCCATTCCTATCTGTGTTTCACCACTACTGGCGCGCAGCCACTAGGAGGAGGGATGGTGGAGATGGGGGAGAATCGAACTCCCCGTCCAGAACCGAGTCGCCGGAGACTTCCTACAGGTATTTCCGGCCTACTTGCGTTTCGCGATGCGGGCCCCCGACCGGCGGGGTGCTCCGCTTGCTATCCGGGAGCCTTTCGGCCCTTTGACGCCGCTCACCGGAGTCGGCGACGCCGCACCTCCCCTGATGACGCCTCGGCCGTCCGGGGAGGGGGGACGACGTCGACGCTCACTGTCTAAGCAGCGAGGGCGTAGCTGGGCTTGCCAGTTACTTGTTTGCCCGCTTTTTACGAGGCCTGCGGGCGACCTCGACCTGCGATCTCCGGTCCCTGAGCCCTGTCGAAACCTGACATCCCCACGAACCGAACGCGCCCATTCTAGCAGATGGGTGCTCCCATGTGAACACCTGTTCTGAATGCCGGTCCGCCCCCACTTGACTCGTCACCTGCGGATCACCGCAGCGTTAAGCGAGTCCCTGCACCGGCCGGGACCGATGGCGACGGCCATCCGAGCGTGAAGCCTGGCTCCCGGCCCCTCCCGGCGCCCCGCGCAGCCGCTTAGCGCTGATCACATCCGCGCCTGACGAGTCGGGAAGCGGTCCGGGCCAACACCGCTGATCACATCCGCGCCTGACGAGTCGAAGCCCGTGCAGCGGGCGCAGCCGGAGCCCACACGGCGGAAGCAGCCGACCGCGGGCGCAGCCGACCGCGGGCGCAGCCGACCGCCCGCCGGCAGCCGGCTGCCTAGAGCTTGATGCGCCCCGCGGTCTTCATCTCGCGCTGGAGCTCGCGGCGCTGGTCGCGCTCGGCGATCGTGCGGCGCTTGTCGTGCAGGTTCTTCCCCCGCGCGACCCCCAGCTCCACCTTCGCCAGCCCGCCGCGGATGTAGAGCTTGAGCGGCACCACGGTCAGGCCCCTGGCCTGGGTCAGGCCCACCAGCTCGGCGATCTGATCTCGATGGAGGAGCAGCTTGCGCGTTCGCAGCGGCTCGTGGTTGAAGCGGTTGCCCTGCTCGTACGGAGCGATGTGCGCACCGATCAGCCATGCCTCGCCGCGCTCGATCCGCGCATAGGCATCGCCCAGGTTGACGCGACCGGCCCGGATGGACTTGATCTCCGTCCCGGTCAGCACCAGGCCCGCCTCCAGCGTCTCGCTGATGGCGTACTCGTGGCGGGCTCTTCGGTTGACGGCGACGGTCTGGTCTGGCATCGGTCCGGCCCTGGGAGGGTGCGATAGACACGGAAAGAGCCGGCCGCATCAGCCGGCTCTCACCTCGCTACCACGCGAAGGGTGTCGCTATCGCACCGCCTCGGTGGTGGCGTGACAGGAACTACTCACTGCACACCACCTCCTTTCGTTGCGCATGATGCTAGCAGGCCCATGGCGGCTCGGCAACGCCCTTCACGCCGCGCCGTGGCGCAGCCCTCCGGCGTCCCATCCGAGGTAGGCGGCTGGTGCCAGCGCGGCCGGCTGAGCGCTGGGACTGGCGGCGGGCGTGCCGGCGGGACCCGGCGCGAGCGTCCCGAGGTAGGCGATGGCGCGATCGAGGACGAGGTCCTTCTCCGGTGGGGTCCCTGCGGGAATGGTCACCGCGATGTTGGGCTGGATGCCGTCGGGGTGGACGCTGTCGTGGTTCGGCGGGAACCAGCGGCTGATCGTGATCCGGACGCCGCCGCCATCCTCGAGCGGAGCCCAGACCTGCACCGTGTTCTTGCCGTAGGTGTGCATGCCGACGACCGTGGCGCGCCCGAGCTCCTTGAGGGCGGCGGTGACGATCTCGGAGGCGGAGGCGCTTCCGTTGTTGACGAGCACGACGAGCGGCACCTTCGGGTTCGTCGCCAGGCCGCCGCTCACGGCGCTCCAGGTCTTCACCACGCCGCCCGCGGACTCCTGGGTGAAGATCGTCCCCGAGCTGACGAACTCGCTGGCGATCTTCTGGGCGGCCTCGATGTACCCGCCCGGATTGTCCCGCAGGTCGAAGACGATCTGCTCGGCGCCCTGCTTGAGGAGGTCAGCCAGCGCCGCATGGAACTGGTCGGGCGAGGAGCTGCTGAAGCCGTGGAGGGCGATGTAGCCGATGTGACCGTCGATCAGCCTGGTCACGACCTCCTTCTGGGTGATCTCCTGCCTGGTGAGCGTCACGTCGAAGGTCTTCGTGTCGCGACGGATGGTGAGGGTCACCCTGGTGCCGGTCTTCCCGCGCACCTTGGAGATCTGGTCGTTGATCGTGGAGCCGTTGACGCTCGCCCCGTCGACCGCGGTCACGATGTCGCCGGGCTCCAGCCCCGCCTTCTCCGCGGGGGAGCCGGAGATGGGGCTGACCACGACGAGCACGCAGATGTCGGAGAGCGTGTTGCAGGCGGCAAGGTCGGTGGGGTTCCTGATGTTCTTGACGGACATCTCCGCCCCGATGCCGCTGAACTTGCCGGAGAGGTCGCCGAGCGCCTGCTGGTACTGCTGCGGGGGCATGTAGCCGCTGAACGGGTCCTTCACGCCGAACTGGAACATGCCCTGGATCGCGCCGGCGGCGAGCTTCGAGTCGTCGAGCGGATCGACGTACTGGGTCTTCAGCTGCTTGTACGCGTCGCAGAACGCGGCGAACGCCGGCGTCGGCGCATCGCAGCTCGTCGTGGCATTCCCGCCCGCGGCGAGGTAGCCGCCCACGAAGAGAAGGGTCCCCACCACGGCGGCGAGGGCCAGCGCAACGATCCATCCGGCCAGGGACGGACCCTGCCCGGGGCTCGCGACGGCAGGAGGCGACGGCGGCATCGCCTGCTGGTCTGCCGGGGAGGGCTGGTCGGGCGACGCCGGTCGCGGCGTCTCGTGCGGATCCGTGCTCGTCATCGGGGGGCGCGCTGAGTCTAGCACCGATCCCGCGCGGGTCCGGGCGCGGGGCTCAGGCGGTCAGGTACGAGCGGACGCTGATCCACGAGCCCACGGCTCCCACCCCCAGGCCCACCGCCAGGAGGAGCGCCGAGAGCGTCGCGAGGAAGCGAGCGCCCACCGCGACCGGCATCTGGAAGACGTTGAAGAGCACGGGCTGGATGGGGTCCCACGCGATCGCCACCATGCCGATGGCGATCAGCGCCCCGATCAGTCCGCAGAGCACTCCCTCGAGGATGAACGGCCAGCGGATGAAGCTGTCGCTGGCGCCCACCAGGCGCATGATCTCGATCTCGTTGGCGCGCGCGTAGACGGCGATCCTGATGGTGTTCACGATCATGAACAGCACGGTGAGGCCGACGAGGGTGATGGCGACCAGGCCGATGGTGCGGATCACGTTGATGATCCCGACCAGCTTGTCGACCGCGGCCTGCTTCGTGGTGATCTGCACCACCTCCCGCCGTTCCGAGAGGGAGCTGGCCACGGAATCGGAGTACGACGGTTCGCTCAGCGAGACCTCGATGCTCGCATAGAGGGCGATGTCGCTGCCGCTGGCACCCAGGTCGAGCTTCTGCCCGCGCTCCGCATAGACCTCCTTGAGGCGCTGCATCGCCATCTCGGGGCTCACGTAGGTGACGCTGTCGACGCCGGGCAGCGAGCGGGTGTAGGCCATGAGGGCGTCGAGCTGCGGCTGGGTCAGCGCAGGCTGGTCGGGCGGACCCACGAGCTCCGCGGTCACGCCGACCTTGCTCTCGATGAACTGCAGTCCGGAGTTCAGGCCGGTGACGACGATGTAGAGCCCCGAGAGGAGCACCAGCATGAGGACCACGGTGGCGGTGGTGGCCAGGCTCATCATTGCGTTGCGCCAGAAGCCCTGCCAGGCGCGGACGGCGCTGAAGCCGATGAATCGGAAGAAGGCCATGGTCGGCTAGTACTCCCGCTCGTACGCGGCCTCGGGCTCGTCGCGCACGAGCATCCCGCCCTCGAGCGCAAGCACCCGCCGCCGCATCGCGTTCACGATCTCCTGGTTGTGCGTCGCCATCAGGACTGTCGTCCCCAGAGCGTTGATCTGGATCAGGAGCTGGATGATCTCCCAGCTGGTCACCGGGTCCAGGTTCCCCGTCGGCTCGTCCGCGATGAGGATTGCCGGGTCGTGGACCAGGGCGCGGGCGATCGCCACGCGCTGCTGCTCGCCACCGGAGAGCTGGGTCGGGAGGTGGTCGCCGTGCTGGTGCAGCCCCACGAGGTTGAGGAGCATCGGCACCCGGTGGCGGATCTCGCCGCGGCTGGCGCCGGTGACCTCCAGGGCGAATGCCACGTTTTCGAACACCGTCTTGGCCGGCAGGAGCCGGAAGTCCTGGAAGACGATGCCGATGCGGCGCCGCAGGTACGGAAGGTCCCGGCGGCGAAGGCGCAGGAGGTCGCGGCCGGCGACGTGGACGCGGCCGGCGGTGGGCAGCACCTCCCGGATGAGGAGACGGATGAAGGTCGTCTTGCCCGCCCCGGAGGCGCCGACCAGGAAGACGAAGTCCCCCCGCGGGATGGTGATGTTGACCTCGCTGAGCGCCACCTTGCCGTTCGGGTAGGTGACACCGGCGTCGATCATGGTGATGACGCTCTCCGCCGGCGCTGCCGTTCGGGAGAGTTCCGATCGCGTTCCGGTCTCGATCTGCTCGACGGCCATGCTCACCCGGGGGCTGCCTCGTTCAGCTCGCCGATCCGGGAGCGCAGGTAGCCGTCGATGAACGGATTCAGGTCGCCGTCCAGGACGGCAGTCGGGTTCGATGTCTCCACGCCGGTTCTCAGGTCCTTCACCATGGTGTAGGGCTGCAGCACGTAGGAGCGGATCTGGTTTCCCCAGCCGGCCTCCACGTGGACGCCCCGCAGCCGCGCGAGCTCCGCCTCGCGCTCTTCCATCTTGCGTTCCGCGAGCTTGGCCCGCAGGACCGCCATCGCCCGCTCCCGATTCTGGATCTGGCTCCGCTCGTTCTGGCAGGTGACGACGATTCCGGTCGGCAGGTGCGTGATGCGCACCGCCGAATCGGTCTTGTTGACGTGCTGACCCCCCGCCCCGGAGCTCCGGTAGGTGTCGACGTGCAGGTCATCATCGCGGATTTCGACCTCGGCGTCTTCGGGCACCTCCGGCAGGACCTCGACGAGGGCGAAGCTCGTGTGCCGGCGCTTCTGGGAATCGAAGGGGCTGATGCGCACCAGACGGTGAACGCCGCGCTCGGACTTGAGCCTGCCATAGGCCCACCGACCGGTGATCCCCACCGTCACCGACTTGAGGCCCGCCTCCTCGCCCTCGGTCTGGTCCAGGATCTCCGTGCGGTAGCGGTTGCGCTCCGCCCAGCGCAGGTACATGCGCAGGAGCATCTCCGCCCAGTCCTGGCTCTCCGTCCCGCCCGCGCCGGCGTAGATGGAGACGATCGCCGAGGTGGGGTCGTAGGGCTCGGAGAGGAGCAGCTGGCCCTCCATCCGCGTCCAGTCGGCCTGCAGCTCGGCGAGGTCACGCTCCAGGTCGGGCAGGAGGGAGGCCGTCTCCTCGGGATCCGCCGCGGCCAGCGCGGCCATCTCGGCCAGGCCGCGAGCGCGGGCCTCGAGGCCGCGCCACGCCGCGAGCTCGTCGCGCAGCTCATCGGCCCGGCGCAGGAGCTTCTGGGCGGCGGCAGGGTCGTCCCAGAGGGTGGGGTCCGTTGAGCGGGTCTCTAGCTCCGAGAGCTCGACTTCCTTGGCGGGCAAGTCAAAGGCGCACCGCCGTATCGGCCACGAGGCTGGCGAGTCGCTCAGCCTCGTCCTTAATTGCGTCCAAGCGGCTTCACCATGGTCAGCTCGACTTCGGTCAGGCGCACGCTCTTGTTGCGCACCTTGGCCGGGTTCACGCAGGGGCAGTAGTCCTGTCGCGGGCACGATCCGCAGTTGCCGTCGCACGCGAGCGTCGCCGCGTACGTGCAGCGCATGCAGTCGCGCTCGCACTGGATCAGGTCCCGGTAGGGAACGGCGGGGTCTCGGAAGCGGGTGACCATCGGAAGGTCTGCGGTCGGAGAGGGGAGTGGTTCGACGACGCGGCTCGGGGCGGTCAGTTGCTTCACGAAGCGCTCCACTGTATGGCGACGGGCTCCTGGGCTCACCGTGTCCCCGACCCGTGCAGTGACCCATGCTAACGGCTCCGGGGAGCCTTGACCAGAGGGCAAATCGTGCTGGGATGGGGCGAAAATAGTGCCCTCCGGCATTGGATGCGCGAACCGCCGGACACGGCGCAGCGGTCCGCGCCGGCGGCGCCGAGGGTCGTATGACATTTGACCGGCAGGAGCCCGACGGGCGCTGGGCCTCAGGCCCCGTGGCACTTCTTGTACTTCTTGCCCGAGCCGCACCAGCAGGGATCGTTGCGGCCGATCTTCGGTCCGCTGCGCGTGGGTGCGTGGGACCCTCCGCCGGCAGCCGCAGCGCCGCCGGCCACGACGCCGCCGGCCGACGTCGAGGTGGAGCCGTCCCCCACGACGCCGTTGCCGGCGGTTCCGGTGACGTCGGGGCGCGCCTCCTGCATCCGGCGCATCGGCGTGGCGGCCGGCTGCTGGACCACGGTCACGCGGAAGATGGTGTGCGTCACGTCGTGCCGGATGGTCGCCTTGAGCTCGTCGAACATCCGGTACGCCTCGACCTTGAACTCGTTGAGCGGGTCGACCTGGCTGTAGGCGCGCAGGCCGATGCCCCGGCGCATGTCGTCCACGGCGGTGAGGTGCTCGACCCAGAGCGCGTCGATGACGCGCAGGAGCACCAGCCGCTCGAGGACCGGCATGTTCGCCTCGCCGACTTCGGCACGCTTGCGCTCGTAGTGCTCCTCCACGAGCGCCATCAGGTCCTGCTCCAGGCCGATCACGTCGGTCGCGCCGGCCACGGGCGCCAGCTCGGGCTGGGTGATGGTCGGCACCATGGCGATCACCTGGGCGGTCAGCCCGTCCCGGTTCCAGTCGCCCGCGTAGTCGGAGGTGGTGGCGGAGGTGACCAGCGTGTGCATCTCCTCGGAGAGCATCTCCAGGACCGTGGGGGTCAGGCTCTCCGCCCGCAGGATGCGCTCGCGCTCGTGGTAGATCGTCTCGCGCTGCCGGTTGATGACGTCGTCGTATTCCACGACGTGCTTGCGTGTGTCGAAGTTGAAGCCCTCGACGCGTGTCTGGGCGCCCTCGATCGTCCGGCTCACCATTCCCGACTCGAGGGCGGTGTCGTCGTCGAAGCCCAGGCGGCCCATGATGCTGCTGACCCGCTCGCTGGCGAACCGGCGCATCAGGTCGTCCTCCAGGGAGAGGTAGAAGCGGCTGCTGCCCGGATCGCCCTGGCGGCCCGATCGTCCGCGCAGCTGGTTGTCGATCCGCCGCGCCTCGTGCCGCTGCGTGCCCAGGATGTGCAGGCCGCCGGCCGCCACCACCTTCTCGCGGTCCTCGTTGCAGACCCGCTCCGCCTCCTCGAGCACGGCGCCGTACTCCTCGGGCGTCGCCTCCAGGACGGACGAGCCGCGCTTGTGGAGGAGGTCGCTGGCCAGCATCTCCGGATTGCCGCCCAGGATGATGTCGGTGCCTCGGCCGGCCATGTTCGTGGCAATGGTCACCGCGCCCGACCGGCCGGCCTGGGCCACGATCTCCGCCTCGCGCTCGTGGAACTTCGCGTTGAGCACGTTGTGCTTGATGCCGCGGCGCGTGAGCATGTCGCCGAGCATCTCGCTGATCTCGACGCTCACCGTGCCGACGAGGACCGGCCGCCCCTTCTCGTGCTCCTCGGCGATCTCGTCGACGACCGCGTCCCACTTGCCCTTCTGCCGGCGGAAGACCAGGTCGGGGAAGTCCTGGCGCACCATGGGGCGGTTCGTGGGGATCACGACCACCTCGAGGTGGTAGATCTTCGCGAACTCCTCCGCCTCCGTCTCCGCCGTGCCCGTCATCCCGGCGAGCTTGTCGTACATCCGGAAGTAGTTCTGGAAGGTGATCGTGGCGAGCGTCTGCGACTCGCTCTCCACCTTCACGCCCTCCTTGGCCTCGATCGCCTGGTGGAGCCCTTCGCTCCAGCGGCGGCCGGGCATGAGGCGCCCCGTGAACTCGTCGACGATGATCACCTCGCCGTCCTTGACGACGTAGTCGCGGTCGCGGTGGTAGAGCACCTCCGCCTTGAGCGCCTGCTCGAGGTGGCGGGCGAGGCTGAAGTCGTTGTCGAACATGTTCTCGACGCCGAGCCAGCGCTCCATCTTGTCGGTGCCCGCCTCGGTGATGGCGACCTGGCGGAACTTCTCGTCGACGATGTAGTCCTCCTCCGCCTTGAGGCGGGGGACGAGGCGCGCGAACTGGACGTACTTGTCGGCGGACTCCTGGCCCGTCCCGGAGATGATCAGCGGGGTCCGGGCCTCGTCGATGAGGATGTTGTCGACCTCGTCGACGATGCTGAAGAAGTGGCCGGGCTGGACCCGCTCGCGCAGGTCGACGACGAGGTTGTCGCGCAGGTAGTCGAAGCCGAACTCGTTGTTCGTTCCGTATGTGACGTCGGCGGCGTAGGCCTCCGCCCGGGCGACGGGTCGCAGGTCGCGCAGGCGCTCATCGGTCGCGGGGTACTCGGGGTCGAAGACGTAGGCGGTCTCGTGCTGGATGGAGCCCACGCTCATTCCCAGCCGATGGAAGACGGAGCCGATCCACTGCGCGTCGCGCTTGGCCAGGTAGTCGTTGACGGTCACGACGTGAACGCCGCGTCCGGTGAGGCCGTTGAGATAGGCGGCGAGCGGGGCCACGAAGGTCTTTCCCTCGCCGGTCTTCATCTCCGCGATCTGCCCGCGGTGGAGCACCATGCCGCCGATGAGCTGAACGTCGTAGTGGCGTTTGCCCAGGGCGCGGGACATGGCCTCGCGCACGGCGGCGAAGGCCTCCGGGAGGATCTCGTCGAGCGCCTCGTTGATCCGCTTGAGCTCGCGCTTGCGCTGCTCCTTGCGCCGCTCGGCGATGCGCATGGGATCCGAGGCGGTCAGCTCGGAATCCTCCTCCCACTCGTCGAGCTCGTCCGTGATCTCCGGACCATCGCCGTTCGCGGCCGCGGCCTGGTGGCGCAGCTCCATGGGCACCAGGATGTCGCCCACGCGGTCCGCGAGGTGCGTGCGGAACTCGGCGGTCTTCGCGCGCAGCTCGTCGTCGGAGAGGGCCTGGAACTCGGGTTCGAGCGCGTTGATCTCCGCCACGATCGGCTCCAGCCGGCGGACCTCGCGCTCGTTTGAGTCCACCAGCCGGTTGAGGAACTTCATCATCGGGATTGCGAGTATAGCCCGGGGACCGATGGCGTCCGTTCGGGGTCCCCGGGTGCGGATCAGCCGGACGGAGGCAGCTCCCTATCCCTCGACGGAGATCGGAAAGGGAGCGTCCATCTCGTCGTCCGCCGCGTGGGCGTCCCAGAAGGTCATCTCCTCCACGAGCTGGACCTCGGAGCTGAAGAGGGCGCCCACGCTCTCGCCGCGGTGGATGCGGCGGATCGCCTCGCCGAAGAGCGGCGCGACCGGGAGAACGGTGATCCGCGAGGTGTCCGCTCCGGGGAAGAGCGGGATGGTGTCGGTGACCACGACCTCGGTGATCGAGGACGAGATGATGCGCTCGAGGGCCGGTGGCGAGAAGACGCCGTGCGTCGCGCACGAGTAGATGTCGCGGGCGCCGTGCTCGACGAGGGCGTTCACCGCCTCCATGAGCGAGCCGGCGGTGTCGATCTCGTCGTCGATGATCACCGCGTTCTTGCCTTCCACGTCACCGATGATGTTCATCAGCTCGGTCTTGTCCTCGTTGCCCACCCGGCGCTTCTCCACGATGGCCAGCGGTGCGCCCAGCTTCTCCGCGAAGTTGCGGGCCTTCTTGGCGAAGCCGAGCTCGCTGACGACGACCATGTCGTCGAGGCCCTTGTCCTTGATGTAGCGGCCCAGGATGTCGACGGCGGTCAGCTCGTCGACGGGGATCGAGAAGAAGCCCTGGATCTGGCCCTGGTGGAGGTCCATGGTGAGGACGCGATCCGCTCCGGCCACGGTGAGCATGTCGGCGATCAGGCGCGCGGTGATGGGGACCCGCGGCTGGTCCTTCTTGTCGGAGCGGCCGTAGCTGTAGTAGGGCATCACCGCGGTGATGCGTCCGGCCGAGGCCCGCTTGAAGGCGTCGATCATGATCAGCAGCTCCATGACCGACTGGTTCACCGGGCGGCAGGTGGGCTGGATCAGGAACACGTCCTGCTCGCGGACGTTCTCCTTGACGCGAACGAAGATGTTCTCGTTCGCGAACTGGAAGACCTCCACGTCCCCCATCCGCGTCTTCAGGTACCGGCAGATGTCGTGGGCCAGCGCCTTGTTGGCGTTGCCGGCGTAGATGCTGAACTCGTCCGCGTACACGTGGGGTCTCCTGCCCGGCTCGGATTCGATTCTACCGGCTTGCGAGGAGGGACCGGAACGGCCCTGGCGTCCGATCCCTCCGTGTTCACCCCGCCTACGGGGCGGGTTCCTCGTCCTCGCCGAGCTCCGGCTCCGGCGGTCGGGTGTCGACGAAGACGGCGATCGAGACGATCCGGTCCCCCGGACCCGGCTTCATGACCGTGACGCCCCGGCTCGCGCGCCGGTATCGGTTCACGCTGGCGACGACGGTGCGCAGGATGGTGCCCTCCTGGGTGATGAGCATCATCTCCTCGTCCTCGCGCCCGACCATGCGGATGGCGGCCACCTCGCCGGTCTCGCGGTTCAGGGAGTTGGCGATGACGCCGCCCGTGGCGCGGTGCTTGACGGGGAACTCGCTGAATGGCGTGCGCTTGCCGTAGCCCTGCTCCGTGACGACGAGCAGCTCCTGGGCCGGATCCACGACCTCCATCCCGATCACCTCGTCCCCGGAGTGGAGCCGGATGCCCGTGACGCCGCGGGTGTCGCGGCCCATGGCTCGCACCTCGTGCTCGTGGAAGCGCGCCGCCTGGCCCTTCTTCGTGGCGAGGATGATGTCGCTCTGGCCGTCGGTGATGCCGACCCAGCGCAGCTCGTCCCCGTCGACGAGGTTGATGGCGATGAGGCCGTTGGCCCGGATCTTCGCGTACTCCGCCAGCGAGGTCTTCTTCACCATGCCGCCGCGGGTGGCCATCAGCAGGTAGTGGTCCGGCTCGAACTGCGGAAGGCTGATGATCGAGCTCACGTACTCGCCGGACTCGACCTGGACCCCGGGCAGGTTGATGATCGGCAGCCCCTTCGCCTGGCGCGTCGCCTCCGGAAGGGTGTGCACCTTGGTGATGAAGACGCGGCCGCGGTTCGTGAAGAAGAGGATGTTGTCGTGCGTGTTCGCCACGAGCAGGTGGCGGACGGCATCCTCCTCGCGGGTGAGCATGGCGAGCTTGCCGCGTCCGCCGCGCCGCTGGCTGCGGAAGGTGCCGATCTGCTGGCGCTTGATGTAGCCGCGCTGGCTGAGGGTCACCACCACGTCCTCGGCGGCGACGAGGTCCTCCTCCGTGAGCTCGCGGTTCGCGTCCGCCTTGATCCGCGTCTTGCGCTCGTCCCCGTACGTGCGCTGCAGATCGGCCAGCTCTTCCTTGATGACGTTGAGCATCTTCCGCGGGTTGGCGAGCAGGTCCTCGAGCTCGGCGATCAGGCGGATCACCGACTCGTACTCGTTCTCGATCTTCTTGCGCTCCAGGGCGGCCAGCCGGCGGAGCTGCATCTCCAGGATCGCGTTGGCCTGCGCCTCCGAGAGGCCGAAGCGAGTCATGAGCGCGCCGCGGGCCGCGTCGACGTCGGCGGCGGCGCGGATGGTGGCGATCACCTCGTCCAGGTTGTCCAGGGCGATCTTGAGCCCCTCGAGGATGTGGGCCCGCTCCTGCGCCCGCGCCAGGTCGAACTCGGTCCGGCGCCGGATCACCTCGCGGCGGTACGCGATGTAGTGCTCCAGCATCCGCTTGAGCCCCAGCGTGACGGGCTGCCCGTCGACGAGGGCGAGCATGTTCGCGCTGAAGCTCGTCTGCAGCGCGGTGTGCTTGAAGAGCTGCTGCATGACGGTGTGCGGGCTGCCGTCGCGCTTGATCTCGACGACGATCCGCATGCCGTTTCTGTCGCTTTCGTCGCGAATGTCGCTGACGTCGGTGATCTTCTTGCTGCTCACCATCTCGGCCATCTTCTCGATGAGCGTGGTCTTGTTGACCTGGTAGGGCAGCTCGGTGACGACGATCGCCATGCGCCCGGGGCGAACCTCCTCGAAGGCGACCTGGCCGCGGATGATGACGCGGCCGCGGCCCGTGGCGTACATGTGGCGGATGGCGTCCTGGTGCTCGCGCTCGCCGGTGACGGAGTTGCGGACCTCCTCGTAGCGGAAGATGGTGCCGCCGGTGGGGAAGTCCGGGCCGTGGACGATCTCGCACAGCTCATCGACCGTCATCTCCGGGTTGTCGATGAGGCCGATGGCGGCGTCGCAGATCTCCACCAGGTTGTGGGGCGGGACGTTCGTGGCCATCCCCACGGCGATGCCGCTCGATCCGTTGACGAGGAGGTTCGGCAGGCGCGCCGGAAGGACGACGGGCTCGCGGAGCCGCCCGTCGAAGTTGTCGACGAAGTCGACCGTCTCCTTCTCGATGTCGGCGAGCATCTCGTCGGCGATGGCCGCCATCCGGGCTTCGGTGTATCGGTAGGCCGCTGCCGGATCCCCGTCGATGGACCCGAAGTTGCCCTGGCCGTCGATGAGCGGGTAGCGCAGGCTGAAGTCCTGGGCCAGGCGGACGAGGGCGTCGTAGAGGGCGACGTCACCGTGCGGGTGGTACTTGGCGAGCGCCTCGCCCACGACTCCGGCGCACTTGCGGTACGACGAGGTGGAGCGGAGCCCCATCTCGTGCATCGTGTAGAGGATCCGCCTGTGGACCGGCTTCAGCCCGTCCCGCACGTCCGGCAGCGCGCGCGCCACGATCACGCTCATCGCGTAGTCGATGTACGCGGAGCGCATCTCGTCCTCGATGGCCACCGGCCGGATCAGGCCGCCAAGGTCCTGCTCCATGGTTCCTCGTCCGTTACCTCGTCACGTCGTGTCGTGTTCGTCGCTGGTGCGTCATTCGCGGCGCGCCCCGGCCGCCGGCAGGTCCGCCGGCATGCCATACCGCTGCTTCAGGTCGCGCTTCTCCGCGGGGCTGGCGCCAAGAAAACGGCCGTCCGCCTCCACGACCATGCGGCCGTCCGCGCCGCGGATCTCGCCGTGCACGTCGTAGATGCGCCGCCGGCGATCCACCACCCGCGCCTCCGCGGTCAGCAGCTCCCCGGGATTCGCGGGGGATCGGTACCGGATGTTCATCTCCGCGGTGACCGCCCAGGAGTCGTAGCTGGACGGCGCCCAGGCCATCACCTCGTCGAGAAGCGTGGCGAGGATGCCGCCGTGCAGCTTCCCCTCCCATCCCTCGAAGTCCTGCCCGCCGGTCCACTCGGTCCGCGCGGTCCCCTCGCCCAGCTCGATCTGCAGGTGCATCCCGATCGGGTTCGTGCTGCCGCACGCGAAGCAGTTGTGGTCCGCGAACGCGTAGCGCCGGCCGTCCAGGCCGCGGATCTCGCGGCTGGTGCCCAGCGTGGCGCGGCCGCCGTCCCCGGCGGCGGGGTCGCTCACCAGGAATCGTCCTCCTCCCCGTCATCGGTCCACCCGCCGTAGCCATCGTCGTCCCGGCTGCGCCGAAGGCAGTGATCCGCGATGGCCAGCGCGAAGGCGTGGCTGATGGCGTATCCATCCCTCAGGAAATTGACGGCGTCCCGGCGGTCGCCGACGCCATTGGCCTCGAGCAGGTCGCACCACTCGTCGAGAGTGCGACCCGTCTTGCTCGGGACCTGGCGGATATCTGCAACGTGTCGTGATGGCATGGCGTTCGCTCTTGGCTCCCGATTCAGATGTCCAGGTTGCGGACCTTGCGCGCCTCGCTTCGGATGAAGTCCCGGCGCGGCTCGACGCGCTCGCCCATGAGCGTGCTGAAGACCTCGTCCGCTTCCCCCGCGTCGGCGACCTCGACCTTGAGCAGCGTCCGGCTATCCGGGTTCATCGTCGTCTCCCAGAGCTGCTCGGGGTTCATCTCGCCGAGCCCCTTGAAGCGCTGGACGGTGATGTTCTTCGTCTTCCCCGAGCGCGAGAGCTCCTTCATGGCAGCCTCGCGCTCCTTCTCGTCCTTGGCATAGCGGGTCACCTTTCCGGTGCTGACCCGGTAGAGCGGTGGCTGGCACAGGTAGAGGTAACCGTTCTCGATCACCTCGGGCATGTGCCGGTAGAAGAACGTGAGAAGCAGGGTGCTGATATGGGCTCCGTCGACATCCGCGTCGCTGAGGAGGCAGATGCGGTGGTAGCGGAGCTTGGCGATGTCGAACTGGTCGCCGATGCCGGCGCCGAGGGCGATGATCAGGGGGCGGACGTTCTCGCTGGACAGCACGCGGTCCAGGCGCGCCTTCTCCACGTTGAGAAGCTTGCCGCGCAGCGGCAGGACCGCCTGGAAGCGACGGTCGCGCCCCTGCTTCGCGGAGCCGCCGGCCGAGTCGCCCTCGACGATGTACAGCTCGCTGCGCGCCGGGTCGCGCTCCTGGCAGTCGGCGAGCTTGCCGGGCAGGGCCATCCCGTCCAGGGCACCCTTGCGGATGACGAGGTCGCGGGCCTTGCGCGCCGCCTCGCGGGCCCGGGCCGCGGTCAGCGACTTCTCGATGATCCGCCGGCCGTCGGCCGGGTTCTCCTCGAGGTGCTGCATGATGCCGTCCGTCAGCACGGTCTGCACGATGCCCTTCACGTCGGCGTTGCCGAGCTTCGCCTTCGTCTGGCCCTCGAACTGCGGATCGGTCAGCTTCACGCTGATCACGGCCGTGAGCCCCTCCCGGACATCGTCGCCGGAGAGGTTCGCGTCGCGGTCGGAGAGCGTCCCGGACTTGCGCGCCCAGTCGTTGAGCGAGCTGGTGAGCGCAGCGCGGAAGCCGGTCACGTGGGTCCCGCCGTCGACGGTGTGGATGTTGTTGGCGAAGGCGAGGACGTTCTCGGCGAAGCCGTCGTTGTACTGCAGCGCGACCTCGACGCTCGTGCCCTCCACGATGCGCTCGACGTACATCGGCCGTCCGTTCAGGACGTCCCGGCGCCGGTTGAGGTGGCGCACGAAGGAGGTGAGGCCCCCCTCGAAGTAGAAGTTCTTCTCGCGGTCGATCCGCTCGTCGATGAGCCGGATCCAGAGGCCCTTGTTCAGGTACGCGGACTCACGAAGCCGGGTGGCGATGGTGTCCCAGCTGAAGTCGAGGGTCTCGAACATCTCCCGGTCCGGCCGGAAGAACGTCCGCGTGCCGCTCGTTCGCTTCCAGTCCGGGTCGAGGCCGCGGTTGGCCTCCTTGAGCCCGCCCTCCTGGCGGACCGGGCTGGTCGGATCGCCGCGACGGTACGACTGGGTCCAGCGCTTTGCGTCCCGGAGCACCTCGACGCGCATCTCCTCGGAGAGCGCGTTGACCACGCTCACGCCGACGCCGTGGAGGCCGCCGGAGACCTTGTAGCCGCCGCCGCCGAACTTGCCGCCGGCGTGGAGAACGGTGTGGACCACCTCGAGGGCGCTCTTGCCCGATGAATGCTTGCCGGTCGGGATCCCGCGGCCGTCGTCGACCACCTCGACCTCGCCGTTCGCGTGGATCGTCACGTCCAGGCGCGTGGCGACGTCCGCCATGGCCTCGTCGATGCTGTTGTCGACGACCTCCCAGACCAGCTGATGCAGCCCGCGGGCGTCGGTGGAGCCGATGTACATCCCGGGTCGGCGGCGGACGGCCTGGAGTCCCTCGAGCACCTGGATGTTGGCCGCGGTGTACTCCCCGGCCTTGGCGCGACGTGGGCTGCGAGACGCTTCCGCGGTCATGCCGGTCCATTCCCCTTGTCGTGCTCGCCAACCGGGAATGCTGCCGCCACGGCGGCGAGCCCCGAGCCCCGGGTGATGATCGTGTAGATGCGATCCAGCTCCTCGTCGGAGTAGAACTCGATGACGACCCGGCCCCCCCGCCGCGAGCGCGCGATCTCCACCTTGGTGGCGAGGATGCCGCGGAGCTGGGTCTCCAGGTCCTGGAGGTCCGGGGAGAGGGGCTCGTTGCGCCGGGTGGGCGCCTGCGTGCGCTTGCGTCGAACGAGCTCCTCCGTCTGGCGGACGGAGAGCTGCCGCTCCAGGACGAGCTTGAGGACGGCGCGCTGGAGCTCGGGGATGGTGAGCGCGGCGAGCGCGCGGCCGTGGCCCTCGCTGATCGCTCCCTCGATGATGGCGTTCCGGGTCTCCGGGGCGAGGTCGAGCAGGCGAAGCGCGTTCGAGACGGCGACCCGGCTCTTGCCGACGCGGCGGGCCACCTCCTCGTGCGTGAGGCCGAAGCGGTCGATCAGCTCGCGGAACGCCTGCGCCTCCTCCATGGCATTGAGGTCGGCGCGCTGGATGTTCTCGACGAGGGCGAGCTCGAGGAGCTGCTCGCTCGAGGTCTCGCGGATCACGGCCGGAATCGTCGCCAGGCCCACCTGCCGGGCGGCACGCAGCCGCCGCTCGCCGGCGATGAGCTCGTACGCACCGTCTGCGGACTGGCGCACGACGACGGGCTGGAGCACGCCGTGCGTCGCCACCGAGGCGCTCAGCTCCGCCATGCCCTCCTCGTCGAACCGGTCTCGCGGCTGGTGGGGGTTGCGCGAGATGCGCTCCACGGGGAGCTGGAGGACCCCGGGGTCCCCGTCCGCCGCGCGCGGGATGAGCGCCTCGAGGCCGCGACCCAGTCCGTAACGGCTAGCCACGGCTCGTCACCTCGGCTGCCAGGGCGCGGTAGGCGACGGCCCCGCGCGACGAGGGATCGTAGAGCGCGATGGGCAGTCCGTGGCTCGGTGCCTCCGAGAGGCGGACCGAGCGCGGCACGACGGTCTCGTAGACGGTCCCGTTCATGTGGCGTCGAACCTCCCGCGCCACCTGGGCGGAGAGGTTCGTGCGCGCGTCGAACATCGTGAGGAGGATCCCGTCGATCTCGAGTCGCGGATTCAGGCCCTCGCGAACGAGGCGGATCGTGTTCACAAGCTGGCTCAGGCCCTCCAGGGCGTAATACTCCGTCTGTATCGGGATCAGGACCCCGTCCGCCGCCGTCAGGGCGTTGATCGTGAGCAGCCCCAGCGACGGAGGGCAGTCCACGAGGACCCGCGCGTACCTGCCGTTCAGGCCGGCGAGGCTTGCCGCGAGCCGCCGCTCCCGGGCCTCGATCCCGACGAGCTCGACCTCCGCGCCCGAGAGGGCGGACGTCGACGGGACGAGATCGAGGCCGTCGATCGCCGTCCCGACCGTCAGCTCGCCGATCGGAACCCGGTCGAGGATCGCATCGTAGACGGATCGATCCAGGTTTCGTCGGTCGATTCCGAGCCCGCTGGTCGCGTTTCCCTGGGGATCGAGGTCGACGACGAGGGTCGGGGTCCCAGAGAGGGCCAGATACGCCGCCAGGTTCACGACCGTCGTCGTCTTGCCGACGCCGCCTTTCTGGTTGGTACAGGCCGTAACCCTGGCCACAGGCGCTCCGGTACGAGTTCAGATGGGCACGCTCATTCTACCAACTCGGCCCCTTCGCCGCGCCTTAGCGGGGCCTTACCGGCGATGTTTCACGGGAAACAATCCGGGCCTCCGTGGTGCCACCGGTGAGGCGGTCCGGGCTGACCTTCTGACCCGCCCGGAGCGGCCCCGGCCCGGCTTCCTGCGGAGACCCCGGTGATCGGTATACTCGACCCGCAGCGCCAGCGCCAGTCAGGGAATCCAGGGGGCCAACCACGTACACGAGCGTCCTTCTCGCCATCCTCGTCGGGATCCTGCATGCCGGCCTCGCGCCCGTGCTCGTGGTCGAAAACGTGAAGCCCGACATCGCCCTGGTGGCCGTCGTGATCGTCACGAGCAGCTTCGGCTTCACCCAGGGCATCGTGTGGGCCTTCGTGGCCGGTACCGTGGCGAACCTCCTGATCCCCGCCGAACCGCTCGGCTCGTTGCCGCTGGCGCTCCTCGCCGTGGCCGCGCTGGTCGCCGCGGGGGCGACCCTCCTCGGCCGGATCGTCTGGGTCTACCCCATCGCCGCCACCTTCGCCGGCAGCGTCGTGGCCGATTTCATCGGCCTGGCCGCGCTCACGCTCGTCGGCGGCTCGCTGGGCGTCGGATTCCCGATCGATATCGTGGTGCCCGCCGCGGTCTACAACGCCGCGATCGCCGGAGTGGTGCTGATTCCGACCCGCCTCCTCCTCAGTCGATACCGGCAGGAGGAACGGACCGCGTGGTGACCCCATGGCGGACCTGAACGAGGGCCGGCAGGACCTTCCGCGCACGCGGGGCCGGTTCATCGCCTTCACCGTCGTCGCGGCGCTGCTCTTCACGCTGCTCGGCGGCCGCCTCTTCCAGATGCAGATCCTGAGCGGTTCCACCTATGCCGAGCGCGCCGCGGCCGCCCATACCGTGGAGGTCCCCATCAAGTCCGCGCGCGGACTGATCTTCGACCGCCAGGGGCGTCGGCTGGCCGTCAACGTCCCGTCCTGGACGGCGAACGCCGTGCCGGCGGACCTGCCGGGCGACGAGAAGGCGCGCGGGAACGTCCTGACGCGGGTGGCGACGATCACCGGCACCGACATCGACACCCTCCGGCTGCGGTTGAACGCCTACCGCGGCTCACCGTACGACCAGGTTCCGCTCGCCCACGGCATCGGGCGCGACGAGGCCCTGATCCTCGCCGAGCAGGCCAACGACCTTCCCGGGATCGTCGTGGGCGTCGAGCCGGTCCGCCAGTACCTGGACGAGAAGGGCGCCGTGGACGGCGCGCTCCTTTCCGACGTCATCGGTTACACCGGACCGATCAGCCAGGATCAGCTCAAGGCCCTGGCCGGTCGCGGCTACCTCGCGGACGACGACATCGGCAAGGACGGGGTGGAGGCCTCGTTCGAGAGCGTCCTGCGGGGCACGTACGGATCGCAGCAGGTCGAGCGCAACGCGCAGGGACGGCCGCTCAAGGTGATCGGCACGAACCGGGAGCCGGTCGCCGGCACGAACCTGATGCTGACGATCGACGCGCGCCTGCAGCGAATGGCCACCGAGGCGCTGACCTGGGGCATGCAGGCCGCCGGCGTGAAGCAGGGCGTCACGATCGTGATGAACCCGCAGACCGGCGAGATCCTCGCCATGGTGTCGCTGCCGAGCTACGACAACAACAAGTTCGCGACCGGCATCAGCACGGCCGATTTCCAGGCCTACCTGGCCAACCCGAACCAGCCGCTGCGCAACCACGCCATCGCGGACATCTACCCGCCCGGCTCCACCTTCAAGCTCGTGACCGGCACGGCCGCCATGCAGGAGGGCGTCACCACGCCCACGCAGACCTGGCCGACCTACGGCTGCTACCAGATCCCGGGCGCGCCGGCCGGACAGTGCCTCTTCGACTGGAACCACGCCGGCTTCGGCCGGCTCAACGTGCGGCAGGCCTACGCCAAGAGCTCGGACACGTTCTTCTACCAGATGGCGATCCACCTGGGGATCGACCGGCTCGCGAAGTGGGCGCATGCCTACGGCTTCGGGGCTCCCACCGGCATCAAGCTGCCGGGCGAGGCGGCGGGCATCATCGCCAGCACCGAATGGGCGCAGAGCCAGGGGCGCCCGAGCGTCTTCACCGGCGAGGTGGCGCAGGCCGGCATCGGCCAGAACGTCATCGCCGTCACGCCGCTGCAGCTGGCCAACGCCTACGCGGCCCTGGCGAACGGCGGCAAGCTGATGGTGCCCATGATCGTGAAGGGCGAGACCAACGCCACGGGCAAGCTCGTCAAGGCGTACCAGCCGCAGGTCGCCCGCAAGGTCGGCGCGAGCGCGTCCACCTTCCAGGTCATGCGCCTCGGCGCGCGGGAGGTGGTCACCAGCGGCCACGCGTTCAACATCCGGGACGTCCCGCTGCCCGGTGCGCTCTCCGGCAAGACGGGCACCGCGGAGTTCGGCGACAAGCTCCAGGACGGCTCCCTGCCGTTCCACTCCTGGTTCGTGGCCTACCTGCCATCCAGGGCGGGAGCGACCGATGCGAGCCTCGAGGTGCTCACCTTCTCCTACTCGGCCACCGTCCCGGGCAACGTCTCCACCGAGGTGGTGAAGTACTTCCTCCAGAAGTACTTCAACGTCAAGCGCGACTACCGCCTCAATCCGCGCACGCTGAGCCTCCTGGGCGGGAACTGAGCGATGGGTCTCGTCTCCTCAACCTTTGTTGAGAACGTTCGCGGGAAGACGCTCCGCGCCTTCGACTGGCAGCTGTTCGTCTACGTCGTCCTCATCATCGGTTTCGGCGTCGTGATGGGCTACTCGGCGACGTTCAACGAGTCGGGCCAGGCGGCCGGGGGCATCAGCCAGACGGTGAAGACCCTGATCTGGCTCGGCATCGGCTTCTCGATCTTCTTCGTCGCCGCCTCCGTGGACTACCACTGGCTCTCGACCTTCACCACGCCCGTCTATCTCGCGGTCCTGGGGCTCCTGGGGCTGACCCTGGTCATGGGCGAGAGCCTGAACGGCGCCACCCTTTCGATCAGCGTGGCCGGCCTGGACTTCCAGTTCAGCGAGGTGAGCAAGGTCCTCATGATCGTGGTGCTCGCGAGCTTCCTCTCCGGGCGGCGCGAGAAGATCGGCAAGCTCTCGACCATCGTCGGCGCGGGAATCCTGATGGGGATCCCGACCTTCCTCGTCTTCAGGCAGCCCGACCTGGGGACGGCGCTCGTCTTCGTGGCGATCCTGGTGGGGATGCTCTTCATGAGCGGCGCCTCCATTGGCTGGATGGCGCTCTTCACCGGCGCCGTCGTGGCCGTGGCGCCCATCGCCGTCAACGCGCTCGCCGAGTACCAGCGGCAGCGCCTCTTCTGCTTCCTGGATCCGATGGCCGATCCGCAGGGCGCCTGCTACCAGCTCGTGCAGGCGATGAACGCCGTCGGCTCAGGCGGGCTCTTCGGGCAGGGGCTCACCGCGGGCCAGCAGAACCAGCTGGGCTACCTCCCGGTCCAGACCACCGACTTCATCTTCACCGTCGTCGCCGAGGAGCTGGGGCTGGTCGGCGGGCTCCTCCTCCTGGCGCTCTTCGCGGCCCTCGTGTGGCGGATCCTGGTGATCGGCTGGGGGGCCCGGGACGCGCTGGGCAGCATGGTCGCCTACGGCCTGGCGAGCATGATCCTGTTCCAGCTCCTCGTGAACGTCGGGATGGTGATGGGGATCATGCCGGTGACCGGGATCCCGCTCCCGTTCATCACCTACGGCGGCTCGAGCACGATCAGCCTGCTCTTCGGGCTCGGCATCCTCGAATCGATCCGCAGCCACTCGCGCAAGGCGACCTTCTAGGCGTCTGCCGCGCTCAGTCCTGCGGCGTCGGCTCGCCGGCGTCCGGCGGCGGCACCCCGTCCGGGGGAGCCTCCTCCCCGCGGGTCATGGGCGCGCCGGACATGGTGAGGAGGTAGGCCTCGTCCGCCGGCATCTCCGCGAGACGCCGGAAGGCGTAGCGGTAGAGGTCGCGGACCATGGCGGAGACCGGCACGGAGAGGATGGCGCCGGCGAGCCCGAAGAGCGCGGCGCCCACCACCAGCGAGACGATCAGGACCGCCGGGTTGAGCTCGACCGCGTCGCCCATCACCTTGGGGACGAGCAGGTTGTTCTCGACCTGCTGGACCGCGACGGCGACGAGGATGCTGGCGAGCGCCGCCGGCGGCGAGATGGAGATCCCGACCAGGAAGGCCGGGATCCCGGCGATCATGGGTCCGACCACCGGCAGCCACTCGAGGATGCCGGCGATGAGCGCGAGCGTCAGGGTGAACTGCCCGAAGGCGCTGAAGCCGATGAGGGTCAGGATGCCGAACCCGATGGCGGTCAGGATGAAGACCGTCGCGGCCAGCGCCAGCTCCCCGCGAACCCACTGGCCGCCGACCCGGCCCAGGATCTCCAGGGTGTAGACCGCGTCCTGCCGCCAGGCCGGGGGCATGGCACCGGCAACCGCGCCGGGCAGCCGGTCCCGGTCCTTGAGCACGAAGAAGAGCCAGGCCGGGATGACGATCAGGCCGAAGAGGAAGGTGAGCGTCTGGAGCAGGGTGTTGAAGGTCGGGACCAGGATGGCCTGGATCAGGCTTCCGGCCTGCTGCTGGCCCTGCACGATCAGGTTGTCGATGAAGGTGCGGACGTCGGCCGGGATGGGCAGGGAGGCGTACCAGCTGGCGATCCCGCGCTCGACGTCGGCGACCGAGTTCAGGAGCCGCGGCAGGCTGTTGATGAAGTCGCTCGTCTGGGCGGCGATGGGCGGGATGGCGAACGCGATCAGGACCCAGATGACGCCGATGGTGACCGCGTACATGAGCAGCACGCCGGCCCAGCGCGGCACCCGGGCACGCTCGAGCCAGGTGACCGGCGGATCGAGCACGAAGGCGAGCGCCGCACCGATGGCGAAGGCCGGCAGCGCATCGCGCGCGCTCCAGACGACCCAGGCGAGCGCGATGAGCGCGGCGAGGGTGAAGAGGCCCAGCCGGTGGCGGCGCGCGGCGTTCAGCACCTCGGTCACGGCTCCATGGTATCCCGAGGACGGAGGCGCCTCCGTGTCCGGGGTCTGGCCCGCCGCGTGCGCGGCGGCTACCATGATCGTTCGCATGACGACACGACGCACGGACCAGCCGCCGCGTCAGCGGTGGCAGCTGCTCTTCAGCCGCACTGACCCCCTGCTCCGGTTCCGGCAGCAGCAGGTGCTGGAGGCGTGGGAGCAGGCGTTCCGCGAGGCGGGCCTGCCGCTCTCCGAGAGCAACGCGAAGCGGCCGCGGCCCCGGCTGCAGATCGCCTCCAACCTGCCGCTGGCCATGGAGCTGCGCGGGGAGATCCTGGAGGCGTACTTCGACGAGCTGGTGCCGATCGAGCGGATTCGCGCCGCCGCGGCCCTGCTCCCGGAGGGCCTCGCCCTCGTCGACGCCCGCGAGGTGTGGCACGGATACGCGTCCGCCGCCTCGCAGGTCCGCGGCGCGGAGTACGAGGTGACCGTCCGGACCCAGGGCGACACCAGCGAGGAGGAGCTGCGCGGTGCCGTCGTCCGGCTCCTGGCGCGACCGCGTCTGCCCGGCATGCGGCGCCGCGGGGAGACGCAGCGGCGGTCCGACGTCGGCCAGCGAGACCTGCGTCCCTACATCGAGGACGTGGAGGTGATGTCCGTCGACCCGGAGGAGCACGGCGCGGTGCTGCGCATCGTGCTGCGCCACGACTCGACCGGCGCGGGTCGCCCGGAGGACGTGATCCACGCGCTCGACGTCCCGCTGCGAATCCGGCGCACGGTGCGGACGAGGCTCCTCTTCGTTGACACCCCTCCGATCGCCCGGTAGACTCCTCACCCCGCGGGCTGTTCGTCGGCCCGCTTCGCTGTGCGTCGGGCAGTAGCCAGCCCGCCGCCCCCGATCGCAACCTACGGAGATTGACCATGTACGCCGTCCTCACGACCGGCGGGAAGCAATACCGTGTCGAGGCCGGCTCCACCCTCGTCGTCGAGAAGCTCGCGGGCGAGCCCGGGAGCTCGATCACCTTTGACCGCGTCCTGCTCATCGGCGACGGCGAATCGGTGACCGTGGGCACCCCGACGGTCAGCGGCGCCTCGGTGCGCGCCACCGTCCTGGGCGAGGAGCTCGGCGAGAAGATCGTCGTCTTCAAGTTCAAGCAGAAGGTGAAGTACCGGCGCCGCACCGGTCACCGCCAGCACCTGACCCGGGTCCGGATCGACTCCATCAGCGCCGACGGCAAGACCGTCAGCGCGGAGGTTCCGGAGAAGACGCCCAAGGCCGCCCGCGCGAAGGCCGCCGGGCCGGCGCAGGCAGAGGCGAAGCCCGCGCGGCGGAGCCGCGCGCGTGCCGGCACCCCCGCAGAGAAGGCCGAGGAGCCGTCGGAGACGGCCGAGCCGTCCACGCCGGCGGAGAAGAAGCCGCGGGCTCGCGCGCGGTCGACATCGGCCTCGACATCGGCCTCGAAGAAGGCGGCCGCAGAGAAGGCCGCCGAGCCGGCGAAGCCGAAGGCGCGCCGGCCCCGGTCAAAGGCCGCACCGGCCAAGGAGGAGTAGCCAGCCATGGCACACAAGAAGGCCGGCTCGTCCAGCAAGAACGGCCGCGACAGCGTCGGCCAGCGCCTGGGCGTGAAGCGCGGCGACGGGCAGTTCATCCACGCCGGGACGATCATCGTCCGTCAGCGCGGCAGCACGTTCAATCCCGGCGAGAACGTCGGGATGGGCCGCGATTACACGCTCTTCGCGACGAGCGACGGCACCGTCAAGTTCAGCCACGAGACCCGCAGCAAGAAGCGCGTCAGCGTCCGCGCCGCGCAGGCATAGGGCCCCACACACGCACCGGGCGCGGCGCCCGGAAGGCACAGGTAGATCAATGAAACCCGACATTCACCCCGCATACCACCAGGCACAGGTCCACTGCGTCTGCGGCAACACCTTCACGGTCGGATCGACCGCCGAGTCCATCCGCGTGGAGGTCTGCTCCAAGTGCCACCCGTTCTACACCGGCACCCAGAACATCGTGGACACCGCCGGCCAGGTGGAGCGGTTCCAGCGGCGCATGGAGCGCTCGCTGCGCTGACTCCCATGGGCCCGCGCCCGCGTGGCTGGCTGGCGCGGCTGGCGCCCCACCTGCTCTTCCTCATCCCCGAGCTGCTCATCGCCGCCGGGCCGTTCGTCATCGAGACCGTGGCGCACGCGGGCAACCGCGTGCGCTATCGCATGCCCGAGTTCTTCTACGGTGGGCAGGCGCTGATCGAGGGCGTGATGATGCGCGGTCGCACCACGATCGCCATGAGCGTCCGGCCGCCGTCGGGCGAGATCGTCACCTACGCCGAGCCGCTCCCCGCTGCCCTGTCCCGCGGGCGCCTGGTCAGGATCCCCTTCGTTCGCGGCGTCTTCGTCCTGTACGAGACGCTCGTGCTGGGGACCCGCGCGCTCATGCGCTCCGCCGCCATCTCCGCCGAGGGCGAGGACATCGAGATCGGGCGGGGCATGCTCCTCGGCAGCATGATCCTGTCGCTGGGCTTCGCGGTCGGTCTCTTCTTCGTCGTGCCGCTCTTCCTCTCGGGCTTCGTCCACGGGTCCGGTGACATCGGGGCCAACCTGGCGGAGGGCGCCATCCGCCTCGTCCTCTTCGTCGGCTACATCGCCATCATCGGGATGACCGCCGACATCCGACGCGTCTTCGCCTACCACGGCGCCGAGCACAAGGCGATCCACGCCCACGAGGCGCGGCGGCCGCTCGTGCCGGAGGAGCTCGACCGCTTCAGCACGGCCCACACCCGCTGCGGGACGACCTTCATCCTCATCGTCGTGGTGGTCAGCATCCTGTTCTTCAGCCTGATCCCGCGCGCCGGGGTGCCGCTCCCGGTCCTCTTCCTCTCCCGGATCGCGCTGGTGCCGGTGATCGCCTCCGTCTCGTACGAGCTCCTGCGCCTGGGGGCACGGTTCTACGGCAACCCGGTCGTGCGCGCCATCTACGCCCCGGGCCTCTGGCTGCAGTCGCTCACGACGCGCCCGCCGGACCACTCCATGCTGGAGGTCAGCATCGCCTCGCTCTCCTCCTGCCTGGCATCCGATGCGGCGGCAGCCTCCGATGGGCTCCAGGAGCCGCCCGCCGGGGGGACCGATGCCGCCGATCCGGCGGCCCTGCCCGCGCCGCAGGACCCCTCATGATCGACCGCCTCTCCGAGCTCGAGGCGCGCTACGAGGCGCTCGCCGGCCAGATGGCCACGCCCGGGGTGGCGTCGGACCCCTCGGCCCTCGCCTCGCTCGGGCGGGAGCTCGCGCGGCTGGAGCCGGTCGTGGCCGCCACGCGGGAATACCGCGAGGTCGGCGAGGCGCTGGAGGCAACCCGCGGCATGCTCCACGACCCCGACGAGGGCGTCCGCGCGCTCGCGAGGGACGAGATCACGCGGCTCGAGGCGCGGCAGGCGGAGCTCACCGAGGAGCTGCGCCGCCGGCTCGTCCCCCGGGACCCGAACGACGACCGGAACGTCATCCTGGAGCTGCGGGCGGGCACGGGAGGCGAGGAGGCCTCGCTCTTCGCCGCCGACCTGTTCCGCATGTACGCCCGCTACGCGGAGCGGCGGCGGTGGAAGCTGGAGCTGCTCGCCGTCAGCGAGTCGGAGTCCGGCGGCTACAAGGAGGCGATCGCCGAGGTGACCGGCGAGGGCGCCTACTCGCGCCTGAAGTGGGAGAGCGGCGTCCACCGCGTGCAGCGCGTCCCGTTGACCGAGTCTTCCGGGCGGATCCACACCTCGACCGCCACCGTGGCGGTCCTGCCGGAGGCGGAGGAGGTCGAGATCACCCTGCCGGAGAAGGACCTGCACATCGAGGTGAAGCGCTCGTCGGGACCCGGCGGCCAGAGCGTGAACACCACAGACTCCGCGGTGCGGATCACCCACCTGCCGACGGGCCTGGTGGTGGACATCCAGGACGAGAAGAGCCAGCACAAGAACAAGGCGAAGGCCCTCGCCATCCTCCGCGCCCGGCTGCTGGAGATGGAGCGCCAGGCCCAGGCGGAGGAGCGCGGCGAGCAGCGGCGCGCGCAGGTCGGCAGCGGCGAGCGAGCGGAGAAGATCCGCACCTACAACTTCCCGGATGACCGCGTCACGGACCACCGCATCGGGCTGACCGTCCACAACCTCCCGGGCCTCCTCGACGGCGACCTGGACCGGCTGGTGGATCCGCTTGCCGAGCATGACCAGGCGGAGCGCCTGGCGCGGGTGGGTGCCGGCGGGACGCCGGAATGAGACCCACGGCGAGCGCCGCGGGCGAGCCGCGCATCGCGGCGCAGGACGCGGCGGCGCTCGTCACCCGCATCGCGGCCGAGCTCGCGGGAACCGCCACCGAGACGCCGCGCCTGGACGCGGAGCTGCTCGTCAGCCACGCCTTCGGCCGGGAGCGGACCTGGCTCCACGCGCACCCCGAAGCCGTGCCGGACACCGAGCAGCTGGCCGCTTTGGCATCGTGGACGGCACGCCGCGCATCGGGAGAGCCGGTGGCCTACATCCGGGGCTTCAAGGACTGGTTCGGCGTGCGCGTGGCGGTCGACCGCCGCGCGCTCATCCCGCGACCGGAGACGGAGCTCCTCGCCGAGGTCGCGATCCGCGAGCTCGCGGCGCGGCTGGCCGCCGACCGCCGGCCCATCGTCGCGTGGGACGTCGCCACGGGGAGCGGGGCGGTGGCCCTGGCGCTCGCGCTGCGGTTCCGCACCGTCCTCACCCTGCGCCGGATGCGCCTGGTTGCCAGCGACGTCTCTCCGGACGCGCTGGAGCTCGCCGCGGAGAACCTGGCCGCGCACGGCGTGGCACCGCTCACCACCATCGCCCTCGGCGACCTCCTGGAGGGTGCCGGCCCGTCGCAGCGCCAGCCGGATGACGGCCGTCTCCCGCTCCCCGACGTCGTCACCGCCAACCTGCCGTACCTGTGCAGCGCCGAGGTCGCCGCCGCGCCCGGCAGCATCGCCTTCGAGCCGCCCGCCGCGCTCGACGGCGGTCCGGACGGGCTGGACGTCATCCGCAGGCTCGTGGCGCAGCTCGGCCAGCGTCTCGCGCCCGGCGGCGTCGCGCTCCTGGAGGTCGGCGCCGGGCAGGCCGTGCCGGTCCGCGAGCTCGCCGAACGGCTGCCGGTCCCGGTGGCCGTCTCGTTCCTGCCCGACCTCGCGGGGATCGACCGGGTCGTCCGCGTCACCCGCCTCGACGGATGATGGATCGCCTTCCCGCGACCCCCGAAGGCATCGACGCCGCGGCGGCGCTGCTGCGCGACGGCGCGCTGGTGGCCATGCCGACCGACACGGTGTACGGCATCGGCTGCCGCACGGGCGACGCCGAGGCGCTCGACCGGCTCTTCGAGGCGAAGCGCCGTCCTGCCGAGAAGCGGATCCCCATCCTCGTGGCCGGCCTGGACCAGGCGGCCGCGCTGGGCTTTGCCGTTGACGAGCGGGCGCGTCGCGTCGGGGATGCCCTCTGGCCCGGCGCGCTCACGCTGGTGCTTCCGCCATCGGTCCCCGGCGCGGAGACCCAGGCGTTCCGGGCGCCCGACCATCCGGTGACCCTGGAGCTGATCCGGCGCAGCGGGCCGCTGGCGGTCACCTCCGCCAACCGCTCCGGCGAGCCGGAGACGTACGAGGCGGACGACGTCCTGGTCGCGTTCGCGGACACGTCACTGGTGGCCGCCGTCGTGGACGGCGGCCGGGTGCCGGGCGGCGTCGCATCGACCGTCCTGGACCTGAGCGTGCCCCGTCCCCGCGTCCTGCGCGAGGGCCCGATCACCCGGGAGCTTCTCGCGGAGTACCTGGGACCCGTAGACTGACGCCATGCGCGTCGCCATCGGCTCAGACCACGCCGGGTTCGAGCTCAAGGGCACCATCTGCACGCTGCTCGACGAGCTGCGCGTCGAGTACCGCGACTTCGGCACCTACTCGTCCGACCCGGTCGACTATCCCGACTTCATCGCCCCCGTGGCCCGCGCCGTGGCGCGTGGCGAGTACGAGCGCGGCATCGTCCTGGGCGGGAGCGGCACCGGGGAGGCGATCGTCGCCAACAAGATCCGCGGGATCCGCTGCGTCGAGGCGGCCGATCCGGTGGCCGCCCGCCTGGGCCGGGAGCACAACGACGCGAACATCCTGGCCATGGGGCAGCGGGTGATCGGCGTGGAGGTCGCGCGCGCCTGCGTCCGCGAGTTCCTGGCGGCGGAGTTCCAGGGCGGCCGCCACGTGCGGCGCCTGGAGAAGCTCGCCCGGATCGAGGCGGAGGAGGCGCGGGGCTGACCCTCACCCTGACGCCCGTCGAGCGGGCGCTGCTGGCCGGCATCCGGGGGGACGGCACCGCCCTGGCGATGCGCCTCGTGGTGCGGAGCGCGGAGGTCCTGGGGGCGGCGGCGCTCATCCCCATCACCCGCGCCCACGTCGACTCGTGCCTCTACCACGGGCAGGCGAGCCTGGACTTCGCGGACCGCCTCGTCGACGGCGGGGCCTCCGTCTCGGTCCCCAGCACGCTGAACGTCGGCACCCTGGACCTGCTCCACCCCGAGCTGTGGCACGGGGACGCGGCGACCGCGGAGCGCGGGCGCCTCCTCATGGAGCGCTACCGCCGGCTCGGATGCCGACCCACCTTCACCTGCGCCCCCTACCAGCTCCCGGATGGGCGCCCGGCCCTGGGCGAGCAGGTGGCATGGGCGGAGTCCAACGCCATCGTCTTCTGCAACTCCGTCCTGGGTGCGCGCACGAACCGATACGGCGACTTCACCGACATCGCCTGCGCCATCAGCGGACGGGCGCCCGACGCCGGCCTGCACCGCACCGAGGCGCGGCGCGGCAGCCTGGTGCTGCGCCTGGCGGCCGACGTTCCGGCGGCGCTCGTCGACGACGAGGCGTTCTACGCGGTCCTGGGGATCGTGCTCGGTCGGCGCGCCGGCACGGCCGTCGCGGTGCTCGACGGGCTGCCGCCGGGGCTGAGCGAGGACCGCCTCAAGGCGGTGGGTGCGGCGGCGGCCTCGTCCGGCGCGGTCGCCCTCTTCCACGCGGTGGGATCCACCCCGGAGGCCGCCACCCTCGACCAGGCGCTGGGCGGCGCAGCGCCCGATGCGGTGGAGGAGATCACGATGGCCGAGCTGCGCGCCGCGCGCGACGAGCTGACGACCGCGGACGAGGCCCTGCCGCTGCGCGCGGTGGCCCTTGGGACACCGCACGCCTCGCTCGCGGAGCTCACCGGTGTGCTGGACCTGCTGGGGAAGGGGCGCCCCGCGGCAGGCGTGGAGCTCCTGGTCTCGACCGGCCGGGACATCCTGGACGCGGCCGAGGCGACGGGGATCGCGGGCCGGCTGCGCGCGTCGGGCGTCTCGCTCCTCGTGGACACCTGCAGCTACGTCTCGCCGGTGCTCCGCGACGGCGAGGCCCCGGTGATGACCGACTCGGGCAAGTGGGCCTACTACGCTCCGGGGAACATCGGCGCGCGCGTCGTGTTCGGGAGCGTCGCGGAGTGCGTCCGCTCCGCCGTGGCCGGCCGCGTGGTCCGCCTGCCCTCCGCCTGGGGGCCGGTCGCGTGACCCGGGCGGGGACGCGTCCGCAGCGGATGGCCGGCCGCCCGCTCGCGCCGGGCGAGGCGAGCGGGAGCGCGCTGGTCCTGGGCGAGCCGCTCAGCCTGTGGGGCGGCCTGGATCCCGCCTCGGGCCGGATCGTGGACGCACATCACCCGCAGCGCGGGGAGCGGATGGCGGGGCGCGTGGTCGTCATGCCGTCGTCACGCGGATCCTCCTCCTCGTCCTCCATCCTGGCCGAGGCGGTCCGGGCCGGGACGGCGCCGGCGGCGATCGTGATCGGGGAGCCGGACCTCATCCTCGCCGTGGGCGCCGCCGTGGCGGAGGAGCTGTACGGGGTGCGAGTCCCCATCGTGCAGCTCCCGCCGGAGGCGCTGGGTCGCATCCGCGAGGGACAGGCCGTCCGGGTGACCGCAGAGGGCGTCGTGGAGGTCCCCGCCTCCCGGGACGCGGGTCACGCGAGCGGGTGACGAGCGGACCTTGTCGCGTGGCAAGCGACTCGCGACGCTGGGCTCATGACCATGACTGTTGACCTGACCGATGCCACGCGCCGCCTCGCGGAGTACGGCTTCTGGCTCGAGTCGCGCTATCCCGTCCACCCCGGCCCTTCGCGGCTGCTGATCGCCCTCCGCGACCGTCCCACGCTCCGCCACTACGACCCGGAGAAGGTTCGCTTCTGGACGACCGGCACGGAGGCCCGCGGCCAGGCGGTCGATCTGACCCGCCAGTCGCGAATGCCGCTCGAGTCGGGGTTCAGCTGGGGCAAGGTCGAGCTCTCCGACCGCCTGGGCATCCAGAACGACTTCGTGAGCCTGGGCGGAGACGTCGTGGCGGACGAGGTGGCGCCGGACGAGACGGTCATCGTCTTCAGCTCCCCGGGGCCCATCCTCAGGCTGGGCGGCCACAGCCAGGAGTCGGACCTCATCGCCACCGACCTCGGCGCCTTCTTCGGTCGGATCATGGTGCCCATCGACTTCCAGCCCGGCGTGGAGGAGGCGGTCTCGCGGGCCAAGCCGCTCGACCGGTACGCCGCCTTCATCCGGTACGAGGCCGAGCGCTTCCGGCAGCATCGCATCCTCCCCCGGGAGAACCCGGAGCACGCCTGGATCCTGGCGGAGGAGTCACGTCGCCTGGAGCGCGACGAGCCTTTCGCCTGGGCCGCCGGGGGCCGGCTCCTGGAGCGGCTCGGGATGGCGCACGGCGAGGGCATCGGGCGCGGGGGCCAGCTATAGTCCGCTCCCCATGAGCGACGCCCGGCCCCACCACATCGTCCCCTTCGCGAACGAGCATTTCGACCCGGCCGCGCGCCTGCTTGCCGCACGCCATGCCCGCTGGCGCGCGGCCCTGCCCGCCCTGTCGCCGCGGTTCGAGGACCCCGCCGCCATGCGCCCATTGCTGGACGCGGTGCTCGCCGTGGACGGTGCGCTGGGGATTGCCGCCATGGCGCCGGACGGCGAGCTCGCCGGATTCATGGCCGGCGCGCCGCGGCTCGAGGAGATCTGGGGCCGCTCGGCGTGGGTGAGCCTGGTCGGCGAGGCACTGGCCCCGGCCGAGGACGCCGAGCTGATCCGCGATCTCTACGCCGCCTGGTCCGACCCGTTCGTGCGACGCGGCATCCACGCGCACTACACCCTTGTCCCGGACGCCTTCGACGGGTCGGTGGATGCCTGGGTGCGCGTGGGGTTCGGGAAGATGCAGGCCTACGCCCTGCGGAGCGCCGACCCGGCCGGCCTGCCCACGGGCGCGCCCGGGGTGCGGATCGTGCGGGCCGACCTCGACGACCTGGAGCGCATCCTGCCGCTCGCCCGCCTCATCGCGGACGCCCTCCTCGAGGCACCGGTCTACGCCGTCACCCTCCCGGAGCGCTGGCCCACCCTTCGCGCCGAATGGGAGGAGGAGCTGCGCGATCCGGAGGGCGACCTGTGGCTCGCCGTCGACGAATCGAGCGGGGAGGCGCTGGCCATGGCCGCCTTCTACCCCACCCAGCCCTCGCCGGCCGTCCCGGAGGACGCGGTCGAGCTCGGCATCGGCATGACGGCCCCGGCGGCCCGCGGACGCGGCCTCATGGCCGCCCTGGTCGGTCACGGGCTTTCCGTGGCGCTGGCCGGCGGGGCGCGCTGGTGCGTCACCGACTGGCGCGCCGCCACCCTCTCCGCGTCGCGGGCCTGGCCGGCGCTCGGCTTCCGGCCGCACTACTGGCGGATGCACCGCATGATCGACAGCCGCATCGGCTGGGCCCGGGAGGCAGCGCCTCCCGCCTGAGGGCGCCAGGGTCGCCGGGGCGCCACCATCGGTCTACACTCGATGCTCCATCGAACACGCCGCACCATGGAGCTTGCCGTCATGGACTTCTGGGCTCCGCTCGAGACCGAGGATCCCGAGATCGCGTCGCTCGTCCACGCCGAAGAGGAGCGGGCCCGGTCGAACCTCGAGCTGATCGCGTCGGAGAGCTACCCCTCGCGTGCCGTCCTTGAGGCCGTGGGGTCGGTCCTGACCGCGAAGTACGCGGAGGGCTATCCCGGCCGCCGCTACTACGGCGGCTGCGAGATCGTGGACCAGGTGGAGGAGCTGGCGCGCACCCGTGCAACGCAGCTCTTCGGCGCGGACCACGCGAACGTCCAGCCGCACGCCGGCGCGCAGGCGAACATGGCCGTCTACCACGCGGTCCTGGAGCGCGGCGACACGGTGATGGGCCTGGCGCTGGACCAGGGCGGGCACCTCACCCACGGCTCGCCGGTGAACTTCTCCGGCCAGTACTACAGCTTCGTTCCCTACAGCGTGGACCCCGCCACCCACCTGATCGACATGGACGACGTGCGGCGGCTGGCGCGCGAGCACAGGCCCAAGCTCATCGTGACCGGTGCCACGGCCTACCCGCGCATCTGGGACTTCCCCGCCTTCCGGGAGATCGCCGACGAGGTCGGCGCCATCCTGATGACCGATATGGCTCACTTCGCCGGCCTGGTGGCAGCCGGCGTCCACCCCAGCCCCATCCCCTACGCCCAGATCGTGACCACCACCACCCACAAGACGCTGCGCGGCCCGCGCGGCGGCATGATCCTGTGCACCGCGGAGTACGCCAAGGCGATCGACAAGGCGGTCTTCCCGGCCATCCAGGGCGGGCCGCTGGAGCACATCATCGCCGGCAAGGCGGTGGCCCTGAAGGAGGCCACGAGCCCCGAGTTCCGGCGGGACGCGGCGCAGACGGTGGCGAACGCGAGGGCCCTCGCGTCGCGGCTCGCCGAGCGCGGCGGTGCGGTGATCACCGGCGGCACGGACAACCACCTCATGCTGGTCGACGTGCGGCCCTGGGGCGTGACCGGCAAGGAGGCCGATGCCGCCCTGGGAGAGGTGCGGATCACCGTGAACAAGAACACCATCCCGTACGACCCCAACCCGCCCTTCGTGGGCAGCGGAATCCGGGTCGGCACCCCGGCGGTGACGAGCCGCGGGATGCACGAGGCGGAGATGGCCGAGATCGGGGACCTGATCGTGGACGGGATTGCTGCGCGGGGGGATGCTGCCGCCCAGGCCGCCGTCCGTGAGCGGGTCGCCGGGGTCGCGGACCGCTTCCCGGTGCCCGGCCTGCCGTGGACCGTGGAGCGGGTCCGCGGGACGGTTCCCGCCTAGGCGATCAAGCCCCTGCGAGCCCGTTCGGCAAGGAGCGCCTCGAGCCGGTCGAAGTTCTCGTCCATTCCGGCGTCCATGTCGGCGAGCATCGCGTCGCGGTCCTCGACGCTCAAGAACGTGGAGAGCCCGTCGATTCGGCTCCGCCCGCCCGGCAGGTCCGTGAAGGTGAGGACCTCGAAGGACGGGTGGCCGGGGTCTCCCTCGAACTCGAACGTCTGGACGATGCGCGCGGACGCGGTCACCTCGTGGAACGACCCGTGGAATCCCCACGAGCCGGCGACGCCGCGCTCGCTGGTCCCGCCGACCACGTAGCTCCAGCTGCCGCCGGTCCGCGCGTCCCAGATGCGCATGGTGACGCTGGTACCGGCCGGACCGGTCCAACGGGCGACGATCTCCGGGTCCACGTGCGCCTCGAAGACGAGCGCAGCGGGCGCCTCGAACTCCCGCGAGAAGGCGATGCTCTGCGCTCCCGGGGCCGCGGTCACGGTGCGGGTGTTGGTCACGGTTGCTCCTTCATTGAGTCAAGGACGCCGTCGAGCCGGCGATAGCGGGCCTCGATCCGCCGCCGATGGGCCTCCAGCCAGTCCGCCGACCGCGACAGCGCGGCCGGCTCCAGGTGAACCGGCCTCGTCTGGCGCTCGCGGCGCCGTGAGACGACGCCGGCCCGCTCCAGGACCTTGAGGTGCTTCGACACCGCCTGGAGGGAGATGGGGAACAGGGCCGCGATCTCGTTCACGGTGGCGTCCCCGTGCGCAAGCCGATCGACGATCGAGCGGCGCACCGGGTCCCCCAGCGCGGCGAAGGTCACGGCCGGGTCAGCGGCGGTCATTGGCGAGTCCGTTATCAACCATGGGGTTGAATAACGATACGAGCCGATGTGGCCGGCGTCAACCGGGCCCTCGGTGACCCAACTGGTCGCCCACGGTTGGCGCTGTCTCGGGGAGCTCCGCCTCCGCCGTTCGCCGTTCGCCGTCGCTCGTCGCCGTCGCTCGTCGCTCGTCGCTCGTCGCTCGTCGCGCGTCGCCCGTCGTTTCGGTAGTCCCGCTACCCATCTGTCCGAGGAGCCCGCGCTTCGCCGGTCGTTTCGGTAGTCCCGCTACCCATCTGTCCGAGGAGCCCGCCTTCGCTGGTCGTTTGGGTAGTCCCACTACCACCGCGGTCGCGGAGGTGCACGCTTGCGCGGTCGTTTGGGTAGTCCCACTACCACCGCGAGCGAGGAAGGGCCACTTGCCGGTCGTTTGGGTAGTCCCACTACCACCGCGAGCGAGGAAGGGCCGCTCCGCGGTCGTTTGGGTAGTCCCACTACCACGCGGACCCGGCGAGCACGCTCCAGCGCTCCCCGGTCGCCAGATCGGGGAGGCTCCGCTATACTCCCGCCGTCCGACCGCTGTGAGTCGAACCTGGCATGGCACAACTGACGCCCATTGGGCTCGTGAAGATCATGGGCCACGTGTTCCTGATCCTCCTGATCCCGATGGTTGGTGGCGCGGTCGCCGGAATCGTGCTCGACGCGATCCTGGGGACCTCGCCGATTTGTGTCTTGAGCGGGTTCGGGGTCGGCAACGTGATCGCGATCGCGGGAATCTGGCGCTACATTCGGCACGGTCAGCGGCTCTACGGTTCCGGCCGCGCGCAGGGGATCCGGCGTTCGCCGGACCACTGAGCGCCGGACGCAGCTCCGAGCGATGACCGATACCGGCCCCGAAGGCGGCCGCGGACCCGGGCACGGGTCTCCCGGGCAGCCGCCGAACTGGGCGATGGCGCTGGACCTGGGATTGCGACTCGGGATAAGCGTCATCTTCGGCCTGGGCCTCGGCCTGATCGTGGACGGCTGGCTGCATACGAGCCCCATCTTCACCCTCGTCGGCGTGGTGCTCGGGATCGCAACAGCGATGTACACGATCTGGGACGTGGCCCAGCAGGCGATGAGGAGGTAGGGAGTGCCCCTGGCCGCGACGGGCGATCTGGTGTCGGTCAGCATCAAGGCTGAGCCGCTCTTCACCATCGGTCCGTTCACGTTCACCAACAGCATGCTCGGCGCCCTGCTGGCGTCGCTCGTGCTGCTGGCGGCGGCGTGGTACTTCACGCGGCGCTCGACGCTGGTTCCGTCGCGCTTCCAGGTCCTGCTCGAGTTCCCCATCGAGTGGATGCTGGGCATCGTGCGGGACTCCGGCGGGAGCCGATGGCGCGGCTTCGTGACCCTCATCCTCACCTTCTTCCTGATGATCCTGGTCGCCAACTACATCGGCATCCTGCCGGGCGTCGGCACCATCGACCTCATCCACCACACGGCCGAGGGCAGCGAGATGGTGCCCATCGTCCGTCCGGCATCGGCCGACCTGAACTTCACCCTGGGGCTCTCGCTCGTCAGCTTCGTGACGTTCATCTGGTGGGGGGTCCGGGTCAACGGGGTCCGCAACTACCTGAAGGAGTACCTGGGCGAGCCGCGCTACATGGCCCCGCTCATGGCGCCCATCCACATCATCAGCGAGCTCTCCCGCCTCATCAGCCTGTCGATGCGACTCTTCGGCAACGTGTTCGCCGGGGAGGTGCTGCTCGCCACGATGCTCGCCCTCGTCCCGCTGGCGGTCCCCACGGTGTTCGTGGGCCTGGAGCTCATCTTCGGATTCGTCCAGGCGCTCGTCTTCGCGCTCCTGGCCATGACGTACATCACCCTCGCCATTGCGGAGCACGCCCACCACGAGGCGGACGAGACTCCGCGCGCAGACCTCAACGCTGGTCGCGAATCCGGCCAGCACGAAGCCGCGGAGGCGGCGTAGGCATCCACCACCGCCCGCGGCCGAGCCCCGGCCGGGCACACAAGGAGGAACTGGAGTCGTGACTGGAAATCTTGCCGCCGGACTCGCGATCGGCCTGGGCGCCATCGGCCCCGGCATCGGCCTGGGCATCGCGGTCAGCAAGGCGATGGAGGCGCTGGGACGCAATCCCGACGCGGCGGGCGTGATCTTCGTGCCCTACGTCCTGGGCATTGCGCTCGCGGAGGCGGTCGCGATCTACGCGCTCGTCACCGCCATCCTGCTCATCTTCGTCAAGTAGCGGGACAGCTCGTCTCGTGACCCAGTTCTTCGACGCGTTCGGGGTCGACTTCTTCAAGCTCGGCTTCCAGATCGTCAACTTCCTGATCCTGCTCTGGCTGCTGCGCCGGTTCGCGTACAAGCCCGTGCTGGGCATGATCGACGAGCGGCGGAGGAGGATCACCAAGGGACTCGAGGACGCGGAGGCTGCCGAGCGTGACCGGCAGCTGGCGCAGGCCGAGCGGGAGGCGGCGGTCGCCGAGGCCCGCAAGGAGGCGCAGGCCATGATCGCCCGTGCCGGCAAGATCGCCGAGGACTCTCGCGCCGAGACCGTGGCCGGCGCTCGGGCCGAGGCGGACAAGCTGATCGCGCGTGCCCGCGAGGAGATCAACGGCGAGAAGGAGAAGGCCATGGCCGAGCTCCGCGCCCAGGTCGCCGAGCTGGCGCTCTCCGCGGCCGGCAAGCTCGTCTCGTCCGAGATGAGCGGCGCCACCCAGCGCCGGCTCGTGGACGAGTTCCTCGCCGAGGTGCAGCCGGCGAACGGGAAGAGCCGCAAGGGCGCGAAGAACTGACCATGGGCCGACAGCAGACTGCAGCCCGGCGATACGCGGACGCCGCCTTCCAGATGGGGCGGTCCGACAAGTCGCTGGACGCGTGGGAACGCGACCTGCGCGCGCTGCGCGAGCTGCTGGCGGACCCGCAGGTGCGGCGGCTGGCGGAGCACCCCGCCGTCCCGTTCGCCACCAAGGAGCGGGTCCTGCAACGGATCGTCGGGAAGGAGGTCCAGCCCGGACCCCTGCGCCTGGTCCTGCTCATGATCCGGCGCGGGCGGCCGCGGGCCATCGGGCTCATGGTCGAGCACTTCGAGGCGCTCCTCCGCAGGGAGCGCGGCGTCTCGCGGGCGGAGGTGCGGACCGCGCTGCCGCTCGACGAGGCGCAGCGCGAGGCCGTCACCGCGCGCCTCAGGCAGCTGACCAGCACGGAGATCGAGCTGCACGAGACCGTGGATCCCGGGCTCATCGGCGGGATCTCGGTGCGCATCGGAGACCAGCTCTACGACGCCAGCGTGCGGAGCCGCCTGGAGCGGCTGCGCGCCCGGCTGATCGCCGTCTGACGCGGCGCACCGACGACAGGAACGAAGGCCGTCGCAGACCGCGGCGAGGCAGGTGAGGAAGAGGACAGATGGCGATCCGATCCGACGAGATCACGTCGATCATCAGGAGCGAGATCAAGGGCTTCGACGAGGGCGCCGACGTCGCGGGCGTGGGGACCATCGTGGAGGTGGGCGACGGCATCGCCCAGATCTACGGCCTCTCCGGGGCCCTCGCCTCGGAGCTCCTGGAGTTCCCCGGCGGGGTCATGGGCATGGCCTTCAACCTCGAGGAGGAGACGGTGGGCGCCCTGATCATGGGCGACTACACCGAGCTCAAGGAAGGCGACCAGGTCAAGACCACCGGGCGCGTGGTCGAGGTGCCCGTGGGCGACGCGCTCATCGGCCGCGTGGTGAACCCGCTCGGCCAGCCGATCGACGGCAAGGGCCCCATCGACACCAAGAAGACGCGTCCCGTCGAGCGAATCGCCCCCGGCGTCATCGTGCGCCAGCGGGTGGACACCCCGGTGCAGACCGGGATCAAGGCCATCGACTCCATGATCCCCATCGGCCGCGGCCAGCGGGAGCTGATCATCGGCGACCGGCAGACGGGCAAGACCGCCATCGCCATCGACACGATCATCAACCAGAAGAGTCATGACCTGATCTGCATCTACGTCGCCATCGGCCAGAAGCAGTCGACGGTGGCCCAGGTCGTCGCCGAGCTCGAGGCGCGCGGCGCCATGGAGCACACCATCGTGGTCTCGGCCGGCGCCAGCGACCCGGCCCCGCTCCAGTTCCTGGCCCCGTACGCCGGCGTCGCCATGGGCGAGGAGTTCATGGAGTCCGGGCGCGACGCGCTCTGCGTCTACGACGACCTCTCCAAGCACGCCTGGGCCTACCGCCAGGTGTCGCTGCTCATGCGCCGCCCGCCGGGACGCGAGGCGTACCCGGGCGACATCTTCTACGCCCACTCCCGGCTCCTGGAGCGGGCCGCGCGGCTGAACAAGGACAACGGCGGCGGATCGCTGACCGCCCTGCCCATCATCGAGACGCAGGCGGGCGACGTCTCCGCCTACATCCCGACCAACGTCATCAGCATCACCGACGGCCAGATCTTCCTGCAGACCGACCTGTTCAACCAGGGCCAGCGGCCCGCGGTGAACGCCGGCATCAGCGTCAGCCGGGTTGGCGGCGACGCCCAGATCAAGGCCATGCGCCAGGTCGCGGGGCGCCTCCGCCTGGAGCTCGCCCAGTACCGCGAGCTCGCGGCCTTCGCCCAGTTCGCGTCGGACCTGGACAAGGCCACGCGCGACCAGCTGACCCGCGGCGAGAAGCTCACCGCCGTCCTCCGCCAGCCGCAGTTCGCGCCGGTCCCCGTGGAGCGCCAGGTGATGATCATCTGGGCCGCCACCAACGGCTACCTCGACGACGTCGAGACCGGCCGCGTCGGTGAGTTCGAGCTCGGGTTCGGGCGCTTCCTGGACTCGTCGTACCCCGACATCCTGGCCGCCATCGCCCGGGAGAAGGTGCTCAGCGACGAGCTGATCGAGCAGCTCCGGCACGCGGTGGACGAGTTCCGCGAGCAGGAGGGCTTCGCCCAGCGGCGCAAGCCCCGGTCGGAGGAGGCCGCGAAAGAGCCGGAGGCCGGCGACGGCGAGCCGGCGGAGCCCGCCCAGACCGATGGCGGCGAGACCGCGGAGGCCGCGGAGGCCGACGTGGCCGATGGGGGCGGCGAGGCCGATGGGGCCGACAAGGCCGAGCAGCGTGCCGAGGCCGCACGCGAGGCGGCCGCCGAGGGGACCGATGGCGCCGAGAAGCCGGCCGACGAGGAGACCGATGGCGGCGCTAAGCCGGCTGCCGAGGAGACCGATGGCGGCGAGAAGCCGGCCGACGGGGAGCAGCAGGGCTAGCCGGCCATGCCCAGCCTGAAGGAGATCCGCGGCCGGATCGCCTCCATCCGCAACATCGCCCAGATCACGAGGGCGATGGAGATGATGGCTGCCTCGCGCATGAAGCGTGCGCAGGACGCCATCCTGGCCGCCCGACCCTACTCCGACGAGCTGCGCGAGGCGCTGAGCCGCGTAGCGGCGGCGGTCACCGAGGAAGCGGATCCGCTCCTCGCGCGGCGTCCGGTGCGCCGCATCGGTCTGGTGGCGCTGACGACCGACCGCAGCCTTGCCGGCGCCCTGGACACGAACGTGGTCCGCACCTCGCTGCGATGGATCTCGCAGCAGGCGGATGCCTCGCAGGGCGAGCCACCGGTCGTGGAGGCGGTGACCGTGGGTCGCAAGGGCCGCGACGGGCTGCGGCGGGCGGGCATCACCATTGCCGCGCACTTCACGAACCTGGGCGACCGGCCTGCCTTCAGCGACGTCACGCCCATCGCGCGCCTCGTCACGGAGGACTTCCTGGCCGGACGCTACGACCAGATCGCGGTGAGCTACACCCGCTTCGTCAGCACCCTCTCGCAGGAGTCGGTCGTCCGCCAGATCCTGCCCGTGGAGCGCCCGGAGCTCGGGGACGAGGAGCGGACGTCGAACGAGGAGTACCTCTTCGAGCCCTCCGCGGAGGAGGTCCTCAGCAGGCTCCTGCCGCATTACGTGGCGGTCGACCTGTACCGCGCCGTGCTGGAGCACAACGCGTCCGAGCAGAGCGCCCGCATGATCGCCATGCGCAACGCCACCGAAAACGCCCACGAGCTGATCGACGACCTGAGCCTCGTCTACAACAAGACGCGGCAGGCCACCATCACGCGGGAGATGATCGAGATCGCCTCCGGGGCCGAGGCCCTGGGCGGGTAGAAGGGAGTACGAGAGAAGACTCATGGCCACCGGAAAGGTGATCCAGATCACGGGCCCCGTCATCGACGTGGAGTTCCCCGCGGGGGAGCTGCCCTCGATCTACAACGCGCTGGAGATCAAGCGACCCGGCGGGGAGAAGGTCGAGGGGGAGGACACCCTCGTCGTCGAGGTCCAGCAGCACCTGGGCAACAACTGGGTGCGGACCGTCGCCATGTCCACGACGGACGGCCTCTCGCGCGGCCTGGACGCGGTCGACACCGGCGCGCCCATCACCGTCCCGGTCGGCGAGGTGACGCTGGGTCGCGTGTTCGACGTGCTCGGCCACCCCATCGACGGCAAGGGCCCGGTGAAGGCTGAGCAGATGCTCCCCATCCACCGCGAGCCCGCCGCCCTTCGACCAGCTCCTCACCGAGTCGGAGGTCTTCGAGACCGGGATCAAGGTCATGGACCTGATCGCGCCGTTCAAGCGCGGCGGCAAGGTGGCGATCTTCGGCGGCGCCGGGACGGGGAAGACGGTCATCATCCAGGAGCTGATCCGGAACATCGCCTCCGAGCATGGCGGCTACTCCGTCTTCGCCGGGGTCGGTGAGCGTTCGCGCGAGGGGAACGACCTCATCGGCGAGATGACCGAGTCGGGCGTCATCGACAAGACGGTCATGGTCTTCGGCCAGATGAACGAGCCCCCGGGCGCCCGCCAGCGCGTCGGCCTCTCCGCGCTCGCCATGGCTGAGTACTTCCGCGACGTGGAGGGGCGCGACATCCTCCTCTTCATCGACAACATCTTCCGCTTCACCCAGGCCGGCTCCGAGGTGTCGGCGCTGCTCGGCCGGATGCCCTCCGCGGTGGGCTACCAGCCGACCCTGGCCACGGAGATGGGCCAGCTGCAGGAGCGGATCACCTCCACCAAGAACGGGTCCATCACCTCCCTCCAGGCGGTCTTCGTCCCGGCCGACGACTACACCGATCCGGCCCCGGCCACGACCTTCGGCCACCTGGACTCCACCATCCGCCTCGAGCGGTCCATCGTGGAGATCGGTATCTACCCCGCCGTGGACCCGCTCACCTCCACCTCCACGATCCTGGATCCACGCGTGGTCGGCGACGAGCACTTCGCGGTGGCCCGCGAGGTGCAGCGGACCCTGCAGCGCTACAAGGACCTGCAGGACATCATCGCCATCCTGGGCATGGACGAGCTGTCGGAGGAGGACAAGATCACCGTCCAGCGCGCCCGCCGGCTCCAGCGCTACATGAGCCAGCCGTTCTTCGTGGCGGAGCAGTTCACCGGGCGCCCCGGCAAGTACGTCGAGCGCAAGGAGACCGTCCGCGGCGCCAGGGAGATCCTGGAGGGCAAGCACGACAACCTGCCCGAGCAGGCGTTCCTGATGACCGGGCCCATCGAGGACGCGGTCGAGAACGCGGAGAAGATGGGCTAGATGGACCGATGGTGGCGCCAGACCGGAGAGTGCCCGGCGTGCACGACGGCGATGCCGGCTCGCTCGGCTGCGCGACTCGCCGCGCCGGCACCGTCGTCGCGCGGCAGCCTGTCGTCTCGGGTCGCCATCGGCTCATCCTTGCCTGAGGGTGTGGGTTGATGCCGCTGCACCTGGAGATCGTGAGCCCTGAGCGGCGCGCCTACGCCGACGACGTCGACATGGTGGTCGTTCCCGGCGCCGACGGGCAGCTGGGGATCCTGCCGCACCACACCCAGCTCATCAGCGCCCTGGGGACCGGGGAGCTGCGGATCAAGAAGGGCGGCACGGAGCAGATCCTCTTCATCTCCGGCGGCTTCGTGGAGGTGCGGCCGGACAAGGTCGTCGTGATGGCGGACCTCGCCGAGCATTCCGACGAGATCGACGAGCAGCTGGCCGTCGCGGCCCGCAAGCGCGCGGAGGCGGAGCTGGAGCAGGCGCGCGATCCGGTGGACATCGCGCGGGTGCGTGCCGCGCTGCAGACCGCGCTCATGCGCGAGCGGATCGCCGTCCGCCGCCGCAGCCGGGGCTGACGCCGCTCCCGGATACTTCCACGTGGCGGGGGTGGCGACGGCATCGGTCATGGGTGGGCAGCTCCACGCTCCTCTGCGACGTCGACCATCAGGCGCCACGCGTTCCAGACCGATGAGGCGAGCGCAATGGCACCGCCAGGCAGCAGCAGCCAGAGCCCGCCGCCCCAGTGCGCGACCAGGCTGATTGCGGCAAGGACGCCGACGATACTGCCGATCAAGCCCACGGTCAGCTCCGTCGCCGGCCCCGCCCGCCTCGTTCGCGGGAGGTGACGCAGGCCGCGGATGCTGTGGATCGGGCTGGCCAAGACGACCACGCCGATCTCGACGCCGAGCGCAGGCACCGGCTGCCCGGGCACCAGGACGGCGCCAGAGATGAGCACGACCGTCATCAGGGCCAGCAGCGACGACTCCGCGCGTCCGCGGAGCCACCGGTCGGCGACCACCGGACGCAGGTGCAGCGAGACCGCCACGAAGATCAGCCCGGTGAGAACAGCCGCGGCCCCGCCGACAAACGTGTACAGGTCTCTCCAGGCCGCCGGGTCGTACGCCGCCTCCACGCCGGCATGATGGGCATGGCCCGTGCGCGTCGCGGAGTGCCGAACGTCGCGAAATCGCGGGTTTCGCGGCGCCGCACCCAGCCCGCCAGTCCGGTCCGCGCCTCGGCGTCGCGCGACTCGTCACCTGCGGATGTCAGCAGCGTTAGGCGGGCTCCAGCCAGCCAACCGCCGTCCGGGCACGCCGCGCCGAGCGTGGGAAGGCCGCTGGCCGCCGCCCGAAATCGCGCGCGAGCCGCTTAACGCTGATCACATCAGCGCCTGGCGACTCGGAGGGGCTTCGGCACCATAACGCTGATCACAGCAGCGCCTGACGACTCGCGGCGCGGGCGTGGCACTCCCCTTGCGGCGCGGGCGGCACTCCCCAGCGGCGCTGGCCCGAAGGGAGACGAAGGGAAGGGGAGCCGCTACCATCGGTCCATGCCCGAGCGCGAACAGCCGCCGATGACCGGCGAGGACGCGAATCGCGCGCACCTGCGCGGTCCGCAGGGCAGCCCCGACCACGGCTTCCGCCGCATGCAGGAGCTGCGCAAGATCAGCCGCGACTACCCGTTCATCTGCCCGGTCGACTTCAAGCCCCACAAGGGCTCGCCCATCGGTTCGGATCCCAACCTGGACCCGGACTTCGTCCCCGGTCACCGGGAGGACGACGGCGCCCATTACCTCGGCTAGCCCGATGCCGGCGCTCCCGGGCCCTCTCTTGACTCGTCGGGGGACTCACCCAGCGCGGATGCCGGGTGGTGCGCGGGCTGGCAGCACGCCCGCGACTCACTCGGCGCGGGACGGGCGCGATCCGCGCGCAGTGAGTCCCCGGCGGAATCACGCGCGCAACGCTAGGATCGGCCCCGATGCAGACCTGTGACTTCTGCGGCGCGCGGATGCCGCAGCTTCCCGTGCGGATCGAGATCGTCCGCGAATCGGGCCCCATCGGCCTGGCGTCCGACCCGGCGCCCGGCGAGACGGTGAACTTCACGAAACGCTACGCCTTCTGCTCGTCGGACCACCTCTACCAGTGGGCGCGGGAGCGGCGCTACATGCTGTGCAACCGCGAGCCGACGCGGTTCGAGGAGGGGATGCAGCCGTACCTTCCCTCGCGCCACATGGGCGGACGGGTGGGGCTGTGCGACGGTCACCACGGCGGGCCACACGAGTGGAAGGAGGCGTGGCCGTAGTGCCGGCGACCGGACGGGCCCCGGCCACGACCGGACCACGCTCGGGTCCTGCGGGACCGCGCCCCGGCCACGCGGGACCGCGCCCCGGCCACGCGGGACCCACGCCCCGGCCACGCGGGACCGCGCCCCGGCCACGCGGGACGAGGCGGCGGCTAGACTGGCGGTGATGCACAAGTTCGTCGTCACCGGCGGTCACCCGCTGGAGGGAGAGGTGCGGATCGCGGGGGCCAAGAACGCGGTCCTCAAGCTCATGGCCGCTGCGACGCTCACCGGCGAGCCCAGCATCCTTCGCAACGTCCCGGGGATCAGCGACGTGGCGATCCTGCGCGAGACGATGCGCGATATCGGCTTCGAGGTGCGCCCCACCGACCCGGAAACGCTCGACATCCGGGCCGGCGACGCGGAGTGGCTCTTCGTCCCGCTCGAGGCGGCCATGAAGATGCGCGCCAGCTTCATCCTGCTCGGACCGCTGCTGACCCGCTTCGGGCGCGTGATCATCTCCAACCCCGGCGGCGACCGTATCGGGCGACGCCCGGTGGACCTCCACGTGGAGGCCATGACCGCCATGGGTGCGGAGGTCGAGTACAAGAACGGCTACTACTTCGCCTCGGCGCCCGAGGGACGGCTGCACGGCGCGCAGATCAGCTTCCCGTACGTGACGGTCATGGGCACGGAGAACGCCCTCCTGGCCGCGGTCCTGGCCGATGGCACCACCGTCATCGAGAACGCGGCGCAGGAGCCGGAGACGGACGACCTGATCGCCATGCTGTGCGCCATGGGGGCCCGCATCGAGCGGACCGCGCCGCATCGGCTGGAGATCGTGGGGGTCGACCTGCTGCACGGCGTGGAGCACACCGTGATCGGCGACCGGCTCGAGGCGGGAACGTTCGCGATCGCGGCGGCCGTCACCGGGGGCGACGTGACGATGCGGGGGATCGAGCCGGAGCACCTGGGCGCGTTCCTGGAGGTGCTCGACCGGATGGGCGTGCCCTACGAGACCGATGGCGGCCGGCTCCGCGTGCGCTCCGCCCCGGCGTACCGGGCCGCCGACGTGGAGACGCAGCCGTACCCCGGATTCCCGACCGACCTCCAGGCGCCGCTCTCCGTCCTGATGACCCAGGCGGAGGGCATCTCCACCATCCACGAGACGATCTACGAGGATCGCCTCGACTACGTCACGGAGCTCACCAAGATGGGCGCGGTCGTCGAGGTGACCGATGAGCGCCACGCGCGGATCGCCGGTCCCACCGTGCTCCATGGACGCGAGGTCCAGATCTCCGACCTGCGGGCCGGCGCCACCGTGGTCCTGGCGGCCCTCGCCGCGGAGACCACCAGCGTCATCTCCGGCGTGGAGCACGTGGACCGCGGCTACGAGCAGATCGAGTCGAAGCTGGTGGCGCTGGGCGCGCGCATCGAGCGCATCGACGCCTGAGAGTCGTCCGCCCCGCGCCCCCGCGCCCCCGCGCCCCCGCGCCAATCCGTCCCCCGCCCTGCCGCCCGCCACGCGGCGCGCCGGCGCCCCGCGCCATTCCCCCGTCCCGCCTTGGCCCCCAGCCCTGCGGCGCCCGCGACTCGTCAGGCGCGGATGTGGTGCGCGTTATAGCCCGGAACGGGCCCGCGACTCGTCAGGCGCGGATGACATCAGCGTTAAGCGGCTCAGGGCCTGCCCGGGCGATCCCGCCCCGCCGATTCCACGCTCGGACGAGGCCGCGGACGCCTGACGCGCTGCCTCCCGACCCGCTTAACGCTGCGGTGGTCAGCGGGTGACAAGTCGGAGAGGACGAGGAGCCCGCTGGGCAGCCCGAGCGGCCTCTCGCTCGGCGTCCCACCACGCCGACGCTCGCTCGGCGTCCCACCAGCCGCGCGGCGCCCGCGACTCGTCAGGCGCGGATGACATCAGCGCTAAGCGGCTCAGGGCCTGCCCGGGCGATCCTACCCCGCCGATTCCACGCTCGGACGAGGCCGCGGACGCCTGACGCGCTGCCTCCCGACTCGCTTAACGCTGCGGTGGTCAGCGGGTGACAAGTCGGAGAGGACGAGGAGCCCGCTGGGCAGCCCGAGCGGCCTCTCGCTCGGCGTCCCACCAGCCGGAGGCCCGCTCAGCATCCCACCAAGCCGACGCTCGCTCGTCGTCCCACCAGCCGCAGGGCCGCTCGGTCGCCGCAGCCAGACGAGCGCGCCGCGCCCGCGCAGGGACAGGTGGCTGAACAGCGGCGCCCGCGATTCGAGGTGGCGCCGGTTCGTGGACGACTCGGCGAGAACCAGGAGCGGGACCACGGCGGAAGAAGCCCAGCCACGCTGGCGGGCCACGGCGGGCGCGACCCGGGTCTTCACGTCCATGGGTCCCAGCAGCCCCTGCGCGTCCGCGATGAGCGTCTTGATCTCGACCACGAGCAGGACCCGGCTCGGCGGGTGCCACGCGAGCAGATCGATCCGGCCCCGGTCGCCGTACCTGTTGAAGCTCACCTCGGCCACGACCACCCAGCCCCAGCCCTCGAGACGCTGCTTCCAGGCCGCCTGCAGCCGGCTGTGATCCTCGTCCAGCAGCCGGTCGAGCGCGGATCCGCGCCACTGGGCAACCAGGGTCAGCCGTACCTCCAGGACCTGCAGGCAGCGCCGAAGCGTGGGGAGCGTGATCGCGTCGAGCTGCCCGCGCTCGAGGAGCGACCAGGTGGACCGATGCACGCCAGCCCGCCCGGCCGCATCCTCCTGCCGCCATCCTCTGCGGCGCCTGAGCGCCCGCACGGCGCGGCCCAGCGAGAGATCGTCCATGCGGCAATCGTCCGCGGCGGCGATTACCGCCCAATTACCGCCCGATTACCGCCGCGTTACGTGGGCTGGCAGGACGGGCACCAGTAGGTCAGCCGCCGCAGCGAGCCCTGTCGCGCGGAGCGCACCGGGGTGCCGCATCGCCGGCAGGGCCGCCCCGCACGGCCGTAGACCCAGAGGCCCGCGCCGGCACGCCGGTCGCCGGTCGTCACGCGCCGGTCGCCGGTCGTCACCCGCCGCCCGCCTCCGGTATTGGCCGCGAGGATCGCCCGTGCGCGGCTGACCAGGCGCAGCAGCGCCTCCCCGGGGAGGTCCGCGGCGGTGGCGAACGGCGAGACCCGCTCCACGAAGAGCGCCTCGTTGCGCACGACGTTCCCGATGCCTGCCACCAGCCGCTGGTCGAGCAGCGCCTCGCCCATGGGAGCGGACGGATGCGCGGCGAGATTCGCCACCGCCGCGGCGAGGTCCGCAGAGGGCGCGAGCAGGTCGGGCCCCAGCGAACGGAGCGCGCGGGAGCGCGCGACGCCGGCATCGGTCAGGAGCTCCACGGTGGGGCATGCGAAGCAGACGGCCACCGTCTCGGCCGTGCGCAGGATCACGGTCGCGCGCCGCTCCGGCAGCCGCCACGCCTCGCCCGCCCGGTACCTGTGCCAGGAGCCGGTCATCCGCAGGTGGGTGCGCAGGGTGCGCCGATGCCGTCCCTCCCCCGCGGAGATGAGCAGGTGCTTGCCACGGGCCTCCACCGACGTCACCCGCGAGCCGACCAGGATCGAGAGATCGGGCACGCGGGCGACGAGCGGTCCGGGCCGCGCCACCGCCTCGGTCAGGACGCGACCCAGCAGCGCGCGTCGGAGCACGCTGGCGGTGCGGAAGATCGTGTCACCCTCGGGCATCTCGTAGCCGATGGTAGGGGCGCTGCCGGTATACTGCGGGACGCCCCCGCGCGTCGCGGCGCACCACCCAGGGCGGACCGCGGACTGGCGCATTCGAACCCCGCACACGACAGGCAGCTGCAGCCCGACCATGAAGATCCGCCATGAAGACCCGACCATGAAGACCCGACCATGAAGATCGGTATCGACCTCGGCACCGCCAACATCCTCGTCTACGTCAAGGGCAGGGGTGTCGTCCTCAACGAGCCGTCCGTCGTCGCCATCAGCGAGGACGACAACCGGCTGGTGGCCGTCGGCGAGGAGGCGCGCGAGATGATCGGGCGCACGCCGGGCAACGTCCGCGCCATCCGTCCCATGCGCGACGGGGTGATCGCGGACTACCTCATCACGGAGGCCATGCTGCGCTACGTCCTCAACAAGGTGGCGCGGGTCCGCATCTTCAAGCCGGACGTGATGATCAGCGTGCCCTCGGGCGTGACGAGCGTGGAGAAGCGCGCCGTCCGGGACGCCGCGCTGAAGGCGGGGGCGCGGGAGGCGTTCCTCATCGAGGAGCCCCTTGCGGCCGCCATCGGCGCCAACGTCCCCATCTCGGGGCCAAGCGGCAACATGATCATCGACATCGGCGGCGGGACCACGGAGATCGCGGTCATCGCCCTGGGCGGGATCGTGGTGAGCGACTCCGTGCGCGTCGCCGGGAACCGCTTCGACGAGGCGATCGCCAACTACATCCGGCGCAAGTACAACCTCATGATCGGCGACCGCACCGCGGAGGAGGTGAAGATCGCCATCGGCTCGGCGCTCCCGCTGGAGGAGCCGCTGTCGATGGAGGTCAAGGGCCGCGACCTGATCGCCGGCCTGCCGCGGACCATCCCCATCACCTCCGGCGAGGTGACGGAGGCCATCGAGCAGCCCATCCAGCAGATCGTCACCGCCGTGCGCAACGTCCTGGAGCAGACGCCGCCGGAGCTCTCCAGCGACATCATCGACAAGGGGATGGTGATGTCCGGTGGCGGATCCCTCCTCCGCAACCTGGACACGCTCCTCACCCAGGTCACGGGCATCCCCTGCCACGTGGCGGAGAACGCGCTCAACTCCGTGGCCGTCGGGACCGGCATGGCGCTCGAGCACTTCACCAGCTACAGGAAGAGCCTGGTCTCGAGCTCATGAGCGTTGCGACGCCAGCCGTCGCCGCGAAGGGGGAGGTCCGGGAACGGACGGGAGGGGACCGGCCCCAGCGCGCCTTCGCGGACTTCCACGTCCACATGCGCTTCAGCCGCGACTCCATCCTCTCCGAGGAGCGGCTCATCCGGGCGGCCATCGAGCGCGGCCTCACCCATCTCGCCGTCACGAACCACAACAACGTCGAGGGCGCCATCTCCACCCGGGACAGGGCGCGGGAGCTGGGCCTGGACCGGCTGCTGACCGTCATCCTGGGCGAGGAGGTGAGCACCGCGGACGGGGAGGTGGTGGGCCTCTTCCTGCAGCGGACGATCCCGCGCGGCCTGTCCGCGGAGGAGACCGCGGACGAGATCCACGCCCAGGGCGGGCTGGTCAGCATCCCCCATCCGTTCGACCCGTTCCGCGGTTCGCACATCCGGGAAGTACCACTGACACGCCTCGCGGAAGCGGGCAAGATCGACGCCGTGGAGGTCTTCAACAGCCGCGTCACCTTCCAGCGCCACAACGTGCAGGCGGCGGAGTTCGCCGCGCGCTACGCGTTGCCCGGGATCGCCTGCAGCGACTCCCACGCCGCCTTCGAGGTGGCCATGAGCACGAACGTCCTGCCGCCGTTCTCCGATGCCGCGCAGCTCAAGGCGGTGCTGCCGCAGAACGAATGGCACGCAAGTCGCTCTAGCCTTCTCGTGCACCTGACGACCCGCTATGCGGTCTGGAGCAACATCGTGCGACGCTGGCTCGGACAGGACGTCGCGGCGTCACCGCGGCTGGGCCCCACCGAGCCGATGCCGGAGGAGGAGGCAGCCCCGAGCGCGCCGTCGGCCGCGGAGCTGCCGGATCCCAATGCCCGGGAGGGGAACGACGATGACTGAAGAGCGGCCGGACGACACGGAGCACGCGCACCATCCGATCTACGAGGCGGAGGAATACCTGGCCGCCCCCGAGGCGGAGGAGATCCCCGAGCAGGAGGTCAGCCTCTCGCGGCGGTTCCTGAACGTCCGCACCATCGGCTCCATCGTCTTCGGCCTGGCGCTGCTCGTGTTCCTCTTCGTCTTCGTCCTCAAGCTCAACTGGGGCGACCTCTGGCAGGAGATCCTGGGCGCGAACGCGTGGCTCCTCCTCGCCGCGTTCCTCGTCTACTACGCCACCTTCCCCATCCGCGGCGCCCGCTGGGCCTTCATCCTGCGCCGTGCCGGCACGCGGATCGGGTTCGTCCCGGCCACGGAGATCCTCTTCCTGTCGTGGTTCGTGAACTGCCTGGTGCCCGCCAAGCTGGGTGACCTCTACCGCGCATGGCTGCTCAAGGGGAACTACGGCGGCTCCGCCTCGCGAACCGTGGGGACCGTCTTCATCGAGCGGATCGCGGACATCATCGTCATCTTCGGGCTGGCCCTGGCCGCGGGCTTCTGGAGCTTCCGCGGCCGGAACAACCCCACGGTGGACACCCTCTTCCTGATCGGTTTCGTGGTCGCCCTGGTCCTGGTCGCCTTCGTGGTGGGCCTGCGCTTCTGGGGGACGCGCCTGACCCGGTTCCTCCCGGAGCGGCTGCAGGAGCTCTACCAGCGCTTCCACGAAGGCAGCACCGGAGCGCTCACCGCCCGGTCCATTCCGGTGATCCTGGTCCTGACCGGGATGATCTGGCTCCTCGAGGGCGCGCGCGTCTACTTCGTGATCCACGCCCTCAACCTGCCGGGGGTGGCGCACCTGGGGATCAGCGCCAGCGTCTTCGTGGCGCTCGCCGCGGCCCTGCTGACCGCCATCCCGCTCACGCCCGCCGGCGTGGGCTTCGTGGAGGCGGGCATCGTGGGCGCGCTGCTCATCTACGGCGTCTCCGGGCCGCCCGCCACCGCGGTCGCGCTCGTCGACCGCGCCATCTCCATCGTCACGGTCATCATCATCGGCGGCGTCGCCTATGCCACGAGCGGCATGGTTCGGCGCGCGCACGTGGGGCGGACCCGTCCGACGCGCCATGCAAGGGCGAAGGTGTCGGACGGGGGGGCCTGATCGGTCCTATCGGCCCTTCGGAGATGCGACCCGTGCTCGGTACCTTCCTCCTATTGAGGCGTTCGCACGGGGGAGCCATGCTCCGGGTGCATGCACGCACCACCCACGCGCCCAGCGTGGTGAGCGTGCACCGGTAACGAAACGAGTGGCATGACGTTTCAATCGCCCCGCTCCTTCAACACCTGGCTTCGAAGCCAGCTGAAGGAGAAGAAGATGAGCCAGCGGCAGCTTGCCCTGCAGTCGGGGGTCGATCACTCGACCATCTCCCGGCTCATCAAGGGTGACCGCATGCCGTCGCTCGGCACCGCCACCAAGCTCGCGCGCGGCCTGCGCGAGATTCACGACGAGTCGGAAGGCCCCGCCTACTTCGCCTCCGTCTCGAACCGCCAGCTCCTGCCCACCACCCGCGTCGAGTACGCCCTGCGCGGCGACGACCTTCTTGCGGAGGCGGACGTCCGCGAGCTGATGCAGGCCTACATCACCCTGCGCACCCGCCGGATCCGGCGCAGTGGGGGTGATGGCGTCAACGGCCTTGCCGGCGGCGGGAACGGCATCGGCGGGCTCTCCCGGGGCGCCTGACCCGGTCCCCGCTTCCCGGTTCCCCGCCCGGCGCCCGGAGGGCGCTAGTCAGCCGGCCCCTGCCGCGAGGCGTGGCGATTCAGCTTGAACGCCCTGGGTGGCAGCGCCGGAAGCGACTGCGCCCCGCCGTAGAGCAGCCGTGCGCGCCGAACGTTCACCGCGTCGTATCCCTCCTCGGCCCCGGGCGTCTCCATCACGAACGTGGTTCCGGTGGCGAGCCGAGGCTCCCGCAGGAGCGCCGCGAGCCCGTGCAGGCCGATCTGCCCGCCCCCCAGGTGCTCGTGGCGGTCGCTCCGCGAACCGAGCGCGGAGCGCGAGTCGTTGAGGTGGACGAGCGCCAGGCGGTCCAGGCCCAGCAGCTCGTCGAAGCGCTCGACGAGGCCCAGGGCTCCCTGGGGCGTGGAGAGGTCGTACCCGGCGCCCCACAGGTGCGCGGTGTCGAGGCAGAAGGCGAGGTTGCCGGCGTGGTCCCCGCCGCGCGTCGCCACCGCGTCCAGGATGCCCGCCAGCTCCTCCAGGCTGGATCCCAGGTTGTCCCCGCCGCCGGCGCTGTTCTCCAGGACCAGGCGGACGCCGGGCGGCGTCTCCGCCAGGACCGCGGCGACGTTCTCGGCGATCTTCCGCATCCCCTGGGCGTGCCCGCTGCCGCGGTGGGAGCCGATGTGGGTGTTGACCAGGCTGGCCCCGTACTGCGGCGCGCGCTGCACCTCGTGGATCAGGCCGGCCCTCGACTGGCTGGCGAAGGGCTCGGCGCTGCCGGCCAGGTTGATGAGGTAGCTGGCGTGGATGGCGACGGGGCCGATTCCCTCGCGGAGGGTGTAGGCGATGAAGGCCGGGGCGTCGGCCGGGGGCGCCGGGCGGCGCCGCCAGGCGGTCGGGTTGTCGCTGAAGATCTGGAGGGCGGTGGCGCCGATCTGCCGCGCTCGCCGCGCGGCCTTCACCAGGCCCGGCGCGACACCCAGGTGGATTCCCACCCTTGGGGCACCATCGGGCCAGGTCAGCCGGCGGCGCGGCTCGGGGTCTGCTACGGTGCGGCGCATGGCACCCGGGGACGAACCGCCGCAGCGTGACGCGCTCTCGATCGCGCTCTACGTGTTCTTCGTGGCCCTGATCGCCGTCGTGCTGGTGATGCTGGTGCTGACCGTGGTGCGTCCCTGAGGAGCGAGCCCGGGCCGGCTCCCGTCCGGGATGGACCGATGCCGGCGATTCGGCGTCGGATGGCCCGTCGGGCCCGGCGTCGCGTTCCGGGCCCCTCCTGCACCGCTCAGGGCCTCCGGCGGGGTGCCTTGACCACGGGCTCGATCAGCCCGTAGGTCCCGTTGGCGCGCCGATAGACCAGGGTCAGCTGCTCGCTCTCCGCGTTGAGGAAGATGAAGAACGCGTGCCCCAGCTCCTCCATGCGCGTGATGGCGTCCTCCACGAACATGGGGATCATGTCGAAGCGCTTCACGCGCGTCACGCGGGTGGAGGCGGCCTCGCGGGCGGGAGGCGGCTCCAGCGTGCCCACCGCTTCCCGGGCCAGCACCTCGGTCGCCTCGTCCGCGGCTCGCTCCCTCACGCTGCGCGGCCTGGTCTTGGCCCGGATCACCTGCCGCTCGAGCTTGTCGAGCACCAGGTCCAGGGCCGCCACCGGCGTGGCGCCCGAGGAGACGGAGCGGACGACGTCCCCGCCGTTCACCAGGGTCACCTCTGCAACGTTTCGCGAGTCGGCGGCGCGCGAGGCATTGGTGATGAACTCCACCGTTGCCTCCGCATCGGGGTGAGAGATCCGGTCCAGCCGCCGCAGCTTGCGCTCTATGGTGGCTCGCAACCGGTCGCTGAGCTCGAGGTTCCGCGCCTTCACGCTGGTCTTCATCAGGAGTGCCTCCCAACGAATCGTGGAGCTCTGTTCGTGGAGCTCTACGGTAGCACCCGCTGCGTGGGGCGTCGCCTGGCCCAATGGCCACGACATCGCCGGACTCCCGTACGAGGGAATCCGGCGATCTGCACGCGGCCTGCAAGGCCCGATGGTGGCGATCAGTCGATGAGCTTGAGGACCCAGGAGCCGAAGTACTGTGGGCAGTTCACGTCGAAGGTGCAGTCTCCAAGGGTGAGCTGCGCGTTCACGAAGGAGTCCTTGAAGTAGCCGGTCACGTGCTTCGCACTTCCGCCGGATGCGGAAACGACGTGGAACGTGGCCCAGCCCAGGAAGTTCCCGTTGTGGTCGACGATCGGCACGGGGATGTCCGTGCCGCTCAGGTACTGGTCGACATCGCTGAACAGGGCGGTGTGATTGCCCTGGTTGTGCTGGCCGATGTACTCGCCGAACTGGAGCGTCTTGGTGATGACGAGGCTGCCGTTGATGATCTGGCGCACCTCGTTGGTGTTGACATTGCCGGTCCCGTAGTTCGTCCAGGCCAGGTCGCCGGGGCTCACCGGGACATCGCCGTTCCCCTCGCCGAAGTCGTACGGGTTGTTCGGATCGCCGTACTGCGGCAGCGGCTCACCGTCGGTGCCGAAGGCGTCCTCGCTGAAGATCATGGGCCCGGCTCCCTGGGCGGTGGTCGGGAAGCCGGTCTCCGCGGTGGCGGAGGTTGCCACCGGCCATGTCTTCATGCCGAACAGCCCGGCGAAGCTGTTCTCGTGCGGCGAATGGATGTCCACCTTCACGGTCGCGCCGTTGTCAGTGCCGATGGTGACGGTGATGGCCGTGCCGTTCGTGCCGTCAGTGAAGCCGTTCTTGCTGGTGACGGCCAGGGCCGCGTTGGTGGTGGCGGTCTGGTCGTGGGTCAGCAGATACGTGTTGGCTCCGGCCAGCGCCGCGAGGTCCGACGCGTTCTGCTCGCTGCGACGCTGCGCGAACGAGGCCCCGCCGTCGAGCACCAGCCCCACCATCCCCAGGAGAACGATGAGCAGGAGGGCGAAGAGCACGATCATCTGGCCGCGTGGCGATCGCCGCTCCCTGTTCAAGAGATACCGAAACATCTGATAAGTCCTCGAATGAGCTGCGCTACGGGATCTCGACGCTGCTGCTGGATGAAAGGTGGATCTGGCCAACGAGGAAGAGCAGCGGCGGTGTCGCCGGCGTGAAGGCCCCGCTCACGGTGACCCGCACGTAGTCGCCTGGCCGGCAGACCCCCGAGACCGTGGCCCCGGTGATGTCGACGCAGGTGAAGGTCGGGTCGTTGATGTCGAAGAAGAGGGCCTTCTGGCTATCCACGACCTGCTGGGTCTCGGTGCTGTCCCCCAGGGTGGAGCCCGGATGGACGCTGGTCACCCGGGCGATCTCGCGCGACGCCTCTGCCACGCCGTTCCACATGAAGATGCCGCGGCCGAAGTCCAGGACGCCCATCACCAGCAGGATGAAGAGAAGGAAGGTGAGGGCGAACTCGACCATTGCCTGCCCGTGCTCCGAGGACCGGCGGACCGGCGTGCGGCTATTGCGTGACATCGATCGTGACCGTCCAGGTGTCCTGCCCGGCGCTGTTCGAGACGACCAGCGTGACGGTGTAGGAACCCGCGCTGTTGTAGGTGTGGGTTGGGCTGGGATCCGATGAGGCGCCGCCCCCGTCCCCGAAGTTCCATGACCAGACCGGGCTGCAGCCGGCCGTCATGTTTGTCGAGCTGTCGGTGAACGTGAAGACCTGCTTCTTCTTCTTCCCCGAGGTCGGCTGGACGCTGGCGTTCGCCATGGGGGCCAGGCACGACGGAGGGGTGGGAGTGGGCGACGCGGTCGGCGTGGGCCCGGACGGCGTGGCGGTGGGTGAGGCGGTGGGCGAGGCGGATGGCGTCGCGGACGGGCTGACGGACGGGCCCGCCCCCAGGTCAGAGGGCGTCATGGCGATGGTGGCGGACGCGCTGGAGGAGAGAGTGATGTTCTGGCCCAGGATCCAGGTGAGGATGGGCGTCACCAGCGTGAAGTGGCCCTTCACCGTCACGGTCGCCGTGCTGGGGTCGGCCGCGGTTCCGGCCGCGCACGACGGGTCGCAGGTCATGCTCACGTCCGAGGTGGCAACCGTGACGAAGGAGTTCTTCGCCTCGTTGAGGGTGCGGCACATGACCCGGTTGCTGGTGGCGTCGCATGGCTGCCCGGCGGCGAAGGACGTTGGCGAGACAGAAGCCTCGAGGGCGCCTTCGCGTGCGGCGTTCGTGATGGTGATCTGCGAGTAGAAGGCGCGACCGAGGTCGATGGCCCCGGCTACGAGCAGGAGCAGAACGGGGAGCAGCAGCGCGAACTCGATCAGGGACTGGCCGTGGCCACGGCCGCCGGCCGTTGCTCGGGTCGCACCGCGCGACGAAGACGCGCAGGCGCGGGGGCACTGCTCATGTCGGACCCTCGGGCAGCGGGAAGTCCGCTCTGTAACGGGCTCGGCCGGGAGATTTCCGACCGTTCACCCCTATTCGGCTGGATGATTCAGATGATTTTCCCGCAGGCCCTAACGAAATGCCAGCTCCTGCGTTTCAGTGCGGACCATACCGCGTCGTTAGGGGTTCGTGAAGTACTTTCGACCAGTACTTTCGGGGTAGGTGGTGCGGGGGCGCACTCAGATCTCGCGGCCGATGGCGAATCCGTACACGGATTCCGTGCCCGTGGAGAGGAGGACGGCGGCGCAGGCCTCCATGGTCGCCGCGGTGGTGAGGATGTCGTCGACGAGGACGACGACCGGGGGAAGGTGCGCGACGGGCCCTGCGGCGAAGGCACTCCGAAGGTTGCGGAGACGCCCCGCCCGATCCAGCCCGTGCATCCGCACCGTGGCCCTGGTGCGGACCAGTCCCTCGAACAGGGGGGCGCCCGTCAGGCGGCTGAGGGACTCGCCGAGCAGCCGCGCCTGGTTGTACCCGCGCTGGCGGAGGCGATCGCGGTGGAGCGGCACGGGGACCAGGGCAGCGGGGCCGCTGACGGCGAGCAGGCGTGCCAGCGCCGGAGCCGCGAGCTCCGCGAGCGGGGCGGCCAGCCGGGGCGCGCCGCCGTACTTGAGCCGTCCCAGCGTCCGCCGCAGGGATCCCTCGTGGCGGAACGCGGCGATGGCCAGGGTGAGCGCCTCGCCCACGACGAAGGCCGGATCCGCCTGGACGAAGGTGACGCCGTCCGGGCTCGCGGCACGGAACGACGCCCGGCATGCGCCGCACAACAGCGAGCCGTACCGGCCGCAGCCGGCGCAGGAGGGCGGGAGCAGCACGTCGAGCAGGGCCATGCGGGGAGCATGCCGGAGGGGCGTGTACCAGCCGCTTATCGGTCCATTACGGCCGGTCGGGAGCTCTCCGGGGTTCCCTTCCGCCACCCACTCGGTGGGTGAAACGTGACGGAAGGCCCGTCCGCGAGCTGTCCTGGACCGATTGACCGCTGGGGTGGGTCGGGAGAGGGTTGAACCCCCGGCTCGTTCCCGGCCTCACCCAGCGGGTGGGCAAACCGGCACTGAACCTACCGATACCCGGCCCTCCGTCATCGCTGACCCGCCCCCTGGGTAAGGGCCGGAAGGGCCGCGAGGGGCACGAGGGGCCGAAGGACCGATGGCGAACGCGCGCCGCCTCAGGAATCCGCTTGACCGGGATGGCCCTCCGCCGGGACGTCCTTCAGGACGAGCTGGTCGCCGACCTCCGTCTGCGTGCCTCCCAGGGCCCCACCCAGCAGCTCCAGGCAGTCCTTCCCGCCGCGGGCGGACAGAACCATGCGCCACGGCACCATGTCCGGCACGAGGCGGGTGACGCGCATGGCCCCGTCCACGAAGACGAGGTCGATGGGGTAGCCCATGAAGGTCGTGTCGATCGTCGTGGCTCCCGGCAGCAGCAGCCCCTCCCCGGGTTGCAGGCGCGGGAGCAGGTGGAGCCCGAAGACCGTCTGGAAGAGGCCGCGCGCCACGCGGACCCGCTCGGCGACGACGGTCCCGCGGGTGACGTTGGCGACGCGGACGTACCTGTTCATGGTCAACGGATGGTAGCGGCCGTGCAGGCAAGACGACGCCCCGGCCCGACGGACGGACCAGGGCGTCAGCCCCACCTGGAGGGGAATCGGTTGGGGGACTACTGGACCAGCTGGACTCCGAGCGTCTGCGGAACGTCGCAGTCCGTCTCACCGGCAGGGCAATTGGGCGTCGTGGAGACCGGCCCGGTAAAGAACGGCTGTCTCCATACCCCCTCGATGTCCTTGCCTCCCTTGCATCCGGTGATCTGGAAGCCGGCGAAGCCGATGATGTGGTAGTACGCGTTCTAGCCCGTACCGCCCGCCGTGTCCCAGATCGGGACGATGACGGTGACCTTGTTGTCGATGTAGTACGAGCAGTCCGCGCTCACCTTGTTACCCGGAAGGCTCCCGATCTGGTCGAGGCTCCCGGCCAGGCCCACCTGGGTGCAGCACCCGAAGGTCTTGGCCGGCGGCCCGATCTCCTCCTGGAGGAAGGTCTTCGCGTTCGAGCAGCCGCCGAGCGTTTTCGGGCGGATCCTGGCCCAGGCCATAGCCGTCGCAGCCGAACTTCAGCCAGCCGAAGCCGCCCGGCACGTTCAGGTTCCCCGGCGTGAGGTGCTGCGGGTAGCACGGATCGGTGGGATCGGTGGTGTTCACCGGGCCGTCACAGGCGGGATAGGCCTGGAAGAAGGCCTGGGAGATGCCGGCCGGGAAGAGCGCGCCAGGGATCTTGGCACCCACGTAGTAGCCGCCCTTGGCCGTCGCAGCGGCGGAGGTCCCCCAGTCGTGGATGCCGAACACGCCCAGGAAGAACGGCGTCCAGTCACGGCTGGAGCGGACCTGCACGCCCGCAGCGCAGTTCGTCGAATCCGCAGCGCAGGTCGGTCCCGGGATCGAGCCTGCCCCCACGTATCCGAGCAGCGTGCCGGCTGCGCTGACGTACTCCGGACCGTTCGGCGCACCGAAGGTGATGGGATTGCCGCCGTTCGCCGCGATCTCGTTGGTGATCGCCGCCTTGACGTTGGCATCCGTTCCGTTCGTCGCGTCGCCGGCAATGTACTGGGCCACGACCCGAGCGCCCGCCATGGAAGCGAAGTCCGACGCGTTCTGCGCCTTCCGTCGCTCCGCCAACCCATTCCCGCCATCGATCACGAGGCCAACGGCGAAAATGACCAGCGAGAGCACCAGCGCGGCGACGACGATCATCTGCCCCTTGGGATCATCTCTTTGGCGATTCAGGATGGACATGTGGGCACTCCTCAGTTGACAACCATGGTGGCCGCGGCGGATTCCGTGATGGGCGGGATCAGCTGGCCGAGGATTGGCGTGATCATCTCGAACTGCATGGTCACCCGGACCGACACGTTGTCGCCCGACTGCCGGTTGTTCAGGTCACAGGTCTGCGTGGTCCACGCGCCGGACGGTGCGGTGCCCGCCGCATCGCAGCTCGTGTAGAGCTCAGCAAGGGTCAATGGCCCGAACGGGACGAGCATTCGGTTCGTCGCGTCCAGGATGTCCTGGCGCAGAGCGGCGAGGTCGGCCGGGCAGACCGGACCGCCCGCCGTGTTGCAGGACGGGTCAGTGCTCCCCATCCAGGAGACCTCCACGGCTCCAAGCCGTGCGCCTTCGCGGGCGGCCTGCGAGAGGGTGCTGTGCCCATACACCCAGCGGCCCATGTCGACCGCGCCGAAGACGATGAGCAGGAAGATCGGAAGCGCCAGGGCGAACTCCACGAGCGCCTGCCCTGACGGCCCGCGCCGTCGAGATGCGCGCGGTCCGGTGCTCCGGGGGGTGTGCAGCTTTGTTCTCATGGCTCAGTCCGTGTGCGTGTAGGTGCTGGTCCCGGCCGCGTTGGTGACCTTCAGGGTCACGGAGTGCTGACTGGTGCCGGTCTGGTAGGTCTGCGGCGTCGGGGTTCTGGGCGTTCGACTGGGTCCCCAGGTCGGTGAACGTCCAGAGCCAGGTCGTGATCGGGCAGTTCACCGGATCGTCGACCGTGGAGGCGTCGGTGTACGTGTAGGTCTTCTTGTCAGAGCTGACCGTGAAGCCGGCATGGGGCTTCGTGCAGCTGGTGCCTGAACCGGCCGGCACCGTGACGGTCTGCGTGGCGAAGTCCGTCCCGCTCTGGTTCGTGACGTCGAGCCGGATGATGTACGTGCCCGCCGTCGCATACGTGTGGGTGATCCCCTTGTAGGATCCCGGGTCGGTGCTGTTGTCGCCCCAGTCCCAGTTGTAGCCGGAGATCTGGCAGCTGCCGCTGTTCGGCGAGGATCCCGTGGGATCCGCAGTCACGGCCAGGGTCGTATCGGTGACGACGGAGAAGACGGCCGTGGGAGCCGAGCAGGAACCGCCCGAGCCGCCACTGCTGCCAATGGCCACGAAGCCGAAGACGGTCGCCGTCGCCTTTGCACTCATCTGGAAGCTGTTGCCCAGGAAGGTGTTGACGAACGGCGTGAGGAAGCTGAACGACTGCCGGACAGTCACGGTGACGCTGTTGCCCTGTCCGGTTGCGTTCACGGTCTGCGCGTCCGTGCAGTTGATGACGTTACCCGCCGAGTCGTTGCAGACCGCGTTGGGAATCGTGATGGAGCCAGCCCCGCCCTGGGACTGGGCGTCCACCTCCTGTGTGGCGGCTGCCAGGATGCCGGCGCTGTCCGTAGGCCCGGTGGGGCTGGTCGCGGCGTAGTTCGCGGCCTCGCGGGCGGCGTTGTTGACCTGGATGTACGTGAAGTAGACCCTGCCGAAGTCGATCGCCATCAGCAGAAGGAGGGCAAAGAGCGGCAGGACGAGCGCGAGTTCCACGAGTGACTGGCCGCGGGCGCTGCGCGCGCGGCCAGGCCGACCGCGGCGTACGCGGACCGATCGGAGAGACTCGGGTCGACTGGGCAGCATGGGCGACCTACTCCTGAAACTGGTCGGATTCGAGCCCGATTCTGTCAGCCGGACCTTGCGAACCACCTTGCCGGGGGCCGCGCGCCGTCTGGGACCCCCCTGGTACTTTCAGGCGGCCGCAGACGCCTCGGCGGGCGTTTCGCTCACGAGTTCGGCCGGAAGCTCGATCCGCACCGTCGTGCCGGCCCCCAGCCGGCTCTCGAGCTCGATCTGTGCCGCCCATGGCTTCAACCAGGCCGCGGGCCGCGTACAGGCCCACGCCGCTGCCGTCGGGCGCCATCCGGCGTGCGGTCACGGAGCGGAAGAACTGCGCGAAGGCCTGGCGCTGTGTCTCCTCGTCCATGCCTGTGCCCTCGTCACGCACCTCGAGCAGGCAACGGGTGTCGCCACCCCGGTCCAGACCGGAGAGGCGCACCTGGATCGGGGATTCGGCCGGCGAGTACTTCACGGCGTTGTCGAGCAGCGCCCAGAGAACCTGCTCGAGGCGATCCGGGTCCCCGATCGCCAGGAGCTCCGGCCCTTCCTGGAGAAGCCGGAACGGACGGTCGGCCCGCAAGGCGGTCCAGGTCCTCTCCACGATGGGCGCCAGCCGGAAGACCTCCTGCCGTGGCTGAAGGCGCCTCCAGGACCGCCCAGAGCACCTGCTCGAAACGGTCGGGATCCGCGACGGCGAGCAGCCCCCGGTCGTCCGGCGCCAGGTCCAGGGGGCGGCTGGCGCGCAGCGCGTTCCAGCATCTGCGCACGATGGGTTCGGCGTGGAACACCTCCACGCGCGGCGTGACGGCGCCCGCCTCCAGGCGCGACACGACGAGGAGCTGGCTCACCATGCGCCGCAGCCGGTCCGCCTGGTGGCTGATCGTCTCGAGATCGGTGAGCATCGCCGGGGGAGCTCCCGGGGCCTGCCGCAGCTCGGAGGCGACCGCGGAGATGCTGGTGAGCGGCGTCTGGAGGTCGTGGGTCACGCCGCGCAGGAAGTCCGTCTGCACCGCGGCCATCCGGTTGAGCTCCTCCGTCTGGGTGCGGAGCCGCGCGTAGAGCAGGGCGTGCTCGATGGCGGTGGCGCTGTTCTGGCCCAGCAGGCTGAGGAGCTCGCGCTCCGCGCGCGACGGCCGCTCGCGTCCCTCCCACGGCGCCATCAGGCTCGCCCGCAGCCGCTCTCCGGCGGCCACCTCCACCACCACGAAGGCGCCCCAGGGCCCGGTGGCGTGCGAGACGGAGGGGACCGCCTCGTCGTCCGGCCCCACCGTCGCCGCCCAGCCGTGGACCTCCTCGATCGAGCGTGGAACGGCGGTCTCGGTGCTGTACACCCCGATGGGCAGGAGCGCCTCGTCCGGCGAGCGCAGGACCACCAGGGACCAGGTCGGATCGTGCGTGACCGATGTCGCGGAGGCCACCGTGGAGCGGGCCACGGCCTGCGCATCCTCCTCGATGGGCGCCGCGCGGACGTGCGCCGCCAGCTCCGCGATCTGCCGGTTCCGCTCGTCCAGCGCCGCGGCGACCTGCTCCAGCGGCGAGGCGCCCTGGTCGGGGTCGCTCGTGGCGGAGCCGCCGGCGAGGGCAACCAGCGCGCGCGCGTCGTCGCGCATGCCACGGCCACCCAGCAGGCTCACCAGTGCGGCCCACAGGGTCGCGAAGAGGGCCACGATGAGGAGGACGGTCCCGGATCCCACGCGCGTCAGCCAGCCCGGCTCGAAGGTGGCCACCGCCGCAAACGCGACGAGCGGCGGCAGGGCCACGACCACGAGCCAGAGGAAGAGGCGCAGGCCCCCGCGCCCGGCGCCCATGATCAGGAGCCGGCCTGGACGGCGGCCACCCCGCTCGCGCTCGAGGCCAGGCGGTACCCGATGCCGCGCTCGGTGAGGAGGTAGCGCGGGTTGTCCGGGTCCGTCTCGATCTTGCGGCGCAGGCGCCGCACGGTGACCCACACGTACGACGGATCCGCGCCATCGGCCTCCGACCAGACGCGCTCGAGCAGCGTCTCGGTGGGGACGGTGCGGTCCATGGAGCCAACGAGGATCTGGAGGACGCGGACCTCCGTGGGCGTGAGCGACTGGGTGCCCTGCGGCGTGGTGGCCTGGCGCTGGACCAGGTCAAGCTGGAGCTCGCCGTCGTCGAAGACGGCCTGCTGGCGGCCGGCCGGCAGGCGGCGCAGGACGCGCTGCACGCGCGCCACCAGCTCGTCCGGATCGAACGGCTTGGTGACGTAGTCCTCCGCGTACTCCTCCAGGGCCCGGACCTTGGCCTCGCTGGCATCCACGGCGGAGAGGACGATGATGGGCAGGTCCGCGATGCGCTTGATCCGGTGGCAGAGCTCGAAGCCGTCCATGCCCGGCATCATCAGGTCCACGACCACCAGGGCCGGCCAGCCCTTCTCCATGGCCGCCAGCGCCGCGGGGCCGGATGGCGCGGTGCGCACCTGGAAGCCCTCCCGCGTCATGCGCCGCGCGAGGACGGAGAGAAGCGTGGGGTCGTCGTCGACCAGCAGGAGCGCCGGCCGCAGCGCCGGCAGCATCTCAGATGCCGACGCCGCGGATGACGGTGATGATGGCCGGACCCAGGATCACGATGAAGATGGTGGGGAAGATGCAGCCCACCATGGGGAAGAGCATCTTCACCGGTGCCTTGGCCGCAGCCTCCTCCGCCCGCTGCCGGCGCTCGATGCGCAGCTGCTGGGACTGGATCTGGAGCACCTTGGCGATGGGCACGCCCAGCTGCTCCGCCTGGACGATGGCGCCAATGAAGTTGTTGATGGGCTGTGCGTCCGCCCGCTTGGCCACGTCGCGCAGCGACTCGCGGCGGGTACGGCCCATCCGGATCTCGGCCAGCGCCTGGCGGAACTCCGAGACCAGCGGGCCCTCCATCTTCTCCACGACCTTGGCGAGCGCGGCGTCGAAGCCCAGCCCCGCCTCCACGGAGATCGTCAGCAGGTCCAGGGCGTCCGGGAGCTGCAGGACCATGGCCTCCGAGCGCGCGCGGACGCGGCGCCCCAGCCAGAACTCCGGACCGATGTAGCCAACGCCCACGCCCACGATGCCGAAGAGCAGCGCCATCTGGATGGACTGGGTGACGAGCAGGATGATCGCCACGAGGGCCACTCCGCCCACGATGGCGCCCAGCAGCTTGACGCCAATCCAGTCCGCGCCGCGCAGGCCGCCGGGGTAGCCCGCCTTCTCCAGCTTGGCGTCCGTGCGCGCGACCATCCCGCCCTCGTCGCCGCCGCGACGTCCCGCGCGCGCGAGGCGCTTGATGACCGGCTGGACGATGCGGTCGTAGAACGGCTGCTGGAGCTCGAACTCCTCCAGCGTCTTGGGCTGGACGACCAGCTGCTCCAGCCGCTGCTGCACCGCGTCCTTGGCAGGTCGCGCGGCGACCCCGTAGGTGATGAGCAGGACGGCCGCGGCCGCCAGGCCGGCAATGATGATCTGCGTTGTATCCATGGCCCCTAGACCTTGATGTCAACGATGCGGCGGATCAGCATGTAGCCCAGGCCCATGCTGATGAGGCCGATGGCGAAGAAGATGACGCCCAGCGGCAGGCCCAGGGCGTCCGGCGGACGCTGGAGCATGGGCGTGATGTACGTGGGGCTCACCAGGAACAGGATCCCCGCCAGGCCCACCGGCAGCAGGGTGATGACGTAGCCGGAGTAGCGCTGCATGGCGGTCAGGGTCTTGATCTCCCCCTGGATCCGGACGCGCTCCCGGATGGTGTAGGCAATGGCGTCCAGGACCGTGGCGAGGTTGCCGCCCACCTGGCTCTGGATGTTGATGGCGGTGACCATGAGCTCCAGGTCCTCGCTCGCCACGCGGCGCGCCAGGTTGTTGAGCGCCGGCTGGAGGGCCACGCCCAGCGCCATCTCGCGCACCACCCGCTCGAACTCCTCCGAGATGGGCGGGCGCGCCTCGCGGGTGACCAGCTCGATGCCCTGCAGGAACGAGGAGCCGGCACGCAGCGAGTTGCCCAGCAGGGTGATGGTGTCCGGCAGCTGGACGTTGAAGGCCTGGAGCCGCTTTGCCTGCCGCCGGTGCAGGTAGAAGCGCGGGAAGTAGGCGCCGATGGCGAAGATCAGGATCAGCGCGATGGGATTGCGGAGCCCGTCGAACAGGAAGCCCAGGATGAACGCGGCCGCGGTGAAGACGAACGGCGAGGCGACCCAGAACACGATGAACTCGGCCGGGCGCATCTTCAGGTCCGCCCGTGCCAGCTCCGTGCCCAGCCGCGCCGCCATGTCCTGCCGCTCGATGGCGCGCGACAGGCCGGCGACCAGGGCGGACTCCCGCTCCCCGTCGCCCGCCGCTCGGCTTCGTCTCACCGCCGGCGGACGCGTAGCGCTCCAGGCGCGAGGCGACGCCGCCGCTCCCGCCGCTCATCGCAATCCCCACCGCGATGAGCAGGACGGCGCCCGCGGCGAGTCCCGCGATGATGAAGGGCATCATGTCCATGCGAACCGCCTCTCCCTAGAACGGCGAGCCAAAGACGTTCGGCGGCAGGTGGATTCCGGCCGCGTCGAACTTCTCGACGAACTTGGGGCGGATGCCGGTGGGCCGCAGCCGGCCCTGGATCTTCCCCTCCTCCACGCCCGTCTGCTCGAACACGAAGATGTCCTGCATGACGATGACGTCGCCCTCCATCCCCTGGACCTCGGTGATGTTCACGATCTTGCGCGTTCCATCCTTGAGGCGGTTCTGGTGGACGATGAGGTCCACGGCGGAGGCGATCTGCTCGCGGATGGCCCGCAGGGGCAGGTCCATGCCGGCCATGAGGACCATGGTCTCCAGGCGGGAGAGCATGTCGCGCGGGGAGTTGGCGTGGCCGGTGGACATGGAGCCGTCGTGGCCGGTGTTCATGGCCTGCAGCATGTCCAGCGCCTCCGCGCCGCGGCACTCACCCACGATGATCCGGTCTGGCCGCATGCGCAGGGCGTTGCGCACCAGCTCGCGGATGGGAATGGCTCCCTTGCCCTCGATGTTGGCCGGGCGCGACTCGAGGGTGATGACGTGCTCCTGCCGGAGCTGGAGCTCCGCCGCGTCCTCGATGGTCACGATCCGCTCGTCGTCGGGAATGAACGAGGAGAGGATGTTCAGCTCCGTCGTCTTCCCCGAGCCGGTGCCGCCGGAGACGAAGACGTTGAGCCGGGCCTTCACGCAGGCCTCCAGGAACTCGAACATCTCCGGGGTCGCCGTCCCGAAGCGGATGAGGTCCTCCACGGTGAACGGGGTGGCCGCGAACTTCCGGATGGTGATGACGGGACCCACCAGGGAGAGCGGCGGGATGACGGCGTTCACGCGGGAGCCATCCGCCAGGCGGGCGTCCACCATGGGGCTGGACTCGTCCACGCGGCGGCCGATGGGGGCGATGATCCGCTGGATGATCTTCATGACGTGCTCGTCGTTCTGGAACGTCACGTTGGTGAGCTCCAGGCGACCCTCACGCTCGATGTAGACCTGCTGCGGTCCGTTGACCATCACCTCGGTGATGGTCTCGTCGCGGAGGAGCGGCTCGAGCGGGCCAAGGCCCAGGATCTCGTCCGTGATCTGCTCGAGCATGCGCACCCGCTCGGCGCGGGTCAGGGCAAGCCCCTCCTCGTCGGCGATCTTGCCGAAGAGCTCCTCGATCTGGCGGCGGACCTCCACCTGGTTCGTGAGGTCGAGCTTGGGGTCCAGCTCGTTGATGAGCCGGTTCTGGACGCGGTACTTCGCCTCGCGGAACGACTCGCGGGCCGGGAGGGCGCTCAGGAAGGGTCGTCCCGGGCCGGGTGTCGGTGCGGCCGGGGGCGGGGTGGTCACCGACCCGGGGCCCGTGGGCGCAGGGACCTGGCCCGTGGGCTGGTTGGTGGTGGCAGGGACCTGTGGATCTCCCTCGGCAGCGGGCCGCGCCCGCTCGATCCTCTTCAGCAGAGACATGTGCTAACCCTTCCCGTCAATGGCGTGCGAAGAGACCGCGCTTGGATGGCTTGTCCGTGGCAGCAATGGAGTCGCCCGCGAGCGTCCGAGCGAGCTTGAAAATGTCACGGGAGAGCGCCCCTTCCGGGTGCGAGACGACGAAGGGTACCCCGCGGTTGACCGCGAGGACCGCAAGGCGTCCGTCGGAGACGATGGAGCCGTCGATGGGACGGCGGATCGAAGCCTCGACGTCGCCGATGCGGATCCCCTGCGCCGAATCGGCGCGGTTGATGACCAGCCTGATCTTGCCGCGGTCGTACTCCAGCTGGTCGGCAACCTCCAGGAAGAGGCGGACGTTCTTGATGGTCGTGATCTCCAGGGCGGAGAGCACCAGGATGGTGTCCGCCGCGTCCATCACGGCCAGCGAGTGGTCGTTGAGCGCGGACGGCAGGTCCACGACCACGAAGTCGTGGGTCATCCGCAGATGATCGATGATCTTGCGCAGGTAGGCGGGCGTCACCAGGTCGGCACCCTCGGGGGAGGGCGGCGCCAGGAGGACGCGGATGCCGGTCGAGTGATCCACGACGACGGAGTCGATGATGTCGCCGTCCGGCTCGCCCCCCTCCACCGCGTCCAGGACGGAGCGGTTCTTGGGATTCAGGTTGAGCAGGACGCCGACGTCGCCGAACTGCAGGTTCGCGTCGACCAGGCAGACCCTGGCCTCCGTCTCCTTCTTCAGCGCCAGCGCCAGGTTGGTGGCGATGGTGGTGCGACCCGCTCCGCCCTTGGGCGAGAAGACGGCGATGACCTGGTGGTCCTCCACGTCCGTGGCGGTCACGTTCTCCCGGGCCGGCGCCGCCGGCAGGGTCGCCGCCAGCTGCGCCTTGCGCGCGAGCTCGCGCTCGTACACCGCCTTGATGCTCTGGGCGAACTCGTCGCCGGAGAACGGCTTGACGAGGAACTCGCGCGCGCCGGCCAGCATGGCCCGCCGCAGGCTCTCCGCCTCGCCGTGGACGCTCATCATGATGATCGGGGAGGTGGGCAGCCGCTGGGAGATGATCTCCGAGGCGGCCACCCCGTCCATGCCCGGCATGTTGATGTCCATGACGATGACGTCCGGCCGGAGGTCCATGGCCATCTGGATCGACTCCTCACCGGAGCCGGCCGTCCCGGCCACGTCGATCTCCTGCTCGAAGCCCAGGAGCTTCGTCAGGTGATCGCGCGTCTCCGGGATGTCGTCGACGATGAGGACCTTGATCACGTTCGCGTTCCCGTTCTGCTGACCTGTCTGCGGGCCGCCGTCAGCGGGCGGGGCTCGGCGTGGGGAGAGCGATCTGCTGCGGCACCAGGAGGCCGTACTGCTTGATCAGCTCGTTGATGGTGATGCCCGTGGTGGTCTGGACGTCCGAGTCTCCGGTGGCGCGGATCGTCAGGGCAACCACGGCGGAGGTGGCGGTTCCCTGGAACTCCGTCTGGTCGCGCGCCGCGTAGCGCAGGATCTCCGCGTCCTGGTCGGTTCCGGCCACGACGACGACGACCGAGCTGGGGATGGGCGCCGCCGTTGCCGCCGCGCGCGGGCTGCCGCTGGGCTGCGGGGTGGCGGACGGGAGGGTGGCGGTGTTGCGCGCGCTCACGTAGAGGACGCGCTTGTTCTGCAGCACGACCTTGACGGAGCGCAGGGTCTTGCCGTCAGGGCTCATGGTCGCCGGCAGCTGCACGGAGACGACGACGTCCACGTGGTCGCCGGGCTGGACCAGGTAGTCCACGCCGGTGACGATGTCGAGCTGGACCGGGATGGCCACCTCACCGGCCTGCAGCATGCAGCTGATGCAGGTGGCGCCCACGCCGCCGAACGTTGCCTCGTTGACCTGCGCGCCCTTGGGGACCGCCACCACCGCGGGCCGTCCGCCGACCTGCGAGGGGTCCGAGAAGTGCGCGCCCTGGACGGACTCCGGGCTGACCTGCTTCACCTCGACCAGGTCCGGCGTCACCGCATCGCCGATCTTGATGTCCTGCTTGGCCACGAGCACGGCCACCGTCCTCGGGGTCGCAGACGCGTTCGGCCCGGTGCCCGTGGTGCCGTTTTGGTTCAGGACGATGACGATGCCGACGAACGCCAGGATGGCGAGCAGCACGCCAACGAAGATGACCAGGCGGTTCGATCGCTTCACGAACGTATTCCCCTTGCAGCTCGGAGATGGACGGAAATCACATCAGGGGTCGCGTTGAACAGCAGCCGGGTTGTGACTGCGGTCAACAGTCTAGGTGGTGCGTACAGATTCGTTCGACTGGACTTGTGGGCTACCGCGGGGTGGTACCTGGCACCCGTTGCAGGTCCGGATGCCCCTTGCGCGGGACGAGAAGAGCCCCCGGCGGATGCCGGGGGCTCCGTGTCGGGAAGAACCGTGGGGCTCAGGCGCCCTGCAGGTTGGTCGCGACGTTGCTGAAGATCGGAGCTCACGATCGGGCCCAGGAAGATCAGGGCGACGATCACGATGATGGCGATGAGGGCGAGGAGCAGGCCGTACTCGACGAGAGTCTGGCCTTCCTCATCCTTGCGCCGAAGCTGCGCGAGAAGAGTGCTGATGATCTGAAGCATTGGTGACGGGGACCTCCTTTCCTCGTGGATTGGTGCCGGCAGCGTAGGGGCACGGCCTCCATAAATGAATGGGCCGATGGTCCCACGCAGCAGGACCCGGAGCCGTACCTTCTACCACCGCTCGCATGGTGTCAATACTCTTGTTAGGGCACCGGTGCGCGGACGCGCCGGATTGGAGGCAAAGAGAAGGGGAGCCGAGCCTGCTGCTGCTCGGCTCCCCGCACCGGAGGAGGAGACCCGACGACCCAGCCCCCTGGGCCGTCGTGGATGAACATCTCCCGGGGATACCCGCCGGGCGACGTGAGGCCAGCGTAGGGAGGCCGCGCCCGGCGCCTCCATGGAACATCCGTACCCCCGTGAACCGGACTTGCGGGGCCCCCCTCGCGCGCGCGAACGCGCGCTACGTCTGATCCTCGGCGGTCACGTCACGGAAGCGGTCCGCCCGGCGCAGGTTGACCAGGGCCACGTCCACGCGCCGGTCGGCAATGGCTCCGGAGGTGCTGCGGATGGTGGCGCCGGTGAGGGGAGCGAACCGCGGGTTCGTGCGCAGGAGGAAGCCGGTCGGCTGTGCGCCCGGCGGGATGTGGGCGTCCCCGGTGATCTCGTACGGGCCAATGCGGACCAGGACGGCGCGGCCGGGCCGGTGCAGCCGCCGCTGACGGTCGCCCTCGCGGGGCGGCGGCACCAGGACCAGGATCTCCTCCAGGGACGGGGGGTCGCCGCCATCGGTCCGCTCCAGGCGCAGGTCCTCCGCACCGGCGTTGAGGAGATCCGTCAGGCGGCCGGCCGGCCCGTAGAGGAGAAGCGGAATGGTGCCGTCGTGGAGGAAGGCCTCCGCGCGGACCGCCCCGTGGTCCGCGGTCGGCGCCGCCGGCTCCGGGGAGGCCTCGGGCTGCCGGCGGCGCGAGAAGAGCGAGGAGAGGGAGCGCTGGCGGGCCATTCGCGCGGAACTGTAGCGCCTGCGCCTTGCGGCCCGCCTTGCGTTTCCGTGGTGTGAGCGGGATTCGCCTGCTCAGTCCTCCGGGATCTTGATCCAGCCCTGGCGCATGGCGTAGACCACGGCCTGGGTGCGGTCGTTGACGCTGAGCTTGCGGAGGATGGACGACATGTGGTTCTTCACCGTCTGCTCGCTGATGGTCAGCGCGTAGGCGACCTGCTTGTTCGTCATCCCCTGGGCAATGTTGTCCAGGATCTCCACCTCGCGCGGCGAGAGGGGCGCGAAGATCGGCTGGGCGTCCGAGCCGTAGACCGCGAGCTCGCGGAACTCCTTGAGGACGCGGCTGGCCACGGACGGCTTGGCGAAGACCTTGTCGTTGATGAGGTACTCGCCGGCGCGCACCCGACGGATGATGGCGATCAGGTCGGTGGGGTCGATGTCCTTGAGGACGTACGCCGCCGCGCCGGCCTTGATGGCTTCGAAGAGCTGGTCCTCGTCGTCGTTGGCGGCCAGCACGATGATCCCGGTGTGCGGCAGCTCGCGCTTGATGCGCTGGGTCGTCTCGATCCCGTTGGGGGCGGGCAGGCCCACGTCCATCAGGATCACGTCCGGCGTGAGCTCCTCGACGAGGCTGATGGCCTCGCGGCCGTTGCCGGCCTCGCCAATCACCTCCATGTCGCCCTCGAGCTCCAGGATGTTGCGGACACCCCGCCGGAAGAGGGTGTGCCCGTCCACGATGACGATGCGGGTCTTGACTCCCTCGTTGCGGCGATCGCCGCCCCGGCGTCGCTCCTGCGTCTGCTCAACCACGGTCTTCTCCTCCTTGTAGCGCCACTGTCGCGGCGTTCAGCGGGTGGTGTCTGGCAGGCGAAGGAGGATCCTGGTCCCCTCGCCCTGCCGGGACTCGATCTGGAGGGTTGCCCCCATCAGCTCGGCCCGCTCCCGCATGAACTGCAGGCCGAAGTTGCGGCTCGCCCCGGTGGCAAGGCGCATGACGTCGAACCCGCGCCCGTTGTCGGCGACCGCCAGGTGGTCACCTTCGAGCGCAATGGAGACCTCCGTCGCCGCAGAGTGCTTGCGCACGTTCTGCAGCGCTTCCTGCACGATGCGCAGGACGGAAGCCTTGGCATCCGGGCCCAGGCGGGCGTCGATGCCGTCCACCGCCACGGCAATGGCGATTCCGTGGCGTTCCCCGAACTCTGCGGCCCGGTCGGCCAGGGCCTGTGCCAGGCCCACGTCGACCGCCGGTGGTCGCAGCTCGGTGATGAATCCGCGCACCTCGTCCAGCCCGTCGCGGAGCATGGTCCGCAGGAAGGCGAGCTCGGCATGCGCGGCGCGCGGCGAGCTCTCGAGGACGCGGTCCAGGTACTCGACCTGGAAGATGGCGTTGGTGAGGACCTGTGCCGGCCCGTCGTGGACCTCCTCCGCCAGGCGCTGCCGCTCGCCCTCCTGGGCCTCGATGACCCGCAGGCGCATGGTGGCCGGGGACTCGTCCGTCTCCGTGAGCGAGGGCTCGCCGGCATCCGGCTCCGGGCTGAGGAGGTAGCTGTACAGGAGGTCCAGGTGGTGGGCGGCGGCCTGGATCCGCTTCAGCCGGCCCTGCTGCACGGCCAGCTCGCGCCCCAGGGCGTCGTGCTCGCTGCGCAGGAGCTCAACCGCGGAGCTGCGGCGCCGGCCGTTCGTCCCACCCGCGATGCCGGGACGAACGGCGGCCCGGTTGTCCAGGCGCGTGCGCAGGGCGACCCAGGACTCCAGCCTGCGGCGGTACTGCTCGCGGTACCGCTCCGCGCGGTCGTGCGTGGCGCGCGCCTGGCGGCGGAGCTGGTCCGTCGCCTGGCCGTAGAGCCGGTCCAGGGTGGCGCTGGGTGCGCTGTTCGTCGTTGCTGATCTCGCCACGAATCTGCCGTCCGGTGCCTCATTGCGGTGGGGTACTGGTCCGGGACTGGTACCCGGGCCGGCCGCCATCCTCCGCGCGCAAGGTGCGCCCGGTCAACAGTACTTCGGGCGCCGGAAGTACTACTCCGCCCTCCCGCGCAATCAGGAGGCGCCGGGCTGCACCACCCGGTAGATGCGGACGCCCGGGCGCCTCGAAGGCGGGCGTCGCGGGCAGGAAGGTGGCGTGGTTGCCGTCCGCATCCACGGCGGCCGCGCCGTTCCAGAAGCCCAGCGGGTCGCGCGTCGCGCCGGACGGGAGCTGGACGTAGATCCACCTGACGTCATACGCACGGATGATCTGCTCGATGACCGGATACGGGTCGAAGGAGGCGGCCACGCCGGGATTGCCGCTGAAGTAGTAGAGAGAGGCCGGCTCGCTGCTCATCACCACGTCGTGGGTGTGCCCGGTCTCCTCGAAGAAGCTCGCCGCGGCCACGTCCTGGACGCGAGCCTCGTCCCACCCGCGGTAGAGGGCGGCGGAGCCGACGCCGGACAGGACCACGGCACCCGCCAGCCCCGCCGCGGCCAGGAAGCGGTGCGTGGCCGGGCGCGCCAGGATGCGCCACCATCGGCCCGCCCAGCGGCCGAAGGCCGGGATGGCGGCCACCGACATCGGCAGCGCGAACGGCAGCCAGGCGGTCGACGAGTGGTAGAAGGCGCCCTTCGGTGCGTGGAAGGTGAAGACGAGCGCCATGACGGCGAACATCACCCAGAAGTAGACGAGGAACGGCCGCAGCTCGGGCCGGCGCCAGCCGGTCCAGGAGCCGGCCACGAAGAAGACGATGAAGATCCCGCCCATGAGCACCGCCAGCCGCGCCACGAGCTCCAGGGCGGCGAAGGCCTTGGAGCCCGCGATGTTCCCCAGCCCGGAGGCCAGGTAGGTGCCGGCGTTCACCGCATGGCCAATGGAGAACTGCTCGTTGTAGCTGGAGATCCACAGCGTGTGGCCGCCGGTGGAGGGCAGGATGGAGCCGAAGACGGACAGGTCGCGCAGGAGCCACGGGGTCATGACCGCCACGAAGGCCACCGCGGAGGCTGCGCCCCACGCCAGGCGACGGGGCGCCCAGAACGCGCCCTCTTCCGCCGTCAGCGCCCAGGCGGTGGCCGGCGCCAGGACCAGGAGCACGCCGTCGATGCGGGCCAGGGTCGCCAGGCCGGCGAGCGCGCCGGAGAGCACGATCCACCACCCCGGCCGCGGCGAGTAGACCGCGTGCACCGCGGAGTAGAGCGCCAGGGCGCCGCAGGTCCCGAACACCGCGAAGTTGTCGATGGTCGGGTACATGATCAGCAGCGGCCCGGGGACGATGGCCAGCAGCGCGCCCACCAGCGCCACCGTCCGCGAGCGCCACAGCTCCCAGCCGATGAGGTAGGTGAGCGGCACCAGCAGGGTGGAGAGGACGACCATGGGGATCTGGCCGCTGTGCCAGGTGGGGCCGAAGAGGACCATGGCGCCCCCGGCCACGATGGAGGTCAGCGGCATCCAGTGGCCGTTGCTGGGCACCGGCAGCCCGGCGGTGGCCGGGATGCGGCTCCCCACCTCCAGGAAGCTCCACAGGACCGGGACGTTGAAGCCGTGCCCGGTGGCCAGCTGCTGGGCCACCAGGGAGTAGTAGGCCGGGTCCGTGTACGGCGGCCAGCTCACCACCAGCGCCGCGCCCACCCGCGCGATGAGCGCCAGGGCGGTGACGAGCAGCAGGTCGCGGCCGAGCGATTCGTTGGCAGGAGCGTCCGACATCGGGCCGGAGTCTACGCGCCCCGCGTCGCGGCCACCCGGGCCGGCTCGTCGGCCGACGCCGCCGCTGCCTCGTCCGCCGGGACGGCCACCTGCACGCCCGCGTAGGCCAGCAGCCAGATCGGCGTGAACTGGATGAAGAGCATGAGCCACGGGAAGATCGCCAGGACCCGCGGCCGTCTCCTCAGGAGGGGCTCAGCCGCAACGATGAGGCCGGAGAGGTAGTGGATGAACGTGTACGGGCCAAGGACCACCCCGGAGGTGATGGCCAGGCCCAGCCCGGTGGCGCCGCGGTGGCGCACCGCGAAGACGAGGATCACCAGGGCGCACCCTGCGCCAATGGCGACGCCCGCGGGCCCCAGGTGGCCGGAGAAGCCGATGTTGGCGGTGAACGTGTGTGTCAGCGGCTCGATGAAGGTGCGCGCGTAGGCGATCCACGCCTCCGGGCCGAATACCAGCACGCCGAAGATGGTGCCCACGAACAGGACGGCCAGCCCGGCGGCAGCCGCGAGCGGACGGCGAACGGCGAGCCAGATGGCCACCGGGATGAGGTGCGGCTTGGGCGCAATGAGCACGAGCAGGCCGAACAGCGCGCCGGATCCCGGCCCGGGCCGTCGCAGCAGCGCCAGCAGCACGATGACCGTGAAGATGCTCACGTTGCCGAGAACGATGTCGTGCCAGAGCGGCGGGAAGAGGAGGATGAGACCCGCCACCAGCAGGCGCCGGCGACCGGTCCACGCCGCGGAGTACCAGGCCGCCAGCCCCACGAGCGCCAGCACCTTGACCGCGAACCAGGTCCACAGCGCCTGCGCCGCGGTCAGCGGGGCGAGCGGAGTGAAGAGGAGCGCGCCCCACGGCGAGTAGCGGAAGGTGTAGGTGGCGCTCCAGTCGTACAGCGTGCCGCGGTCGTTGAGCAGGTGCTGACCCGCCTGCTGGTAGCAGCAGGAGAAGTCGTACCCGAAGTCGCCGTGCAGCGCCACGTAGATCACCGCCAGGTTCCCGAGCGCCAGCGCGACCCCGGTCAGGACGACCAGGTTGGCCGGGCGCAGGATGACGGACGGGCGGATCAGCACGGACGGGATGATGCCTCAGTCGGGTGGCCAGGTGGAGACCCGTACCTTCGTTCGGTTCCGGTGCCTCTGGGCCGACTAGACTCAGCGGGCCAAACGCTACTCGGCTGGGCGCGGCGTTCGGGTGTGGTTCTTCGAAGACCGTCGCACGCAGCAGGGCTTGCCGTAATGAAAAGCTCCGGGCAGGCTCAAATGCAGAAATGGGTAACGATCAGGTTCCTGCATTCGCCGATCGCAGCCGTCTCGGCTGATCTCCTCTGCCTGGGCACCATCGAGTACTTCCTCCTGCTCGGCGGCACCCCCTTCGGCGACTATCTGCCCTCCCTGCGTTTCGCCGACGGTCTGGTCTCCGTCGTCGTCATCGCAGCCTATGTTCGGGCTGTGGTCGTGCACAATGATCTCGTCGACCGCATCGTGCTCGTGGCCGCCGCACTCATGGCAGCGTCCGGAGCGTTCAGTGTCCTTCCCCGCGCCTCCCTCGACCCGGCGATTACGGGGATCGCCCTGGCAGGGGCCTTCTACCTGCTTCGCCGACGAGTGAGACGCGCGGGTTTCATGAACCTTCTGATGTTCATGTTGGCGGTGACCGGCTTGGTGCTTGCCGCCGCCTTCGCCTTGGCCTGGGGATCCCATCTGCTCGAGTGGTGGGTCGCCTCCGGCGGCTTGCCTCCGCCGCTCCGCATGGACCTGACCAGCGGGCCCTTCGGACATCAGCACAACGTCGTCACGCTTCTGTTGATGCTGATTCCCGCTGCCTTCTACGGACGCGGCTGGGTATCGCGCATGCTTCGGTTCCTCACCACCCCCCTGGTGGTGGCGATTCTGGTAGTTGACGGCTCCCGCACCCTCTGGGCGGCCGCGTTGGCTGCAGCGCTAGTTGCATTTGCGCTTCGTCGCTCCGGCCGTTTACCTCGTCTCCATCCCGGGATCCTCATCGCGACAGGCCTGACCTCCTTGGTGGTCCTTGTGCTGGCGGTGCTGACTGGCGCCTTCGTGCCTCTCCTGAGCCGGCTGCTGACCTTAACCAGTCTGGATGCTCGGCTCAGCCTGTGGTCCGCGTCGTTGGGGCAGTGGCTCGCCCATCCGTTCACAGGTACGGGGCCGGGTACATACCCGTGGGTACTGCAGTTTGGTAGCTACTTCGACACGAACGCATGGACTGCCCGCCACCCAGACAACGCTATCGTCCAACTTCTGTTGGAACTCGGGCTACTCGGTGTGGCGGCAGTCGCTCTCCTAGCAGTTGCCACGGTCGTGGGCGCACGACGAGCGAGGAGAGTGGATAGCCGGGCAGTTGTCGGTCTTGGCGTATTCGTCCTGGCCGGGATTGGGATGAACCCTTCCGACCACAATTTCCTCATCGTCCTCGCAATCATCTGGGCCGCTGTACTAACGCAGCCGGTCTCGGCGCCGCGACTGGAGGCTCCTGAGAAGCCTCTGACGTCATCTGTAGGGAGGCGTTGGCGAAGGCTCGCGATCGGTGTCGGCCTGGCCTCCCTTCTGCTCAGCTTTGCGAGTACCAGTCTCGGCAGCTTCGCATATGAGGCAGCGGCCACGGCCGAGATGCGAGGTGACCTCCCAGGTGCCGATGCGAGCCTCTCCCAGGCAATTGGACTCGACCCATCCATGGCTCTCTACTGGCGGGAGCGCGGCGCGGTGCGACTGCTGTCGGGAAACCCGGCAGAGGCTGCTAGCGATCTGGCACGTGCCGCGGTGTTGAACCCAAACGACGACGCCACGTGGCGTTCGCTGGCCCTCGCCCACTTGCGCTCGAACGACGGACCAGCCGCCATCGCAGACGCCCGAATCGCTCTTGGTCTGCGACGGTCCTTCTGGATCAACGAGATGCTGTTCGTCGCCGTGAATCCAGCCCCGAGTGATGAGACGACCGTTCTAGTGACACAGATGGTAGAGGTGCAGCCGCAGCTTCTCGGTCTCCAGGAGTTCCGAAGGCTCTTGGCCCCTACTGGACATTCTGCCGACGTCCTTCGGCTCGCTCTTACCTGGTGGCAAGGCGGCAAGCCCAGTCTCGCGCCCCTCCTTTATCAGCCGGCTTGGATGGCCGGTCTCGCGGGACAGCCGGCCCTCATTACTCAGGGCGCGGGTGACACGGCCCTGCTTCAGTCCGACCGGGCGTTGGCAGCCGCCCTGGAGTGCAAATTGGCGGAGGCCGGTCCCATTCTCTTGCGCGCGGAACAATCCGAATACCAGAACGCAACTTACTGGACGGACCGGTCCGTCGTGGAGGGGCTGACGTCACGGCCAAATGACCAGGCGCTACGCCTCGGGTCGCTGTTGTCCATCGGATTTGACATCCGCGCCTCCGGAGGTCCGTTCTTCACCGACCCACTCTCAGGATCCACGCAAGACACTGTTGGCTACGACAGGCCGTACATTGGTCACCCACCAGTGATTTCATTGCCTGGGCCAGATGAAGCCATGCACCTATGGCTCACCGCCCCTGCCCGCGCCCTCGCCGTCGCGCGCGGTTCGGGCTGCAAGTGAGGGGACGGGTATGACGAGAGGCAGGTCATGTTGGATCGCACCCACGGGCGGCAGGTAGACTGCCAACCGATGGTGGCTGACACGGCGGAACAGACGCACGGCGGCGCGAGCCGCGCGGAGCAGATCCTGCGCCTCATGCCCAGCCCGGCGCTCCTCTTCGCCGTGGCGACGGGCGGGGTGATGGCTGCCATCAACGTGGCCAAGGGTTTCCAGGACCCCGACTACTTCTGGCACTTCACGACCGGCAAGCTCATCGTCAGCACGGGCAGCATCCCCTCCACCGATCCGTTCAGCTTCACCTGGGCCGGCCAGCCGTGGACCCTCCACGAGTGGCTGAGCGAGGTGCTCATCTACCTGCTGGTGACCGCCTTCGGCCAGCTCGGCTCGCTGATCGTGTTCGGGATCCTGCCGGCGCTCATCTTCGGCGTCCTGATCCACGCGCTGCGGCGCCAGGGCGTGGGCCTCCTCGCCATCGGCGTGGCGGTCGGGATCGGCGCCTGGTCGGTGGTGCCGTACGTGACGCTGCGGCCGCAGGCGGTGAGCTGGCTGCTGCTCGCGGTCCTCGTCAGCTTCCTGTGGTCGCTCTCGAGCGCGCACCCGCGGCGGGTGCTCTGGCTGCTCCCGCTCTTCGCCCTGTGGGCGAACCTCCACGGGCTGTACGTGGTGGGGCTGGGCGTGGTCGGCGTCTACGCGCTCTTCACCTTCGCCGGCCGGACGCCCATGGCCCCGGCCTGGCGCTGGGTGCTGGGCGCCGGCATCGGTGCCTTCCTGGCCTCCGCGCTGACGCCGGCCGGCCCGCTGGGACTGCTCTACCCGCTGCGCTACCTGGGGATCGGCGGAGGAGCCGGGGCCTGGGGCTTGAAGAACATCCAGGAGTGGCAGTCGCCGAACTTCCACGATCCGGCCAACCTGGGACTCCTGGCGCTCATCATCGCGGTCGCCCTCGTGGGCCGGCGGGCCGCCCCGGGCTGGCTCACGTTCCTTGCCTATCTGGCGGGTCCTTGCCCTGGTGGCGATTCGGAACACGCCGATAGCCGCGGTCTTCGCCGTTCCGATCTCTCCCTCGCCTTCGACGCCTGGCTGCGCGACCGCCCGGACGCAGCCGCCCGCCCGTCGTACGCGCCCTCGTTGGCCCTGGCCCGGCGCTTGATGGAGACGCTGCTCACCGTGGTGGTGATCGTGGCGGCGGCCCTCATCGCGGTACCCAGCTCGCCTGGTGCTCAGCATCTCCGCCGCCATCGCGCAAGCATTTCCCGGTGGCCGCCGTCGACCAGCTCGAGCAGCACCGACCCCTCGCTCAACGTCCTCGCGGAGTACGGCTGGGGCGGCTACGTCATCTACCGGCTCCATGACAAGGGCGGCCGCGTCTTCGTGGACGGCCGCAACGACATGTACTCGGAGAAGGTCCTGGAGGACTACTCGGCCATCCGGAACGCGGACGACGGCTGGCAGGCGCTCGCGCGAAGCTATGGCGTGCAGGCGCTGCTCTTCCCGCCGGACGTACCGCTGGTGCGCGGCGCCGCCCAATCCGCGGGCTGGTGCCAGGCATACCGGGACGCGACCCAGGTCCTCCTGCTGGCGGCCTGCTCGCCGGGGTCCTGACAGATGTCCCTGCCTCGCGCAGTGGTCCACCCTCATTCTGATCCGGCGCTCTCTCGACTGGCGGGCTATCAACGGCAGCACCCTGACGTTCGCCGCCGTTTCCGCCTCGCTGCCCCTCGCCGGATCTCTCCCGGGGCCGCTCAGCCCGGTGGACGCAGCCCCGCGACGAGTCTGGAGGGATCCACCCGGAAGACTGTGGCTCCCTCCTCGTCGTAGACGAGCTGGAAGCCGGCGCGGCTCCTGAGGCCGTCGCGGGCGGCCGCGCAGCAGTCCGGAGGGGAGGATGGGCCCTGGAGGTGCCCCTTGGGAATGTAGAGGTAGTCCGCCGGCCAGAGGCGCAGGAACGCCGTCACGCACCCGGCGCCCTTGTCGGCGCACTGCTGCAGCGTCTGGTAGACGACCTGGTGCTCGTGGTAGGCGCCGGGTCCCAGCCACTCCGCGCCCTGGACCGTCGCAGCGCTCACCCGGTGCGTCAGCTCGTAGAACCACTCGGAGTCCGCGTCGCTGCTCCACTCTCCCCCGGTGAGCACCAGGACGCGCGCGTCCGGCGGAAGGTTCGTGGCCACCCAGGCCATGGCGCTCCGCCGCTCGGCGCTCAGCGCCTGGAGATGGCCGTCGGTCCGCTGGGACGCGGTTCCGCCAAGCACCAGCTCAACCGCCACGAGGGCGGCGAGCACGGCGATACCCGTTCGCCCCACCCTGCGGAGGGTTCGTGAGGTGGCTGCGGACGAGCGCCAGGTCCACCATCTCGGCGGCCACGGTGCCGATCAGCAACGCGCCGGGCAGGATGCCGTACTGCGAGCTCAGGAGCGACGCCGCGACCCACCACACGGGCAGCAGGAATCTCCGGCGGAAGGCGAGGCGCACTCCCTGCAGCAGCATCAGGACCGCAAGTGGGTCGACCTGGCCGGCGAGGGTGGACCATCCCGCAACGAGCAGGATCAGCGCCTTGCGCGGATCCGGGCCGTTGCTGGACGTGCTCGCGAGCGTGGTGAGCTGACCGTGCGTTGCCACGACCGCGAGCCAGGGACTGACGACGAGCAGGGCGCTGGCGAGCGCGATGGCCAGGGCTGCTGCGCTCCGGCGTTTCGCCTGGGCCAGCGTTCGCCACCGCGCGATGACGAGCAGGAGGACGCTCCCCGCCGCGAACGTCGCCGCAGCGGGGTGAACCAGCGCGGTGAGCCCGCCCAGCACACCGAGGGCAAGGCCACGGCGCCAGGTGGGCTCCGCAACCAGGCGGGCGCCGGCCCAGATCGCAAGGAGCCCCACGAAGATCCCCGGAGCGCGCGTCACACCGCCGCCGTCGAGCGGCCAGGCGAACGCCGCCGGGGCGGCTGCGAACACCAGCGCCGAGGCGACCGCGCCGGCCCGGCTGCGCAGGAGCTCCCGGGCGAGCAGGTAGACCGGGATGACGGAGAGTGTCGTGAAGGTCAGCGGCAGCCAGCGCAGCAGGTCCTCGAGCGAGGCCCCCGTCGACGCGTGGAGGAGCCCTGCGAGGTAGAAGCCGAGCGGTGGATACGCGAACGGAATGGCGGCGCCGTTCCAGTCCACCGTGGCGGGAACGGCCCAGTGGTTTGCCTGCAGGGCCTGGATCATGGCGGTGAAGAGGCCGCCGTCGTTGAGCGGGAAGCTCGCCGTGAAGACGGGAATGGCGCGGATGCCAAAGCCAACCGCCACGGCCAGGGCAAGGAGCCACCAGTCGCGGCTATCCCACGGCTCCGAGGTGGTGGTGGCGGCGCTCACCCCTGACCCGGGTCTTCCCTGCATGGCTCGGCTGCTCCCTCCGGCGTGGGCTGCGAACGACGGCCATCCTACAGAGGCCGGCGCGTAGAATCGCGGACCAGCCGCGCATCGTCACCATGACGATCGTCAGCGGCAGAAGGGAGGGTCCGCTTGCCGACCCGCACCGCCGTCCTGGGAGCAGGCGCCCTGGGTCTCACCGTGGCGCTGCGCCTCGCCCAGCGCGGCGAGGAGGTCGTGGTCATCGAGCGCGAGTCGCTGCCCGGTGGCCTGGCGGCCGGCTTCCGGGTGGGCGGCGAGGACGGCCCGTGGCTCGAGAAGTTCTACCACCACCTGTTCCGCTCCGACACCCACGCCATCGGTCTCATCCGCGAGCTGGGCCTGGAGCCGGACCTGGTCTGGCACCGCGTGCCCACCGTCACCCTCAGGGATGGACGTGCCTGGCAGCTGGACTCGCCTGCGACGCTGCTGCGCTTCAGCCCCCTGCCGCTGCGGGACCGCCTCCGCATGGGCGCCGCCCTGGCCTACCTGCGGGCCCTGCCGTCGCCGGGGCCGCTGGAGGGTGCAACCGCGGTCGACTGGATTCGCCGCTGGATGGGCCCCCGCTCCTACGACGTCGTGTGGGGCCCCCTGCTGGAGGGCAAGTTCGGTGCATCGGCGGCGCGCATCGGCATGCCCTGGTTCTGGGCACGCGTGCACGACCGGACCCCCCAGCTGGGCTACCTGTCCGGCGGCTTCCAGCGCCTCTACCAGGCCCTGGCCGATGGCGTCACCAGCCTGGGTGGTGAGGTCCGCCTGCGGCACGAGGTGCTGAGCGTCCGCAGCGACGGGCCGGGCCTCGTGGTCGCCCAGCGGGAGGGCGCGGATGCGCCGGTGCGGGAGGAGCGCTTCGACCGGGTGGTCAGCACCCTCGCCACGCGCCTCACCTGCCGGCTGGTGCCTGAGCTGCCCGCGGCGTACCGCCAGCGCTACGAGTGGGGGGAGGCGTACGGCGCCCACTGCCTGGTGCTCGCCCTGGACCGCCCGCTGACGGACGCCTACTGGATGAACGTCAACGACCCGGGCTTCCCGTTCATGGCGCTCGTGGAGCACACCAACATGCGGTCGCCGGACGAGTACGGCGGTCGCCACCTCGTCTACCTGGGCAACTATCGGCCGATGACCGATGCGCTCCTGAGCGCATCAACCGACGAGGCGCTGGCGCAGTTCCTGCCCTCGCTGGCCCGGATCAATCCGGCCTTCGAGGAGTCGTGGGTGACCGAGGCGTGGTCGTTCGCCGCGCCGTTCGCCCAGCCCATCGTCACCACGGACTACCGCGACCACATCCCGCCGTTCCGCACCCCGATCCCGGGCCTCTGGGTGGCGAACATGTTCCAGGTCTATCCCCACGATCGGGGCCAGAACTACTCATTCGGCTGGCGGAGCGGCTGGTGGCGAAGCTCTCGGAGCAGGACCCTTAGGCTTTTCGTCCTGCTGCGGGGTTGCGTCTCCACCGTAGAATCAGCCGACCTCACCTGCCCGCACTGAGGCGCCCGAGCATGAAGACCCGCGTCGCGGCCCCGGTCGGCGCTGCCTGCCTGGAGCCAGGCATTACCTCCCCCGGTGAGAAGAGGTCGCATATTCGGCACCGAGATCCCGGATGGCCACGCTAGCCAGCGAAGCGGCCGTCCCCAGGGAGACCAGCCTGGGCCAGGTCGACGCCGTCACGGCCATCCTGGCGCTCGCGATGCTCGGCGGCGTCGCCGTGCGGGCGATCCCGGTCGTCCCGGCCAGCTTCCCTCTGAACGACGGCGGCCTCTTCGCCACCATGATCGAGGGACTGGCGCATCACGGGCTGGCCATCCCCGCGTTCACGCGCTACAACGGGGGAACCATCCCCTTCGCCTACCCCCCGTTGGCGCTGGAGTTCGGGGCGATCCTCCATCTCCTCGGCCTTGCGACCACGACCATCCTCCAGTGGGTGCCCTTCGTCTTCTCGTGTCTGACCATCCCGGCGGCGTACCTGGCGCTGCGCGAAATGATCGGCGACAGAATGCACGCCGCCGTGGCGACCCTCTTCTTCGCGCTGCTACCGCGCTCCTATCTGTGGCTGATCTCAGGTGGCGGCATCACACGGTCGCTCGGCTTGCTGCTGGCAATACTCGCTCTTTGGCGTCTCGCAGCCTTCACCTCGACTCAGCACCGGTCGGCAGCAGTTCAGGGTGGCCTGCTCGCCGGCTTGGCGGCAATGAGCCACCTCGAGGCAGCGGTCCTCGTAACGACGGGAGCGATCGTCTTGTTAGCTCGTCAGCGAGACTGGGGTCGAGTCTGGTGGCTTGTGCTTGCTGGAATTGTTGCCACGGCGATCGCCGCGCCGTGGTTCGTCTCGGTGATCTACCGACATGGCATCGAACCGTTTGAGGCCGCCACTCTGAGCCGGGGAATCTCGTACCCGGCTGCCCTTCTTAGCATCCTTAGCCTCAATTTCACAGAGGAAGCCTATTTCGCGCTGGGAAGCATCCTCGGAATCGTTGGGCTAGCGCACGCACTGCTGAACCGAACGCTCTGGCCACTCGGGTGGGTGCTCATGATCTTCGCACTGATGCCCGGCGGTGGCCCGACCTACGCAATGCTCCCTTGGTCGGTCCTGATCTCGATCGCCGTGATCGATGCCATCGGCCCTCATATCCGACCAACGCGGAAGCCCGTGGCATTGGCCGCCGCCGCAACCGTCGTACTGCTGGCTAGCGTGTGGGCATCCCAGCTCCCGCAGAACACCTTACACACTCTTAGCCCGGAGGTCAGGGCAGCCATGGACATCGTGCGCCGAGACTCGTCGCAGAAGACGTACGTGGTCATCTCGGGCGTCAACTGGGCGCAGGACGCGACGTCGGAATGGTTCCCATACCTAACCAGCAAGGTGAGCATCGCCACTGCCCAAGGTTCCGAGTTCAGCAGCGTCGATGCTTGGAAGACAGTCATCGCGCTCGACAGCGAGGCGCAGCAATGCGCGGACCGTGATGCCTCCTGCCTGGTTCAGCTGTCCTCGGATGCCCCGTTCAAAGGGGTGTTTCTTCCCAAGGAGACTGTCGGCCGGACAGTCAGCGGCGACTGTTGTATGGCGTTGCGGACAAGTCTCCGGTCGTCGCCCCTATTCGCCGTTACCTATGACGGGCCAGGTGCAACTATCGCTGTGCTGAAGCGAGCGCAGTAGGGCCCTCAACGCAGTGCCATCACAAACCCGTCTGACGTGGCAACCACGGGCTTGGCTGCCCGGTGCAGTAGCGCTAGCCGCGATTTGGTTGCTGGCCTTCGCCAGCCCCCTCGTCACCCAGGACATCTTCAGATTTCCGCATTCGATCGACTGGGACGTATACGTGGAGGCCTCGCGCAGAATCGGGAGCCCGAACCTCTACGTTTGGCCAGGCGGGTGGGAGTGGTGTGACCACTGTGTGTTCCGCTACTCGCCCATCTTCGCCTGGATCATCGGGTTAATCGCACCGACGATCGGTCTGCTGGGCTGGCGTCTCCTCCATTTCGCTGTGCTTCCGATCCTGGGGTGGCCCCTCGGAATTCTGGTCTTGGCGTCGTGGCCGTTCTGGCAGGACGTCCAGGTGGGCAACGTGGTCACATTCGCGCTCGTGGCCGGGGTTGCGGCCATGCGCGGCAGCAGACTGGGGAGTGCTGTCTACTTCCTCATCTCACTTCTGGCACCGCGACCGTTCCTGCTCCCACTATTCCTGTGGCTGCTTTGGAAACGCCCAGAATGGCGGTTACCTGTGGTCGCCCTAGCGCTGGCACAGCTGGCGCTGATGCTCCTCCTCGGCTACGCAGCAGACTGGGTGCGCCTCATCCTCTCGCCGAATTCCGATTTCGCAGCATTCTATGACTATGGACCTGCGCGCCTTCTGGGCCCGTGGTGGATCGCGGTTGGCGCCGCATTATGCGCGTGGCTCGTCTGGAAGGGACGTGTGGGACTCGCCAGTCTGGCTATTCAGCCCTACTGGTTGGGCTATTACCTCTTGATGGTGTTTCTGGAACTGTGGAATTGGCTCAGGGTGCCGGAGGCGGCCAGTCAGACGGGGCGATCGCGCGACATAGCGCAAGAGGCCGAATCACGAACTTCGACGCCGAGTGTTGGGCCAGATCCACGTGAGGGAGAACAGTGATGAAGGTGCGCGTTCACATTAGAAGCAAGCTCGCGTGGTCGCTGGTCGGAGCCGTGCTCGTGTCCGCAGCCTTCCTGCTTGGCTTGGTGTTGCCTGGAGCGCTGGGAATAAGGATCGACGTGTTAGCCGGCCCGGAGGGCGTTGCGAAATTCGACAAATCGCGGGCCGGCGACGGCTATCTGACGGTGGGGGTCAACTTCGATAATCGTGTGGATCTCATCGCAAGGGACGGTCGAGTGGTGCACTCGTGGCACCTCCCGTACAACCTGCTGGGTATGGCGACCATGGACTCAGACGGGAGCCTCCTGTACCTCGGGCAGCTGCCGAAGTTTGCCGACAAAGCCAACCGACCCGCGCCGATGGCGACCTACGGCGTGTTCCAACGGCTAAGCTGGGACGGCACCGTGCTGTGGACCTTGAAGGATCCACTCATCCACCACGACTTCACTGAGCTTCCGGACGGTATGATCGCGACCCTGCGCCTGACTCGTTTGGATCCAACCTTTGCGGCGCGCATTCCGGGCGGCACTCCCGGCACGGAAGCCACCGGGAGCGTATGGACGGACCAGATCATCGAAATCGACCCGAAGTCCAACAAGGAACACGTAGTCTTTGATTTTGCTAACGCATGGAACCCTGAAGAGCACCCGATTCCGGACTACATGAGCCGCCAGGAGTGGACGCATAGCAACAGCATCTTCTACACGCCTTCCGACCCAGTGACTCACCAAGAGGCCTATCTCATCAGCTCGCGGACCGTGAGCACCATCACGCTAGTCGCGCGGCAGACCGGACGGGTCATCTGGTCATATGGCGGTGATTGGGTGCTCGATCAGCAGCATGACGCGACCCTCTTACCCAATGGACATGTACTTCTCTTCGACGACGGCCAGTACCTCCGCGGAGCGATGTCGGCGTCCCGTGCACTCGAGATCGACCCGCTGACCAACAAGGTGGTCTGGTCGTACCAGGGATGGGGCCTCGCCGGCTCCGACTTCTATTCCCCCATCACGGGCGGTGCGCAACGGCTGCCGAACGGGGACACCCTGATCACCCTGGGAACGAAGGGCGAGATCGTCGAGGTGACCCCGGACGGTCAGATCGTCTGGGATTACAGCGTGCCGTGGGGTCCGCCGGATCCCAAGTATCCGGGCCACGTCCTGAACTTCCTGTTCAAGTCGCGCAGCTACCCGGCTTCAGAGGTCGAGCCGCTACTCCATTAGTGCAGCGGGATGACGATCTGGCCGCCGTTGTCGCCCCCGCGCAGAGAGCCGGGCACCAGGTTGACGTGCTGCGGACCCAGCGGGCCAACCGGGAAGTCGATGACGGGCAGCTGCATCCCGGCGTACTTCATGCCGCCGCCGATGATCAGCAGGACCAGCAGGAACAGGAGCAGCGCCTTCATCTGCGGCTGATCCTACTCACCGCACGCAAGTGGTCCCCGGGGCCTGGCGGTCAGGCAGGTCGCTCGGGCGTGTCCTGCCCCGGTGTCTCGGCCGGCGTCGCGGGGGCGGCAGCATCGGTCTTTGTGCTGGGCGTTCGGGCCTGGGCGCGCTTCAGGTAGAAGTAGCCAAAGATGACGGCCACGACCAGGAGCGCGAGGACGTAGTAGAGCTCGACGGGCATGCTTCACCTCGCTCGGGGTGGGCCGCAGGCTGCGGCCGTGACGGCAAGCATCATCCGACCAACGAGCGCGCGCCATCACCCAAATGGGCCACTGGTGAGGTCTTGGTGACTTTTGTGCTCTACTTGCCGGTATGCAGGTGCGCGCGATGCTCGTGTTCTTCCTTCTCGTCCAGCTCCTGGACGCGGCGACCTTCGCCCTGGGCGTGGACCTGCACGGCATTCACCTGGAGAGCAACGGCTTCGCCGTCCTCGCCTACCGGATAGGCGGCATCGACGGCGTGCTGTCATGAAGCTGGCCGTGATCCTGGGCGTCCTGGCCGTCCTGGTCTTCGCCGCGCGCCGATACCGCCGCCTCCTGGTCTGGGGCGCCGCCGCGGCAACCGCCATCGGCCTCCTGGGCGTCCTCACCAACATCGGTTCGCTCCTGATCCTCGCCCACGGCTG